>NZ_JBICWQ010000010.1:107101-241582 GCF_043199815.1 Streptomyces sp. NPDC048523 | reverse complement strand
AAGTCCGATGGACGGGGTATCAACATATCTGGCGTTGATTTTTGGCACGCTGTTGAGTTCTCAAGGAACGGACGCTTCCTTTGTACTCACCCTCTTGGGCTTTCCTCCGGGCAGTTTCCCTTCGGTCTTGCGTTTCCGACTCTATCAGATCCTTTCGGGCCTGATTCCCTGTCGGCGGGGCCTTTCGACATTCACTACGTTAGCCGATTCCCTCGGCAACTCATAATCGAGTCCTGCGAGTTCGAATTCGGGCGTGCGGGCACGCCGAAATCGCCCCCGCCGAGGGGATGTCGTAGGTAGTGGTTTGTCCGCTCTCGGCTGCTGGCGATCGCCGTAACCGATTCAAGCGGCTCGGGCCACGTTACGCATCTTCCAAGAGCGAGTCAACTTGAGCGCCGCCTCGGGACATGAGCCCGGTAGGGGCTCACCGTCGGGTCGTCGGCGACCCAGAACCGCCAGGGATGGACGCCCCCTTCGCCCGCCACCCCCGTCCGGGGACCGTGGAGTACCTGGTCGGAGGGGACCGGGGCGCCGGTGAGCATCCTCAGCGGAGTCTCGTCCTGGGCACACGCGTCCGTGCCGTCCATGGCCCGGTCCACGCCCAGGGCCGTGGCCAGGCGGGCCGGCCCTTTGGCCAGTTCCTTGTCATTTCGGGCCGAGAGTCGACGTTTGCGGGCCAGCTCGGCGCCTTCGAGGATCTCGCCGGCGCGGAGCAGGACGGCGCTCGCGCGGCCTTCCGGTCCGCACACCAGGTTCATGCAGAACCACATGCCGTAGGTGAAGTAGACGTACACATGGCCGGGCGGACCGAACATCACGTCGTTGCGGGCGGTGCGGCCGCGGTAGGCGTGGGAGCCGGGGTCGTTCGGACCGTCGTAGGCCTCGACCTCCGTGAGGCGCACCGCGATCGGACCGTCGGGGGTCGTACGGACGAGGGTGCGGCCGAGGAGGTCGGGGGCGACTTCCAGGACAGGGCGGTCGAAGAACTCTCGTGGCAGTGGCGTACGGTCCGGGGGCGTGATCATGGCGTACGAGCGTAGTCCAGACGGGTGTGTGCCAAGGGGTGGTCAAGGGTTCGTCCGCTTGCCAGGGTGAGGGCGCGGAACCGACGACGGCCGGATCGCGTTTGTAGGGATCAGGAATCCGCGCGTTCTAAGAGGAGAGACATGGCGTTCAAGAAGCTGCTCGCGAGCCTGGGGGCCGGTGGGGCTTCGGTGGAGACGGTGCTGACCGAGGTCAACGTCGTCCCCGGTGGTGTCGTCCAGGGCGAGGTGCGGATCCAGGGTGGGTCCGTCGACCAGGAGATCGAAGGGCTGTCGGTCGGGCTCCAGGCCAAGGTCGAGGTCGAGAGCGGCGACCAGGAGTACAAGCAGGACATCGAGTTCACGAAGGTCTCGCTCGGCGGTGCCTTCACGCTTCAGGCCAACGCGGTGCACGCGGTGCCGTTCGGTCTGGAGATCCCGTGGGAGACGCCGATCACGGTGATCGACGGGCAGCCGCTGCGCGGTATGAACGTCGGTGTGACCACCGAGCTGGCGATCGCGCGTGCCGTGGACTCCGGTGACCTGGACCCGATCAGCGTGCACCCGCTGCCGGCGCAGAAGGCGATCCTGGACGCCTTCATGCAGTTGGGCTTCCGCTTCAAGAACGCGGACCTCGAGCGCGGCCACATCCGGGGGACGCGGCAGCAACTGCCGTTCTACCAGGAGATCGAGTTCTTCCCGCCGCAGCAGTACCGCGGGCTCAACCAGGTCGAGTTGAGCTTCGTCGCGGACGGCAACGCCATGGACGTCGTGCTGGAGATGGACAAGAAGCCGGGGCTGTTCAGCGAGGGCAGCGACACCTTCCGGTCCTTCCAGGTGGGACTGCACGACTACCAGAGCACCGACTGGGCCGCCTACCTCAACCAGTGGCTGTCGGAGGTCGGCAGCAAGCGCAACTGGTTCTAGGCTCGGAACTGCTGATTCCGGTAATCGATCAGGAGGTACCGAGGTGACCGAGCTCAAGCGGCGGCCGCTCCCCCATGACTTCCATCCGCCCGTGCCGTCGTTCACGGTGACGAGCGAGGACGTGCAGGAGGGCGGCACGCTCAAGGACGCTCAGGTCTACGCGGCCGGCAACACCTCTCCGCAGTTGCGCTGGGAGGGCTTCCCGCCGGAGACCAAGAGCTTCGCCGTGACCTGCTACGACCCCGACGCCCCTACGGGCAGCGGGTTCTGGCACTGGGTCGTGTTCGACATTCCGGCCTCGGTGACCGAGCTGCCGGTCGGTGCGGGCAGCGGCACGTTCGAGGGGCTGCCGGAGGGTGCCGTACAGGCGCGGAACGACTACGGGTCGAAGGACTTCGGTGGGGCCGCTCCGCCGGCCGGGGACGGGCCGCACCGGTACGTCTTCACCGTGTACGCCGTGGACCAGGACAAGCTCGGGCCCGATGCCGATGCGTCGCCTGCCTATGTGGGCTTCAACCTGCGGTTCCACACCATCGCGCGTGCTCAGTTGATCGGTGAGTACGAGGTGCCCGCCGAAGACTGACCTTCATCGTGCGTTTGCCCGCCTCTGGTCTTGGAATTGATCAGAGGCGGGCACTTTTTATTGCGTTGTCCATCTCGGCGTGCCCGGCCAGAGTTGATCCAGGCCCAGGCCCGCCAGGGGGTGGGACGGTGCACATGGGAGGTGGGCTGACATGCGGGACACGCTGGTACTGAACGCGAGCTTCGAGCCGCTGTCGACGGTGACGTTGAACCGAGCCGTCGTTCTGGTGCTGCAGGACAAGGCCGTCGTCGAGCAGTCCCACCCCGAACTGCGCATGCGCGGAGCCGCGGTCGACATACCGGCGCCCCGGGTGATCAGGCTGTGCAGGTATGTGCGGGTGCCCTTCCGAAGACAAGCTCCCTGGTCCCGGCGGGGTGTTCTGGTGCGTGACCGGCACAGGTGCGCGTACTGCGGGCGGCGGGCGACGACCGTGGACCACGTGGTGCCGCGGTCCCAGGGCGGCCAGGACACCTGGCTGAACACGGTGGCCTCCTGCGCGGAGGACAACCACCGCAAGGCGAACCGGACTCCGGCGGAGGCCGGGATGCCGTTGCTGCGGGAGCCGTTCGAGCCGACTCCGGCTGACGCGATGCTGCTGTCGCTGGGGCACGAGGACTTCTCCGCGCTGCCGGAGTGGTTGGCGCGGGACGCCGCCTAGTCATCTGCCGGGTGCGATGCTGATGCGGCTGCGGGTGCGTTGTGGTTTGTCGCGCCCCGCGGCGGAGCCGCATGTCGATACAGCCCCGCGCCCCTGAGTACGTGGGGGCCCGCCTTCCTTGGGAAGGCGGGCCCCTTTGTCGTACTGGAATCCCTGGGTCAGTCGATCTTCGGGGTCTCCCGGCGTTCCGAGCCGCCGTTGCCTCCGCTCGAACCGCCGCCGAAGTTGCCGAAGTTGCCCATGGCTCCGGAGAGGCCCTTGAGGGCGTCGCCGATTTCGCTGGGGACGATCCAGAGCTTGTTCGCGTCACCTTCGGCGATCTTCGGGAGCATCTGGAGGTACTGGTAGGAGAGGAGCTTCTGGTCCGGGTCTCCGGCGTGGATCGCCTCGAAGACCGTGCGGACCGCCTGGGCTTCGCCTTCCGCGCGCAGGGCGGCCGCCTTGGCCTCACCCTCGGCGCGCAGGATCTGGGACTGCTTCTCACCTTCGGCGGTGAGGATCGCGGCCTGGCGCGTGCCTTCGGCGGTGAGGATCGCGGCGCGCTTGTCACGGTCCGCGCGCATCTGCTTCTCCATCGAGTCCTGGATGGAGGTCGGCGGCTCAATTGCCTTGAGTTCGACGCGGTTTACCCGGATGCCCCACTTGCCGGTGGCCTCGTCGAGGACGCCGCGCAGGGCCGCGTTGATCTCCTCGCGGGAGGTCAGGGTCCGCTCCAGGTCCATGCCGCCGATGATGTTGCGGAGCGTGGTGACGGTGAGCTGCTCGATCGCCTGGATGTAGCTGGCGACCTCATAGGTCGCGGCCCGGGCGTCGGTCACCTGGTAGTAGATGACCGTGTCGATGTTGACGACCAGGTTGTCCTGGGTGATGACCGGCTGGGGCGGGAACGGTACGACCTGTTCGCGCAGGTCGATGCGGTTGCGGATGGTGTCGATGAACGGGACGACGATGTTGAGTCCCGCGTTGAGTGTCCGCGTGTAGCGGCCGAACCGCTCCACGATCGCGGCACTCGCCTGCGGGATGACCTGGATCGTCTTGATCAGGGCGATGAAGACCAACACCACCAGGATGATCAAGACGATGATGACCGGTTCCATCGTGCTCCCCGTGCCCTTCTCTGCCTCGGCGTTCTCGGAAGATCTTATGGTTGTTGAAGATCTTGCTGGTCGAGTGTGTCAGACCGTCGTACAACTCGTGGTGCGTTCGGTTCAGTTGCATCCTGCGAGGTCACATGACGATCGCCGTGGCTCCCTCGATGTCGACGACATCCACTTCCTGGCCCGCTTCGTAGGCCCGGCTGGTGTCGAGAGAACGGGCCGACCACACCTCTCCGGCGAGCTTGATCCGGCCGCCCGCGCTGTCGACGCGCTCCAGGACGACGGCCTGCTTGCCCTTCAACGCGTCGATGCCCGTGGCGAGTTGGGGTCGCTGGGAGCGGTGCCGGGTCGCGATGGGCCGTACGACGGCGATGAGGGCCACCGAGACGACGACGAAGACGAGCACCTGGGCGACGATGTCACCGCCGAGTCCGGCAGCGACGGAGGCGGCGACGGCGCCCATCGCGAGCATGCCCAACTCCGGCATCGCGGTCACCACGAGCGGGATTCCGAGCGCAGCCGCGCCGACGAGCCACCACACCCATGCGTCGATGTCGTTCACGTGGTCATGGTAGGTCCGCGGGTACCTCCGCGGACAGGGCGCAATGGAGCGGGAACGGGCTTCTTACCCTTGTTTTTGCGGGTACTTCACGTGATCACGACAGTGGCAGGCCCTGCGCGGTCCAGCGCTCGCCGACCTGCTCGACGACGAGGGGGAGGCCGAAGCACATGGAGAGGTTGCGGGAGGTGAGTTCGAGCTCCAGGGGGCCCGCGGCGAGCACCCTGCCCTGGCGGATCATGAGGACGTGGGTGAAGCCGGGGGCGATCTCCTCGACGTGGTGGGTCACCATGAGCATCGACGGGGCGATCGGGTCGCGCGCGAGTCGGCCGAGGCGGCGGACCAGGTCCTCGCGGCCGCCGAGGTCGAGACCGGCGGCGGGCTCGTCGAGGAGGAGGAGCTCGGGGTCGGTCATCAGGGCGCGGGCGATGAGGGTGCGCTTGCGCTCGCCCTCGGAGAGGGTGCCGAACTTCCGGTCCAGGTAGTCGCTCATGCCGAGGCGGTCGAGGAATGCGCGGGCGCGCTGCTCGTCGATGTCCTCGTACTCCTCCTGCCAGCCGGCGGTCATGCCGTACGCCGCCGTCAGCACGGTCTCCAGGACGGTCTGGCGCTTGGGGAGCTTGTCGGCCATGGCGATGCCGGCCATGCCGATGCGGGGGCGCAGTTCGAAGACGTCGGTGCCGGGCCTGCCGAGGGTCTCGCCGAGGATGGTCGCGGTGCCCTTGCTCGGGTAGAGGTAGCTGGAGGCGAGGTTCAGGAGCGTGGTCTTGCCGGCGCCGTTGGGGCCGAGGATGACCCAGCGCTCGCCCTCCTTGACCGACCAGTTGACCTGGTCCACCAGAGCCCGGTCCTCACGGACCACGGATACGTCCTGAAGCTCCAGAACATCGCTCATGAGCGCGTTGTCTCCCCTTGCAGTGTGACCGGTGTCGACGTCTCGGCTGGCGCGTGCGCGCTTTTGGGCGCAGCCCTCGATGAAATCTACGCCACCGGTCGGCTGCTCCCGTTCAGTGGTCCGGTCCTTAGGCTGGGGGGCATGCTCTCGGAACCGCGCTCTGGACGCCTTGCCGCTTGGGGAAACGGCCTTTTGGCCGGACTTGTCTCGCCGGACGACGCCGTACTGGCGATCGTCGGTGACGATGCCGTGCACCGGGTGGAGGGGCTGCCGGGTGAGACGGCGGCCGTCGGTCTCACCCTGGCGCTCGGGCGGCTGCGGGCGCTCGGGGTCACCGGTCTGCGGGTCGCGCTGCCCGCGCCCGGGCATCCGCTGGGGCTGAGCGGGCCGCCTGAGTTCAACGCGCGCGCGTTGGAGGCGGAGGAGGCGGTGGTCTGTCACGGCGCCGCGCTGGGCCTTGTGCCGGAGGTGTACGAGGCCGGGCCCGCGGGCGATGTGCATGTCGAGGTGGTGTGGCATGTGCTGCCGGTGCGGGAGGCTCCGCCTGCGGACGTTCCCTCGCTGGGCGAGGCCGAGCGTGAGCTCGCGGAGGCCTTGCGGGACGCGACCGAGGTGCTGTCGCGGCTGGACGTGGCCGGGTCGGGGCCGGTGGCGGAGGCGGCGATCTGGGCGTACCGGGCCCGGGCCGAGCGGGGGCGGGAGGTACTGGCGCCGGGGTATCCGCCTCGGGCGGTGCGGGTGTTGGAGCTTGCCCAGCGGGTGGGGTTGCTGGTGTCGCTGGCCTACGAGAACGGGCCCGGGGGCGCGGTGAGCTCCGCCGAGATGCGGGCTCGGGGGGAGGCGCTGCGTCCGGTGGAGCGGACGGGGCGGCGGGCGCAGGTCGCTGCGTACAACGCGTATGTGGAGGAGTTGGAGCGGGGGGTGCGGTGAGCGGCGTGGGGTTGGGTGGGGGGTGCGTGGCCCGGACCGTGTGGGGCTGGACGGCGGCGGGGGTGCGTGACCCGGCCCTGCCTGGGGCTGGACGGCGGCGGATGCGGTGACCGGCGTCGGGCCCGGCGGCGGGGCGTGGGCGTGCGGCCCTGCCGGGCGCGGGGTTGGACGGCAGCGGGCGTGACCCCGCCGGGCATGGGCTGGATGTCGGCGGGTGCGGTGACCGGCGTGGGGCCGGGCGGGAGGTGCGTGGCCCGACCGGCGCGGGGCTGGACGGCGGGAGGCGTGACCCCACCGGGCGCGGGGCTGGACTGCAGGAGGCGTGACCCCACCGGGCGCGGGGCTGGACTGCAGGAGGCGTGACCCCACCGGGCGCGGGGCTGGACTGCGGCGGGTGCGGTGATCGGCGTCGGGCCGGGCGGCGGGTGCGCGTGGCTCCATCCGCGGGCGGGCCGGCCCTCTCCGCGGGGCCCGCTCGCACGCTAAGGGGTGCCGCTCCGCTCCCTGAGGGACGCGTGACGTCTCGAGCCGATGGCCCGGTGACTGCGCGCGGGGAACGGACCGGCCTCCCGGGTGCGTGGTGCACCCGGGAGGCCGAAGTCACTCCCCGTTCGGCGAGGGAAGTCAGTGGTTGAGGCCGAGGTTGCCGAAGGCGGGGTTCAGCACGCCGATGACGTTCACGCTGTTGCCGACCGCGTTCACCGGGATGTGCACCGGGGCCTGGACGAGGTTGCCCGAGACGACGCCGGGCGAGCCCACGGCCTTGCCGTCGGCGTGCGCCCCGTCGGTGGCGGAGGCCATACCGGCACCGGCGGCGACCAGCCCGCCGGCCACCATCGTCACGGCCGCTACCTTCTTCAGGTTCTTCACTTCTAAGCCCTCCTAGCGATTGCCGCGGCAGTCGCCGCAGCATGCACTGAAGAACGGCGGGCCTCCCCGAAGGATGCGCCATTCGGGGGACATTCCCACGACGGTATGAATCTCACTCCGGAGCGGAACCCTCCGTATTGCCGTGTGTCTCGGGATCAACCGGCCGCTCCGTGACGTACCGCCCACAGTGCCGCCTGGGTCCGGTCCGCCAGGTCGAGTTTCATCAGGATGTTCGAGACGTGTGTCTTCACGGTCTTCTCGGAGAGGACCAGCGCACGGGCGATCTCCCGGTTGGAGCGGCCGTCCGCGATCAGTCCGAGCACCTCGCGCTCCCGCTCGGTGAGCGAACCGCCTCTTCCCTGGCCGGAGTTGTTCTCCTCCTGGGACAACAGGGCGCCCGCGACCTCGGGTTGGAGCAGGATGTGTCCGGCGTGGACGGAACGGATGGCGCCGGCGAGGGCGTCGGGGTCGACGTCCTTGTAGACGTACCCGGCGGCGCCCGCGCGCAGGGCCGGTACCACGGTGCGCTGTTCGGTGAAGCTGGTGACGATCAGCACGCGCGCGGGGTTGTCCAGTTCGCGGAGTCTGCGCAGGGCCTCGATGCCGTCCATGCCCGGCATCTTGACGTCCATGAGGACGATGTCGGGCCTCAGTTCCTCCGCGCGCGCGACGCCTTCGGCGCCGTCGGCGGCCTCGCCCACGACCTCTATGTCGTCCTGCACTTCGAGGAAGGTGCGCAGCCCCCGGCGGACGACCTGGTGGTCGTCGACGAGCAGGACCCTGATCGCGTCAGCCACCGGGGACCTCCATCTCGATCGTGGTGCCCTTGCCGGGCGCCGATTCCACGGTCAGCGTGCCGCCGACCCCGCTGGTGCGGTCCCGCATGGAGACCAGGCCGAGGTGGCGTCCCGCGCGGCGGACCGCCTTCGGTTCGAAGCCGCTGCCGTCGTCCGTGACGCGCAGGACGGCTCCGCTGCCGCGCCGGTCCAGGGTCACGTCGACATGTGCGGCTCCGGAGTGCCGCAGCGCGTTGTGCAGGGCCTCCTGGGCGACGCGGAGCATGGCCTCCTCCTGAGCGGCGGGCAGTGCGCGGACGTGGCGGGCGGTGAAGGTCACGCGCGCGGTGTGGGCACGGTCCAGGACCTGGATGTGGGTGCGCAGGGTGGCGGTCAGGCCGTCCTCGTCCAGGGCGGCGGGGCGCAACTCGACCACGGCGGCGCGCAGTTCGTCGGTGGCCTCGGCGGCGAGCGTGGCCACCTGCTGCATCTCGTCCTTGGCGCGGGAGGGGTCCCGGTCGACCAGGGCGGCGGCGGCCTGGGCGGTCAGGCGCAGCGAGAAGAGTTTCTGGCTGACCGCGTCGTGCAGTTCGTGGGCGAGGCGGGAGCGTTCCTCGGCGATCGTGAGCTCCCGGCTGCGTTCGTACAGGCGGGCGTTGGTCAGGGCGATCGCGGCGTGCTGGGCGAGGATCGAGAGCAGTTCCTCGTCCTCCTCGGTGAAGCCGCAGCTTCCTTCAGGCTTGGGGCACGGGGGGTGTGGGGGGTGTCCCCCCACAGGACGCAGCTTGTTGGCGAGGAACAGCGCGCCGATGACCTCGTCGCCGTCGCGGATCGGCAGGCCCAGGAAGTCGACCATGTCGGGGTGGGCGGCGGGCCAGCCCTCGAAGCGGGGGTCCTTGCGGACGTCGGCGAGGCGCTCGGGCGTGGCCTCGTGCAGCATCGCGGCGAGGATGCCGTGCTGGCGCGGGAGGGGGCCGATGGCCTTCCACTGGGCGTCGCTGACACCGTCGACCACGAACTGGGCGAAGCCGCCGTGGTCGTCCGGGACGCCGAGGGCGGCGTACTGCGCGTCGAGCAGCTCGCGGGCCGAGGCGACGATCGTCTTGAGGACGTCCCGCACCTCGAGGTGCCTGCTCATGGCCAGCAGCGCGGAACTCACCGCGGCGAGGCCGGACCGGGGGCCTTGACTCATGCCCTCAGCGTACGGGCGGGGTGTGACAGCGCGGATCGGACCTGTGACGGCTTCCGGCTAGGCCGGGCGACCTAGGGCGAAGGGCCTCACCGTTCTGCGGCCCGCGTCCGAGGCGGCGGGGCGGAGGCCCTTCCTACGTTGGGGGCACGCCGATCAGGAGGCGTGGACGACGAGGGGACGTGTGTCATGCCGGTAGCGATCATCACGGGGGCCTCGAAGGGGCTGGGTCGGGCGCTCGCCGAGGCGCTGGCCGCGCGGGGCTGGGACCTGGTGCTCGACGCGAGGACGGCCGAGGTCCTGAAGGAGACGGCGGCCGCCGTCGCCGGGCACGGAACCCGGGTGACGGCGCTGCCCGGGGACGTCACGGATCCGGCACACCGCGGGGAGCTGGTGGCGGCGGCCTGGAAGCTCGGCGGCGTCGATCTGCTGGTGAACAACGCGAGCGCGCTGGGCGTCGAGCCGCTGGCGCGTCTTGAGGAGCTGCCGCTGGAGGGGCTGCGCCGCGCGCTGGAGGTGAACGTGGTGGCCGCGCTGGGCCTGGTCCAGGAGGCGCTGCCGCTGTTGCGGGCGTCGGGGGCCGGCACGGTGATCGCGATCAGCTCGGATGCCGCCGCCGAGGCGTACGAGACGTGGGGCGGCTACGGGGCGTCGAAGGCCGCCCTGGACCACCTCGCTGCGGTGCTCGGCGAGGAGGAGCCGCAGCTGCGGGTGTGGGCCGTCGATCCCGGGGACATGGCGACCGACCTGTACGCGGCGGCCGTACCGGACGACAAGGACCCGCGGCCGGAGCCGGCGAGTGTGGTGCCGGGCTTTCTGCGGCTGCTGGACGAGCGGCCACCGAGCGGGCGGTACGAGGCCCCCTCGCTGCGGGAGGGCCGATGACACTCGCCCTGCGCGTACCGGAGGAGCTGTCGGCACAGGTGCCGGCCGAACAGGGCGGGCCCCGGCTAGACCGGACACGAGCAGCCGCCCTCGGCCCACAGCCCGCGCCGGCGAGGCGACCGAGGGCATCGTCCGGCGCCCCCTCGCTGCGGGAGGGCCGATGACACTCGCCGTGCGCGTACCGAAGGAACTGTCGGCACGGGTACCGCCCGAGCAGCGTGGGACCGGGCTCGACCGGGATGCCGTACGGCTGCTGGTGTCGCGGGGTACCGCGGTGTCGCACCACTCGTTCGGGGAGCTTCCGCGGCTGCTGCGGGCCGGGGACCTGCTCGTCGTCAACACCTCCCCCACGCTGGCCGCGGCCGTCGACGGTCGGATCGGGCACGCGCGTGTGGTGGTGCACTTCTCCACGCGTGGGGACGACGGCCGGTGGGCGGTGGAGCTGCGGGAGCCCGACGGGGAGGGCACCACGCGTGCGCGTGCGGGCGGGCCCGCGGGGACGGAGGTGCGGCTGCCCGGGGGCCTGCGGCTGGTGCTGGAGGATGCGGTGAGCGGGCGGCTGTGGTGGGCGCGGGTGTGCGGCGGGGAGGTTCTCGGGCTGCTGCGGGAACACGGGCGGCCCATCCGGTACTCCTACACGGAGCGGGACCAGCCGCTGTCCGTGTATCAGACCGTGTTCGCGCTGCCGTCGCCCGACGGGTCGGGCAGTGCGGAGATGCCCAGTGCGGCGCGGCCCTTCACCGCGCGGCTGGTGGTGGAGCTGGTGAGCCGGGGTGTGCAGTTCGCGCCGGTCACGCTGCACACGGGGGTGGCCTCGGCGGAGGCGCACGAGCCGCCGTACCCGGAGCGGTTCTCGGTGCCGGAGGCCTCCGCGCGGCTGATCAACGCGGTGCGGGCCGGGAACGGCAGGGTCGTGGCCGTGGGGACGACGGCCGTGCGGGCCGTGGAGTCCGCTGCGGCGGCGGACGGGGTCGTACGCGCGCGTGAAGGGTGGACGGACCTCGTCGTGACCCCGGAGCGCGGGGTGCGGGTGGTGGACGGGCTGCTGACCGGGCTGCACGAGCCGCAGGCCTCGCACCTGCTGATGCTGGAGGCGGTCGCGGGGCGGGCGGCGATCGACCGCGGCTACGAGGAGGCCCTGCGCCGGCACTACCTGTGGCACGAGTTCGGGGACGTGCATCTGCTTCTCCCCGAGGAGCCTCCTCACGCAGAGCATTGCGAGCGCAACTGCTGGTGAGAACACTGTGCGGTCGATGTGAGCCCGCACATAGGGCGCAGATCACGTACTAGGTGAAATAGGAGACAAAGGCTCCCGGCATGAACGGGGCAGACGTGTTGGTCTGTCCCGATTTGCCCTCCCCGGCTCCACTACCCAGGGTCGTACGTCACACCTTTGCCTGGGCGTTTTGCGGCAGCTAAGAATTGCCAACGTCGCTCAGCGCCGTGGGTTCCGCCCGCGGCGTTTGTGCCGGAAGCACCCGTCCGACACCCGGACAGCGAGCGACCTCCGCGCTATTCGAAGAGGTCCATTCCGCATGCCCAAGAACCCTTTCACCCGTCCTCACAGTCGTGCCCTGACCAAGCGCCACAAGATCGCCGTTGCCGGAGTCGCCACGCTCGGCGCCGCCGCCGTCGCCTTCAGCGCGGTTCCGGGCAACGCCGAGACCACCACCTCCGAGGTCGCCGTCTCCTCCGCCCCCGTGAAGTACACCTCCGAGCAGCTCAAGGGCCTCCAGGCGGACGTCAGCGAGCAGCTCGCCGCCAAGGCCCTGCAGAGCAAGGCCGCCGCCGAGGCGAAGGCAGCGAAGGCGCACGCCGAGGCGAAGGCCAAGGCCAAGGCCGCGGCCGCCGCGAAGAAGAAGGCCGCGCACGCCGCCGCCGCGAAGAAGGCCGCGCAGGCGCGCAAGGCCAAGGCCGCGAGCCGGGCCGCGCATCGCGCCAAGCTCAAGGCCGCGGTGCACAAGAGCTACGCCAACAACCTTGACGGCTGGATCAAGGAGTCCCTGGACATCATGAAGGCCAAGGGCATCCCGGGCAGCTACAACGGCCTGCACCGCAACATCATCCGCGAGTCCTCGGGCAACCCGAACGCGATCAACAACTGGGACATCAACGCCATCAACGGCATCCCGTCGAAGGGGCTGCTCCAGGTCATCCCGCCGACGTTCCAGGCGTACCACGTCGCGGGCACGTCCTGGAACATCTACGACCCGGTCGCCAACATCACCGCCGCCGCCAACTACGCGGCCCACAGGTACGGCTCGATGGACAACGTCAACAGCGCGTACTGAGGTCGCGCGGACCTCTTCTACGCACAAGGGCGGCACCCGGTCGGGGTGCCGCCCTTCACTGTTGTACGACCGTGGTCACTTGCGCATGACCTCGGGCTCGTGGCGGCGCAGGAAGCGGGAGACGAGGAAACCGCAGACGATGCCGATGGCGATCAGGGCGACCATGTTCAGGCCCCAGGTGGTGAGCGTGTGGTCCCACAGCGGGTCGGCCGTGTCGCCCGGTTTGACGGGCGGGTTGACCTGGTTGAAGTCCAGCGTGGCGCCCGCGGCGGCGACCGCCCAGCGCGACGGCATCAGATACGAGAGTTCGTTGACGCCGAATGCGCCGTGCAGGGTGAACAGGCAGCCGGTGAAGACGACCTGGACGATCGCGAACATGACCAGCAGCGGCATGGTCTTCTCGGACGTCTTCACCAGTGCGGAGATGATCAGCCCGAACATCATCGAGGTGAACCCGAGCCCCATGATCGGCAGAGTCAGCTCCGCGAGGGTGGCACTGCCGAGGACGAGCCCCTCCTTGGGCAGCCCCCGGGTGGCGAAGCCGATGACGCCGACCATCAGCCCCTGCAGGATGGTGATCGCGCCCAGTACGACCACCTTGGACATCAGGTACGCCGAGCGGGACAGGCCGGTGGCACGCTCCCGCTCGTAGATCACCCGTTCCTTGATCAGCTCACGGACGGAGTTGGCCGCGCCGGCGAAGCAGGCGCCGACCGCGAGGATCAGCAGGACGGTGGTGGCCGTGCTGTTCGGCTCGGGCAGCTTGGTCCTCGGGTCGACCGGCTTGGGCAGCAGGTTGTCGCCGAAGTCGATGAGCAGGCTGACCGAGCCGAGGACGAGCGGCAGGATCACCGTCAGCGCCAGGAAGCCCTTGTCGGACGCGATGACCGACACATAGCGACGTACGAGAGTGGCGAACTGGCCCGTCCAGCGCTGTGGCTTCGGCGGTTTCATGCCCTGCATCGGAGGCGTCTGTACGGATTGCGGCGCAACGGCGTCTATGTCCGCGGCGTACATCTGGTAGTGCTGCGAGCCCTTCCAGCGGCCGGCCCAGTCGTAGTCGCGGTAGTTCTCGAAGGAGGAGAACACGTCGGCCCAGGTGTCGTAGCCGAAGAAGTTCAGTGCCTCCTCGGGTGGCCCGAAGTAGGCGACCGCGCCGCCCGGGGCCATCACCAGGAGCTTGTCGCACAGGGCCAGCTCGGCCACGGAATGGGTGACCACGAGGACCGTACGGCCGTCGTCGGCGAGGCCGCGCAGCAGTTGCATGACATCGCGGTCCATGCCCGGGTCGAGGCCGGAGGTCGGCTCGTCGAGGAAGATCAGGGACGGCTTGGTGAGCAGTTCCAGGGCCACCGAGACGCGCTTGCGCTGACCGCCGGAGAGGGAGGTGACCTTCTTCTCCTTGTGGATGTCGAGCTTCAGCTCGCGCAGTACCTCGTCTATGCGCGACTCGCGCTCGGCGCCGGTGGTGTCGGCCGGGAAGCGGAGTTTCGCCGCGTACTTGAGGGCCTTCTTGACGGTCAGCTCCTTGTGCAGGATGTCGTCCTGCGGGACCAGACCGATGCGCTGGCGCAGCTCCGCGAACTGCTTGTAGAGGTTGCGGTTGTCGTAGAGAACGTCGCCCTGGTTGGCGGGCCGGTAGCCGGTCAGCGCCTTGAGCAGGGTCGACTTGCCGGAACCGGACGGTCCGATGACCGCGATCAGAGACTTCTCCGGCACGCCGAAGGAGACGTCCTTGAGGATCTGCTTGCCGCCGTCGACCGTGACGGTCAGGCGGCGGGCGGAGAACGACACCTCACCGGTGTCGACGAACTCCTCGAGGCGGTCGCCGACGATCCGGAACGTGGAGTGGCCGACGCCGACGATGTCGCTCGGGCCGAGCAGCGTGGAGCCGCCCTTGGGGATCGGCTGGCCGTTGACGTACGTGCCGTTGTGGGAGCCCAGGTCGCGGATCTCCATGCGGCCGTCGGGCATCGAGTGGAACTCGGCGTGGTTGCGGGAGACCTGCAGGTCGGAGACGACCAGGTCGTTCTCCAGGGCACGGCCGATGCGCATGATGCGGCCGATGGTGAACTGGTGGAACGTGGTCGGGCTGCGGTCGCCGTAGACCGGCGGCACGGCCGCGCCCCCGCTGCCCGCGCCGGGGCCCTGCTGGTGCGGGATCTTTTGCGGCGGCTGGTGGGCGTGCGAGTACGGCTGCGCCTGCGGCTGTTGCTGAGGCTGTGGCCAGCCGGACGGCGAGGCCTGGGGCGAGGCATGTGGCAAGGCCTGGGGTGCGGCCTGCCGGGGGGCCTGGTGGGGTGATGTTTGTGGTGTCTGTTGCGGGGCCTGCTGCGGTGTCTGCTGGGCCCAGCCGGGGTTCGCGCTCTGCGCGGCGTACGGCTGCTGCCCGGGCCGGGGCTGCGCGACCGGGGCCGCGGTGCCGGAGAGGTTCAGCAGCGGGCCGTCGCTCGCGTTGCCGAGGTGGACGGCCGCGCCGGGGCCGATCTCCGTCCGGTGGATCCGCTGACCGTGCACGAACGTGCCGTTGGTGCTGCTGTGGTCCTCGATGACCCAACCGCGCCCGTCCCAGCGGATCGTGGCGTGACGCCAGGAGACCCTGGCGTCGTCGAACACGATGTCCCCCTGCGGATCGCGTCCAAGGCTGTACGACCTGGCCGGATCGAGCGTCCAGGTACGTCCATTCGCTTCCAGTACGAGTTCCGGCACTCCAAGCCCCACTGAGTAGTCCCCCGAATTGCCCCCGTCACAGGGAGTGTAGGGATGTCGAACATCGTCGGGAACTATTTCAGGATCCCCCTCCTGACCGAAAGTCGAGCCCCGAGAACACCACGTTCGCACGGTTCGGCCGGTTCCGTTGACGGGGTTGAAACCGACCCGGAGAGTGGGTAATCCACGCGAGGGGGACAAGCGCGGTCTCTGCCGCGCCGCGGATCGGGGGGTCTGCCATGAGTGCGTCCATGAGCACGAAGGCCACGAAGCAGGGTGTGCGGCTGCCGTGGGGAGACATCCTGCTGTCCGCGATCACGGCAGTGAGCTGGGCGTTGATCGGTATGGCGGGCGCCGCCGCGCTCGGTCTGCATCTCCTGGAGGCCGATTCCGTGGCCTCACTGGGTCCGATGACCGCGGCCGTTGTGGCCCTTGCGGCGGGTGGTTCGGTGACGCCGTCCGGTGATGTGTCCGCGTTCGGGCTGACGGGGGCGCAGGCGGTGACCGCCATCGAGATCACGCCATTGGGCGTCAGCCTGGTCGGTGCGGTGCTTTTG
This sequence comes from Streptomyces sp. NPDC048523, assembly GCF_043199815.1. Lineage (NCBI taxonomy): Bacteria > Bacillati > Actinomycetota > Actinomycetes > Kitasatosporales > Streptomycetaceae > Streptomyces > Streptomyces sp. NPDC048523. The sequence continues at coordinate 225,634 of NZ_JBICWQ010000010.1, read as the reverse complement.
TCATGGTTCTTCCTGCGGTCTTTGCGGGGCGCCGGAGCGGTGATCGCGCCCTCGGAACTCCTCGCGCGCGCGGGCTCGGTGGTCGCGCTGTTCACGGCGATGATGGGCGGGCTGGCCTGGGCGGGGCACGACGTCATCACACTCGACGGGAGCGCCCTGGGGCTCGACAAGCTGCCCGGCGCGGGTGGGGGCGGCGGTCTCGACATCCCCGGCCTTGGGGACGTCGGGGACATCGGCGGGCTGCTGCCCGACCAGGTCGGCGACCTGATCGACGCGAAGGCGGCGGTCGGCTTCACGGTGGACACCGCGCCGACGCTGCTCGGCGGGCTCGGCTGGTCGGCCGGGATCCTGCTGGTCGCGCTGCTGGCGTCCCGTCGTACGCCACTGCCGCGCGGCTGGGAGGCCCTCCACCGGGTCGTACGGCCGGCCGTGTCCGGCCTCGTGACGGTGCTGCTGGTCGCGGTGGCCGCGGGGCTCTCGGCGGCGGCGTACGCGGCGATCGGCGACGACCACCCCAAGCGGATCGCGGGAGCGGCGCTGCTCGGGGCACCGAACGGGGTGTGGCTGGGCATCCCGGTCGGCCTGTTCGTCCCCTTCGACGGCCGCGCGACGGGCGTACTGACGAACTTTCTCCCGGATCCCCTGGACCGACTGCTCACCTCCGACTCCGAGCAGTCGGTGACGCTGGGACGCCTGGCGGAGCTGGACGGGCGGGTGTGGCTGCTGGGGGTGGGGGCGGCGCTGATGATGCTGCTGGCCGGGGTGCTGACCGCTGTGCGGACGCCGGGGACGGTTGCTGGGGCGGGGGATCTGGGGACCCTTGGTTTCGCGGGGCGGTGTGCGCTGCGGCTGGGGGTCGCGACCGCGGTGGCGCTGCCGTTGCTCGCCTGGCTGACGGAGGTGTCGGTGGACGCCTCGCTGTCGGTGCTGGGGTTCGACGCGTTCGGCGCGGGGGTGCGGCTGCGGGGGCAACTCGGGATCGCGGTACTGCTCGGGGCACTGTGGGGGGCGGGGGCGGGGGCCGCGGGGGCCTTGCTGGCGCGGGCGACAGGGGCGGCGGGGTCTCGGGCCGCGAGGCTGGCACGGGGTGACGTGGCGGGGGGTTCCGGTGTCGAGGCGGTGGGGGTGCCGGGGGCTGGGGCTGCTGGGGTTCCGCCGCGGTATGCGGGTGAGGGCGGGGTTGGGCCGTACGCAGGTGGGGGCGGGGCTTACTGGGGCGAGAACGCTCCTCATGGAGGTGACGCCGGCGCGCGCGGGGGTGAGGCCGAGGTTTACGAGGGGGGCGCCGGGGCTTCCGGGGGCGGTTCAGGGGGGTACGAGGGGGCGGGTGGTTCGTACGACGACGTGTCGCGGTCGTACGAAAGCCGGGGGCGGTCGTACGAAGGCAGGGGGCGGTCGCACGAAGACGGAGGGCAGCCGTACGAAGGCGGAGAGCAGCCGTACGAAGGCGGGGGACGGTCGTACGAAGGCGGGGGACGGTCGTACGAGGAGGGTGCGGCAGGGACGGGTGGCGGTGAAGCCGGGCCGTACGTGCCGGGTACGCCCTATCGGGCGCCCAATCCGGCTACGAACCCTTATCTGCGGGTGCCGGACGAGCTGCGGGGACCGGAGGATGCGCGGCCGGGTGGTGAACCGCGGCGAACCGGTCCGCGGGGGACGGGCCGTGAGGGTGGCGGGCAGGAGTCGCACCCCCAGGATCATCGGGGAGCGCCGGGTGGGATGCCGCCCGCCCGGGGACCGCGGTCGTCCGATGGGTACCGCCGGGGCGAGGGCTCGGGCTCGTCCGAGGGCAGCGGTCCGCCGCAGGACGTCGTGCGGCCCCACGAGGACCGCTCGCAGCCGTCGGACGAGTCGAGCGGACCGGGCCGGCCGGGCGGTTCAGCACCTCCGCCCGACACCGTCTACGGCGCTCCGACGGTGGCCCGCCCGATCGACCGGCCCCCTCGTGCACCGCAACCACCTCGCAGGCAGCGGCCCGGCGCCCGACAACCGTCCTCGGGGGACGAGGGCCGGCAGTCGCCGCCACCGCCTCCTCCCCCACCCCCACCTCCGCCGCCACCGCCACCGCCACCGCCCAGGCGGCCGAAGGGGCCGCGCTGACCCACCGCAGTGCGCCCGTGGCCTGCTCATAAGGATCTCGCCACCCGCTCGACACCCAGTGTTCCGTGTCCGTCAGACGGACCGCGGGAGCGGCAGGCACTGGGTGCCGGATACGGTGGGAACACCATGAGTGCTTCGCAGACCTCGTCCTCCGACGTCCCCACCCTTCTCGTCAAGATCTTCGGGAAGGACAGGCCGGGCATCACGGCCGGCCTCTTCGACACCCTCGCCGCCTACTCCGTCGACGTGGTCGACATCGAGCAGGTCGTCACGCGTGGCCGGATGGTGCTGTGCGCGCTCGTGACCGCGCCGCCCCGTCCGCTGGAGGGCGATCTGCGGGCGACCGTCCACAGCTGGGCCGAGTCGATCAAGATGCAGGCGGAGATCATCTCCGGTCTCGGCGACAACCGGCCGCGCGGGCTGGGACGTTCCCTGGTCACCGTGCTCGGTCACCCGCTCACCGCGGAGGCCACCGCCGCGATCGCCGCCAAGATCGCCAAGGCGGGCGGCAACATCGACCGTATCTTCCGGCTGGCCAAGTACCCGGTCACGGCCGTCGAGTTCGCGGTGTCCGGTGTGGAGACCGAGCCGCTGCGCACCGCCCTGGTGACGGACGCCGGCAAGGTCGGTGTGGACGTGGCCGTCGTCGCCGCCGGTCTGCATCGCCGGGCCCAGCGGCTCGTCGTCATGGACGTGGACTCCACCCTGATCCAGGACGAGGTGATCGAGCTCTTCGCCGCGCACGCCGGCTGCGAGGACGAGGTCGCCGAGGTGACCGCGGCCGCGATGCGCGGCGAGCTGGACTTCGAGCAGTCGCTGCACGCACGCGTGGCGCTGCTGGAGGGCCTCGACGCCTCGGTCGTCGACAAGGTGCGTTCCGAGGTACGGCTGACGCCGGGCGCGCGCACCCTCATCCGTACGCTGAAGCGGCTCGGCTTCCAAGTCGGTGTCGTCTCGGGCGGCTTCACCCAGGTCACCGACGATCTGCAGGACCGGCTGGGGCTGGACTTCGCCCAGGCGAACACCCTGGAGATCGTCGACGGGAAGCTGACCGGCCGGGTCACCGGGGAGATCGTGGACCGTGCGGGCAAGGCGCGGCTGCTGCGCCGGTTCGCCGCCGAGGCGGGGGTGCCGCTGTCCCAGACGGTGGCGATCGGCGACGGCGCCAACGACCTGGACATGCTCAACGCGGCCGGGCTCGGGGTCGCCTTCAATGCCAAGCCGGTGGTGCGGGAGGCCGCGCACACCGCGGTGAACGTGCCCTTCCTCGATACGGTGCTGTATCTGCTGGGCGTCACCCGCGAAGAGGTCGAGGCGGCGGACGCGCACGAGGAGGACTGACCTCGACGACGGATCGGCAGGGGCCCGGCACCGTGATGGCGCCGGGCCCCTGCCGTTTCTCGCGCGCCGTTTCTCGCCCGAGTGGGGTGTCGTCAGTCGGACGGCGCCCAGTAGTCGACGAGGGTGGCCACGCCGGGCTCCAGGGTCTTCCAGGGGCCGCTGAACGACAGGACGGCGAAGGCTGCGGCGGGGAAGCCGCGGTCGCTCATCCGCCGGCGGGCCTCCCCCTCGGCGGCGCCCGCGAGGACGTCGGCGAGGCCCTGCACACCCGGGTTGTGGCCGATCAGTACGAGGTTGCGCACGTCGTCCGGGGTCTCGTTCAGCACGGCGATCAGCTCGCCGGGAGAGGCCTCGTAGATCCGCTCCTCGTAGACCGTTTTCGGCCGGTGCGGGAACTCCTGCACGGCGAGCTTCCAGGTCTCACGGGTCCGGGTCGCGGTGGAGCAGAGGGCAAGGTCGAGGGGGATACCGGAGTCGACCAGCCGTCGTCCGGCCTCCGCTGCATCTTTTCGGCCCCGGTCGGCGAGCGGCCGCTCGTGGTCGGTCACCTCGGGCCAGTCGGCTTTCGCATGCCGGAAAAGGACAATCCTGCGGGGATCTGCGACGCTCATGGGATCCAGCTTCGCATGAAACAGGCCATGAGGCGCAGGGAGTTGACGGGCGGCTTCGCGGGTGCTCAGCGCGCCATGAGCTGCTGTACGCGCTCCAGGAACTGGGTGACAACGGGGTCGCCGGAGGCCGCGTGCGCGTCGGTGGGATTGAGGATGAGGGCCAGCAGCACCACGAAGGCGAGCGTCGGCAGGGCGAGCGCCCACCAGGGCAGCCGGATGTCGACGCCGCCCCGGGACGCCGGGTGGGGCGGGGTGTGCGTAGGGGCCGACATGAGTGCCTCCGCTGATCTTCGAGTCCTGCGTGATCCGCTTCTCGCGGGCACATCTCGAAGCTACGGAACCGGGGCCCCTCAACCCATCCGGTGATCCACCCAGTTGACCCTGACACTCGCCCCCTAGGGGACTGGGGGGTTAACCCCACCGTCGGTCAGGGTGAGGCGATCGTCGCGATGATCGCGATGATGATGAAGATGGCGAAGAACGAGCCGAAGACCAGCAGCATCTTCTTCTGGCCGTTCTGGGGATTCGGATCGAGCACTGGCATACGGCCAGTCTCGCACCCCGGTCTCTTACCAAGGCTGCCAGGGGGCCTCAGCGGGCTGCCTCGTCCTCCACCGTACGGTCGCGGCCCGCCAGCACGCCGACCGCCATCTGCGGGACCATCAGGCCGATCATGAGCGCGATGGGCAGTCCCCAGCCGCCGCTGTGCTGGTAGAGCACGCCCACCAGGAGCGGTCCCGGGATGGAGATCAGATAGCCGGTGCTCTGTGCGAACGCGGACAGCTGGGCGACGCCCGCGCCGGTCCTGGCACGCATCCCGACCATGGTGAGGGCCAGCGGGAAGGCACAGTTGGAGACGCCGAGCAGGACGGCCCAGGCCCAGGCGCCGGCGGCGGGGGCGAGGTACAGGCCCGCGTAGCCGGCGAGACCGCAGACGCCGAGGGCGATCACGATCGGACCCTGGTGCGGCAGCCGGGTGGCCACGCGCGGGATGACGAAGGCGAGCGGGACTCCCATCACCATCGTGACCGCGAGCAGCAACCCGGCGGTGCCCGCGGACACGCCCGCGTCCCGGAAGATCTGCGCCATCCAGCCCATGGTGATGTAGGCGGCGGTGGCCTGGAGCCCGAAGAAGACGGCGAGCGCCCAGGCGGTCCGGCTCCGGGTGATCCGCAGCGCGGGCGGCGCGGGCGGCTTCACACGCGCGTGCACGTGCCGGACGGGTCCGGCGCCCTCCACACGCGTGTGCACGCTCCGGGCCGCCTTCGGCTCGGTCGACACCGGCCCCCGGTCCCGCACGAGCGGGATCCACGGCACTACGGCCGCCGCGGCCAGGCCCGCCCACACCGCGAGCCCGGACTGCCAGCTCCCGCCCAGCGCCTCGGTCATCGGAACGGTCACGGCGGCCGCCGCCGAGGTGCCGAGGGCGAGGGCCATCGAGTACAGGCCGGTCATGGAGCCGACCCGGTCGGGGAACCAGCGCTTGACGATGACCGGCATCAGGACGTTGCTGACGGCGATGCCCATGAGGGTGAGGGCGCTGGCGGCCAGGAAGCCCGCCGTGGAGCCCGTGTACGGCCGTATCAGCAGGCCGGCCGTGATGGCAACCATGCCCGCGCACACCACCGCGCCCGCGCCGAAGCGGCGGGCCAGCCGCGGGGCCATGACACCGAAGACGGCGAAGCACAGCGGGGGCACCGAGGTGAGCAGGCCGGCCACGCTGCCGCTCATGCCGAGTCCGTCGCGCACCTCTTCGAGGAGGGCGCCGAGGCTGGTGATGGCGGGGCGGAGGTTGAGGGCGGACAGCACGATGCCGACGACGACCAGGCGCACCGCCCACGCGCGCGTGGCGGGCACCAGGGGTTCCCCGTCGGGCGGAGTCGCGGAACTGCGTACGGTCGGGGACTTCGCTGTCCGGGTTTCCTCGCTTGCCATGCCCCCCATCATAGAATCATGGGATGATTGGTTGTCCATCCCCGGATCGTCCACGGTCGTCCCGCCCGTGCGAAGGTGTGCCATGCCCCTGAGCCATCCCCGCCGCTCGGCGCTGTCCGAGCAGGTCATCGCCGCGCTGCGCAACCAGATCACCTCGGGCGAGTGGCCGGTCGGCTCCCGGATCCCGACGGAGCCCGAGCTGGTCGAGCAGCTGGGGGTCGCCCGCAACACCGTCCGCGAGGCCGTCCGCGCGCTCGCGCACAACGGGCTGCTGGACATCCGCCAGGGCTCGGGGACGTACGTCGTGGCGACCAGTGAGCTGGCGGGCGTGATGCACCGCAGGTTCGCCGACGCGGATCCCCGGCACATCGCCGAGCTGCGCTCCACCCTGGAGTCCTCCGCGGCGCGGCTGGCCGCCGAGCGGCGTACCGAGAAGGACCTCAAGCAGCTCGACGCGCTCCTGGTGCGGCGCGAGGAGACCTGGGAGTCGGGCGACGCGGAGGCCTTCGTGACGGCGGACACAACCTTCCACCTGGCCGTGGTGGCCGCCTCGCACAACGACGTGATGACCGAGATGTACGCCGACCTCGGTGAGGTGCTGCGGGACTGGCTGCGCGAGGACGTCGGCAAGGAGCTGACGCCGGAGACGTACATGGACCACACCCGGCTCGTCGACGCGATCCGCGCGGGCGACGCGTCGGCGGCTGCCGACGAGGCGGCCGGCTACCCCTTGCAGTGCCGTCCGGGACGGTTCAGCGCGCCAGCTTCCGGTGGCTGACCCACGCCGAGCGGACCTCTTTCCAGCACCGGCCGGTCAGCCGCACGGTCTGCGCGGGCCCGGCCGCGACCTCGGCGCTGTCGGTGTCGAGGTCCCACCAGCGCTCGCACTCGATGTGCAGACGGACGCCGTCGCTGCGCGGATAGGGGTTGTGGCAGTAGGTGGTCACACGGGAGCCGGCGACCTTGCTGCGGCAGGAGGCGCCGAACAGCTCCGACGCGGCGGCGCCGGGCTCCGCCGCGCGTGCGTGCGACATGGCTTCGTACGGCAGGTACATCACGAGACAGACGGCTGCGGTCACTGAGGCCAGACTGCGGGACAGGCGCACAAGGGGACCTCCTCGGCCGTGCTGGGGAGGGAATCGCGGGTGAACGCGTAATCCAGCGTGCCCAGTTGTGGCAGGTGCGCGCCCGGCCTGGTGGGCCGAACGGGTGAGGGCCCGCGTCCCGAAGGACACGGGCCCGGCACTTCGCGAGAGGTGCGGTGTCAGGCGCCGATGGCGTGCAGGCCGCCGTCCACGTGGATGATCTCGCCCGTGGTTTTCGGGAACCAGTCGCTCAGCAGGGCGACGATGCCCTTGCCGGCCGGCTCCGGGTCCTTGAGGTCCCACTCCAGCGGGGAGCGGTTGTCCCACACGGCGGCCAGGTCGCTGAAGCCGGGGATGGACTTGGCGGCCATCGAGGCGAGCGGGCCGGCGGAGATGAGGTTGCAGCGGATGTTCTGCTTGCCCAGGTCACGCGCGACGTAGCGGCTGGTGGCCTCCAGGGCGGCCTTCGCCGGGCCCATCCAGTCGTACTGCGGCCAGGCGTACTGGGCGTCGAAGGTGAGGCCGACGACCGAGCCGCCGTTCTGCATCAGCGGCAGGCAGGCCATGGTGAGCGACTTCAGGGAGTACGCCGAGACGTGCATGGCCGTGGCCACGGACTCGAACGGCGTGTTCAGGAAGTTGCCGCCGAGCGCGTCCTGCGGCGCGAAGCCGATGGAGTGCACGACACCGTCGAGGCCGCCGAGCTCCTCGCCGACGAGGTCGGCCAGCCGGCCGAGGTGCTCGTCGTTGGTCACGTCGAGCTCGATGACCTTGGTGGGCTTGGGCAGCTTCCTGGCGATGCGCTCGGTCAGCGTGGGCCGCGGGAACGCGGTCAGGATGATCTCGGCGCCCTGCTCCTGGGCCAGCTTGGCGGCGTGGAAGGCGATGGAGGACTCCATCAGCACACCGGTGATCAGGACGCGCTTGCCCTCGAGAATTCCGCTCATGGTGTTCAGTGACCCATTCCCAGTCCGCCGTCAACGGGGATGACGGCTCCAGTGATGTACGAGGCGTCGTCCGAGGCCAGGAACCGCACCGTGGCGGCGACCTCCTCGGGCTGCGCGTAACGACCGAGCGGCACCTGCTTGACGATGCCCGCGCGCTGCTCGTCGGTGAGCACCTTGGTCATGTCGGTGTCGACGAAGCCGGGCGCGACGACGTTGAAGGTGATGTTGCGCGAGCCCAGCTCACGGGCGAGCGAGCGGGCGAAGCCGACCAGGGCGGCCTTGGAGGCGGCGTAGTTGGACTGGCCGGGGCCGCCGTAGAGGCCCACGACCGAGGAGATCAGGACGACCCGGCCCTTCTTGGCGCGCAGCATGCCGCGATTGGCGCGCTTGACCACGCGGAAGGTGCCGGTGAGGTTGGTGTCGACGACCGAGGTGAAGTCGTCCTCGGACATCCGCATCAGGAGCTGGTCCTTGGTGATGCCGGCGTTGGCGATCAGCACCTCCACCGGACCGTGCTCGGCCTCGATCTCCTTGTAGGCCTGCTCCACCTGCTCGGTGTCGGTGATGTCGCACTTGACGGCCAGGAAGCCGGCCGGCGGCTCCCCCGAGCGGTATGTGATGGCGACCTTGTCGCCGGCCTCGGCGAACGCGCGGGCGATGGCGAGGCCGATGCCCCGGTTGCCTCCGGTGACGAGAACCGAGCGGCTCAACGGATCACCCTTTCCCTTGGGGTCTGACACACCCGCCCGAACACCCTGGATGGCAGGCGGCTTCTCCGAAAACCTATCGGGCCGGTCGCTGTCACGGACATTCGGGCACCGACAGTGGCTTACGGGACTCGCTGTCGGGTCCCTACAGAAAGATGCCGGCAGGGTCCCAAACGTGTGGTCCGGGCACCGGTCGTCGCGACATGATCGGAGCAGCCGTCGCCCACCCTCATGCCGACAGGAAGAGACCCAGGTGCCTCATACCATCGACGAAGCCTTCACAGCGCTTCCCCTACGTGCCCTCGCCGACGCCGCGCTGGCACGCGCGCGTGCGCTCGGCGCCGAGCACGCGGACTTCCGGTTCGAGCGGGTGCGCAGTGCGTCCTGGCGGCTCAGGGACGCCAAGCCGTCCGGGTCCTCGGACACCACCGACCTCGGGTACGCGGTGCGGGTCGTGCACGGCGGCACCTGGGGCTTCGCGTCGGGCGTGGACCTGACACTGGACGCCGCCGCCAAGGTCGCCTCGCAGGCCGTGGCCATGGCGAAGCTCTCCGCCCAGGTGATCCGCGCGGCCGGCTCGGACGAGCGGGTGGAGCTCGCCGACGAGCCCGTGCACGCCGACCGTACCTGGATCTCGTCGTACGAGATCGACCCCTTCTCCGTGCCCGACGAGGAGAAGGCGGCGCTGCTCGCGGACTGGAGCGCGCGACTGCTGGGGGCGAGCGGCGTCAACCATGTCGACGCCTCGCTGCTCACCGTGCACGAGAACAAGTTCTACGCCGACACCGCGGGCACGGTGACCACGCAGCAGCGGGTCCGGCTGCACCCGCAGCTGACCGCCGTGTCGGTCGACGAGTCCAGCGGTGAGTTCGACTCCATGCGGACCATCGCGCCGCCGGTCGGACGCGGCTGGGAGTACCTCACGGGCACCGGCTGGGACTGGGAGAGCGAGCTCGAGCAGATCCCCGAGCTGCTCGCGGAGAAGATGCGGGCGCCGAGTGTCGAGGGGGGCCTGTACGACCTCGTCGTCGACCCGTCCAACCTCTGGCTGACCATCCACGAGTCCATCGGCCACGCCACCGAACTGGACCGCGCCCTCGGCTACGAGGCCGCCTACGCCGGCACCTCCTTCGCGACCTTCGACCAGCTCGGCAAGCTCAGGTACGGCTCCGAGCTGATGAACGTCACCGGCGACCGCACCGCCGAACACGGCCTCGCGACCATCGGCTACGACGACGAGGGCGTCGCGGGCCAGTCCTGGGACCTGGTGAAGGACGGCACCCTCGTCGGCTACCAGCTGGACCGGCGGATCGCGAAGCTGACCGGGTTCGAGCGGTCCAACGGGTGCGCCTACGCCGACTCCCCCGGGCATGTCCCGGTGCAGCGCATGGCCAACGTGTCGCTCCAGCCGGACCCGGCGGGCATGTCGACAGAGGATCTCATCGGCAGCGTGGACCGCGGCATCTATGTCGTCGGCGACCGGTCCTGGTCGATCGACATGCAGCGCTACAACTTCCAGTTCACCGGCCAGCGGTTCTTCAGGATCGAGAACGGGCGGATCACCGGGCAGCTGCGGGACGTCGCCTACCAGGCGACCACCACCGACTTCTGGGGCTCGATGGCCGCGGTGGGCGGCCCGCAGACCTATGTCCTCGGTGGCGCCTTCAACTGCGGCAAGGCCCAGCCGGGCCAGGTCGCCGCCGTGTCGCACGGGTGCCCGTCGGCCCTCTTCAAGGGCGTCAACATTCTGAACACCACGCAGGAGGCCGGTCGATGAGCCCGCGCACCAACAATCCGTACGAGATCGTCGAGCGGGCCCTCTCGCTGTCGCGGGCGGACGGCTGTGTCGTGATCGCCGACGAGCAGTCGACCGCCAACCTGCGCTGGGCGGGCAACGCGCTCACCACGAACGGCGTCACGCGCGGGCGCACGCTCACCGTCGTCGCGACCGTCGACGGCAAGGAGGGCACCGCCTCCGGTGTGGTCTCCCGGTCCGCGGTGACCACGGACGAGCTGGAGCCGCTGGTGCGGGCCGCCGAGGCCGCCGCACGCGGTGCCGGGCCCGCCGAGGACGCCCAGCCGCTGGTCACGGGTGTATCGGAGTCCCCGGACTTCACGGACGCGCCCGCCGAGACCTCCTCGGCCGTCTTCGCCGACTTCGCGCCGGCGCTCGGCGAGTCCTTCGCACGCGCGCGTGCGGGCGGCCGCGAGCTGTACGGCTTCGCCAACCACGAGCTCGTTTCGACGTACCTGGGCACCTCCACGGGGCTGCGGCTGCGTCACGACCAGCCCAACGGCACGCTGGAGCTGAACGCCAAGTCGCCGGACCGTACCCGCTCGGCCTGGGCGGGGCGCTCCACGCGGGACTTCAAGGACGTCGACCCGGCGGCGCTGGACGCCGAGCTCGCCGTACGCCTGGGATGGGCCGAGCGGCGCATCGAGCTGCCCGCCGGGCGGTACGAGACGCTGCTGCCGCCGACCGCGGTCGCCGATCTGCTGATCTACCAGCTGTGGTCGGCGTCGGGGCGGGACGCGGCCGAGGGGCGGACGGTGTTCTCGAAGCCGGGCGGCGGCACCAGGATCGGCGAGACGCTCACCGATCTGCCGCTGACGCTGCGCAGCGACCCGAACGAGCCCGGGCTGGAGACCGCGCCGTTCGTCGTCGCGCACTCCTCCGGCGGCGATCAGTCGGTGTTCGACAACGGCCTTCCGGTCGGGCCGACCGCGTGGATGAGGCAGGGCACGCTGGCGCATCTGACCACCACCCGGCACAGCGCGGGCCTGACCGGGCTGCCCGTCGCCCCGGCGATCGGCAACCTGATCCTGGACGGCGGCCAGGACCTCTCCCTGGAGGAGATGGTCGCGAACACCACGCGCGGGCTGCTGCTGACCTGCCTCTGGTACATCCGCGAGGTCGACCCGGCCACGCTGCTGCTCACCGGGCTGACCCGGGACGGCGTGTACCTCGTCGAGAACGGCGAGGTGACCGGCGAGGTCAACAACTTCCGGTTCAACGAGTCGCCGGTCGGCCTGCTGGGGCGGGCGACGGAGGCGGGGCGGACGGAGAAGACGCTGCCCAGGGAGTGGAGCGACTACTTCACCAGGGCCGCGATGCCGGCGCTGCGGGTGCCGGATTTCAATATGAGTTCTGTCAGTCAGGGCGTATAACCTCGTAGCCGGTAGTCACTCGACTGCCCGAGGACCTTTCGAGGAGATACGAGAACCGTGACGGACATCGTCGACGAGCTGAAGTGGCGGGGGCTGTGGTCCCTGTCCACTGACGAGGACGCTTTGCGCAAGGCGCTCGCGGACGGTCCCGTCACGTTCTATTGCGGTTTCGACCCCACCGCGGCCAGTCTCCACGTCGGTCACCTGGTCCAGGTCCTCACCATGCGCCGGCTCCAGCAGGCGGGCCTTCGCCCGCTGGCGCTGGTGGGCGGGGCGACCGGCCAGATCGGCGACCCCCGCCCCACGGCCGAGCGCACGCTCAACGACCCGGAGACGGTCGCGAACTGGGTGACCCGGCTGCGCGGGCAGATCGAGCCGTTCCTGTCCTTCGAGGGCGAGAACGCCGCAGTGATGGTGAACAACCTGGACTGGACGGCCGGGCTGTCGGCCATCGAGTTCCTGCGGGACATCGGCAAGCACTTCCGCGTCAACAAGATGCTCACCAAGGACTCGGTCGCGCGCCGGCTGGAGTCCCAGGAGGGCATCAGCTACACGGAGTTCAGCTACCAACTGCTGCAGGGCATGGACTTCCTCGAGCTGTACCGGCGGTACGGCTGCACGCTCCAGCAGGGCGGCAGCGACCAGTGGGGCAACCTCACCGCGGGGCTCGACCTGATCCACCGGCTGGAGCCCGGGGCCGAGGTGCACTGCCTGGCCACGCCGCTGATGGTCAAGGCGGACGGCACCAAGTTCGGCAAGACCGAGGGCGGCGCCGTCTGGCTCGACCCGGAGATGACGACGCCGTACGCGTTCTACCAGTTCTGGCTGAACGTGGACGACCGGGACGTCTCGACGTACATGCGCATCCTGTCCTTCAGGTCCCGCGAGGAGTTGGAGGAGCTGGAGAAGCAGACCGAGGAGCGGCCGCAGGCCCGGGCCGCGCAGCGGGCGCTGGCGGAAGAGCTGACGACGCTGGTGCACGGCGCCGACCAGACGGCCGCCGTGATCGCCGCGAGCCGTGCCCTCTTCGGGCAGGGTGAGCTGGCGGAGCTCGACGAGCGGACGCTGACCGCGGCGCTCTCCGAGGTGCCGCACATCCAGGTCACCGAGCTCGGTGCCGTCGTCGACCTGTTCGCCGAGGTCGGCCTCGTGGCCAGCAAGTCGGCCGCGCGGCGGACGGTGAAGGAGGGCGGGGCCTACGTGAACAACGTCAAGGTCGCGGCCGAGGACGCCGTTCCCGCCGAGGAGGACCTGCTGCACGGCCGCTGGCTGGTGCTGCGCCGGGGCAAGAAGAACCTGGCCGCGGTCGAGGTCACGTCGGCCTAGGTCCTGAGCACGGCAGAAGGGGGCGTCTCTCCCGCGAGGAGGGACGCCCCCTTCGCCGTACGGCTCTCAGGTCCGGTGTTTCCGCTTGCCGAGCGTCGCCATGTAGAGCATGTCGCCGACGGCGACGATGATGATCGCGGCGATGAGCTGGAAGGCGTGGCGGCTCCAGTCGATGCCGGAGGTCTCGTCCACTCCGAACCCGCGTGCCATGGCGTTGCCGGCGATGGCGCCGAGCATGCCGAAGATGGTGGTCAGCCAGAGGGGACTGTGCTGCTTGCCGGGGATGATCGCCTTCGCGATCAGGCCCAGCACGAATCCCACGATGATCGCCCACAACCAGCCCATGGCTGCCTCCTCGTACGGCTCTACGTGAGCATTTCGGCCAGTGTCGGTCCGTTCGCACTACGCCGCATGTCGGGTACGGCCGTACGTGCCGGGAGTGAGGCCGTCGGCCCGGGCGGGAGGTGCCCCGGTCTCGTAGGCGGCGCAGGCGCGGCGTACCGTGGAAGGCGGCCGGCCCCGGTACCTCCACCGGGTACGGAGCGGATGTGGAGCCGGGAGCGGTCCGATGCGGGCGGATGGTGGAATGTGATGCGGAAGCAGCATGGCGGCGGCAGCGCCCAGGTGTTCCGGATCACCGGAGCCCGGACGAGCCTTCAGGAGGATGTGCGCGGACGTCAGCGCCGGTACGTCATCTCGATGACGGTCCGTACGATTTCCGTGGTGCTGGCGGCCACGCTCTGGAACGTCGAGCGGCACGTGGCGATCGTCGCGCTGGTGCTGGGGGCGGTTCTGCCCTATATCGCCGTCGTCATCGCCAACGCGGGGCGGGAGAACGCGCCCTCGCTGCCGTCGACCTTCGTGACCGCTCCGGTCCGGACGATGATCTTGCCGCCGCGGGCCGACGACGACTTCGCGGAACCCGTGCCGGAAGGCGGTACGGGCGGATCGGCGTCGGGTGCCCGGGGTGAACCGCGCGAGCGGACGTGACGGGTGTTCTGAGCACCAAGCTCAAGAAAAGCTCAGATCAATCATGTTGTTCCGGTGCCGGGCCAAGGGTTACCCGTGACATACTTCGTACGCGCTCCGCATCCCCCGTCGGAGCGACAGACCGACGCCGGGCAGCTCCCCCCGTGGCTGCTCGGCGTCGCCTTTTTCCCCTCTTGTTCTCCCCGCTTGTGAGACGAATTCCGTGAGTGACGAGACCCCGATCTGCTCCGCCAAGGGCTGCCGCGTCGATGCCGTGTGGGTGCTCGCGTGGAACAACCCGAAGATCCACACGCCGGAGCGGCGCAAGACGTGGCTGGCCTGCGAGGAGCACCGGGAGCACCTGTCGCAGTTCCTCGGGGTGCGGGGTTTCCTCAAGGACGTCGTGAAGTTCGAGGACTGGCAGGCGCCCGAAGGGGCCTAGCCTCCGATCGCGGACATGGGCCGGTCCGGCTGGATGAAGGTCGGGTCGTCCAGGCCCGCGCCGGCCTTCTTGCCCCACATCGCCTCGCGCCAGATCCGGGCGATCTCCTCGTCACCGGCGTCGGAGCGCAGGGCCGCTCGCAGGTCGGTCTCCTCGCGGGCGAACAGGCAGGTGCGTATCTGGCCGTCGGCGGTGAGGCGGGTGCGGTCGCAGGCCGCGCAGAAGGGGCGGGTGACCGAGGCGATGACGCCGACGACATGGGGGCCGCCGTCGACGATCCAGCGTTCCGCGGGGGCCGAGCCCCGGGCCTCCGCCCCCTCCTCGGTGAGCTCGAAGCGGGTGCGCAGGGAGGTCAGGATGTCTCCGGCGGTGATCATGCCGTCGCGTTTCCAGCCGTGCTGGGCGTCCAGGGGCATCTGCTCGATGAAGCGCAGTTCGTAGTCGTGCTCCACCGCCCAGGCCAGCAGGTCGGGGGCCTCGTCGTCGTTCAGCCCCGGCATCAGGACGGAGTTGACCTTGACCGGGGTCAGGCCCGCCTCGCGGGCGGCGTCCAGGCCCTCCAGGACATCCTTGTGGCGGTCGCGGCGGGTGAGGGTCTTGAAGACGTCCGGACGCAGGGTGTCCAGGGAGACGTTGACCCGGTCCAGGCCCGCCGCCTTCAGGGCGTGCGCGGTGCGCTTGAGGCCGATGCCGTTGGTGGTCAGGGACATCTGGGGGCGCGGGGCGAGAGCCGCGACGCGCTCGACGATGCCCACCAGGCCGGGGCGCAGCAGGGGTTCACCGCCGGTGAAGCGGACCTCCTCGATGCCCAGGGAGGTGACGGCGATGTCGATCAGGCGCACGATCTCGTCGTCGGTGAGCAGATCGGGCTTGGCCAGCCACTGCAGGCCCTCCTCGGGCATGCAGTAGGTGCACCGCAGATTGCACCGGTCGGTCAGTGAGACCCGCAGGTCGGTGGCCTGCCGGCCATAGGTGTCGATGAGCACGTGGGCCCCCTCCCTCGTAGCGGATCAGTACCTGCACCATCGTTTTCCGTCACTTGCGAGCCTACGTGACCGCACTGACAACGACAGTGCCCGATCCCACGACGTACGAAGCGACCGCGTCGTAGAGACCTACGACACGGCCGCTTCAGGGGGTGGGTCAGTGGGCGCCGGTGCCGGTCAGGGACCGGACCTCCAGCTCCGCGTACTTGCCCTTGTCCGGCTCCTCCTTGGAGAGGTAGGTGCCGATGATGCCGAGCAGGAAGCCGACCGGGATCGAGATGATGCCCGGGTTCTCCAGCGGGAACCAGTGGAAGTCGACGTCCGGGAACATCGAGGTGGGCTTGCCGGAGACGACCGGCGAGAACAGCACCAGGCCGACCGCCGTGACGAGGCCGCCGTAGATCGACCACAGTGCTCCGCTGGTGGTGAACCGCTTCCAGAAGAGGCTGTAGAGGATCGTCGGGAGGTTCGCGGAGGCGGCGACCGCGAAGGCGAGCGCCACCAGGCCTGCGACGTTCAGGTCGCGGGCGAGGGCGCCCAGCAGGATGGAGACGGCGCCGATGCCGACGGTCGCCCAGCGGGCCGCGCTCATCTCCTGCTTCTCGGTGGCCTGGCCGCGCTTGATGACGTTCGCGTAGATGTCGTGGGCGAAGGAGGACGACGAGGCCAGGGTGAGGCCCGCGACGACCGCGAGGATCGTGGCGAAGGCGACCGCCGAGATGGTGGCCAGCAGGACCGCGCCCCAGTTGGAGTCGACGCCGCCCAGATGCAGTGCCAGCAGTGGCGCGGCCGTGTTGCCCGCCTTGTTGGAGGCGATGATCTCGTCCGGCTTGATGAGGGCCGCGGCGCCGAAGCCGAGGGCGAGGGTCATCAGGTAGAAGGCGCCGATGAGGCCGATGGCCCAGATGACCGACTTACGGGCGGCCTTGGCGGTGGGCACGGTGTAGAAGCGGATCAGGATGTGCGGCAGACCGGCGGTGCCGAGGACCAGGGCGATGCCGAGGGAGATGAAGTCCAGCTTGGTGGTGCCCGTGGCGCCGTACTTCAGGCCCGGCTCCAGGAAGGCCGCCCCCTTGCCGCTGTTGTCGGCGGCGGAGCCGAGCAGGTCGGAGACGTTGAAGTCGAACTTCAGCAGCACCAGGAAGGTCAGCAGCAGCGCGCCCGCGATGAGCAGGACGGCCTTGACCATCTGGACCCAGGTGGTGCCCTTCATGCCGCCGATGGTGACGTACACGATCATCAGGACGCCGACGAGGGCGACCACTCCGATCTTGCCGGCGTCGCTGGTGATGCCGAGGAGCAGGGAGACCAGGACACCCGCGCCCGCCATCTGGGCCAGCAGATAGAAGATCGAGACGACGATGGTGGAGGTGCCGGCCGCCGTACGGACCGGACGCTGGCGCATCCGGTACGCGAGGACGTCACCCATCGTGTAGCGGCCGGAGTTGCGCAGCGGTTCGGCGACCAGGAGCAGGGCGACGAGCCAGGCGACCAGGAAGCCGACGGAGTAGAGGAAGCCGTCGTAGCCGAAGAGGGCGATGGCGCCCGCGATGCCGAGGAAGGACGCGGCGGACATGTAGTCGCCGGAGACGGCGAGGCCGTTCTGGAAACCGGTGAACTGGCGGCCGCCCGCGTAGAAGTCGGCGGCGTCCTTGGTCTGGCGTCCGGCCCAGACCGTGATGACGAGGGTCGCGAGGACGAAGACCGCGAACAGGCTGATGATCAGCCCTCGGTGCTCGCTGGCCTCGCCGGCCGCCAGGGTGATCGCGGGGCTCATGCGCCGCCCTCCATCCGGGACTTGATGGCCTCGGCCTTGGGGTCGAAGCGGGCGGCAGCGGTCCGCGCGTACCACCAGGCGATGAGGAACGTGGTGAGGAACTGGGCGAGGCCCAGGATCAACGCGACGTTGATGTTGCCGAAGACTTTGGTGCCCATGAAGTCGCCCGCGTAGTTGGACAGCAGGACGTACAGCAGGTACCAGGCGATGAAGCCGACGGTCAGCGGAAAGGCGAAGGAGCGGTAGGAGCGGCGCAGTTCACCGAACTCCGCGCTCTCCTGCACCTCGGTGAACTCCTCGGTGGTGGGGAGTTTGTGGGTCTCTTTCGCGGGTGGCGGTGCGTCGGTGGACACGGGGTCTCCTCGCGTAGCGGCTGCGGTTGTGACGGGGATCGGGGGCGAGTGTCCTCGCGTTCCCTGTTCAAGGTCACGGCGCCGCGCCTGGACCGGTTCAACTCACTTTGCTTCTTTCCGAACTCACCTTGGGGAAGTCATTGCTGGCCAGCGGCTTCGAGAGATAGCTTCGGCCTGCACCGCCCGTCATGTACCTGCCCGAGCGACACCTGTGTCTCGGGCCGGTTTCGTTTCCGGATGATGTGGAGACCCCATGTCCCAGCCGCGTTCCAGACGTTCGCGACACCGTCTCGCGCTCGCTGTGCCCGTCGTGCTGTCCCTCACGGCTTCGCTCGGCTTCCTGCCCTCGGCAGCCTCGGCCGCGCCCGCCGCGCAGGCCACGGCTCGTGCCGCGGACGCGACGGACCTGTCGTACGTCGTCAACACCAAGGTGGACCACCGCACGATCGCGTCGGTGAAGAAGGCGATACCGATAGCCGGCGGCACCGTCGTGATCGCGTACGACAAGATCGGCGTGATCGTCGTCCACTCCGCCGCCCCGGACTTCGCCCAGAAGATCCGCAAGGTGCGCGGGGTGCAGTCGGCCGGCGCCACCCGCACCTCGCCGCTGACCCCGGCGGGGACGACGGACGAGGGCGCGGTCCAGGTCCTGTCGGACGCGCAGGCCGCGAAGCTCGCCAAGGCCTCGGCCGCCGCGCCGGACAGCGAGCCCCTCGAGGCCGACCAGTGGGACCTGCGCGCGATAGGCGCCGACAAGGCGGCCCGGATCAACCCCGGCAGCCGCAAGGTGACCGTCGCCGTGATCGACACCGGCGTCGACGACACCCACCCCGACATCGCGCCGAACTTCTCCGCCGCCCAGTCCGCCAACTGCGACGGCGGTGTGCCGAACACCAGCCCGGGCGCCTGGCGGCCGTACACCGCGGACGACTACCACGGCACCCACGTGGCCGGTGAGATCGCCGCGGCCCGCAACGGCATAGGCGTGGCCGGGGTCGCTCCCGGCGTGAAGGTGTCGGCCATCAATGTGACCGACCCGAGCGACGGCCTCTTCTACCCGGAGAGCGTCGTGTGCGCCTTCGTGTTCGCGGCCGACCACGGCGTCGAGATCACCAACAACAGCTACTACGTTGATCCATGGATGTACAACTGCATGGACGACCCGGACCAGCGGGCCATTGTCGATGCGGTCAACAGGGCGCAGCTGTACGCCCAGAGGAAGGGCACGCTGAGCCTGGCCTCGGCCGGCAACTCCAACCACGACCTGGCCTCCGACGCGATCGTCGACACCACGAGCCCCGACGACTCGACTCCGGTGGAGCGGACCGTCGACCCGCACGAGTGCTTCGACGTGCCGACGCAGCTGCCGGGTGTCGTCACGGTCAGTGCGACGGGCGTCAAGAACCTCAAGTCGTACTACTCCTCGTACGGCAAGGGCGTCATCGACATCGCGGCGCCCGGCGGCGACCGGCTCTACCAGATCCCGGACACGCCGTCGCAGAACGGCCGCATCCTGTCGACCCTGCCGAACGGCGAGTACGGCTTCCTGCAGGGCACCTCGATGGCGTCCCCGCACGCCGCGGGCGTCGCCGCGCTGCTGAAGTCGACGCACCCCAAGGCGAGCCCGGCCCAGTTGCAGGCGCTGCTGAAGGCGGAGGCGACCGCCACGAGCTGCCCGGCCTCGTACGACCAGAACGGCGACGGCACGCAGGACGCGGTGTGCGAGGGCGGCACCCGGGCCAACGGGTTCTACGGCTTCGGCATCGTCAACGCGCTGCGCGCGGTCAAGTGACGGGCCGGACCCGAGACTTCGCCCGCCCCGGCGGCACCCGCACGGACCGCTCGCACCGCTCGCACCGCTCGCACCGCTCGCACCGAGAACGAACTGGAGAGATACACACCATGACAGGGCCCCACCCGCGCTATCGGCGCACGCTCGCGATCCCGCTCGGTATGGCCATCGCGACGGCCATGGCCTTCCTGCCGGGCGCCACGGCGTCCGCGACCGGCCTGCCCGGCACCGGCGCCGTCAGCGACGTCCTCGCCGCCGCCGGCACGGACGGGACGGCGCTCAGCTACGTCGTCAACGTCCGCCCCGGGCACGGCCCTTCCGCCCAGGTGAAGAAGGCCGTGGCCAAGGCCGGCGGCACGATCGTGACGTCGTACGACGAGATCGGGGTGATCGTCGTCCACTCGTCGAACCCCGACTTCGCGAAGACCATCCGCAAGGTGCGCGGGGTCGAGTCGGCGGGCAACACGCGCAACGCGCCGCTGCCCGCGCAGTCGACGGCCGACGAGGGGACGCCGAAGGCGCTCAGCTCGGCGCAGCTGGCCGCCGCGCAGGCCGCCGCCGACGCCGGCCAGGACCCGCTGGAGTCGTTGCAGTGGGACCTGCCCGCGATCAAGGCGGACAAGGCGCACGAGAAGTCGCTCGGCAGCAGCAAGGTGACCGTCGGCGTGATCGACACCGGCGTGGACGACACCCACCCGGACCTCGCGCCGAACTTCGACCGGGCCGCGTCGGTCAACTGCGTGAGGGGCAAGCCGGACACGACCGACGGGGCGTGGCGGCCGAGCGCGGCGGAGAGCCCGCACGGCACGCACGTGGCCGGTGAGATCGCGGCCGCCAAGAACGGCGTCGGCATGACAGGCGTGGCGCCCGGTGTGAAGGTGGCGGGCATCAAGGTGTCGACCACCGACGGCTACTTCTACACGGAGGCCGTGGTCTGCGGCTTCATGTGGGCGGCCACGCACGGCGTCGACGTCACCAACAACAGCTATTACACCGACCCGTGGTACTTCAACTGCACCGACGACCCGGACCAGAAGGCCCTCGTCGACGCGGTCGCCCGGGCCTCGCGGTACGCGGAGAAGCGGGGCGTGGTCAACGTGGCCGCGGCCGGCAACGAGAACTACGATTTCGCGGCCGACGAGATCACCGACCCGGCCTCGCCGAACGACGGCACGCCGTCGGACCGGGTGATCGACCCGTCGGAGTGCTTCGACATACCGACCCAGCTTCCGGGGGTGGTGACGGTCGCGTCGACCGGCGCCAAGGGCATCAAGTCGTCCTTCTCCAACTATGGCCTGGGCATCATCGACGTCGCCGCGCCCGGCGGTGACTCGACGGCTTACCAGACGCCCGCGCCGCCCGCGACCAGCGGTCTGATCCTGGGCACGCTGCCCGGCGGCAAGTGGGGCTACATGGCCGGTACGTCGATGGCCTCGCCGCACGCCGCGGCCGTGGCCGCCCTGATCAAGTCGACGCACCCGTACGCCCCGCCGGCCCTGGTGAAGGCGCTGCTGTACGCCGAGGCGGACGCCACGCCGTGCACGGACCCGTACGACATCAACGGCGACGGCAAGGTCGACGCGGTGTGCGAGGGGTCCAAGAACCGCAACGGCTTCTACGGCTGGGGCACGGTGGACGCACTGGACGCGGTGACGAAGTAGCGGTACAGGACGATCAGGGTTCGTCCATATATTGATTGAGTCAATACTGCATAGTGCAGTCATGACTTCAATCAAGTTCGTGGTGCGGGAAGGCGCTCTCCAGGGGCGCCTTCCCGTGCAGGACCTGGCGCGGGCCTGCGTGGGTGAGTGCGCGCTGGCCGCCGCCGAACTCGGGGCGCGCCGGGCTGGGCAAACCAAGGTGCCGGCCGTGCTGGTGGACGACGGTGCGGTCGCCACCGCCTTCCTGAGCGAGCGTCACCTGTCGATCAAGGGGCGCGCGCCGGTCACCTTCGCACCGCTGTCCCGGTTCTGGCGGACGGCGGACGGGTGGGTGCGGACGCACGCGAACTACCCGCACCACCGGGCACGGCTGCTCGACGCGCTGGGGGTACCGGAGGACACGGCGGCCGTCGAAGCGGCCCTCGCCGAGCGGTCCACCCTGGACGTCGAGGAAGCCGTGTACGCGGCCGGGGGTCTGGCCGTCGCCCTGCGCTCTCCCGAGGAGTGGGCCGCACACCCGCAGGCGGCCGAGGTGGCGAAACGGCCGCTGGTCGAACGAGGGCGGCTGGACACGGCACGCGCGCGTACCTTCGCGCCGACCGGCACCTCTCCCCTGCTGCCGGTCGCCGGCCTACGGGTCCTGGACCTGACACGCGTTCTCGCGGGCCCGGTCGCCACCCGCACACTCGCCCTGCTCGGCGCGGACGTCCTGCGCCTTGACGCACCCCAACTGCCCGAACTGCGGGACCAGCACGCCGACACCGGGTTCGGCAAGCGGTCGGCGACGCTCGACCTGGCCACCGACCGGCAGACCTTCGAGGACCTGCTCCAGGCGGCGGACGTGGTCGTCACCGGGTACCGGCCGGGCGCACTGGACCGGTTCGGGCTGTCCGCCGAGGCGCTGGCGGAGCGGCGGCCCGGGGTGGTCGTCGCGCAGTTGTCGGCATGGGGCGCGTACGGGCCCTGGCGTGAACGGCGCGGCTTCGACAGCCTCGTACAGGCCGCCACCGGGATCGCGGTGCTGGAGGGTTCGGCGGAGCAGCCGGGCGCGCTGCCCGCGCAGGCCCTCGACCACGGCACGGGCTACCTGCTGGCGGCAGCCGTGTTGCGGGCGCTGACCGAGCAGTCGCACGAGGGCGGGAGCCGGTTCGTGCGGCTGGCGCTCGCGAGAACGGCCCGGTGGCTGACGGACGGTGTGGACGACATGGGCGACCGCGTCCTGGCCGCGGGAGATGCCGGGAGCGGTTCCTACGATGATCCCGGGCCCTGGTTGTCGGAGACGGACAGCGCGCTCGGGCGGCTGCGGTACGCGCTGTCGCCGGTCTCCTTCGAGGGCGGCCCGACGGACTGGGACCGGCCGCCGGTGCCGTGGGGGACGGACGCTCCGGGCTGGCGTTGACCCGGCCGGAACCGACAGCGCACCGGAAGCGTGTGTATGGGTGGAATGCCGTACCACCACTTGTTTCCCTACAGTTGCCCGGTTCTGTCCGTTGTGGTCAAGATCGTACGGTGACGTTGACCAGATCCCCCTCCGCGGTGACCGACGCGAGCGGCCCCGCACGGCGCCCCGGCACCGGCCGGGCGGTCGCCGTCCTCGCCCTGGCGATGGTGGCCGTGGCGACACCGCTGCTCGGGCCGTCCGCCGCGCTGCACGGCACCGGGGAGGCCGGCGCGCCCGGGGCCGGTGGAGTGGCCCTGCTGCGGGCGGTGCTGTTCGTGGCGTTGTGCGTGCCGCTGGGCGAGCTGTTCGTGGGCCGGCTGGTGCGCTCGGTGCCCGGCACTCCCCCGGACGTTCCTTGCTCCTGGGCTCCCTGGGCGGCCGCCGCCGGGTCCCTCGCCGCGCTGGGCCTGGCGTCGGTCGTGGCGACCGGCAATCTGGTGCCCCACAGCCTTTCCGCGATCGATGTCGGCGGTCTGTACGCGTCGCGGGACGGCAAGTTGGCCCTGTTGGAGGTCAACGCGTTCCTGCTGGCCGGTCTGTGCGCCCGCTCGGGCCGCCCGACCGTCCAGGTGTGGCCCCTGTCCGCCGCGGTAGCGGCGGAGGCTCTGCGCGCGCATCCCGTGACCGAGCACAGCCCGCTGGTCGGCTCCGGGCTGACGCTGGTTCACCTCACGTGCGCGGCGCTGTGGGCGGGCGGACTGCTGCACGTGCTGCGGACGCTGCGCCACTGGGGCCCCGCGGCGCCGGGCGCGGCGCTGCTCGGGCTCTACGCGCGCGTGGCGGCCGTATTGCTCGCCGCCATCTCGGCGACCGGGGTGTGGAGTTCGCTGCGCCGGATGCCGCCCGGCACCATCCTGGAGCAACTGACCGACACGGCCTACGGGCGCACGCTGCTCGCCAAGGTGCTCCTCGTGGCGGTCGTCGCCGTGCTCGCCCTGTGGGCCCGCACCCGGCTGCGCCGCTCTCCCGACCCGCTGACCGCCTGTGCCCCCGCGCGCGTGGAGGTCGTGGCCCTGGGGCTGGTGGTTGTGGTGTCGGGGCTGCTGACGGCGCTGCCGTTGCCGATTCACTGGTGAGGACTGCGCGCCGCCGTCGCGGGTGATGCGGACACCGTCGGACCACCTGCACTCAGGGAGTGGTCGAGCGGATCTCACCGTATGTCGCCATCGGCCCCGGACGCGCTTCGAGGGCTCGTCGTACGCCACTGGCCAGCAGGAACTGCGCGGCGACATACGTGAGCATGATCCAGAACTCGGGTCGTGGTAGCTGGGGCCAGTCGGCGACGCCGGTCGCGATGAGGGTGTCCGAGAGCAGGAAGAGCACGCCGCCGAGTCCTGTCAGGAGGCCGAGCCGGGCGGCGGTGTACGCCATGGTCACGAGCAGGGTGCTGTAGCCGGCGACGGGGATGCGGAGGTCCGTCGGCAGGCCCGGCCACAGGAGGGCGACCGTGGTGACGAGGGAGAGGGCGTAGACGGGGGCCGGGAGGAGGGCACGCGTGCGTGGCGTGCCGTGACGCCGAAAGAGCGCGATGTAGCAGACGTGGCCCGCGGCGAAGCAGGCCATGCCGGCGAGGAAGGCCGGGCCGCTGTCGGACAGCAGGAGGACGTCACCTCCCCAGCCGCACACGAGCGCGATGACGAGGAGGCGTGGTGTGCCTCGGACGGCCGCCCATGCGGCGAGGAGCGGCATGAGCAGGGGCTTGGCGACGACATGGCCGCCAGCGAAGCCGACGGCCAGGGAGACGAGGTCGATGAGAGTGACTGCGGCGAGGCAGGCGAGCAGAAGAGCAGCGAGGGAACGCGCGCGCGGGCCCCGCCCGGAACTCGCGCGTGTGGACGCCCGCCGCTCGGGACGGCCCCCGTCACGCTCCTCCCGCCCGGTGTGCACTCGCCCGCGCCACAGCCGTCCGACGTCGACTCGCCCGCGCTCCTGCCGCCCCACGAGGCCACGCCCGCGCGCCCATAGCCGGAGCCGGGGCCGGGTTCTCACGCGGCCGCGCTCCCTCCGGCCGAAGCCGGTTCCGGTTCCTGTCCCTGGCCCTGTTCCGACACCGGGGCCGATTCCGGCGATCGCGACGGCTGCCACCCCGGCCCGCCGAACACCCGCCCGGCCCGCTCACGCCAACTCCGGGCCTTCCTGACGTCCTTGATGATCGCCACGTACTCATGAGTGGCCACCTTGACCGGGTTGAACGTGTTGATGTTCTTGGTCAACCCGTAGACGGGCCGTTCGGTCTCGGCGACGAACGAGCCGAAGAGCCGGTCCCAGACGATGAGGATGCCGCCGAAGTTGCGGTCCAGGTAGCCGCCCTGGGAGGCGTGGTGGACGCGGTGGTGGGACGGGGTGTTGAAGACGAACTCGAACCAGCGGGGCATCTTGTCGATGCGTTCGGTGTGGATCCAGAACTGGTAGACGAGGTTCGCGGAGGAGCAGAAGGCGAGCGCGGCCGGGTGGACTCCGGCGGCGACGAGGGGGACGTAGAACGGCCAGACGGTCAGGGTCGTCCAGGGCTGGCGCAGCGCGGTGGTGAGGTTGAACTTCCGGCTGGAGTGGTGGACGACGTGACAGGCCCACAGGATGCGGATGACGTGGTGGCCGCGGTGGGACCAGTAGTAGAAGAAGTCCTGCCCGAGCAGCATCAGGGGGACCGTCCACCACAGGACGGGTACGCGCAGCGGGGTGAACTCGTACAGGGCGGTGTAGACGGCGACGATCGGGATCTTCCAGAGGAAGTCGAAGAAGAGGCTGCCGAGTCCCATGCCGATGCTGGTGGCGGCGTCCTTCGTCTCGTAGCCGGCCGCGTCCTCGTCGGGATGGACGCGGACGCTGATCATCTCTATGACGGTGAGCAGCACGAAGGCGGGTATGGACCAGACCACGACATCGGGGAGGTTCGGCATGCGTGCACCGTAGAACCGCCGGTCGGGCGGGGCTAGACGTTGTTACCCACAAGTATTACCGGTGGTACGCGCTTGCTTCTTGGCGATCTCCACCAAGGGGCTGCCGGCGGGCGGTGACGCCAGTTACCACGCCGGGGCGTCAGCGGACCCCCGCCGCCCCCAGCAACACCCCCACCCCGTACGTGACCCCCATCGCCAGCAACCCGCCCACCACGTTCCGCACCACCGCGCGCCCCGCATGCGCCGCACCCAGCCGCGCGCTGCTCCACCCGGTCAGCACCAACGCCGCCACCACCGACACCACGGTCACCGGCACCCGCCACCCCGCCGGCGGCAGCACGATGGCCAGCAGCGGCAGCAACGCCCCCGCGGTGAACGCCAGGAAGCTCGCCCAGGCCGCATGCCAGGGGTTGGTCAGTTCGTCCGGGTCGATGCCGAGCTCCACGCGTGCGTGAGCCCGCAGCGCGTCACGTTCCGTCAGTTGTTCCGCCGCCTCGTGGGCCACGTCACGGGACAGACCCCTGTCCTCCAGAAGCCCCGTCAACTCCTCCAGCTCCGCCTCCGGCCGTTCGCGAAGTTCCCGTTTCTCCACGGCCAGTGCGGCCATCTCGGAGTCGCGCTGGGTCGACACGGACACGTACTCCCCGGCCGCCATGGACATCGAGCCGGCCAACAGGCCCGCCAGACCCGCCGTCAGCAGGGCCGCGCGGTCGCTCGTCGCGCCGGCCACGCCGACGACGAGGCCCGCCGTGGAGACGATGCCGTCGTTCGCGCCGAGAACGGCCGCGCGCAGCCAGTTGAGGCGGGCGCCGAGCCCACCGCCGTGTGCCTCGTCGTGCGCCGGTGCGCTCGCACCCTCTTCGGTCATCCCCGGAGGATCGCACCCCGGTCGTCGCGAGCCCTGTACCGACGCCGCGGTGAGGGACTGTCAGTCGTGGCCCGTATCCTCGTGAACCATGCTCGAAGACCAGACGACCGCAGCGTCCTCCCCCACAGCGTGGCCGGCCGCGTATCCGCAGGGATACGCGGTCGTCGACGTGGAGACCACCGGCCTGGCCCGCGACGACCGGATAATCTCCGCGGCCGTCTACCGACTGGACGCGCGCGGCGAGGTCGAGGACCACTGGTACACGCTGGTCAATCCGGAGCGCGACCCGGGCCCCGTGTGGATCCACGGGCTGACGAGCGAGACACTCGAAGGCGCCCCGCTCTTCCCGGACATCGCCGACGAGTTCTCGGCCCGCCTCGACGGGCGCGTGCTCGTCGCGCACAACGCCGTCTTCGACTGGCAGATGATCGCCCGCGAGTACGCGCGCGCGGGCCGGTTGGCGCCGGTGAGTCAGCGGCTGTGCACCATCGTCCTGTCGAAGGAGCTCGGCCTGCCGCTGCCCAACCACAAACTGGAGTCGCTGGCCGCCCACTTCGGCGTCGTACAGCAGCGGGCGCATCATGCCCTCGACGACGCGCGTGTGCTCGCGGAGGCGTTCCGGCCGAGCCTGCGGGCCGCCGCCGCGCGAAGCGTGCGGCTGCCGCTGCACGAGTGCCGGCCGCTGACCGAGTGGACGGACCGGGCGGTGCCGCGGCAGTCGGCGGGCTACAGCGGTTACCGTCCGACCAGTTGGCGGCCCGCGCGCAGGCGGCCCGCGTGCCCCTACCCCAACCCGGGGCGGTACGAGGACGGCAAACCGCTCAAACAGGGCATGCGGATCGCCTTCTCCGGTGACACCTCGACCGAGCGGGACCTCCTGGAGGACCGGGCGATCGAGGCCGGGCTGCATGTCGCCACCAGCATGTCCCGGCTGACCAGTCTGCTCGTCACCAACGACCCGGACTCGAACACGTCCAAGGTGGTCAAGGCCCGGCAGTTCGGCACACCGGTCGTCGACGAGGCGGCCTTCGGGCAGCTTCTCCGGGACGTGGAGCCGGCGTCGGAGGGATGACCGTACGGACCTGTACGGGCCGGGGCCGCTGTATCGGCGGTGGGGGCCGGTGCGCCGGGTCGGTCAGGCGATGGCGATGCCGTCCAGCTTTCCGGCCTTGGCCTCCTCCACCAGCGAGGCGAACTGGTCGGCGCTCATCTGGACGCGCTGGCCGAAGTCGTCGGTGAGCAGGACGCGGCGGTCCGCGGGGGCACTCGGGTCGACGAACAACTGGGGGCAGCCGCAGTCGCACTCGCCACAGAAGGTCGCCAGCGGTTCCAGTGCGTTGGTGTCACTCATCGTGAACTGCCTTTCACGGGGAGACCGGACGGTCGGATGGGTGCCGCCCGCCAGGTGTGCGGGCGTGGCCAAGGCATACCCCGCGTGCAGGACGCGACGCGCTCGCGTGCGGACCGGCGGGAGCGCGGTCCGGCCGGCCGTGCGCCGATGCGCACCCGATGCTTCCTCTCGCTCGGGAGCAGGAGGAACCAACTCATCCAGGGTTACGAGCGCTTGAGGTGGTCGCAGAGGCGGGCGGCGCGGTCGGGAAAGTGCAGGACGGTGAGCGTGGTGACGCCGGTGGCGCGGATGAGGCCGAGGAGCTCGAACCGGGCCCGGCCGGCGAGCTCGCGCTCCTGCCGGGCGGCGGCCGCAGACCCGTCATCCCCGGCCTCTCCTCACCGCCGACCCCGTCCCGTCCCCGCCTGCCGACGCGACGGGCGTACGACGGCACGAGGAGGCCCGACGGGTTCGCCACCCCTCGGTGTCGGTCAGACGGCGGAGCCGACCTTGTCCACGATGCCGACCTTGCCCTCCGCGCGGGCACAGTGCGCGCCGCAGAACCAGTGACCGTCCACCTCGACGCCCTGGCCGATGATCTGCACCCGGCAGTGCTCGCAGATGGGTGCCATGCGGTGGATCGCGCAGGCGAACGAGTCGAAGACGTGGCGTGCCCCGTCCCGGGTCTCGACGGTGAACGCCAGGTCGTAGTCGTTCCCACACACTTCGCAACGTGTCATAAGCCGAATCGTCAGGGGCCGGCCCGGCACTCGCAAGCCGACAGCGCTCCATCGGGTGGGCATCGTCGGCCGGGCCCGACCCACACCCCTGTGCGAGCCCCCCGTCGTCCGAGTTGTACGGTCGTGGGGTGTACCGCTTCCTGTTGTCCCGGCAGTGGGTGATCCTCACGCTGGTCGCCCTCCTCCTCATCCCCACGATGATCAGGCTGGGCATCTGGCAGATGCACCGCTACGAGTTGCGCACCGCCCGCAACCAGCTGGTCTCCGAGGCACTGTCCGCGAAGCCGGTGCCCGTGGAGCGGATGACCTCGCCCGGACACACGGTCACCACGCACGACCGGTACCGCAGCGTGACCGCGAAGGGGCACTTCGACGCCGGCGACGAGGTCGTGGTCCGGCGTCGCACCAACTCCGACGACGAGGTCGGCTACCACGTCCTGACCCCCTTCGTCCTCGACGACGGCAAGGTGCTGCTGGTCAACCGGGGCTGGATCCCCGCGAACGGTCCCAGCCAGACCGTGTTCCCGAAGATCCCCGCTCCCCCGAAGGGCGAGGTCACCGTCACCGGACGGCTGATGCCCGACGAGACGACCGCGGCGAGCGGTATCAAGAACCTCAAGGGGCTGCCCGACCGGCAGATCATGCTGATCAACAGCGAGCAGGAGGCCAGGCGGCTGGGTGCCACGGTGCTCGGCGGCTACATCGCCCAGACGGCACCCGAGCCGAAGGGTGACAGCCCGGAACTGATGGGCGCCGATCCCGGCAAGGAGGACGCCGCGCTGAACTACGCCTACGCCATCCAGTGGTGGCTGTTCTCCGTGGGCGTTCCGATCGGGTGGGTCGTCCTGGTGCGGCGCGAACTCCGCGACCGCCGGGAGAAGGCGGAGCAGGAAGGCGCGACGGACGCGGAGCCGGCCGCGGTGTGACACCCCGGCCCCGCTAGCCCGCCCCTGACAGCACCAATCACGGCATCACCCTCCGCCCCACCGCGGCATGCCCCACTGCCTCACCCGCCCTCGCGGTCGCGCCAATACACAAACGTCCGCTCCGGCTCGGGCAGCAGCTCCCACGGGTGTGGGGTCATGTGGCGGCCGATGCGCCGGAACACAGGGGCCGCGTCGGTCGGGCGGTGCGTGCGGGCCAGTGCGAAGGCCAGGATGTTGAGGTCGGCGACGACCTCGGCGTGCGGTGGGGCCGCGGTGTGGAACCAGTCGGTCAGGGCCCACTCGATCTCCGCGCGGGCCCGGGGTTCGTTCCAGTGGCTGTCGGCCCCGAGGGGCATCTGCCGCTGCCGGTGGGCGACGAGTTCGACGCGGGCCGCCACGGGAAGCAGGGCGAGCGGTGAACCGTACGGGGCACGGGCGGCGGCCTGACCTGCGAAGTCCATCATGTCGGCGACCGAGCCCTGTCCGCGCGGGGACAGACAGCTCAGCAGCCGGTGGTAGGCGCCCCGGTGCCACGGGGCCCGCGTGACGGCCTCCGTCCACACGGGCACGGTGTCCCGGGCCGGCACGGCGAGGGAGTGCATCAGCCCGAGCAGGGCCAGCCAGGGCGTCGGATCGTCGGGGCAGACCTCGGCGGCGCGCAGACAGGCCCGCTCCGCCTCCTGGACGGCGGCCCATCCGTCGCCCCGTCCGTCGGCCCGTCCGTCGACCGAGGCCCGCCGCGCGCAGCGGACACAGGCCCACAGCACCAGCGCGTCCCCGTCACCAGGGCGTTCGCCGATCCACCGCCGGCAGACCGAGACGGGCAACCCGTCCGCCAGTACGGACATCCGGTGCCACCGGCGGTCCCAGTCCCTCCCCGTGTCCCCCAGGAGGTCGGCGACCGGCTGCCAGAGCGGACGGCTCGAACCGGCGCCGAGGCCGTGCAGCTGAAGGGTGGGCCGGAGTTCCGTCAGCGTCGCGTGCAGCGCGTCGTCGTCGAGGGCGGGGTGGACCAGGAGGGCGGTGCGGCGTCTGAACATCTCGGTCCCGAAAGGTGAGAGGGGCGGGCGGTGTGCCCGCCCCGTGATCCACGACAGAGAACGTCAGCAGCACCGCCCCTGCGGGTGAGCCTCCCGGTGCCGGGTGCGCAGCACCTCGTACTCCCGTCTGGTGGGGACCGGCGCGAGCGGATGGTGGCGCAGATGCCGCTCGCGGTAGCGGTCGTACTCCGCCTCCCCGGTCAGCTCCCGCAGGTACCACCGGACGGCCCCCGCCCACCGCCGCGCCGTCACCGTCACCGTCACGCGCGCACCCCCACCAGCTCCTCACCGGCCCGCTCGGGCACGTCGATCCGCGACTCGACGTACGGCGCCTCGGTGGTCGGCAGCGTCCCCGGCGCCCGGACCGCCCGCACGCACACCACCCCCGCGTTGACGATGACGACCGCGACCAGCAGCAGGAACAGGGCGATCAGCACCCCGTCGACCGTGGAGTTGGTGACCACCGTGTGCATGTCGTCGAGCGTCTTGGCGGGCGCGAGAACCTGGCCCGCGTCGATGCCGTCCGCGTACTTGGCCCGCTGGGCGAAGAACCCGACCCGCGGATCGTCGGAGAAGATCTTCTGCCAGCCCGCGGTGAAGGTGATCGCGACCACCCAGGCCAGCGGGACCCCGGTGACCCACGCCCAGCGCAGCTTCCCGGACTTGACGAGGACCGTGGTGCACACGGCCAGCGCGATCGCGGCCAGCAACTGGTTCGCGATGCCGAAGAGCGGGAAGAGCTGGTTGATTCCGCCCAGGGGGTCGGTGGCGCCGGTGTAGAGGAAGTAGCCCCAGGCCGCCACCACGAGGGCGCTGCACAGCCAGATGCCCGGCTTCCAGTTGACCCGGCCGACCGGCTTCCACACGTTGCCGAGCATGTCCTGCAGCATGAAGCGGCCGACACGCGTGCCCGCGTCCACTGTTGTCAGGATGAACAGCGCCTCGAACATGATCGCGAAGTGGTACCAGAAGGCCTTCATGGCGGTGCCCCCGAACACCCCGGAGAAGATCTCCGACATGCCGACCGCGAGGGTCGGGGCGCCTCCGGAACGGGCGATCAGCGACTGTTCCTCGACCGCCTTGGCGGCCTGCGTCAGCTGGTCCGGCGTGATGGTGAAGCCGAGGCCCGCCACGGCGTGCGACGCCGACTGGGCCGTCGCGCCCAGCAGTCCCGCCGGGGCGTTCATCGCGTAGTACAGGCCTGGCTCCAGGGTCGCCGCCGCGATGAGCGCCATGATCGCCACGAACGACTCCATCAGCATGGCGCCGTACCCGATGAGGCGGACCTGCGACTCCTTGCGGATCAGCTTCGGCGTCGTACCGGAGGAGACCAGCGCGTGGAAGCCGGACAGCGCGCCGCAGGCGATGGTGATGAACAGGAAGGGGAACAGGGAACCCGCGAACACCGGCCCGGCGCCCGAGGTCGCGAAGTCGCTCACCGCGTCCGCGCGCAGCACCGGGGCGGCGACCACGACACCCACCGCGAGCAGCGCGATCGTGCCGATCTTCATGAAGGTGGAGAGGTAGTCGCGGGGGGCCAGGAGCATCCAGACGGGGAGGACGGAGGCCACGAAGCCGTAGCCGACCAGGCAGAAGACCAGGGTCGTCGGGCTGAGGGTGAAGGTGGAGGCCAGCGAGGAGTTCTGGACCCAGCTGCCGCCGACGATCGCGAGCAGCAGCAGCGCGACGCCGATGAAGCTGGTCTCCACGACCCGGCCGGGGCGGATGCGGTGCATCCAGAAGCCCATGAACAGGGCGATCGGGACGGTCATGGCGACGGAGAAGGTGCCCCACGGGGAGTGCGCGAGGGCGTTGACCACGACCAGGGCCAGCACGCCCAGCAGAATGATCATGATGGCGAAGACCGCGACCAGCGCGGCCGCCCCGCCCAGCCGGCCGATCTCGTCCCGGGCCAGCTGCCCGAGCGACGTGCCGTCCCGGCGCATGGACAGGAAGAGGACCACCATGTCCTGCACCGCCCCCGCGAAGATCACTCCCGCGACGATCCACAGGGTGCCGGGCAGGTAGCCCATCTGGGCCGCCAGCACCGGGCCGACCAGCGGTCCGGCGCCCGCGATCGCCGCGAAGTGGTGGCCGAGGAGGACCCGCTTGTCGGTGGGGTGGAAGTCGACGCCGTCCTCCAGGCGTTCGGCCGGGGTGGCACGGCGGTCATCGGGTTCGAGGACCCGGCGGGAGATGAAGCGGGAGTAGAAGCGGTAGGCGATCGCGTACGACCCGAGCGCGGCGACGACCAGCCAGACCGCGGAGATCTTCTCGCCCCGGGCCAGCGCGAGCACGCCCCAGGCGACCGCGCCGAGCAGCGCGACGACGGCCCACAAGAGGATCGACCGAGGTGACATACGTGACTTTTCAGGCGCCTCTCGGGCAGGCTGAAGGACGGTCTCGGGCATGGCGGCTCCTCACCGGAAACGGTGGAACGGAAACGGTGGAACAGGGCGAACAACAGAAGGCTCAGCGGCGATGTCGCTCCGACAGCGCATACGCGGCGAGCAGGCACAGACCGCACCCCGGCACCCAGGCGAGCTGGTACCAGTAGAAGAACGGCGTGCCCGCCAGGCGCGGCTGCGCACCGGCGTACATCGGGACCCACAGCAGGCCCGCGGCGGGGGCGAGAAGCAGTACGGCGATCGCGACGCGCCGTAGCCGGTGATGACCGGTCCGTGCCATGACCTGCGCTCCTCTCCCCATCGCTGTCGGTCTGTGCAAGAGTTGCCCACCTCCCGCGGACGGTTGACAGCGAATTCCGGGGAGATTTCCCGCCGGTGTCCGTCATCCGAACCGGCGGCCCGCGCAACTTAAGCGCGAGGGCACAGACACACCAAGGACGGTGACCATGGCCGACAGCGCCATGACCGCGACGTTCCTCGCCGTGATCGGCGGAGCGTCGCTGCTCGCCGTGACCGCGCGCCGGCTGCGCCCCAGCGACCGGTTGCCGTCCCTGGAGGGCTGGGCGCTGGCCGACCGCAGCCTCGGCCCGGTGTGGACCTGGCTGCTGCTGGGCGGCACGATCTTCACCGCGTACACCTTCACCGCCGTGCCGGGACTGGCGTACGGCAACGGCGGGGCCGCGTTCTTCGCGGTGCCATACACGGTGATCGTGTGCCCCATCGCCTTCGTGCTGCTCAGCCGCCTGGGCGAGGTGGCCCGGCGGCACGGCTACATCACCGCCGCCGACTTCGTGCGCGGCCGCTACGGTTCGCCGCCGCTGGCCCTGGTGGTCGCGCTGACCGGGATTCTGGCGACCATGCCGTATCTGGCGCTCCAGCTGCTCGGGATACGGGCGGTGCTGACGGCCGGGGGCGTGTATCCGCGGGGCGCGACCGGCGACCTGGTGATGGTGGCGCTGTTCGCGGGGCTCGCGGTGGCCACCTACCGGCACGGGCTGCGGGCGCCCACCGTGATCTCGGCGCTCAAGGCGGTCGCCGTCTTCGTCTCGCTCACCGCCGTCACCTGGCTGGTCCTGGAGCGGCTCGGCGGTCCTGGCGCGGTGTTCGACGGGGCCGCCGAACGCCTGGGCGGACCGGCCCTGCTCCTCTCCCCGCAGCAGCAGCCCGCCTACGCCACCCTCGCCCTCGGCTCCGCCCTCGCCCTGCTGATGTACCCGCACGTCCTGACCGCCGGGTTCGCCGCCGACGGCCCGCGCACCCTGCGCAAGGTCGCCGTGGCCCTGCCCGCCTGGACGGCGCTGCTCGCCCTCTTCGGGTTCCTCGGCATCGCGGCGCTCGCGGCGGGCGTCCAGGCACCGGAGGGCGGTGCCGAGACCGCCGTACCGATGCTGGTGGACCGGTTGATGCCGGGGCCGCTGGCCGGGCTGGTGTTCGGCGCGATCACCGTGGGGGCGCTGGTGCCGGCCGCGGTGATGTCGATCGCGGCGGCCACCAGCTTCGTGCGCAACGTGTACGTCGAGTACGTGCACCCCACGGCCACGCCCAAGCGGCAGGTGCGGATCGCCAAGGCGGTGTCGCTGACGGCGAAGGTGGGCGCGGTGGCGTTCGTGTTCGGGCTGCGCGACCAGGACGCCGTCAACCTCCAGCTCCTCGGCGGGGTCTGGATCCTGCAGATCTTCCCGGCCGTCGCCGTGGGCCTGTTCACCGGGCGGCTGCATCCGCGGGCGCTGCTCGCCGGGTGGGGCGCGGGCATGCTGGCCGGCACCTTCCTCGTCGTCCGCGAGGGCTTCTCCTCGCTCGGCAGCGGGCCCTTCCAGGTCTACGCCGGTCTCGTCGCCCTCCTGCTCAATCTGACCGTCGCCCTGGCCGGAACCGCGGCCCTCGAACGGCTCGGCGTCCCGCGCGGCGCCGACTCGACCGACCTACCGTCGCGCCTGACCGTCAGGCGGCGCCCCGAGACGGGAGCGAACAACCCGTGAGACAGCATCTGAGAGCCGGCACCCCCGTGCCCGCCCCGCTCACCCCCGCGGCGGCCGACCCGGCCGAACTGGAGCGCGAGGCCGGTGTGGCCCACCTTTTCGAGCTGCACTACGCCTCCATGCTCCGCCTCGCCGTGCTGCTCGGCGCCGACGACCCGGAGAACGTGGTCGCCGAGGCCTACTACCAGATCTACCGGAAGTGGCGGCGCCTCAGGGACACCGAGGCCGCGGAGGCCTATCTGCGCTCCACCGTCTGCAATCTGACGCGGATGCGGATACGCCACCTCCAGGTGGCCCGCAAGCACGTGGAGAATCCCCCGACGAGAGCGGACGAGCTCGTCGCCTCCGCCGAGAGCACCGCGCTCCTCCACGACGACCAGCGCGTCCTCATCGACGCGCTCCAGCAACTGCCCGCCCGGCAGCGCGAGGCGCTGGTGCTGCGGCACTGGCTCGGGCTGAAGGAGAGCGAGATCGCCTCGGCGATGGGCATCTCCTGCGGTTCCGTCAAGACCCACACGGCGCGCGGCCTGGCCGCCCTGACCCAGGCGATGGAGGCCCGGCGATGATGAACGACGCGAGTCCGGACCGCACCGAGCGGGAACTCCAGGAGGCCCTCGCCGCGCTGGCGGGCAAGGTGCACGCGGCGCCCGACGCCTACCGCACGGCACGCGGCGAGTGGCTGCGCCGGGAACGCCGCCGCCGGCTCGTCCTCACCGTCCTCATCGCGGTCGTGTTCGCGCTGGCCACGCTGATCGGACTGTGGGTGCTGAACCAGACTCCCGCGCACCCGGGAGTGATCTTCTCGGGCACGGCGGCGTCACTCCCCCGGCCGCACCCCTGATTGCCCCCGCGACCGGCCGGGAAGCGCCACTGCGTGCACCCCCGAACCCCACCGGTCACCCGGATCCCCCGTATCGAGGACTACGCCCTCATCGGCGACGAACAGACCGCCGCCCTGGTCGGCACGGACGGCTCCGTGGACTGGTTGTGCCTGCCCCGCTTCGATTCGGGGGCCTGCTTCGCCAGACTGCTCGGGGACGAGGAGAACGGCCACTGGCGGATCGCCCCGAAGCACGCGGACCGGTGCACGAGACGCGCGTACCGCCCCGGCACCCTCGTCCTGGACACCGAGTGGGAGACCGACGAGGGCGCGGTGCGCGTCACCGACCTGATGCCGCAGCGCGACGTCGCCCCCGACGTCGTACGCGTCGTGGAGGGGCTCACCGGCCGGGTCACCGTGCGCAGCACGCTGCGGCTGCGCTTCGAGTACGGCTCGATCGTGCCGTGGGTGCGCAGGTCCGACGGGCAGCGGGTGGCCGTCGCGGGACCCGACGCCACCTGGCTGCGCAGCGAACCCCCGGTCCACACCTGGGGCGAGCACTTCGCGACGCACTCGGAGTTCACCGTCGAGGCCGGCGAGAAGGTCGCCTTCGTCCTCACCTGGCACCCCTCGCACGAGCCGCGCCCCCCGCTGACCGACCCCTTCGAGACGCTCGAGAGCAGCGTGGCCGACTGGCAGGCGTGGTCGGCGCGCTGCCGCTACGACGGTCCGCACCGGGATGCCGTGGTCCGTTCCCTGATCACTCTGAAGGCGCTCACCTACCGACCGACCGGCGGCATCGTCGCCGCGGCCACGACCTCGCTGCCGGAGGAGATGGGCGGCGTGCGCAACTGGGACTACCGCTACTGCTGGCTGCGGGACTCCACGCTCACCCTGGGTGCCCTCGTCCAGTGCGGCTACCTGGAGGAGGCCGAGGCCTGGCGGGACTGGCTGCTGCGCGCGGTCGCCGGCGACCCCGCGGACCTCCAGATCATGTACGGCGTCGCGGGCGAACGGCGGCTGCCCGAGTTCGAGTTGCCGTGGCTGTCCGGTTTCGGCGGCTCCCGGCCGGTACGCATCGGCAACGAGGCCGTGAAACAGCTCCAGCTGGACGTGTACGGCGAGGTCATGGACTCGCTGTCGCTGGCCCGTAGGGCGGGCCTGCCCGCCAAACCGCACATGTGGTCCCTGCAGAGCGTCCTGCTGGACTTCCTCCGGTCCTCCTGGCGGCAGCCGGACGAGGGACTGTGGGAGGTGCGCGGCGGCCGCCGCGACTTCGTCCACTCGAAGGTGATGGTGTGGGTCGCCGCCGACCGCGCCGTGCGCGCCCTGGAGGCCTTCCCGGAGCTGCGGGGCGACCTGGACGGCTGGCGCGCGCTGCGCGACGAGGTGCACCACGAGGTCTGCGAGAAGGGCTACGACCCCGAACGCAACACCTTCACCCAGTACTACGGCTCACGCGAACTCGACGCGTCCCTGCTGCTGATCCCCCGCGCCGGCTTCCTGCCCGCCGACGATCCCCGTGTCGTCGGCACCATCGACGCGATCCGCACGGAGCTGGAGCACAACGGACTGGTACGGCGGTACAGCGCCGCGGAGACCCCCGTCGACGGGCTGCCCGGCGGCGAGGGCACGTTCTTGGTGTGCTCGTTCTGGCTCGCCGACGCCCTGCACATGACGGGCCGTACGAAGGAGGCGCGGGACCTCTTCGAACGGCTGCTGGGGCTGGCCAACGACGTGGGGCTGCTGTCCGAGGAGTACGACCCCGTGTCCGGCGCCCAGCTCGGCAACTTCCCGCAGGCGTTCAGCCACATCGGGCTGGTGAACACCGCCCTCACCCTGTTCGGGGGCGAGGAGGCAGGATAGGACCATGGATCTTGGACTGAAGGACCGTGTGTACGTCGTCACCGGAGCGACCCGTGGACTCGGCAACGCGGCCGCGCGTTCGCTGGTCGCGGACGGGGCGAAGGTCGTGGTGACCGGGCGGGACGAGAAGGGCGCGCTCGCCGCGGCGGCGGAGTTGGGGCCGGACGCGGTGGGGGTGGCCGTCGACAACGCCGACGCCTCGGCGCCGGAGCGGTTGATCGCCACCGCGCGGGAGCACTTCGGGGGCTTCCACGGGGTGCTGATCAGCGTGGGCGGGCCCCCGCCCGGTTTCGTCGCCGACAACACGGACGAGCAGTGGCAGTCCGCGTTCGAGTCCGTGTTCCTGGGGGCGGTCCGGCTGGCTCGGGCGGCCGCGGCGGAGCTGGAAGCCGGGGGTGTCATCGGGTTCGTGCTCTCCGCGTCCGTGCACGAGCCGATCCCGGGGCTGACCATTTCGAACGGGCTGCGGCCCGGCCTCGCCGGGTTCGCGAAGTCCCTCGCCGATGAGCTGGGGCCGCGCGGGATCCGGGTGGTGGGGCTGCTGCCGTCGCGTATCGACACGGATCGCGTGCGCGAGCTGGACGGGATGTCGGCCGATCCGGAGGCCACTCGGACCGCGAACGAGTCCCGGATTCCGTTGCGGCGGTACGGGACGCCCGAGGAGTTCGGGCGGGTGGCGGCCTTCCTCCTGTCGCGGGCCGCTTCCTATCTGACCGGGGTCATGCTGCCCGTCGACGGGGGCATGCGGCACGGGTTCTAGTTGCGGGCGGCTTCTAGTTGCGGGCTGCGGGCCCTCAACTGACCCTTTCCGCCTTGTGCTTGACACCGGTCATGCGGACCTCGGCCGGCAGTGACGCGAGGCCTGCCGAAGTGCGGGCGTGGTCCAGGGCCCCGGCCGTCAGGTGATGCAGGGCCGTTCCCGGGTCCACGTGGGGTTCCAGCAGGAGTCGCACGCGGGCCCCGGGAGCGTCCGGGCGGCCGGTCAGGTGGGCGTGGGCCCGCTGGACGCCGTCCAACTCGGCTGCGTCGCCTTCGAGTACGGCCTCCAGGGCCCGCCCCCTCAGCAGCGCGCCCTCGCCGTCGCCGGTGTTGACCCGGACCTCCGCGAGCCGGCGCCTGCGCAGTACCGCCGTCAGCCACCACAGGGTCAGCAGCACGACGAGTGCCAGTGCGGCGATGACCGTGGGCCACCACCAGCCCTCGCCGTCCCAGCGGGTGCGCTCCGCGTCGCTCAGCAGGACATCCTTCCTGCCGTCGTGGATCCACCAGGAGGGCGGGTCGAGGCCGAGGCCCACGGCGAGTACCGAGCCGCCGACGACGAGCAGGACCAGGCCCACCAGGGCGAGCAGTACGCGGTTGACGGTCCTGAGCATCGGCCTCAGCCCTTCTTCCGGGTCGTCCGCGTCACGTGCACCGACAGGGCGGGGGGCCGGGCCAGGCCCAGTCCCCTGATCGCCTCGGTGAGGGTCGCGTCCAGGTCGTCGCGTACGTCGTCCAGTTCACGGAAGTGGGACACCGCGCGGACGTCGGCCTTCGTCCGCTTCACCCGTACACGTGCGGACTGGACGCCTGCCACCTCCATGGCCCGGTCGCGCAGGACCATGGCGGCCGCGTCCCGGTGGAGGCCGGCGCGGACGTCGGGGTGGGTGCGGCGCATCGGGAGGACGCGGCGCAGACCCGGTGTGGCGGCCAGGACGATCAGCCACAGGCCCAGGGCCGCGGCCACACCGGCGCCGATCAGGACCCAGGTGTCGTCCAGGGGGCGTGCGGCGAGCTGCCGGGAGAGTTCGCGGCGCCAGTGCATGGCCGGCCGATGGGCCCGGACGGCCGCGATGTCGTACAGGAAGATGCCCGCGCCGAGCAGGAGCAGCAGCGCGACGAGGGCGGCCGGAACCCTGCGCGCCGACCAGAAGCGCCGTTCACCGCCGCCCGTCCCGGCGTCCGGGACGTGCGGTGGTCCGTACGCGGCCTGGTCGCGCCGGTCCGGTTCCGCCGCCCGCTCGATGACCGGCAGTCGTCGTGTGGTGCCTTCCGAGCCCTGGGGCTCGCTCATCGCGTCCTCCCCTGTGCCGCGCCGTACGGCTGTGCCGGATACAGCCGCTCCACCTGGACGGCGACCTCCGACACCTCCATGCCCACCAACGCGACTACCCGCTCGACCACGTGCTGACGCACCTGACGGCATCGCGCGCCGATGTCGCAGGGGTAGTCGAGTTCGAGGTGCATACGGATCCGGGCGTTTCCGTGGTGGACCAGGACGGTGGCGTAGGGGGGTTCCGCCGCGGCGGGGAGTTTTCCGAGCGCCTCGCGGGCCGCCTGTCCCGCGACCTTCGCGACCACCCGGTCGGCGATCCTCGTCGCCCCTCGGTCACCGGGGGGAACGGCGGTCGTGGTGAGGGGTCCGCTGAGCGCGTCCGCCGCGCCGGCCTCGCTGCTCACGGACGTCATCGCCGCCGGTCGCGACGCTCGTCACGGGTGCGGAAGAGATCGCCGATCTCCAGGTCCCCCTCCAGGAACCGGCCGA
Organism: Streptomyces sp. NPDC048523; assembly: GCF_043199815.1. Taxonomy (NCBI): domain Bacteria; kingdom Bacillati; phylum Actinomycetota; class Actinomycetes; order Kitasatosporales; family Streptomycetaceae; genus Streptomyces; species Streptomyces sp. NPDC048523. The sequence goes on along the minus strand of NZ_JBICWQ010000010.1, from coordinate 185,592 downwards.
CGACGAAGCCGATGGCGCCCAGCGCCGCCACCAGCAGGAAGGCGCCGAACCCGCCGAAATACCCCGCGAAGCCCAGCGCCATGCCGGCGATCATGCCGACCACGGCCATGCTCATCGTGCGCTCCCTAAAGGTCCCTCAAGCTGTGGGCGGGCTACTGGAGCCGGGACTCCGGCTCCTCGTCCTCCTCGTCGGGCAGCTTCACATCGCTCACCGCGACATTGACCTCGACGACCTCCAGGCCGGTCATCCGCTCCACCGCGGCGATGACGTTCTCCCGCACCGCCTTGGCCACGTCCGCGATCGAGACGCCGTAGTCGACGACGATCTCCAGGTCGAGCGCGGTCTGCACCTCGCCGACCTCGACCTTGACCCCGCGGGTGGCGGACTTCGAACCGCCGGGCACCCGGTCCCGTACCGCCCCGAAGGTGCGGCTCAGCCCGCTGCCCATGGCGTGGACGCCCAGGACGTCCCGTGCCGCGAGTCCGGCGATCTTCTCCACGACCCCGTCGGCGATGGTGGTCCGCCCACGGTTCGCCGGGTCGCCGCCGCCGCGCCTGGTGGTCTTGTGAAGCTGCGCCTGCGGCTCCACCTCGGTGCTCTGCGTCATGTCGGTCATCGTCGTCACCCCTTTCGGTCGTCCTCCTTCGACCACCGTAAGCGCGGTGGCGCGATCGCGCGCCGGAGATGCGGCAGGCTGGAGGAATGACGGCGGAGCAGTGGGCACGGACGGTGCGGCATCAGCTGCGGCTGGGCAGACTGCTGCCCCTGGGCGGGCCGCGCGACGGAGCGTGGATCTCCGAGGAGGCGGCCCGGACGGTGCTGCGGGCCGCCGCCGAGGGCCTTCGGGGCGTACGGCTGGGCACGGTGCGCCTCGGGCTCGCCCGTCCGGAGGACACGCACGAGCCCGCCGTCCCGGCCCCGCCGAGCGCGCTGCCGCCCGGCCCGCTGCGGCTCGCGGCCGAGTTCGAGGCCACGCCCGCACAACCGCTGCCGGTGACGGCGGAGCTGCTGCGCACGGCACTCGCCGGGGCGGCTAAGGAGCTGCTGGGGCTGGAGATCGGCGAGGTGGACCTGCGGGTGACGGCCCTGCTGGACGAGGACGCGGAACGCTCCCCCGTACGGGCGCCCGAGCCGCCGCGTCCCGCGGAGGCGGGGCCGGGCGACGAGACCCTGGCCGGGGTCGCCGCGCTGGCGGTGCCCGGTGTGGTCGGGCTGACCGGTCTGCTGGGGCGGCCCGTGCACATCGAGGACCGGGAGAGCGGGGACGGCTCGCTGCCGCGCCGCCACGTCCGCGTCGAACTGGCGGTGGGCGCGGACCGCCGGGCCCTGGACGTGGCCCGGGAGGTCCGCGCCGCCGTGGGAGCGGCACTGTCGGACGCTCCGACGGTGGCCGTCCTGGTGACGGCCCTCGTCTAGATCCACTCGCCGACCGGATCTACTCGCCGACTCCGGCGAGGTCCCGCAGGCGTCGGGTCTGGGCCGCGCGCTCGGCTCCGCGCTGCTCGTCGTAGGTGCGGTCCTGGGCGCCGCGCAGCAGCGCCTTGGTCTCGATGACCGCGTCGCGGGGGGCGGACAGGAGTGCGGCCGCCAGGTCCTTCACGGCGCCGTCGAGCTGGTCCACAGGTACGGCGAGGTTGGCGAGGCCGGTGTTCACCGCCTCCTCGGCCGTGACAAAGCGCCCGGTGGCGCAGATCTCCAGCGCCCGGGCGTATCCGACGAGGCCCACCAGGGGGTGGGTGCCGGTGAGGTCGGGAACCAGGCCAAGGCTGGTCTCGCGCATGGCGAACTGCACGTCGTCGGCGACGACGCGCAGGTCACAGGCGAGGGCCAGCTGGAAGCCCGCCCCGATGGCATGCCCCTGGACGGCGGCGATGGACACGACGTCACTGCGCCGCCACCAGGTGAAGCCCTCCTGGAACTGGGCGATGGCGGCGTCGAGTTCGGCGTCACCACTGCGGGCGAGGTCGATGAACGACGGCTCGCCCTCGATCCCCTCGGGCGTGAACATCTGCCGGTCGAGCCCCGCGGAGAAGGACTTGCCCTCGCCACGCAGCACCACGACCCGGACGGAGCCCGGCACCAGCCGGCCGGCCTCGGCGAGCGCCCGCCACAGAGCGGGGCTCTGCGCGTTGCGCTTGGCGGGGTTGGTCAGCGTCACCGTGGCGAGGGTGTCCTCGACGGTGAGCCGTACGCCGTCCTTGTCGAGCAGGGGAACGAGTTCCTGGCTGTCCTGGCTGGACGTCGCCATGGGGCGCCTCCGATGAGTGCGGTCATCCTCCGTGCCGCAGGACGGCACAGCTAAGTGACTGCACAGTAACCACCCGGTCGGTCAACCGACCGACCGGGTGGCCACCATCGAAGCCGATGGGCCGCCCGGCTCAGGACGACGCGGCCTTCTTGCCCCGCGTCGCCCCGCCACGTCCACGGAGCGTGACGCCCGATTCGCTGAGCATCCGGTGCACAAAGCCATACGAGCGGCCGGTTTCCTCGGCCAGCGCCCGAATGCTCGCACCGGAGTCGTACTTCTTCTTCAGGTCTGCCGCGAGCTTGTCGCGCGCGACGCCGGTTACCCGGCTGCCCTTCTTCAGAGTCTCGGCCACCCGGTCCTCCTCATGGGAAGTGCGCTCTGGTCCTCTCATGATCACCCCTCCGAGCGTTCATGGCCACCCATTCGGCAAGGTCCGTAAGACATGGTTTTGACGACAGGAGCGGGTCCCCACATGCGGAATCTGTGATTCCACCCGGGCGCGTTCGTACCGCCGAACGGGTTCCTTTGTGAAGTGCCAGGTCAGAGACGTGCGACGGCCGAGCCCTTGTCGATAAAGGACTCGGCCGTGAAATCGATGTAGGACACACCTCGGTACGAGGAGATCTCACACAGATGGTGGATCACCGGTGGGCCGAATGATCCATACGCCGTTGATCACGCCATGGATCACGCTTTCGATCAAGCGGCGCTCACTCAGGCGAGGGCGACGAGATCCGCGTAATCGGCGCCCCACAGGTCCTCGACGCCGTCCGGCAGCAGGATGATCCGCTCCGGCTGGAGCGCCTCGACGGCGCCCTCGTCGTGGGTGACCAGGACGACAGCGCCCTTGTAGGTGCGCAGCGCGCCGAGGATCTCCTCGCGGCTGGCCGGGTCGAGGTTGTTGGTGGGCTCGTCGAGGAGCAGGACGTTCGCCGAGGAGACGACCAGGGTGGCGAGCGCGAGCCGGGTCTTCTCGCCGCCGGACAGGACGCCGGCCGGCTTGTCGACGTCGTCGCCGGAGAACAGGAACGAGCCGAGCGTCTTGCGCACCTCGACGAGGTCGAGGTCGGGGGCCGCCGAGCGCATGTTCTCCAGGACCGTGCGCTCCGGGTCGAGGGTCTCGTGCTCCTGGGCGTAGTAGCCGAGCTTGAGGCCGTGGCCCGGCACGACCGCGCCGGTGTCGGGCTGCTCGGTCCCGGCGAGCAGGCGCAGCAGGGTCGTCTTGCCCGCGCCGTTGAGGCCCAGGATGACCACGCGGGAGCCCTTGTCGATGGCCAGGTCGACGTCGGTGAAGATCTCCAGTGAGCCGTACGACTTCGACAGGCCCTCCGCCATGAGCGGGGTCTTGCCGCAGGGCGCGGGCTCGGGGAAGCGCAGCTTGGCGACCTTGTCCTGCTGGCGCACCGCGTCGAGGCCGGCGAGCAGCCGGTCGGCGCGCTTGGCCATGTTCTGCGCGGCGACCGTCTTGGTGGCCTTGGCGCGCATCTTGTCGGCCTGCGAGTGCAGGGCGGCGGCCTTCTTCTCGGCGTTCTGCCGCTCGCGCTTGCGGCGCTTCTCGTCGGCCTCGCGCTGCTGCTGGTAGAGCTTCCAGCCCATGTTGTAGACGTCGATCTGGGCGCGGTTGGCGTCCAGGTAGAACACCTTGTTGACGACCGTCTCGACGAGGTCGACGTCGTGGGAGATCACGATGAAGCCGCCGCGGTAGGTCTTGAGATAGTCGCGCAGCCAGATGATCGAGTCGGCGTCGAGGTGGTTGGTCGGCTCGTCGAGGAGCAGGGTGTCGGCGTCGGAGAACAGGATCCGGGCCAGTTCGATACGGCGGCGCTGACCACCGGAGAGGGTGTGCAGCGGCTGGCCGAGCACCCGGTCGGGGAGGTTCAGCGCGGCGGCGATGGTGGCGGCCTCGGCCTCGGCGGAGTACCCGCCCTTGGTGAGGAACTCCGTCTCCTGGCGCTCGTACTGCCGCAGCGCCTTCTCGCGGGTGGCGCCCTGGCCGTTGGCGATGCGCTGTTCGTTGTCGCGCATCTTCTTCAGCAGGACGTCGAGGCCGCGCGCGGAGAGGATGCGGTCGCGGGCGAGCACGTCGAGGTCGCCGGTGCGGGGGTCCTGGGGGAGGTAGCCGACCTCGCCGGAGCGGGTGATCTGGCCGGCGGCGGGGATGCCCTCGCCGGCCAGGCACTTGGTGAGGGTGGTCTTCCCCGCGCCGTTGCGGCCGACCAGGCCGATGCGGTCGCCCTTGGCGACACGGAAGGTGGCGGACTCGATGAGGACTCGGGCGCCGGCGCGCAGCTCGATACCGGAGGCGGAGATCACGGACAGACTCCAGGGCGGATTCGGGATTGACGGGTGGGCGGCTGAGGACGTTCCCGCCGTCTAATGCGCGAGGAGAATGGCCATGGGCCAAGTCTAACGGGGGCGTGCAAGCACTTTTTCTGGGTTCGGGTGTTCGGTTGGTCTCGCTCCGGGTATCCGGTCGGTCCCGTCGAGGATGCCCCGCGGGGGGCCGGTGAGCGCAGAGGGCGGTGTCCGCATGCAGTTCGACGACGACGCCAGTTTGGACACCTCCGAGGTGCAGGACGTGCGCGGCAGCCGCATCCCGGGCGGCAGGGCGACCATCGGGGGCGGCATCGGCGGAGTGATCGTCCTGCTCCTCGGGCTGTTCCTCGGCGTCGGTCCCGACCAGCTCGGGCTCACCGACGGCGGCGGACAGCCCGCGGCCACGGCCTCCGGCCTCTCCGAGGTCCAGCGGAGCTGCCGGACCGGGCAGGACGCGAACACGCGCGACGACTGCCGGATCGTGGCGGTGGTCAACAGCGTGCAGGACTACTGGGACCAGGAGTTCGAGCGGCGTGGCGCCACGTACACCCGCTCCTCCACGTACTTCTTCGGTGAGCAGGTCGGCACCGCGTGCGGGTCGGCGACCTCGGCGGTCGGGCCGTTCTACTGCCCGGGCGACCGGAGGGTCTATCTCGATCTGGGGTTCTTCGACGAGCTGCGGTCGAAGTTCGGGGCCAGTGGCGGGCCGTTCGCGCAGGCGTACGTGGTGGCGCACGAGTACGGACATCACGTGCAGGACCTGATGGGCACGCTGAGCCGGTCGCAGGACGGGCGGACCGGCGCGGACAGCAACGCGGTGCGGGTGGAGCTCCAGGCGGACTGCTACGCCGGGGTGTGGGCCCGTCACGCGACCACGACGAAGGACGAGTCGACGGGGCGGCCGCTCATCACGCGTCTCACGGACGCGGACATCACCGACGGCCTGGACGCGGCGGCGGCCGTGGGCGACGACCGGATCCAGGAGCGGTTCCAGGGGCGGGTGACACCGGAGTCGTGGACCCACGGGTCGGCGCAGCAGCGGCAGAGCTGGTTCCGGCAGGGCTACGAGTCCGGCGACATGGCACGCTGCGACACCTTCCGCTGAGGCCTTTGCCTGCTGACAGGCCGTTGTCAGTGGCCGCTGCGAGACTGGACGCCAGAGGGGATTCGCGGCTTCTGGCCAGTCTCGTCACAAGGGAGTGATCGGCATGGCAGGCACGAGCGGTGGGCGACCGAGCGTCTACCCGGCACTGCTGTACGCGGACGCGAAGGCGGCGATCAGGCAGCTGACGGAGGCCTTCGGCTTCACCGAGCTCGCGGTGTACGAGGGCGAGGACGGCCTGGTGACCCACGCGGAGCTGGTGCAGGGCAACGGCGCGGTGATGCTCGGTTCGAAGGGCACCGGCAGCGCCTACGACAAGCTGATGAAGGACGCGGGCCCGGTGGGGGTGTACATCGTCGTGGACGACGTCGACGCGCACCACCGCCGCGCCGTGGAGCACGGCGCGGAGATCCTGATGCCCCCGACGGACCAGGACTACGGCTCCCGTGACTACATGGCCCGGGACGCCGAGGGCAATGTGTGGAGCTTCGGGACGTACGCGCCGGAGATACGCGCCTGACTCACCCTCCGGTGTGCACCTGGAAGGCGGCGCGGCGGACGGCCTTGGCGAGGGCCGGGTCGGGGTGCGCGGCGGCGAGGGCGACCAGGACCTGCACGGTGCGCGGGTGGCCCACCGCCCGCACCTCGTCGAGCAGTTGAGGGACGGTCGGCTGGAGCGCGGACTCCAGGTGCCGCACCAGCATTGGGGCCTCGCCGTGGTCGGCGACGGCGGCCGCGGTGTCGACCCACAGCCAGGTGGCCTCCTGCCGGGTGAGGACCTCGTGGGCGTCCTCGGGGTCGATCCCGTCGTGCTCGGCCAGCCACAGCAGGGCGTACGGCCGCAGGGTGGGCTCGTCGGCCACGGAGCGCACGTCGGGCTCGGCGGGGGCGCCGACCACCCGCAGGGCCTCGAAGGCGAGGCCGCGCAGCAGGGCGTCGTCGCCACGGGCGGCGTCGAGCAGCTCGGTGACGGCGCTGCCCACGGGGCGGGCGGCGAGCCAGGCGCGGTACTCGGCGCGGGCCGCGTTGGGCCGCAGCTGGGCGCAGCCGCGCAGCATCTCCTCGGCGGCGACCTCGATGTTGCCGGCCGGGCTCTGCGCGGCGACGCAGATCTGCTCCAGCTTGACCCACACCGCCCAGTTGCCGAGGGGGGTGAGGGTGGCCTGGCCGTCGCCGTAGGTCAGGGCGCCGACGGAGGCGAGGGCGCGCAGGGCCCAGTCGAGGAGGGGGGCGAGGGGGGCGTCCTGGGTGTTCGCCGCCTCGGGCTCCTCCACGGGCTCCGGCTGCGGGCCGTAGGGGATCTCGCAGCGCTCGGTGCGCAGTTCGGTGACGCGCTGCTCCAGGAGGTCCAGGAGCTGTTCGACGGGCACGGGGCCGGCGGAGAGCTGCAGGAAGGAGAGCACCTGGGGCATGGCCGAGACGACCTCGGCGACGGCGGCGGGCTCGCGGTCGCCGGGCTCCGGGAAGGCGAGCGACCAGGCGTCGAAGAGGGCGACCCAGCCGCGCAGTACGGCACTGTCGTCGCGGTCCCAGGCGCGCAGCCGCCAGCCCGGGCGGGCGCTGTCCCCGTGCACCTCGACGAGGCCGGCGAGGCGGGCGGTGTCCCAGTCGGCGCGGACCTGAGCCACGGTCAGACCCAGGTCGGCGGCCGCGAGAGCGGCGGATTCGTCGGAGAGGGTGCCGTTGCCGTCGGAGCCCGCACCGTCCCTGCCGGGGCCCAGGGCGCCGTCGGCCCAGAGCGCCACGCGGGCCGCGTCGGCAAGACCGGAGCGCGCCATTCTGGCCAGTACCGCCGGGGCCGGTGTGCCCTCCGGGGGGCGCGGCGCGGGGCGGCGTGGGCGCCGTTGGTTCACTGCTGTGGGGGCGGCGGCCAGGGGTCGCGGGCGGACGAGTCGGAGCCTGGAGTCGCGCGGGATACGGGACGTCACGGGTGCAGTCTTCCGGTTGACGGTCCGAAAACCCAAACGGAATGTCACCGCGGGCGCCGGGGAGGGCCGGCGCCGGGGCCACGCGGAGGGGCATACACCGAGATCAGGCCAGTGGTACGGGCTTAAACGGAACCTGTGGGGCGGGGGCGCCCGGAGGTCACATCAGGGGGGTGAGGAAACGGCGCAGTGTCTCTTCGTAGGCGCTCGGGTCGGCGTTCCACATCGCCGCGTGGGGGGCCTGGCGGACCGTGTGGAGGGTGATCCGGTCGGGGTGGGTGGCGGCGAGACGGCGGGAGAGGTCCCAGGGGGCGAGCGGGTCGTCCGGGCCGTGGAAGATCAGGGTGGGCGGTGGGGGCCGGTCGGGGCCGACGTCTTCGGTCCGGTGCTCGGTCCTGTTCTCCTGGTTCGCGTACAGGCCGGTGCGGCCCTGTGCCGCGCGCACCGCGAGCGGCAGGAGGACGCCGGGGGTGTGGCGGGCCGTGGCGAGGGCGCGCAGGGTCCGCTCCCAGCTGAGGACCGGGGAGTCCAGGACGAGCCCCTTGACGTGGTTGCGCAGGCCCGAGCGGGCGGCGGCGCGCAGGGCCATGGTGGCGCCGGTGGACCAACCGTGCAGCACGAGTTGGCGGGCGCCGTTGTCGACGGCGTAGCGCATCGCCGCGTCCAGGTCGCGCCACTCGGTCTCGCCGAAGTGGTTCAGGCCGTCCGGCGGGCGGGGCGCGCCGGTGTCGCCGCGGTGGGCGGGGGTGAGGACCGGGAAGCGGTGGCGGTGCAGGAACTCCATGATGTTCAGGGCGTGTTCGCGGGTCGCACCGAGGCCGTGCACCGCGATGACCCAGGTGTCCCTCGCGCCGGGCACGAACCAGGCGGGCAGGGAGCCGAGTTCGCCGGGGATGTCGATGTCGGTGTGGTCGAGGCCGAGGGCGGACTTCGGGTCACCGACGTGCGTGGTCGGGGTGAGCCAGACCTTGTCGCCGGGTTTCAGGGTGCCGTGGGTGACGCGTTCCAGGCGGCGGACGACGGTGTCGGCGGAGTGCGGTTCCGTGGCGAGGACGGGGCCCACGACGGCGTGGGAGGCGTCGCCGGCGAGGCCGTAGGTGCCGGGGCGGAGGGCGGCGAGGTCGCGGGTGAGGGCGATGCGGCCGGCTGCGGTGGAGTGGACGGTGAGCCGGGGTTCGCCGGGCAGCGGGCGGCCCGCGGGCGCCTTCAGTCCGGCGTCGCTGGCGATCCTCCCGACGACGATTCCGGCTGCGCCGGCCGCCAGGGCTGCGGTGACGGCAGCGGCCGTCGCTTTGACAGTGCGCACGTCTTCAGTGTCGCGGGGGAGGCGGGGTGGGGCCAGTGGGCGGGTGCCTGTGCGGGTGTGGGTTCGGTGGGGGCTGGCGTTCTGCGCAGTTCCCCGCGCCCCTGAACGCCTGCGGCGGCCCGGGTGGGCGTCCTGGCACAGGTGACTGCAACCCCCTGGGGGCGCGGGGAACTGCGCGACCAGCCCCCACCGGCCCGCACCCGCCCGACAACCTCACCCGCCCCCCGTAGGCGCACCCGCCCCCTAACCCCGCTGCCCATACCCCCGCAACCGCTCCCCCGCCTCCTCGACCTGTCGCTCCGTCAGGATGTTCGGGGTCAGGCCCGGTACCGACCGGGCCGTCAGCCACAGGTGGCACATCCATTCCAGCTGGGCCGTGCGGTCGTAGGCCTGGGTGAGGGTGGAGCCGTAGGTGATCGTGCCGTGGTTCTGGAGGAGGCAGGCGGAGCGGTCGGCGAGGGCGTGGAGCATGTTCTCGGCCAACTCGTCGGTGCCGTAGGTGGCGTAGGGGGCGACCCGGACGGGACCGCCGAGGGCGCCGGTCATGTAGTGGATCGGGGGGAGTTCGGACACGAGCGTGGAGACGGCCGTGGCGTGCACCGCGTGGGTGTGCACGATCGCGCGGGCGTCGGTACTGCGGTAGACCGCCAGGTGCATGGGGAGTTCACTCGTGGGGACCAGGGTGCCCAGGACCTGACGGCCCTCCAGGTCGACGCCGGTCACGTCGTCCGGGGTGAGGCGGTCGTAGGGGACGCCGGACGGGGTGACCAGGACCGTGTCCCCTACGCGTACCGAGACGTTGCCGGAGGTGCCGACGACCAGTCCGTCGGTGACCGTCCGGCGGGCCGTGTCGACCAACTCGCCCCACGCGTCCGCCTCGCCCGATGATTTCTGCCGTTCCTCAGCCATGCCGTGATCCTGCCAGGCGGGGCGCCGGAGGGCGCGTTTCCGGGCGTGCGCCCCTCTTTGTCCCGTGATCGCAAGGCTGCCCGGCACCGAACCCGCGCCGTGGCCCTGTCCGTGGTCATGCTCAGCGCGGGAGGCATGGCGTTCGCCCGGTCGGGCCCCGGCCGGTCTGGCAGCAGGCCTTGGTCAAGGGCGCCAGGTTCGTCTACCGGCATCCTGCGCAGGCCGCGTACTTCGTGCGCAACGGCGGTGCCTGGTCCGCGGACGGCTGGCCCCTGCCGCCGGCGCTGGACATTGCATACAACCCGTGTGCGAGGCGAAGCGGCTGACCGGGCGCCGGCCGGTGATCTACACAGCGGCGCCTTCGCCGCAATCACGCGCTGTGGGTGGCCAGTCTGCCGGGTGACCAAAATCTCTTCAACGGGTCGGCTCGACAGCTCAACAGGTTCGCCGCCGGGGCGTAGCCGTGGGGCGTACGGGTCGTGCGGGGGCCGCGGGGTTCGACGCGGGGACAGCAGAAGATTCCGGTCACCGTGCGGCCCGCCCCAGTTCACCTTCCGTTCATCCAGGTTACCTACGTTCAATCTGCCAATGACCTCGAACGATTGCCTGGGTAAATGGAAAACTTCTCGCTGATCCTCGCGATTGTGGTCGTCACCGCACTCGCGTTCGATTTCACGAACGGTTTTCACGACACCGCCAACGCGATGGCCACCACCATCTCGACCGGTGCGCTCAAGCCCAAGGTCGCGGTGGCCATGTCCGCCGTGCTGAACCTTGTGGGCGCCTTTCTCTCGGTGGAGGTCGCCAACACGATCTCCAAGGGTCTCGTCGACGAGACCGGCATCCGTCCCGAGGTCATCTTCGCCGCCCTGGTCGGCGCGATCCTCTGGAACCTGCTGACCTGGCTGGTGGGTCTGCCCTCCAGTTCCTCCCACGCCCTGATGGGCGGTCTGATCGGCGCCACCATCGCCTCGGCGGGCATGGGCGCGGTGCACGGCGACGCGCTCGTCACCAAGGTCCTCATCCCCGCCGTCGCCGCCCCGATCGTCGCGGGCGTCGCCGCCATGCTGGCCACCCGGCTCTCCTACACGCTGGGCAAGAAGGCCGACGGCAAGGCCGCCGCGAAGGGCTACCGCACCGGACAGATCGCCTCGGCCGGCCTGGTCTCGCTGGCCCACGGCACCAACGACGCGCAGAAGACGATGGGCATCATCACCCTCGCCCTCGTCGCCGGCGGCGTCGTCGCCCCCGACTCCGACCCGCCCACCTGGGTCATCCTCTCCGCGGGTCTCGCCATCGCGCTCGGCACCTACCTCGGCGGCTGGCGCATCATCCGCACCATGGGCAAGGGCCTGACCGACCTTCAGCCGCAGCAGGGCTTCGCCGCACAGACCAGCGCGGCCACCGTCATCCTGGCCTCGTCCCACCTCGGGTTCTCCCTCTCCACCACGCACTCCGTCTCCGGTTCGGTGATGGGCGCGGGCCTCGGCCGCAAGGGCGGGGTCGTCCGCTGGTCGACGGCCACGCGGATGTTCGTGGCCTGGGGCCTGACGCTCCCGGCGGCGGCCCTGGTGGGCGCCCTGGCCGAGTCGGTCACGAACCTCGGCGACTGGGGTACGGCGCTCGTGGCGGTCTTCCTCGTCGCCTCCAGCGCGGCGATCTGGAAGATCTCGCGGCGCGAGGTCGTGGACGCGTCCAACGTCAACCACACCGACGAGCCGGCCGGCGTGGTGACCACGGCGATCGCCGTCGTGACCCCGCCGCCCACCGGCACCGTGACCGAGGGCCTCACCGCCACGATCCCGGCTCCGGCCCCCGCCCCGGCCGCCGCGACGGAACCGGCCCCGCCGGCCGCCGTCTGAGCCCCCCTCCTAAGGAAGCCTCACCATGAAGATCGACTGGGAAGCACTCGGCTCCGTCTTCGGCGTCAGCCTCGTCGTCACCGTGGGCCTGGTGGCCCTGTTCACCCTCGGCATCATGGGCCTGTCCCGCCAGGAGCGGGCCACGGCCCAGGGCGGCTCGGCCACGCTCGCGGTCACCGGCGCCTACGCCTGCTTCGCGGCGTGCGCGGCGGCGGTGGCGTACGGGATCTCTCTGATCGTGGCCTGATCGTGGCCTGACGGCCCCCCGCCACTCGACGGCCGGGCGGGCACGGAACTTCCAGTTCCGTGCCCGCCCGGCCGTCTTTCATGACCGGCGATGTGGGGTTCTGCACACTCTCCCGCCGCAGGTCAACAACAAGTTGACGGGTCTCGAAGGCCCGTGGTGGACTGCCGGAGCCATTTACGGCGGCAGAAGAGGAAGCCGGTGCGAATCCGGCGCGGTCCCGCCACTGTCACCGGGGTAGACAACCCCGGGAGCCAGGAACTCTCGCCGCCGGACTCGTCGAACCAGGGCGTGGACACCCTGAGTGAGGACATGACGCGATGCTCGCCTGCCGATCCACCAGCGGTACCCGGTACGTGAACGACCCTGCGATCGGCTGACCCGATGCGTGCCGATCGCGTTTTCGCGTACGGCGCCGCCGCCGGTCTGATCGGTGACCTTCTGCTCGGTGACCCCCGTCGCGGGCATCCGGTCGCCGCGTTCGGGCGGGCCGCCGGGGCCGTGGAACGGGTGCTGTGGCGGGACCACCGGGGGTGGGGCGCGCTGCACACCGCCGTGTGCGTGGGCGGTGCGGTGGCGCTCGGCGCCGTCGCGGAGCGGGCCGTACGACCGTCCCGCACCGCCTCCGTCGTGCTCACCGGGGCCGCCACCTGGGCTGTCGTGGGCGGGACGTCCCTCGTACGGGAGGCCCGGGTCGTCGGGCGGGCGCTGGAGGCGGGGGACGTCGAGGCGGCCCGGGAGCGGCTGCCCCATCTGTGCGGGCGGGATCCGCAGGCCCTCGACGCCGACGGGATCGCCCGGGCGGTCGTGGAGTCCGTGGCCGAGAACACCTCCGACGCCGTCGTGGGGGCGCTGGTGTGGGGTGCCGTCGGCGGGGTGCCGGGGCTGCTCGCGTTCCGGGCCGTGAACACGCTGGACGCCATGGTGGGGCACAAGTCGCCCCGGTACCGGCGTTTCGGGTGGGCTTCCGCCCGGCTCGACGACCTCGCCGGGTGGCCGGGGGCGCGTCTCACCGCCGTACTCGCCGCCGTGGCCGGAGACGATCCCCGGGGTGCCGTGCGGGCCTGGCGGGAGGATGCGCACAGGCATCCGAGCCCCAACGCCGGGCCCGTCGAAGCCTCGTTCGCGGGGGCGCTGGGTGTCCGGCTCGGGGGGATCCTCTCGTACGCGGGGCGGGTCGAACACCGGCCGCTGCTCCATCAGAAGGGGCGCGCCGTCGCCGTGTACGACATCGAGCGCGCCGCACGGCTGTCGCGGCGCGTCGGGCTGCTCGCGCTCGGCGTCGGTGTCGCCGCGCGGGCCTTCGTGAAGGGGCGCAGCGCATGAGTGGCGGAGGGCTTCTCGTCGCCGGTACCACCTCCGACGCCGGCAAGAGTGTCGTCACCGCGGGGATCTGCCGGTGGCTGGTGCGACAGGGGGTCAAGGTCGCGCCGTTCAAGGCGCAGAACATGTCCCTCAACTCGTTCGTGACGCGGGAGGGCGCGGAGATCGGGCGGGCCCAGGCCATGCAGGCGCAGGCCTGCCGCATCGAGCCGACCGCGCTGATGAATCCCGTGCTGCTCAAGCCCGGTGGCGAGCAGAGCAGTCAGGTCGTGCTGCTCGGGAAGCCGGTCGGTGAACTGAGCGCCCGGGGCTATCACGGCGGGCGGCAGCAGCGGCTCCTCGGGACCGTGCTCGACTGTCTCGCCGAGTTGCGGGGCACGTATGACGCGGTGATCTGTGAGGGGGCCGGGAGCCCGGCCGAGATCAACCTGCGGCGGACCGACATCGTCAACATGGGGATCGCCCGCAACGCCGGGCTGCCCGTGCTGGTCGTGGGCGACATCGACCGCGGGGGCGTCTTCGCCTCCTTCTTCGGGACCGTCGCGCTGCTCTCGGAAGAGGACCAGAAGCTCGTCGCCGGGTTCCTCGTGAACAAGTTCCGGGGGGATGTCAGCCTCCTGGAACCCGGGCTCGACATGCTCCACGGACTCACCGGGCGGCACACCTACGGCGTGCTGCCCTTCCGGCACGGCCTCGGGATCGACGAGGAGGACGGGCTGCGGGTGTCCCTGCGGGGGACGGTCCGGGAGTCGAACACGGCTGCTCCCCTCGGGGAGGACGTGCTGCGGGTCGCCGTGTGCGCGATCCCGCTGATGTCCAACTTCACGGACGTCGACGCCCTGGCCGCCGAACCCGGTGTCGTGGTGCGGTTCGTGGACCGGCCCGAGGAACTGGCCGACGCCGACCTCGTCGTGATTCCGGGAACCCGTGGGACCGTCAAGGCACTTCAGTGGCTGCGGGAGCGGGGCCTCGCGGCGGCCATCGGGCGCAGGGTCGCCGAACAGCGGCCCGTCCTCGGCATCTGCGGCGGGTTCCAGATCCTCGGCGAGCACATCGAGGACGAGGTCGAATCGCGCGCCGGCGCGGTCGACGGTCTAGGTGTGCTGCCCGTGCGGGTGCGGTTCGCGCGGGAGAAGACCCTCACCCGGCCGGTGGGGGAAGCCCTCGGGGAGCCGGTCGAGGGGTACGAGATCCACCACGGGGTCGCCGACGTCGGCGGAGGCGTCCCCTTCCTCGACGGCTGCCGCGTGGACCAGACCTGGGGCACGCACTGGCACGGCTCGCTGGAGTCGGACGGCTTCCGGCGGGCCTTCCTGCGGGAGGTGGCGGCCGCCGCGGGCCGCCGGTTCGTGCCGGCCCCCGACACGTCGTTCGCCGCGCTGCGCGAGGAGCAGCTGGACCGGCTCGGCGACCTGATCGAACAGCACGCGGACACGGACGCGCTGTGGCGGCTCATCGAGTCCGGCGCGCCGCAAGGACTGCCTTTCATTCCACCGGGAGCGCCCGCATGAGCACAGTGTTGTTGTTGTCCACCGCCGACACGGACCTGTTGGCGGCCCGGGCCGCTTCCGGCGCCTCGTACCGGATCGGGAACCCGACCCGGGTCGATGTCGCGCAGGAGCTGCCGGCGCTGATCGAGGGCGCGGACATCGCCGTCGTACGGCTGCTCGGCGGCAAGCGGGCCTGGGAGGACGGACTCGCCGCGCTCAAGGCTTCGGGCATCCCCACCGTGCTGCTGGGCGGAGAGGCCGTTCCCGACGCCGAGTTGATGGCCGAGTCGTCCGTGCCCGCTGGTGTGGTCGCGGAGGCGCTCAAGTACCTCGTCGAGGGCGGGCCCGCCAACCTGGAGGAACTCGCCCGGTTCCTGTCCGACACCGTGCTGCTGACCGGCGAGGGATTCGTCGAGCCGCAGAAGATGCCGGAGTACGGCGTCCACGGCGACCGTCCTTTCGTGGAAGGCCGCCCCACCGTCGGCGTGCTCTTCTACCGGGCCCACGAGCTGAGCGGCAACACCGGCTTCGTGGACACCCTGTGCGAGGCGATCGAGGCTAAGGGCGCCAACGCCCTGCCCGTGTACTGCGGTTCACTGCGCGGGGCGGACCCCGCGCTCTACGAGATCCTCGCCCGGGCCGACGCACTCGTCGCCACCGTCCTCGCCGCCGGCGGCACCCACGCCTCGCAGGCCTCGGCCGGCGGTGACGAGGAGGCCTGGGACATCGGGGCGCTGGCCGACCTCGACGTGCCCGTGCTGCAAGGGCTCTGCCTGACAACGTCCAGGGCGGTCTGGGACGAGTCCGACGCGGCCCTGTCCCCCATGGACGCGGCCATGCAGGTGGCGATCCCGGAGTTCGACGGACGGCTGATCACCGTGCCGTTCTCCTTCAAGGAGCAGGGCCCCGATGACGTCCCGGTGTACGTGGCCGACCCGGAGCGGGCCGCACGGGTCGCCGGGATCGCCGTACGGCACGCGGAGTTGAGGCACAAGCCGAACGCCGAGAAGAAGCTCGCGCTGGTCTTCACCGCGTATCCGACCAAGCACTCCCGGGTCGGCAACGCTGTGGGCCTGGACACGCCCGCCTCTGCGGTACGGGTGCTGGACGCGCTGCGGGATGCCGGGTACGTCGTCGAGGGGTATCCCGACAACGGCGACGAGCTCATCCACCGGCTCATCGAGGCCGGCGGTCACGATGTCGAGTGGCTCACCGAGGACCAGTTGGCCTCCGCGCCCGCGCGGGTGCCGCTCGCCGACTACCGGGCCTGGTTCGACAAGCTGGACCCGGTGCTCCGCCAGGCCATGCTGGACGCGTGGGGCGAGCCGCCGGGCTCCCTCTACGTCGACGGGGACGACATCGTGCTGGCCTCCCTCCAGTTCGGGAACGTCGTCGTGATGATCCAGCCGCCGCGCGGTTTCGGGGAGAACCCGATCGCGATCTACCACGACCCGGACATGCCGCCGTCGCACCACTACATGGCCGCGTACCGGTGGCTGGACCACTCTTTCGGCGCCGACGCGGTCGTCCACATGGGCAAGCACGGCACGATGGAGTGGCTGCCGGGCAAGGGCCTCGGCCTGAGCGGGGGCTGTGCTCCGGACGCGGTGCTCGGTGAACTGCCGCTGATCTACCCCTTCATCGTCAACGACCCCGGCGAGGGCACCCAGGCCAAGCGGCGCGGCCACGCCACCGTCGTCGACCACCTGGTGCCGCCGATGGCGCGGGCCGACACCTACGGGGACCTCGCCAAGCTGGAGCAGCTGCTCGACGAGTACGCGCTCGTCTCCGACCTCGATCCGACCAAGGCCCCGGCCGTGCGCGCCCAGATCTGGACGCTGGTCAAGGCGGCCGAGCTCCACCACGACCTGCATGTCGACGAGCAGCCGGACGACACGGCGTTCGACGAGTTCGTCATGCATATCGACGGCTATCTGTGCGAGATCAAGGACGTGCAGATCCGCGACGGGCTGCACATCCTCGGGGGCGGCCCGGTCGACGAGGCCCGCGTCAACCTCGTGCTGGCCGTGCTGCGCGCCTCGCAGGTGTGGGGCGGCCAGGCGAACGCCCTGCCGGGGCTGCGCGCCTCCTTCGCGGCTCATTTCGGGCTGGTGGAGAAGGAGTTGCTCGCCGAGCCGGGGGCGCCGCTGAAGGTTCCGGTGGAGCTGTCCGACCTCGTCGAGGGTCCCGCGCGGACGGCCGCCGACGCGATCGACCTGCTGGAGCAGCTGTGCCGGCGGGTCGCGGAGGGCATGGAGGCCGTGTCCTGGGACGCGGCGGCCGTACCCGGTCTGGTCCGTGACGTCCTCGGCACCGAACTCCCGGAGGCCGTCGCGGTGTTGGAGTTCGCCTGCACGGAGGTCGTGCCCCGGCTGGCCCGTACGACCGACGAGATCGGGCACATCCTCAAGGCCCTGGACGGCGGTTACGTCCCGGCGGGGCCTTCCGGCTCCCCGACCCGTGGTCTCGTCAACGTCCTGCCGACCGGCCGGAACTTCTACTCCGTCGACCCCAAGGCCATCCCGTCCAGGCTGAGTTGGGAGGTCGGACAGGCGCTCGCCGACTCCCTGGTGCAGCGGTACCTGGCCGACACCGGTGAGTACCCCAAGTCGGTGGGGCTGACCGTCTGGGGCACGTCGGCCATGCGCACGCAGGGCGACGACATCGCCGAGATCCTGTCGCTCCTCGGCTGCCGTCCCGTGTGGGACGACGCCTCGCGGCGGGTCACCGGCTTCGAGGTGATCGGCCTGGCGGAGCTCGGGCGGCCCCGCATCGACGTGACCGTCCGGATCTCCGGGTTCTTCCGGGACGCGTTCCCGCACGTCGTCGGGCTGATCGACGACGCCGTCCGCACGGTGGCGGAACTGGACGAGCCCGCCGACCGGAACTTCGTGAAGGCGCACGCCGACGAGGACACCGTCGAGCACGGTGACCGGCGGCGCGCGACCGCCCGGATCTTCGGGTCCAAGCCGGGGGCGTACGGTGCCGGGCTTCTGCCGCTGATCGACGCCCGCAACTGGCGCTCGGACGCCGACCTCGCCGAGGTGTACGCGGTGTGGGGCGGCTACGCCTACGGGCGCGGACTCGACGGGCGGGCGGCACGCGGGGACATGGAGACGGCGTTCAAGCGGATCAACGTCGCCGCGAAGAACGTCGACACCCGCGAGCACGACCTGGTCGACGCGGACGACTACTTCCAGTACCACGGCGGCATGGTCGCGATGGTGCGCCACCTCACGGGCGCCAACCCCGAGGCGTACGTGGGCGATTCGGCCACGCCCGACCAGGTGAAGACGCGGACGCTGGGCGAGGAGACCCACCGGGTCTTCCGGGCCCGGGTGGTCAACCCGCGCTGGATGGCGGCGATGCGGCGGCACGGCTACAAGGGCGCCTTCGAGATGGCGGCGACCGTCGACTACCTCTTCGGCTACGACGCCACGGCGGGCGTGGTCGACGACTGGATGTACGAGAAGCTCAGCGCGGAGTACGTCTTCGACGCGGAGAACCGGGACTTCATGAAGAAGTCCAACCCCTGGGCGCTGCGGGGCATCACGGAACGGCTCCTGGAGGCCGCCGACCGTGGCCTGTGGGCCGAGCCGGACGCGGACACGCTGGAGCGGCTGCGGGCCACGTACCTGGAGCTCGAGGGCGACTTGGAGGGTGACGAGAAGTGAGTACCCCGTTTCCGTTCACGGCCGTCGTCGGCCAGGAGGACCTGCGGCTCGCGCTGCTGCTGAACGCCGTCTCACCGGCGGTCGGCGGAGTGCTGGTGCGCGGCGAGAAGGGCACCGCCAAGTCGACGGCGGTGCGCGCGCTCTCGGCTCTGCTGCCCGAGGTCGCGGTCGTCCCCGGCTGCCGTTTCTCCTGTGACCCCGCCGCGCCGGACCCGTCCTGCCCGGACGGCCCGCACGAGCCCGGCAACGGCGGCACGCGCCCCTCCCGCATGGTCGAACTCCCCGTCGGCGCCTCCGAGGACCGGCTCGTCGGCGCCCTGGACATCGAGCGGGCGCTCGCGGAGGGTGTGAAGGCCTTCGAGCCGGGCCTGCTCGCCGACGCGCACCGCGGGATCCTCTACGTCGACGAGGTCAACCTCCTCCACGACCACCTGGTCGACCTGCTCCTCGACGCCGCCGCGATGGGGGCGTCGTACGTGGAGCGCGAGGGCGTCTCCGTGCGGCACGCCTCGAAGTTCCTGCTGGTCGGCACCATGAACCCCGAAGAGGGCGAGCTGCGGCCGCAGTTGCTCGACCGGTTCGGGCTGACCGTCGAGGTCGCGGCCTCACGGGAGCCGGACCAGCGGGTGGAGGTCGTGCGGCGGCGCCTCGCCTACGACGACGACCCGGCCGGGTTCGCGGCCCGTTGGGCGGACGAGGAGGCCTCCGTACGGCAACGCATCGTCGCCGCGCAGGAGTTGTTGCCGTCGGTGCGGCTGGGCGACGGGGCGCTCCGGCAGATCGCGGCGACCTGTGCCGCGTTCGAGGTGGACGGCATGCGGGCCGACATCGTGATGGCGCGCACGGCGACCGCACTCGCGGCGTGGGCCGGGCGGACCGAGGTGCTCGCCGAGGACGTACGGCAGGCCGCGCTGCTCGCGCTGCCGCACCGCAGGCGCCGTAACCCCTTTGACGCGCCGGGACTCGACGAGGACAAGCTCGACGAGACGCTGGAGGAGTTCAGCGGGTCCGGGGACTCGGGGGACTCCGGGGACTCCGGGGACGATGACGAGCCGGACCCGGACGGGCCCGGTGGGGGTGGTGGGCAGCCGCCCTCCTCCGACGGGCCCGAGGCCGACGGGGATTCCGGTGCGCAGCCGGAGGCCGGGGACGGCGGTGAGCCGCAAGCATCCGGGGCCGGTTCCGGGGAGCAGGCCGCCGCACGGGCTGCCGAGCCGTTCCGCACCAAGATGCTCAGCGTGCCCGGGCTCGGCGACGGCGCTGCCGGGCGGCGGTCGCGGGCGCGGACCGAGCACGGGCGGACGACCGGTGCGCGGCGGCCCCAAGGGGCTTTGACCAAGCTGCACCTGGCGGCCACCGTGCAGGCGGCCGCCCCGCATCAGCGGGCGCGGGGGCGGTCGGGGCGCGGGCTCGTGGTCCGGCGGGACGATCTGCGGCAGGCGACGCGCGAGGGGCGCGAGGGCAATCTCGTGCTGTTCGTCGTCGACGCCTCCGGGTCGATGGCGGCCCGGCAGCGGATGAGCGCGGTGAAGGGGGCCGTGCTGTCGCTCCTCCTCGACGCGTATCAGCGGCGGGACAAGGTGGGCCTGGTGACGTTCCGGGGTTCGGCGGCGGAGGTCGCGTTGCCGCCGACGTCGTCAGTGGACGCGGCGGCGGCCCGGCTGGAGACGCTGCCGACCGGTGGGCGTACTCCGCTCGCGGCGGGGTTGCTGCGGGCCCATGAGGTGCTGCGGGTGGAGCGGCTGCGGGATCCCGCGCGGCGGGCGCTGGTCGTGGTGGTGACGGACGGGCGGGCCACCGGAGGGCCCGAGCCGGTCGCCCTGGCGGGGCGGGCGGCTCGGCTGTTCGCCGCGGAGGGCGTGGCCTCGGTCGTCGTGGACTGCGAGTCCGGGCCCGTACGGCTGGGGCTGGCCGGGCAGCTCGCCGGCGAACTGGGCGGTACCGCGGTGACGTTGGACGAGTTGCGGGCCGACTCGATCGCCGGACTGGTGAAGGACGTACAGAGGAGGGCCGCGTAATGCCGCAGGGACAGCCGAGTGTGGTGCCGGACGACGGGCTGACGACTCGTCAGCGTCGTAATCGGCCGTTGGTGGTCGTGCACACCGGGGTGGGCAAGGGCAAGTCGACCGCCGCCTTCGGGCTCGCCCTGCGGGCCTGGAACCAGGGGTGGCCCATCGGGGTGTTCCAGTTCGTCAAGTCGGCGAAGTGGAAGGTCGGCGAGGAGAACGCGCTGCGGGTGCTGGGGGCGTCCGGCGAGGGCGGGACCGTCGACTGGCACAAGATGGGCGAGGGCTGGTCCTGGGTGCAGCGCGATGCCCAGATGGACAACGAGGAGAAGGCCCGGGAGGGCTGGGAGCAGGTCAAGCGGGACCTCGCCGCCGAGACGTACAAGCTGTATGTGCTCGACGAGTTCGCCTACCCGATGCACTGGGGGTGGGTGGACACGGACGAGGTTCTCGACGTGCTCGGGAATCGGCCCGGGACCCAGCACGTGGTCATCACGGGGCGCAACGCGCCCGACAAGCTCGTCGACTTCGCCGATCTCGTGACCGACATGTCCAAGGTGAAGCACCCCATGGACGCCGGGCAGAAGGGGCAGAGGGGCATCGAGTGGTGACGTCTTCCGTCCCTCGGCTGGTCATCGCCGCGCCGTCGTCCGGCAGCGGGAAGACCACCGTTGCCACGGGGTTGATGGCCGCGTTCGCCGCGCGGGGGCTCGCCGTGTCTCCGCACAAGGTGGGGCCGGACTACATCGATCCCGGGTATCACGCGCTCGCGAGCGGGCGGGTGGGGCGGAATCTCGACGCGTACCTGTGCGGTCCCGAGCTGGTGGCTCCGCTGTTCCTGCACGGGGCGCGCGGGTGTGACATCGCCGTCGTGGAGGGGGTGATGGGGATGTTCGACGGGGCCGCGGGGGAAGGGGAGCTGGCGTCCACGGCGCATGTGGCGAAACTGTTGCGGGCGCCGGTGGTGCTGGTCGTCGACGCCTCGTCGCAGTCCCGGTCCGTCGCCGCGCTGGTGCACGGGTTCGCGTCGTGGGATCCCGAGGTGCGGGTGGGGGGCGTGATCCTCAACAAGGTCGCGTCCGATCGTCATGAGGCGTTGCTGCGGGAGGCGCTGGAGTCGGCCGGGGTGCCGGTGTTCGGGGTGCTGCGGCGGGCGGCTCAGGTGGATACGCCTTCCCGGCATCTGGGGTTGGTGCCGGTTGCGGAGCGGCGGGGGGAGGCGGTGGACGCCGTTGCCGCGATGGCGGAACAGGTCAGTGCCGGGTGTGATCTCGATGGGCTGGTTTCGCTGGCGCGGGGTGCGGGGGCGTTGTCGTGTCCGGCGTGGGATGCGGCTGAGGTGGTGGCTTCCTCGCCCCCGCCGCCCCTACCCTTCCCATCCCCAGGGGCTGCCGCCGCTTCGACCCCGCTCCCAGGGGGCTCCGCCCCCTGGACCCCCGCTCCTCAAACGCCGGAGGGGCTGAATTCACGCCCGCAGCCAGGCACTCCCGTCATCGCGGTCGCCGGCGGACCCGCGTTCACCTTCTCCTACGCCGAGCACTCCGAACTGCTCGCCGCCGCAGGAGCCGAGGTCGTCACCTTCGACCCGCTGCGGGACGAGCAACTGCCCGACGGGACCGTCGGCCTGGTCATCGGGGGCGGTTTCCCTGAGGTCTACGCCGCCGAGCTGTCCGCCAACGAACCGTTGCGGAAAGCCGTCGCGGCCCTCGCGGAGACCGGCGCTCCCGTCGCCGCCGAGTGTGCCGGGCTGCTGTATCTGTGCCGTGAGCTCGACGGGCAGCCGATGTGCGGGGTGCTCGACGCCTCGGCGCGGATGGAGGAGAGGCTCACCCTCGGGTATCGCGACGCCGTCGCCGTGAGCGACAGTTCGCTCGCCGTCGCCGGGACGCGGATGCGGGGGCACGAGTTCCACCGGACCGTGGTGGAGCCGGGGGCCGGGGACGCGGCCGCGTGGGGTGTGCGGGTGCCCCGGCGGCGGCTCGAAGGATTTGTACAGCGTGGTGTGCACGCGAGTTATCTGCACACGCACTGGGCCTCGCAGCCCGGTGTCGCCCGTCGGTTCGTGGAGAGGTGCCGGACGTCATGAGCAGCAGCAGGTTGATCGGGGTCGGGGTCGGACCCGGGGATCCCGAGCTGGTGACCGTCAAGGGCGTCAACGCCCTGCGCGCCGCCGACGTGGTCGTCGTGCCGGTCATGGACACGGGTGAGCGGGGGCGGGCCGAGGCGACCGTGCTGCACTACGTGCCGCAGGAGAAGGTCGTACGCATCGTCTTCGCCCTCAACGAGCGCACGGATCACGGCCGCCGCGAGGCCGCCTGGGACGCCGCCGGTGAGAGGGTCGCGCAGTTGTTGCGCGCCAACGGCTCCGTCGCCTTCGCGACCATCGGCGACCCCAACGTCTACTCCACCTTCACCTATCTCGCCCACACCATCGGCGAGCTCCTGCCCGGCGTCGTCGTCGAGACCGTGCCCGGGATCACCGCCATGCAGGATCTCGCGGCGCGGTCGGGGGCCGTACTGACCGAGGGCACCGAGCCGCTCACGCTCGTGCCCGTGACCGCCGGTTCCGCCGTGCTCAAGGACGCCCTCAACGGGCCCGGGACCGTCGTCGCCTACAAGTTCGGGCGGCAGGCCGCCGAGGTGGCCGAGGTGCTCAGGGAGACCGGGCGGATCGAGGACGCCGTATGGGGATCGGCGCTGGGGCTGGACGCCGAGTCCATTCGGCCCGCCGCCGAGCTCGACGGGGCGCCCCTGCCGTATCTCTCCACCCTCATCGCGCCCGCGCGGCGGGACGGCACCCGGGGTGGCAAGTTGTGACACCCTCCGCAGATTTCTCCGCAGCCCCCTCCGCAAGCGCCTTCAGAACCGCCGGATCAGCCGGCCAGGCCCACCACCAGCCAGATGAATCCCACGCCCGCGACCGTGCACAGCAGGGTCGAGCGGGCGGGGTGTTCATGGTGGGCCTCGGGGAGGATCTCGGCCGCCGCGAGATACAGGAGCGCGCCGCCGAAGAGGCCGAGATAGCCGCCGAGCAGGCCCTCCGGGATGGTGACGAACGACGTCGAGGCGGCGCCCGCCACCGGGGCCAGCGCGTCCGCGAAGAGCATGGTCAGCGCCCTGCGGCGGTCGTTCCCGTACAGGCTCGTGATCGTGTACGTGTTGAAGCCGTCCGCGAAGTCGTGGGCCACGACGGCGAGCGCGACCGCCGTGCCCATGCCGCCGCCCACCTGGAAGGCCGCGCCGATCGCCACGCCGTCCATGGCGCTGTGGCCGACCATCGCGGCCGCGGCCGTCAGGCCCACCTCGGGCGCCCGGCCGTCCCTCTCCGCACCGCCGTGCGCGGCCTGGCGGGCGGCCAGCAGGCGTTCCACCAGATGGGCCAGGAGGAAGCCGGCCACGAACAGGAGCAGGGCCGCGGGGACGCCGAAGACCTCGTCGCCGGCCGCGTGCAGCGCCTCCGGCAGCAGATCCAGGCCGACCACGCCGAGCATCAGTCCGCCGGCCAGGCCGAGGACCAGATGACGGCGGTCGGTCACCCGCTGTGCCGTCCAGCCGCCGGCCAGCGTCATCAGGAACGCGCCGAGCGCGACGAAGACCGCCATAGGGCCTTCGTATCCGATCAACCCCCGTTCGCGCACATCCGGCCACCGCGCCGACCGCAGACGTAAGACCTTTTCAAGACCTTTTGTGACGAGAGGACCGATTTCCATGGCCGATGCCCCCACCGGCAAGGTGACCTTCGTCGGTGCCGGCCCCGGCGCCGCCGATCTGCTGACGTTCCGGGCCGCGCGCGCCATCGCCGAGGCCGACGTCGTGATCTGGGCCGCGAGCCTGGTGCAGGCGGAGGTCCTCGAGCACGCACGCGTGGACGCGGAGATCCTCGACTCGGCGACCATGTCGCTGGAGGACGTGGTCGCGGTGTACGAGCGGGCGCGCGAGGAGGGCTTGAAAGTCGCCCGGATCCACTCCGGCGACCCGGCCCTGTGGGGTGGTACGCAGGAGCAGCTCGACCGGTGTGCGCGAATCGGTATCGCCACCGAGGTCGTGCCCGGGGTCTCCGCCTTCTCGGCGGTCGCCGCTCTCGCACAGCGCGAGCTGACCATTCCCGAGGTCGCGCAGTCCGTCGTGCTGACCCGGCTCGGCGGCGGAAAGACGCCGATGCCGCCCGGCGAGGAGGTGCGGGAGTTCGCCAAGCACGGCACCACCATGGCGATCTTCCTGTCGGCCGCCCGCAGCGGGCAGTTGGTGCGGGAGCTGCTGGAGGGCGGCTATCCGACGTCCACGCCGGTCGTGGTCGCCTACCAGGCGACCTGGCCGGAGGAGCTGATCGTGCGCTGCACGATCGAGACGCTGGAGGAGGCCGTCAAGGAACACAAGCTGTGGAAGCACACTCTGTTCCTGGTCGGCCCGGCGCTCGACTCCGAGGGCACGCGGTCGCACCTCTACCACCCCGGTCACTTCCACGGGTACCGCAAGGCCGACCCGGAGGCCCGGCGGGCCCTGCGCGCGTCGCGGGGTGCCGGCACATGATCACGGTGGTGGGCACGGGGACGGAGGCACCGCCCCAGGAGTGCCTGGCGGGTGCCGAGCTGGTCGTGGGCGGGCGGCGGCATTTGGATGCCGTACGGCTGCCGGAGGCGGCGGAACGGATCGTGCTCGGGCCGTTGGCTCCCGCCCTCGACACCATGGCGGAGTACCTGGAGAAGGAACGGCGGGTGGTCGTGCTGGCCTCGGGCGACCCCGGGTTCTTCGGAATCGTGCGGGTGCTGGCCGAGCGGTTCGGGCCCGGTGCGCTGGACGTGCGGCCCGGGGTCTCCTCCGTCGCCGCGGCCTTCGCGCGGGTGGGGTTGCCGTGGGAGGACGCGGTGGTGGTCAGCGCGCACGGGCGTGATCTGCGTACGGCGGTGAACGTGTGCCGTGCGCGACCGAAGGTGGCGGTGCTGACGGGGCCGGGGGCGGGTCCCGCCGAGCTGGGAGCCGCGCTCACGGCCCACCCCCGCGTTCTGGTCGTCGCCTCCGCCCTGGGCGCCGGCGACGAACGCGTCGAGCGCGTCACTCCCACCGAGGCCGCCGCGCGGGACTGGGGTACGGCGGTGAGTGTCGTGCTGTGTCTCGACGAGTCCCGCGCGCTCGGAGCCGTGCGCACGGTCGCCGGGCCCTCGACCGCACCCGCTCAATGGGCCCTCGAAGAGACCGAGTTCGCCCACCGGGACTCGATGATCACCAAGTTCGAGGTGCGGGCGCTGGCGCTGGCCCGGCTCGGGCCCCGGCTCGGGGAGCTGGTGTGGGACGTCGGCGCGGGGTCCGGTTCCGTGGCCGTGGAGTGCGCGCGGCTCGGTGCCGCCGTCGTCGCCGTCGAGAAGGCCGCCGACGGGGTCGAGCGGATCCGCGCCAACGCGGCCGCCCACGCGGTCGACGTACGGGTCGTGCACGGGTCCGCGCCGGACGCGCTGGCCGAACTCGACGATCCGGACGCCGTGTTCGTCGGCGGTGGGGGACGGGAGCTGCCCGGCATCGTCGGCGCGTGCGCGCGGCGGGCCCGGCGGAGCGTCGTCGTCGCCATGGCCGCGCTGGACCGGGTGCCGGCCGTGCGCGCGGCGCTCACCCGCGCCGGGTTCGACTGCGACGGCGTACTGCTCCAGTCGTCCCGGCTCGCGCCGCTGCCCGGGGACGTGACCCGGCTCGCGGCGACCAATCCGGTTTTCCTGCTGTGGGGCGTCAGAAACCCCGTGTACCGAGAGGGAGTTGCTCAGTGATCGGCCTTATTTCCGCCACCGCGGCGGGGGCGGCGGCACGCGACCGGCTGGCCGCGGCATGGCCGGACCGCACGCGCGTGTACGACGGACCCGTGGGGGACGCCGTGCGGCGGGCGTTCGCGGAGTGCGAGCAGCTCGTGTGTTTCCTGGCCACGGGCGCGGTGGTCCGCCTGATCGCGCCGCTGCTCGGCGGCAAGGCGTCCGACCCGGGTGTGGTGTGTGTCGACGAGGGCGGGCGGTTCGCCGTGTCCCTGGTCGGCGGGCACGGCGGCGGTGCCAATGAACTCGCCCGGGAGGTCGGTGAGTTGCTGGGCACCGAGCCCGTGGTGACGACGGCGACCGACGCGGTGGGGGTGCCGGGGCTCGACACGCTCGGGCTGCCGGTGGAGGGCGCGGTGGCCGCCGTGTCGCGGGCGCTCCTGGACGGGGAGCCCGTCGCCCTGCACAACGAGTCACGCTGGCCGCTGCCTCCGCTGCCGGTCGCCGGGCAGGGGGCGTACGGCATCCGGGTCACGGACCGGCTGGTCGAGCCGCTGTCCGAGCGGGAGGTCGTCCTGCGTCCGCCCACGCTCGTCGTCGGCGTCGGCGCTTCCAAGGGCGCGCCGGTCGAGGAGGTGCTGGAGCTGATCGAGGGCTCGTTGCGCGAGGCCGGACTGTCGTCGAAGTCGATCGCCCACCTCGCCACCGTGGACGCCAAGGCCCAGGAGCCGGGGATCGTGACGGCGGCCGAGCGGCTGGGCGTGCCCCTGGTGACCCACTCCGCCGAGGAGTTGGCGGCCATCGCGGTGCCCAACCCGTCGGACGCACCCCTGGCCGCCGTGGGCACCCCTTCGGTCGCCGAGGCCGCCGCGCTCGTCCACGGCGGTGAACTCCTCGTCCCGAAGCGGAAGTCGGCCGCGCAGCCCGCCATGGCGACCTGCGCTGTCGTACGGCGTCCCGTGCGCGGCCGGCTCGCGGTCGTCGGACTGGGTCCTGGCGCCCGGGACCTGCTCACGCCCCGCGCGAAGGCGGAGCTCCAGCGCGCTTCGGTGCTGGTCGGGCTCGACCAGTACGTCGACCAGATCCGTGACCTGCTGCGGCCCGGGACCCGGGTCCTGGAGTCGGGGCTCGGGGCCGAGGAGGAGCGGGCCAGGACCGCCGTGGCCGAGGCTGCCAAGGGTCAGGCGGTCGCGCTCATCGGCAGCGGGGACGCCGGCGTGTACGCCATGGCCTCCCCCGCGCTCGCCGAGGCCTCCGACGACATCGACGTGATCGGCGTCCCCGGGGTCACCGCGGCGCTCGCGGCGGCCGCGATCCTCGGTGCCCCGCTGGGCCACGACCACGTGTCCATCAGCCTGTCCGACCTGCACACCCCGTGGGAGGTCATCGAGCGGCGGGTCCGCGCGGCGGCCGAGGCGGACATCGTGGTCACCTTCTACAACCCGCGCTCCCGGGGCCGGGACTGGCAGCTGCCCAAGGCGCTCGCGATCCTCGCCGAGCACCGCGAGCCGGCGACGCCGGTCGGGGTCGTACGCAACGCGTCACGGCCGGACGAGTCCGCTCGGCTGACGACCCTGGCCGCGCTCGACCCGGCGACGGTCGACATGATGACGGTCGTGACCGTGGGCAACACGGCGACCCGTGACATCGCGGGGCGCATGGTGACGCCGCGTGGATACCGCTGGCAGGAGGGCGCCGAGTGAACCGTGTCGTCCACCCGATCGAGGTGGAGTCCTACCGGCGGCTGCGCGCCCGCCTGGACACCTCGCACTTCCCGCCGCTGACCCGGGCGGTGGTGGAGCGGGTCATCCACTCCGCCGCCGATCTGGGGTACGCCACCGATCTCGTCATGGACGAGGGCGACCTGGAGAAGGCGCACGCCGCGCTGCACTCCGGGGCGCCCGTCGTCACGGACGTGGAGATGGTCGCGGCCGGGATCACCCGGCGGGAGACCGTCTGCCGGCTGAGGGACGCCAAGTCGGGGCCGGGGCTGACCCGTTCGGCCCACGCGATCCGGCTCGCCCACGAGCAGGTCGGCCCGGGGGCGATCTGGGTGATCGGCAACGCCCCCACCGCGCTGGAGGAGTTGCTGACCCTGGACGCGGCCCCGGCGCTCGTCATCGGGCTGCCCGTCGGTTTCGTCGGCGCGGTCGAGTCCAAGGCCGCGTTGCGCGAGAGCGGGCTGCCCGCCGTGAGCAACGTGTCCGAGAAGGGCGGTTCCGCGGTGGCCTCCGCCGCGCTGAACGCCCTGCTGTACCACCCCACTCACCCCTCTGAGGAGACCTCGTGACCACCCCGCCGCCCGCCCTGCTCATCGCCGGTCATGGCACCCGGGACGATGCCGGAGCCGAGGCGTTCCGCGACTTCGTCCGGGAGCTGGGGGCCCGCCACCCCGACCTGCCCGTCGCGGGCGGCTTCATCGAGCTGTCCCCGCCGCCGCTCACCGACGCGGTGGCCGAGCTGGTACAGCGCGGTGTCCGCCGGTTCGCCGCCGTGCCGCTGATGCTGGTGTCCGCGGGACACGCCAAGGGCGACATCCCGGCCGCGCTGTCCCGTGAGAAGGAGCGGCACCCCGGGATCTCGTACACCTACGGGCGTCCGCTGGGCCCGCACCCGGCGCTGCTGAACGTCCTGGAGCGGCGTCTCGACGAGGCGCTGGGCGCCACCGGGGGACGTGCCCCGCTGGACCGGGCGGACGTGACCGTGCTGCTCGTCGGCCGGGGCTCCACCGATCCCGACGCCAACGCCGAGGTGTACAAGGCGGCCCGGCTGCTGTGGGAGGGGCGCGGATACGCGGGCGTGGAGACGGCGTTCGTGTCGCTGGCGGCGCCGGACGTGCCGAGCGGCCTGGACCGGTGTGTGGCGCTGGGGTCGCGCAGGATCGTCGTGCTGCCCTACTTCCTGTTCACCGGGATCCTGCCGGACCGGGTGAGGCAGCAGACCGAGGGCTGGGCGGCCGCGCACCCGGAGGTCGAGGTGCGCTCCGCGGACGTCATCGGTCCGGAGCCGGAGCTCCTCGACCTGGTGATGGAGCGGTACGAGGAGGCCGTCAAGGGTGACCTGCGGATGAACTGCGACTCGTGCGTGTACCGCATCGCGCTGCCGGGCTTCGAGGACAAGGTGGGCCTGCCGCAACAGCCGCACTTCCACCCGGACGACGACGGCCACCATCACCACCACGGCCACCACCACGGCGCCCACACCCATGCGCACTGACCGGGCCGGCGGCCACGACCTGCGGCACCACGGCGACGCCGAGGTACGGGACGACGGGGCCCGGCTCACCGACCTCGCCGTGAACGTCCGCGCGGACACTCCCCCGGTGTGGCTGCGGGAGCGGATCGCGGGGTCGCTGGCCGGGCTCGCCGCCTATCCCGACGGGCGGGCGGCACGGGCGGCGGTGGCCGCACGGCACGAGGTGCCGGTGGAGCGGGTGCTGCTGACCGCGGGCGCCGCCGAGGCGTTCGTGCTGCTCGCCCGTGCTCTGACGGTTCGTCACGCCATGGTGGTGCACCCGCAGTTCACCGAGCCGGAGGCGGCGTTGCGGGACGCCGGGCACCCGGTCGACCGGGTGCTGCTGCGGGAGGAGGACGGATTCCGGCTCGATCCGGCGGCCGTCCCCGAGGACGCCGACCTGGTGGTCGTGGGCAACCCGACCAACCCCACCTCGGTGCTGCATCCGGCCGCCACGATCGCCGAACTGGCCCGTCCCGGGCGGACCTTGGTGGTGGACGAGGCGTTCCTGGACGCGGTGCCGGGCGAGCGCGAGGCCCTGGCCGGGCGGACGGACGTGCCCGGACTCGTCGTCCTGCGCAGCCTGACGAAGACGTGGGGCCTGGCCGGGCTCCGGATCGGTTACGTCCTCGCCGCCCCGGAGACGATCGCCGAGCTGGAGCGCGCCCAGCCCCTGTGGCCGGTCTCCACACCGGCCCTCGAGGCTGCCCTGGCGTGCATGGAGCCCCGCGCCGTGGCGGAGGCCGCCCACGCGGCCCACCGCGTAGCCACCGACCGGGCCCATCTGGTCGCCGGGCTGCGGGAGTTCGCCCCGGACGGCCTCCGGGTGGTCGAGCCGGCCGAGGGCCCCTTCGTCCTCGTACGCCTGCCGAAGGCCGCTGACGTACGACGGCATCTGCGCGACCTGGGGTTCGCGGTGCGGCGCGGGGACACCTTCCCGGGGCTCGGCGAGGAGTGGCTGCGGCTCGCGGTGCGGGACCGGGCGACGGTCAACTCCTTTCTGCAGGCCCTGGATCAGGCGGTGACGCTGGCCCGGCACTGACGCGGGTGCCGTCGGGGAAACGGATCTCGACGGCGCCGCCGGTGGTGGGGGTGGCGTCCGCGCCCGTGAGGGGCACGTCGGCGCCGAGGGCCACGAGGGTGACCAGGAGCGGGCCGGTGCCTTCGAGGACCGGGGTCGCGGAGTACCGCCCGTAGGCGTTGGTGTGCTCGGCCGCCGCGACCGTCCCGGCACCCTCGCCCCAGCCGTACAGGCCGACGACGGCGCTCGTCGGTCCGCCCGCCGCCCGGCGGACCCGCGCCCAGCCCGGCCCGCGCTCGGCTACCGGCGGCCCTGAGTCGTCGGCGAGCGCCCAGCCCCCTTCCCGCACCGGGGTGTCGGATGCCGGATCGATGCGGTGCACGCGCACCTCCCACGGCCCGTGCACCACGCTCACCGTCTCGACGCGGTGCCCGAGTGCGCGGTGCCAGGAGGCGGCCGTGCGGCCCTCGCAGTGGAGCGGGTGGATACGGCCGCGGGGGGACGGTGTGCCGTCGGGGGCGAGCAGGGCGAGGTGGTTGTCGGGGCCGAGGGGGGTCTCGGGGGCGGCGGCAGTGGAGTAGGCGAGCTTGGCGTAGTGCGGGCTGTCGTCGTCGGTCGCGGGTGGGGGCGGGAGTCGGTCGGTGCCGTGGTTGACGAGGCGGACGATCCCGTCGGAAGCGGTCGAGTGGAGCAGCCAGCCGGGGGCGGGGAGCGCGAGGACCGTGTCGGCGGTGTCGACGGGGCCGGGCTCCTCGGGGGCCGTCCACACCGGGTGGTCGGCGGGCAGCAGCAGGCCGAGGAACGCCTTGCTCGCCCAGTACGGGGAGGCGGGGCCCGAGTAGCGCTGGAGCACTCCCCCGAACGGCCGGTACCAGCCGAGGGTGAGCAGGCCGCGCTCGTCGGGGACGCCCCGCTCGGTGAAGTGCTTCAGGGTGCCGGAGGCCAGGCGGCGGGTGAGGCCGGGCGGCAGCGGAGTGGCGTCGGCGAGGGCACCCGCCCACAGCGGGGCGGCGGCGGCGTAGCGGTAGGTGAGGGAGCGGCCCTGGTGGACGGGGGCGCCGTCGGAGCCGAAGAAGTGCTGGTGGACGCCGAGGAACTCGCGCAGCCGGTCGCGGTGGCGGGTCACGGTCCCCGGGTCGGCGCGCGGTCCCGCGATCCGGGCCCACAGCACCGGGTACAGGTGCAGCGCCCAGGCGTTGTAGTAGTCGAACTTCTTCCCGTCGCCGTCGGTGTACCAGCCGCCGCCCCGGTACCAGTCGTCCAGCCGGGCGAGGCCCGCGTCGATCTCCGCCCGGCTGTGCGGGGCGCCGACGGAGGCCAGGAACTCCTCCGTGATCACCTGGAAGAGCCGCCAGTTGGAGTCGTTGGCGGTCGCGCCGACGAACCGGCCGAGCCACTCGACGATCCGGTCCCGCACGCCGTCGTCGAGCCGGTCCCACAGCCAGGGCCGGGACTCGTGCAGCGCGAGGGCGATCGAGGCCGCCTCCACCATCGGCTGGGCGCGGTCGGTGATCGGCGGCCAGTGCTCGGGGTGGTGCGGATCGGTACCTGCGGCGAGCCCTTCGGCGTACCGCTCGACGAGCGCGGGGCCGACCCGCCCCGCCGACCCGGCGATCCGGAAGGCGGCGAGCAGGAAGGACCGCGCGAACCCCTCCAGGCCGTCGGACCAGGCCCCGGAGTGGCTGGGCGGTCCGGGGAGCCGGTACTGGGCGAAGCCGGGGGTGGCGTAGGGCAGCAGCCCGTCGAGCAGCCGGTCGGCGACGGCTTCCCAGTGGGTGCGGGTCCAGCCGGTGAGGGGGGAGAGGAGGGGATCGGCGGGCGGGAGGTCGGGGTGGTGCGTCGGGTCGTCGGGGAGCGACAGATGCGGCGCGGTCATCCGGGGGTGAGTCCTTAGTGGGTCGGTGGTGGGGCGACGCTTTTGCGTACGACGATGTGCGTGCCCAGCAGATGGTGGCTTGCGGCGGCGTGTTCGGGGTCGCGCAGGGCGATGCGTACGGCGGCGCGGCCGAGCTCCTCGGCGGGCGTACGGACCGTCGTCAGCGGGGGGTTGAAGTCCTCGGCGAGCGGGATGTCGTTGTAGCCGACGACCGAGATGTCCGCGGGCACATCGAGCCCGGCGTCGGCGATGGCACGCAGCGCTCCCGCCGCGACCATGTCGTCACCGGCGACCACCGCCGTGAACTCCCTGGTCTCCTTGAGGAGTTCGGCCATCGCCCGCAGCCCCGCCGCCCGTCCGAGCCCGCAGTCGACGACCCGTGCGGCCGCCGGGGGCAGCCCGTGCTCGGCGAGCGCGGCCCGGTACCCGGCGACGCGCGCGTCCAGGGCGGTGTTCCCGGGCAGCCCGCCGAGGAAGACGATCCGCCGGTGCCCGGCGGACAGCAGATGCCCGGTGATCGCCCGGGCCCCGGCCTCGTTGTCGAACTCGACGACCAGCGCCGGGATCTCGGGATCCGGGGCGGGGCGGCCGCACAGCACCAGCCGTGCCCCGGTGGAGTCGAGGGCCTGCGCGTAGTGGGCCACGCGGGAGCGGTACGCGTCGTCCTCGACGACCCCGCCGACGAGGATCACCAGCCGGGCCCCCTCCTCCCGCATCAGCTGCACGAACTCCATCTCCCGCTGCGGATCCCCGCCGGTCGCCCCGACCACGCACAGCCACCCGCGGTCGGCGGCCTCGGCCTCGACTCCCTCGGCGACCTGGGCGTAGAAGGGGCTGGTGACCTGCCGGACGACGACGGCGGCCATCTTGCGGCCCCCGCCGACCAGCGCCCGGGCGTGCGCGTTGGCGACGTAGTCGAGATCGCGGGCGGCACGCAGGACACGGGCCCGGGTCGCGGCCGGCACCGGATGGTTGCCGCTGAGCGCGCGCGAGGCCGTCGCCATCGACACCCCCGCACGCTCGGCGACGTCGCGGATGGTGACCCGTCGCCTGGACCCCGTGTCCGTCATGTCGTTCTCCATCCCCCGCGTCTCCTGTTCCACCGGCGGCGTCTCATGTGTTGGCCGCGTAGTCCTTCGCGAACTCCCCGGCCATTCTGTCGCCGCCCTGGGCCCGCCACTTCTTGACCACCGCGTCCCACTCCGACAGCGGGAGCCGTCCGGCGACGATCCCGGTGACGGCGTCGTCGAGCAGCGCCCTGAGCGTGGTGCCCTGGGCGTTCTTGGTGCGGGACTGCAGGCCGTTGGAGGCGTTGCGGATGGCGTGCGGCACTACTTTTCGCTGCCACGAGTGCAGGGCCCGAACGGCGTCCGGCATGCCCGGCACGAACAGCACCTGCGGGCCCTCGGCGAGGTACTTCAGGGGCAGGTTGGTGTTGTTCTCGACCTCGCCGAGCTCGGTGGGCTCGGGCGAGCCGTCCTTGCCCCGGGTGAAGTGGGTGCCCTCGACGCCGTAGTGGACGAGCTCCCACTCCTGGCTGCCGAAGGGGGCGGCGAGGTAGTCGAGGATGCGCAGGAGGAGTTCGACGCGCTCCTTCTTCGCCTTCTTCAGGACGGTGTAGCCGAAGGAGCGGCGGGCGGCGACGATCCCGCCGGGCTCGCCGCCCACGCTGTACGGGAGGGCCGCGGCCGGGGTCAACTTGCCTTGCGACTCACGGTACTTGGGGAGGTAGGCGCCGAAGCCGTCCTGCATGGAGCCGACGGTGCCGTTGTAGTAGAGGGTGGTGAGGTCGATCTGGGACACGGACGTCGAGTCCGGATAGTAGGAGCCGCCCTTGCGGAGCCGGGCCTGGTAGGCGATGGCCGCCTTGTAGCGTTCGTCGGTCGCGCAGTGCTGGAAGGTGCCGTCCTTGGTGACGGCCCACTCGTTGGGCGCGCGGTGGGCGGCGGCGTGCACGGCGTTGCCGAACAGGGAGCCGTTGGCGGCCCCGAGCGCGTAGGTGCGGCCGCTGGTGGCCCGCCGGGCGACGGCGGCGAAGTCCTCGGAGGTCCAGCCCTCCTTCATGCCGGCGTCGGTGAACAGACCCTGGTTGAGCCAGAGGGTGGAGCCGGGCAGCGGGCGTTCCAGCGGGATGCCGTAGATGCGGCCGCCGATGCGTCCCATGTCCTGCCAGGCGTGGGTGGGGATCCCGGCCAGGTTGGGGTATTCGCTGACCGCCTCGCCGGAGAGGTACGGCGTGAGGTCCTCGGCCCGTCGCTGCACGAACTCCGCCTCGCGGGGCAGGACGAAGCCGGAGAACAGGTTGATGATGTCGGGCAGGGTGTCGGGGTCGCCCGCCATGACGGTGGCCATCTTCTTCTGGTAGTCGGCCTGGGAGACGATCGTGTACTCGATCTTCACCCCGAGTGCCTTCTCGACGGCCGCCCAGAACCGGTTCGCCGAGGCCGGCTTGGGCGGGGTGCCGAAGGACACCGACATGACCTTGACGGTCGAGCCGTCGCCCGGCGTACGCGAGACGGACTTGACGAGGTCAGCGGGGTAGGCGGTGTATCCGGCCTGGACGCCCGCCTCGGTGGGGGCGAGATCCGGCTTGGGTCCGCTCGCGGCCTTGTACGCGGGCCAGGGGGCCAGCTTCTTCCCCGCGTTGGAGACGTCGCTGTCGCCGGAGCCGGTGGAGCAGGCGGTCAGCGCACCGGAGACGGAGGCCGCCGCCGCGGACAGCAGAAGGGTGCGTCGGGACATGCTGGGCATGGGTGAATCACCTCGTGTCGGCTTGGGTCGGTCAGCTCTTGATGGCGCCGGTGAGCACGCCCTTGGTGAAGTACTTCTGGAGGAAGGGGTAGATCAGCAGGATCGGCACGGTGGCGATCACGAGGACCGCCATCTGCACGGTCTGCGGGGCGGTGACGGTGCCCTCGCCGGTGGTGGCGTCGGTGAGCCCGGAACCGGCCACCACGTAGGTGCGCAGCACCTGTTGGAGGGGCCAGTGGTCGCTCTCCAGGTAGAGGGAGGCGTAGAACCAGGAGTTCCAGTAGGCCACCGCGTAGAAGAGCCCGACGACGGCCAACGCGGCCTTGGACAGCGGCAGTACGACGGAGACGAGCACCCGCCAGTCCCCCGCCCCGTCGAGACGCGCGGCCTCGTAGAGCTCGTCGGGGATGCCCTGGAAGAAGCCGCGCAGGACGACCAGGTTGAAGACGTTGACCAGCACGGGCAGGACCAGCGAGGCGTAGCTGTCCAGCAGCCCCAGTTCCTTGACCAGCAGGAAGCTCGGGATCATGCCGGGCGGGAAGAGGAACGTGAACAGGACGAGGAGCAGGACGGGCCTGCCGCCGAGGACGCCGGGGCGGGACAGGGCGTAGGCGAGGGTGACTGTGCACAGGAGGCTCAGCGAGGTCCCCACGACGGTGACGCCGACGCTGACGCCGAGGGCGTGGGTGACGATGCCGCCGTCGAGGATGTCGCGGTACGCCTTCAGTGAGGGGTGGGTGGGCCACAGCACCCAGCCCCCGTTGTCGACGACCTCCTCGGTGGAGGCGAGCGAGGTCGACACGATGACGAGGAACGGGACACAGACCAGCAGGACGACCACGGCGAGGGCGAGCGCCTTCGCGGCCTGCGTCACCGGCTTCGGTTTCTCCATCCATCCCGGACGGGCCTGGGCACTCACTTGTAGACCCCCTGTTCGCCGAGGCGGTGGGCGACCTTGTTGGCGGCGTAGACGAGAAGGGCGCCGACGACGCCCTTGAACAGGCCCGCGGCGGCGGCGAATCCGTAGTCGCCGCCGACGATGCCCTGGTAGTAGACGAAGGTGTCGATGATCTCGGAGGCCTCGGGGCCGACCGCGTCGCGCTGGAGCAGCATCTGCTCGAAGCCGACCGAGAGGATGTCGCCGAGCCGCATGATCAGCAGCAGCACGATCACCGGGCGGACGGCGGGCAGGGTGACGTGCCAGAAGCGCCGCCAGGGGCCCGCTCCGTCGATCGCGGCGGCCTCGTACTGCTGCTCGTCGACCTGGGCGAGGGCGGCGAGGAAGATGATCGTGCCCCAGCCGGCGTCCTTCCAGATGACCTGGGCGACGACGAGCGGTTTGAAGGCGTCGGGGTTGCCGATGATGTCGACGCTGTGCAACCCCATGCCGTCGAGGCCCGAGTTGAGCAGGCCGGTGTCGCCGAGCAGTTGCTGGAAGAGGGCGACGACGATCACCCACGAGATGAAGTGCGGGAGATAGGCGACGGACTGCACGAACCGGCGGACGCTGCTCCAGGTGAGGCTGTGCAGCAGCAGGGCGAGGCCGAGCGGGACCGGGAAGTAGAACACGAGCTGGAGGACGGCGATCCAGACGGTGTTGAGCACCGCGTCCCAGAACGCGGTGTCCTCGAACATCCGCTGGAAGTTGCCGAGTCCGGTCCAGGGGCTGCCCCACAGTCCGTCGAAGGGCACGTACTCCTTGAACGCGATGACGTTGCCGACCAGCGCCCCGTAGTGGAAGAGCAGGAAGTAGGCGAGGCCGGGCAGCATCAGCAGGAGCAGGGCCCTGCTCTGAAAGCGTTTTCGTCGGACGACTGCCAAGGCTCTCCCTCTTCCTGGTGGGGCAGATCGAAGAGGAAGTTAAAGCGCTTTCATGCACGGGTCAACAGTTCTGACAAAGGTGGGGAGTTGACGCAGGTCAGCGTGGGGTGCCGGAGCGCGAAGACGAGTGAAAACGCTCTCAGTCTGCTACGAGCGGCGGGTTAGGCGGACGCTCACGACGGCCACATGGTGCGGGACGCCGGACGTCGGATCCGCCGCAGGCGTTCAGGGGCGCGGGGAACTGCGCACCACGCCCGCCCCCACCGGCCCGCACCCGAACGGATGTCGGCCGGGGCCTACTCCACCGCCCGGCCGTTCAGTACGACCTGCCGTGGTGCCGCCAGGACGCGTACGTCCGTGCGCGGGTCCTGTTCGTAGACCACCAGGTCCGCGGCGGCGCCCTCCTCCAGTCCTGGGCGTCCCAGCCACCTCCGGGCACCCCATGTCGTCGCCGACAGGGCGTCCAGCGGGGGGATCCCGGCCGTCACCAGTTCCGCGACCTCCGCCGCGACCAGGCCGTGCGGGAGGGTGCCGCCCGCGTCCGTGCCGACGTAGACCGGGATGCCGGCGTCGTAGGCGCTGCGGACGGTGTCGTAGCGGCGTTCGTGGAGCCGTCGCATGTGGGCCGACCAGCGGGGGAACCTGGACTCGCCGCCGTCCGCGAGCTTCGGGAAGGTCGCGATGTTGACCAGGGTCGGGACGATCGCGACGCCGCGTTCGGCGAAGAGGGGGATCAGGTCGTCCGTGAGCCCGGTGGCGTGTTCGACGCAGTCGATGCCCGACTCGACCAGGTCCTTCAGGGAGTTCTCGGCGAAGCAGTGCGCGGTGACGCGGGCGCCGAGGCGGTGCGCCTCCGCGATGGCCGCCTCGGCCGCTTCGCGCGGCCAGCTGGGAGCCAGGTCGCCCACCTCGCGGTCGATCCAGTCCCCCACCAGCTTCACCCAGCCGTCGCCGCGCCGGGCTTCCTGGGCGACGTACGCGACGAGGTCCTCGGGCTCGATCTCCCAGGCGAAGTTCCTGATGTAACGGCGGGTGCGGGCGATGTGCCGACCCGCCCTGATGATCTTCGGCAGGTCCTCGCGGTCGTCCACCCAGCGGGTGTCGGAGGGCGACCCGGCGTCGCGGATCAGCAGGGTGCCGGCCTCCCGGTCGGCCAGTGCCTGCTTCTCGGCCACGTCCTGGTCGACCGGTCCGTGCGCGCCGAGGCCCACATGGCAGTGCGCGTCCACCAGACCGGGCAGCGCCCAGCCCGACACCGTGCGGATGTCACGGGCGGCGACGGGGCGGTCGTAGGAGATCCGCCCGTCGACCACCCACAGCTCGTCCCGGACGTCCTCGGGGCCGGCCAGGATCCGTCCCTTCACGTGCAGCACCGTGCGATCGCTCATGACCGCACCCTAGCCAGCCCGAGGTCACCGCTCCCAGGGCGGTGGTCCCTCGGAGGGGCCCCTTGGTGTCCCTTTCATGTGCCGTTCTCCTCCACGTCGGCCATCGCCGGGTCGAGGAGCCGGGAGAGGAAGTGGCGGGTGCGCTCATGGCTCGGGGCGCCGATGACCCGGTCCGGGGTGCCGTCCTCGACGATCGCTCCGTCGTCCATGAAGACGACCCGGTCGGCGACCTCGCGGGCGAAGGTCATCTCGTGGGTGACGACCATCATCGTCATGCCCTCCCGGGCCAGCATCCGCATGACCGCGAGCACGTCGCCCACCAGCTCCGGGTCGAGGGCCGAGGTCGGCTCGTCGAAGAGCATCACCTCGGGGCCCATGGACAGGGACCGGGCGATCGCGACGCGCTGCTGCTGTCCGCCGGACAGGGAGGCCGGGTAGGCGTCCGCCTTCTCCGCGAGGCCCACGCGCTCCAGGTTCTCGGCGGCCACCTTCGCCGCCTGCGCCTTGCCCCGCCGCAGCACCCTGCGCTGCGGCAGCGTGAGGTTCTCGGTCACCGTGAGGTGCGGGAACAGGTTGAACTGCTGGAAGACCATGCCGATACGGCGGCGTACGGCGTCGATGTCCACGTCGGGGTCGGTGAGTTCGGTGCCGCCGACGAAGACCTGGCCCTTCGTCGGCTCCTCCAGGAGGTTCACGCACCGCAGCAGCGTGGACTTGCCCGAGCCCGAGGGGCCGATCACACAGACGACCTCGCCCTGGCCGATCTCGAGGTCGATGCCCTTGAGGACCTCGTTGTCGCCGAAGGACTTGTGCAGGCCCTTGACCTGGATCTCCGGTCGGCTCATTTCACGGCCTCCTGGGCCTTGGCCTCCATGCGGCGCACCACGAACCCGAGCGGGATCGTCACCAGCAGGTAGCACAGCCCCGCGACGAGGATCGGCGTGGAGTTGGCGGTCGTACTGGCCAGGTCACGGCCGTACTTGGACAGTTCGCGCTCCTCCAGGGTGACACCGAGGAACAGCACCAGGGAGGAGTCCTTGAAGAGCAGGACGAGTTCGTTGGTCAGCGGCGGGAGGATGATCCGGAACGCCTGCGGGATGATGATCGAGACCATCGCGCGGGCCGGTGAGAAGCCCAGTGAACGGGCCGCCTCCAGCTGGCCCTTGGGCACCGCCTGGATGCCCGCGCGGATCGTCTCCGCCATGTAGGCCGCCGCCACCAGGCCGAGCGCGAGGGCGACCTTGCCGTAGGTGCCGCCGATGATCTCCGTACCGGGAAACGCGAGCGGTACGGCCACGCCGATGAAGATGAAGATCAGCAGTGCGGGCAGCCCGCGGAAGATCTCGATGTAGACACCGGCGAACCAGCGGTACGGGCCCACCGACGACAGCCGCATCAGCGCTATGACCATGCCGAGGACCAGTCCGACGACGAAGCCGGACAGCGTGTAGAGCACGGTGTTCTTCAGCGCCAGCGTGATGACGTCGGGGAACATCTGGTCGGCGATGTCCGCCTGCGCGAACTGGTTCTTCAGCCGCCCCCAGTCCGCCGAGAACGCGAAGGCGATCACGGCGGCGACGAAGACGGTGTACTGGATGCCGCGGGACAGACTGCGCTTCTGACGTCGGGTCAGGCCCTTTTTGCGAGGCTGGACTTGCGTGTCCGTCGCGGTCATGAGGCGGAGGGAGACGCGACCGACTCGTCGTACGGGCCGATCCACTTCTCGTAGAGCTTCTTGTACGTGCCGTCGGCCTTGGCGTCCGAGAGCGCCTTGTTGACGGCGGCCAGCAGCTTGGTGTTGCCCTTCTTCACCGTGAAGCCGTACTGCTCACCGGTGTTGATGTTGTCGGCGACCTGGAAGGCGTCGGCGTTGGCCTTGTTCTTCAACCAGCCCTGGACGACCGGATAGTCGATGACAACGGCCTTGACCTGTCCGGAGCGCAGGCCGTTGAGGACGGCGTCGGAGGACTCGAAGGAGACCGGGTCGAAGCCCTGGCCCTTGACGTAGTCCTCGCCGGTGGTCTGCGCCTGGGCGCCGAGCTGCACCTTCTTCGCCTTGGCGGCGGCGAGCGAGGAGATCCCGCTGCCCTTGGTGACCAGGAGGGCCTGGGTGGCGTCGAAGTAGGGGTCGGAGAAGTCGACGTTCTTTTTGCGTTCCTCGGTGATGGTCATGCCGGCCGCGGCCAGGTCGCACGAGCCGGAGTTGAGGAAGGCGCCGGTCTTGAAGTTCTCGAAGGGCGTGTCGAGGATCTCCTGCTTCACGCCGAGGTCCTTGGCGACCAGGTCGATGAGCGAGACGTCGAAGCCCTGGACCTTGCCGTCGATCTCCGACTGGAAGGGCGGGTACGGCAGGTGGGTGCAGGTGGTGAGCTGCCCGCCCTTGACCAGTTCGACCCCGCCCGCGGCGGTCTTCGAACCGCTGCCGCCGTCGTCGCTGGAGGTACAGGCAGCGACGAGCAGGAGCCCGGCCGTCGCGGTGGTGGCGGCCAGGACGCGGGTCCGGCGCCCGGAGAGGGTGTTCACGGAAGGCCTCCTGTGGGGGAACTGTGGGTTCCGATTATAAGGAAAGGTTTGAGTCTCTCAAACCAATCCGATGGTCGCGAGGCCGTTCAGCCTAGGAAGTCGCCGGTCGGTGGGGGGTGGTGGGGAACGGTTACGCTCGTTCACGTCTACCCCAGTGAGCGAAGAGAGCACCGTCGTGACGCACCCCTTCCTGGACCTGGCCCCGCTCGGCGCGGCGCAGTTCGCCTCGATCGAGGACCGTGTGGCGCGGCTGCTGCGCACCGAGCAGGACGTCGTGATCATGCAGGGCGAGGCGCTGCTGCCGCTGGAGGGGGCGATCCGCTCCGCCGCCGGTCCGGGGACGACCGCGCTGAACGTCATCACCGGTCCGTACGGGCAGACCTTCGGGGACTGGCTGCGGGACTGCGGCGCGACGGTGATCGACCTCGCGGTGCCGTTCCACACGGCGGTGACGGCCGAGCAGATCTCCGCGGCCTTCGAGGAGCACCCGGCGATCGACTTCGTGTCGCTGGTGCACGCGGAGGCGGCGACCGGCAACACGAACCCGGTCGCGGAGATCGGGGACGTCGTACGGCGACAGGGGGCCCTCTTCTATCTGGACGCGGTGGCCTCCGTGGGAGCCGAGCCGGTGCTGCCGGACGCGTGGGGTGTGGACCTGTGCGTGATCGGGGCGCAGAAGGCGATGGGCGGTCCTGCCGGAGTGTCGGCGGTGTCGGTGAGCGAGCGGGCGTGGGCCCGGATGGCGGCGAATCCGGCGGCGCCGCGGCGGTCGTACCTCTCCCTCCTCGACTGGAAGGAGCGCTGGATCGACGGCGGCCGCAAGGCCCTGCTGCATGCTCCGGCGCAGCTGGAGATGCTGGCGCTGGAGGCGTGCGTCGAGCGGATCGAGGCGGACGGGCTGGACGCGGTGATGGCCCGGCACCGGGCGGCCGCGGCGGCGACCCGGGCGGGGGCGCGGGCGCTGGGCGGCGGTCTGGAGCCCTACGTGTACGCGGACCGGGAGGCCGCTCCCGTCGCCACGACGCTGCGCTCCCCCTCCGGCCTGGTGGCATCGGAGCTCGTCGCCCGCGCCCTGGCCTCCGACCCCGCGCTGCCGCTGGCCGCGGGTGGAGGCGCGCTGGCCAAGGAGATGATCCGGGTCAACCACTACGGCCCGGACGCGACACTGGGAGCCGTACGGGCGAGCCTGGCGGCACTGGGCGCGGCACTGCACGAGAAGGGCCGCGCGGCGGACGTGGAGGGCGCGCTGCGGGCGTCGGAAGAGGCGTGGCGTTAGGGCCCGGAAGGTTACCGGTGCATAATTCCCGAGGTAATTCCGGTGTTTATCAGAGATTGGCTTCCCGTTTTCTTCTGCCCGCTTTCTCTCGACCTAAACGCAAAGATTCTGCGAACGCGAACAGGCTGAATTCGGGGAGATCTCGTGGTGGTTACACGCTTGTGACGCGTTACACATCTTGATCAATTTGCCCCTTATTTGCTGGGCGTAGTGGTGCATAACGGTCACTTTTTGCGCGTCGGCGCGTGCGCGCGTGATAACACATGAAGCATCCGTACGTAACCCCGACCGGCGATGCAATTTTAAATTTCCCTCGGTAAATTCAATTCGCATGACTGCCGCACAAGCAGACCTGCAAATCGACCGGCCGACGGTCGCGGACGGAGCCGCGCTGTGGCGGATCGCCCGCGACTCAGAGGTCCTCGACCTGAACTCGTCGTACAGCTATCTGCTGTGGTGCCGCGACTTCGCCGCCACGTCGGCGGTGGCACGCAACGACCGCGGGGAGCCGATCGGCTTCGTCACCGGGTACGTCCGCCCGGACCGCCCCGGCACCCTGCTCGTCTGGCAGGTGGCGGTGGACTCGGCGTACCGCGGCCGCGGACTCGCCGCCGCCCTGCTCGACGGCCTCACCGCGCGGCTCTCCGCCGGGCGCCCGCTGACCACCGTCGAGACCACCATCACGCCGGGCAACACCGCCTCCGAGCGGCTGTTCACGGCGTTCGCCGAACGCCATGGCGCCCGCCTGGAGCGTGAGGTGCTGTTCGACGCGGGCCTGTTCCCCGACGGGCCGCACGACCCCGAGGTCCTCTACCGCATCGGGCCCCTCTCCCCCGCTTAGGCCACCCCCTCCGCCCGACCCCCCACGCACCCCCACGCACCCGAGGAGCGATTCGTCGTGACCATCACCCAGCCCGACCTCAGCGTCTTCGAGACCGTCGAGTCCGAGGTGCGCAGCTACTGCCGCGGCTGGCCCACCGTCTTCGACCGCGCGCAGGGCAGCCGCATGTACGACGAGGACGGCCACGCGTACCTCGACTTCTTCGCCGGCGCCGGTTCACTGAACTACGGCCACAACAACCCCGTGCTGAAACGGGCGTTGATCGACTACCTGGAGCGCGACGGCGTCACGCACGGGCTCGACATGTCGACCACCGCCAAGCGCGCCTTCCTGCAGACCTTCCAGGACCTGGTGCTGCGGCCGCGCGACCTGCCGTACAAGGTCATGTTCCCGGGCCCGACGGGCACCAACGCCGTGGAGGCCGCGCTGAAGCTGGCGCGGAAGGTGAAGGGGCGCGAGGCCATCGTGTCCTTCACCAACGCCTTCCACGGGATGTCGCTGGGCTCCCTCGCCGTCACCGGCAACGCCTTCAAGCGGGCCGGCGCCGGCATCCCCCTCGTGCACGGCACTCCCATGCCGTTCGACAACTACTTCGACGGCACCGTCGAGGACTTCCTGTGGTTCGAGCGGCTGCTGGAGGACCAGGGCTCCGGACTCAACAAGCCGGCCGCCGTGATCGTGGAGACCGTGCAGGGCGAGGGCGGCATCAACGTCGCCCGCAAGGAGTGGCTCCAGGCCCTGGCCGCGCTGTGCGAGCGGCAGGACATGCTGCTCATCGTCGACGACATCCAGATGGGCTGCGGACGGACCGGCGCCTTCTTCTCCTTCGAGGAGGCGGGCATCACCCCGGACATCGTCACCGTGTCCAAGTCCATCAGCGGCTACGGCCTTCCGATGTCCCTGTGCCTGTTCAAGCCGGAGCTGGACATCTGGGAGCCGGGCGAGCACAACGGCACCTTCCGCGGCAACAACCCGGCCTTCGTCACGGCCACCGCCACCCTGGAGCAGTACTGGGCGGACGGTTCCGCGATGGAGAAGCAGACCCGCGGGCGCGGCGAGCAGGTCGAGCAGGGCCTCATCTCCATCACCGAGGAGAACCTGGCCGACATCAAGGAGTACCGCGGCCGCGGCCTGGTGTGGGGCCTGGAGTTCCACGACAAGGACCGCGCGGGCCGGGTGGCGCACCGGGCCTTCGAACTCGGGCTGCTCATCGAGACCTCGGGCCCCGAGAGCGAGGTCGTGAAGCTGCTCCCGGCGCTCACGATCACCCCGGAGGAACTGGACGAGGGGCTCAGCATC
Organism: Streptomyces sp. NPDC048523; assembly: GCF_043199815.1. Taxonomy (NCBI): domain Bacteria; kingdom Bacillati; phylum Actinomycetota; class Actinomycetes; order Kitasatosporales; family Streptomycetaceae; genus Streptomyces; species Streptomyces sp. NPDC048523. The sequence goes on along the minus strand of NZ_JBICWQ010000010.1, from coordinate 141,421 downwards.
CTCGCCCGTGCCGTCCGGGAAACCGCCTGAACCACTGTCTGAACCACCCTCTACGTAGGAGGCATCGCAGCACCGTGATCGTCCGTTCGTTCAAGGACATCGAAGGCACCGACCGCCATGTGAAGGCCGCGTCCGGCACCTGGGAGAGCAAGCGCATCGTGCTCGCCAAGGAGCGGGTCGGCTTCTCGCTGCACGAGACGATCCTGTACGCGGGTACGGAGACGTCGATGTGGTACGCGAACCACATCGAAGCCGTCGTCTGCGTCGAGGGCGAGGCCGAGCTGACCGACCACGAGAGCGGGCAGACGCACTCCATCACGCCGGGGACCATGTACCTCCTGGACGGCCACGAGCGGCACACGCTGCGGGTCAAGGAGGACTTCCGCTGCATCTGTGTGTTCAACCCGCCCGTGACCGGCCGGGAGGACCACGACGAGAACGGCGTCTACCCGCTGCTCACCGAGCCCGAGGAGGTGTGACCGCATGACCACCGCCACCGTCACCGATCTCTACCCCAGCCGCGGCGCCACCGAGGTGTCGATCCCCCGCAAGGACCCGGTCGTCTGGTCGGCGCCCGACGCGCCGGGACCGATCGCCACGGCCGAGCTGGAGACGTTCGAGCGCGACGGCTTCCTCGCCGTCGACCAGCTCATCGGCCCGGACGAAGTCCCGTTGTACCAGCGCGAGTTGGAGCGTCTCGTCACCGACCCGGAGATCCGCGCGGACGAACGCTCGATCATCGAGCCGAAGTCCAAGGAGATCCGCTCGGTCTTCGAGGTGCACAGGATCAGCGAGGTCTTCGCGAACCTGGTGCGCGACGAGCGGGTCGTCGGCCGGGCCCGGCAGATCCTCGGCTCGGACGTCTACGTCCACCAGTCGCGGATCAACGTCAAGCCCGGTTTCGGGGCCAGCGGCTTCTACTGGCACTCCGACTTCGAGACCTGGCACGCCGAGGACGGCCTGCCCAACATGCGCACGGTGTCCGTCTCGATCGCGCTGACCGAGAACTACGACACCAACGGCGGCCTCATGATCATGCCGGGGTCGCACCGCACCTTCCTCGGGTGCGCGGGGGCCACCCCGAAGGACAACTACAAGCAGTCGCTGCAGATGCAGGACGCGGGCACGCCGTCGGACGAGGCACTGACGGCGATGGCCTCGGAGTACGGCATCAAGCTGTTCACCGGCAAGGCCGGTTCGGCGACCTGGTTCGACTGCAACTGCATGCACGGCTCCGGCGACAACATCACGCCGTTCCCGCGCAGCAACGTGTTCATCGTGTTCAACAGCGTGGACAACCAGGCCGTGGAGCCGTTCGCGGCACCCATCCGGCGGCCGGAGTTCATCGGCGCGAGGGACTTCACGCCGGTGAAGTGACCCTGCGGCTCACAGCCACGACAGCGACGCGGCCCGCTCCAGTACGTTCCGTACGGCGGCCGCGTCGCCCGTCGTTTCCCGGGGGACGGTGTCCGGCGCGTACCGGCCGCCGACGAGCAGACAGAAGTCCACGGCGTCCAGGGTGAGTTCGGCGGCCACGGGATCGCTCTGCGAACCCAGGACCCACTGCTCGCCGCCCCGGACCGCGAACAGCACGGGCGGTGCCCCGGCCCCGAGGGTCCCGCCCAGGATGCGGACGGCCAGCCCGACCAGCCGCCCCAGGTGCTCCTCGGGCGGCGGCGGTACGGCCAGGCCCAGGGCACGGCCGATGTCGCCGGTGTGGATCCACGCCTCGAAGGCCCGCGCCAGGAAGTGCTCGGTGACGGGCAGCCTGAGACCCATCAACAGGGTTGTACCGGCGGCGAGTTCGGGGTCTCGGGCGTGCGGGCTGCCGAGCAGCGCGGCCGCCTGCGCGGACCAGTCGGCGACGGTCTCCTCGGGCGTACGGCCGTACTCGTGGGCGATCACCTCGGCGGTACGCCTCTCCCAGGCGTCCGTCCAGTCCGCTTCCTCGTCGGTGCGCGCTCCCGGCACCCGGGCGTCGATGCCGAGCCGCAGGGCCAGGTGTTCGTCTGCGGCGAGCAGATGGGCGACGGTGGCGTGCACGTCCCAGTCGTGCACGACGGGGGTGGACCAGCGTCCCGCCATCTCGGGCAGCAGCGCCTCGAGTCCGGCGACGGCGGCCGCGTAGGGGGCGGCGTGCCGGGCCACGCGGGGTGGCGCGGGGCGGGCGCGGAGGGCGCCGGTGAGAAGGGTGTCGAGGGGGGACGGCGGCTCGTCGAGCGGCGGGCCGTCCAGCAGCCGTACGGTCGCGCGCAGCCGTTCCGCCTCGGCGGCGCAGCTCTCGCACTCGGCCAGGTGCGGTGGGACCAGTCGCGCCTCGGCCGGATCCAGGGCTCCGCAGGCCCAGGCGGCCAGCAGGTCGCGTACGTCGTCGTGGTCGGTCACCGGTCGCCCCCTTCCCTGTGTTCCCCTGCCGTCATCATGCGCCCTCTTCCCACACCGGGTCGGGTGGGTCGGCCAAGGTCTCCGCGAGGGCGCGCAGGGCGGTGCGCAGCCGGGTCTTCGCGGTGCCCTCGGGAATGCCGAGCTCGGCGGCGGCCTGCCGGTAGGTGCGGCCCGCGAAGTAGGCGAGGTGCACCACCTCCCGCTGTGGCTGCGGGAGTTCGGCGAGTGCGGTGTGCAGCAGGAGGGCCCGCTCCCGGTCGACGACCGCCTCGGCGGGGCCGGGAGAGGCGTCCGGGATGCCGTGCAGGGCGAGGTCGTCGGCGCGGGCGTCCTTGCGGTGCCGGGCCTCACTGCGCACCCAGTCCACGGCCCGCCGGTGGGCCAGCACCGACAGCCAGCTGCGCAGGCTGCCCCGGCGCGGGTCGAAGGCGTACGGCCTGCTCCACAGCTGTGCGAAGACCTCCTGCGCGACGTCCTCGGCCGCGGCCGGGCCGCGGGTCACGCGCAACGCGACCGCCCGCACCAGCCCGCCGTACGCCCGGTACGCCTCGGCCAGCGCGGACCCGTCGCCGTACACCAGCCGCCGGTGCAGCTCCGCGTCTGCGGGTCGCTGTACGGACGTCGTCCCGTCCGTGGACTCCACGGCACCACCACCCCTTGGTGCCCCTTCCTAGCGTCCCGCGCGGCCCGGCGCCAGCGGTTCAGGGAGACAGGGCGTCCAGGAACCGGTCGACATCGGCGGCGGTGTTGTAGAGGTGGAAGGAGGCGCGCAGGTTGCCGGCGCGGTTGGACAGCTCGATGCCCGCAGCGCTCAACTCGGGCTGCTTCACGCCGAGTCCGGGCACGGACACGATCGGCGAGCCGGGCGCCGGCAGCGGGGCATGGCCGAGGGTGGCGAGTCCTGCGCGGAAGCGGTCGGCGAGGGCGAGGTCGTGGGCGCGCACGGCGTCCACGCCGAGTTCCTCCAGGAGTTCGAGGGAGCGGCGGGTGCCCGTGTAGGTGAACAGGGCGGGGCTGACGTCGAACCGCCGGGCGGAGTGGGCCAGTTCGGCGACGGGGCCGTAGCAGCTGTCCCACGGGATCTCCCCCGCGACCCAGCCGGCGAGCACCGGCCTCAGATCGCCGAAGTCCTCCGGGACGGCGAGGAAGGCCGCGCCGTGCGGGCCGAGCAGCCACTTGAAGGTGGTGGAGACGGTGTAGTCGTACGACCGCGCGTCCACCGGGAGCCAGCCCGCGGCCTGCGAGAAGTCGACGTAGGTGCGGGCTCCGTGTGCCCTGGCCGCCTCTCGCAGGGCGGGCAGGTCGGCGATCCGGCCGTCGGCGGACTGGGCGGCGCTGACGGCGACGAGGGCGGTGCCTGGGCGGACGGAGTCGGCGAGCCGTTCCAGCGGCACGGCGCGGACCTTGAGGTCGCCGCGGGTGTGGAAGGGGTTCACGACGGAGGTGAAGTCGTCCTCGGCGGTGAGGACTTCGGCGCCCGGCGGCAGCGAGGCGGCGACCAGGCCCGAGTGGGTGGACACGGACGGTCCCGCCGCGACCCGGGTGACCGGGACACCGGCGAGCCTGGCGAACGCGGCGCGGGACTGCTCCACGTCCTCGAACAGCGGATCCAGCGGCCTGCCCTCGGCGCGGATCAGCGCGGCCTCCTGGAGGGCGGTCACGGTGCGGGCGGGGAGCAGGCCGCTGCTCGCGGTGTTGAGGAAGGTGTTCTTCGGGGTGAACTCGGCGCGGACGAGGCTCTCGAAGGTCTCCATGGATCCACTGTGGGGCCGGGAGACCTGTCGGTCCATTGCGTTTTTCTCCGTGGTTTCGCCAAGGAGCGCTTATACGTCCGCGCCGGCCTGCGTGTTTGTCAGCCGTGCTGGGGTACGGCGCACCCGTCGGGACCGCAGGCCTCCGCGTCGCCCTGGTCGATCAGCTGCAGCGGGGAGCGGTTGCCCCAGGCCTGGGCGAGGGCCTGGGTGAAGACCTCGGCGGGCTGGGCGCCGGAGACGCCGTACGTGCGGTCCAGGACGAAGAAGGGGACGCCGTTCGCGCCGAGCTCGGCGGCCTCGCGCTCGTCGGCGCGGACCTCGTCGGCGTAGGCGGTGGGGTCGGCGAGAACCCTGCGGACCTCGTCGGCGTCGAGCCCGGCCTCGACGGCTAGCTCGACGAGCCGCTCCTCGCCCTCGGTGAACAGGGACCTCTCCTCGGCGAAGTTGGCCCGGTAGAAGATCTGGACGAGCTCGTCCTGCCTGCCGTGCTCCTTGGCCAGGTGCAGGAGGCGGTGCAGGTCGAAGGTGTTGCCGTGGTCGCGGTCACGGGTCCGGTAGGCGAGGCCCTCTGCGGCTGCCTGGGCGCCGAGGTTCTCCTCGCCGGCCTGCGCCTGGGCCTCGCTCATGCCGTACTTCTTGCTGAGCATGGCGAGGACGGGCTCGACGTCGCTCTTGTCCCGCCCCGGATCCAGCTCGAACGACCGGTGCACCACCTCGACCCCGTCGCGGTGCGGGAAGGCCTCCAGCGCCTTCTCGAAGCGGGCCTTGCCCACGTAGCACCAGGGGCAGGCGATGTCGCTCCAGATCTCGACGCGCATGTCTACGGCTCTCTCCAGGTCGGACGGCAGCGGAGACTCCCCCGCTCGTTAGGTGAACATTCAAGCAGCAGGTTCCATTCCCCGGCGGGCAACCACTTGCCATCGACCCACGATCGGCATATGGTCGTACGAACGTAAGACATACGGTCGTAATTCTAAACGCAACCAGGGAGCTCGTGATGGCGACAACAACTCGGCCGGTGGCACTCGTGACAGGTGCCTCCACCGGTATCGGAAAGGCGGCCGCGCTCGCGCTCGCCGCAGCGGGTTTCGAGACGGTGGGGACGAGCCGGAAGACGTCGGGAGCCGACCGTCGCGACGGCGTGACGTTCCTCGCCCTCGACGTGGGCAGCGACGATTCGGTCGCTGCCGCGGTCGAGCAGGTGATCGAGCGGTTCGGGCGGATCGACGTCCTGGTCAACAACGCGGGCATCGGCTCCTCGGGCGCCGCCGAGGAGAACTCTCTCGCCCAGGCGCAGCGCCTCTTCAACATCAACGTCTTCGGTGTGATGCGCATGGTCAAGGCCGTTCTCCCGCACATGCGCGCCCGGGGAAGCGGGCGCATCATCAACATCTCGTCCGTCCTCGGCTTCCTCCCCGCGCCCTACATGGCCACCTACTCGGCGTCCAAGCACGCGCTCGAGGGGTACACCGAGTCCCTGGACCACGAGATCCGCGAATACGGCGTTCGGGCCCTTGTCGTCCAGCCGGGCGGTACCAAATCCTCATTCGAGGCGAACACCGTCGAGCCCGACATGCCCCTGCCGATCTACGCCGAGCAGCGGCGCATCGCCGACAAGGTGGCAGTGGCGGTCAACGAGGACGGCGACGACCCCGGTGTCGTCGCCAAGGTGATCGTCGCGGCCGCCACCGGCTCCAAGCCGAAGGTGCGCTACACCGCCGGCCGGAGCGCCCGGCTCCTCAGCGCGGCGCACCGTGTCCTTCCCGCCGGGGTCTTCGACGGACAGATCCGCAAGGTCAACAAGCTCGCCGACTGAGATACGCCGGCCATCCGCCGGTCCCGGCGCAGCGCTCAGGTACCGTCCCGCAGGTCCGCCGGCCATTCGGGCCGGTACTCGATGTGGTCGTACGTCACCACGCAGCCCTCCCCCATCGGTGACTGGGCCATGAAGCCGACCAGGGCCGCGCCGGTCTCCTTCTCGTCGCCGAGGGTGAAGAGGCGGACGAAGGTCCAGTGGCTGCCGTCGCGGGAGGCGTGGAAGGCGAAGGCGCGGCCGGTGCGGCTGACCCGCAGCCACACCGAACTGCCGTCCACGGTGAAGGAGTTGCAGTCGTCGGAGTGGCCCCGGGTGACGACCGTGCAGACGGTGGGCACGTCCGGCGAGTTCTCCAGGCACAGTTTGGCCCAGGCCCGCTCGCCGACATGGACGTACAGGACGCCCGCGTCGAAGGATCCGTTGAAGCCCACGGTGACGCGGGCTATCAGCTGGAAGTCCCCCTCGGGGGCACCGAGCAGACGCGGCGCGTCGGCGGCCGGGTCCAGGGACTCTCCGGTGGGCGGCACGAACCGGTCCTGCCGGGGGCCGGCCCAGCCGGAGAGAAAGCCGTCCTCGTACTTCCAGTGCCCGTCGGGGCCGTAGGTGCGGAGAGAGAAGGGGAGTTGGGGAAGGTCGACGTCCATCCTCAGAGTTTTCCAGTTCCCTCTCCGCGGGCGGCCCTCGGGTGCCTAGCGCTCCAGAGCGTTGTTGAAACGCCGGGGCACACCCAGCGGGTTGTCGTCCCTCAGCTCCGGCGGCAGCAGGGCCTCCGGCGCGTTCTGGTACGCCACCGGCCGCAGCCAGCGCTCGATCGCCGTGCCGCCCACCGACGTCGACGTGGACGTCGTCGCCGGGTACGGGCCGCCGTGGTGCTGGGCCGGGGCCACCGCGACACCGGTCGGCCAGCCGTTCACCAGCACCCGCCCGGCCAGCGGGGTCAGCTCCGCGAGGATCTCCGCGCCGCGTCCCTGGCCGGCCGCCTCCTCGGCGGACAGGTGGACCGTCGCGGTGAGGTTGCCGGGCAGCCGGGACAGCACGGCCCGCGCCTGCTCGTCGTCGTCGTAGCGGACCACCACGGTCACCGGGCCGAAGCACTCCTCCAGGAGCAGGTCGTACGCGCCCTCGGTGGTCAGCTTCTCCGCCGGCACCGTGAGGAAGCCCGGGCTCACCGTGTGCTCGCCGCCCGAGCCGGGCGTCACCGGGGTCTCGACCTCGGGGAGCTCCGCGCGCTCGGCGACGCCGGCGACGAAGTTGTCCCGCATGCGGTGGTCGAGCAGAACGCCCGCGTCCGTGTCGCTGACCGCGTCGGTCAGTGACTTCACCAGGCCGTCGCCCGCCGCACTGGACGGCACGAGGACCAGGCCCGGCTTCACGCAGAACTGGCCGACGCCGAGGGTCATGGAGCCCGCGAGCCCGGCACCGATGGCCTCGGCCCGCTCGGCCGCCGCCTCCTCGGTGATCACGACGGGGTTCAGGGAGCCCAGCTCGCCGTGGAACGGGATCGGCACCGGACGCGCGGCCGCCGCGTCGAACAGGGCGCGGCCGCCCTTCACGGAACCGGTGAAGCCCGCGGCGGCGACCAGCGGGTGCTTGATCAGCTCGATGCCGGCCTCGAAGCCGTGCACGAGACCGAGCACGCCCGCGGGGATGCCGTGCTCGTCGGCGGCCCGGCGCAGCACGGACGCGACCAGCTCGGACAGGCCCGGGTGGTCGGGGTGGGCCTTGACGACGACCGGGTTGCCGGCCGCCAGCGCGCTCGCGGTGTCGCCGCCGGCGACCGAGAAGGCGAAGGGGAAGTTGGAGGCCGAGTAGACGGCGACGACGCCCAGCGGCACCTTGTAGCGGCGCAGGTCCGGGACCGGCGGGGTCGCGGTGTCGTCGGGGTGGTTGATCACCACGTCGAGGAAGGCGCCCTCGTCGACGATGTCCGCGAAGGTCCGCAGCTGGTAGCAGGTGCGGGCGAGCTCGCCGGTCAGCCGGACCGGGCCGAGCGCGGTCTCGGCGTCCGCGGCCTCGACGAGGTGCTCCTTGGAGCCCTCCAGCTTGTCGGCGGCGGTGCGCAGGAAGGCCGCGCGGACGGTGCGGTCGGCGAGGGACGCGCGCGCTTCGTGCGCGGCGCGGACGGCGGCGTCCACCTCCTGGGCTGTGGCCTCCACCGCAACCTGCTCGCGCTGCTTCCCGGTTCGGGGGTCGACACTCCAGACTGGTGCTGCTGCCACCGCGGGTCCCTCCACGTGTATCTGGGTCACCCACCAGGACCGTTCGATATGCTGAACGCTGTCCCTGATGGTGAATATGCTGTTGGAGACTATATAGCTGGGTTCCCGTTGAACGAAGGGGTCAAGGGCGATGTCGGCTGGCGAGACGGGCGGCGGGTCACAGGTCAAGTCCGCGGTACGGACGGTTGAACTGCTCGAATACTTCGCCGGACGTCCCGGCATGCACTCCCTCGCGGCGGTCCAGGAGGCCGTCGGGTACCCCAAGTCGAGTCTCTACATGCTGCTGCGCACGCTGGTCGAGCTGGGCTGGGTGGAGACCGACGCGACGGGCACGCGGTACGGCATCGGGGTGCGGGCGCTGCTCGTCGGCACCTCGTACATCGACGGCGACGAGGTGGTCGCGGCGGCCCGGCCCACCCTGGACCGGCTCTCCGACGACACCACCGAGACCATCCACCTGGCCCGTCTGGACGGCACGAACGTCGTCTACCTCGCCACCCGTCAGTCGCAGCACTACCTGCGGCCCTTCACGAGAGTGGGCCGCCGGCTCCCGGCGCACTCCACCTCCCTCGGCAAGGCGCTGCTGAGCACGTACTCCGACGAGCAGGTCCGCAAGATGCTGCCGGAGACCCTGCCGGCGCTCACCGAGCACACGATCACCGACCGCGAGAAGCTCATCGAGGAGCTGCACCAGATCCGGGAGCAGGGCTTCTCCGTGGACCGTGAGGAGAACACGCTGGGGCTGCGCTGTTTCGGCGTCGCGATCCCCTACCGCACGCCCGCGCGGGACGCGATCAGCTGCTCGGTGCCGGTGGCGCGGCTGACCCCGGCGCACGAACAGATGGTGAAGGACGCGCTGTTCGACGCCCGGGACCGGCTGACACTGGCCACCCGTAGGCTCTGAGGCATGCAGATCGTTCTCCGCGAAGTCCATGACAGCGATCTGCCGGTCTTCTTCCGGCAGCTGAACGACCCCGAGGCCCTGCACATGGCGGCCTTCACCCCGGAGGACCCGGCCGACCGGGACGCCTTCGACGCCCACTGGAAACGGATCCGCGCCTCCGACGACGTGCAGCGCACGATCCTGGCGGACGGTGACGTGGTGGGCAGCGCGGCGGTGTACGGCGAACCGGGCGAGCGCGAGGTGACGTACTGGATCGACCGCGCCTACTGGGGACGCGGCATCGCCACGGCGGCCCTGGGTGAACTGCTCGCCCAGGTCCCCGAACGTCCCCTGTACGCCCGCGCGGCCGCCGACAACGCCGCCTCGCTGCGGGTGCTCCACAAGTGCGGGTTCCGGGTGGCCGCCCAGGCGTCCGGGTACGCCCACGCGCGCGGTGCGGAGATCGACGAGTTGGTGCTCACGCTGGACGCGTGAGCACCGCCGTGGATGAACGTCCGATGAGAAAAGCGGATGTTCGGGAACGATTCGCCCGCCGCTGATCGTCTTGCGAGTGGGATGAACAAGACGATCAGGCGCGCATCGGTCTTCGCGCTGCTCCTGGTGTTCGCTCTGCTGATCCGAGCGACCTGGGTGCAGTTCTACGAGGGCCAGGCACTCGCGGACGACAACGACAACCGGCGGAACGCGATCGAGACGTACTCCTCGCCGCTCGGGAACATCATCGTGGCCGGAAAGGCCGTGACGGGTTCCGAGCGGACGACGGACAGCGACCTCGCGTACAAGCGGACGTACACCAACGGCAAGCTGTACGCGGCGGTGACGGGGTACGCCTCGCAGGCCTACGCCCCGACCCAGCTGGAGGGCATCTACGCCGACCTCCTCAAGGGCACGGACAGCCGGCTGAAGACCGTCATGGACACGATCACCAACCAGCGGGCCGAGCCCGGTGATGTGATCACGACGATCGACCCTGCCGTGCAGAAGGCGGCGTACGACGCGCTCGGCGACACGAAGGGCGCGGCCGTCGCGATGGATCCGTCGACCGGCAGGATCCTGGCGGTCGTGTCGACGCCGTCGTACGACCCGTCCTCGCTGACGGACGCCAACAGCGCGGGCAGCGCCTGGAAGCGGCTCACCGCGGACTCCGACAAGCCGCTCACCAACCGCGCGCTGCGCCAGCCGCTGCCGCCCGGTTCGACGTTCAAGCTGGTGGTGGCCGCGGCCGCGCTGGAGGACGGGCTGTACTCCTCGGTGGACGAGAAGACCGTGAGCCCGGACCCGTACACGTTGCCGGGCACGGTGACCCCGCTGGGCAACGAAAACGCCTCGGCGCCCTGCGAGAACGCCTCCATCCGGGTCGCGCTGGAGTACTCCTGCAACACCGTCTTCGCGAAGATGGCCGTCGATCTCGGCCAGGACAAGGTGCGGGCGATGGCCGAGAAGTTCGGCTTCAACGACGCCGAGCAGGACGTCCCGGTGCGGGCCTACGAGAGCGTCTACCCGTCCGGCATGGACAAGTCCTCGACGGCCCTGACCGGTATCGGCCAGTACGACGTCACGGCCACCCCGCTCCAGATGGCCATGGTCTCCGCGGCCATAGCCAACGGCGGCAAGCTGGTCTCACCGCACATGGTGTCGACGATCACCGATAACGGCGGTGACGTCCTCAAGAACTACGACGACGAGGCGGCCACGACCCAGGTCGTCAGTTCGGACACGGCGGAACAACTCCAGTCGGCGATGCAGTCGGTGATCCAGGACGGCACCGGCACCAACGCCCGCATCGACGGCGTCACGGTGGGCGGCAAGACGGGCACGGCCCAGCACGGCGAGAACAACAGCAAGACGCCGTACGCCTGGTTCACGTCCTACGGGAAGGCCGACGGGAAGGAGGTCGCCGTGGCGGTGGTCGTGGAGCAGTCGAACGCGGCCCGCTCGGAGGTGAGCGGCAACGGACTGGCCGCCCCCGTGGCCAAGGCCATGATGGAGGCGGCCCTGAAGAACTGAGTCTTCCCGGTGGTTACTTGGCGCCGAGGATCTGCTCGATCGGGTCGATCGCGAAGTACACCAGGAACAGCGCCGAGGCGGCCCACAGCAGCCAGTGGATCTCCTTGGCCTTCCCCAGCACCGTCTTGATCACGACGTAGGCCAGGAAGCCGGCCCCGATGCCGTTCGTGATCGAGTAGGTGAAGGGCATCACGGCGATGGTCAGGAACGCCGGGATCGCGATGTCGTAGCGGTCCCAGTCGATGTGCTTGACCTGGGTCATCATCAGGAAGCCCACGGCGACCAGCGCGGGCGCGGCGGCCTGGAGCGGGACGATGGTCAGCAGCGGGGTCAGGAACAGGGCCAGGCCGAAGAGCCCGCCGGTGACCAGGTTCGAGAACCCGGTGCGCGAGCCCTCGCCGACGCCCGCCGCCGACTCGATGTACGACGTGGCGGAGGACGCGGAGGCCGCGCCACCGGCCACCGCCGCCGCCCCGTCGATCAGCAGGACCCGGCCGAGGTTGGGGACCTTGCCCTCCTCGTCCAGCAGTCCGGCCTCGGCGGTGATCCCGACGACCGTGCCCATCGTGTCGAAGAAGTCGGACAGGATCAGCGTGAAGATCAGCAGGACGACGGTGATTATCGCGACGCCGGGCGCGCTGAAGGAACCGAACAGGCTGAAGTGGCCGATCAGTCCGAAGTCGGGGGTGTCGACGACCTTGTCGGGCCACTCCGGGGTGGTCAGCCCCCAGGTCTTGATGTCGGCGATCGAGTTGATGATCATCGCGAGGACGGTCATGGTCACGATGCTGATCAGGATCGCGCCCTTGACCTTGCGCGCGAGCAGCCCGATCGTCAGCAGCACCCCGAGGCAGAAGACGAGGATCGGCCAGCCGGTGAGCGCGCCGGTGCCGCCGAGCTGAACCGGCACGGTGGTGTTGGCGGCGTCGGGGATACGGCTGACGAACCCGGCGTCCACGAAGCCGATGAACGCGATGAACAGCCCGATCCCGACACTGATCGCCTGCTTGAGCGGTTGCGGGATGGCGTGCATGACGGCCTCCCGCAGACCGGTCACCACCAGCACACAGATCAGCAGCCCCTCCAGGACGACCAGGCCCATCGCGTCGTCCCAGCTCATCAGCGGGGCTATCTGGAAGGCGACGACCGCGTTCAGCCCGAGCCCGGCGGCGAGCGCGAGCGGCAGGTTTCCGCCCACGCCCATGACGATCGTCATCACCGCGGCCACCAGGGCCGTCGCGGTGGTCAGCTGGACCGCATCCAACTGGTGCCCGAACTTGTCCTTCGCACTGCCGAGGATGATCGGATTCAGGACAAGGATGTAGGCCATCGTGAAGAACGTGGCGAAGCCGCCGCGTGTCTCACGGGCGAGGGTGGATCCCCGTTCGGAGATCCTGAAGTACCGGTCGACGGACATGCTCGATGCTCCTGGTGCCTGAATGATCGGTGTGCGGATGCTGGCTGGATTGTTCCTGCGTTGAACGCGCTTCAGGTTTTCCCCGTGTTACGGATTCGGGGATCGCCCTGTCATACATTGTTCGAAGGCCCGTACGAACCAGGTACGATCACATGTCATTCACATGACACACAAGGGAGAGGGAACCCGTGGGCACAGTCGTCGACGACGCCGCCTCCGTGGAGTTCCACGCCTTCTTCGAACGCCATTACGCCGAACTGTCCCGCCTCGCCCTGCTGTTGACCGGCGAGCCGGACGCCGCCGACGACCTGGCGGCGGACGCGTTGCTGGCCCTGTGGCACCGCTGGGACCGGGTGCGCGCGGCCGACCACCCGGCGGCGTACGCGCGCGGAGTGGTCGCCAACCTGGCCCGTACCCGGATCCGCAGCGCGGTCCGTGAGCGTCGGCGCATCGCCCTGTTCTGGTCCCAGCGCGAGGAGAAGGTCGACAATCCCGACGTGGCGGGCACGGTCGACGTCCAGGAGGCGCTGCGCAGGCTGCCCTTCCGCAAGCGGGCGTGTGTCGTGCTGCGGCACGCGTTCGATCTCTCCGAGAAGGACACCGCGCTGGCCCTCGGAGTGTCGGTCGGTACGGTTAAGAGCCAGACCTCCAAGGGGATGGCCGAGCTGCAGCGTCTGCTCGGCCCTCAGAACGCTCCGCTGAGGGTGCATGCCGCGATGGCGCGCACCGGTGACGCCGGAGGAAGGGACCGATGACCATGCGGCGGGACGTGCACGGCGAACTGCGCGCCCGGCTGCGGGACGCCGCCGGGGCACACGAGCCGAACCGCGAGCAGATCCTCGCCCGGATCGAGCGCGGCATGTCGGAACAGACCCGCCCCGACCACCGGGCGACCCGGCCGCCGGTCTACGGCTGGGTACGGGTGGTGAGCGCCACGGCCGCGGTCGCCTGTGTGCTGGGCCTCGGCGGTTACGCGGTGGCGTCCGCGGTGAAGGACGAGCCGCCCGCGCAGAAGTCGGTCGCCGCCACGGGCACCCCGGACTCTTCGCCCGACGCGACGAGCCGGCCGCCCGCCCGATCGGCGGATCCGAGGCCGAGCAGCACCCCCACGCACCGGGCCGAGAGGCCGAGCGGTACGCCCTTGGGCACGCCGAATGCCTCCGGCGGGGTACGGGCGTCCGGCGTCGAGGACGGCCCGCTGTGGTCGGACGGCTCGGTGGACCCGCACAGCAACGAGTTCTGGGCGCAGAGCGATGTGACCTTCAAGACCTCCGAGCAACTGACCGCGCTCACGGTCGAGTTGAGGATCGCGCAGACCGGCGGTGTCACCGACACCGGCGCCTGGCGCTCGCTGCCCGAGGACGACTTCACGCTGACGGTCACCGAGAAGGACGGTTTCCTCGTCTACACCTGGGTGCTCAAGGACGGCCGTACGGTCCCGAAGGGCGAGTGGGTGTTCGCCGGGCAGTACAACCACCAGCGCGGCGGCCGGGACGCGAAGGACGACGGCTACACGGCGACGGCGACCGCCAGGTCCGGGGACCTCGCCGTGAAGGGCGCCTTCGCGGCGCAGGACGACGGGTCCGTGGACGACGGGGACTCGTAGGCCTCTTGCCGGATTCTCACCGAGAAATCTCCGCTGGAGCGGCAACCCTTTCCGCCCCAGCGGCCACTCAACAGGTGTACGGCATGGAACAACCATTCGGTCATCTTCAACGTCACTAGTAGTGCCGGGTAGACCGGCACCTCGCACTACCCAAGACCTGTCGGCCTGAGCCCCCCTCGGCCGGCAGCTGCCGGCTGGAGCCCCCCTCGGGCCGGCACGAGGAACGCCCCGCCTGTGACGACAGGCGGGGCGTTCCGGCGTTGTGCGGGTCAGTCCATCGTGGTGCCGATGGCGGCGGATCCGGTGGTCAGGAAGTCCGTCCGGGGCAGCGAACCGTCCGGGCCGCGGGTGCCGTACGCCGTGGTGGCATCCGTCGACCGGAAGGCCGGAGTCGGCACCCCGGCGTCCCAGTTGTTCGCCGCGGACACCGTGGCCGGGCCCGGCTTCGGCAGGCCGCCCCTGTTGCCCACCGCGAGATTGCGTGCCAGCCGGGCCTTGCCGGTGGCGAAGAAGAACCCGGCCGCACCGTTGGAGTACGCGGTGTTGCGGTTCACCACGATCGCCCCGGTGTTGGAGTTCTCGGTGAACCCGTTCAGCGTGTTGCCCCAGGCCGCGTTGTTGTTGACGAGGTGGGCCACCGTGACGCCTCCGCCGCCCAGCTTGAACCCGTTGCCGTTGCCCTCGAAAGCGCTGTCCCGCCACCGGTTCCTGCCGTTACCGAAGGCCCAGCTGTGCTCGACGGTGACCGGCGAGGAGAACTGCCACAGGTCGAGCCCGTCGTCCGAATTGCCGTACAGGCGTGCCCCGGTGATCCTGTTGCCGGTCCCGGACCCGAACTTCACGGCGATCCCGTCGGCGTTCTGACCGTGCCCGGCCGGGTCGTAGTTGCCGTGACTGTCCAGGTTCTGCACGAGGTTGTCGCTGGTCCCGTCGCCGCGCAGGGTGAATCCGGAGTCCCCGTTGTGCGCGGTGACGAGATTCTTGAAGACCCCTCCGACGGAGGAGGTGACGACGAGGCCCTGGGCCGGCGAGTTCTGGAAGGTGAGGTTCTGGACGGTCCAGTAGTCGCCGTGGATCGCCGCCAGCCAGGACCCGGCGGGCAGTCTGGACCCGTCGATCCTGACCTTCTCGCTGCCGTACGCCCGCAAGGTGATCCGCGCCGAACTCGTGCCGTTCCCCGTGGACTTGAGGGTGACCTTCGGGGTGTACGTGCCGGCCCGGACCTGGATGACGGTGCCCGCGCTCGCGTTTCGCACCGCCGCCTCCAGCTGGGCCGTACCGGAGACGGTGACCGTCGTCGACGCGGCCTCGGCCCCGCCGCCCGACAGGCCGAGATACACACCGCCCGCGCCCGCGGTGACGGCGACCGCCGCGGCGAGGGAGAGCGTGCGGGTCCGGCGGTGGCGTCCGGTGCTGTGACGCACGGGGGCGTTCCTTTCCTCGGCAGTCAAGACGCCCTGAAGTCGCCGCCATGACCGGTGAGGTTGCCGCGCCTCGACGAAAACAACCGAAACTTTCGCTGCTGCCGCTCGCGCACTCACCGATTGACGTGCTGTTTCCCACTCGTAACACTCCGAAGGCGCGCACAGCCCCCAACAGAAACCCCCACACCCCCACACTCACAGGAGCGACATGCGCCCTCGTATCCTCCTCGTCGCCTGTCTCTCGCTATTGCTGGCCCTGCTCACCGCACCGCCCGGTTCCGCCCACTCAGGAGCACCGCCCGTGAACCACCCCAAGTACGCCGGATATCTCTTCGCCTACTTCACCGGCGAGGGCACCGCCGACGGCGAGCAGATCCGCTACGCCCTCAGCCGCGGCAACGACCCCCTGCACTGGCGCGAGCTGAACCAGGGCAAGCCGGTCCTGACGTCGACGACCGGCGAGAAGGGCCTGCGCGATCCCTTCGTGATCCGCTCCCCGAAGGGCGACAAGTTCTATCTGATCGCCACCGATCTGCGCATGTACAAGAACAGCAGCGGCAGTTGGGACGACGTCCAGCGGCACGGCAGCAAGTCGATCATGATCTGGGAGTCCACCGACCTGGTCCACTGGACCGACCAGCGGCTGGTGAAGGTCGCCCCGGACAGCGCGGGCAACACCTGGGCGCCGGAGGCCTATTGGGACAACAGCCTCGGTGAGTACGTCGTCTTCTGGGCGTCGAAGCTGTACGCCGACGACGACCCCGGGCACACCGGATCGACGTACAACAAGATGCTGTACGCGACCACGAAGGACTTCCGCACCTTCAGCGCACCGAAGGTCTGGGACGACCCCGGCTACTCGGTGATCGACTCGACGGTCGTGAAGTACAAGGACACCTACTACCGCTACACCAAGGACGAGCGGGACCCCACCTCAAGCTCGCCGTGCGCCAAGTTCATCACCGGCGAGAAGTCGACGAGTCTGACCTCGACGAAGTACGACCTGGTCGCGGACTGCATCGGCAGCGGGGCGATGGACCGCGGTGAGGGGCCGACGGTGTTCAAGTCGAACACCGAGAAGAAGTGGTACCTGTTCATCGACGAGTACGGCGGCCGCGGGTACGTCCCCTTCGAGACCACCGACCTCGACTCGGGCAGGTGGACCCCGTCCACGAACTACCAGCTGCCCGCGAGTCCCCGGCACGGCACGGTGCTTCCGGTGACGCAGCAGGAGTACGACCGGCTGCTGGCCGCGTATCCGTCGACGTCCGCCTCGGTCGTGGACGCGACGGCCAAGGGTCAGAAGGGGTACGCGATCATCACGGAGACCGCGTCGAAGGTCGTGCTGCCGGTGCAGACCGACACCGACCTCACGCACCTTGCTCCGAAGTTCGCCGTGAGCGAGGGCGCGAGCATCGCCCCCAGGTCCGGTACCCGGCGCGACTTCCGCAGGCCGCAGTCGTACACCGTGACGGCCGCCGACGGCACCAGCCGGAGCTGGACGGTCGAGGCGGTGCGGACCGGCAGCCCCGTCCTGCCCGGCCTCAACGCCGACCCGGACGTGCACTATCTGAACGGCGAGTACTGGATCTACCCGACCACCGACGGCTACAACGGCTGGAGCGGGACCCGGTTCAAGGCCTACTCCTCCAAGGACCTGGTCCACTGGAAGGACCACGGGGTCATCCTCGACCTCGGCGCGGACGTGTCGTGGGCCGACAAGTACGCGTGGGCGCCGGCCATCGCCGAGCGGGACGGCAAGTACTACTTCTACTTCTGCGCCGAGCAGCAGATCGGCGTGGCGGTGGCGGACTCCCCCGCCGGCCCCTTCAAGGACGCGCTGGGCAAGCCGCTCGTGGCCAAGGGCGGTGCGCTGAAGGGCCAGATGATCGACCCGGCCGTCTTCACGGACGACGACGGGACGTCGTATCTGTACTGGGGCAACGGGCACGGGTACGTGGTGCCGCTCAACGACGACATGACGTCCTACGACGCCTCGAAGGTTCAGGACATCACGCCGGACAACTTCCGCGAGGGGTCCTTCGTGGTCAAGCGGAACGGCACGTACTACTTCATGTGGTCCGAGGACGACACCCGCAGCGAGAACTACCACGTCGCCTATGCGACGGGACCGTCCCCCCTCGGCCCGTGGACCAAGAAGGGGACGATCCTGTCCAAGCGTCCCGAGTACGGCATCCTCGCCACCGGCCACCACTCCGTGGTGAACGTCCCCGGCACCGACGACTGGTACATCGTCTATCACCGGTTCGCCCTGAACGGGCCGGGGAAGCCCGGCGGCGACGGAATGCACCGCGAAACCACCGTCGACAGGATGGAGTTCGCGGCGGACGGCACGATCAAGCCCGTGGTGCCGACCCTCGAGGGGATCCGGCCGGTGCGGAACTAGCTCACGAAGTACGTCGGGTTCGGGAGCTTGAACGTCTTGTCGGCGTAACCGCCCTCCAGGTCGGAGTACTGGTCGCCGAAGTTGGCGATGATCTCGTACCCGAGGTCCTTCTCGATGTGCGCGCGGGTGCCGGACTTGTACTGCACGGTGGTGCAGGTCCAGGTGCCCGGCGTGGCGCAGGCGCTCAGGTAGGCCGGCGGGTTCGCCTTGTCCTTGAGGAACACGTGGTCGGCGTCGAGGTTCACGTCGGCGCCGATCTTCTTCAGGTTCTCGACCGCGGCCGAGCGCTGGGCCTCGCTGAGGCCCGAGTTGTAGAAGACCTCGACGCCCTTCTTCTCGGCGTACTGCACGAGCTCGGGGCTGCCGAAGACTGCCGGGCGGTCGGCCCGGTTCACGTAGTCGGCCCAAGTAGTGCCGTTGTAGGTGTAGTTGTAGCGCTTCTCGTAGTCGAGGCTGAGCAGCAGCGTGTCGTCGATGTCGAAGACGACGGCGGGCTTCTCGCCCCTGTGGTGCGCCTTGCGGGCGGCCTGGTCGATCTGCTTCTTCGCTGCCTTGTCGATGACCGCGAGGTCCTTGGCGTACGGGCTGGTGGGGGACGCCTGGTAGACACCGTTGGCGTCGGCCGTGGTGCCGTAGTAGGTGTCGATGTCCTTGACCAGGACGCCGATGTTGTAGGGCTCGTGCGTGGAGTTCGCCGTGGACTGACCGGCGGTGGCCGCGCCGGCGCCGTAGAGGGCGCCCGCCGCGACGGCACACGCCGCGGTGGCGGCTGCGATACGCAGTGACTTATGCATGACAGACGTTCTACGCGCGTCACCATGTCGGGCGCGAGACCCGCCCGGTAAAAAACGGGTCAAGCGCCCTGAGCCGGAGGTTTCCGGGGCGATGTCAGTTCATGGTCGCGCCGATGGTGGTGCTGCCCGTCGTCAGGAAGGTGGTGGCGGGCAGGGTGCCGCTGGAGCTGCGGGCGTTGTACGTCGTCGAGGCGTCCGTCGACTTGAAGGCGGGGGTGCTGATCCCGCTGTCCCAGTTGTTGCCGGACGAGGAGACCTTGGAGCCCTTGCTCACCGAGCCGCCGCCGTTGCTCACCGCGAGGTTCTTGCCGAGCTTCGCGGAGCTGGTGGCGAAGTAGTAGCCCCACTTGCTGTTGGCGTAGGCGGTGGTGCGGTTGATGACGATCGCGCCGGTGTTGGAGTTCTCGGTGAAGCCGTTGCCCGCGTTGCCCCAGGCGGCGGAGTTGTTGATGACGTGCGCGACGACCTCGCCGTCCCCGCCCAGCTTGTAGCCGTTGCCGTCGCCCGCGAAGGCGGAGTCGGACCAGCGGTTGACGCCGTTGCCCATGGACCAGGTGTGCTCGACGGTGACCGGCGAGGAGAAGGACCAGAAGTCGATCCCGTCGTCCGAGTTGTTGTAGAGACGGGCCCCGGTGATGAGGTTGCCGGTGCCGGAGCCGAACTTCACGGCGATGCCGTCGGCGTTCTCACCGTGGTTCGCGGCGTCGTAGTTGCCGTAGGAGTCGATGTTCTTGACCGTGTTGTTCACGGTCCCGTCGCCGGTGAGCGTGAAGCCCGAGTCGCCGCCGTTGATGGTCTTGATGTTGTTCCAGACCGTCCCGGTGCAGGACTGGCAGACGACCGCACTGTCCGGGGAGTTCTGGAAGGTGATGTTCGAGACGTTCCAGTAGTCGGCGGTCAGCTTGAAGATCCAGTCGCCGTCGGGCAGCGACGAGCCGTCGATCTTCACGGTCTCCGAGCCGTACGCGGTGAGCGTGACCGGCGCGGAGGAACTGCCGTTGGCCGTGGACTGGAGGGTGGCCGTCGGGTAGTAGGTGCCGCCGCGGACCTGGATGACCGTGCCGGCGGTGGCGTTCTTGATGGCGTTGGACAGGTCGGTCGAGTTGCTGACGACCACCGTCGCGGCCTGCGCCTGGGTGGGGAGGACGACGAGGCCGACGCCCAGGGAGAGGGCGGACAGAACGGTGAGAGCGGTACGACGAGACATGGAGTGCGGGTCCCTTCTCGTGGGTGGGGGGATGGTTCACAGGACGGCGTCGAGCCAGCCGAAGACCTCGTCCTGCATGCGGTCGACGAAGACATGGCCGAGGTCGGGCCAGGTCTTCAGGTGCAACCGCTCCTCGGCGTGGCGGGAGTGCCAGACGGCGCGCAGCTTGTCGTACGCGACCTGAACGCCGTCGGCGGGGAACAGCGGGTCGAGCCCGCCGTTGAAGAAGAGCATCGGCCTGGGGGCGGCGATGCTCGCCACGTCGGGGAAGTCGAGGAACCGGGGCAGCCCCGGGTGGAGCATGTAGTAACTGGACTGTCCGCGCAGGGTGTTGTTGCCGGGCACCATCATTTCCTTGAGGCCGGTCATCCAGCAGACGGCTGCCGTGGCCGTGACGGCGTCGGTCAGCGCGGCGGCCTGCCAGGCGCGGTAGGCACCCATGGAGAAGCCGACGGCCGCGACCCTTCTGGCGTCCACCCTCTTCAGACCCGCCAGGAACCCGGCGGCGCGGGCGTCCTCGCGGGCCATGAGCCCGGCCAGCGAGGAGCCGAGGTTGTAGAAGTTGCTGGCCAGGGCCTGCTGTTGGTCGTAGGTGACGGGTCCGCGGTCGCCCCAGCCGAGTGCGTCCGCGCACAGGACGACATAGCCGCGCCGGGCCAGCTCGTCTCCGACGAACCGGCCGCTGAAGTACTTGTCGGCCCAGGACTGCGCGGAGGCGAGCCGGGTGTCGTCGTACCAGGGCCGGACCAGTTTCTCCTTGCCGATGTCGAACCTCGCCCCGTGGTCGTGGAGCAGCAGCACGGCGGGGAACGGGCCAGGGCCGTGCGGGGTGAGCAGGGCAGCCCGGACCCGCTCGTGACGGGTGAGGGAGAGGGTGACCAACTCCCGTGTGTAGCCGTCGTCTTGGGCCCGGTCGGTGAACTCGGGCGCGTACGGTGTCTTGTCCTCGCGGTCGACGAGGAGGTGCTCCTCGACCGTGGCACGGGCTGTCCGCCGCCAGACCCGGAAGTCCCGGATCGGCGAAGTCCCCCAGGCGAGGGGGAAGTTCAGCGCATTCTTCAGCGCCGGGTGGAAGTCGGGCAGCGGGCCGTCCACGACCCCGGCCTCCGCGGGGCTCACCGCTCCCCCCGCCAGCACGGCCGCTCCGGCGCCCACCACGAACGCCCGCCGCCCCAGCGGGTCACCGGCGCTCATAGGGCCTCCAGTCCCCGAGATAGGTGCGCCGGGTGTGTACGGCGGCCTCCTCGGCGGTCAGCTGGGGCCGGTTGTCGGGGACCGAAATCACCGCTCCCGGGCCGGAGTTGGCGTACTCCCGGAAGCGCATGGTCTGCCAGGGGTACGCCTCGCGCATGTTGGTGTAGGGCGCGACCGGGTCGATCCCGGGCCCGATCCGGGAGTTCCGCACGACGAGGGACGGCCAGGCGGTCGTCTCGTACGACGGCACCCAGGGCCGTGCCAGTTTGTACGCCCCGTCCTCGGCGCCGGAGGTGATGCGGGAGCGGACGGCGAGGATGCCGTAGGGGTTGGCGCGGGCCGTGGAGGGGGCGAAGACCATGCCCTTGGGGGTGAAGCCGACGTCCCGCTGGAGGGTGTGGAAGTGGCACTCCTCGAAGACGGCGGTGGCCCGGCCGAAGACGAAGTCCACGTCCCCCTCGATGTAACAGCGGCGGAAGTACTGCCGGTCGAAGGCGGCGAGCGCGGTCGTCTCGACGAAGAGGGTGTCCTGGTGGGCCAGGAGCCGGACGTTGTCGAAGTGGGTGCGGTCGCCGTAGGTGTAGGCGGCGACCGCCTGGGTCCCGGTGATGTCGGGATGGTCGGCGCGCAGCCAGTCGTTGGCGAGGGTGAGGTCGCGGACGGTGAGGCCGGGGGCCGCCGAGGTGAAGGTGGCGGAGCCGGCGGTGCCGTAGGTTCCTGAACCGTCGGGCTTCTGGGTGCCGTTGGCGTTGTCGTGGACGATGACCGCGGCACGGGGGTCGGGGACGGCGCCGCGTACGGTCAACTCCGCCTTGTCGGCCGGCACGTTGACGACCTCGCGATAGGTGCCCGGGTGCACGACGATCGTCCAGCCGGGGCCGGTGACCGCGTCGACGGCGGCCTGGACGGAGTCGCCGGGGCGGACGTGGAGGACTCGGCGGGCGGCGGCATGGGCCGGGGCGGCGGCCGCGAGGGCGAGTCCGGCACCGGCGGCCATGAAGGTCCGTCTGCGCATCTCAGCACGCCTCCTTCCACGGCTTCCAGTCGCCGAGGTAGACCTCCCGGGTCGCCGACTCCGCCTGCTCGCGGGTGAGTCGGGGCCGGTTCTCCGGGACGGTGAGCCGGGCGCCGGGGCCGGTGTTGCGGTACTCGGCGAAGCGCTGGTTCTGCCAGGGGAAGGCGTCCGACATGTTGGTGTAGGGGGCGGCCGCGTCGATGCCGGGGCCCAGCCAGGTCTCCCGGACCACGAGCGAGGGCCGCGCGGTGGTGTCGGAGCTGGGCACCCACGGGCGGGCCAGCTTGTAGAAACCGTCCGGGGCCTCGCTGCTGACGCGGCTCCTGGTGACGAGGTAGCCGCGCGGGTTGGCGCCCGCCGTGGAGGGCGCGAAGACGAAACCGTACGGCGCCGCGGCCAGGTCGGTCCGGTTCAGGGTCCGGAAGTGGCAGTGCTCGTAGACGGCCGTGGCCCGCCCGAAGACGAAGTCGACGTCGCCCTCGGCGTAGCAGTGCGAGAAGTACTGGCGGGCGAAGGAGGTGAGGGCGATCGAGTCGGCGTAGAGGGTGTCCTGGTGGCCGAGGAAGCGGCAGTGGTGGAAGGCGGAGCGGTCGCCCTGGACCTTGATCGCGACGGCCTGGGTGCCGGTGATGCCGGGGTGGTCGGCGCGCAGCCAGTCGTTGGCGAAGGTGATCCAGCGGGCCGTGAAGCCGTCGGCCTGGACGGTGGTGGTGGCCGACCCGGTGGTGCCGTAGGTGCCGCCGCCGGGCTTGGGGGTGCCGGCCGCGTTGTCGTACACGATCACCACGTCCCGGGGGTCCTCGGAGGCGCCGATCCAGGTCGCCTCGGTGCGGGTGACGTCGACGGCGACGGTCTCCCGGTAGGTGCCGGGCGCGAGGACGAGGGTCCAGCCGCTGCCGGTGGCCGCGGTGACGGCGTCCTTGACGGTGGGGTGGTCGCCGCGGCCCTGCGGGTCGACGTAGAGGGTCTGCGGGGTGAGCCGGGCGGTGGGTGATCCGAAGCGGCCGAAGGGGCGCCGGGTGCCGGCGTGCGCGGGGGCCGGTGCGAGGGCGAGCGCGGCCGCCGCTCCGGTGCTCGCGAGCAGGAACCCTCTTCTGGACAGGGGGAGTCGGGTGTCGTGCGAGGGCATGCGGGTGCTCCTTGGACATGCGGCTCAGGGGTGTGGGGTGCCTCGCGTGGGGGGTGAGGTGGGTGGCCGGGGCGGCCGCTGGATTCCGCCCCGGCCGGTCAGGGGGGCGGTGTCAGCAGACGTGCCCGGCGCCCGCGCCGCGGTCGACGATCCCCGGCACCTTCTTGGCCGGGTCGATCTTCGTGCGCAGGGTCGGCGTCCAGCCCGCGCCGGATTCCAGGGTCTCGGCGGGGATCTCGGCGTTGTGGACGGCGATCAGGTCGGTGGGCTTGCCGTTGACGTAGTTGTCGGCGGCGGTGAGCGGGGAGACGTTCCACCGCTTGAGCACCTTGGCCGCGCTGACCCCCTGCGGCAGGGTGAACGCGTTGTGCTCGGCGACGAGGTGGGACTCCTTGCCGATGCCGAAGCTGTAGGCGTAGTCGGTGTTGGCCACGAAGTGGTTGTTGTAGGAGTCGACCTGTCCGAAGCGCACGCGGGGGGCGCGCTCGACGAGGTTCGAGAACAGGTTGTGGTGGAAGGTGACCTTGAGCTTGCCCCGGTCGCCGGCCGCCGTGGCCTCGCTGTCGCTGTTGCCGATCAGGATCGTCTTGTCGTGCTCGGTGAAGACGTTCCAGGAGGCCGTGACGTAGTTCGCGCCCCGGACGATGTCCAGCTCGCCGTCGTGCTGCTGGTAGAGCATCCCGAAGTAGGTCGGCGCGGCGCTGTCGGGGTGGCTGCCGTCGGTGAAGGTGTTGTGGTCCAGCCAGACATGGGTGGAGCCGTAGACGACGGCGGTGTCGTACTCGGAGTTCCAGTTGCCCTTGGCACCGTCGGTGGGGTCCCACTGCGGGAAGCAGTCGATGGGGCTCTCGAAGGTGAGGTTGCGGACGATGACGTTGTCGACGGCCTTGATCTGCAGGCTCGCACCCTTGAACCCGGCGTTCTTGCCGACGCCGATGATCGTGGTGTTGGCGGGCACGTTCGCCTTGATGGTCTGGTCCTGGTTGGCGGCGGAGACGCGGCGCAGGCCCTCGGGGCTGTCGTCGGGCTCGGCGCTCAGGTCGGTGTCCAGGCCCCAGGCCTCGGGCGAGTACTTCGCCAGGTAGGCGTCGAAGTCGTACCCGGGCGCGGCGAGGGAGTCACAGCCCTCGGAGACCGCGTCGATGGTCCCCTTCACCTTGATGATCTTCGGCGCGGTGCCGCCCGCGGCGAGAGCGGCCTTGAAGCCGGCCCAGTCGGTGACGGTGTACACGTGGGCGGCGTCGGCGGCCGCGCCGCCGGTGGTGCCGGTGCCGTCGGAGGCCCAGCCGTCACCGGTGGCGAGGGTCTCGCGGGCGGTGTCGTGGCCCTTGGCCTGGGCGGTGGTGCCGGTGACCGCGAGGACCAGGGCGGCGCAGCCTGCCACGGCCATCGCCTTTGTCATGACATGCCCATGCCATGCTTGTGCGTTCATTGTGCGGCTCTCTTTCGACTGCGAAGAAGGAATGGTCAGGCGGCGGCCGGAGCCGGCCAGGTGATCCACGACTCGGGGATCTCGGCGTCGAGCCGGCGCACGTCCCGGGGCGCCAGCACGCGGTGCCGCAGCAGTTCACGCGCGACCAGACGCGCCACGGCGATGGCACCGGGCGGATTGAAGTGCGTGTTGTCCTGCTCGGTCGCGGTCCAGTTGAAGTACTTCTTGGTCTCCTCGACCCCGAGCCGCTGCCACAGGGCGAGCGACAGGGCCTGGATGTCGAGCAGGGCGACACCCTCCTCGGTGGCGAGCGCCCGCATCGCCGCCGGATAGTCGCCGTGGGTCGGCACGGCGTTGCCGGAGGCGTCGAACTTCCGCCGCTCGACCGAGGTGGCCAGCACGGGCCGGGCACCACGGGCGCGGGCACCGTCGATGTACAGGCTCAGATAGTCCTGGTACGTCGTCCAGGGCTCGGTGTACCGAGTGGGGTCCGCGGTCTTCTCGTCGTTGTGCCCGAACTGGATCAGCAGGAAGTCGCCCGGCCGAATGGCACCGAGAATGACATCGAGCCGTCCCTCGTCCACGAAGGACTTCGAACTCCGCCCGTTCACGGCGTGGTTGGCGACCCGCCGGTCCTGGTGCAGAAAGAAGGGGAGCGCCATGCCCCACCCGGTCTCGGGCGCGGCGTCGGCGTATTTCTGGGCGGCGGTGGAGTCACCGGCGATGTAGAGGGTGCGCTGTTCTCTGGCGTGAGCAGTACCGGTTGCGCTGAAAGCGACGGGCACGGCGGCCATAGCCGCCACGGTGACCTGTCTGCGTGTGAGTGACATTTCCGGTGCGCCTTTCCAACCTGTTGGGGGCGCGGGGAACTGCGCGACCAGCCACGACGAACGCGCAGCTCCCCACGACCGCATTCACCCGGGCTCCTAGCCGTTCTGTTCCTTCCACTCCGCCTGAGCCTTGTTCAGCTGGTCGGCCATGGTGTCCAGGAAGTCCTTGGCGCTCATGTCACCCAGCAGCACCTTCTGGAAGTTCGGCTCGTTGTCGGCCTTGGAGATGGTGTTCCAGTCGGGCAGGTAGTACGGCAGCTGGACGATGGTCGTGGAACCGTCGGTCAGCGCGGCGGCGGCCAGCTTCGTGGGCTCCGCCTTCGAGATCCAGGCGTCCTTGGCGGCGTCGTTGTTCGACGGCACCTGCCCGGCGTTCTGGTTGAACTTGGAGTTCTCCGCGGCCGAGGTCGCGAACTCGATGAACTTCCAGGCCGCGTCCTTGTTCTTCGAGCTCTTGAACACCCCGAGCCCGTCGACCGGGTTGGACACCTGGACCCGCTTGCCGGAGGCGCCGATCGGCTGCGGAATGCCCCGGAACTTGCCGACCCCGAGCGCCTTCACATGGTCCTGGTACGACCCCAGGTTGTGGTTCAGCATCCCGATGGTGCCGGAGTCCCACTGGGCGACCATCTTGGTGAAGTCGTTGTTGAGGTCGGCCGCCGGAGTGACCTTCTTGTACAGCGCCGCGTACTTCTCGAGCGCCGCCACGTTCTTCGGGTCGTTGACGGTGGTCTTGTCGCCGTTCCAGAAGGAGGTGATCCCGCTCTGCCCGTACATCGCGTCCAGGGCCTGGGCGATGGACCCGGCGCCGCCGCGGATGGTGTAGCCGAACTCGTTCTTCTTGGCGTCGGTGAGCTTGTCCGCGGCGTCGTAGAACTTGTCCCAGGTGGTCGGCTCGTCGAGGCCCGCCTTCTTGAACAGGTCGGTCCGGTAGTACAGCACACCGTTGTTGGCCGAGGTCGGGATCGAGTACAGCGTCCCGTCCCCACCCCCCGCCGCCTTCAGCACGCCGACCATGTCCTCGTTGAGCTTGCCGTTCAGGGAGGACTTGGAGAGCCGGTCGTCCAGCGGCTCCAGCGCGTTCTGCGCGGAGAACCCGGCGAGCATGGCCGCGCCGACACCGCCGACGTCCGGCAGGCCGCCGCCCTGGATGGCGGTGTCGACCTTGGACTGGTACTCGGTGGAGGCGATGCCGACGTACTCGACCTTGATGTCGGGGTTGGCCTTCTGGAAGTCGGCGATGATCTCCTTCCAGATGTCGGTGCGCACGCCGCCGTTGTTGTCCCAGAAGACGATCTTGCCCTTGCCGCTGCCCTCGTCGCCCTTGTCACCGCCGGCCCCGCTGCCGTCGTCACCGCAGGCGGTGGCGGTCAGCGCCAGGACGGACCCGAGGGCGACGGCTATGGCAGCGCGCCTGCTTCTGCGGATACTGATCTTCATTGATCGGCTCTCTTCTTCTTCTGATTCCAGCGGAGATGTGACGTTGTGGGGGGAAGTCGGTGGCGGCAGTCGTCAGTGGCGGGCGTGGGGAGCCCAGCCGTCCGTGCCCTTGAGGTAGTTCGCGACGGTGTACGTCCTCGCGTCGGCGGCACCGAGCTGCGGCCGGTCGGCGCTCGGGGCCGCGCCGGGCCCGGAGTTGCGGTACTCGGCGAACCGCGCGTCCTTCCACGAGAAGCCGCTCATGTCGGTCCACGGCGAGGTCTTCACGGCGGCCGGCAGCTCGGTGTCGCGGAGCAACACCTGGGCCACGGCGGCGGGTTCACCGCCCGGGTGCCACGGCCGCCCCAGGTGGAAGGACTGGTCCGGGGCGTCGCTCACCACCTTCGACCGGGTGATCAGGAACCCGTACGGGTTGCCCGTCCAGGTCGAAGCGGCCGTGATGTAGCCGTTGTTGGAGTCCGAGCCCCGGCTCAGCGCCCGGATCACGGACCGCTCGATCACGGTCGTCGCCCGGCCGTAGATGAAGTCGACATCGCCCTCGATGTACGAGTCGCGGATGAAGACCCGGCTGATCACGTCCAGCTTGGGGCTGTCGGTCATCAGGGTGTCCTGGTTGCCCAGGAAGGCGGTGTCCTCGAAGACGATCCGGTCGCCGGTCGTCTTCATCGCGAGGGCCTGCTCGCCCTTCAGCTCGACCGCGGCCTCGTCGAAGTCGTTGCTGAAGGTGAGGTGGCGGGCGGTGACGTCGTTCGCGGCGATCCGGACCGTCGCGCTGCCCGTCGAACCGCCGTACTCGGCGGGGGTGTCGTAGACGATGACGGTGTCGGACCGGTCGTGTCCAGTCCCCTGGAGCACGATCCTCGGCTTGCTCGCCGGGATGAAGACCTTCGCACGGTAGGTGCCCGGCGCGACGGCGATCGTCACCGGCACGGCGTTCTGGTCGGGCACGGCGTCCACGGCGGCCTGCACGGTCGGGTAGTCGGCGGGGACGTGCAGGGTCACCCCGATCCGCTTCTGCGGACCGGAGAACCGCGACACCAGCGAGGGCACTGCGGCGGCCGGGTCTATCCGGTAGGCGTAGAAGGAGCGCGGGTCGAATGCCGTACCCCACACGTCCGTTCGCCCGCTCGTGTTCTTCAGGATCGACCCGCGCTGCACCAACTCGGCGGTGGCATCCGCCTGGTAGGGATGCTGGACACCGTCGTAGTAGCTGTTCTCGATGACCATCTTCGTCCGGCCGCGCGCCCAGTTCCCGTACGTCCACACCGGGTCGCCGTCGGCGACCTGCGAGGACAGGTAGTTGTTGTACAGGTGGGCGTAGGCGAGGTTGTCCGCCGAGGGGTTGCGCTGCTTGGTGCCGCGGAACCAGTTGTGGTCGATCGTCATCTCGGTGAGGACATTGGTGGTCCAGCCGATCCCGAACGCCTTGTTGTGGTTCGTGAACCGGTTGTAGGAGACGGTGATGTACCGGCTGTCCTTGCGGATGTCGAGCAGCCCGTCGCCCATGTGCGTGAAGCGGTTGTGGTCGATCCAGACGTGGTCGACCGTGTCCATCTGGATCGCGTCGAAGTCGGTCGTCTTGCCGTCCCAGTCGCCCTCGACGTACGAGTCACGGATCGTCAGATTGCGGATGATCACGTTGTGCGTGCCGGGGTTCAGGTGCAGCTCGCCGTGGACGATCTCGCCGGTGTCGCCGACGCCGATGATCGTCTTGTTCGAGGTCACGACGATGTCCGAGCCGAAGGGCTCGACGGCTATCGCGCCCGAGACCCGTATGACGTACGGCTCCTCGGCCCCCGCGTAGGCGGCCAGCGAGGCCTGGTCGGTGACGGTGACGACCTTGCCGCCGGCCCCTCCGGTGGTCCCGCCGGCGAGGGAGGCGAAGCCGTGCGCCCGGTCGCTCCAGCGGTCGGCCGGGGCCTTCTCGGCGGCGACGGCCCTGGCCTGCCCGATCACCCCGAGGCTCAGCGCGGCCACCAGACCGAGGACAGCGGCCAGGACCGTGCCGTATCCCGGTCTGTGCAAGCGCTTGCTATCAAGGTGCTGCGTCATTGCGGCTCCCAACAGGCTTACGGGTTCGATGCGTTACAGGGGGTCGATCCTGAAGTGCGAGAAGGTTGCCGCCCCGGCGTGTCCTCCTCCCACGGGCGCGAGGGCGAACAGTCCGAGCAGGGCTCCGACCCAGCGCCAGGGGGGGGCCGCGAAGACGGGTCCGCTGGCACGCGGGCCGTCGCCGAGGTCGTAGAAGAACCGGCAGCGGGCCCCGGCGCCGATCTCGATCCGCAGTCGCACCTTGTCGGCGGGGGCGAGGCGCGGATGGTCGGCGTCCCGCTCCTGCTCGGCGACTCCCTCGGCGAACCGGTGCACGAGATGGACGCTCCCGTCGGCCCCCCGCTGGAGTCCGATCCAGCTGAAGGCGTCCCCGAGGACGGCGAGACCGGCCCGTGCGCCGGGTTCCTCGCTGTGCAGGCGCAGTTCCACCTCGACCGCCGACGGGGTGCCGGGCAGCCGCTGGGTGAGGATGTTCGGCAGTTTGCGCAGGTCGTGCGCGTCGGCCGAGCGGACACAGGCGAGCCGCAGCCCGTCACCGGAGTGGTGGGTGGCCCAGCCGGGCTGCGGATTGGCGGCCCACTGCCACTGGCGGCCGAAGCGTCCGCCGGGGAAGTCGTCGTCGGTGGCGGGCGCCGCGTCCGGCTGCGGCGGCAGATCGGGCCGCTCGTGTACGGCGACGGGGGCGCCCTCGTCACCGAGCACCGGCCAGCCGTCGTCACCCCAGCGCATCGGCTGGAGGTGGACGACCCTGCCGTAGGCGCCCCTGTGCTGGAAGTGCAGGAACCAGTCCTGGCCGGACGGGGTCCGCACCCAGCCGCCCTGGTGCGGCCCGTTGACGTCGGTGTCCGTCTGCTCCAGGACGGCCTTCTCCTCGTACGGCCCGAAGAAGCCGCGCGAGCGGAAGGCGCCCTGCCAGCCGGTCTCCACTCCCCCGGCGGGGGCGAAAATCCAGAACCAGCCGTCGTGCCGGTAGAGCTTGGGGCCTTCGAGGGTGAACCAGCCGGGGATCCGGTCCCCGTCGACGATCACCTTGCCCTCGTCGAGGAGTTCACGGCCGTCGAGGTCCATCCGGTGGCCGGTGAGGCGGTTCTTGACGCCGGAGCGGGACTTGGCCCAGGCGTGCACGAGGTAGGCCTCGCCGGTCTCCTCGTCCCACAGCGGGCACGGGTCGATCAGGCCCTTGCCCGACTTGACGAGGTGCGGACGGGTCCAAGGGCCTCTGATCCCGGGCGCGTTGACCTGGAAGATGCCCTGGTCGGGGTCGCCCCAGAAGATCCAGAACCGTTCGTCGTGGTAGCGGAGGGAAGGGGCCCAGACCCCGCAGTCGTGCCGGGGTTTGGTGAACTCCCCGGCGGGTTCCAGACGTTCGAGGGCGTGGCCGATGAGGGTCCAGTTGACGAGGTCGCGGGAGTGCAGCAGCGGCAGGCCGGGGACGCGTCCGAAGCTGGAGGCGGTGAGGTAGAAGTCGTCGCCGACACGGATGACGTCGGGGTCGGACCAGTCGGCGTTCAGGACCGGGTTGGTGTACGTCGAGGGAAGGGCCGGGTTCGGGTGGGTCACTGGCTGACCGCCTTCCGCACCAGGGCCGCCGCTTCGAGCCGGGGCAGGCGTCCGTCGGCCACGACCGTGACGATCCGCCGTACCACGGTCTCGCCGGGCGGGATCGGCAGCCTCGCGTCGGAGGCCAGCGAGGAGCCCACCCCCGGGTATTCGCCGGCGCGCACGAACCACGGGTCGCGGCGGGTCTGTTCGGTGGCCCCGGCGAAGACGAGCGTCCAGGTGGCGCCGGTGAGGGCCACCCAGTCGGCGCGGGTGCCGTGGATCGCGTCCTCGCCCTCACGGTCGACGGTGAAGACGTCCGGCGCCGCCTCTTCCTTCCGGGCCCGCCAGAAGAAGCCGCCGTAGGCCGCGCCCGGGCGGCCGTTGGTGGCCGGGCTGCCGATCGACAGCGGGTCCCGGGTGACGTTGGTCAGGGAGAAGGTGAAGTCCAACGCCCAGGCGGAGCCGGCCAGTTCGGTGGCCGCGACCGTACGGCGCTCACGCAGCAGCTCGGCGCCCGAGGCGATCCAGCGCAGCTCCTCCACGAAGCCGTCGGGGTCCCGGAGCTGGAAGGACGTGTGGCGCTGGGCACCGTGGTTGTCGAGCTCGGTCGGGCCCTGGTCGCGGACGTAGGTGCGTCCGCCCCAGAAGTTGTGCCCCTCGACGTCGGGAACGGCGACACCGACGCCGAGGTGGTGGATGTGGTCGGTCGGGCTGAGTTCGGTGACCGCCGTGCCGGCCAGGGTGGTGACGGGGTGCAGGTAGGGGCGCGGGGAGAGCCGGGCGGGCAGCTCGGGCCGGGTGACGTAGCGGCCGACCGGGCGGCCCGCGACACGCAGGACCGGGGAATCGGGGGTCGTCATGTGCTCACCTCGTTCGCGACATGTGGCCGGGACCAGTCGGCGCCCAGCTCCGAGTAGAGGGCGAGGTTGTCGGCGGCGGCCGCGACGAGTCCGTCGATGCCGGGGACGACCCGGCGGTCCTCGTCGGGCAGCAGGTGCCAGGCCGTGGCCGGGAGCGGGGTCGGGTCCGGGGCCGTCCGGATGGCCTCGACGACCTTCATGAAGGCACCCGTCACCTCCGGGACGGCCAGCAGGTCGTCGCCGTCGGTGACGTGGTCGACCAGGTTCTCCAGCAGGTCGGTGCGGCCGTACTCGTACTCCTCGGGGCCGTGGCCGGCCCGCTGGAGCAGCACGCGGTCCTGCTTGTACCAGTAGGTGATCCGGCCGCGGTCGCCGTGCACGACGACGTACGGCTCGTCGGGATCCTCGGCGCACAGGGTGGCGGCGACGGTGACCTTGAGGCCGTTCGCGGTGGTGACGCGGACGCAGGAGGTGTCATCGGACTCGATGTCGTTGGCGCGCAGCAGCTCGGTCTCGATACGGGTGACGTCCTCGGCGCGGGTGGTGCCGTTCAGGGCGAGCGCGGTGGCGACGGCGTGCGCGAGGGGGTTGGTCAGCACGCCGTCGATCACGTCGACGCCGTTCATCCGCCGCTTGCCCGCCCAGGGCGCGCGCCGGTAGTACGCCTCGGCGCGTGCCCAGGCACCGGCTCCGCCGATCCCGGTCACCTCGCCGATCGCGCCCTCTCCGACCAGCTCGCGGATCGCGGGCACGGCGTGCGAGCCGAGCGACTGGAAGCCGATCTGGCAGGCGACCCCTGCCGCGGCGACCCCGTCGGCCATACGGCGGAACTCGGCGTACGACGGGGCGGGGGGCTTCTCCAGCAGGATGTGTACGCCCCGCTGAGCCGCCGCGAGCGCCAGGTCGGTGTGCGTGGGGATCGGCGTGCAGATCACCGCGATCCGGGCGCCGGTCGAGTCGAGGAGCGCGCCGAAGTCGCCGGACTGCTCGGGCGTGCCGAGCCCGTCGGGGATCTCGTCGCCGGTCAGCGGGGTCAGCTCGCAGATCCCCGCCAGTCGTACGATCCCCTTGTCCTGCAGCCTGCGGATGTTCTCCAGGTGCCAGCGGCCGTGGCCGCGCGCGCCCGCCAGGACGATGTCTACGGTGCTCATGGGATCCTCCCCGCGCCCGCGCCGCGCGCCACCTGTCGGTCGGCCGCCTCGGCGCTGTCGATCTTTGTGTGCAGGGTAGGCGTCCAGCCGACGTCCGCCGTGAGGTCGCGCTCGCTGCCGGAGTTGTAGGCGTTGTATATGGCGAGCAGGTCCACCGGATAGCCGTTGAAGAGGGTGCCGCTCTGGTGCAGGGCGCTGCCGTTCCAGCTCTTGACCAGGTCGGCGGCCTCGATGTGGCCGGGGGTGTGGAAGGCGTTGTTCTCGGCGAAGATCGCGGACTCGGTGGAGACGCCGAGGGAGTACCGGTAGTCGTCGCCGTCCGCGAGGTACCGGTTGTTGTAGACGTGCACCTGTCCGAAGCGGACGCGGGGCGCGCGCTGGACGACGGAGTCGAACTCGTTGTGGTGCAGGGTGACCCGGAGTCTGCCGCGGTCGCCGGTGGCCGAGTCGCTGTTGCCGATGAGCATCGCCTTGTCGTGGTCGGCGAACCGGCTCCAGGAGACGGTGACCAGGTCGGAGCCGTTCGTGATGTCCAGCAGGCCGTCGTGGCGCAGGTAGTTGCGGGCGAAGTAGGTGGGCTCGGCGGAGTCGGGGTGGCCCTTGTCGCTCAGGGTCACGTGGTCGACCCACACATGGGTGGCGCCGGCCAGCCAGATGGTGTCGTACGCCGTCTTCCAGTCGCCGAGGCCGCCGGTGTTGGGCTGCCAGACGGGGAAGCAGTCGTAGGCGTCGCGGAGGTCGAGGTTGCGGATGATGACGTTGGTGGCGTTCCTGACCTGGAGGCTGCCGCCCTTCAGGACCGCTCCCTTGAGCCCGACGATCGTGGTGTTGGAGCCGACGAGCAGCTCGACCCGCTCGGCCTGCTTCTTCGCGGACGCCTGACGGGCCTCCTCCTGCGGGCCGCCGGGCTTGGCGGAGCCCCAGGTGCGGGGGTCGTAGGCGGCGAGGTACTTCTTCGGGGAGTAGCCGTCGGTGGCGTAGTCGGCGCAGTCCAGGTGGTCGCCGTCGTCGTCGGTGTTGGCGTCGACACTCCCGGCGATCCTGATGATCTTCGGCGTGGCGCTGCCGCCGTCGAGGGCGCGGACCAGCCCGGCCCGGTCGGTGACGGTGTAGACGTGGTCCGCGTCGGCGGCGGAGCCTCCGGTGGTGCCTTCTCCCTCGGAGGCCCAGCCGTCGTTCGCGGGCAGGGTGTCCCGGCTGATGTCCCGGGCCTCGGCGTGAGCGGGGAGACAGAACAGCCCCACCATGCCTGCGGCGAGGGCGATGTGACGGAACCTCATGTCCTCACCTCCCTGCCAGAACCGCAGACAGACGGTTGCCGCACACTCACGGCCACACCCGCCGTGTCGGACACCTCGGTGCGGGCGGGGAGGCGGAGCGCCAACCCGCCTGCGACGGGCTCGACTTGACGCGACCGCGCCTTCACTCCCCCGCCGGATGCCAGATCCGTCCGCGCACCCGCGACCCGGCCCACGGCCCGACCGATGGTCACACCCGCCGCGTGAGCGGGAAGGCACAGCCCCACCGCGCCTGCAGCAAGCCCGACTTGACGCGACCTCGCCCTCACGCCGGCGCCGAATCCGAGATTCACTCGCGCACCGGCGACCCGGCCCACGGCCCGGCCGATGGTCACACCCGCAGCGTGAGCGGGAAGGCACAGCCCCACCGCGCCTGCAGCAAGCCCGACTTGACGCGACCTCGCCCTCACGCCGGCGCCGAATCCGAGATTCACTCG
>NZ_JBICWQ010000010.1:0-107004 GCF_043199815.1 Streptomyces sp. NPDC048523 | reverse complement strand
ACGCGCACCGGCGACCCGGCCCACAAACACCCCGACCCGACCGCGACCGACCACCGCGTGAGCGGGCAGGCACGGCCCCACCACACCTGCAGCAAGCCCGACATGGCCCGACCTCATACCCTCACCCCCCTGCCAGAGCCGCAGACCGGCCGTTGCCGCACACCCACGGCCGGCCCGGAACCACCGGGACGGACCGCCGTTCCCGCCGTTTCGGACAGCCCGGCGGTACCCACTCCAAGGAGCCTTCGGCCGACGGCGCGGCCCTCGGAGCGGACGGCTACGCCGACCAGGCCCAGCACCACGCCACTCAGCGCGATCCGACGGAGGCTCATCCCTTCACCGCCCCCGCGCTGAAGCCGGTGATCAGCCACTTCTGGATGAAGGCGAACACGATCACCACGGGGACGGCGGCGATGATGCCGCCGGCGGCCAGCGCGCCCAGGTCGACGCTGTCCGCGCTCATCAGGGTGTTGAGGCCGACCGGGATCGTCTGCTTGTTCTGGTTGTTGAGGAACATCAGGGCGAACAGGAAGTGGTTCCAGGAGTGCACGAAGGCGAAGGAACCGACGGCGATCAGACCGGGTCGCAGAAGGGGCAGGACGACGATCCGGAACGCGGTGAACCGGTTGCAGCCGTCCACCCAGGCCGCCTCCTCCAGGGAGTACGGAACGTTCTTGATGAAGTTGCTGATCAGGATCATCGACAGCGGCAGCTGGAAGACCGTCTCGGCGATGATGACACTGGTCAGCGAGTTGATCATCTTCAGTTCGGCGAAGATCTCGAACAGCGGCACCAGGAGCAGCGCACCCGGCACGAACTGCGAGCACAGCAGCGCCAGCATGAACGCGTTCTTGACCTTGAAGTCGAACCGGGCGAGCGCGTAGCCGCCGGCCAGGGCCACGAGGGTCGTCATCACCAGCGTGGCGAGGCCGACGTACACGCTGTTCTCGAAGTACGTGCCGAACGCCCGCTCCGTCCACACCTTCTCGAAGTGGTCGAAGGTGATCGGCCAGGGCACGAGCGAGGTCGAGCCGGCCGGACGCAGGGCGAACAGCAGGATCCAGTAGAAGGGGATGATCGTGAAGACGAGGTAGATCGACAGCGGCAGATAGACGTGCCAGCGCGGGACCTCGTCCCAGGTGCGGCGGTGCTTCACCGAGCGGGGCGGCTCGGGTGCCTCGCGCACGGGAGCGGGTGCGACCTCCGTGGCCTCCTTGGTGATCACTTGGAACCGCCTCCGAACTTGCTCAGCCGCAGGTACACCATCGAGCAGAAGAGCAGGATTACGAACGCGACCGTGGTCAGGGCGGACGCGTAGCCGAAGTTGTGGGCGTCGACGCTGGTGTTGGCGATGTAGAGCGGCAAAGTGGTGGTCTCGCCCGCCGGGCCGCCGCCGGTCAACGTGTAGAGCAGGTCGACGTTGTTGAACTCCCACACCGCACGCAGCAGCGTGGACAGGATGATCGCGTCCTTCAGATGGGGCAGCGTGATGTGCCAGAACTGCTTGAAGCGGCTGGCCCCGTCGACCTCGGCGGCCTCGTACAGGTCCTTGGAGACGGACTGGAGGTCGGCGAGGATGAGGATCGCGAAGAAGGGGACACCGCGCCACAGGTCGGCGACGACCGCCGCCGAGAAGACGGTGGAGGTGTCCGACAGCCAGCTGGTGCCGTAGGAGCCGATGCCCATGTCGGCGAGGTAACGGGTGATGCCCGTCTGGGAGTTGTAGAGCAGCACCCAGATCGCGGAGGTCAGCACACCGGAGACGGCCCACGGCGAGAAGACCATCGCGCGCCCCAGCCCCCGGCCCACGAAGCTCTGGTTGACGATCAGCGCGAGCGCCAGGCCGAACAGCAGCTGGAGTCCGACCTCGACGAAGACCCACTTGGCGCTGAACGTCAGCGTGTCCCAGAACTGCGGGTCCTTGGTGAAGATCTGGACGAAGTTGTCGAAGCCCGCGTAGCCGTTCCGCCACGGCTTGGTGGGGTTGTAGTTCTGCAGGCTGTAGTAGAAGACGCTGATGACCGGGTAGGCGATGAAGCCCAGCATCAGCAGGGCCGCCGGCGCGATCAGCAGGTAGGGCAGCTTGCGCGGTGTGGCGGAGCCACGGCGTCGCCGGGGTGGCGCGGGCGGTTTCGCCACGGCTGCGGCTTGGGCCATGACTGTTCTCCGTTCTCAGTACGTCGGACGTGCGACGTGCGTTCGTCGTGCGGGAAGCGCTTTCTCTCTGCACATGGATGTGCCAGGTCGTGCTGTGCGATGGTGCCGCCCGCCCCAGCGGGTCGTGGTTCAGCTCGCGTACGGGTCGGCGACCTTGCCCGGGCGGGCGAGGAACTCGAAGTCGCAGCCGGTGTCGGCTTGGGTGATCTGTTCGTTGTAGAGCGCGCCGTAGCCGCGCTCGTCACGCACGGGCGGCGGCGTCCACTCCGCCCTCCTGCGCTCCAACTCCTCGTCGTCCACGTTGAGTTGGAGCAAGCGCGCCTCGACGTCGAGGGTGATGCTGTCCCCCGTGCGCACGAGGGCGAGCGGTCCGCCGATGTACGACTCGGGCGCCACGTGCAGCACGCAGGCGCCGTAACTCGTCCCGCTCATCCGGGCGTCGGAGATCCGGACCATGTCCCGCACGCCCTGCTTGAGCAGGTGGTCGGGGATGGGGAGCATGCCGTACTCGGGCATGCCCGGGCCGCCCTTGGGCCCGGCGTTGCGCAGCACCACCACGCTGTCGGCGGTGATGTTCAACTCCGGGTCGTTGATGGTGCGTTGCATGGACTTGTAGTCGTCGAAGACGACCGCGGGCCCGGTGTGCTTGAGCAGGTGCGGCTCGGCGGAGATGTGCTTGATGACGGCGCCGTCGGGGCAGAGGTTGCCGCGCAGGACGGCGACCCCGCCCTCGTTCGCTACCGGGTTCTCGCGGGTGCGGATGACGTCGTCGTTGTGGACGACGGCCCCCGCGATCTGCTCGCCCAGGGTGCCGTTGACGGTCGGCCGGTCCAGGTGGAGCAGGTCGGTGATCCGGGAAAGGAAGGCGGGCAGACCGCCGGCGAAGTAGAAGTCCTCCATCAGGTACGTCTGTCCGCCGGGCCGGACGTTCGCCAGCACCGGCACGGTACGCGCGATGCGGTCGAAGTCGTCGAGGGTGAGCTTGATGCCCGCCCGGCCGGCCATCGCGATCAGGTGGATGACCGCGTTGGTGGAGCCGCCGAGTCCGAGCACCGTGGTGACGGCGTCCTCGAAGGCGTCACGGGTGAGGATCTCGGACGGCCTCAGGCCGGTCCAGGCGAGCTCCACCGCGCGGCGCCCGGAGGCGGCGGCCATCCGCTCGTGCGCGGAGTCGACGGCCGGGATCGAGGAGGCACCCGGCAGGGTCATGCCGAGGGTCTCCGCCGCCGCGGTCATCGTGGACGCGGTCCCCATCGTCATGCAGTGGCCCGGGGAGCGGGCCAACCCGCCCTGCAGTTCCCGCAGTTCGCAGTCGGTCAGGTTGCCGGCGCGGTGCTCGTCCCAGTACTTCCACATGTCGGTGCCGGACCCGAGGGTCTCGCCCCGCCAGTGCCCCGGCAGCATCGGCCCGGCGGGCACGAAGAGGGAGGCGACATCGGCCGAGGCCGCGCCCATGAGCAGTGCGGGCGTCGACTTGTCGCAGCCGCCGAGCAGCACCGCCGCGTCGATCGGGTACGACCGCAGCAGCTCCTCGGTCTCCATCGCGAGCAGGTTGCGATAGAGCATCGGGGTGGGCTTCTGGTAGGTCTCCGAGAGGGTGGCGACCGGGAACTCGAGCGGGAAGCCGCCGGCCTGCCAGACCCCCCGCTTGACCGCCTCGGCGCGCTCGCGCAGATGCACGTGGCAGGGGTTGATGTCGGACCAGGTGTTGAGGACGGCGATCACCGGGCGGCCCTGGTACTCCTCCGCCTCGTAACCGAGCTGACGCATCCGGGCGTTGTGCGACCAGGTGCGCAACTGGCCCTCGGCGCCGTACCACTGGTGGCTGCGCAGTTCCTCCGGCCGTAGGCGCTCTCTGTCCGTCATATCGACCACCCGGCGGCTATCGCGGCGACCTCGGAGCGCTCGGCCTCGGGCAGCTCGCGGCTCGGCGGGCGCACGTCGCGGCGGCACAGGCCGAGGGAGGCGAGGGCCTCCTTGACGACGGTGACGTTGTTGGCGGAGCCGTTCGCCGCGCGGAGTTCCTCGAAGCGGCGGATCTGCTCCCAGACCTTCATGGCGGCCGGGAAGTCACCGGCCCGCAGCGCTTCGATCATGTTCAGCGAGACGGCGGGGGCGACGTTCACCAGCCCGGAGGTGAAACCGGTGGCGCCCGCCGAGAAGTAGGAGGGCGCGTAGGGCTCGGCGAGTCCGGCGACCCACACGAAGCGTTCGAGTCCCGCGTCCCGTGCGAAGGCGGCGAACCTGGCCGCGTCCGGGACGGCGTACTTCACGCCGATCACGTTCGGGCAGGCGTCGGCGAGTTCGGCGAGACGGTCGCCGCCGAGCTGGGCGTTGCGGATGTACGGGACGACCCCGAGCTCCGGGACCGCCGAGGCGATGGCGCGGTGGTAGTCGATCCAGCCGCCCTGTGAGACGTAGGGGTGGACGGGCTGGTGGACCATGATCATGCTCGCGCCGAGTTCGCGGGCGTGGCGTGCGGAGGCGACGGCGGTGGGGACGTCGTGTCCGACCCCGACGAGGATGTCGGCCCGGTCCCCGCCCTCGTCGACGGTCCACTCGGTGACCAGGCGGCGCTCTTCGGGGCTGAGGGCGTAGAACTCGCCGGTGTTGCCGTTGGGGGTGAGGGTGGTGATCCCTCCGTCGAGCAGCCGACGCAGCAGGGCCCGGTGGGTGTCCTGATCGACGGTGCCGTCCTCGGCGAACGGGGTCACCGGGATCGCCACCACGTCGGCCAGGGCCGCCCGCTGGGTCTCGAACGTCTCGCTGCTCATTCCTGACCTTCCTCGTCCAGCACTCCGGGGAACGCTCGTTCCACGAAGGACGCGATGTGGGCGTGCAGGGCGCGGGCCGCGCCGTCCGCGTCGCCGTCCAGGGCGAGCCGCAGGATCTCCCGGTGCTCGCCGGCCTCCCGGTCCCAGGACGGCGAGGCGGCCCAGGCGACGGCGGAGACCAGGGCGGCCTGGTCGCGGACCTCGTCGAGCATCCGGCCGAGCAGCGGGTTGCCGCACGGCAGGTAGAGGGCGCGGTGGAACTCCCGGTTGGCGAGGGAGCGTTCGGCGGTGTCGGTGGCGTCGTCGGCCCGGGTCAGCGCGTCTCGTGCGGCGTCGAGGGAGGCCCCGCGCCGCACGGCCCGCTTGAGTGCCTCGGGTTCGAGGAGCAGCCGGACGTCGTAGACCTCGCGCGCCATGTCCGCGTCCACCATGCGCACCGTGACGCCCTTGTACTGGCTCATCACGACGAGCCCGGTCCCGGCCAGGGTCTTGAGCGCCTCGCGCACCGGGGTCTTGGACACCCCGAACTGTGCGGCGAGTTCGGTCTCGACCAGGGCCTGACCAGGCGTCAGGCGCCCGGTGAGGATGCGGCGTTTGATCTCCTCCAGCACGTACTGCGTGCGGGAGGGGATCGGCGTGGGCACAGAGGTCATGCGCGCCTCTCGGATCTCGCGTATCGGATCTTGCGTATCTGATCTCGCATATCGCGTCTCATATATGACGTACGAAGTACGACGCGTTGAAGGTAGGGAGGACCGCGATGTTTCGTCAATGCTTCTGGCAAAAGAAGCTGAAGTTGCGATGAGGGCGAGGGTCAGACGAGCCGGGTGGCGCCCTCGAAGGCCGTGCTGGTGCGCCCGGCGAGGGCGACGGCAGCGCGCGTGGTCGCCTCCTCCCTGGTCAGCGTGGGTCCGACGGGGGTGACGATCAGCTCGCGCGCCCCGGCCTCGCGGGCGATGTCACCGGCGTCCTCGGGGGACAGATGGACCTGTTCGCCTTCGCGATGACGGTCGATGTCCGCCTCGCACAGGAACAGGTCCGATTCCGCGGCGAGCTCGACGAGGGCGGCGCAGGGCCCGCTGTCCCCCGAGTACGCGAGGACCCGTCCGGCACACTCGGCGCGCAGACCGTACGCCTCGGTGTCGTGGACGACGGCCCGGGAGGCGAGCCGGAGGTTCCAGTGCCGGACCTCATGGCCGTCGTACGGGGGGTGGAAGGTGAGAATGCCGTCGAGGAAGCGCACGTCGGACCGTCCGAAGAACCCGGCGAGGCGGTGGGCCCAGCCGGGTGGCGCGTACACCGGGATCGGGGCGGGCGGGGTGAGTCCGCCGTACGCGAAGGCGTAGACGGCGGACAGCAGGTCCGCGGTGGGGGCACCGCCCGGTCGAGCGAAGCCGAGACTGGGGGAGGTCGGCGTGGAGGTGGGAGATCCAGATCGCCGTCAGCCGGGAGGGGTCCGTGTGCCGCTGCAACTCCGCGAAGGTGCCGGGCCCGGCGTCCACCCACACCTCGGCGCCCCCGCCGCGCAGCAGATAGCCGGAGCAGGGGCGTCCGGGCCCCGGGTGCGGGGAGGCGGTACCGAGGACGGTGAGGCTCAGCGGCGGCATGGTGGGGACGTACGGTCCGGGCCTGCCGCCCGCCGCCCGTTTCCGTTCCTCTACGGCAGGGTCGTACCGGTGTCTACGTCAGCCGGGCGCGGCGCGTCGGAGAAGGCCCGTGTCGAAGGCAGCGAGAAGGGACGCCGACCGGGGGCGCCTCCCGCGACGGCGTCCACGAGACCTGGTTCCCGTTACGGCGTCCAGCCCGGGTCCCGCCCGCTGAGGCCGATCGCCCGGTCCAGCAGCGACGCGTCCTGTGCCACGGGGACGATCGGGCCGAAGATGGTGTCCCGGCTCGGATCCTCCGCAGAGGCGAGGAGGAAGTCGTAGCAGGCCCGGAGCGCTGCGGGGTCCGGCTCGTAGGCCTGGCCGGTGGCGCGGGCCAGGTCCCAGCCGTGGACGACCAGTTCGTCGATCGCGACGGCGGCGGCGACCTCGGCGGGCAGGTCCACGCCGCCCGCACGGGTCATACCGGTCCAGGCGGCCGGGTCGCGCCAGGCCTCGGCGAGTTCGTCGAGGACCTTGGGGAGCTCCTGGCGCCAGCCGGGGCCGATGTCCGGGACGGAGTCGGTCGGCGGGGTGTCGGTCGTGGGGCCGAGGTCCTTGCGGGCGGCGTCACGGAAGGCCGCGGCGAGGCCGAGCAGGTGGCCCAGCAGATGGCGCACCGCGAGGTCGGGACACGGGGTCGGGTCCGCGAGCCGCTCGTCGGTCACGGCGTCCGCCAGCCGGGCGATGATCCGGGTCTGGGGCTCGAAGTCGATGATCGTGCCGGTCATGCGTCACTCCTCACGGTGCCCGGGGCGCTGTTCCCGGGCACGACTCCCGGGCGCGGTGCGCGGGGCCGTGCAGGGTGGACCGCCGGCGTTCCGGAAAGTCATCGGTGCCACCGGCGCATGGTGTGGCTTCCGGCGGCGTGTTCGGGCTCGCGCAGTCACCCGGCTCGCCCCCGGGCCGACCTGCTCGTGGGCGGGACGGATCGCGTGGACCGAACGGGTCGGCCCCGGCCCCCGGCTTTGCGTCCCTCAACCGGCAGACGGTCTCCCCGCCCAGGTCAGGGAGTTGTTTCCGGCCCGGCGAGGGGCTTGGGCAACAACCTCGGCGACATGAGGATCGAGCTTGTTCCGGGCCCCTGCCGGGGTCCAGGCGTGCCGGCGACACCCGCACCGCCACGGCCGCTGATCCGACTCATCCCGACCAAGGAGCTCATCAGTGCTGACCTGGTTCAGTGGGCGCCCATTCACACGGGTGCCGATACGGACACTGCTCATCGCCGTACTGGTCGCCGCCGTGGCCGCCACGGTCCTCGACGCGCGGGCACCGGCCCTCAGGGCCGCGGCCCCCAAGATCTCGGTCTCGCGGATCTGTGACGACTCGGTCGACGCCATCGAGGCGGCGTACGGAAGACCGGACCGTTCCGTGATCACCGGTCCGGTCCTCGCGCGGGCCGCCTCCTACCCGCTGACGGCCCCACCGGCGAGACCGCTCGGGGCCCCGCAGGCGAAGATCGTCGCCACCAAGGAGAAGCAGGCCACCGCCGACTGCGCGAGCAGGCTGCACAAGGCGCAGACGGCGGGCTGGTCCTATCTGTCCGCGCGGGCGGTCGAGATCGCCGTGGACGCGGTGGTCACCATCCTCGCCTCCACCCTGATCTGCTCGCTGACCGGCCCGGCCGGCTGCAAGTGGGGCGTGCGGATCGCGTCGTTCACCGGCGGTTTCGTCGGCGCCCTGGCCTTCCAGTACCTGACCGACGGCTTCCTCAACTGGAAGAGCGTCGGCGGCGCCTTCTTCGACGCCACGGTCTCCATGATCGCCTTCTCCGGCCTCGACAAGCTGGACGAGAAATACGTCGGCCAGGGCGTCCGGGCCACGTTCAAGGAGCTCGGCAACGTCCTCAAGACGGTGGGCAACCGCATCGGCAGCGCCGGACCCGCCATGGTCGGCAGCATCCAGAACGCCGCGGACTACATCCTGACCCACGCCACCACCTGGGCCTTCCCCGCCGCGTACGCCGGCGGCGGGTCCGTCGAGCCGGTCATCGCCGAGAGGCGGGGCCAGCCGATCGCCGACGGCCTGCAGTTCCGCATCCCCGGCCACGCCTCCGGCTCCGACGTGCACGACGACCTGTGGTCGGGCAGCTGGAACTCGCCGTACTACAACTGGGACGTCGCCGAGACGCCGCACACCAACCGGGACGGCGCGGTCGGCTACCTGATCGGCCAGGGCAACTCCTGCCTCGGCTACGACTCCTCCGGCAAGGTGGTGCTGAAGTCCTGCAACTACAGCGACTCCACCCAGTGGTGGTTCGTGGACGGCGACGAGCTGATGTCCAACAGCGGCAAGTGCATCGACGAGGTCGAGAACGCCTCCGAGCGCCTGCTGGTGAGCTGTGACGGACTGAACTACCGGGCCGACCCGAACACCAAGGACGACCAGTTCATCGTGACCCCGCCCGGCGGCACCTTCATCCCGGACACCGTCGGCAACTGGAAGCGCCACCTGTCCTCCTACGAGCACGCGTGACCGGATCCCGGCGCCGAGCGCGCTGAGAGACGGGGCCCGGGCCGGTGACCGACGTCACCGGTCCGGGCATTGTTCGGGTACCGGTCACTCCGCCATAGTTCGGGGCAACACAGGGTTTGTTGCTTTCTGGGGAGTTTCGATTGGGCCGTCCCGAGCGCCCGGTGGACCCTGACGCCGGTCCGGTCCAGAGGCTCGCGCACGACCTGCGTCGGCTGCGCCAGGAGGCCGGCAACCCCGCGTACCGGGAGATGTCCCGGCGCACCGGCGTCTCGGTGACCACGCTGTCGAGGGCCGCGGCCGGCGAGCGACTCCCCTCGACGGCGGTCGTACGGGCCTACGCGCAGGCCTGCGACGCCGACCCGGACGTGTGGGAACTGCGCTGGAAGACCGCCGCCGAGGAGGCCGCCGACGAGGACACGGCGGCCCGTTCCCGCGAGGACGACACGACGTCGCCGTACCGGGGGCTGGTGCGTTTCGAGCCGGGCGACCGTGAGCTGTTCTTCGGCCGCGACCGCCCGGTGGCCGACCTGCTGGGCCTGGTGCGGGAGCATCGTTTCGCCGCGGTGTTGGGGGCCTCCGGCAGCGGCAAGTCCTCGCTGCTGCGGGCCGGGCTGATCCCGGCCGCCCAGGAGGCCGCGCAGGGCCTGGGACGCCCGGCGGCCCTGCGGATCGTCACCCCCGGCGAGCGGCCGGCGGCCACGTACGGCCGGCTGCTGGCCCCCCGGGACGGTGAGCCGGACAGCTGGCTGATCGTCGACCAGTTCGAGGAGGTCTTCACCCTCTGCCGGGACCGGGCCGAACGCACCCGCTTCATCGAGCTGCTGCTCACCGCCAGGGACCCGGACTCCCGGCTGCGCACGATGATCGCGATGCGCGCCGACTTCTACGGGCAGTGCGCCGAGCACCCGGAACTCGCCGACGCGCTGCGCCACTGCGGCCTGCTGCTGGGGCCGATGAGCCCGG
This sequence comes from Streptomyces sp. NPDC048523, assembly GCF_043199815.1. Lineage (NCBI taxonomy): Bacteria > Bacillati > Actinomycetota > Actinomycetes > Kitasatosporales > Streptomycetaceae > Streptomyces > Streptomyces sp. NPDC048523. Next base: position 96,992 of record NZ_JBICWQ010000010.1, on the reverse strand, counting down.
CGGAGCTGCGTGCGGCCGTCACCGGTCCGGCCGGCGCGGCCGGCCTCGTGGTCGAACGCGAGCTGACCTCGCGTCTCGTCGAGGAGGTCGTCGACCAGCCCGGCGCGCTGCCCATGCTCTCGCACGCCCTGCTGGAGACCTGGCGCCGGCGGCGCGGGCGCATCCTCACCCTCGCCGCGTACGAGGCGGCGGGCGGTGTCCACGGCGCGATCGCGGCCACCGCGGAACAGGCGTACGGCACGCTGACGCCCGCCCAGGAGGTCACCGCGCGCCGGCTGCTGCTGCGGCTGATCGCCCCGGGCGAGGGCACGGCGGACACCCGCCGCTCGGCCGGCCGCGCGGAACTGGACGAGTGGTCCGACCCCGAACTCCCGCTGGTCGTGGAGCGGCTGGCCGCCGCCCGGCTGCTGACCCTCGACGGCGACACCGTGGAACTGGCCCACGAGGCGCTCATCAGCTGCTGGCCGCGGCTGAGCGGCTGGATCGACGAGGACCGCGTCCGGCTGTCGGAGCACCGCAGGCTGAGGGAGGCAGCGCTCGCCTGGACGGAGCTGGGCCACGACCAGGGAGCCCTGTACCGGGGCGTGCGACTGGAGCGGGCCGCCGAACTGTTCGGCACACCGGATGAACGGGAACTGACCGCGACCGAGCGGGCCTTCCTCACCGCCGCCCTCGACACCCGCGAGGCCGAGCGGCACGCCGCCGCGCAGGCCCGCCGCCGGACCCGACGCTTTGTCAGCACGCTCTCCGCGTTGCTCGCCGTCGCGCTGGTCATCGGTCTGGTCGCCTGGCAGCAGCACCGCACCGAGGTGCGCGACAGCCAGGTCGCCGCGGCCCGCCGGGTCGCCGAGGTGGCCGCCACCATGGCGACCACGGATCCGCGGACCGCCAAGCTGCTGAGCCTGGCCGCCTGGCGGATCGCGGCCCTGCCGGAGACCCGCGCGGCGCTGCTGGGCTCCCTGGCCCAGTCCGAACAGGACGCCTTCACCGATCCCAAGGAGGGCAGCACGGCCGCCCGCTTCCTCGTCGGCTCCGGCCGGGTCCTGCTGAGCGTCAGCGGCCGTACCTGGCGCACCTGGAACACCGTCACCCACCGTGCGATCGCGTCCGGGCGGCTCCCGGCGGGCACCACGTGGGCCGAGGCGGCCGGCCGGGACGGCACGCTCCTCGCGCTGGACGGTGACTGGGGCGTGCGGCTGTGGGATCTCTCCGCGGGCCGCTGGGCCACGACCGCCGATGCCGTGCCGGACGCGGACATCGTCACCTTCGAGGCCGACCCGCGAAGCTACCTGGTGAGCAACCCCGATCGGCCGCGGTCCGAGCTGCGCGCCGTCCCGGACGGCCGGCTGCTGGTCCAGGCGCCGGTGGACTCCGAGACCGACGTGGCCACCACCGGGGACGGCCGTCTGGTCGCGGTGTGCCCCGTCGGCGGGAGGGTCCGGGTCCGTGACACGGTCGGACACCGTGACCTCGCGGGCGGCTGGACGAGCAGCGGCGGCTGCGCCGACGACAACTCACGGCTGGAGTTCGACCGCGACGGCCACCGGCTCGCGGAGGTCTTCCGCACCGGCGTGCGGGTGTGGGACATCGCCTCGGGGCGGCGGATCGCCGACATCGCCTTCCCGGGCGCCGACTCCACCGTCTTCAGCGAGGACGGAGGCTTCCTGGCCACCGTCGGTCCCGCCGAGCTCACGGTCTGGCGGCTGTCCGCGCCGGGTTCGCCCGTCTTCCGCCATGCGCTGGGCGGGCAGCGGCCGACCGACCGGATCGCCTGGGATCGCGAGGGGCCCGTGCTGCGGTACCTCGAAGGGGGCACGGTGCACTCCCTCGACCTGGGCGCGGCCGTCACCTCCCGGTGGCGGGCCGGCCCGCTGTACGACGCGGTGCTGAGCCCGAACGGCCGTACCCTCGCCACCGCCGAAGTGTCCGGCGGGGGCTATGAGTTCCGGCTGCTGGACCCGGGCAGCGGCCGCCTGCTGCGCACGCTGCCCACCGCGCGCCTTCCCGTGGCCGCCGACGGCGGCGGTCCGGTGGTGGCGGCGGACACCGTGCCGGTCATGGCCTTCGGCCCGGAGGGCACGTCCTTCGCGTACGGCGTCTCGGCTCCGGGCCGGGCCGCCTCGGCGCAGTCGCTGACCCTCTGGGACACCGCCTTGGGCCGGGTGCGGTCCACGCCGGACCTGGCACCCTCGGGACCCGAGGCGGCGGTGGAGAGCCTCGCCCTCGGCCCCGGCGGGCGGACGCTGGTGGCCGTCCGTGACACGGCCGAGGGGCAGATCGGCGAGGTGTGGGACACCGCGACCCGTCGCCGGACCGCGGTACTGGGCGAGGTGAACCCCACCGCGCTGGGCCTGCGCCCGGACGGCCGCCTGCTGGTCGGCGGGGACCGGCTCGCCCGGCTGCCCTCCGGTCCGACCGGGGCGAGGACGCTGGGTCTGGGTCAGGAGACCGAGGCGATCGCCTTCAGCGCGGACGGCTCGCGCGTGGCCGTGGGTGACGCGTCGGGGCGGGTCGCCCTGTGGGACGGCGACCTCGGCCACCGGCTCGGAGTCCTGCCCAGCACCTTCCCGGCGCCCCTCCCGGACGGCGCCCCCGAAGCCGTCAGCGCCCTGGCCTTCAGCCCCGACGGCGGCACCCTCGCCGTCGCCGGTGACTCCGGCACCCTCCAACTCTGGGACACCGCCGGCCAGGAGCCCCTCGGGGACGGCCTGACCACCCCCGGCGAGGGCATCGTCTCCCTCGCCTTCACCCCCGGGGGCGGCACCCTCTACGCCACCAGCCCGCACGCCCCCCTCCAGCGCTATCCCGTCACCTCCTCCCACGCGGCCGCCGCGATCTGCGCGGGCACGGCCACGACGCTGTCCCCGGCCCAGTGGCACACCTACATCCAGGACGCCCCTTACCGGGACGTGTGCCCGGGGGGCTGATCCGCGAGGACATCCAGGGCATCTGCCCGATGCCCGCACCGGGGCCTCAGATCCACGATGTCCAGGCATGACGAGAGCACGCAGGACAGCCAGAACACCCAAGACGCACAAGAAGCCCAGGACATGGCCCGCGCCGCGCGTCGTGCGCGACCGCGACGCGGGGTTCTTCCTAGCCGCGGTCGTGGTCTCCGGCTTCGGCACCTCGGCGTTGTGGCTGGTGTCGGGCGTGTGGGTCAAGGACCTCACCGGCTCGGACGGACTGGCCGCGCTGTGCTTGGTCGCGATGTGGGCGCCGACCGTGGCGGGCCCGCTGCTGGGCGCGCTCGCCGACCGTGTCCCCCGCAAACCCCTGCTCATCGGCGCGAACCTGCTCCCGGCGGCCCTCCTGCCGCTGCTGTTCACCGTCGACTCACCGGACCGCGTCCCGCTCCTCCTCGCGGTCCTCTTCCTGTACGGCGCGGCAGGCGTCGTCCATGACGCGGCGGAGTCGGCCCTGGTCGCGGGCGCCGTCGCCCCGTCGCTGCTCGGCGACTTCAACGGTCTGCGCACGGCGGTCACGGAGGGCATGAAGCTGGTGGCCCCCCTAGCGGGCGCGGGCCTCTACGCCCTCTACGGCGGCCCGGGCGTGGCCCTCCTCGACGCGATCACCTTCGTACTCGCCGCGGTGCTGTACGCCGGGCTGCGCGTCCGCGAGAGCGAGTTGCGGTCGGCCATCGACGGCCGACGGAAGTCACCCGAGCGCACCCCCGCCTCCGAGGGCGTCCGCCACATATGGGCCCACCCCACACTGCGCCCCCTGATCCTGGCCGGCGGCACCACCATGCTCTTCGCCGGGCTCAACGGCGCGCTGACGTACGCCGTGATCGACGGCCTCGGCCACTCCCCCGCGTACGCCGGTGCGCTGTACGCCGTCCAGGGCGCCGGTTCCGTGGCGGTGGGGCTGCTGTCCGGGCCCGCCCTGCGCCGCCTGGGCGAGCGCCGGTTCGCCGCGTACGGCATCGCGTTGACGGCCGTCGCCGCCGGGTTGCGGGCGGTCCCCTTTGACCCGCTCGCCCTCGCGTGCAGCGCGGCGAGCGGGGTGGGCCTCCCGTGCGTGCTGATCGCCGCGCTCACCGCCGTGCAGCGACAGACGCCGGACGAACTGCTGGGCCGGGCGGTCGCGACGGCCAACACCGTGGTGTTCACGCCGAACGTGCTCGGCCTCGCCACGGGCGCCGCGCTGGTCGAACTGGTCGACCAGCGGCCCCTGTCGGCCGTCCTGGGCGTGGTGTGGCTCGCCACGGCCGTACCGCTGTTTCAGAGGCCGGCCAGCGCCTCGCGGATCGCGTCCAGGTCGCCGTCGGACGCCAACCCGGCGTGATAGAGCCGGATTTCGGTGGCTCCGAGTTCCCGCGCCCGGGCCGCGTCCGCGGCGAGCGTGCCCGGGCTGCCGCCCATCTGGGAGACGACGGGGAAGTTGGCGGCGATCACCGCGTCCTCGCGGGCCCGCGCGAAGGGCGTGAGCAGGTCCGGTCCGCCCGCGCAGGGCACGACGACGCCGTCCGCGACGGACAGGATGTGCCCGGGGTCGACGCCCGGGTTGGCGCCGACGTGGTAGGTCACGGGGTCGGCGTGCAGCAGGATCTGGAAGCCGTCGGGTGCGGCCGCGCGGACCGCCCGGACCGCCGACTCCTGGAGGGTGCGGGCGGTTTCGTCGCGCCACGCGCGGGTGGCCGCCGCCGTCCCGGAGCCGAGCAGCTTCTCGACGCCGGCCCAGCCCTCGTCGTCCGGCGCGCCCTTCCACAGCGGCTCCAGGGCGGTGCGTACGGCGGCCGCCAACTCGTCGGCGTCGACGCCCTGTTCGCCGTACCCCTCGCGGCAGGTACCGCAGAAGCAGAGCGCCATGAGGTACATGCCGGCGTCGCCGAGGGGCACCCCGCCGGTCTTGTCGTGGGCGTGCAGGTGCTGGAGTCCGTACCAGCCGAGGGACTCCAGTTCGGTGCCGGCCGCGCCCGGGCGCAGTGCCGCCTCGACGGCGAGATCGACGAGGTACGCGCGCGTGGCGGGCTGCGCGATGCACGGGGCCCAGGGATAGCGGTCGCCGTAGGCGTTGACGACGGAGGTGTCCGGATGTTCCGCGCCCAGGCGGGAGTTGTGCGCGAGGACGACCCAGGTGTGCACCTCGAGCCCCGCGTCCGTCAGGGCCCGCGCCGCCTCGCCGAAGGCGTCGCCGGGGGCCCAGTCGCCGGCCGCGTAGGGGCGCAGTTCGCGGCCCGTCCAACGGTCGTCCACGGGGTAGAGCACGGCCGCGTGCTCGGCGGTGACGATGCGGTGGCGGGGGTGGCGGGGGGTCAACGCGCGCGTGGAGTGGTAGGCGGAGGCGAGGGTCGCCTGCTGTACACCGAGCGCGGCGATGCGCTCCGCGGCCTGCGGATCCCCGTTGACGTCCCAGGGGTAGACGAACGTAGCGGCCTTCACTGCTCCTTCTCCTCCTCCAGCAGCGCGTACCCGCGCTCGGTGATCTGCGCGAGCTGCTTCACATGGTCCTCGCCCGGCTCGTGCAGCGGCGGGCGGACCTCCCCCACGTCGAGTCCGCGCATCCGGACTCCGGCCTTCACCAGGGAGACCGCGTACCCGCGGCCTCGCGCGCGCAGTTCTACGAAGGGACGGTAGAAGCCGTCGAGCAGACGGTCCGCCGTGGCCCGGTCGCCGTCGATGAGCGCGCGGTGGAAGGCGAGGGCGATCTCGGGGGCGAAGCAGAACACGGCGGACGAGTACAGGGGGACGCCGATGGCCTGATAGGCGAGCTGGGTCTGCTCGGCGGTCGGCAGTCCGTTGAAGTAGAGGAAGTCGCCGGGGACCTCGGTGCGTACGGCGCTGACGATCCGCTGCATGAGGTCCAGGTCGCCGAGGCCGTCCTTGAGGCCGATGATCCCCTTGCTGCGGGCCAGTTCGACCACGGTCTCCGGTGTGAAGACGGCGTTGTCGCGCTGGTAGACGATCACCGGGAGCGCGGTCGCGGCGGCCACCTCGCGGTAGTGCCGCAGCAGCCCCTCCTGCCCGGCCACGACGAGGTAGGGCGGCAGGGCGAGCAGTCCGTCGGCGCCGGCCGCCTCGGCGAGCCGCGCGTACCGTACGGCGAGCGCGGTGCCGTATCCGGCGCCCGCGACCACCGGCACCCGGCCCGCCGTCTCCTCGACGGCCGCCCGGACGCACGCCTGGAACTCCTCGGGCGTGAGCGCGTGGAACTCCCCGGTGCCGCAGCAGGCGAACACGGCCGCGGCCCCCGCCGTCACGCCCTCGCGCACATGCGCGCGATAGGTGTCGAGGTCGACCGAGCCGTCGGCGCCGTACGCCGTGACCGGGAAGAACAGCGGCCCGCTGGGGATGCCGAGTCGATGGACGAGGTCGGCAGACGTCACAGGCTCTCCCTAGAACAAGTGGAACGGGCGGACAGAACGGAAGGGGCGTGCGGGATTCTGATCGGAGTTTATATTTATGAACATGGGTCGCGCCACCCTTGACGAGGTGGGGCAATGATCCTTAACTTGTCCACGAATGTGAATACCGTGCACTCATACGGCCGTCGCCCCAAGGAGACCCGAGGATGCCCGCTCCCCGTACCGTTCTGCTCACCGGTGCCGCCGGCGGGCTCGGCACCCTGATGCGGGATCTGCTCCCGGCCTACGGCTACGACCTGCGCCTGCTCGATCTGCGGCCCGTGGAGGGCGAGCCGGACGCGATCGTCGCCGACCTCGCCGACAAGGACGCCGTCCGCGAGGCCGTACGCGGTGTCGACGCGATCATCCACCTCGCGGGCATCTCCCTGGAAGCCCCCTTCGAGAAGATCCTCAAGGCGAACATCGAGGGCACCTACAACCTGTACGAGGCCGCGCACGCGGAGGGCGTGGGACGGATCGTCTTCGCCTCCTCCAACCACGCCGTCGGCTACACCCCGCGCCCGCGGGGCGACGACCCGCTGATCCCGATCGACACCCCGCGCCGCCCGGACACCTTCTACGGCCTGTCCAAGTCCTTCGGCGAGGACCTCGCGCAGTTCTACTGGGACAAGCACGGTGTGGAGACCGTCTCCGTGCGCATCGGCTCCTGCTTCGCCGAGCCCACCAGCGTGCGCATGCTCTCGGTGTGGATGAGCCCGGCCGACGGCGCCCGTCTCCTCCACGCGGCCCTGACCGCCGAGGACGTCGGCCACACCGTGGTCTACGGCTCCTCCGCCAACACCCGCCTGTGGTGGGACCTGACCACCGCGCGGTCCCTCGGCTACGACCCGCAGGACGACTCCGAGCCCTACGCGGAGAAGCTCATCGCCGAACAGGGCGAACTCCAGGACGGCAACGAGGGCCACGCCTACCTGGGCGGCCAGTTCGTGACGGACCCGCCGATCTGGCCGTACTGACACCCACGAGAGGAGCGGGCGGGCACCGAACGGGCCCGCCCGCAGCCATATCCGGGCACGGGGAACAGCCGCTGATTGTCGCGCGAAGCGCACAATCAGGGGCGCGGGGAACTGCGCGACCAGCCACAACGAACCCCAAGCCGCCACACAACCGCACCGCCCGAGCCCGTAGGCCCGCCCCGCCCGAACGGGCACACGCGGTCACTATCACCCCCGCAACAGACCTGGTCACCGCCACCCACCCGCTGTAGAACTTCCCCCAGAGCCCGAACGGGCAGACAGCACAGCAGCAAGGCGGGTGAGCCCATGACCAACAGCGCGGAAGACCGCCAGCGGCACATCGTACGGACCGCCCGCACCACCGGCTCCGTAGACGTGAACACCCTCGCCACCCAACTCGGCGTAGCCAAGGAAACCGTGCGCCGAGACCTCCGCGCCCTGGAGGACCACGGCCTGGTCCGCCGTACGCACGGCGGCGCCTACCCCGTGGAGAGCGCCGGGTTCGAGACCACGCTCGCCTTCCGGGCCACCAGCCATGTGCCCGAGAAGCGCCGGGTCGCGGCCGCCGCGGCCGAGCTGCTCGGGGACGCCGAGACGGTCTTCGTCGACGAGGGCTTCACCCCGCAGCTCATCGCCGAGGCCCTGCCCCGGGACCGGCCACTGACCGTGGTCACCGCGTCCCTTCCGGTCGCCGGCGCCCTCGCCGAGGCCGAGAACACCTCCGTCCTGCTGCTCGGCGGCCGGGTCCGCCCCGGCACCCTGGCGACCGTCGACCACTGGACGACCAGGATGCTGGCCGGCTTCGTCCTCGACCTGGCCTTCATCGGCGCCAACGGCATCTCCCGCGAACACGGCCTCACCACCCCCGACCCCGCGGTCAGCGAAGTCAAGGCGCAGGCGATCCGGGCCGCGCGCCGCACGGTGTTCGCCGGCGTGCACACCAAGTTCGGCGCGGTCAGCTTCTGCCGGTTCGCGGAGATCGGCGCGCTGGAAACGATCGTGACGAGCACGCTGCTGCCCTCTTCCGAGGCCCACCGCTACTCACTGCTGGGACCACAGGTCATCCGGGTCTGACTCTCGAATCGGCTTGGTCAGCAGGTTCTTTGTGCCACAAAACACCCTTTATGTCCCTCTATGTCCAGGAGCGATCCATGCGAACCCAGAGCCGACGACGGCCACCGCGAGCCACGCTCGCCATGGCCGCCGCAGGGACGCTGCTCGCCCCGCTGCTCTCCGGCTGCTGGGTCGGAGCGGGCGGGGCCGGGTCGGGCGGTGACGCCATCAACGTCCTGATGGTCAACAACCCCCAGATGACCGAGTTGCAGAAGCTGACCCGGGCCCACTTCACCAAGGAGACCGGGATCAAGGTCAACTTCACCGTTCTGCCCGAGAACGACGTCCGCGACAAGATCAGCCAGGACTTCGCCAACCAGGCGGGCCAGTACGACGTGGCGACCCTGTCCAACTACGAGATCCCGATCTACGCCCGCAACGGCTGGCTCCACGAGATGAACTCGTACCTGGCCAAGGACCCCTCGTACGACGAGAAGGACGTCCTGGCCCCGATGCGCCAGTCGCTGACCGGCGACGACGGCAAGCTCTACGGCCAGCCCTTCTACGGCGAGTCGTCCTTCCTGATGTACCGCAAGGACGTCTTCGAGAAGGAGGGTCTGACGATGCCGGCCCACCCCACCTGGACCCAGGTGGCCGACCTGGCCGCGAAGGCGGACGGCGCCGAGTCCGGCATGAAGGGCATCTGTCTGCGCGGCCTGCCCGGCTGGGGCGAGGTCATGGCCCCGCTCACCACGGTCGTGAACACCTTCGGCGGCACCTGGTTCGACAAGGGCTGGAAGGCCCGCCTGGACTCCCCCGAGTTCGAGAAGGCGGTGAAGTTCTACGTCGGCCTGGTCCGCGACCACGGGGAGTCCGGCGCCGCCCAGTCCGGCTTCGCCGAGTGCCTCAACAACATGACCCAGGGCAAGGTCGCCATGTGGTACGACGCCACCTCCGCGGCCGGTTCCCTGGAGGCCAAGGGCTCCCCGGTCAAGGGCAGGATGGGCTACGCCCCCGCCCCCGTCGAGGAGACGAAGTCCTCCGGCTGGCTCTACACCTGGGCCTGGGGCATCCAGGACGCCTCACGCAACCCCGACAACGCCTGGAAGTTCGTCTCCTGGGCCTCCGGCAAGCAGTACGAGCAGCTGGTCGGCGACGAGATCGGCTGGTCCAACGTGCCGGCCGGCAAACGCGCCTCGACGTACACCAACCCCGCCTACGTCAAAGAGGCCGCCGCCTTCCAGGAGATGACCAAGGAGGCCATCGAGCAGGCCCGGCCGAACGATCCGGGGGTGCAGCCGCGCCCCGCACCCGGCATCCAGTTCGTCGGCATCCCCGAGTTCACCGATCTCGGCACCAGGGTCTCCCAGGAGATCAGCGCGGCCATCGCCGGACGCCAGTCCGTCGAGTCGGCCCTGAAGAAGTCCCAGCAGCTCGCCGAGAAGATCTCCGAGGAGTACGAGGGACGATGACCGCGACAACCATGGCCCCGCCGGCCACCGAGACCGTACGCACCGCGGACCCGTCCAAGGCCCGCCTCCGCGCCTGGGCCACCCGCGGCCCGCTGCTCCCCGCCCTGATCTTCATGATCGTGGTCACCCAGCTGCCGTTCGTGGCCACGGTGGTGATCTCGTTCTTCGACTGGAACTCCCTCTATCCCAAGGCCCGTCACTTCACCGGCGTCGACAACTACCAGGAGGTCCTCACCGACGCGGACCTGCGCCACTCGGTGTGGACGACGGTCCTGCTGACGGTGACCGTGGTCCTGGTCAGCCTGATCCTCGGACTGCTCCTGGCCCTGCTCCTCGACCGTCGCTTCAAGGGCCGGGGCGTGGTCCGCACCCTGCTGATCGCTCCCTTCCTGGTGGTCCCGGTGGCGGCAGCGCTGCTCTGGAAACATGTCCTCTACAACCCTGAATACGGCCTGCTCAATGGGTTGTTGCACTATGTGGGCGGCCCACAGCCGGACTGGATCTCCAGCACCCCTCTGCTCGCCGTCGAGGCCTCCCTGGTCTGGCAGTGGACCCCGTTCATGATGCTCATCCTGCTGGCCGGCCTCCAGAGCCGCGACCAGCAGCAGATGGAGGCCGCGCGGGTGGACGGCGCGAGCGACTGGCAGATCTTCCGCTATCTGACGCTCCCGCACCTGCGCCGGTACTTGGAGCTGGGCGCGCTGCTGGGCTCGATCTACATCGTCCAGAACTTCGACGCGGTCTTCACGATCACGTCCGGCGGCCTGGGCACCGCCAACCTCCCCTACACCGTCTACCAGAGCTTCTACCAGGCCCACGAGAACGGCCTCGCCTCGGCGGCCGGCGTCCTGGTCGTCATCGGCTCCATCATCATCGCGACCTTCGCCCTGCGCGTGGTGTCGTCCCTGTTCCGTGAGGAGGTAGGCCGGGCATGAGCAGCACAATCGCCGTGAAACGCAAGGGACTTGGGCTGGGTCTGGTGGCCTGGTTGCTGGGGATCGTCTTCTTCCTGCCGATCGCCTGGATGGCCCTGACGTCCTTCCACTCGGAGACGGACGCGGCCACCAACCCGCCCTCCTTCGGCGCCGCCCTCACCCTGGACGGCTACCGCGAGTTCTTCGGCACCGGCGGCGGCGCGAGCCCCTGGCCCGCCCTGATCAACTCGACGGTCGCCTCGTTGGCCTCGACCCTCTTCGTCCTGCTCCTGGCCCTCCCGGCGGCGTACGCGCTGTCGATCCGCCCGGTGAAGAAGTGGACGGACGTCCTGTTCTTCTTCCTGTCGACGAAGATGCTCCCGGTGGTGGCGGGCCTGTTGCCCATCTACCTGTTCGCGAAGAACACCGGCATGCTCGACAACATCTGGCTGCTGGTCATCCTCTACACGTCGATGAACCTGCCGATCGCCGTCTGGATGATGCAGTCCTTCCTCGCCGAGGTCCCCGTGGCGGTGATCGAGGCCGCGCGCGTGGACGGCGCCCGCCTTCCCACGATCCTCGCGCGCGTGGTCGCCCCGATCGCCCTGCCCGGCATCGCGGCGACGGCCCTGATCTGCTTCATCTTCAGCTGGAACGAACTGCTGTTCGCGAGGGTGCTGACCGGCGTGGTGGCCGAGACCGCCCCCGTCTTCCTGACCGGCTTCATCACCAGCCAGGGCCTGTTCCTGGCCAAGGTGTGCGCCGCGTCGCTCGTCATCTCCCTGCCGGTGCTCGCCGCGGGGTTCGCCGCCCAGGACAAACTGGTCCAGGGCCTGTCGCTGGGAGCCGTGAAATGAAGGCCGCCGTCATCGAGTCCGTGGGCCGTGCCGTCGTCGCCGAGGTCCCGGATCCGACGCCGGGCCCGCGCGAGGTCGTCGTCGAGGTCGCCGCGTGCGGCCTGTGCGGCACCGACCTGCACATCCTCCAGGGCGAGTTCGCGCCCAAGCTGCCGATCGTGCCGGGCCACGAGTTCGCGGGCGAGGTGGTCGGCGTCGGCACCCAGGTCACCGAGCTCGCGGTCGGCGACCGGGTGGCGGTGGACCCGTCCCTGTACTGCCACGAGTGCCGGCACTGCCGTACGGGCCACAACAACCTCTGCGAGCGCTGGGCCGCGATCGGCGTGACCACGGCGGGTGGCGCGGCACAGTTCGCCGTCGCGCCGGTGGCCAACTGCGTACGGCTGCCGGAGCACGTCCGCACGCAGGACGCGGCCCTCGTCGAGCCCTTGTCCTGCGCGGTCCGGGGCTATGACGTGCTCCAGTCCCGCCTGGGCGCCCATGTCCTGATCTACGGCTCGGGGACGATGGGCCTGATGATGCTGGAGCTGGCCAAGCGGACCGGCGCGGCGAGCGTGGACATGGTGGACGTGAACCCGACCCGCCTGGAGACGGCCCGCCGGCTCGGCGTCTCGGCGTCCGCCGCGAACCCGGACGAGCTGGACCGCCCCCAGGGCTGGGACCTGGTCATCGACGCGACGGGCAACGCGGCGGCGATCCAGGACGGCCTGGACCGGGTGGCCAAGGCGGGCACCTTCCTCCAGTTCGGCGTGGCCGACTACGCGACGCGGGTGACGATCGACCCGTACCGCATCTACAACCAGGAGATCACCATCACCGGCTCGATGGCGGTGCTGCACAGCTTCGAGCGGGCGGCGGAGCTGTTCGCGAACGGCGTCCTGGACCCGGAGATCTTCATCAGCGACCGGGTCCCCCTGGACCGGTATCCGCAGGCGTTGGAGCAGTTCGCGGCGGGGGTGGGCAGGAAGATCGTGGTGGTGCCGTAGCCCCGCTCGGCCATTTGGCCGTCGGGTAAGGGAACGGCAAAGTGGGCCCGATCGTTCACGGGGCATGACAGCTATGACCCCCGGCTCGAACATCCCCCTGTCCGCCGCCCGCGTGACGGTGGACGTCGCCGCGCCCGTGCGCCTCGACGTATCGGGCCTGCTGCTCACCGCCGACGGCAAGGTGCGCTCCGACGACGACTTCATCTTCTACAACCAGCCCTCCGGCCCGGGGGTGACGTACCGCTCGGGCGGCGGTACGTCCCCCGACGCGATCACCGTCGACACGTCTTCCGTACCGCCCGGCATCGAGAAGATCGTCGTCACCGCCAGCCCGGACGCCGCGGGCCAGACCTTCCAGGGCATCGAACCGACGGCCACGATCCGCAACGCGGACGACAACAGCGTGCTGGCCACGTTCACGCCGCCGCAGCTCGGCACCGAGACAGCGCTGGTGATCGTGGAGGTCTACCTGCGCAACGGCGCCTGGAAGGCCCGGGCGGTGGGGCAGGGGTACGCCAACGGGCTGGCGGGCATCGCGACGGACTTCGGCGTGACGGTGGAGGAGCCGGCCCCCACGGCCGCCGCTACGCCCGCTCCGACGCCTGTGGCTCCGCCGGTCGCGCCCACCGTGCAGACCCCGGTGGCTCCGCCTGCCCCGGCCGTGGACCCCAGGATCGCCCCGCCGCCGGCCCCCGCCGCGCCCCCGGCTCCGCCCGCCCCGCCCGCTCCCGGTGCCGGGAAGATCAACCTCGACAAGGGCCGGGTCAGCCTCCAGAAGAACCAGACGGTGTCCCTGGTCAAGGGCGGGCAACCGCTGCTCTCCCAGGTCAAGATGGGTCTCGGCTGGGAGCCTGCCTACCGCGGCAAGGACATCGACCTCGACGCGTCGGTCATCGCCTACGGGCCGCAGCGCAATCACATCGACAGCTGCTACTTCGGCAAGCTGTCCATCGTCGGCGGCGCGATCAAGCACTCCGGCGACAACCTCACGGGTGAGGGCGGCGGTGACGACGAGGTGATCGTCGTGGACCTCGGTCGGCTCCCCCAGGAGGTCACCGGTCTCGTCTTCACGGTCAACTCCTTCTCGGGGCAGAAGTTCACGGAGGTCGCCAAGGCGTACTGCCGCCTCATCGACGCCGCGAGCGGAGAGGAGCTGGTCCGCTTCGACCTCACGAACGCCGAGGCGCAGACGGGCGTGATGATGGCCAAGCTGATCAAGCAGTTCTCCGGCGAGTGGGAGATGACGGCGATCGGCGACTTCGTGAAGTCCCGCACGGTGCGGGGAATGGTGAAGCCGGCGGCGCAGGCGCTCTGAGGGGCGCCGGGGTGGTTGTTCGGCTGCGGGCCGGTGGGGGCCGGTCGCGCAGCCGCACCCCGAGATCACACAGCGAGCCACCTCCCTGGGCGCCCTACGCCCGCAGCCCCTCCATGAGCAGGGACAGGTACCGCCGGACGGACTCGCCCCCGCCGTCCGCCAACTCCGCCGCACCGGCGACGCCGTGCGCCAGCCGAAGCAACTCGATCGGCTCGACGTCCGGCCGCAGCGTCCCCTCCGCCCGCGCCGCCGACACCAGCCGCGCAGCTGCCCCGCGAACATGCGTCCCGCACACCGTGAGCACCGCTTCGCTCCCGTCCGCCATCGCGGACCCCAGCAGCGTCCTCAGCCCCCGCACCTGGATCGTCCCGACGCACAGCTCGTAGAGCCACTCCGCCAGCGCCCGGCCCGGCGGCAACTCCTTCGCGAGCTCGTCTGCACGCCGGGCCAACCCCTCGACGCGGTCCAGGTACGCCGCCTCCAGCAGGGCCCGCCGCGTCGGGAAGTGCCGGTACAGCGTCCCGGACCCCACACCGGCCCGCTTGGCGATGTCGTCGAGGGATGCGCCCTCGCCACGCTCGGCGAACGCCTCCGCGGCCACCTTCAGCAGCCGCTCGTAGTTGCGCCGAGCGTCCGCGCGCATGGGCCTGACCTGCGTCATCCGGGTGCTCCTCCCCTCAGGGCAGTTGGCCGGAGGCGTGCAGCGCGTCGAACACCATTTGATCCACTGCCGAGACGCGCGCACGATCGCCGTAGCCGAACCAGTCCGACTCCTCGATCTCGCTCGAGGCGACCAGCGGGCCGGTGTACTCGGCGGTGTAGCAGATCATCCGGAACTCGGTGCTTCCGTCGCCATCCCTTTGCGTCTCGAAGGTACCGACGTGCACCATCGTCGCCGTATCGACCCGGGACCGGAGTTCCTCGGCGATCTCGCGGGCCAAGGTCTCGGCGTCGGACTCACCCGGCTCCCGTTTCCCGCCCGGGAAGTAGAAGACATCCAGACCGCGGCAGCGTGTCACCAGCACCCGCCCGTCACGCACCAGAACCCAGGCCACCTTCTCCGGAACGCCCTCGCTCTTCCCCATCCCGGGACCATACCCACAGCTAGAACAACGCGCTGTACCCGTTGAGCGCCGGCTGCCCGCCCAGGTGGGCGTAGAGCACCGTGGAGTCCGCGCCGATCTCCCCGCGCCCGACGAGGTCGATCATCCCGGCCATGGACTTGCCCTCGTACACGGGGTCGGTGACCATCCCCTCGGTGCGGGCGGCGAGGCGCATCGCCTCCAGCGTGGTCTCGTCGGGGATGCCGTAGACGCCCGCGTGGTACCGCTCGTCCAGCTCTACGTCCTCTTCGGTCAACTCCTTGTGCACGCCGATGAGTTGCCCGGTGCGGTGGGCGATCCGTGCGATCTGTTCCCGGGTGGTGACGGGCTTGGCGGAGGCGTCGATGCCGAGGACGCGTCGGGGCCGGCCGCCCGCCTCCTCCAGCGCCCGGAACCCGGCGACCATGCCGGCCTGGGTGGACCCGGTCACCGAGCAGACCACGACCGTGTCGAAGAAGACGCCCAACTCACGCTCCTGGTCGGCCACTTCGTACGCCCACGCGGCGAATCCGAGACCCCCTAGCGGGTGGTCGGAGGCGCCGGCGGGAATGGCGTACGGCTTGCCACCCCCCTCCTCGACGTCCCTGAGCGCCTGCTCCCAGCTCTCCTTGAACCCGATCCCGAACCCGGCCTTCACCAGCCGCACGTCGGCCCCGGCGAGCCGGCTGATCAGGATGTTGCCGACCTTGTCGTAGACGGCGTCCGGCCAGTCCACCCAACTCTCCTGCACCAGGACGCACTTGAGCCCGGCCCGGGCGGCGCACGCGGCGACCTGACGGGTGTGGTTGGACTGGACACCGCCGATCGAGACCAGGGTGTCGCAGCCCTTGGCGAGGGCGTCCGCGACCAGGTACTCCAGCTTGCGCGTCTTGTTGCCGCCGTACGCGATCCCGGAGTTGCAGTCCTCACGCTTGGCCCACAGGGCGGCACCACCGAGGTGCGCGGTCAGGCGCTCCAAGCGGTGGACGGGGGACGGCCCGAAGAGGAGGGGGTAACGGTCGTAGGACGAAAGGGGCATGAGGACCTCCCGGGTCGGTCGCTGTGGGCTCAGTCGCTGTCGGCCAACTCGGCCAGGCCCCGCCAGATCTCCGCCGTGACCCGGACCGCCTCGTCCACGTCACCGGCCGCGCAGGCCTCGATCAGCCGGTCGTGCAGGCCCGCCGACCGGCAGTTGCCGCCCTCGCCGAAGCGCCTGCGCTCCAGTCGGCGGATGAGCGGGGTGTAGCGGGCGGTGGTGGCGGCGGCCGCGCGGTTGCCGCTGACTCGGACGAGGACGTCGTGCAGGGCGTCGTCGGCGCGCAGGGCCTCGTCCACGTCGCCGGCGCTGACGGCGGCCGCGAAGCGTTCGTTGGCCGCGCGCATCGTCTCGATGTCGGCGGCGAACAGGCGTGGCACGGCGACCCGGGTGACCAGTTCGTGCATGGCCCCGACCACGGCGGCGGCGTCCCGCACGTCGGCGGCGACGACCTGGGTCACGCGGGTGTAGCTCTGCGGCTTGCTCTCCAGCAGCCCCTCGTCGACCAGCCGCGCGAAGGCCTCCCGCACCGGCGCCCGCGACAGTCCGAGCCGCTCGGCGAGATCGGCGTCCCGCACGACCTCCCCGGGCTCGATCTCGCCGGCCACGATGGCGTCCCGGATGGACGCGTAGGCACGGTCGCGGAGAAGGGTGCGGCCGAGGGGTCGTAGGGCTTCCATGAACTGAAATGTTAGATGTCAGTTCCGCTCGCACACAAGGGACAATGCGCCCTCCTGTCTGATGACCGGTCAGTACGCGGCGACAGCTGCGGGACGACACCTGCTACCGTGGGCTCCAACGCTTACTTCGGGTCAAAGTTCAGCCTTTAACCCCGTGCCTGGTACGCAGAGCTTCGCGAGCTCCCCTTAATCTCAGGCATGAGGCCTTCCTTCGACATGTCGGTACAGGCACTCATGCTGGAAATTCATATCGTGGCATCCGGAGATGTGGCGTACCCCGCTCTGATGGTGATCGCAGCCATCCTCTACCGCCACAAGAAAATCATCAAAGCGATCAAGAAGCTCATCAAGGCGATCCGAAAGCGGATCGGCGGTCGGAAGTAACCGACCAGCCTGAGCGCCCTTTCCGTTAACCATAAGGAAAGGGCGCTCAGTGCCGTTCTTCACGGGGCCACAGGACCTGGCTCAAGCATCGCCCCTACCACAAGACCATTGACCACGAACAAACTCGAGGGATTCACCGTCACCCCGAACACCCGTCGGACCGCTGACGCCGAAACGCCTTTCACCCGATCCAATGCCACAGATTCGTCGTACCCATGCATCTCACTCTTTGCGGGAGCCACATGACCGACCGTACGCGCCAGCCCTTTTAATTTGAGCGCCTTATATCCAATACGAAGGTTGAGAATCCCAGCCAGGCGGACCAACGCTGTTGCTCGTGAAATCTCCACGATATTAATCGGCCGTCTACTCGTAATTACATAACCGTTCACCAAGTGCCCATCGTTCCTCTTCCTCTCGACCACCCGTACCCTGTTGGCGACCCCGAGGCGAAGGAGTGTGTCGGACACCTGCATCGCCAGCACAGGTGACACCGTGGCGAATTCGACAGAACCATGCGCTGTGCCGCGCGGGTTGACCCGCTCGCGAACACAGCCATCGGTGTCAATAAGCCCTGAAAGGCACCCGATCCAGAATTCGCGACTCAACCGCAGGTCGGGGAGCTGCTTCTCGTCGCACCGCTGACCCCACACACCGAAAACGCCTGAGACAATCGGTGATGGGATTGCGATGACCCGCCCGGAAAGGGAACCGTACACGGACGATGCTCCCCTGCGGGATCTCACGCACACCGCACCCATGTTCTGCAGCAAACACGCGCATGAACTGCACGGCACCATCCAGAGGGTCACCATGAAATTCGGGTGTGCAAGATGTCATCCCGCCATCACCGAGCATGGCACCGACAAAATATCCGTCGCGAGCTTCCCCCTCTGATCCAAAGCGCCCAGTCGTCAGCGGAAACGGGATTCGATCTCCTGCAACCAGATCACTGGTTCGTTTCCACTCCCAAGCTTGTCGCCCTGTCCGTCGCTGTGTAATCCAACGCTGGTCCAGCGAAGCTTCAATAATGCGACCGGAAACGAAACTGACGCTGCGCACCTCTCTCAGGTCGCCCCCCTGCCAGGCATCGGGGGAACTTGAGACGAGCTCGCCAACCGAATGGTCGCGTGGTCCTTGATTCGCTCCATACCGAACCGGCCTGGAGTCCCATTCCTTACTGAAGGAAAGCACAGGGAGGCGTTGCGCCACTACCTCTTCGATCGCGCGCACCGAGCCATCGGGAAGCCATACCCGAGACCCCACGGCGATTCCTCCCTGTGCTTGCACTCTCACAACCCCCGCCCACCTCGGCCAACAAGCAGTTCGATGAGGGAACGATATTTCGATGGAGTGATGAGTTCAGTGCCTTCGGGTGAAGGTCACTAGATCGAGGGACGGAGCGTCAGCGACGCTGCCGCTTCCACGGCCCCGTGATCGCCAGCATGATCCCCGGGGTCTGGATGTTGGCGTACAGCGTCCGGCCGTCAGGGGAGAAGGTGACGCCGGTGAACTCGCTGTACTCGGGCTCGTCTTCGGTGCCGATGTTCAGTTCGTTGCGGGCGATGGGGTAGGTGCGGCCGCTCTCCGTGGCCCCGAACAGGTGCTGGACGCCCTCGCCGTCCTCGGCGATGACGAGTCCGCCGTAGGGGGAGACGGTGATGTTGTCGGGGCCGTCGAAGGCGCCGTCCTTGGACGGGTCGGGGTTGACGCCGAGGAGGACCTTCAGGGTGAGGGTGCGGCGCTTGGGGTCGTAGAACCAGACCTGTCCGTCGTGCTGGACGGGGCTCTCCTCACGGGCGTACGAGGAGACGACGTACGCGCCGCCGTCGCCCCACCACATGCCCTCGAGCTTGCGGGCGCGGGTGACCTGGCCGTCGGTGAACTGCTTGCGGACGGAGACCGTCCTGGCGTCGCGGTCGGGGACGTCGACCCAGTCGACGCCGTAGACCGTACCGATCTTCGTGGCGCGGGAGAGGTCGTCGACGAACTTGCCGCCGGAGTCGAAGCACTTGAAGGCCTGCAGGACCCCCGCGTTGTCGGCGAGGGTGCGCAGCTTGCCGCGGCCGTGGTGGAAGCCCGCCGGCGGGGTCCAGCGGAAGAGCAGGCCGTTGGGGCCGGAAGCGTCCTCGGTCAGGTAGGCGTGGCCGCGCTTGGGGTCGATGACGACCGCCTCGTGGGCGTACCGGCCGAACGCCTTGACGGGCTTGGGGTCGCGGTTGGCGCGGCGGTCCTCGGGGTCGACCTCGAAGATGTAGCCGTGGTCCTTGGTCATGCCGTTCTGGCCGGCCTTGTCCTCGGTCTCCTCGCCGGTGAGCCAGGTGCCCCAAGGGGTGCTGCCGCCCGCGCAGTTGGTGGAGGTGCCGGCGATGCCGACCCACTCGGCGACATGCCCGTGGCGGACCTCGACGACCGTGCAGCCACCGGAGGCGGCGGGGTCGTAGACGAGGCCCTCGGTGAGCGGCACGGGGTGGGGCCAGTTGGCACGCGGGCCCTTGAGCTCGTGGTTGTTGACCAGGAGGGTCGCGCCGCGGGGGCCGCAGAAGGTGGCCGTGCCGTCGTGGTTGGAGGGGGTGAACTCGCCGGACTCCAGCCTGGTTTTGCCGCTGTAGGTGATGACGCGGTACGTGAACCCGGCGGGCAGCGCGAGCAGGCCGTCGGGGTCGGCGATCAGCGGGCCGTAGCCGACGCCGCCGTGGGCGCCCGCGGACTGCGCGTCCACGCTCTCGACGTCGGTGGCCGCGAGCGCGTTGGGGGCGGTGGCGAGAGCGCCGACCGCGCCCGCCAGTGCGACACCGGCCCCGGTGATCGCGGATTTCGCGGCAAAGTCCCTGCGGGTGAGCGACATGGTGTCTCCTGAGACGGTGGGTATGCCGTGGAGGGTGGGGGACCTCGGGTCGGCGCTACGCTCCCGCCCACATCTGAACACCGGTTGAACGCCAGGAGACTTCAGTGCACCCGGTTCCATGAATCAACAAAGGGAACGGAAAGCGCCCCTCTAGGGGCGCGGGGAACGGCGCGACCAGCCCCCACTCACCCGCACCCGCGACACAACCTCAACCCCCTTGCTGCGACCGTGCCTTGAACGCCGCCTTGCGGGCTTCCTTCGCCACCTTCTTGTCCGGATGCAACCGCCCCATCGCCTCCAGCACATCCGCCGTGGCCGGGTGATCCACCCGCCAGGCCGCCGCGAAGAACCCGCCGTGCTGCTGGGCCAGTCCTTCCACCAGCCCCTGGAGCTCCTCGGAGTTCCCCTCCGCGGCGAGCTGCGCGGCGATCGTGTCGACGGTCAGCCAGAACACCATGTCCTGGGACGGCGCGGGCACGTCCCCGAACCCGCGCTCGGTCAGCCAGACCCGGGCCAGCCCGCCCAGCTCGGCGTCGTCGAGGACCTCCCGCAACGCGGGCTCGGCCACCGCGCCGACCAGCGACAGCGCCTGCTGACACCGCAGCCTGCGCAGCGGCGCCCCGGCGTCGCTGCCCCGGGCTGCCGCCAGCAACTCCCGTGCGGCGGCGAGAGGTTCGCGCCGGTCCAGCCACTGCTCGGTCTCGGCCTGGGCGGCCGAAGGAGGAAACCCGGCGGTCCCGTCCAGGAGCGCGTCCGCCCCCTTGTCGGCGAGGTCGCCGACGGCCGGGGCCGCGATTCCGGCCTCCAGCAGCCGCGAGCGCAGCCCGTACAGCCCGAGCGGGGTGAGGCGGACCATGCCGTACCGGGAGACGTCGGTGTCGTCGACGACCGCGGCGGGCTCCTCGTCGGTGTCGGCCATCAGCGCCTCGTCGACGGGCTGGTACTCGACGATCCCGACCGGCTCCAGGACCCGGAACTGGTCGTCCAGCCGCATCATCGCGTCGGACACCTGCTCCAGGACGTCGTTGGTGGGCTCGCCCATGTCGCTCGGCACGATCATCGACGCGGCGAGGGCGGGCAGGGGGACCGGCCCGTCGCCCGGGCCGTCGGCGCCGACCGTGAGCAGGTAGAGGTTGCCGAGCACGCCGTCGAGGAACTCCTGCTCGGCCCGCGGGTCCCAGTCCAGGGAGGCGAAGTCGACCTCGCCGTCCTCGTCCAGGGCGTCGACCAGATCGTCCAGATCCGGCACGCTCGCGTCGGCCAGCGCCGTCTCCAGGACCGTCAGCCATACGCCGAGCACGTCCTGGGGGGCTCCGGACAGCAGGGCCAGGTCCGCGCCCGCGGTGACCGTGCCCTCTTCCTCGTCGACGATCTCGACGAGCCCGGTGTCGACGGCGATCCGCCAGGCCTCGCTCGCGTGGGCGGCCGCGTCGTCCCCGGTCAGCTGGAGGTGCGCGGCCGCCGCGGGCAGCTGCTCCTCGACGAGTCCGCCCCCGGCGTCGACCCGCGTGTCCTCGCCGGCCCAGCGGGCGAGCCGGGCGGCCCGGGCGAGCAACGGCGTGGACAGGGCGTCCCGCGCCAGCTCCGCTTCGGGGTGCAGCCGCACCGGCGGCAGGGGGGAGCTGTCTGACATCGGCTGGTTCTCCTCGGACGCGTCGTGCCACTCAGCCGCTCAGCGTAGACGGATATCCACCTATGCCGCCCGGTTCATCTCCCCGACGGGGTCCGTACCTGGCTGAAACCTTGACAACTGGACTGACCAGGCAGGAGATTGACGCGCGTAGAAATCCGGCGGACATCTGTTCACTGTATTTTTCTACGCGCGTCGCCACCGCCCCACAGGTCGCGGCTCCCCCGTTTCACGTTCACCCTCGTCCCAGGCGCCTACGTCCGTCCCCGGAGGGATCCCGTTGCCGAGCAAGAAGTCCGCGCGTCTCGCCGCGCTCACCGTCGCCGCCCTGTCGGCGGCCTCCACCGTCGTCCTCGTCTCGCCCGCCCACGCGGCCGCGGTGAGCATCCATGACATCCAGGGCGCGACCCGGATATCCCCGTACGCCGGTCAGAAGGTCACGGATGTGGCCGGAATCGTCACCGGTGTGCGTACCTACGGCTCCTCCAAGGGTTTCTGGATCCAGGATCCGAACCCCGACGCCGACCCGGCCACCAGTGAGGGCGTCTTCGTCTTCACCAGCTCCGCCCCGAAGGTCGCCGTGGGTGACGCCGTGACGGTCACCGCCACGGTCTCGGAGTACGTCCCGGGCGGCACGTCGACCGGGAACCAGTCGGTGACCGAGATGACCAAGCCGACCGTCACGGTCGTCTCCAGCGGCAACGCCGTCCCGGCGGCCACGGTGATCGACGCGAGGTCGGTGCCGGCCGCGTACGCCCCGGAGGGCGATGCCGCCGCGGGCAACTCGATCAACGGCCTGACGCTGCAGCCGAAGAAGTACGCCCTGGACTTCTACGAGTCCCTGGAGGGCATGAACGTCAAGGTCGCCGACACCCGCGTGGTCGGCGCGAGCGACCCGTACACCGAGCTGTGGGTGACGGTGAAGCCGCGCGAGAACGCCACCGCGCGGGGTGGCACGCTCTACGGCTCCTACAGCTCGCAGAACACCGGCCGGCTGCAGATCCAGTCGCTGGGCGCGACCTCGGCCTTCCCCGTCGCGAACGTCGGTGACGTCCTCACCGGCTCCACCGCGGGCCCGCTGGACTACAACCAGTTCGGCGGCTACACCCTCGTGGCGAACGAGATCGGCACGCTGAAGAGCGCCGGCCTCGCGCGGGAGACCACGCAGAAGCAGAAGAACGGCGAGCTCGCGGTCGCGACGTACAACGTCGAGAACCTCGACCCGACCGACGCCACCTTCGAGGAGCACGCCTCCGCGATCGTGAACAACCTGAAGTCGCCCGACATCGTGTCCCTGGAGGAGATCCAGGACAACAACGGCGCGAAGGACGACGGCACGACCGCCGCCGACGTGACGGTGAACAAGCTGATCGACGCGATCGTCGCGGCGGGCGGCCCGAGGTACGAGTCGCGCTCGATCGACCCGGCCAACGACACGGACGGCGGCGAGCCGGGCGGCAACATCCGCCAGGTGTTCCTGTTCAACCCGGAGCGGGTCTCCTTCACGGACCGCGCGGGCGGCGACGCCACCACGGCGGTGGGCGTCACCAAGGTCCACGGCAAGGCGCAGCTGACGGCCTCCCCGGGCCGTATCGCGCCGACGGACGCGGCCTGGAAGTCCAGCCGCAAGCCGCTGGCCGGTGAGTTCGTCTTCCGTGGCCGCACGGTCTTCGTGATCGCCAACCACCTCAACTCCAAGGGCGGCGACCTCGGTCTGACCTCGGCGACCCAGCCGGTGCCGCGCAGTTCGGAGATCCAGCGCCACCAGCAGGCGGCCCTGGTCAACGCCTTCGTCAAGGACATCCTCGACACCCAGAAGAACGCGGACGTCATCGCCCTGGGCGACATCAACGACTTCGAGTTCTCCGACACGGCGAAGATCCTGGAGGGCGACGGCGAGCTGTGGTCGGCGATCAAGTCGCTGCCCAGGAGCGAGCGTTACAGCTACGACTACCAGGGCAACCAGCAGGTCCTGGACCAGATCCTGGTCAGCCCGTCGATCCGGCGCGGCTGCGACTTCGAGTACGACAGCGTGCACATCAACTCGGAGTTCCACGACCAGATCAGCGACCACGACCCGCAGGTGCTGCGCTTCAAGCCGTAACTCCCCGAGGGCCGTAACTCCCCGATGGTCAGGCCTGGTTGAACACCCCGTTCAGCCAGGCCTGCCACTCGTTCTCGCACTCCTTGATGTCGGCGTCCGCCGAGAAGTCGTGCAGGGAGATCCCGATCGGGTGGCCCCAGTGGTTGCGCCCGAAGACACGGGTGAGTGACCGGTCGGTGCGCAGCCCGATGAAGTAGGGGTTGCGGAAGTCGACCACGGCGTCGAAGGTGTCCGGGCCGTGGACCGTCACGCGCGTACCGGCGGCCACGTCCTCGCCGACGCCGAGGGCCCGTCCCACGACGGCGAGGGCGTCGGAGGCCTTGGACGCCTCGGGTCCGTCGAAGGTCGCGAAGGCGGCCGGGCGGGGCGCGAAGTGGGTCAGGTACTCGCGCAGGGTGTGCAGATAGAAGTCGGTGTGCTTGGCGGCACCGTCGTACTGGTTGTCCCAGTCGTCGACGAAGATCCCGCTGTGCACGTACCGCACCCAGGCCCGCCGGCCCTCGTCGCGGGGTTCGACGGTGTAGTCGAGCTGGTTGAGGCTCTGCTCGGAGATGCCCTCGACGTCCTCGACCCGGTTGGTGTAGCGGTGTGGCGGGTCCCAGGCGGTGACCGTGGACCCGAAGGGGCCCTTGCCGCCGACGCGGGGCTCGGGCGGCTCCATCGGCCACAGATAGCCGCCGGTGCCGGTGGTGATCGCCTCCCACACCTGCTCGGGCGTGGCGTCGACCTCGAACTCGCGGGCGATCTCGAACTCTCTGGACATGATCTACTCCAACTCGCTCTGTTTCAGCGTGGGATGGACGGCCACCACGATCCGGTGATCACGTCCCCCCTCGGCGTCCGGGGCGTCGTACTTGCGGATCAGGCCGGTGACTCCGACCGTCAACTCCTCGATGAACGCGGCCCGTTCGGCGGCCGAGGCGAAGCGCACCTCGCCGTCCAGCGCGTACGTCGCCAGCCGCTTGCGGGCCTTCGTCGCGCCGGTGATCAGCGAGCCGACGTCCCGCACCAGGCGGGCGCCGAGCGCGAGGAGCCAGCGCGCGGAGAGCTGGTCGCGGAAGCGGTCCGGGTCGGGCTGCACGGCGGCGAGGGCGAGCGGTGAGATCACGTACGACGCCGCGGTCGCCCGCATCAGCCGCTCGGTGACGTTGCCCTTGCGGCGCTCCCCCGCGAGCTCGACCAGGCCGTGCCGCTCCAGCGCCTTCAGGTGGTAGTTCACCTTCTGCCGGGGCAGTCCGACCTTGCCGGCCAGCATGGCGGCCGACGCGGGGCCGGCCGCCAGCTCGGCGAGCAGCCTCGCCCGTATGGGGTCCAGGGAGACGGCTGCGGCCTCGGGGTCCTCGATCACGGTGACGTCCAGCATGGGTCCACCGTCTCACCGAACACTTTTTTTGTCCAGACGGTTCGAGTTTTCGGTGAGACGCCTGGGACGCCCTGGGACGCCCTAGCCGGGAATCAGCCCGAGGGCGTGGTCGTACCGGCTGACCACGCTGCTCTTCAGCCCCGGCCAGGTCTGCACGCGCTCCCAGCGGTCCGAGGCCGAGCCGATACCGTCCCCCGGCGCGGCGAGCGCGTCGAGGTGGGCCTGGGCGCTCTCCCACTCGGCGTAGTTGAGGACGCGGGTGCCGTCGGTGCTGAGGTGGAAGTGGCCGCTGATACCGCCGGGGTGCGGATCGGGCTCGCTCTCCAGTGCGTCGAGGACGGCGTCCACCCAGGCGCGCTGCCGGTCGGGGTCGGGTCCGTCGAACTCGATGTCGACGATCACGATGCAGCCGGGGACGCGCGGGTCACCGTCCCGGGCGGCGCTGCGGTAGTGCCGGTAGCGGCCGAGGCTGAGGCGCTCGATGCCCGGAACGACGGTGTCGATCTCGTCCACCCGCTCCTGCCGGTGCGTCTTGACGAAGGCCTCGTAGGCCTGCTCGCTCACCCACTGCGAGTAGTGCATCAGGGTGGCGGCGTCGTGCCCGCTGTAGAGGTGATAGCCGAGCAGGCCGTCGGTGGGCCAGGGCCGTCGCTCCCAGACGGCGGCGATGGCCTCGACGGTCTGCCGCTGGCGCAGGGGGGTGCCCACACGCCAGTGGCTGAAGAAGGGAGCACCGACGCGAGGGTCGGTCAGGTCGGGGTGGGTGTCGGTACGACGTGTCATGCCGACCACCCTCCGACCTCAACCACGATTCAGGTCAAGTCGGCGATTCGGAAGGGGGTTTCGGGAGACCCGCCACGACATGGACGAGCAGGCCGACGACCAGCCCAGCAGCCCTTCCAAGTTGCCCGCGAGCTCCTGGCGCGCGGTGCTGCAGCGCACGGGGAAGGAGTTGCTGGACGACGAACTCGCCGACCGCGCGGCGGCGTTGACGTACTACGGCGTCCTGTCGCTGTTTCCCGCCCTGCTGGTGATGGTCTCCCTGCTGGGCGTGGTGGGACAGCGCGCCACGGACAAGATGCTGGACAACATCGGGGACCTCGCACCGGGCCCGGCCCGGGACATCCTGCGGGACGCGGTGGTCCAGCTCGGCGACAGCGGCGGCACGGGCAGCGTCCTTGCGATCCTCGGACTGCTCGCCGCGCTGTGGTCCGCCTCCGGGTACGTCGCCGCGTTCATCCGTACGTCCAACGCGGTGTACGACCTTCCCGAGGGCCGCCCGGTGTGGAAGCTGACACCGCTGCGGCTGGCCCTGACCGTGACGCTGATGCTGATGCTGGCGGCGAGCGCGCTGATCGTGGTGTTCACGGGCCCGCTGGCCGAACGGGCGGGCAGGGCGGTGGGGTTCGGTGACGCGGCGATCGCGATCTGGGGTGTGGCCAAGTGGCCGGTGCTGCTGCTCCTGGTCGTCATGATGATCGGACTGCTGTACTGGGCCGCCCCCAACGTCCGCGGCCGCGGCTTCAGTTGGATCTCCCCGGGCAGCGTCATCGCCACCCTGGTCTGGCTTGCCGCCTCCGCGGGTTTCGCTCTCTACGCCGCCAACTTCGGTTCGTACAACAAGACGTACGGCACCCTCGCCGGTGCCATCGTCTTCCTGGTGTGGCTCTGGCTGACGAACCTGGCGATCCTGCTGGGTCTGGAGTTCGACGCGGAGCTGGCGCGGGAGCGGGCGATCGCCTCCGGCGCGGCCGGGCCGACTCAGGAGCCGTATGTGGAGCCCCGGGACACGCGGAAGTGGCCGCCGAGGTTGCGGGCGGCCCGGGCGGCGCGGGCCGCCCGGAGCAAGTGAGCCGACCGCGACCATCCGGCACGCGCACGCGCGGACGTGGGCGGCACCCTGGCTCCGGGTGCCGCCCACGTCGGGCCTTCGGCGTACCGAGGCCTACTTCTTCGGGACCTACTTCTTCGGGTACCGCCACGACACGACGACGATCGCGGCCAGGGCCGCGCCGACGATCAGCGCCGGCCGCGGATTCCGTACCACCGCCATGACCAGCGGCCGGGCCGGCCCGGGCACGTGCTCCGCCCTGCGCTCCAGCGCGGCACTCGTCTCCGATGCCTTGCCCTGGGTGATCCGGCCCGCCCGCTGCGTCCGGTCCTGGACCTGGTGACCGGTCCTGGCCGCCCGGTCCTGGACCTTGTGGCCGGCCTGCGTGGCCTTGTCGTGCACGGTGTGACCTGCCTGCGCCGCGCTGCTGCGCAGCTGCACGGTCATCGCGCCCGCCTTGTCCCTGAGGTCTGCCGCACGGGCCCGCGCGCGCCCCTTCACGTCCATCTTCCCTGCCAGCTCCTCCACCGTGTCGCCGAGTTCACTGCGGGTCCGCTCGATCTGGCGCCGCAGCTCGTCGGGTCCCTTGGCCCCCGTCGCGGGGGGCTCGCCGCTCGTCCTGTCCGTCATCGGTGCGCCCTTTCCCTGATCTCCTCGACGTCCGCCTTGACGCTGCCGAGGGCCTCCTCGGGCGTCGGGGGTGTGGCACGGCGCAGCTGGGCGCGGCCGAGG
This sequence comes from Streptomyces sp. NPDC048523, assembly GCF_043199815.1. NCBI lineage: Bacteria > Bacillati > Actinomycetota > Actinomycetes > Kitasatosporales > Streptomycetaceae > Streptomyces > Streptomyces sp. NPDC048523. The sequence continues at coordinate 69,382 of NZ_JBICWQ010000010.1, read as the reverse complement.
GCGGCGAGCACCCCCGCGATCACGAACAGCACAGCCGTCACGATCAGCGCCGAGGCCCACACCGACAGCACCAGTGAGAGCGCGGCGGTGGCCGTTCCGGCCAGGGCGAGCAGACCCGCGTAGGCGAAGGCACCGGCGGCACCGAGCAGCCCGCCGCCCTTCCCGGCCCGCCGACCCTTCTCGGCCAGCTCCTCCTTCGCGAGGGCGACTTCCTGCCGTACCAGCCGGGAGACCTGTTCGCTGGCCTGTCCGACGAGTTCGCCCACCGAATGATGTTCGTCGTGCGCCGGCCTGGGGGCCGTGGTTCCGGTCACGTGTTCCGCCTCCTCTCGGTCGGACCACCCGGGTACCCGGCCCGGCCCCCGCTACCCCACCTGCGGGCCGCCGTCCGGGCCGCGCTGTCCGAGCCGGGCCAGCTGGCTCTGGAACCAGTCGAGCCGGGCCTGCAACAGGGCTGCCTCCGCGGCGAGTTCGGGCACTCCGAGCTCCTGGGGCAGACCGGGATCGCCGGGCTCGAGGACGGTGGCCGGCCGTGCCACCACCCGCAGCCCCTCTCCGGCCAGCCGGGCGAACCCGGCGAGCGAGACGGCCGTACGTCCGCGCAGGCAGCCCGCGCAGGAGGGGACCAGGGCCCGCCAGCCGGGTCTGCCCCAGCCGGCGTCGGCCAGGGCCGCCGCGACGGTGCCGCAGGCGCAGGGTCCGACGGTGGCGGTGCGCACCCGCTGGCGGGCGTAGCGGAAGCCGAGCTCGAAGCGGAGGTAGCGGCCGAGGACCAGGACGTCGAGGAGGACGGCCGTGCGGTGCTCGGCCGTACACAGCAGGGCCTCCGCCGCCGCGCGGTCGTGCACGCAGTGGAAGCCGCAGTCGCAGCGGCGGTTCGGCGCCCGGTGCCGCAGGCCGTAGACGCAGGACGCGTCGGCCAGGACTCCGTACGGCCGCGCGCCGCCGAGCGACACACCGGTGAACCCGGCCCGGGTGCCGTCCTGGGACAGCACCGGGTGGGCGATCTTGTATCCGGTCGGCGGCTCCGTCGGTCGTTCCTCCGGAAGCCGCAGCCTCATCGGGCCGCCGGAACCTCTTCGGGGGCCTTCAGTTCCTTGATCTCCTCCGGAAGTTCGAGCTCCTCGTCCTGGATCTGCGGCCGCTCCTCGGCGACTCCGGTGGCCAGTGCCTTGCCGAGCTTCATGACGCCTCCCACACAAAGGGGTCCTTCTCGCCATGGTGACCCATGAGGGCCGCAATGCCCATAGGGCCGCCCCGGACGCCGTAGCAACCCTTCGCATTGTCTCGTAGAAGAATTAAGTGGAGCTTCACCGTCGGCGGGCCGAGACTGCTGCCATGACGACTTCGCCCCCTTTCGGCCGCGCGCTCTGCGCCATGATCACCCCCTTCACCGAGGCGGGCTCGCTCGATCTCGACGGCGCTCAGCGGCTGGCCGCGCGGCTGGTGGCCGAGGGCTGCGACGGCCTCGTGCTGTCCGGCACGACGGGTGAGTCGCCGACCACGACGGACGCGGAGAAGGCGGCGCTGGTGACGGCGGTACGGGAAGCGGTGGGCGCGGGGGCGTCGGTGGTGGCGGGGGTGGGCACCTTCGACACCCGGCACACCGTGGAGCTGGCCCTCGCCGCCGAGAAGGCGGGCGCGGACGGGGTGCTGGTGGTCAGCCCCTACTACAGCCGGCCGCCGCAGGACGCGCTGGAGGCGCACTTCCGCGAGATCGCGGACGCCTGCGCACTGCCCGTCATGCTCTACGACATCCCGGGCCGCACCGGCACCCGCATCGAACCCGAGACGATGATCCGGCTCGCCGAACATCCCCGGATCGTCGCGGTCAAGGACTGTTCCTACGACTTCCTGGGCGCCCAGAAGGTCCTGGACCGCACGGAGTTGGCGTACTACGCGGGCTGCGACGAGCACATCCTCGCCCTGTACGCGGTGGGCGGCACGGGATACGTCAGCACGGTGGCCAACGTGGTCCCGGCCGAACTCCGCGCGGTCCTGGACACGTTCGAGGCGGGCGACACCCCCGTGTCCGCCCGCCTCCAACAACGGGCCACGCCGCTGATCGAGGCGATGATGTCGGCGGGCCTGCCCGGCACGGTCACTGCCAAGGCCCTCCTCAACGCGCTCGGTCTGCCGGCGGGCCCGGTCCGCGCCCCGCTGCGGCCCGCCGACCGGGAGACGGCCGACGGGCTGCTGGCGGAGTACGAACGCCTCGTGGCCGCCTGATCAGGGCTGGGCGAACAGCGGCTCCCAGCGCCGGGCGTCCCCGTCGTTGCCCGCCCGGAAGCCGCTGAGCGGGACCTCCTTGTCGCTGCCGACGGTGACGAGCACGAGCCGGTTGTGGAACTCGTTCTTGTCGTTCTCGCCGATGTCCCAGGCGATGAGCTGCTTGTTGCCCACCCAGGCCAGCAACTGCTGCCCACGCACCTCGGTCTTGGCGCCGGTCCTGGCGTCGAGGACCCAGGACGAGGTCTTCCACTTCGCGCCCGCGAAGTCACCGGCGACGAGCATGCCGCTGGGCGACTTGCCCGCGTCGACGAACCACTCCAGGTACCTGTCCTGCGCGGGCGTGGGGACCTTGACTCCCTTGAGGTCCCAGAACTCCTTGCCGATGTCCCCCATCGGGTTCCCGGCCCAGACGTGCCGCCCGTCGTCGGTGAGAGCGAAGTCCTGGCGGGAGTTGAGGAAGCCACTCCCGAACTCACCGTTGTCGGAGGCGAGTTTCACCTCGTTCCAGGCGCCCTTCCCGGAGGCCACGTCGAGGACGTAGAAGCCGGTGCGGCTCGATGTCCGCTCCTGATCCCAGTCGTCGGAGCCCTGCGTCTTGATCAGCAGATCGGGGTTCTTGCTGTATGTCGTGGCGACGAGCTTGCGGCCGTCGCGGGAGAAGGCGAGTCCGCCGACGCCGTGGTCGACCGGGATCCACCGCGCCACCTTGCCGGTGGCCAGGTCGAGCAGGCCGATCCGGGAGGCGGGCAGGTCCTGTTCGAGGACGGCGGCGGTCTTCGCGCCGGGGGCGACGGCGACCCAGGACCAGTCCGCGGCCCTGGCGTACTCGCCGGTCCTCGGGTTCAGCAGGTGGTAGGTGCGCCGGTGGACGGCGGTCTCCGCGGTCTTCTTGACCGTCCCCGGGACGGAGTACCCGGCCAGGGTCGTGCCCCCGACGGAGATCTCCTCGCGCGGCGGGGACTGGTCGGGGTGGGCCTTGGTCTTCTTCTCCACCACGACCCCGCCGCCGCCCGAGGGCCGCACGTCCTCCTTGCCGGAGTCCAGCAGCGGCACCGCCACCCCGACGGCGACCACGGCGAGGGCGGTCACGGCGGCGGCCGCGATCCTGCGGTTGCGGCGGCGGCGCCGGACGGCGAACACCCGGTCGGCGAATCCCACAGCCGCCGGGGACTCTTCGGCGGCCTGTTCACGCAGTGCGTCGCGCACGATGTCGTCGACGTTCACGGACGCACCTCCACGGGCGAATAGTCACGGGCGTCGAACCGCTCGGCCTCCGCGGGCCCGAGGGCCGCCAGTTCGGGGGCGAGCTGACGCAGCCGGGCCAGCGAACGGTGGGTGGTGGACCGCACGGTGCCGACCGAGCAGCCGAGCAGGCGGGCCACGTCGGCCTCGGGCAGGTCCTCGAAGTAGCGCAGCACCAGCACGGTGCGCTGGCGTGCGGTGAGCCGGGAGAGGGCCTCGCGTATCACCAGGCGCAGTTCGGCCGCGGCGGCGGTGTCGGGGCCGGGCTCGCCGGTGCCCGGCGGTTCGGGCGGCTCGGCGACACTGACCTCCCGGCGGGGCCACTTCAGCCGCCAGCGGCTGACCTGCTGGCGGTAGAGGACCTGCCGTACGTAGGCCTCCGGTTCGTCGATCTTCTGCCACCGCCCGGCCGCCTTCACCAGGGCGTTCTGCAGCAGGTCCTCACCGGCGTGCCGGTCTCCGCCGCACAGCAGCACGGCGGTCTTCAGCAGAGCGGACGACCTGCTGTCCACGAAGTCCCGGAAACTCTCCAGCCCTTCGGCATTCATCGTCACCTTCTCTTCCCCGGCGACACCTGTGCGCCGCCCCTCCGATCCTTGTGACGCGTGCGGGTCGCCGCCGCTATGCCACCCCCACGAAAAAAAGTCGCCGCGGAGGAACTCTGTCCTCTGCGGCGACTTTCGGTGGCGCGGGATCAGTTACAGGAGTACCCGTGACCCACCCGGGGGCTGTTGTGGGAGGCGGTGCCGGTCTCGGCGGCGTGTGCGCTGCCGACGGGCAGCAGACACGACACGGCCAGGACCGCCAGACCGCCCGTCGCGGGGTCAGTTGTGGCTGTGCAGGACGTCGTTGAGGCCGCCCCAGACCGCGTTGTTCGGGCGGGCCTCGACCGTGCCGGTGACGGAGTTGCGGCGGAAGAGGATGTTCGAGGCGCCGCTGAGCTCGCGGGCCTTGACGATCTGGCCGTCGGGCATGGTGACCCGGGTGCCCGCGGTGACGTAGAGACCGGCCTCGACGACGCACTCGTCGCCGAGCGCGATGCCGACGCCCGCCTCGGCGCCGATCAGGCAGCGCTCGCCGATGGTGATGCGGACGTTGCCGCCGCCGGAGAGCGTGCCCATGGTGGAGGCGCCGCCGCCGATGTCCGAGCCGTCGCCGACCACGACACCGGCGGAGATGCGGCCCTCGACCATCGACGTGCCGAGCGTGCCCGCGTTGAAGTTGACGAAGCCCTCGTGCATGACGGTGGTGCCCGCGGCGAGGTGCGCGCCGAGGCGGACCCGGTCGGCGTCGGCGATGCGGACGCCCTTGGGGGCCACGTAGTCCGTCATGCGCGGGAACTTGTCGACGCTCGTCACCGCGAGGTGCAGGCCCTCGGCGCGGGCGTTGAGGCGCACCTTCTCGATCTCGTCGACGGCGACCGGGCCGAGCGAGGTCCAGGCGACGTTGGGCAGGAGGCCGAAGATGCCGTCCAGGCTCTGGCCGTGCGGCTGGACCAGACGGTGCGAGAGCAGGTGCAGACGCAGGTACGCGTCGTGCGTGTCGAGCGGCTTGTCGTCGAGGGAGGCGATGACCGTGCGGACCGCGATCACCTCGACGCCACGGCGGGCGTCCGGTCCGATCGCCTTGGCGGCGCCTTCGCCGAGCAGTTCCACGGCCCGGTCGGCCGAGAGCCGCTCGGTGCCGGCCGGGCCGGGCTCGGCAGAGAGCTCGGGAGCGGGGAACCAGGTGTCGAGGACGGTGCCGTCGGCGGCGACGGTGGCGAGGCCTGCGGCGATGGCGCCGGTGGTGCGCGGAGCAGTCGTGTCGGTCATGAGGGAAACCTAACCGGCGCGGGGCACGGTACGCGAACCCGTACACGGGGCGTCTCGGGTGATGGGCGGCCCGCACTCCCCCGTGGTGCGGGCCGCCCGGTCCGGGGCGGGTCAGCCGCGTTCCCCCGCCTTGTCGACCACCGCCCTCGCGAGGAGCGAGTTGCCGCCGACCACCTTCTCGCCGAGGACCAGGCGCATGCCGACGATCCGGTAGGTCTGCGGATCGATCAGCCACTGGTCCCGCATCGTCGCCCCGCTCTCGGCGTCGGCGGACCGCGCGTGGTGTTCCAGGGCGATCACCCGGCGTCCGGAAGCGGTCTCGACCAGGTGGTCGACGACTGTGCCGCCCGGCAGGGTCGCGAGCGCCCGGTAGAGCGAGGCCAGCCCCTTGGACGGCAGCACATCGGCGCCGAGGAGGACACTGATCTCGGTGTAGTCGTTCTCCGCCTGGGACGCCTCCTTGGGATCGGCGATGGCGTTCTTCTCGCGCAGTGCCCGCAGGGTCTGCTCACCGTCGGCGGGCAGCGCGGCCAGGACCCGGTACATCTCGCGCGCCGACCGGTCGTCCCCCTCCCCGCCGTTCTCCAGATGCATCGCCCTGGTGGTGAGGTGGAGCTCGGAGCCCGTGCGGTCGAGCTCCATCGTGGCCATCGCGGTGCCGTCGTAGCGGATCCAGTTCTCCTGCGGACCCGCCAGCAGCTTCACCGCGCCCTCCGCGTGCTGTGCCTGCTCGTCGAGCGGTTCCTGCGCCGCCTTGGTGTAGATCCACTGCCCGGCGGCCGGCACCGGGCCGTCCGGCTCCGCGGCGACCACGTCGGCGGCCCGCCGCAGGAGCTCGGCCGCGCTCACGCCCTTCAGGGACACCGTGGGGGTGACAGCGGGCTGTACCTTCCGTCCGCCGCCCCCGCCCGCCAGCAGGGCCGCGGTCACGGCGACGGCGGTCACCGCGGCCACGACGGCGACGATCACGAACTCCCGGCGCCGCCACAGCGTCCACCGCCGTTCTCCGGTCCGCGCCGCCTCCAGCAGCCGTGCCCGTCCCGGCGCGAGCCGCGCGCGGTCGGGCACCGGCGCCTGGGCGCGCAGTTCACGCACCTTCGTCATCTCGTCCATCGCTACGCCACCTCCGCCGCGTCGCTCACGAATGCGGGATCGGCGCCCAGCGTCGTACGCACCTTGCGGCGCGCCCGGTTGAGCCGGGAGCGCACGGTGCCGACCGGGATGTCCAGGGCCTCGGCGACCTCCTGGTAGGTGAGGTCGGCCCAGGCGACGAGCAGCAGGACATGCCGGTCCGCGGCCGACAGGGCGGCGAGGGCGCCGGCGAGCGGTCCCTGGGCGGCGATCCTGCTGTCCGTGTCCTCGACCCAGGACTCGCTCCAGGACGCGGCGAGGGGGTCCTGCCCGGTGCGGGCCAGCGCCTTCAGTGCCCGGACCTCGGAGCGGCGCTGCTTGCCGATGAGGTTGCCCGCTATGCCGTACAGCCAGGGACGGGCGTTGGGGCGGGCCAGGTCGTAGCGGGAACGGATCCGGAACGCGACGAGGAAGGTGTCCGACGTGATGTCGTCGGCCGCGCCGTCACCGAGGCGGCGGGCCGCGTACCGGTGGATGTCCGGCGCGTAGCGGTCGTAGAGCCGCGCGAACAGCTCCGGCTGCGCCAGCGACCGGGCGACGACCTCCGCGTCGTCCTCCGTCCGTGCCGTGGACGACGGTGGCCCACTCACAAGGCTCCCCCTGGTTCGTCGGTGTGTGCGTGACACCTCCTGTTGCCCGATGGGCCGCGAAGAGTTCACGGCGGGCGCGGGAATCTCAGCGCGTCACCGGGGTCCCGTCCGGGATCACCCGCGCCAGCACCTCCCGCGCATACTCCTCGTCGTACGGCACCCCGGTCAGCAGCACCTGGAGACAGATCCCGTCCATCAGCGCGACCAGCGCCCGTGCCGTGACCCGGTCCGTGCGGCGGGCGAGGCGTTCGGCGAGGTCGTCGGCCCACTCGGCGGCGACGGGGCGCAGGGCGGGGCGGCGCAGGGCGGCGAGGTAGAGCTCGTACTCCAGCTCGACGCCGGTGCGGTCGCCGCCGAGCCAGTCGCCGAGGATCCGGGCGAGCCCGGCGGCCAGGTCACCGCCGGGGTCGTCCAGGGCGCCGTGCGCGGCGACCGCCTTGGCGAAGCCCTCGCTGGCCTGGCGCAGCGCGGCGACCATCAGCTCGTCGAGGCTCTTGAAGTGGTACGTCGTCGATCCGAGCGGCACATCGGCCGCGGCGGCGGCGCTGCGGTGGCTCAGTCCCGCGAGCCCCTTCTCCCCCACGACCCGGATGGCGGCGTCGATGATCCGCTGCCGGCGCTCGGGGTCGTACCGCCGGGCCATCAGTGCGCCCCGCCCAGGTTCAGGACCACGACGCCGACGATGATCAGCGCGATCCCGGCGGCCTTGGTGACCGTCATCCCCTCCCCGAGGAAGACCATCCCGATCGCGGCGATGGCCGCGGTGCCCGTTCCGGCCCAGATCGCGTAGGCGGTGCCGACCGACACCGTCTTCAGCGTCTGGGCGAGCAGCGCGAAGGAGAGGACGTACCCGAGCACGGTCAGCAGCGAGGGCCCGAGCCGGCTGAAGCCCTCGGTGTACTTCATGGCCGTGGTCGCTCCGACCTCGGCGGCGATGGCTCCGGCGAGCAGCAGGTATCCCATGTGTACGAGCGTACATAACGGCGGGTCGCCGTCGCCGCATGTGAGCGGGCTGAGAGTCCGCTGAGCGGGGAATGTGGAAACCGGCCGGTTCAAAGGGCTGCTCGGGACCGCCGGTAACCACTAGTGTTCCTCCGAACCACTTGTGTTTCACCATTCACATACCGCGCCACCACAGCAGCGGCACGTCGCCTCGCGTCGCGCCGGAGGAACAGCGCATGCCCGAAGAGAAGTCCCGGCCGCCCCAGAACCGCCCCTGGGAGAACGGCTGGACGTTGGACACCTCCCGCACGCCCGGCACCCGACGGCTCTATCTCGCCGGGGCGCTGGCGGTGGCCACGATCATCGCCTGTGTGGCGGCGATAGCCGCCACCGACAACAGAGGTGACGATCCGTCAAAAACCGCACGGGACGAGGGAGGCCTGATCTCCTTCTCCTCGCAGCCCGCGGCGACCACGGCGCCGCAGGGCGACAGCGGCCTCTCCTCGGTGTCCCCCACTCCCCGGGGCCCGAGGCAGCAGGGCACCGGCCCCACCGTCGCGGTCACGGCCACCCCGAAGCCGCCCAAGCCCACGGCTTCCAAGGGCAGTTCGGCCAAGCCGAAGCCCTCGGTGACCTACCGCTCGATCCACTCGGTCAACTACCCCGACCGCTACTGGCACGTGGACGACGGCTATGTGGGCCTGGACCCGGTCCGCGGTTCGGAATCCCGCGAGGATTCCACCTTCAAGCAGGTCAAGGGCCTGGCGAACGCCTCGTGTTACTCGTTCACCACCCATGACGGCAAGTACCTGCGCCACCGCAACTTCGTCCTGCGGGCCGACCGCAATGACGGCTCGTCACTCTTCCGGCAGGACGCCACGTTCTGCCCCAGGGACGCCGCCTACACCAGCGCGACGATGCTGGAGTCGGTGAACTACCCCGGCTACTTCCTGCGCCACAGCAACTTCGTGATCCGTCTGGAACGCTTCGAGTACAGCTCGCAGTATCTGTCGGACTCGTCGTTCCAGCTGGTGGGCGGCCTGGCCTGAGCCGCGTCCGAGCACGGGAAAGCGGCGGCACCCGGAAGGTGCCGCCGCTTTCCCACGTGCACGTCTGTCAGACGTTGAACCCGAGCGCCCGAAGCTGCTCGCGTCCGTCGTCCGTGATCTTGTCCGGGCCCCACGGCGGCATCCACACCCAGTTGATGCGGAGTTCGCTGACGAGGCCGTCCGTGGCGGACTTGGCCTGGTCCTCGATGACGTCCGTCAGCGGACAGGCCGCCGAGGTCAGGGTCATGTCGAGGGTCGCGATGTTCGCGTCGTCGATGTGGATGCCGTAGATCAGGCCGAGGTTGACGACGTCGATGCCCAGCTCGGGGTCGACGACGTCGTACAGCGCCTCGCGGACCTCTTCCTCCGAGGCCGGCTTCATCTCAACGGTCTCGCTCATGCCGTCTTCCTTTCGGCGTCGGCTCCGGCGTCCAGCGCCTGGGCCGTCGCGTCCTTCCATGCCATCCAGCTGAGGAGGGCGCACTTGACCCGGGCCGGGTACTTGGAGACACCGGCGAACGCGACCGCGTCCTCCAGTACCTCCTCCATCGCGTCGTCGGGCTCGATCCTGCCCTTGGACTGCATCAGCTCGAGGAAGGTCTCCTGGATCCGCTGCGCGTCCGCCAGGTCCTTGCCGACCAGCAGATCGTTCAGTACAGAGGCGCTGGCCTGGCTGATCGAGCAGCCCTGGCCCTCGTAGGAGACGTCCTCGATCGTCGTGCCGTCGTACTTCACTCGGAGGGTGATCTCGTCGCCGCACGTCGGGTTCACGTGGTGCACCTCGGCGTCGCCATCCCTGAGACCACGCCCGTGCGGGTGCTTGTAGTGGTCCAGGATGACTTCCTGGTACATCGAGTCCAGCTTCATGCGATAGCCCGTTCCCGTCAGCCGAAGAAGTTCCGTACGTGCTCCAGCCCCTCGACCAGTGCGTCGATCTCGGCCGGAGTGGAGTACAGATAGAACGACGCTCGCGTGGTCGCGGGAATTCCGTACCTCAGGCAGACCGGCCGCGCGCAGTGGTGGCCGACCCGGACCGCGACGCCCTGCTCGTCCAGGACCTGGCCCACGTCGTGCGGGTGGATGTCACCGAGCGTGAAGGAGATCGCCGCGCCCCGGTCCTCGGCCGTGGTGGGGCCGATGATCCTGAGGCCGGGGACCTCCGCCAGGCGCTGGACCGCGTACTCGGTCAGCGCGTGCTCGTGGGCGAGGATCTTGTCCATGCCGATGGCCTGGAGATAGTCGATCGCCGCGCCCAGACCGACCGCCTGCGCGATCGGGGGGGTGCCCGCCTCGAACTTGTGGGGCGCCGGAGCGTACGTCGACGAGTGCATCGACACGGTCTCGATCATCTCGCCGCCGCCGAGGAACGGGGGCAGGTCCTCGAGGAGTTCCTGCCGGCCCCACAGCACGCCGATGCCCGTCGGTCCGCACATCTTGTGACCGGTGAAGGCCACGAAGTCGGCCTGGAGAGCCTGTACGTCCAGCGGCATGTGCGGCGCGGCCTGCGAGGCGTCGATGCAGACCAGGGCACCGACCTGCTGTGCCCGGCGCACTATCGCCTCGACCGGGTTGACCGTGCCCAGGATGTTGGAGACCAGCACGAAGGAGACGATCTTCGTCTTCTCGGTGATGATCTCGTCGATGTTGGACAGGTCGAGGCGGCCGTCGTCGGTCAGCCCGAACCACTTCAGCTTCGCGCCCGTGCGCTGCGCCAGCAGCTGCCACGGCACGATGTTGGAGTGGTGCTCCATCTCCGTGATGACGATCTCGGTCTCGGAGTCCACGCGGTAGGGCTCGTCCGCCCAGCCCAGCATGTTCGCCACGAGGTTGAGCGACTCGGAGGCGTTCTTGGTGAAGATCACCTCGTTGCGCGAGGGCGCGTTGATGAACTCGGCGACCTTGTCGCGCGCGCCCTCGTACAGCGCCGTGGCCTCCTCGGCGAGCACATGCACACCGCGGTGGACGTTGGCGTTGTACCGCTCGTAGTACTCGCTCAGGGCGTCCAGCACCTGGCGCGGCTTCTGCGAGGTCGCCGCGTTGTCCAGGTACACGAGCTTCCGGTCGTCGTGGACCAGGCGGTCCAGGATCGGGAAGTCCTTGCGGATCGCCTCGGTGTCGAGGAGGCCCGGCAGCTGCGTCACGCGGATACGCCACCCTTCGTGTATGCCTCGTAGCCCTCGTTCTCCAGCTTGTCGGCGAGCTCGGCGCCGCCGGACTCGACGATGCGACCGCCGGAGAAGACGTGGACGAAGTCGGGCTTGATGTAGCGCAGGATGCGCGTGTAGTGCGTGATCAGCAGGGTGCCGACCTCGCCGGTCTCGCGGACGCGGTTGACGCCCTCGGAGACGACCCGCAGGGCGTCGACGTCGAGGCCGGAGTCCGTCTCGTCGAGGACCGCGATCTTCGGCTTGAGCAGTTCGAGCTGGAGGATCTCGTGGCGCTTCTTCTCACCGCCGGAGAAGCCCTCGTTGACGTTGCGCTCGGCGAAGGCCGGGTCCATGTGGAGGCGCTCCATGGTCTCCCTGACCTCCTTCACCCACGTCCGCAGCTTGGGAGCCTCGCCGCGGATGGCGGTGGCGGACGTACGGAGGAAGTTGGAGACCGAGACGCCGGGGATCTCGACCGGGTACTGCATCGCCAGGAACAGGCCCGCGCGGGCGCGCTCGTCGACGGACATCTCCAGGACGTCCTCGCCGTCGAGGGTGACGGTGCCGCCGGTGATGGTGTACTTCGGGTGACCCGCGAGCGAGTAGGCGAGCGTCGACTTGCCGGAGCCGTTGGGGCCCATGATGGCGTGCGTCTCGCCCTGCTTCACGGTGAGGTCGACGCCCTTGAGGATCTCCTTCGTGGCGTTGTCGGCCTCGACGGTGACGTGCAGGTCGTGGATTTCAAGCGTTGCCATGGGTGCCTCAGGACTCCTGGTTGAGGGAGACGAGCACGTCGTCCCCTTCGATCTTTACGGGGTATACGGGGACGGGGCGCGTCGCGGGAAGGCCGGACGGTTTGCCGGTGCGCAGGTCGAAGCTGGAGCCGTGCAGCCAGCACTCGATCTGGCAGTCCTCCACCTCGCCCTCGGAGAGCGAGACGTTCGCGTGGGAGCAGATGTCGTGGATGGCGAACACCTCCCCCTCGGTACGGACGACCGAGACCGGCGTGCCGTCGAGTTCCACTCGCTTCGGGGTGTCCTCCTCCAGCTCGCTCAGCCCGCAAGCGCGTACGTAGGCCATCAGACGGTGGCCTCCAGCTCCTCGTCGATCTTCACGAGAAGGCGCTCCTCGATGTCGTCGACACCGATCTGCTGGACCAGCTCCGCGAAGAAGCCGCGGACGACCAGGCGCCGGGCCTCGTCGGCCGGGATGCCACGGGCCATCAGGTAGAAGAGCTGCTCGTCGTCGAAGCGACCGGTCGCCGAGGCGTGTCCCGCCCCGACGATCTCGCCGGTCTCGATCTCCAGGTTCGGCACGGAGTCGACCCGGGCGCCGTCGGTGAGGACGAGGTTGCGGTTCATCTCGTAGGTGTCGGTGCCCTCGGCCTTGGCCTCGATGAGCACGTCACCGATCCACACCGCGTGGGCGCCCTCGCCCTGGAGCGCGCCCTTGTAGGCGACGTTCGACTTGCAGTGCGGGGTGTTGTGGTCGACCAGGAGACGGTGCTCCTGGTGCTGGCCGGCGTCCGTGAAGTACAGGCCGAACAGCTCGGCCTCGCCGCCGGGGCCGGCGTAGGCGACGCGCGGGTGCAGCCGGACGAGGTCGCCGCCGAAGGTGACCACGAACGACTTGAAGGTGGCGTCCCGGCCGATGAGCGCGTTGTGCTGGGCCACGTGCACGGCCTTGTCGTCCCAGTCCTGGACGGAGACGACGGTCAGCTTGGCGCCGTCGCCCAGGATGTAGTCGACGTTGGAGGCGAGTACGGCGTCACCGGTGTGGTCGATGACGACGACGGCCTCGGCGAAGGCTCCCAGCTCGACGACCTGGTGGCCGTAGCGGACCCCGCCCTCGCCGTGCACGGCGATGCGGATCGGCTCGGTGAGCACCGTCTCCTTGGGGACGGTGACCACGCCGGCCTTCTCGAACGCCGAGTACGCCTGGGCGGCGATGCGGTCCACCGGCGTGCCGGCCCTGCCGAGCCGGGCGTCGTCGCGGCCGACGGTCTCGATCACCACGCCCTCGGGCGCCGTGATGTCGACCTTCACGCCGCCGCCGGTGGCGACCGCGGTGCCGTCGTGCAGCCCGCGCAGGCGCTCCAGCGGGGTGAACCGCCACTCCTCCTCGCGGCCGTGGGGGACCGGGAAGTCCGCCACGTCGAAGGACGGGGGCGCGCTCATGCGCGTGGCGACGGTCGACTCGGCGGCCACCGCGATCTGGCCGGCGGTCGTGCTGCCCACCGGGATGTTCTGAGCCTCAGCCATGGCTGTCGGTCTGCTCTCTTCCTACGTCAGTTTCGCTAGCTGTGTCCGAAAGGGGGCGGGCGTCAGCCGACCGCGCCTTCCATCTGCAGCTCGATCAGCCGGTTGAGCTCCAGCGCGTACTCCATCGGCAGCTCCTTCGCGATGGGCTCGACGAAGCCGCGCACGATCATCGCCATCGCCTCGAACTCGCTCAGACCACGGCTCATCAGGTAGAAGAGCTGGTCCTCGGAGACCTTGGAGACGGTCGCCTCGTGGCCCATGGACACGTCGTCCTCGCGGACGTCCACGTAGGGGTACGTGTCGGAGCGGGAGATGGTGTCGACGAGCAGCGCGTCGCACAGCACGTTGGACTTGGAGCCGTGGGCGCCCTCGCCGATCTCCACCAGACCGCGGTAGGAGGTACGGCCACCACCGCGCGCCACCGACTTGGAGACGATGTTGGAGGAGGTGTTCGGCGCCATGTGGACCATCTTGGAGCCGGCGTCCTGGTGCTGGCCCTCGCCCGCGAAGGCGATGGACAGGGTCTCGCCCTTGGCGTGCTCGCCCATCAGGTAGACGGCCGGGTACTTCATCGTCACCTTGGAGCCGATGTTGCCGTCGATCCACTCCATGGTCGCGCCCTCGTACGCCACGGCGCGCTTGGTGACCAGGTTGTAGACGTTGTTCGACCAGTTCTGGATGGTCGTGTAACGGCAGCGGGCGTTCTTCTTGACGATGATCTCGACGACCGCGGAGTGCAGCGAGTCCGACTTGTAGATCGGGGCCGTACAACCCTCGACGTAGTGCACGTAGGCACCCTCGTCGACGATGATCAGGGTCCGCTCGAACTGGCCCATGTTCTCCGTGTTGATACGGAAGTAGGCCTGGAGCGGGATCTCCACGTGCACGCCCTTCGGCACGTAGATGAAGGAGCCGCCGGACCACACCGCGGTGTTCAGCGACGCGAACTTGTTGTCGCCGACCGGGATGACGGTGCCGAAGTACTCCTTGAAGAGCTCCGGGTGCTCCTTGAGAGCGGTGTCGGTGTCCAGGAAGATGACGCCCTGCTCCTCCAGGTCCTCGCGGATCTGGTGGTAGACGACCTCGGACTCGTACTGGGCCGCGACACCGGCGACGAGGCGCTGCTTCTCCGCCTCGGGGATGCCGAGCTTGTCGTACGTGTTCTTGATGTCCTCGGGCAGGTCCTCCCAGGACTCCGCCTGCTTCTCCGTGGACCGCACGAAGTACTTGATGTTGTCGAAGTCGATGCCGGAGAGGTCCGAGCCCCAGTTGGGCATGGGCTTCTTGCCGAACAGGCGCAGACCCTTGAGGCGGAGCTTGGTCATCCACTCCGGCTCGTTCTTCTTCGCGGAGATGTCGCGGACGACGTCGTCGTTGATACCGCGCCGCGCGGAAGCGCCGGCCGTGTCGGAGTCGGCCCAGCCGTATTCGTACTTGCCCAGGCCCTCGAGCTCGGGGTGGGCAGTCTCCGTGGGGAGAGTCATGCGGGGTTCCTCCCGGCCGTGCTTGCAGATGCGTGATCAGACATGTGGGAAATCTTGGGGATGAACGTCGTGCAGACGCCGTCGCCGTGCGCGATGGTGGCCAGTCGCTGGACGTGCGTTCCGAGCAGCTGGGAGAAGATCTCGGTCTCCGCCTCACAGAGCTGGGGGAACTTCTCCGCGACATGGGCCACCGGGCAGTGGTGCTGGCAGAGCTGCTCGCCGACCGGTGCGCTGCGCGCCGTAGCAGCGTACCCGTCCGCGCTCAGGGCCTTGGCCAGGGCTTCGGTGCGCTCCTCGGGGGCGGCGGCCTCGACGACCTTGCGGTACTCCTCGGCCTGCGCGGCGATTCTCGCGCGTGCGAAGGCGACGACCGCCTCGTCCCCGCCGAAGCGCTCCTGGATCCAGCTCAGGGCGTCCGCGGCGAGCTTGTCGTACGACTGGTCGAAGGCATCCCGGCCGCAGTCGGTGAGCGCGAAGACCTTGGCGGGTCGGCCGCGCGTGCGCGCGCCGTAGACCCGCTGCTCCCGCGCCTCGACGACGACGTCGGCCACCAGCGCGTCCAGATGACGTCGTACGGCTGCCTGGGTGAGCCCCAGCCGTCCGGCCAGCTCGGCGACGGTCGACGGGCCGTGGTCCAGGATGGATCGCGCGACGCGGTTGCGGGTGGACCGCTCACCGGTCGCGAGCTCCTCCTGAGGGGCCCCCGTGGGGGTCTCCCGAGCCTCGCCGACGTTTTTCACAACGCCATTGTTGCGTAATTCCTCAG
Organism: Streptomyces sp. NPDC048523; assembly: GCF_043199815.1. Taxonomy (NCBI): domain Bacteria; kingdom Bacillati; phylum Actinomycetota; class Actinomycetes; order Kitasatosporales; family Streptomycetaceae; genus Streptomyces; species Streptomyces sp. NPDC048523. The sequence goes on along the minus strand of NZ_JBICWQ010000010.1, from coordinate 53,724 downwards.
GACCGGGCAACCCGCGTCCGCCACGACGGACGGTGCCCTACATCACTTAGGTACTCCTAACCTGACCTGGGGAAACGATCTTTGATCGATCAAACGGGTGGCTTTCGGCGGTCCTGTCGGGAACACTCGCGAGGATGCCGATACCACCTCCCACCGGCCCACTTGTCACTCGCGAGACCCTCGCCGGACACCTGCGCGAGCTAGGTGTGAAAAGCGGCGAGATCCTGCTCGTGCACTCCTCCCTGAGCTCCCTGGGCTGGGTCTGCGGCGGCCCGGTCGCGGTGGTCCAGGCCCTCCTGGACGTCCTCGGCCCGGACGGCACCCTGGTGGTCCCCACCCAGACCGGCGACCTCTCGGACCCGGCGGTGTGGAGCAACCCCCCGGTGCCCGAGGAGTGGTGGGACACCGTCCGGGCGACCATGCCCGCCTACGACCCCCTCGTCACGCCCTCGCGCGGAGTCGGCGTGATCCCGGAGACCGTACGCACCTGGCCCGGCGCCCTGCGCAGCGCGCACCCGCAGACCTCCTTCGCGGCGCTGGGACCACACGCGCGTGCGGTCCTGGACGGCCATGCCCCCGACTGCCGTCTCGGCGAGCAGAGCCCCCTGGCCCGCCTCGAGGCGCTCCACGCGCGTGTGCTGCTCCTCGGCGCGGGCTACGACACCTGCACCAGCTTCCATCTCGCCGAGTACCGCGTCCCGGCCCCCCGGGTGCGGGTCGGCCGTCCTGGACCGGACGGCTGGGAGGTGGTCACCGAGGTCTCGATCACCTCGGACCGCTTCGACGAACTCGGGTACGACTTCGAGCGGGACAGCGGCGTCGTCGTACGGGGAAGGGCGGGCGCGGCCGACGTACGGCTGTTCCCGGTGGCGGACGCGGTGTGGTACGCACAGCGGTGGCTGACGCTGCACCGCTCACGGGAGGACGTTCCCGGACATGCCCCGGGTGGAGATCCTGCACCCGCCCGACTGCGGCGCGGGCCGCGAACCTAGACTCGGGCGCATGCGAAGTGAGCCCGTGGTCCAGGTCCACGCCCTGGTGAAGCGGTACGGCACGAAGACCGCCGTGGACGGCCTCGACCTGGTGACCCGGGCGGGCGTGACCGCCGTCCTCGGGCCCAACGGGGCCGGCAAGACGACGACGGTCGAGACCTGCGAGGGATACCGCAGGCCGGACTCCGGCACGGTACGCGTCCTGGGCCTCGACCCGGTGCGGCAGGCCCGTGAGCTGCACCCGAGGATCGGCGTGATGCTCCAGTCCGGGGGCGTGTACTCGGGCGCCCGGGCCGACGAGATGCTGCGGCACATGGCGAGACTGCACGCGCACCCGCTCGACGTGGACGCGCTGATCGAGCGCCTCGGCCTGGACGGCTGCGGCAGGACGACATACCGCAGACTGTCGGGCGGCCAGCAGCAGCGCCTGGCTCTCGCCATGGCCGTCGTGGGCCGGCCGGAACTGGTGTTCCTGGACGAGCCGACCGCGGGGCTCGACCCGCAGGCCCGCCGCGCGACCTGGGACCTGATCCGCGACCTGCGCGCGGACGGTGTCTCGGTGGTCCTGACCACGCACTACATGGACGAGGCCGAGCAGCTCGCCGACGACGTGGCGATCATCGACGGCGGCCGGGTCATCGCCCAGGGCACCCCGGAGGAGCTGTGCCGGGGCGGCGCGGAGAACACCCTGCGCTTCACGGGCCGCCCCGGGCTCGACGTGGGCTCCCTGCTCAAGGCCCTCCCGGCGGACTGCTCGGCGGCCGAACTGACCCCCGGCTCCTACCGGGTCGTGGGCAAGGTCAACCCCCAGCTGCTGGCGACGGTGACGTCCTGGTGCGCCCAGCACGGCGTGATGCCGGAGAAGATCTCGGTGGAACGGCACACCCTGGAAGACGTCTTTCTCGAACTGACCGGCAAGGAGCTGCGCGCGTGACGGCCACCGGTACGTACACCCCGAAGCCGGGCGCGGCACCCCTGGGACGCATGATCGCGACCCAGGCGGTCCTGGAGACGAAGATGCTCCTGCGCAACGGCGAGCAGCTCCTGCTGACGGTGGTGATCCCGGCCCTGGTGCTGGTCCTGTTCAGCTCGGTGGACATCATCGACACGGGCCGGGGCAAGGCCGTGGACTTCCTCACCCCCGGTGTCCTCGCCCTCGCGGTCATGTCCACGGCGTTCACCGGACAGGCGATCGCGACCGGCTTCGAGCGCCGCTACGGCGTCCTGAAGCGCCTGGCCTCCTCCCCGCTCCCCCGCTGGGGCCTGATGACGGCGAAGACGGCGTCGGTCCTGGTGACGGAGATCCTCCAGGTGATCCTCCTGACGGTGATCGCCTTCGCGCTGGGCTGGTCCCCGCACGGCAACCCCTTCGCCGTTCTGCTGCTCCTGATCCTCGGCACGGCGGCCTTCTCGGGCCTCGGCCTCCTGATGGCCGGCACCCTGAAGGCGGAGGCGACCCTGGCGGCCGCGAACCTGGTCTTCCTCCTGCTGCTGGTGGGCGGCGGCGTGATGGTCCCCCTGTCCAAGTTCCCTTCAGGCACCCAGGACGTACTGAGCCTGCTCCCCATCACGGCCTTGTCCGACGGCCTGCGGGACGTGCTCCAGCACGGGACCGGGATGCCGTGGGGCGATCTGGGGATCCTGGCGGTGTGGGCGGTGGCGGGCCTGGCCTTGGCGGGACGCTTCTTCCGCTGGGAGTAGAGGGCCGCTGGGAGTGGGGGGCCCTCGTGAAAGCGTGCACAAGCTGGCCCCCTACGATGGAAAGCGTGCCGAACCTGACCCGTGCCGACGCCGTAGCGGCCGTCCGCAACCCGCTCGCCTTCATCGCCGCACGCTGGACCCCGGCCCCCCGGACGGTTCAGCGGGCGGCTCTCTCCGCGCTCGTCATGGCGGTGGTCATCGTGGTCACCGGCGGGGCGGTGCGGCTGACCGGGTCGGGGCTCGGGTGCCCGACCTGGCCCAAGTGCACGGACGATTCGCTGACCGCGACCAGCGCGATGGGCTTCCACGGCGCCATCGAGTTCGGCAACCGGATGCTGACGTATGTGCTGTGTGCCGCCGTCGGCTGGGCGATCATCGCCGCGCGCTCCGAGAAGCCGTACCGGCGCAGCCTGACCCGGCTGGGCTGGGCGCAGTTCTGGATCGTGATGAGCAACGCGATCCTCGGCGGCATCGTCGTCCTGGTGGGTCTCAACCCGTACACCGTCGCGGCGCACTTCGTGGCGACGACGGCCCTGATCACGGTCGCCGCGGTGATGTGGCAGCGCACCCGTGAGGGCGACACGGCACCCCGCCCGCTGGTCGGCAGGCCCGTGCAGCAGCTGGTGTGGTTCATGGTCGCGGCCGCCGCCCTGCTGATCCTGGTCGGCACGGTCGTGACCGGCGCCGGACCGCACGCCGGTGACTCCAGCGAGGTCGACCGGATGCCGCTGGACTGGGAGACGGTGGCCAAGGTGCACGCGGTCCTGGCCTGGATCGTGGTGTCGCTGACCTTCGCCCTGTGGTTCATCCTCAAGGCGGTCGACGCCCCCAAGGGCCCCCTGCACCGCACCCGCGACCTCTTCCTGGTCCTCCTCTCCCAGGGCGTCATCGGCTACGTCCAGTACTTCACCGACCTGCCCGAGTTCCTGGTCGGTCTGCACATGCTCGGCTCGGCCCTGGTGTGGATCGGCGTCCTGCGCGTCCTGCTGGCCCTGCGGGAGCGGTCCGAGGGGGAGCCGTCCGAGGTGCCCGCTCAGTCGTACGCCGCCACCAGTTCGTCGATCGCCGGGCCCAGGTAGCCGCGGGTCAGCGCCGCCCTGTTCTCGACGGCGGGTCCGGGCTCGCCGTAACGGCGCCTCCGGATGTCCTCGACGAGCTCCACGGGCGCCCCGAGCCCCGGCAGCAGTTCCAGCGCCTCGCGCTTGCTCATCAGTCGCCCTTCCCTCAGGGTGACGCTCGCGCGGGCGAAGGTCAGCAGCCCCCCGTCGATCCACACGTCCCGGGTCCACAGCGGGGCGTTGTCGAGCGCCGGGCGCCAGAAGTCGCGCTGGTCACGGACGACGAAGTCGGCGAGCTCGCGGTCCGACACCGGCGGCAGCAGTTCCGCGGGCGGTTTCCCCAGCAGCACCCGCCCGAAGCTGTGCAGTTCGCGCTGGGTCACCGCGGTGACCGGCCGCTTGAACAACTCCTCGTACGCCCAGGTGAGGTGGCGGCGGCCCGGATCGGCCAACGGTGTCAGGTAGGTGCAGTGCAGCTGCCCGGACAGCGGCTCGGCCCGCAATCGCGCGTGCAGCTTCGCCAGCCGCCAGACCGTCCGCGGCCCCAGCCGGTCGAGTACGGCGATCAGGTCCAGGTCGCTGCGGCCCTCCTGGTAGTCGCCGCCGGCCAGCGAGCCGTGGGCCCAGACGGCGACGGGCTCGAGCGGGGCGAGCTCGGTCAGGAAGCGGTCGAGTAACACCTCGGTCTGCATGCATCCCATCCTGTACAGCTCACTCCAGCCCGTAAACCCTGCGCGCGTTCCCCGCCGCGATGAGCCCCGCCACCCGCTGCGCGTCGGCCAGCGACCAGGCCCCCTCCGTGACCCAGCCGCCCAGCACCCGGGCCAGCGCCTCACGGAACAGGCGGGCGCCCACCACATGCAGTTCGGGCAGGCTGTGGGCCCCGCTGGAGAAGACGATCTTGCCGAAGGGGGCCAGTTCCAGGATCTCCGCGAGGACGGTCGCCGCACGGGCGCCGGTGCGCGCGAGGGCGGCGCCGGAGTCGGCGTAGACGTGCGGGAAGACACCGGCGAGGTGGGCGGCGTGCCGGTGGTAGGGGTAGCTGTGCAGCAGGACGAGGTCGGTGCCGAGGCCCGCGGTGGCCCGGACGAAGTCGGTGAGCAGGACGGGGTCCGTGCGGTCGATGCGCAGGCCCGGTTCGCCGAGCCCGGCGTGGAGTTGGAGGGGCAGGCCGGAGGCGGCCGCGATCCACAGCAGGTGCCGTAGCAGGACGGGGTCGGACAGCTCGCCGCCCACCCGGCGGCCCGCCAGCCACCGGCCGGCCGCGCCCCGCACCTCTCCGGGACCCGGCGGCTCGGGCGCGAGCGCCAGTCCGTGGCGTACGCCCGCCACCGAGGTGAAGGCGACCGCGCTCGCGGCGGCTCCGTGCACCGACTCGGCGAGGTTGGCGAGGAAGGACTCGACGGTGCCGGAGGTGTCGGCGACCTGCTCGGCGAGGAGTTCCAGGCGCACGATCTCGCGGGCCTCGGCGGCCGCGGCGGAGGCCAGTTCGGTGGGTCCCGTGAGGTCGCCGGGCAGTCCGGTGTCGACCAGATAGGTCGTGATGCCGCTGCCGCGGAGCAGCCTGCGGCCCGCTTCCAGGACACCCAGTTCACGGCGCCGGGCCAGATAGCGGGCGGGCGGACAGTGCGGTTCCAGGCCGAGCAGGGGCGGGCACCATCGCCGTACGGCGAAACCCGTCTGGGTGTCGAACAGGGTGGTCCCCGGGGCCGGCGGGCCCTCGGTGCGGGCCAGCTGGGCCTCGAAGGTGCCGAGACCCAGCTCCGTCCTCAGTACGCCGTGGCAGTACTGGTCCACGAGGGACGGCGTTTCGATCATCCGGGCTCCCCGTGGCAGGACTGTGCGCTTGCTACAGGTCCTAACGGGTGAACCGGGCGTCAGGTGTTGCTGTCACACACCCCGTGCGAAGCGCGCCGCGGGTTGAGCCGTTTCGCCCACGCGGAGGGACCCCGCCGGCCTTCGCACGACCGCGGGTCCGTCGTGGCCGGTCAGGCCCGCGCGACGAAGCCGCACGCCGAGCGCGGCGGCGACACCGTCACCGTCACCGGCAGCCGTACCGCATCTGGGTCGCCGACGTGCGCTCGGGAGCGCTGACCGGGCTCACCCCGGCACCCCGAACAGCGCTACAACCCCGCGCCCTTTCGGGGCGCGTTGATCAGTCGTTCGAGGGGCCGCCGACCTGGATGCCCGCCATCCGGCTCCACTCGTACGGCCCGGTCTTCACCTTCGCGGCGAACTCGCCGTCGAACTCCTCGTGAACGGTGATGCCGGACTTCTCGACGGCCTTCTCGGCGATCTCGTACGAGGGGGCCACCAGGTCGCCCCAGCCGCCGTCCTCGCCGACGAGGACGATCCGGGTGCCGCGCTCGCCGATGTAGGCCAGCTGGCCCTCGGCGCCGCCGTGCTCCTTGGAGAAGGCGCTGATCTGCTTGGCGAGCCGGGCGACCTTGCGCTCGGCCTTCGCGTCAACCTGCTGCGTGTCTGCCATGACCAGGATGCTACCGACGGGTAGAGGGGACGGCGACGTGACCCTCACCTCAGGAAGGGGTCGACCGCCACGGCGACGAAGAGGATCGACACATAGGTGATCGACCAGTGGAACAGCCGCATCTCCTTGAGCTTCGCGCCCGTCACCTCGGCCCTGGCCCGGTTCTGCAGGCCGTGCGCCTCCCACAGCCAGAAGCCGCCCGCGAGCAGCGCGACCGCCGTGTAGAACCAGCCGGTGTAGCCGAGCGGCTGCAGCAGCAGCGACACCCCGACCATCACCCAGCTGTAGAGGACGATCTGCTTGGCGACCACCTTGTTGGAGGCGACCACCGGCAGCATCGGCACGCCCACGCGCGCGTAGTCCTCGCGCACCTTCATGGACAGCGGCCAGTAGTGCGGCGGCGTCCAGAAGAACATGACCAGGAAGAGGATGATCGGCGCCCACGCCATGGAGTTCGTGACGGACGACCAGCCGATGAGGACCGGCAGGCAGCCGGCGATGCCGCCCCACACGATGTTCTGCGAGGTACGACGCTTGAGGATCATCGTGTAGACGACGACGTAGAAGAGCAGCGCTCCGAGCGACAGCCAGGCGGACAGCCAGTTGACGGTGAGGCCGAACAGCAGCGTCGAGACGACCGCCAGCGTGATGCCGAAGGCCAGGCACTCGCGCGGCGACACCATTCCGGTCACCAGTGGACGCTGCGAGGTGCGGTCCATGAGCGCGTCGATGTCGCGGTCGATGTACATGTTGAGCGCGTTGGCGCCGCCGGCCGAGAGATAGCCGCCGACACAGGTCAGCAGGACCAGCTTCAGATCCGGCACACCCTGCTGCGCCAGGAACATCACCGGAACGGTGGTGATCAGCAGCAACTCGATGATCCGGGGCTTGGTCAGCGCCACGAATGCCTTGACACGGGCCCCGAACGGCCGGTGACTCGAGCTCTTGCTCTCCCCCAGCACTCCGGCTGGACGGGATTCGACGGCCGTCACGCACACCCCTACAGAGACATCCCAGCGAGCCTCACCCGTGTGAAGTACCGGTAAAGGCTCGCGCGTACCACGCCACTGTAGACGTTGCCCATACCCGGGCATTCGCGGGGGTCGGGTCGTGTCCGGGGACGGCCCCGGAAGAGCTCGGCGCCACTCGGTTGAGCACTCGTACGAGCGGCTGCGTATTCACTTGCCGAATGCCGGTACGGGCCAGTGGGGAGGCGGATCCCTGCCCGGCCCGGCAGTCTGGAATGACTCGAAAAGACGCACGTACTTGCGGGGGTAGGCTCGACAACGGCCGGGCGTCCCGTGCACCGGCATTTCGACATGCGTGACATGTGGAGAGGAGCCCTGACCCAGGGTGAGCACCAAGCCGACCACCACAGACCTCGAGTGGACCGAGCTGGACCAGCGGGCCGTCGACACCGCCCGCGTCCTGGCCGCCGACGCCGTACAGAAGGTCGGTAACGGCCATCCCGGTACGGCGATGAGCCTGGCTCCCGCCGCCTACACCCTCTTCCAGAAGGTGATGCGGCACGACCCGGCCGACCCCGACTGGGTCGGGCGCGACCGCTTTGTGCTGTCCGCCGGCCATTCGTCCCTGACCCTCTACACCCAGCTGTACCTGGCCGGCTTCGGCCTGGAGCTGGACGACCTCAAGGCCTTCCGCACCTGGGGCTCGAAGACCCCGGGCCACCCGGAGTACGGCCACACCAAGGGCGTGGAGACCACCACAGGTCCCCTCGGCCAGGGTGTCGCCAACGCGGTCGGCATGGCGATGGCCGCCCGCTACGAGCGCGGTCTGTTCGACCCGGAGGCGCCCGAGGGCACCTCCCCCTTCGACCACTTCGTCTTCGCCGTCGCCGGTGACGGCTGCCTCCAGGAGGGCATCTCCGCCGAGGCGTCCTCGATGGCCGGCCACCAGAAGCTCGGCAACCTGATCCTGCTGTGGGACGACAACCACATCTCGATCGAGGGCGACACCGAGACGGCCGTCTCCGAGGACACGGTCAAGCGCTACGAGGCGTACGGCTGGCACGTCCAGCGTGTCGAGCCGCAGGCCAACGGCGACCTGGACCCGGTCGCGATCTTCGAGGCGATCGAGAAGGCCAAGGCGGTCACCGACCGGCCGTCCTTCATCGCGATGCGCTCGATCATCGCCTGGCCCGCCCCGAACGCCCAGAACACCGAGGCCGCCCACGGCTCGGCGCTCGGCGACGACGAGGTCGCGGCGACCAAGCGGGTGCTGGGCTTCGACCCGGAGCAGTCCTTCGAGGTGTCCGACGAGGTCATCAACCACACCCGGCAGGCGCTGGAGCGCGGCCGTCAGGCGAAGGCCGAGTGGGAGAAGTCCTTCCAGGAGTGGCGGAACAACAACCCCGAGCGCGCGGCCGAGTTCGAGCGCGTCGCCGCGGGTGAGCTGCCCAAGGGCTGGGAGTCGGCGATCCCGGTCTTCGAGCCCGGCAAGGGCGTCGCGACCCGTGCCGCGTCCGGCAAGGTCCTGCAGGCCCTCGGCGCCGTGATCCCCGAGCTGTGGGGCGGCTCCGCCGACCTCGCGGGCTCCAACAACACGACGATCGACAAGAACAGTTCGTTCCTCCCGGCGGACAACCCGCTGCCGGAGGCGGACCCGTACGGCCGCACGATCCACTTCGGCATCCGCGAGCACTCCATGGCCGCGGAGATGAACGGCATCGCGCTGCACGGCAACACCCGTATCTACGGCGGTACGTTCCTCGTCTTCTCCGACTACATGCGCAACTCCGTCCGGCTCTCGGCGTTGATGCACCTGCCGGTGACGTACGTGTGGACGCACGACTCCATCGGTCTCGGCGAGGACGGCCCGACGCACCAGCCGGTCGAGCACCTGGCCTCGCTGCGCGCGATCCCCGGTCTGAACGTGGTCCGCCCCGCGGACGCCAACGAGACCGCGATCGTCTGGCGCGAGATCCTGGGCCGCTGGACCAAGGAGTTCGGCAAGGGTGCCCCGCACGGCCTGGCGCTGACCCGTCAGGGCGTGCCGACGTACGAGCCCAACGAGGACGCCGTCAAGGGCGGTTACGTCCTGTTCGAGGCCGAAGGCGGTGACCCGCAGGTCATCCTGATCGCCACCGGTTCCGAGGTGCACGTGGCCGTCGAGGCGCGTGAGCAGCTCCAGGCCGACGGTGTGCCGACGCGTGTCGTCTCCATGCCGTGCGTGGAGTGGTTCGAGGAGCAGGACCAGGGGTACCGGGACAGCGTCCTGCTTCCGTCCGTGAGGGCCCGTGTCGCGGTCGAGGCGGGCATCGGTCTGACCTGGCACAAGTACGTCGGGGACGCCGGCCGCATCGTTTCCCTGGAGCACTTCGGTGCTTCCGCGGACGCCAAGGTCCTCTTCCGGGAGTTCGGCTTCACCGGCGAGAACGTGGCCGCCAAGGCGCGGGAATCTCTCGCCGCCGCCCAGCGCTGACGCTCACATACGACTTAGGAGATGTAATTCCATGACAGACGCACTCAAGCGCCTCTCCGAGGAAGGCGTGGCGATCTGGCTGGACGACCTGTCGCGCAAGCGGATCACGTCCGGCAACCTCGCCGAGCTGATCGACCAGCAGCACGTCGTGGGCGTCACCACCAACCCGTCGATCTTCCAGAAGGCGATCTCCGAGGGCGACGGTTACGACCAGCAGCTCTCCGACCTGGCCTTCCGCAAGGTGTCCGTCGAAGAGGCCATCCGCATGATCACGACGGCGGACGTCCGCGACGCCGCCGACATCCTGCGCCCGGTCTTCGACGCGACGGGCGGCCAGGACGGCCGGGTGTCCATCGAGGTCGACCCGCGCCTGGCGCACAACCTCAAGGCGACCGTCGCCGAGGCCAAGCAGCTCGCCTGGCTCGTCGACCGCCCCAACACCCTCATCAAGATCCCGGCCACCCAGGCCGGCATCCCCGCGATCACCGAGGTCATCGGCCTCGGGATCAGCGTCAACGTCACGCTGATCTTCTCGCTGGAGCGCTACCGCCTGGTCATGGACGCGTTCCTGGCCGGTCTGGAGAAGGCCAAGGAGCGGGGTCTGGACCTGTCGAAGATCCACTCGGTGGCGTCCTTCTTCGTGTCCCGCGTGGACACCGAGATCGACAAGCGCATCGACGCGCTCGGCACCGACGAGGCCAAGGCCGCCCGCGGCAAGGCCGGTCTGGCCAACGCGCGCCTGGCGTACCAGGCGTACGAGGAGGTCTTCTCGGGCGAGCGCTGGGCGAAGCTGGAGAACGCCGGCGCGAACAAGCAGCGTCCGCTGTGGGCCTCGACCGGCGTCAAGGACCCGGCGTACAAGAAGACCATGTACGTCGAGGAACTGGTCGCGCCGAACACGGTGAACACCATGCCGGAGGCGACGCTGTTCGCCACCGAGGAGCAGGGTGAGATCCGCGGCGACGCCGTCTCGGGCACCTACGAGCAGGCGCGCGCCGACCTCGACGCGCTCGAGAAGCTCGGCATCTCCTACGACGAGGTGGTCCAGCTTCTGGAGGACGAGGGCGTCGAGAAGTTCGAGTCCGCCTGGAACGACCTGCTCAAGTCGACCGAGGCGGAGCTTCAGCGCCTCGCCCCCTCGGAGGGCTGAGATCTTGTCGAGCAGCAACCCGCTGCGTGACCCCGCCGACCGACGGCTCCCGCGTATCGCGGGGCCGTCGGGCCTGGTCATCTTCGGCGTCACGGGCGATTTGTCACGAAAGAAGCTCATGCCCGCCGTGTACGACCTCGCGAACCGGGGTCTGCTGCCGCCGGGCTTCTCACTGGTCGGCTTCGCCCGGCGGGACTGGGAGAACGAGGACTTCGCGGAAGTCGTCCACGACGCCGTCAAGGAACACGCCCGGACGCCGTTCCGCGAGGAGGTCTGGCAGCAGCTCATCCAGGGGATGCGCTTCGTCCAGGGCACCTTCGACGACGACGACTCGTTCGAGCGGCTGCGCGACACCATCGACGAACTCGACAAGGCACAGGGCACCGGCGGCAACTTCGCCTTCTACCTGTCCGTGCCGCCGTCGGCCTTCCCCGTGGTCATCCAGCAGCTGAAGAAGCACCGGCTGGCCGACCAGTCGAGCGGCTCCTGGCGGCGCGCGGTCATCGAGAAGCCCTTCGGCCACAACCTGAAGTCGGCCGAGGAGCTCAACGCGACCGTCGAGGAGGTCTTCGCCCCGGACCAGGTCTTCCGCATCGACCACTACCTGGGCAAGGAGACCGTCCAGAACATCCTGGCGCTGCGCTTCGCCAACACGATGTTCGAGCCGATCTGGAACCGGTCCTTCGTGGACCACGTGCAGATCACGATGGCCGAGGACATCGGCATCGGCGGCCGGGCCGGGTACTACGACGGCATCGGCGCCGCCCGTGACGTCATCCAGAACCACCTGCTCCAGCTGATGGCCCTCACCGCGATGGAGGAGCCCGCCTCCTTCGACGCGGACGCGCTGGCCGCGGAGAAGACCAAGGTGCTCGGCGCGGTGAAGCTGCCGAAGGACCTGGGCCTCAACACCGTGCGCGGACAGTACGCGGCGGGCTGGCAGGGCGGTGCGAAGGCGGTCGGCTACCTCGAAGAGGACGGCATCGACCCGCAGTCCAAGACCGACACCTACGCGGCCATCAAGGTGGAGATCGACAACCGCCGCTGGGCGGGCGTCCCCTTCTACCTGCGCACCGGCAAGCGGCTCGGCCGCCGGGTCACCGAGATCGCGGTGGTCTTCCAGCGGGCACCGCACTCCCCCTTCGACACGACGGCCACCGAGGAGCTCGGCTCCAACGCGATCGTCATCCGCGTCCAGCCCGACGAGGGCGTCACCGTCCGCTTCGGCTCCAAGGTGCCGGGCACCTCGATGGAAATCCGGGACGTGTCCATGGACTTCGCCTACGGCGAGTCGTTCACGGAGTCCTCTCCCGAGGCGTACGAGCGTCTGATCCTCGACGTCCTGCTCGGCGACTCGAACCTCTTCCCCCGTACGGAGGAGGTCGAGCTGTCCTGGAAGATCCTCGACCCGATCGAGGAGTACTGGGACACGCACGGCAAGCCCGCCCAGTACCCCTCCGGTACCTGGGGCCCGGTCGAGGCGGACGAAATGCTCGCACGAGAGGGACGGAGCTGGCGCCGGCCATGAAGACAGACCTCACGGACACCACGGCCAGCAAGATCAACAAGGCCCTGGTCAAGGCCCGCCGCGCCATCGGCACACCGGCCGTCGGCATGGTGCTCACCCTCGTCATCGTCACGGACGAGGAGAACGCCTACGACGCCCTCAAGGCCGCCAACGACGCGTCCCGCGAGCACCCTTCGCGGACGCTGGTGGTCATCAAGCGGGTGTCGCGGAGTTCTCGTGACCGCACCCAGTCCCGACTCGACGCCGAGGTGCGGGTGGGCGCGGACGCGGGCACCGGCGAGACGGTGGTACTACGGCTGTACGGCGAGGTCGTCGACCACGCCCAGTCGGTCGTCCTTCCGCTGCTGCTGCCGGACGCGCCGGTCGTCGTCTGGTGGCCGTCGGACGCACCGCTCGACCCGGCCGGGGACCCGCTCGGGGCGCTCGCCCAGCGGCGGGTCACCGACACGTACGCCTCGGAGCAGCCGGTGCGTGAGCTGACGGCACGCGCCGACGCCTACACGCCGGGCGACACCGACCTCTCCTGGACCCGGATCACGCCGTGGCGCTCGATGCTGGCCGCCGCGCTCGACCAGGTCACCTGCAAGGTGGAGGCCGTCGAGGTGGAGGGCGAGGAGTTCAACCCGAGCTGCGAGCTGCTGGCGATGTGGCTGGCGGACCGGCTGGACGTGCCGGTGAAGCGGTCGCTGTCGAACGGCCCCGGCCTCACGGCGGTCCGCATGCACACGGACAGCGGCCCGATCGTCCTGGACCGTGCCGACGGCTCGCTGGCCACGCTCTCCATTCAGGGGCAGCCGAACCGTGCGGTGGCGCTCAAGCGCCGGGACACGGCCGAGCTGATCGCGGAGGAGCTGCGCAGGCTGGACCCGGACGACACATACGCCTCCGCGCTGCGGTTCGGGGTGGAACGGCTGAACCCGTCGGTGCCCTTTCCGGAACCTGCTGCCAAAGGAGAACCCGGCTCCGATGCCGGCGGATCCGGCTCCGGAGATTCCGTCTCCGCGGAGCCGGCCGCAGCCGGAGCCTCCGCGGAAGTCGCCGTCAAAGCCCCTGTCGAGGGCCCTGCGAAAGCTTCCGGGCGGGAAGCGGCGCCGTCGGCATCGCTGAAGCCGGTCCCTTCCGGCCTGTCCGGGAAGGCGGCGAAGTGAGCACTCCGCAGCTGGTCGTGCACCACGACAAGGAGCTGATGGCGCAGGCCGCCGCGGCCCGTCTGATCACGAAGATCGTCGACGCGCAGGCCTCCCGGGGCTCGGCGTCGGTGGTCCTCACGGGCGGCCGCAACGGCAACGGGCTGCTCGCCGCCCTCGCCACGGCCCCCGCCCGGGACGCCGTCGACTGGGGCCGCCTGGACCTGTGGTGGGGCGACGAGCGCTTCCTGCCCGAGGGCGACCCGGAACGCAATGACACACAGGCCAGAGAGGCCCTGCTCGACGCCGTACCGCTGGACCCGAAGCGCGTGCACGCCATGCCCACGTCGGACGGTCCGCACGGGGACGACGTCGAGGCCGCCGCGGCGGCCTACGCCGAGGAGCTGGCCCGTGCGGCCGGCCCCGAGAACCACGGCGCCGTGCCGACCTTCGACGTCCTGATGCTGGGCGTCGGCCCGGACACCCACGTGGCGTCCCTGTTCCCCGAGCTCCCGGCGGTCCGGGAGACGGAACGTACGGTCGTCGGTGTCCACGGGGCCCCCAAGCCCCCGCCGACCCGGATCTCCCTGACCCTGCCCGCGATCCGCTCCGCCCGCGAGGTGTGGCTGCTCGCGGCCGGCGAGGACAAGGCACAGGCCGCGGCGATCGCCCTGTCCGGCGCGGGCGAGATCCAGGCCCCGGCGGCGGGCGCACGCGGCCGGGCCCGCACCCTGTGGCTGCTGGACTCGGCGGCGGCCTCCCAGCTGCCGAGGTCGCTGTATCCGCCGGCTTCGGCGTAACTCCCGCCTCGCGTACGGCAGTCGACGCCGGGTCCCTCTCGGAAGGGGCCCGGCGTCCGCGTTCTCACTGCCGCCCGCGCAGCTCCCGGTACGTCGCCACCAGGGCCTTCGTGGACGCGTCCAGGCCCGGTACCTCGGCGCCCCCGGTGAGTGCCGGTTCGACGCGCTTGGCGAGGACCTTGCCGAGTTCGACGCCCCACTGGTCGAAGGAGTCGATGTTCCAGACCGCGCCCTGGACGAACACCTTGTGTTCGTAGAGGGCGATGAGCTGGCCGAGGACGGACGGGGTGAGTTCCTTCGCGAGGATCGTGGTCGTCGGGTGGTTGCCCCGGAACGTCTTGTGCGGAACCAGCTCCTCGGCCACCCCCTCCGCCCGCACCTCGTCCGGCGTCTTGCCGAAGGCCAGCGCCTGGGTCTGGGCGAAGAAGTTCGCCATGAGCAGGTCGTGCTGGGCCTTGAGCCCGTCGGAGAGCTCGGCGACCGGCTCGGCGAAGCCGATGAAGTCCGCCGGGATCAGCTTGGTGCCCTGGTGGATGAGCTGGTAGTAGGCGTGCTGCCCGTTGGTGCCGGGAGTGCCCCACACCACCGGTCCGGTCTGCCACTGGACCGGGTTGCCGTCCCGGTCCACCGACTTGCCGTTGGACTCCATGTCCAGCTGCTGCAAGTAGGCGGTGAACTTGGACAGGTAGTGCGAGTAGGGCAGAACGGCGTGCGACTGCGCGTCGTGGAAGTTGCCGTACCAGATACCCAACAGGCCGAGCAGCAAAGGTACGTTGGCCTCCGCCGGGGCGGTGCGGAAGTGCTCGTCGACGAGGTGGAAGCCGTCGAGCATCTCGCGGAAGCGGTCCGGGCCGATGGCGATCATCAGTGACAGGCCGATCGCCGAGTCGTAGGAGTAGCGGCCGCCGACCCAGTCCCAGAACTCGAACATGTTGGCTGTGTCGATGCCGAAGTCCGACACCTTCTCGGCGTTGGTCGACAGCGCCACGAAGTGCCGGGCGACGGCTTCCTGACCGGCCTTCAGCTCACCGAGCAGCCACTCGCGGGCCGAGGTGGCGTTGGTGATCGTCTCGATCGTGGTGAAGGTCTTGGAGGCGATGACGAACAGCGTCTCCGCGGCGTCCAGGTCGCGGGTGGCCTCGTGCAGGTCGGCACCGTCGACGTTCGACACGAAGCGGACGGTGAGGTCGCGGTCGGTGAAGCCGCGCAGCACCTCGTACGCCATCGCGGGGCCCAGGTCGGAGCCGCCGATCCCGATGTTGACGACGTTCTTGATCCGCTTGCCGGTGTGGCCGGTCCACTCGCCGGAGCGGACCCGGTTCGCGAAGTCGCTCATCCTGTCGAGCACGGCGTGCACGCCCGGGACGACGTTCTCCCCGTCGACCTCGATCACCGCGTCGCGCGGGGCGCGCAGAGCGGTGTGCAGCACGGCCCGGTCCTCGGTCGTGTTGATCTTCTCGCCGCGGAACATGGCGTCCCGCAGGCCGAAGACGTCGGTCGCGGCGGCGAGTTCACGCAGCAGCCGCAGCGTCTCGTCGGTGACCAGGTGCTTGGAGTAGTCGACGTACAGGTCACCGACCCGCAGTGTGTAGCCGGTGCCGCGCCCGGGGTCGGCGGCGAACAGCTCCCTCAGCCGCACCTCGCCGAGCTCCTCGCGGTGCTCGGCCAGCGCGGTCCATTCGGGTGTCCGGTTGAGCCTGGTACGGCCGTCTGCGTTCATGTCCGACTTCAGCCTTCTTTCGTGCCTGTCCCAGCTGTTCCAACCTAGTTGATCATCGCGAGGCGCGAGCCGTGCCGGCGTCGGCGCCCGGCGCAACCACAGGTACGTGCGCGCGGCGCACGGGTATCAGCGAGGGGACGGAGAAGGCCACTGCGGACCGGGCGGTGAGGCGATGTCGAAGAGCTGGCCGGAACACGCCAGGGCAGGCAGCCGCGGGCGATGACGCGTCCCGGTGCCGCACGGGCGCGCACCCGCCCGCCATCTCGACCGCCACCACGGCTCCCCTCCCGACCCGCGCATCACGAACCCATGCACACACCGTAGAGGTCACCACTGACAACGGCCGGGCGGCGGCCGTGAAACCGCTCCGGCCAGGCACCCCTCGGTGCCCGGCCGGTTCTCGACTCCTAGATCTCGCCCCGCAGTTTGGCGAGCGCCTCGGCGAGGATCGCCTCGCCGTCCGCGTCGCTGCGCCGCTCCCGTACATACGCGAGGTGCGTCTTGTACGGCTCGGTGCGCGGCGGGTCCGGCGGGTTGTCCCGGTCCTGTCCGGCGGGAAAGCCGCAGCGCGGGCAGTCCCAGGTATCGGGGACCTGCGCGTCGCTGGCGAAGCTGGGCTGCGTCTCGTGCCCGTTGGAGCACCAGAAGGAGATGCGCAGACGGGGCGCGGACTCGCCCCGCTCGGCTTCGCCCATCGGCCCCGCCCCGACCCGGCTACCTCGGATCGCGTTGCCACTTGCCACGGTCGTAACTCCCTGCGTGATGGTGCCGCGAAGCGAGTCGACGTGTCGCTTCGTTGCGAGCGCCTCAGTCTACGTAAGGCCCAACGCGCGTCCAGTGATTGGAGTTACAGCTCCCACACCTAGACGCAAGCCCCATGATAGGCCGCGCTCAGGTGCGCGTACCGAACATGGGGCCTTACGTGCGGAATGGACGTGCTGTGTGTGGTGTGACCGCTCAGCTGTTCGTCTTCATGAGGAGACCGAGCACGATGATGCACGCGAACCAGAGCAGACCGACCACGATGGTGATCCGGTCGAGGTTGCGCTCGGCGACCGAGGAACCACCGACGGACGACTGCATGCCGCCACCGAACATGTCGGAGAGGCCGCCGCCCTTGCCCTTGTGCATGAGCACCAGCAGCATCATCAGGCCGCTGAAGATGATCAGGGCGATCGAGAACCCCATAACCACGGCTGGACCAACTCTCTCGGATTCGGGTGAACGACGGGGGCACGGCCTTCAGGGCCATGCCCCCGCAAGGGTACGACGGATCGCCGCTAGGGCCTACTCACTGGTCCCGGAAGCGCACGATCTTGACGAACTCTTCGGCGTCCAGCGAGGCACCGCCGACCAGGGCGCCGTCGATGTCGGCCTGCGCCATGATCTCGGCGACGTTGCCGGACTTGACGGAGCCGCCGTACTGGATGCGGACCTGGTCGGCCAGCTCCTGCGAGTACAGCTCGGCGATCTTGCCGCGGATGGCGGCGCAGACCTCCTGGGCGTCCTCGGCGCCGCAGACCTTGCCGGTGCCGATGGCCCAGACGGGCTCGTAGGCGATGACGACGGACTCGGCCTGCTCGGCCGGGAGGTCCTTGAGGCCACCCTCGACCTGGGCGAGGGTGTGGGAGACGTGGTTGCCCGCCTCGCGGACGTCCAGCTCCTCGCCGACGCACAGGATCGGGGTGAGGCCGTGCTTGTAGGCGGCCTTGACCTTGGCGTTGACGATCTCGTCGGTCTCGGCGTGGTACTGGCGGCGCTCGGAGTGGCCGACCGCCACGTACGTGCACTTCAGCTTGGCCAGCATCGAACCGGAGATCTCGCCGGTGTAGGCGCCCGAGTCGTGCGCCGAGAGGTCCTGGGCACCGTACTTGATCTTGAGCTTGTCGCCGTCGACCAGGGTCTGCACGGAGCGCAGGTCGGTGAAGGGCGGCAGGACGGCGACCTCGACGGCCTCGTAGTCCTTGTCCGCGAGGGCGAAAGCGAGCTTCTGGACGTGCGCGATGGCCTCGAGGTGGTTGAGGTTCATCTTCCAGTTGCCCGCCATGATCGGCGTGCGAGTGGTCATGCGGGGTCAGTCCTCCAGTGCGGCGAGGCCGGGGAGCGTCTTGCCCTCGAGGTATTCGAGGGAGGCGCCGCCACCGGTCGAGATGTGGCCGAATGCGTTCTCGTCGAAGCCCAGGATGCGGACGGCCGCGGCGGAGTCGCCACCGCCGACGACCGTGAAGGCCGAGGAGTCGAGGAGAGACTGGGCGACCGCCTTGGTGCCCTCGGCGAATTCGGGGTGCTCGAAGACGCCCATCGGGCCGTTCCAGAAGACGGTGGCGGCGTCGGTGATCTTCGAGGCGTACAGCTTGCCGGACGCCGGGCCGATGTCCAGGCCCATCCGGTCGGCCGGGATGGCGTCCGCGGCGACGGTGGTGGCGTCGGCCGGGGCCTTGGTCTTCAGGTCCGGGAACGCGGGGGCGACCACGGCGTCGACCGGCAGGACCAGCTCGACACCGGTCTTCTCGGCGCGCTCGATGTACTCCAGGACCGCCGGGATCTGGTCCTCCTGGAGGAGGGAGGCGCCGACCTCGTGGCCCTTGGCCTTGAGGAAGGTGAAGGCCATGCCGCCGCCGATGAGGATGCGGTCGGCCTTGCCGAGCAGCTGGTCGATGACGGCGAGCTTGTCGGAGACCTTGGCGCCGCCGAGCACGACCACGTAGGGCCGCTGGACCTCGTCGGTGAGCTTCTTCAGGACGCCGACCTCGGTGGCGATCAGGTAGCCGGCGTAGTGCGGCAGCCGGGCCGGGAGGTCGAAGACGGAGGCGTGCTTGCGGTGCACGGCACCGAAGCCGTCACCGACGTAGACGTCGGCGAGGGCGGCGAGCTGGTCCGCGAAGGCGCCGCGCTCGGCGTCGTCCTTGGCGGTCTCGCCGGCGTTGAAGCGGAGGTTCTCGACGACCGCGACCTGGCCGTCGGAGAGGTCCGCGACCGTGGCGCCGGCCGATTCGCCCACCGTGTCGGTCGCGAAGGCCACGGAGGCGCCCAGGAGTTCACCGAGACGGGCGGCGGCCGGGGCGAGGGAGAAGGCCGGGTCCGGGGCGCCCTTGGGGCGGCCCAGGTGGGAGGCGACGACCACGCGGGCGCCCGCCTCGGCGAGGGCCTTCACGGTCGGCAGGACGGCGCGGATACGGCCGTCGTCGGTGATGGTGGTGCCGTCCAGCGGCACGTTGAGGTCGGCGCGGACGAAGACCCGCTTGCCGGCCACGCCTTCGGCGAGCAGTTCGTCGATCGTCTTCATGAAGGGGACTCCTGAGGAGGGCTCTGGATCGAAGGAAAGCTGATCACGTGAGTCAGGGCTCGGGCAACGCGTCCTCGCGCTGCCCGAGCCCTGCTCACACACCTAGGTGCCTGATCGGTCGATCAGAGCTGGTTGCCGACGAAGACCGTGAGGTCGACGAGGCGGTTGGAGTAGCCCCACTCGTTGTCGTACCAGCCGAGGATCTTCACCGTGTTGCCCTCCTGGACCATGGTCAGGGAGGAGTCGAAGGTGCAGGACGACGGGTCGCCGACGATGTCCGAGGAGACGATCGGGTCCTCGGTGTAGGTCAGGAAGCCCTTGAGGTCGCCGTCGTCGGAGGCCTTCTTGAACGCGGCGTTGACCTCGTCCTTGGTGACCTCGCGCTGCAGCGTCACGACCAGGTCGGTGGCCGAGCCGGTCGGGACCGGGACGCGCATCGCGATGCCGTCCAGCTTGCCCTTGAGCTGCGGGAGCACCAGCGCGGTGGCCTTCGCGGCACCCGTCGTGGTCGGGATGATGTTCTCGGCGGCGGCGCGGGCGCGGCGCAGGTCCGAGTGCGGGAAGTCCAGGATCCGCTGGTCGTTCGTGTACGCGTGCACCGTCGTCATCAGGCCCTTGACGATGCCGAAGTTCTCGTCCAGAACCTTGGCCATCGGCGCCACACAGTTGGTGGTGCAGGAGGCGTTGGAGATGACGTGGTGGTTGGCCGCGTCGTACTTGTCCTGGTTGACGCCCATCACGATGGTGATGTCCTCGTCCTTGGCCGGAGCCGAGATGAGGACCTTCTTGGCGCCGCCGGCGATGTGCTTCTCGGCGTCGGCCTTCTTCGTGAAGATGCCGGTCGACTCGATGACGATGTCGACACCGAGGTCGCCCCACGGGATGTCGGCGGGGTTGCGCTCGGAGAGCACCTTGATGGTGTGACCGTCGACGGTGATCGTGTCGGCGGTGTGCGACACCTCGGCCTTCAGGCGGCCCAGGATGGTGTCGTACTTGAGCAGGTGAGCGGTGGTCGCGGTGTCACCCAGGTCGTTGACAGCCACGATCTCGATGTCAGCACCCTGCTCCAGCAGCGCGCGGAAGTAGTTACGACCGATGCGGCCAAAGCCGTTGATGCCTACGCGGATCGTCACGAAACCGATCTCCTCGTTGGTACGCCGGGTTCGAATCCGGCGAGCTGTATGGGATGTCCCCGACCACCCCCGACCCTACCTCCCTGAGCCCGGCGCAGTGACATCGAGATGCCCCATACACGGCAGGGCGGTCCGTACCCGCCAGTAGGGGTACGGACCGCCCCGGACCGAAAGCTCCGGTCACCCGGAACGACCGCGTCGGGTCATCCCGGGTTCACCCGCCGATGGCCGCGAGCGCCTTGGTGAGAAGTGCCGTGCGGTCGGCCGCCGCGGTGACGTGCTCCAGGCCGAAGCCCAGCAGCACGGTGTCGTCCGTGGTGACCGCGCCGTACGTCTTGAACAGCTCTCCGGCGCGTCCCCAGTCCTTCACGACCGCGGGGCTGCCCGCGGGTGGTCCGGGCACGCTCCACGCGCCGAGCGAGGTCTCGAAGCCCTCGGTCTCCACGGCCTGGCCGCCGATGACCACGGACGCGTTGTCGGCGAGGACACCGCGGCCGCCGGAGCCCGGGTCGGTGATGTAGCTGAGGGAGACCTCGACCTTCTTGCCCGCGTACGCGGATAGGTCGAAGGAGACCTCCTGCCAGCCGGCCGACGCCCCGGTCAGGCTGTTCCACCGGCCGCTGGTGCCGGAGGCCGTGCAACCGTCGGCGCCCTGCGTCAGATACCGCTTGAGCGCGGGGTGGGCGGCGATGAAGAACCCGGCCTCGCACTCGGCGGGTACGGCGTTGCTGGTGGCGCCGTTCTTCTCCGGGAGCGTGGTCCAGTCGTCGGCCCCGGCGGTGTGCGCCTCCAGGACCGCGTGGTCGTAGCCCTCCTCGGTGTCCCACAGGAGCCGGGTGCGCAGGGTGGGTGCCTGCGCGGCGGTGACCTGGGTGAGGTCGACGGTGCGGGCGAGGCGGTTCCAGGCGTAGTCGCTGTGCGTGACGGCGGCCATGGAGGCACCCTCGTACGGTCCGTACGGGTTGGGCGTGCCGGGGTAGGTGCCGGCTCCCGCGCTGGTGAACTGCGGGAAGGTCGCCGCGGGCAGGTTGTCCGAGGTGACGCTGAAGGATCCGGCGGCGTCCAGCGGGTTGCCGGGGGCGGCCCCGAGGCCGGCGCCGGCTCCGGCGAGCTTGCCGGTGCCCTGGAAGGCGGTGGCTCCCGGCAGGGTCGTACGGGTGTAGGCGCCCAGGTAGTACTGGCTGAAGTCGTTCGACAGGGTGCCGCCGCCCAGGTCGACGCTGCCGCCGGCCCGCTCGCCCGCCTCGATCAGCTTGCCGCCCTCGTTCAGGAAGGCGCGCAGCTGGAGCTGGGTGGGGTTGCCCGGGACGGTCGCGCCCGTGTAGTGGACGACGGTTTTGAAGTGGTCGAGCACACCGAGCGCGTCGGGCGCGCCCTGCGTGGCGACGTTCCAGACGATCGCCTTGCGTCCGGCCGCCTTCAGCGCGTCCACGTACGTCTGCGCCTGCGTGGCGGTCGCGCCCTCCTCGGCGACCACGAGCACGTCCGCGCGGGGCCGCTCGGCCACGGTGTAGGTGAAGTGCGCGCTGGAGGTGGGCTTTTTGCCCTTCGTCCGGCCGGTGAACCAGACCTCGACCTTGTCGCCGGGATCGCCGTCGGGGACCTTGGCCCGGTACTCGTCGAAGTACAGGTTGTCCTCACCGCCGTACGTCTCGCCGCCCTTCCAGGCCCTGAGCGTCCTGTCCTTGGTACGGCCGCCGTTGACGCGGTACTTGAGCTCCTTGTCGCCCACCGACTTGCGGACGACGACGGAGACCTCCTGGTCGGCGCCGCGCGAGTAGGACGTGGTGAACGTCTTCGGGGTGAAGTCGGCGGCCTTCAGGCCGAGCGAGGACTTCGGCTGGTCGGGCCTGGCCGCGGACTCGGCGACGGAGAGCGCGAAGGGGATGTTCTTCTCGAACTCCTGCTGGATCAGCTTCTCGTCGTCCGGGAAGTTGAAGACCGACTGGCAGTCCGCCGCGTTCCACTGGTCGTTCGGGTCGAGGTTTGAGGCGGTCTGGCAGGTCGACATCTCGGGGGTGAACATCGCCAGGCCGTTGACGTTCGACGCGTGGCCGTCCGCCTCGCCGTTGGTGGTGTACAGCTCCGAGGAGACCTGCGGACGGTAGCCGGGGATCGCGGAGTTGTCCGGGGTGCCGGCGAGCGCCTTGTACATGACGTCGTCGGGCGTGTCGGTGGCCACCTGCCAGCCGACGCCGTAGAGGAGGAGTTCGGCGGCGGAGTGGTAGTTGATGCCGTACGTGAAGCCGATCCGCTTCTCGAAGGCGTCCAGCGCCTTGGTCTCGGGCTCGGAGGACGGGGCCGTGCCGCGGTAGGTCTCGCTGGTGGGGTTGGGGGACGAACCCTCGTTGTCGTAGCCCCACTTGTAGGAGAAGTTGCGGTTGAGGTCGACGCCGTCGCCGACGGCGATGGTGCCGTCGCCGTTGTTGTCGTGCAGGTTCTTGCGCCACAGGCGGTTGTCGTCGTGCCGGAAGGTGTAGTCGTAGCCGTCGGGGTTGGCCGACAGGACGAACCACAGCTCGGTGGAGTCGACGATTTTCTTGAGGCGCTTGTCGGTCCGGTAACCGTCCACGTAGTGGTGGAGCAGCCGCCTGGTCATCTCCGGCGTGATCCACTCGCGCGCGTGCTGGTTGGACATGTAGAGGACGGCGGGTTTGGCGCCGTCCTTGGACTTCTTCGCGTTCTTGGTCAGTTTGAGCGCGAGGATGTCCTGGCCGTTGACGGTCTTGCCGATGGAGACGACCTTGGTGAGGCCGGGGTTGGCGCGGGCGGTCGCGAGGATCTCCTCCCGGAGCCCGCCGCTTCCGCTGTACGGCCGGAACACGCCCTCGGCGGCATTGTCCACGCGCGCCTCGGCCTTGGCGGTCAGGGTGTGTTCGGTGAGCTCGACGCCCTGCCCTTCGAGCTTGTGGGCCTCCTGGTCGGTCAGGTAGACCTCGACGGTCGCGGTGCCCTTCGCGGGCACCTGTTCGCTCAGTTCGTGGCCGTCCTGCCCGGCCGCCAGCAGCAGGGGTACCTGCCCGCTGGTGACCTCGGCGCGGAAGACCTTGACTTCGTTCGGATCAGGAGAACTGGCGCTCTGCGCGGCCTGGGCGACGGGCGCGAGGCCCGCGCCGCCGAGCAGGAGCACGCCAACGGCGAGGATCGGTCTCGCTCTTCGTCTCATGAGCCCCCCTTGCGGTGGTCCGCCACAGCAGCGAACAGATGCCAGGCTCATGACAGTTCATGATCCAGTCAAGGGTGCCTCACGGATGCGTAAACGTCGGCGCGGGACACACGAACGCCGGTGCCGACCACCCAAGTGGGCGTCGGCACCGGCGAGGTGACGAAGGGTCAGCCGACCAGGTTGTCGGCCATCTCCTCGGTGATGCTGGATTCCGTACCCGGGATGCCGAGGTCGGAGGCGCGCTTGTCGGCCATGGCCAGCAGCCGGCGGATCCGGCCGGCGACGGCGTCCTTGGTCAGCGGCGGGTCGGCGAGCGCGCCCAGCTCCTCGAGGGATGCCTGCTTGTGGTCCATGCGCAGTCGGCCCGCGGCCGCGAGATGCTCGGGCACGTCGTCGCCGAGGATCTCCAGGGCGCGCTGGACCCGGGCACCGGCGGCGACGGCCGCCCGCGCGGAGCGGCGCAGGTTGGCGTCGTCGAAGTTGGCGAGACGGTTCGCCGTGGCCCGCACCTCGCGGCGCATCCGGCGTTCCTCCCAGGCGAGCACCGACTCGTGGGCGCCCAGCCGGGTGAGCAGGGCACCGATCGCGTCACCGTCCCGGACGACCACGCGGTCCACGCCGCGCACCTCGCGGGCCTTCGCGGGAATCTGGAGGCGGCGGGCGGCGCCGACCAGGGCGAGCGCGGCCTCGGGGCCGGGGCAGGTCACCTCCAGGGACGAGGAGCGGCCGGGCTCGGTGAGCGAGCCGTGCGCCAGGAAGGCTCCGCGCCAGGCGGCCTCGGCGTCACAGGTGGCACCGGAGACGACCTGCGGGGGCAGCCCCCGGATCGGGCGGCCCCGGCCGTCGACCAGGCCGGTCTGGCGGGCCAGCTGGTCACCGCCGGCCACGACCCGGACGACGTAACGCGAACCGCGGCGCAGTCCGCCCGGTGCCATCACGATCAGCTCGGAACTGTGGCCGAAGATCTCCAGGATGTCCCGCTTGAGTCTGCGGGCCGCCATCGCGGTGTCCAGCTCCGCCTCGATCACAATGCGCCCGCTCACCAGGTGGAGGCCGCCGGCGAACCGCAGGATGGCGGAGACCTCCGCCTTTCTGCAGCAGGTCCGGGTGACGGGGAGCCGGGAGATCTCGTCCTTCACCGCTGCCGTCATCGCCATGGGCCGATCCTTCCATGCATCCGAAAAATACGGTCGTACGCGGCGGCCAACAGCTCCGGGTCGTGCCTCGGGGTCCCGTCGGGCCGGGCCACCGGCGCCAGCTCGACCGCGGCGCCGAACCGCTTGGCGGCATCGGTCAGGGAATCGCGGTCGGGCACGGCGGCCTGGTCGGCCAGCACCACGTCCAGGGCGAGTTTAGGGGCGTGTCGTCCCAAAACCTCCAAATGACGCTGCGGGGAGAAGCCATCGGTTTCTCCCGGCTGCGGTGCAAGGTTCAGGGAGAGTACCCGGCGCGCCTTCGTCTGGGTGAGGGCGTCCAGGAGTTCGGGCACCAGCAGGTGCGGGATGACCGAGGAGAACCAGGAGCCGGGGCCGAGGACGACCCAGTCGGCGTCCCGGACCGCCTCCAGCACCTCGGGGACGGCCGGCGGGTCGTGCGGCACCACGTGCACCGACTGCACCTCGCCCGGGGTCAGGGCCACCGTGGCCTGTCCCCTCACGGTCTCCACGTCCTCGGGCCGGTCCGGGTCGTGTCCCTTGACCAGGGCCTGGAGCTCCAGGGGTACGGCGGACATGGGCAGCACGCGCCCGTGCGCGCCGAGGAGTCTGCCGACCAGGTCGAGGGCCTGGACGTGGTCGCCGAGCTGCTCCCACAGGGCGACGATCAGCAGATTGCCGACCGCGTGTTCGTGCAGGTCGCCCTTGGACTGGAAGCGGTGCTGGATGACCCGGGCCCAGGTCTGGCCCCATTCGTCGTCACCGCACAGCGCGGCCAGCGCCTTGCGCAGGTCGCCGGGCGGCAGCACGCCCAGTTCGTCGCGCAGGCGCCCGCTGGAGCCGCCGTCGTCGGCCACGGTGACGACGGCGGTGAGGTCGCCGGTGATCCGGCGCAGGGCGGCGAGTGAGGCGGACAGGCCCATGCCGCCGCCGAGCGCCACCACCTTGGGCTGGGCACCGCGCCGGCGGGGCCGGGCACCGCGGATCTCGACGGTCCGGGTCGCCCGCCCTTCGGGGACGACCCGGCGCAGCCTGCTCAGCCGCGGACTACGTGCGGTCATTCCCGTCCCATGTCCCGGTGTACGACCACCGTCTCCACACCCTCGGCCGCGAGGCGCGCGGCGAGCTTCTCCGACGTGGCGACCGAGCGGTGCTTGCCGCCGGTGCAGCCGATGGCGATGGTCACGTACCGCTTGCCCTCGCGGCGGTAGCCGGCCGCGATGAGGCGCAGCAGCTCCGCGTACCGGTCGAGGAACTCCTTGGCGCCGGGCTGGTTGAAGACGTACGCCGACACCTCCTCGTTGAGGCCGGTGAAGGGGCGCAGCTCCGGGACCCAGTGCGGGTTGGGCAGGAACCGCATGTCCGCGACCAGGTCGGCGTCGACCGGGAGGCCGTACTTGAAGCCGAAGGACATGACGGTGGCACGGAGCTCGGGCTCCTCCTCGCCGGCGAACTGGGCGTCCATCTTGGCGCGCAGCTGGTGCACGTTGAGGCTGGAGGTGTCGATGACCAGGTCGGCGTCGCCGCGCAGCTCGCGCAGGAGCTCGCGCTCGGCGTCGATGCCGTCGACGATGCGGCCGTCGCCCTGCAGGGGGTGCGGGCGGCGCACGGACTCGAAGCGGCGCACCAGGGCCTCGTCGGAGGACTCCAGGAAGACGATCCGCCGGGTGACGTGCTTGGCCTCCAGGTCGGCGAGGGACTCGCGGAGGTTGTCGAAGAAGCGCCGGCCGCGGACGTCGACGACCACCGCGATCCGGGCGACATTGCCCTGGGACCGGGCGCCGAGCTCCACCATGGTGGGGATCAGCGCGGGCGGGAGGTTGTCGACGACGAACCAGCCGAGGTCCTCGAGACACTTCGCGGCGGTGGAGCGGCCGGCACCGGACATGCCCGAGATGATCACCAGCTCGGGGATGGCCGCCTCCGGGACTCCGGCCGCATCGGCGGGCGCGCCCGTACTCACCTGTGCGTCGTCTCCGCTCTGGCCCTGTTGTTCTTCGTGCTCGTTCACATTCATGTCTCCTGCCCCCGTCGTTCGTCCGGGGCGCCCGCCGTCACGGGGTCCCCGCCGGAACCCGTGGTGCCGGGTTCCTCCTCATCCATGATCTCTCCAGTCGCCGTGTTCACGGCGGGCGCGGCCGGGGCCGCCTGGGCGAGGGCCACGGCGATCGTCTCGGCCGTCTTGCGGCCTATGCCGGGGACCTCGCAGATCTGGTCGATGGTGGCGGATCGTAGTTTCTTCAAGGACCCGAAATGTTTCAGCAGGGCCTGCTTGCGTGTGTCCCCGAGACCGGGGACGTCGTCGAGCGGGCTCGACCGGAAGCGCTGGGCCCGCTTGGTGCGCTGGTAGGTGATCGCGAAGCGGTGGGCCTCGTCACGGACCCGCTGGAGAAGGTACAGGCCTTCGCTGGTGCGGGGCAGCACGACCGGGTCGTCGTCGCCCGGCAGCCAGACCTCCTCCAGGCGCTTGGCGAGGCCGCAGACGGCGATGTCGTCGATGCCGAGCTCGTCCAGGGCCTTCTTCGCGGCGGCGACCTGGGGCTGTCCGCCGTCGACGACGACGAGCTGGGGCGGGTAGGCGAACTTCTTGGGGCGGCCGTCGTCGTCCTTGAGGCCGTTCTCGGTGGTGCCTTCCTCGGGGAGGTCGTCCACCCACTCGCCCGTCTTCTCCTTCTCGGCGAGATAGCGCCGGAAGCGACGGGAGATCACCTCGTGCATGGACCGGACGTCGTCCTGTCCGGCGAAGCCCTTGATCTGGAAGCGGCGGTACTCGCTCTTGCGCTGGAGTCCGTCCTCGAAGACGACCATGGACGCGACCACGTCGTCGCCCTGGAGGTGGGAGATGTCGTAGCACTCGATCCGGAGCGGTGCGCTGTCCAGGTCGAGGGCCTCGGCGATCTCCTCCAGGGCACGCGAGCGCGTGGTCAGGTCGGAGGCGCGCTTGGTCTTGTGGAGGACGAGGGCCTGCTGCGCGTTGCGCTGCACGGTCTCCATGAGGGCCTTCTTGTCGCCGCGCTGCGGGATGCGCAGGGAGACCCCCGAGCCGCGGCGCTCGGTCAGCCACTCCTGGACCGGCTCGACCGGCTCGGGCAGGGCCGGGACGAGGACCTCCTTGGGGACCGAGTCGCCCTTCTCCTCGCCGTAGAGCTGCTGGAGGGCGTGCTCGACGAGGGCGCCGGTGGTGATCTCCTCGACCTTGTCGGTGACCCAGCCGCGCTGTCCGCGCACGCGTCCGCCGCGCACGTGGAAGATCTGGACGGCGGCCTCCAGCTCGTCCTCGGCGACCGCGATCAGGTCGGCGTCGGTCGCGTCGGCGAGCACGACGGCGCTCTTCTCCATGGCCTTCTTCAGGGCCCCGATGTCGTCGCGCAGCCGGGCCGCCCGCTCGTACTCCATCTCCTCGGCGGCATCCGTCATCTGCTTCTCCAGACGGCGGATGTAGGTGCCGGTACGGCCGGCCATGAAGTCGCAGAACTCCTCGGCGAGGTCGCGGTGTTCGTCGGCGGAGACGCGGTCGACGCAGGGTGCCGAGCACTTGCCGATGTAGCCGAGGAGGCAGGGGCGGCCGGTGCGGGTGGCGTTCTTGAAGACGCCGGCGGAGCAGGTGCGGACGGGGAAGACACGCAGCAGGAGGTCGACGGTGTCGCGGATCGCCCACGCGTGCCCGTAGGGCCCGAAGTACCTCACGCCCTTGCGTTTGTGGCCGCGCATCACCTGCACGCGCGGGAACTCCTCGTTCATCGTCACCGCGAGGTACGGGTAGCTCTTGTCGTCGCGGTACTTGACGTTGAACCGGGGGTCGAACTCCTTGATCCAGGAGTACTCCAGCTGGAGGGCCTCGACCTCCGTGGACACCACCGTCCACTCCACGGAGGCGGCCGTGGTCACCATCGTGCGGGTGCGGGGGTGCAGGCTCGCCAGGTCCTGGAAGTAGTTCGCCAGGCGCTGGCGCAGGCTCTTCGCCTTTCCGACGTAGATCACCCGGCGGTGCTCGTCGCGGAACCTGTACACCCCGGGAGTGTCCGGGATCTCCCCGGGTTTGGGGCGGTAGCTGGAGGGGTCGGCCATGTCTCACACCCTACTGGCGAGGGCTGACAGTCCGGTGAGCCTGTGGACAACGGCCGGTGGCCACGCATCGGGCCGGCCGCCGGCCTCCCGGGGTGATCTCCGCCTTTCTCGACACCGCCGAGGTCACGTCCGGGCTGCTGCGTTCGCCGGCACTGGCCGAACGCTGGGAGCGGCCGAGTGCACCGGACCGTTTCCGGTCAGCGGCCTGGCCGGCCATCTGGCCCGAGCCGTTCTCAACGTCGAGCGCCGGCTCGCCTCGCCACCCCCCGCAGATCGGACTCCCGTTGACGCGGTCACGTACTTCCTGGCCGGTGTCGGCCCGGCGCCGGATCCGGACGACGCGGTGCCGCTGCGGATCCGCGAGCTGGGCGAGCAGGAGGCGGCCGGTGGACCCGACGCCCTGGCCGAGGCGTTCGACACCGCTCGTGCCCGGCTCGCGGCGCAGTTGCCGGCCATGCCGCCCGACCGGCCCGTCGGTGTGTTCGTCCACGTCCTGCCGCTCGACCAGTGCCTGCTCACCCGTCTCGTGGAACTCGTGGTCCACCTCGACGACCTGGCCGTCAGTCTGGAGGTCCCACTCCGTCGGTGCCCGCCGGGGCCTCCGCCGCGGTCACCGACTGCCTCACCCGTATCGCCGTGGCCCGTCACGGCTTCCTTCCGGTGCTGCCCGCCCTCGCCCGCCGGGAACGCGCCACCGCTCCGATCGCGGCGTTCTGACGCCCGCCTCCGCCGGACGGCCCCTGACGCCACAGGCGGCGGCCGATGCCGGCGTTGGAGCGGCCCTCGGCCATCAGGGCGTCCTCGACCTGGACGGCGAGAGCGGCTTCGACGTGGCGGTGGAACCGGCCCGCAGGCGGCCGGGAGTGCACCACCGTTCGGCGACAGGTGTTGTCGGGACTTGGTCAACACGCTTCAATGCGGGGGAACTCGGGGCCGGGAACGACGGCGTACGGATGTGAAGCCTCCCCGGCACTGCCACGGACGGCCCCGGCACACCCTCGCGAACGGCCTGACCAGCCGCCCGGACCTGCACAGAAAGGCCCCTGCATGCCGCACGCCACACAGCACGCGGACGACGTGAGCGTCGCCGACGCGGAACTGGACTCGGCCCTGCGCGGCGGCCCCTTCCATGTCGCGCTGCGCGCGGCGATCGCCGCGCGGGGGCTGCCGCTCCAGCGCGTCCAGCACCATCTGTCGCGCTACGGGGTCAAGGTCGGTGTCACCAGCCTCAGTTACTGGCAGCAGGGCGCCCGGCGCCCGCAGCGTCCCGAGTCGCTACGGGCCGTACGGGCGCTGGAGGAGATCCTTCAGCTGCCGGAGGAGTCGCTGATCCGGCTGCTCGCCGAGGACGAGGAGCGGTCGGCCGCCGAGCGGCCCGCGACCCGCTCCTACCGCTCCCTCCTCGCGGCCTCGGACATTCTCGGACAACTGCTGGGCGAACTGGACGCGCCGCCCGACGGCGGGCTGCACACCCTCGGCCATCACGAACGCATAGGCATCGGGGCGCGCCGTGAGCTGCGCAGCCGCGAGTCGCACCACATCGTGCGCGCCCACCGCGAGGGCGTCGACCGTTTCATCGCCGTCCACCACGGCGACCCGGGGTGCGTGCCGGAGCGCATGACCGTGCACGCCCTGGAGAACTGCCGTACGGGACGCGTGCGTTCGCACCACGACACCGGGGTGCTCGTGGCCGAGCTGCTCCTCGACGCCCGGCTGCGGGCCGGGGACACCTTCCTGTTCCGCTACGGCGTCGAGGACGGCACGGCCGGGGTGTCCCGCGAGTACACGCGCGGCTTCGGCTCGCCCGGCGGGCAGTACGCGCTCCAGGTCCGGTTCGACGAGAACGCCCTGCCGGTGCGCTGCCACCGCTTCGCCCAGCACTCCCCCGCCGCGCCCCGCAGCGGCCGCCAGGAACTGTCCCTCACCGGCCGCCACCACTCGGTCCACCTGGTCGAGCCACGGGTGCGGTCGGGGGCCGTGGGGATCGGGTGGGACTGGGAGCAGGAGGCGGTGCCGTCGGACCGGTGACATGACGTAAACGTTTGCGCAAGCGTTTACGTGCACCGCTGAATGGGATACCTTCCCGGCCGTGGGCCACTGTTCCGGTGCCCCGCAAGTGCGCCGTTCCGGGAGGGGAACCCGATGCCGACCATGGCCGACGTGGCACGCAGCGCCGGAGTCTCCGTGGCGACCGTCTCGCACGTCCTCAACGGCACCCGGCCGGTCCTGCCCCACACCCGCCAGGCCGTGCTGGACGCCGTCGACGAGCTCGGCTACACCCCCAACACCCTCGCCCGCTCCCTGGTGACCTCCCGGACCCGCTCCATCGGGCTCGCGGTGTCGGCGATCAGCAATCCGTACTTCACGGAGATCCTCCAGGGCGTCGAGGCGGGCGCGCTGGAACACGGGTACAGCCTGCTCATCGCCGATCCGCACGACGACCCCGTGCACGAGCGCAAGGTCGCCCAGCTGCTCCACGAGCGGCGCGTGGACGGCATGATCGTCGCGCCCTCCGCCGACCCGCGCGAGCTCGTGTCCTACCTCGGGCGCCACGAGGTCCCGACGGTGTTCCTGGACCGGGTGATCGACGATGTGGGCGGGAGCGGCCCGCAGCGCTTCGACCAGGTCTGCGCCGAGAACACCGAGCCGACGGCCGGGCTGGTCACCCACCTCGCCGGACTCGGGCACCGGCGCATCGGCCTGGTGGCCGGCCTGCCCGGCCTGAGCACCACCGCCGAGCGGATCGCCGGATACCGGCAGGGCCTGACCGCCGCCCGTCTCCCCCACGACGACCAGCTGGTCGTCCACGGCGACTCCGAGGCCGCCGGAGCCGAACGGGCCACCGGCGCCCTGCTGGCCCTCGCCGCGCCGCCCACCGCCCTCGTCACCGCCAACAACGCGATGACCATCGGCACCCTGCGCGCCCTGCGCGAACACGGCCTCTCGGTACCGGAGGACCTCGCCCTGTGCTGCTTCGACGACTTCGCCTGGGCGGATCTGTTCTCGCCCCGCCTCACCGCCATCGCCCAGCCCAGCAGGGAGATCGGCGCGCAGGCGGTCCGTGTGCTGCTGGAACGGCTCGAAAGGCCGGACCGGCCCGCCCGGACCGTGCGCCTCGACTGCACGTTCGTGCATCGCACGTCGTGCGGCTGCTCCGACTCCGGACAGCGGGCGCGGCCCTCGCAGCCCTCGCATTCTCAGAAAGGAACGGTTTCGTGATCGTCGTCGCTGGTGAGGCCCTCATCGATCTGGTCCCGCAGGGCACGGGTGCCCTGGCAGGTCTCAAGCCGGCGCTCGGCGGCGGCCCCTACAACACCGCCGTGGCCCTCGGCCGGCTCGGCTCCCCCACCGCCTTCTGTTCGCGTATCTCGTACGACGCCTTCGGCGAGGCCCTGCTCGACGGGCTCCGGGAGGCGGGGGTGGACGTGTCCGCCGTGCAGCGCGGTACGGAGCCGACCACGCTCGCCGTCGCCACGGTCGACACCAACGGCTCGGCCGCCTACTCCTTCTACGTCGACGGCACCGCCGACCGGCTGTTCGCCGCCCCCGCCGAACTTCCCGCCGGTACGCGCGCGGTGTCCTTCGGCACCTGCTCGCTCGTCCTGGAGCCGGGGGCGAGCGCCTACGAGGAGCTGCTGGGGACGGCGGCCGCGCAGGGTGTGTTCACCGCGCTGGACCCGAACATCCGGACCGGGTTGATCCCCGACGCGGACGCCTATCGGGCCCGGTTCAAGAGCTGGCTGCCGTCGGTGTCGCTGCTCAAGCTCTCCGAGGAGGACGCGCGGTGGCTGGGCGGCACCCCGCGTGAGTGGCTGGCCGCGGGGCCCTCGGCCGTCGTCGTCACCCAGGGCGGGGACGGGCTGACCGTGTTCACCCGGGACGGGGCGGTGCTGCCGGTGCCGGGCGAGAAGGTCGACGTCGTGGACACGATCGGCGCGGGCGACACGGTGAACGCCGCCCTGCTGCACGGCCTGGCCGGCCTCGACGCACTGTCCCCGGAGGCGGTTGCCTGCCTGGGGGTCGAGGACTGGGCCCGGCTGCTGCGGTTCGCGGCACGCGCGGCCGCGATCACCTGCTCACGAGCCGGTGCGCAGCCGCCGTACGCGTCCGAGCTGGGCGAGCTGTAGGCCGGAGAGGGGTGCCGGTGGACGGGGCCGGTGCGTCGATCCGGGGCTGATGACAGAGCGAGCGGTGCCCCGCGGGAGTTCCCGCGGGGCACCGCTCCTGTCTGTTCCAGATGTGCTCGGGCTCGCCGCCCCGGGCGACTCAGGCCTTGCGGGCCCGGGTCGCCTTCTTGGCCGGCGTGGCCTTCTTGGTGGCTTCGGCGGCCTTCTTGGTCGCCGTCGTCCTGGCCGTCGCCGTCTTCTTCGCCGTGGACTTGGCGGCGACCGTCTTCTTCGCCGCGGCCGTCTTCCTGGCCGGTGCCTTGCGCGGGGCCTTCACCGAGGTCCCGTCGCTGATCCGGTCGGCGCCGAGGATCTCCCTCAGGAACTTGCCGGTGTGGCTGGCCGGGACTCCGGCGACTTCCTCAGGCGTGCCCTCGGCGACGACGAGACCGCCGCCCGCGCCGCCCTCGGGCCCCATGTCGACGACCCAGTCGGCCGTCTTGATCACATCGAGGTTGTGCTCGATGACGATGACGGTGTTGCCCTTGTCGACCAGGCCCGACAGGACCTTCAGCAGCTTGCTGATGTCCTCGAAGTGCAGACCGGTGGTCGGCTCGTCCAGGACGTAGACGGTACGGCCGGTGGACCGCTTCTGGAGCTCGCTGGCGAGCTTCACGCGCTGGGCCTCACCGCCGGACAGGGTGGTCGCGGCCTGGCCGAGACGGACGTAGCCGAGGCCGACGTCCTTGAGGGTGTTGAGGTGGCGGGCGATCGCGGGGACGGCCTCGAAGAACTCCGTGGCCTCCTCGATCGGCATGTTCAGGACGTCGGCGATGGACTTGCCCTTGTAGTGGACCTCCAGGGTCTCCCGGTTGTACCGGGCACCGTGGCAGACCTCGCACGGGACGTAGACGTCCGGGAGGAAGTTCATCTCGATCTTGATGGTGCCGTCGCCCGCGCAGTTCTCGCAGCGGCCGCCCTTGACGTTGAAGGAGAAGCGACCGGGCATGTAGCCGCGGACCTTCGCCTCGGTGGTCTCGGCGAACAGCTTGCGGACGTGGTCGAAGACGCCGGTGTACGTCGCCGGGTTCGATCGCGGGGTGCGGCCGATGGGCGACTGGTCCACGTGCACGACCTTGTCGACGAGGTCGTCGCCGTCCACGCGCGTGTGCCGGCCCGGGACGCTCCTCGCGCCGTTGAGCTCGCGCGCCAGGTGGGTGTACAGGATGTCGTTGACCAGGGTCGACTTTCCGGAGCCCGAGACGCCGGTGACCGCGGTGAACACGCCCAGCGGGAAGGACACGTCGATGTCCTGGAGGTTGTTCTCGCGGGCCCCGTGCACGGTGAGCTGCCGGGACGGGTCCAGGGGGCGGCGGATGTCGGGCAGCGGGATGGCCTTCTTGCCCGACAGGTACTGGCCCGTCTCCGACTCGGCGTTGGCGAGCAGCTCCTTCAGGGAGCCGCTGTGCACGACCTTGCCGCCGTGCTCGCCCGCGCCGGGGCCGATGTCGACGATCCAGTCGGCGATCTTGATGGTGTCCTCGTCGTGCTCGACGACGATGAGCGTGTTGCCCATGTCGCGCAGCCGGACCAGGGTCTCGATGAGGCGGTGGTTGTCGCGCTGGTGCAGACCGATGGACGGCTCGTCGAGGACGTACAGGACGCCGACGAGTCCTGAGCCGATCTGGGTGGCCAGGCGGATGCGCTGGGCCTCGCCGCCGGAGAGGGTGCCGGCCGCGCGGTTCAGCGAGAGGTAGTCCAGGCCGACGTCGACCAGGAACTTCAGCCGCTCGTTGACCTCCTTGAGCACCCGCTCGGCGATCTTCTTGTCACGGGCGCTGAGCTTCAGCTCACCAAGGAAGTCCGCGCAGTCGCTGATGGACATGCCGGAGACCTCGGCGATCGACTTGCCCATGACGGTGACCGCGAGGACGAGCGGCTTCAGACGTGTGCCCTCACAGGTGGGACAGGGAACCTCGCGCATGTAGCCCTCGAAGCGCTCGCGGCTGGCGTCGCTCTCGGACTCGCTGTGCCGGCGCTTGACGAAGGGGACGGCCCCTTCGAAGGGGGTCGTGTAGACCCGCTCGCGGCCGTACCGGTTGCGGTAGCGGACCTCGATCTGCGTCTTGTGGCCGTAGAGAAGTGCCTTCTTGGCGCGCTGGGGCAGCCCGGCGAAGGGGATGTCCGTCCGGAAGCCCAGCGCGTCCGCGAGGGCGCCGATCAGACGGCCGAAGTAGTCCTTGGTGTGCCCGTGCGACCAGGGGTGGATGGCGCCCTCGTCGAGGGACTTGTCCTCGTCGGGGACGATCAGCTCCGGGTCGACCTCCATGCGCGTGCCGATGCCGGAGCAGTCGGGGCAGGCGCCGAAGGGCGAGTTGAAGGAGAAGGAACGGGGCTCCAGCTCCTCGAAGGACAGGTCGTCGTACGTGCAGTACAGGTGCTCCGAGAACATGCGCTCGCGCTCGGGGTCGTCCTCGGGGAGGTCGACGAAGTCGAGCACGACCATGCCGCCGGCGAGGCCGAGGGCGGTCTCCACCGAGTCGGTGAGACGGCGCTTGGCGGACTCCTTCACCGTGAGGCGGTCGATGACCACCTCGATGGTGTGCTTCTCCTGCTTCTTCAGCGTGGGCGGGTTGGAGAGCTGGACGGTCTCGCCGTCCACCCGCGCGCGGCTGTAACCCTTGGTCTGGAGATCGGCGAAGAGGTCGACGAACTCTCCCTTGCGCTCCCGCACCAGCGGCGAGAGCACCTGGAAGCGGCTGCCCTCCGGCAGCTCCAGGACCCGGTCCACGATGGCCTGCGGCGACTGGCGCGAGATCGGGCGGCCGCACTCGGGGCAGTGCGGCTTGCCGATGCGCGCGAAGAGCAGACGCAGGTAGTCGTAGACCTCGGTGATGGTGCCGACCGTCGAGCGCGGGTTGCGCGAGGTCGACTTCTGGTCGATGGAGACCGCGGGCGACAGGCCCTCGATGAAGTCGACGTCGGGCTTGTCCATCTGACCGAGGAACTGGCGGGCGTACGAGGAGAGCGACTCCACGTAGCGACGCTGGCCCTCGGCGAAGATGGTGTCGAAGGCCAGGGAGGACTTGCCCGACCCGGACAGGCCCGTGAAGACGATGAGCGAGTCGCGAGGCAGATCGAGCGAGACGTTCTTCAGGTTGTGCTCGCGCGCGCCACGGACGATGAGACGGTCGGCCACGCCGGTCCGCACCTTTCTTTGAGAGAAGTGACAGGGGCGGGGCCCCCGTGCTTCTTCAGACTAGGGGGAGCCACTGACAACGCCGGTCGGATTCCCGGATGCATAACAATCCCCGGCCTTCCAGCATGCCCGACGCCGCATCCGACCATATAGCACGTGCATTCGATTTACGGCACAGCTTCACCACCTTCACCCAAAGGTGTGGCGGAGCTAGGGTCAGCAGCATGATTGATCACGCTCATGACCTGGAGTCTGTACGGGGTGCGACCGAGCGGCTGCTGACCGCAGCCGCCACGATGGACAACGCGGCCGTGACGCAGTCGTCACGGCTGCCGGGCTGGAGCCGCGGCCATGTCCTCGCGCACCTCTCCCGCAATGCCGACGCCCTGGTGAACGTTCTGCGCGGGCAGCCCATGTACCCCTCGGCGGAAGCGCGCGACGCCGACATCGAGCGCGACGCCCCGCGCCTCCTCGACGTCCAGCTGGCCGACCTTCGCGCGAGCGCCGCCCGCTTCGACAAGGTCGCGGCCGCCCCGGCGGACTGGTCGCGCACGGTGGAGCTGCGCAACGGGGTCACCGATTCGGCGTCGCGGGTGCCGTTCCGGCGGTGGGTCGAGGTGGAACTGCATCACGTGGACCTCGGGATCGGGTACGAGCTGGAGGACCTCTCGGAGGAGTTCACGCAGCGCGAGATCAACTTCCTGACGGAGCGGTTCCGGGGTCATCCCGAGGTACCCGCGCTCTTCCTCCAGGAGGACGACGGCCGCAGGATCCCGACGGGCGGCTCCGGTGATCCCGCGCTCGTCGTCACCGGCCGCCAGGCCGACCTGCTCGGCTGGCTCGCCGGCCGCCGCGACGGCTCGGCACTGACCGTTCACGGCGGCACCCTCCCCTCGCTGCCGCCGCTATAGGCTGCCGCCATGACGTACAGCGGACAGGTGACGGTCGGCGGGCCCGCCGACGTGCACGAGCTCAAGGACCTGATGATCACCAAGATCGCGGTCGGCCCGATGAACAACAACGCCTATCTGCTGCGCTGCCGGGCCACCGACGAGCAACTGCTGATCGACGCCGCCAACGACGCGGACACCCTGCTGGGCACGATCGGTGACGACGGCATCGCGTCCGTCGTCACCACCCACCAGCACGGCGACCACTGGCAGGCCCTCGCGGCGGTCGTCGCGGCCACCCACGCGCGTACGTACGCGGGCCGGGACGACGCCGACGGCATCCCCGTCCCCACCGACGTGCCGGTCGACGACGGCGACGTCATCCGCGTGGGGCACGTCGAGCTGACCGCGCGTCACCTGGTCGGCCACACGCCCGGCTCGATCGCCCTCGTCTACGACGACCCGCACGGGCATCCCCATGTGTTCACCGGGGACTGCCTGTTCCCGGGCGGCCCTGGTCGGACAACACGTCCGGAAGAGTTCAACTCCCTGATGGACGGCCTGGAGACCAGGCTGTTCGATGTCCTGCCCGACGAGACGTGGATCTACCCCGGCCACGGCAACGACACCAGCATCGGCACGGAGCGGCCCCACCTCGCGGAGTGGCGCAAGCGAGGCTGGTAGTTCCGCCCCAGGGGTTGGCAACCTAGCCGCTCACCCTGCCGGTTTCCCTTGGTGAAGTTGACTCCGGATCCACGGGGGTCCTCCACGGATGCTCTGCGGATACGAGCTGCCCACTCTCAACGAAATCCACAGCAGCGAGATCGGCGCTAAGCAAGTTAGTTGCCGCATCGATCAGGTTGTCATGAGCTTCGATGAAGTCATTGGCAGGGTCGAGGGCTTGGCCGAGGGCGTGGGCATGGGCGTGGTCGAGTCCGAGGTCGAGGTCGCGGGCACGAGCGAGGGCGTGGTCGCGGGCGCGGACGAGATTGCGGTCGAGGTCGCGGGCAAGATTGAGGGTCTGGTCGAAAGCGAGGCCATGTTCGAGATCGAGGTTGCGGACGAACTCGCTGGCGCGCTCGAGGTCGCGGGCGAGGTCAAGGGCGTGGTCGAGGTCTAGGTCGAAAGCGCGATCGAACTCACGGGCGCGGCCGCTGGCGCGGGCAAGGTCGTGGGCGAAAACGAAGACCCGGGCAGCAGCCTCCACGGAAGCTGCGGCTGCCAGAAGGTCGCTTCGACGCTGGAGCCGCTTCTGCGGCGACATCGATTTCCACAAATCCGTTGCGTCAGCCAGGCCCAATCCCGTCGTGCCCTTTCGCCCGTACCATGCACTCCCGGAAGAGGCAGTTTCGAATACAGGGCGGGTCCAGCCCTGATCCGCCCCTCCCCGGTAGCGTCCCGTGACCCAGGCGGATCCCTGCTCTCGGATCGTTTACCAAGGAGCTCATTGTGAACACCCCCGCGGACGCATCCCGCGAGTCCGCTGCCAGGCTCGTAGAATCTCCGGTATTCATCATTTCCACCGTACGGTCGGGGTCCACGCTGCTCCGATGTGTACTCAATACACATTCCCAGGTTCACGCCGGACACGAGCTGCACCTGGGTGGGATCGAGGTCAAGCTCGCCACGGAACCCGCGAACGCGGCGGCAGCCGAACTGGGTCTCTCGACCACCGACTTGGAGCACTTGCTCTGGGACCGCCTTCTCGATCACCAGCTCAAGCAGAGCGGGAAGGACGTCCTGGTGGAGAAGACACCGGGGAACGTCGCCATGTGGAGGCGGATCGCCGAATGCTGGCCCCGGGCCCGGTACATATTCCTGCTCCGCCACCCGGTACACGTCATGGACTCCCTGTCCAATATCTTCCGCGACAGGGCGGTCGATATGGCGCTCCCCCACAGTCCCGAGGAAATCGAGGCGAGGATCCGAAGCAGCGCCTTCGGACAGATCTCTCCGATGATCGAAGAGTTGACAGAGGCTCGTGCACACCTGGACGGCATCACCGTCCGGTACGAGGATCTGACGAAGTCTCCCGATGTCGTCACCAAGGATATTTGCGAGTACCTGGGAATACCGTGGGAGGCCGGCATGCTGAACTACGGAAGTCAGGATCACGGATCGTTCCGGATGTTCCTCGGGGACTGGCACGAGAAGATCTCCTCCGGCGTGATCCAGCCCCACCGCGGACTGCCGGACATCAACGGGCTTCCCGACGATCTGGCCGGTCTCTGCCGCGGCCTGGGTTACGTGTAGGAACGGCGGCGCGCTCCGGCCGCACCGGCAGCCACTCGTGCAGGGACCGTCCAGTGCCCCGGACCGCCGCGCCACTACGGTGCGGTCAGCGTAGGCCGCCATCACACGGAGGGCGGCGGTTGGCAGGAGGTGCTCATGCCGGTCGAACCGACGGCTGGTTGGCCGGGGCTGCGCGGGGTGCGCGTCCTGGATCTTTCACGGTTGCTGCCGGGCGGCTTCGCCACCCTCACGATGGCGGACCTCGGTGCCGACGTCATCAAGATCGAGAGCCCGAACGGGGGCGACTACGGCAGGACTGTGGACCCCGACGTCTTCGCCGCCCTGAACCGCAACAAGCGGTCGGTCATACTCGACCTGCGCGAGCCGGCCGGCCGGGAGACCCTGCTGCGTCTCGTCGAGCGCAGTGACGCGGTCGTGGAGAGCCACCGCCCCGGTGTCCTCGAGGGCATGGGCCTCGGGTACCGGCAGCTGCGCGCCGCGAATCGCGGCATCGTGCTCTGCTCGATCACCGGCTACGGCCAGACCGGCCCCTACGCGGAGCGGCCCGGCCACGACCTGAACTTTCTGGCTCTGTCCGGCTTCTTCGCGGTTCCGCACCGCGCGGACGCGATCGTGGACCGGGTCGGCGTACGGGTGGCCGACATGGCAGGCGCGATGTACGCCGCGCTCGCCGTCACGGTGGCGGTCTCCTCGGCCCGGCTCACGGGCGAGGGCCAGCACCTGGACGTATCGCTGCACGAAGCGGCCGCGGCCTGGTCCGGTGCGCTCGCCCCGCCGTCGGCGCAGAGCCGGCCCCCCGCCGACAGTCCGCTCCTCACCGGCGACAACGACGTGTTCCGGCTGGCCGACGGGCGCCGGATCGCCTTCGCCACCTTCGAGGACAAGTTCTGGCTCACCTTCCGGCACTCCCTCGCCGTGGAGTTCCCGGTGCTCGACGACGCCAGGTACGACCGCCGAGCGGACCGAACGCGCGCCAAGCGGGAGGTGCGAGCCCTGCTCGCGGAGGTCTTCGCGCAGCGCGACCTCGCCTGGTGGTCCGCGGCGCTGTCCGAACTGGACCTGCCGTGGGCGCCCCTCTACGAGAGCACCGCCGAGTTCCTCGGGGACGAACACGTGGCGGCCCGCGACTTGGTGGGTACCCTGCCCGGCTCCGCCGGCGAACATCCCCGGCTGCAGGTCCGTTTCCCGGTCGTCTTCGGCTCCGGCCTGGACTCCTTGCGTGGCGCCGCACCCGGACACGGTGAGCAGACGGCCGAGGTGCTCTCCGAGGTCCTCGGCGAAGGGACCCGTACCGCATGAACACCTCATCGACGTCCGGGTTCAGCGGCCCGTTCCTGGAGAGCGCCGAGCAACGGGTCCTGCGCGAAGCCGTGGCCGGCCTCGCCGGCCGCCGCGACCGGCCGGCCGACGGCACGTGGGCCGAGGAACTGTGGGCCGAGGCCGGGAAGCTCGGATACTTGGGTGTCAACCTCCCCGAGGAGTTCGGGGGCGGCGGCGCCGGGATCACCGAACTGTCCATCGTCCTGGAGGAACTGAGTGCGGCGGGTTACCCGTTGCTGATGCTCGCCGTGTCCCCGGCCATCTGCGGCACGATCATCAGCCGGTTCGGTACCGCTGAACAGAAACGGCGGTGGCTGCCCGGCCTGGCCGACGGCACGGTCCGGATGGCGTTCGGGATCACCGAACCCGATGCCGGGTCCAACAGCCACCGGCTCACCACGACCGCGCGCCGGGACGGTACGGAATGGGTCCTGACCGGCCGCAAGGTGTTCGTGTCCGGCGTGGACACCGCGGATGCCACTCTCGTCGTGGCCCGCGCGGCGGGGGGCAGCGACCGCAGGCTGAAGCCCTGTCTCTTCATCGTGCCGCGCGGGACGCCCGGGTTCGAGATGCGCGAGGTACCGATGGAGCTCTCGGCCCTGGAGCGGCAGTTCCAGCTCTTCCTGGACGACGTACGGCTCCCGGCCGAGGCCCTGGTCGGCAACGAGGGGGCGGGCCTGCCGCAGTTGTTCGCCGGCCTGAACCCCGAGCGGATCATGATGGCGGCGTTCGCCGTCGGAATGGGCCGGCGCGCCCTCGACACGGCGGTGCGGTACGCGCGTACCCGCCAGGTCTGGTCGGGCCCGATCGGGGCGCACCAGGCCATCGCCCATCCGCTCGCCCAGATCCACATCGAACTGGAACTCGCCGCGCTGATGATGCGCAAGGCCGCCCATCTTTATGACCGTCAGCACGACCGGGCCGCCGCCGAAGCCGCCAACATGGCCAAGTACGCCGCCGCCGAGGCCGTTGTCAGAGCCGTGGACCAGGCGGTGCAGACCCTGGGCGGAAACGGGCTCACGGCCGAGTACGGCATGGCCGCTCTGCTGCCCCTCTCCCGGGTGACGCGGATCGCGCCGGTCAGCCGCGAGATGATCCTCAACTTCGTCGCGCAGCACACCCTCGGCCTGCCGAAATCCTACTGAGGTCCGGCCCCGGGCTGCCCGGGAACCACTGAGGACGAACCCCGAGCGGGGTGCCCCGGTCCGGGGCACCCCGCTCGGGGTTCTGTCATCGGGGTTCTGTCAGAGGTACAGGTTGGCCGGGTTGAAGCCGTCCCCCAGCACCGGAACACACCTGTGCTGCTTGATGTCGAGGTTCGAGCCGTCGAAGGTGTCGCCGGTGACTCGCTGCGGGTAGACCCACGTGTCGCCGAGCGTGTAGCGCGCGTTCACGGCGAGGCGCATCCGCGCGTCCGGCTTGGACGCACGGGAGCGGTGCATGCAGCGCTCGCTGAAGATGACGTACTCACCAGCCTTCAGCGGCATGGTCTCGGTGGCCCCGGGCTCCAGCTCGAAGGGCTCCGTGACCACGGCCAGCAGGCCGGCGCAGCGTTCGGTGAGCAGGTCGAAGAGGTCGTCGAGCGAGTGTTGGTCGGGGTCCACGCCGTCGAACACCCGGCGGGTGTCGATGTCGAGGATCAGACTGTTGTTCTTCGCCCGGGTCAGGAGCTCTTCCTTGGTCTTGATCCGGTTCCGCGGGTCGACGTAGGCCCCGGACTCGGTGAGCGTGACCATCCGCTTGGGGTACGCCGTCCGCTGCGACCCCTTGACGAACTCCATCACCCCGTCGTCCTCGGAGACGTCCGTGAGCGGCAGCCACAGGGTCCAGTCCCACTCGCTGGAGGGGTTCATCGGGAAGAGTGCCGGCCGGTGGCCGCCGACCTCCTCGCCGTCGAAGTATCCGTACTCCTGGTGCCAGTCGATGGCGCCGTCGCCGGGGAACTTCTCGAAGAGCTTGCTGCGCCACAGCACCAGCGAATCCGCGCCGGTCGCCTGCTCCAACGACTTGATGAGCTCCGGTGCGGTCAGGAGCTCGCGCACCGTCTCGTTGACCAGGTGCCAGTCACGGACCGAGTACCGGTTGTACAGCGGGTGCACGGGCGGGTGATCGAGCATGTCCTGGAAGAACTCGCGGAGTTCCCCGATGGTGTCCTCCGAGGCGAAGCGCGGGAACGGTCCCGTGAAGCCGTTCTTCTGCAGGGACTCGCGGGGAGATATGTCGGTCGTCATCCTCATGCCTTTCACGAACGAGTGGGAATCGAGGGGGAAGCCGGTCAGGAGATCCGCGCGAGCTCCGGGGCCGGCGGCGCTTTGGCCCGCCGTTTGCGCTGCCAGTTCTCGAGCAGGCTCAGGCCCGGGCTCGTCATGACTGTGGTGATCACGGCGACGACGACCAGTTGTGCGAACACGGTGTGGGTGATCAGGCCCGCTTCCAGGCCGATGTTCAGGGCGACGAGCTGGATCAGCCCGCGGGTGTTCATCAGCACCCCGACCTGGGCGGCCTGCACCCAGTCACGGTCGTGCCACAGCTGCACGGCCGTGCAGGCGCCGAGCTTGCCCAACACGGACGCGGCGAGGAAGAGGAGCACCCCGGTCACCATGGCGGCGGACCCCAGCAGTTGGATGTCGGTCCGCAAACCGGTGTAGACGAAGTAGAAGGGCAGCAGGACTCCCACGGCGAAGGGCCGCACGCTCGCCGACCACCGGGACAGCGCCTCGCTCT
This sequence comes from Streptomyces sp. NPDC048523, assembly GCF_043199815.1. Lineage (NCBI taxonomy): Bacteria > Bacillati > Actinomycetota > Actinomycetes > Kitasatosporales > Streptomycetaceae > Streptomyces > Streptomyces sp. NPDC048523. The sequence continues at coordinate 10,420 of NZ_JBICWQ010000010.1, read as the reverse complement.
TGGGGAAGGCCAGACCGAGGGCGAAGGCGCCGATCACCACGTGCAGTCCGAGGAACTCGGTCGCCGCGCACGACGCGAACAGCAGGGCGCAGACCAGCGTAAGGAAGCCGGTGTCCTGCTGGTCGCCCTTCCGCTCCAGGAACCATCGCAGGCCGGGGCGCACCACACCGAACAGGACCGCCATGAAGACTGCGAAGCCGAGGGCGGTGACCACGGGGCTGACCTCGCCGGTGGCCGTGAGGGTGAGAATCAGGCCGATGCCCAGCCAGGCGATGACATCGTCGAGGGCTCCCGCGCCGAGTGCGATCGTACCCACACGGGAGCCGAGCAGTCCGCGCTCCTCGATGATGCGGGCCAGCATGGGCAGCGCCGTGATGGAGACGACGATGCCGATGTAGAGGGCGCCGGAGGTGGCACCGACCTCGGGGACCATGGACGGCCGGCCGCTGAAGAGCCAGGCGGTGACACCCATTCCGAGGACGAACGGCACGGAAATGCCCGCCACGGAGACGGTGATGCAGCGCCGGAGCAGTCCGCTGCCCTTGGTCAGTGAGCTGCTGAACTCCAGGCCCACGAGGAACATGTAGAAGGCGATGCCCAACTGACCCAAGGCGTACAGGACCGGTCGCGACTGATCCGGGAACATCCACTTCTGGACGTCCGGCAGTAGCAGACCGAACAGGGACGGACCGAGCGCTATGCCGGTGAGCATCTCCGCCACCACGGGCGGCTGGTTCAACCGGACCATGACGGCCGTGAGCAGCTTGCACACGACGATCATCGTCACCGCGCACAGCAGGAACTTGGTCAGTACGTCGTCGGGCACGAGCGTCAGCCGCCCATCGCCGCGATGAGGCTCTTGGGCCGCATGTCCGTCCAGTTCTGCTCGATGTGGTCGAGGCATGCCTGGCGCGTGTCGGCGGCCTTGACCACCTCCCATCCGTCGGGGATCTCGGCGAAGTCCGGCCACAGGGAGTGCTGGCCTTCGTCGTTGACCAGAACCAGGTAGGTGGCTTCGGGGTCCTCGAACGGGTTGCTCATGATGTCGATTCCTTTTCTGGAGGGGATGACGGACGTGCCTCGCGTCAGAACGGCAGGCCGGTCAGGCCGGCGGCGGGCGCGTTGACGAGGACGGCCATGTTTCCGGCCGGGTGCCGGTTCTCATGGACGAGTTGGTGTGCGTGGGCGATGTCCCGGAACGGGAGGGTGCTGCTCAGGCAGGGATCGACCCGGCCCGCACCGACGAGGTCGATGATCGCCTTGGTCTCCTGGACGCTCGCAGCGTGCGAACCCTGGAGCCTCTTCTGGAACATCCACAGGTAACGGAGGTCCAGGTCACCGTTGTAGCCGCTGGTGCCCGCGCAAGTCACGACCATTCCGGCGTGGTCGCACAGGTAGACGGACGTGGGCAGGGTGTCCGCGCCCGGGTGTTCCAGCACGATGCGGGGCGAACGGCGTTCCCCGAGGGCGTGCCAGAAGGCGCGGCCGAAGGCACGGGCTCCCTGGAGCCAGGCGCCGTACGCCTCAGTGTCGTCGGAGTCCGGCAGCCGGCCCCAGTGGGTGAACTCGCGGCGGTTGATGACCCCCTTGGCACCGAGCTTCAGACAGTACTCGGCCTTGGCGTCGTCGGAGACGACGGCGATGGGTATGCCGGCGAAGTGCCTGACGATCTGGATCGCCATGGAGCCCAGACTGCCCGAGCCGCCCCAGATGAGGACCGGGTCGCCGGGGCGCACCACGTTCGGCGCCCAGCCCGACAGCTGGCGGTACGAGGTCGAGCCCCCGGCGAGGAAGCAGCCGGCCTCCTCCCAGGTCAGGTGGGCCGGTTTGAGGTGGCACTGGTATTCGTCGGCGACCGTGAACTGGGCGAAGGAGCCGTAATTCAGCTCGTACCCCCAGGCCCGCTGCGAGCGCGAGGCGACGGGGTCGGTCCCGAGCCGGATGTCGGGCGCCGACTCGTCCCAGCAGACGCCGCCGACGATGACGTGGTCGCCGACCTTGAACTGCCGGACTCCCTCGCCGATGGCCCAGATCACCCCGGACCCCTCGGAGCCCGCGATGTGGAAGTCGTCCGGGTCGCCCTGCTTGCGTCGGGCCGCGATGACGTCGGCAGGGGTGCCCAAGCCCGCCCACACCCCGTTGTAGTTCACCCCGGCGGCCATCATCATGATCACGACCTGGCCGCGGCCCGCCTTGGGGACCGGTACGGTCTCCACCTTCATGGACTGCGAGGGCGGTCCGTACCGCTCGGGACGGATGACGGCGGCGTACATGTGACTGGGGACATGCCCCAGGGGAGGGATCTCCCCGGGTTCGTACAGCTCCTTCACCGTGTTCTCCTCGGTGGTCATGCGCGAGCCCGCCGCGGCGACCGCAGCTCGGCGTTGAGTGGGCCGGCGATCTGCTGGAAGACATCGCGCTGCAGCATGTCGCGGTGCTCGCAGGGGACGGAGTGGACCGTGAGGGTCCCGCCGACGTACGGCTTCCAGTCCTCCGCGTTCCCGGGGTGCTCTTCACCGGCCGCGACGAAGAGGAGCATGTCCCCGTCGAAGAAGGCCGGTGTGTGCGCCCGCTGGAGCACCACGTTGTTCCGGTAGGTGTCGACGAGTGTGGTCAGGTTGCGTCCCACCAGCCGGGCCGTGGGCAGTTCGCTCCGGCGCAGCAGGGCAGAGGCCGTCTCGGGGGTGAGGGGAACATCGGCCGACGGACCGTCGGCCGTCAGGGCCGGTCCCGCCTCCAGAGCTTCGAGCAGGGCGTGCAACACGTCGTGTTCCGCGGGAGGCTCCGCCACTGCCGCTTCCCCGGCCGGGTAGGAGTCGAGCACTGCGAGTAGTGCCACCTCCTGACCTTCGGCTTTCAGCAGGCCGGCCACCGTGTGGGCCAGGAGCCCGCCGAAGGACCAGCCGAGCAGGTAGTAGGGGCCTTGTGGCTGCACCGTCCGGATGTGGTCCACGTACCGGGCCGCGAGTTCGGTGACCGAGGAGGCATGCTCCCCCGGCCGGCTGAACGCCGGTGCCTGCAGCGTGTACAGCGGCCGCCCGTGCGGGATGTGGTGCAGGAGCTCCGTGTAGCGCCAGCCGAGGCCGCCTCCGGCGTGGAAGCAGAACAGCGGCGGTTCGTCACCGCCGGTGCGCAGCGGGAGGAGGACCCCGAGCCCGTCGTCGCCGTCCGGGGCCAGGGCCCGGTCCAGGAAGCGGGCGACGGTTGGAGCCTCGAAGAGCATCGCGATGGTGAACCGGGAATCGATCTGTGTGCGCAGGCGGGCCAGCAGGGCCGCGGCGAGAAGCGAGTCCCCACCCAGCTCGAAGAAGTTGTCGTCGATGCCCACAAGGGGCACCCCGAGCGTCTCGGCGAACATCCGGCACATGAGGGCCTCGTGGTCGGACCGGGGCTCACGGCCTCCCCCGCTGGTCCGTTGTCCGGACCGGGGAGCGGGCAGGGCCGCCGTGTCCACCTTCCCCGCGGCCGTCAGCGGGATCGTGTCCAGCGTCACGAAGGCCGATGGCAGCATGTGCGGCGGCAGGGACCGCGCCAGCGCCGCCGACAGCTCTTCACGTGTCAGGGACTCGGCTCCCGGCCGCCACGTAACGTAGGCCACCAGCTTCCGGTCGCCGGGCCGGACCTCCCGGACGGTGACCAGGGCCGTGCCGACCTCGGGCAGTGCGGCCAGTGCCGTCTCGATCTCGGCGGGTTCGATGCGGAAGCCCCGCAGCTTGAACTGGGAGTCCCCGCGGCCGACGAACTCCAGTGCGCCGTCGGGCAGCCACCGCACGAGGTCGCCGCTACGGTACATCCGCGTTCCGACCGGTCCGTGCGGGTCCGCCACGAACCGTACGGCCGTCTGCGCAGCGTCGTCGTGATACCCGCGGGCCACGCCGTCTCCGGCGATGTACAGCTCGCCCACGACCCCGGCCGGAGCCGGCCGGAGGTGGCCGTCGAGGACGTACAGCCGGGAGCCGCCCCACGGCCGTCCGATCGGCACCGAGTCGGGAACCGGGTCCCCGCTCCGCATCGGGTACCGGGCCGCGAGCACGGTAGCCTCCGTCGGCCCGTAGCCGTTGATGACAAGCGTCCGGGGACAGGCATCCAGCACCTTGCGGACCGCGGCCGCGGACACCACGTCACCGCCCGTACGGATCTCGTGAACGCCGGCCAGACGTCCCGGGGCCTCCTCGGCCAGCAGCCTGAAGAGCCCCGCGGACAGCCACATGCTGGTGATCCGCTCGCGCACGATCAGCTCACCGAGCTCCACCGGGTCCAGTCGGCCGGGGGGCGCTATGACCACGGTCCCGCCGCGCAGGAGCGGCACCCACCATTCCATGGTGACGGCGTCCCAGGCGTGCAGCGAGTGGAACAGCACCCTCTGCGTTGCGGGTTCGCCCCATCCCCCGTCGGCCACGAAGTTCACGACGTTGCGGTGGGTCACCACGACGCCCTTCGGGGTTCCCGTGGAACCCGAGGTGAACATCATGTAGGCGGTCTGGTCCGGTGCCACGGGCACGGCGGGGGCCGTAGCGGACACCGCGTCGGTGCCGAGCCCGGTGTCGACGACCAGCACCCGGACGGCACCGTCCGGCAGCCCCCGTACGCACTCGGCCCGGTCGGGGGCGGTGAGCAGCACGGCGGCGCCGCTGCGGCCGGTCATCGACGTCCACCGGACCGCGGGAGCCTCCGGGTCCAGCGGCACGTAGGCGGCGCCCGCCTTGAGGGTTCCGAGGACCGCGGCCATCAGGTCGACGGAGCGGTCGAACAGCACCGCGACCTTGCTCTCCGGGACGACCCCGGCGGCGATCAGGTCGTGGGCCACCCGGTTCGCGAGGGCGTCGAGTTCCGCGTAGGTGACCTGCCGCGTTCCGGCGCGCACGGCCACCGCCTCCGGCTGCCGTTCCACCACGTAGGCGAAGCTCTCGACGAGCGTGCTGTCGTGCAGACTGTGGTGATCGGCGCCGGTTCCCCACCCGGTGAGCAGCTGCCGCCGCTCGGCGGGACCGGTCAGGTCTCCCTGGCCGACGGGCCGGAGGGGGTCGTCGGCAAGCGTGCGCAGCACCTGCTGGAACCAGCCGAGGAGCCGCTGCGCGAAGGCGGGTTCGATGGCGTCCGGCCGATGGTTGAGGCGCAGTCGCAGTCCGTCGCCGGTCAGGGCGGCGACCAGGGTGAGCGGGTAGTGGGCGGCGTCCTTGCCCAGGGAGCCCACGGTGTGGGCGCCGCCTGCGCTGTCCGTACGGGTGACGTCGACCGGATAGTTCTCGAACACCACGATGGAGTCGAACAGCTCTCCCATGCCTACCAGTTTGTGGATCTCCGGCAAGCCGACGTGGTGGTGCCCGGTCATCGCCGCCTGTTCGTCCTGGACCCGGGTCACGGCACGGGCCCAGCTCTCGGCGGGGTCGAGGCGGACCCGTACCGGGATGGTGTTGATGAACAGTCCGATCATCGACTCGATGCCGGGGATCTCCGGCGGCCGGCCGCTGACGGTGGTTCCGAACACGACGTCCCGACGGCCGGTGAGCTTGCCGAGCAGGACCGCCCAGGCCAGCTGCACCATGCTGTTCAGCGTCACGCCGTGTTCGGCGGTCCGCCTGCGCAGGGTCTCGCACAGGTCGGCGGGGAGGTCCGCCGTGAGCCACTGCGGCATCACCGGTACGCGGCGGAGTTCGGCGGCGCTCAGCCGAGTCGGCTCGTCGAGCCCGGCGAGTTCCTCGCGCCAGGCCTGGAGACTCTCTTCCTTCCCCTGCCCCGACAGCCATTCCAGGTAGTAGCGGTACGGAGTCACGGACGGGAGAGCCGAGTCGTCGCCCGCCGAGCCGTACAGTTCGCGCAGCTCGGCCAGGAACAGCGGCATGGACCAGCCGTCGAGGAGGATGTGGTGATGGGTGATCACCACGCGGTGGCGACCCTCGCCCAACCGGATGACCATGAACCGCAGCAGGGGCGGCGCCGCGAGGTCGAACCTGCGGGTCTGCTCCTCCTCCAGCAGCTCCTCCAGCCTCGTGCTCAGTTCCTCACCGCGGAAGCGGCTCAGGTCCCGTTCGCGCCAGTCCGGTTCGGCATGGCGCGGTACGACCTGGACGGCGTGGCCGGAGGGCTGGTGCCGGAAGCCGGCCCGGAGGTTCGGGTGCCGGCGCAGCAGCGTGCGGGCGGCGGCCCGCAGTGCCGCGCTGTCGAAGGTGCCTTCCACATCGGCGGCCAGCTGGACCGCGTAGACATCGTCCTCGTCCCCGGCCAGCAGGGAGTGGAACAGCAGTCCCTCCTGGAGCGGGGTCAGCGGCAGGACGTCCTCGATGCCCGGCCCGCCGGCCTCGAGCGCGTCGATCTCCACCTGACCGAGGTCGACGAGCGGGAGGTCGGACGGGGTGAGGCCGCCGGCGGCCGGGGTGGCGGCGTGCGCGGCCAGGGCCTTGAGCGCCGTCAGCCACAGGTCGGCGAGGCCGGTGATCTCCTCCGTGGTGAAGAGCGCCCGGGGCCAGGAGATCGCGGCGCCCAGCCTCACCCCTTCGGCGGTCGCCCGGGTGGCGGCGTTGATCTCCAGGCTGTGGGCGAAGGGTGCCTTCGCGTCCCTGGCCGGCACCTCCACCCGGACGTCCGCGGCCCGGGACCAAAGGGATTCTCCGCCGGGACCTGCGCCGAGGGCACCGAGGTAGTTGAACCCGATGGCGGGCCGGGCGAATCCGGCCAGTACCGGTCCGGTCTCCTGGTTCAGGTACCTGAGCAGGCCGAAGCCGATGCCGTGGTCGGGCATGGCCCGCAGCTGCTCCTTGACCTGCTTCAGCGCACTTCCTGCCGCGGGGCCTCCCGACCACGCGTCGGCCGTGTCGACGGCCGGGTCGAGCCGGACGGGGTACAGGCTGGTGAACCACCCGACGGTCCGGGAGACGTCCGCGCCCGGTACGACGTCCTCGCGGCCGTGGCCTTCGACGTCCACGAGGACGGCGGTGCCCCGGCCGTGGCCGCGGCGGTCTCGCCATTCGGCGACGGCCAGTGCGAGGGTGGCCAACAGGGCCTCGTCGATGCCGGCGCGGAAGGCCACCGGCACGGCCGACAGCAGCCGGGCGGTCTCCTCCTCCGGGAGCTCCAGGGTGAAGGTCACGGCGGTGTCGTAGGTGTCGCGCGCGGGGTCGGGTGCGGTGCCGAGCGGCAGCTCGCCGGGCGCCAGCAGCGCCGTCCACCGGTCGAGTTCCGCGGTGCGGGTGGCATGGTGGGCCTCCTCCCGCAGCTCCTGCGACCAGCGCCGGAACGAGGTGCCGACAGGAGCCGGCCGCGCCGGTTCGCCGGCGGACGCCGCCTCGAACGCGGCCCGCAGGTCCGGTACCAGGATCCGCCAGGACACCACGTCCACGGCCAGGTGGTGCACGATCCAGAGCAGCCGGCCCAGCGCCTCGGCACCGGCGTCGAACCACACCACCTGCGTCATGATCCCGGCGTCGGGGTCCAGCCGGCCGACTGCGGTGACGGCCGCGTCGCGTACGACGCGGTCCAGGTCCGCCGGGGGCACGGAGGCGATGTCCACCCGGCTGAGCCAGGACCGGACGTCCACGGCGTCGGCAGGAGCGATGTCCAGGCGCCAGTCCCCGACGGAGCGGTGCAGCCGGGCACGCAGCACTTCGTGCCGGTCGGCGACCGCCCGCAGGGCGGTCAGCCAGACGTCCTCGCCGGGTGCCGCGGGGACCGTCAGCAGGGTCGACTGGTTGAAACCCGCCACCGGTCCCCCGGTCTCCCGCAGCCACTCCGTGATCGGGGTGGGGAACGCCTGCCCGCCTGTCTCGGTGGGGTCTTCCGTGTCCCGCACCCGGTCGTGTTCGTGCTCGTCGGTGGCGAACAGGGCGAGCTGGGCGACGTTCTGGTGCCGGAAGACGTCTCTCGGGGATATGACCACGCCGGCGCTGCGGGCCCGGCTCACCAGCTGGATGGCGAGGATGCTGTCGCCGCCGAGGGCGAAGAAGCCTTCGTCGACGCCGACCCGGGGCAGGCCCAGAACCTCGGCGAACAAGGCGCACAGCACCTCTTCCCGGCGGCCGGCCGGTGCGCGGGACGCCGAGGTCTGCCGCTGCGGGGCGGGAAGCGCCTTGCGGTCCAGCTTCCCGCTGGCGGAGAGGGGCAGTTCGGGCAGGGGCACGACGACGGCAGGCGTCATGTATTCGGGCAGCACCTCCGCGACGGCCGTCCGCAGGCCCTCGCCGTCGAGTGCGGAGCCCGTGCCGGTGACGTAGGCGACGATCTGCTGGTCTCCGGGCCGGTCCTCACGCACCACCACGACAGCCTGGGCGACACCCGGGCAGGACAGCAGCGCCGATTCGATCTCGCCCGGCTCGATCCGGTAACCACGCACCTTCACCTGATCATCCGCACGACCCAGGAACTCCAGATTCCCGTCCGCACGCCACCGCACCACATCACCCGTCCGGTACATCCGGACACCACCACCACCGAACGGATCAGCCACAAACCGCTCCGCCGTCAACCCCGGCCGACCCACATACCCACGAGCCAGCTGGGTGCCGGCTATGTACAGCTCCCCCGCGGCGCCTACGGGAACCGGGCCGAGGCCCTCGTCGAGGACGTAGGCGCGGGTGTTGAGGACGGGTGCGCCTATGGGTACCCGTGTGGCCCCCGGCTCGGCCCGGTGCTCCCAGCGTGTGACGTCGACTGCCGTCTCCGTAGGGCCGTACAGGTTGTGCAGCCTGGCCCCGAGCCGGGAACGGAACGCCTCGGCCGTCTCCGGGGCGAGCGCCTCGCCGCTACTGAAGACGGTGCGCAGGGTGTCGCACCGCGCCGCGGCCTCGTGCGCGAGGAAGGCGTTCAGCATGGACGGCACGAAGTGCGCCGTGGTGATCCGCCGAGTCTGGATGAGATCGGCGAGATAAGCGGGGTCCCTGTGCCCGTCCGGCTCGGCGACCACGAGGGTCGCGCCGACCTGGAGCGGCCAGAAGAACTCCCAGACGGAGACGTCGAAACCCGCCGGCGTCTTCTGCAGGACACGGTCGTGCGGGCCCTGCGGATACGCGTTCTGCATCCAGCGGAGCCGGTTGACGATGGCTTCGTGCGAGATCACGACGCCCTTGGGCCGACCGGTGGAGCCGGAGGTGTAGATCACGTAGGCCGGGTGCTGGGCCAGCAGTGGCGCGGTGCGCTCCTCGTCGGTCAGGTCCGTCGCTGCCTGTGCGGCCAACTCCTGCCGTACGTCCTGGGCTTCGAGAACCAGCCACGGGGTCGGTCCCCCGCCGGACAGGGTGTCTGCCAGGCTCCGGTCGGCGATCGCCAGCACGGCCCCCGTCTCCTCGAGCAGAGCCAAGGTGCGGCCGACGGGCTGCTGCGGATCGACGGGCAGGTAGGCGGCTCCCGTCTTCGTCACGGCGTACATCGCGATCACGAGCTCCGCGGAGCGCGGCAGCGCGAGGGCGACGATCTGCTCGGGACCGGCTCCGCGGGCGACCAGGAGCCGGGCGAGACGGTTCACGGCGGTGTTGAAGTCTGCGTACGACAGGGTGGTGTCGCCGAACACGACCGCAGGGTGGTCCGGGGTTCGGGCCGCCTGTGCCTCGAAGAGAACGGGGAGCGTATCGGCGGACACCTCCCGGGCGGTGTCGTTCCAGGTGGTGAGGAGCTGGTGGCGTTCGGCCGGGTCGAGGATGTCCAGACCCGTCAACGGCCGGTCGGCATCGGCGACCACCGCCTCGAGCAACCGCACCAGACGACCGACCAACGACTCCACCGTGGACCGGTCGAACAGGTCCTCGGAATACTCCACGACCCCCTCAAGACCCGCCGCCCCACCATCGGCACCAAAACGCTCCGCGACATGGAACGACAGATCGAACTTCGCCGTCACCTGGCCCGCATCACCACCACGCACCCGCAGACCCGCGAACTCCGCGACCGGCCGCTCCAAGTTCTGCAGCGCCACCATCACCTGGAACAACGGATTACGCGCCAACGAACGCGCCGGATTGAGAACCTCCACCAACCGCTCGAACGGCAGGTCCTGATTCTCATAAGCAGCCAGATCCGCCGCCCGCACCCGCCCCAGCAACTCACGGAACGTCGGATCACCACTCGTATCCGTCCGCAGGACCAGCGTGTTCACGAAGAACCCGACCAGATCCTCCAACGCATCATCAGTACGCCCCGCGACCGGAGCACCAATGGGAACATCACTCCCCGCCCCAAGCCGGCTCAACAGAGCCGCCACCGCCGACTGCACCACCATGAACATGCTCGCCCCACCCTCACGGGCCAGACCACGCAAACCACGGTGAACACCAGCACCCACCACCAACGACACCGCACCACCGCGATGACTCGGCTCCAACGGCCGAACCCGGTCCACAGGCAGGGAGATCTCTTCCGGAAGACCGTCGAGCGTGTCCTTCCAGAAAGCAAGCTGCCGGGACACAGCACTCTCCGGGTCGTCCTCACTGCCCAG
>NZ_JBICWQ010000009.1:0-253752 GCF_043199815.1 Streptomyces sp. NPDC048523 | reverse complement strand
TCCGGCCCTACCCCCCCCCGCGCGGCCCCCCCCACCCAGAACCTCCGCTCGTGTCGGACCCGCCGGCCAGTGAACCGCGCGCGGGGGGGGGGGGGGCGCCCCGGCCCCCCCCCCCCCCCCCCGCTCCTGGTTCACTCGGACGAGTGTCCGACGGTCCGTCAGACCTCCACCACCACAGGGAGGATCATCGGCCTGCGGCGATACGTGTCGGAGACCCACTTGCCCAGGGTCCGCCGCACCAGCTGTTGCAGCTGGTGGGGTTCGACCACGCCGTCCTGCGCCGAACGCTCGAGCACCTCGGTGACCCTCGGGATCACGTCGGCGAAGGCCGAGTCCTCGATGCCGGAGCCGCGCGCCTGGATGTGCGGGCCGCCCGTGATCTTCCCGGTGGACGAGTCGACGACCAGGAAGACCGAGATGATGCCCTCGTCGCCGAGGATCTTGCGGTCCTTGAGAGCCGGCTCGCCGACATCGCCGACCGAGAGGCCGTCGACGTAGACGTAACCCGCCTGGACCTTGCCCGCGATCTTCGCCTTGCCCTCGACGAGGTCGACGACCACACCGTCCTCGGCGATGACGATGCGGTCGTGCGGGACGCCGGTCAGGGCGCCAAGCTCGGCGTTGGCGCGCAGGTGGCGCCATTCGCCGTGGACCGGCATCAGGTTCTTCGGCTTGCAGATGTTGTAGAAGTACAGGAGCTCGCCCGCGGACGCGTGGCCCGAGACGTGCACCTTGGCGTTGCCCTTGTGGACGACGTGGGCGCCCCAGCGGGTCAGGCCGTTGATGACCCGGTAGACCGCGTTCTCGTTCCCCGGGATCAGCGAGGACGCGAGGATGACCGTGTCGCCCTGGACGATCCGGATCTGGTGGTCGCGGTTCGCCATGCGGGACAGGGCTGCCATCGGTTCGCCCTGGGAGCCTGTGCAGACCAGGACCACCTCGTGGTCGGGGAGGTCGTCCAGGGTCTTGACGTCCACCACCAGGCCCGGCGGGACCTTCAGGTAGCCCAGGTCCCGCGCGATACCCATGTTGCGGACCATCGAGCGACCCACGAAGGCGACCCGGCGGCCGTACTCGTGCGCCGTGTCCAGGATCTGCTGGATGCGGTGGATGTGGCTGGCGAAGCTGGCCACGATGATCCGCTTGCGTGCGTTCCCGAAGACCGTGCGCAGGACATTGGAGATGTCCCGCTCGGGTGCCACGAAACCGGGGACCTCGGCGTTCGTGGAGTCGGAGAGAAGGAGGTCGATGCCTTCCTCGCTCAGACGTGCGAACGCGTGCAGGTCCGTGAGACGGCCGTCCAGCGGGAGCTGGTCCATCTTGAAGTCGCCCGTGTGGACGACCATGCCCGCCGGCGTGCGGATGGCGACGGCGAGGGCGTCCGGGATCGAGTGGTTGACGGCGATGAACTCGCAGTCGAAGGGCCCGATGCGCTCGCGGTGTCCCTCCGCCACCTCAAGGGTGTACGGGCGGATCCGGTGCTCCTGGAGCTTGGCCTCGATGAATGCCAGGGTCAGCTTGGAGCCGATCAGGGGGATGTCCGGCTTCTCCCGGAGGAGATAGGGGACAGCACCGATGTGGTCCTCGTGACCATGGGTGAGGACGATGCCCTCGATGTCGTCGAGGCGGTCCCTGATGGACGAGAAGTCCGGCAGGATCAGGTCGATGCCGGGCTGTTCCTCCTCCGGGAACAGCACCCCGCAGTCGACGATCAGCAGACGGCCGCCGTACTCGAAGACCGTCATGTTTCGGCCGATCTCGCCGAGACCGCCGAGTGGGGTGACCCGCAGGCCGCCCTCGGGAAGCGGCGGGGGCGGGGCCAGTTCAGGATGCGGATGACTCAAAAGACTCTCCTCAACCACGCACGCCACGTACCGGTGGGGCACGTGGCGCGCGTGACGTTCGTGCGTGTAGCAGTTGTCGTTGTGGTGCGGGCACCGGTGGCCCGCCTATTCAGTTGTTGAGTCTGGTTGCGCGCCGGGCGCGCGAAGTCTGGTGCTAGAGCTGTACCCCGCCGGCGGCAAGATCGATCTTGAGCTGCTCGATCTCTTCGGGCGAGAGCTCGACCATGGGGGCGCGCAGGGGCCCCGCGGGGAGCCCCTGGAGGCTGAGCGCCGCCTTGGTCGTCATCACGCCCTGGGTGCGGAACATACCCGTGTAGACGGGAAGCAGCTTCTGGTGGATCTCGGCGGCCTTCTGTACGTCACCCGAGGTGAACGCCTCGACCAGGGCGCGCAGGTCCGGGGTGACGACGTGGCCGACGACCGAGACGAAGCCGACCGCGCCCACGGAGAGCAGCGGCAGGTTCAGCATGTCGTCGCCGGAGTACCAGGCGAGGCCGGAGCGGGCGATGGCCCAGCTGGCGCGGCCCAGGTCGCCCTTGGCGTCCTTGTTGGCGACGATCCGCGGGTGCTCGGCGAGCCGGACCAGTGTCTCGGTGCTGATCGGGACACCGCTGCGGCCCGGGATGTCGTAGAGCATGACGGGCAGCTCGGCGGCGTCGGCGACGGCCTTGAAGTGCCGGTACAGGCCCTCCTGCGGGGGCTTGTTGTAGTACGGCGTCACGATCAGGAGGCCGTGTGCGCCCACCTCTTCGGCGGCCCGGGCCAGCTCGATGCTGTGGTGGGTGTCGTTGGTGCCGACGCCGGCGACGACGTGGGCGCGGTCGCCGACCGCCTCCAGTACGGCTCGTACCAGGTCCGATTTCTCCGCGTCACTGGTGGTGGGGGACTCGCCGGTGGTGCCGTTGATGATCAGGCCGTCGTTGCCTGCGTCCACCAGGTGGGTGGCGAGCCGCTGTGCGCCGTCGAGGTCGAGTGCGCCGTCCGCCGTGAAGGGCGTGACCATGGCGGTGAGGACCCGCCCGAAGGGGGTCTGCGGAGTGGAGGTCGGAGCCATGGGGAACACGCTACTCGTTGCTCAAGGCGGGGTCTGCCCTAGGGGGGACGGGAAAAGTCAGGACAAATGCGGAGCCCGGCACTGCCTGCTCGGGGGTTCAAGCAGTGCCGGGTCCGTTTGATCAGGCTAGATGAACTTCTCCAAATGCCGCAATACGGACACTTCGCGCGATGGGCCCGTACATCTGTGCCCCGCGGGTACGCAGGAGCCCGTTATGGCGCCACACGCCCGTTCGCATTGAAGGCGGCGTAGGTGAGCGGCATGAGCTTGGCCCACTCCGCCTCCATCTTCTCGCCGACCATCTCGATCTCCCGCTGCGGGAAGGACGGCACCTTCGCCTGTTCGTGCTGGGTGCGCAGACCGAGGAAGTGCATGAGCGAGCGGGCGTTGCAGGTGGCGTACATCGAGGAGAACAGGCCGACGGGCAGGACCGAACGGGCGATCTCGCGGGCGACGCCCTGCGCGAGCATCTCCTGGTAGGCGCGGTACGCCTGGCGGTACGACTCCTCCATGGCGCTTCCGACGGACGCGTGCTGCTCGGGGGTGCCCGCCACGAAGACGTACTTGCCGGGGCGACCCTGCTGGACGAGCTTGCGGTCGGGGCCGGGGACGTAGAAGACGGGCTGGAGCTCCCGGTAGCGGCCGGACTCCTCGTTGTACGACCAGCCCACGCGGTGCCGCATGAACTCGCGGAAGACGAGGATCGGGGCGCTGATGAAGAAGGTCATGGAGTTGTGCTCGAACGGGCTGCCGTGCCGGTCCCGCATGAGGTAGTTGATCAGCCCTTTGGAGCGCTCCGGGTCCTTGTTCAGCTCGTCCAGGGACTGCTCTCCGACGGTCGACACCCGGGCGGCGAACAGCACGTCGGAGTCGGCCGCGCTGTGCTTGACCAGTTCGACGGTGACGTCGTCGCGCAGCTCGATCTTGAAATCGTCGTCGGGGGTGGGGCTCACGGTTCGGGGGGTCCTTCCCAGCTCGTCGTATGGCGACGCCACTCTACGGCGCCCCAAACGGGACTTTCACTGGCGTGACCGAGTTAAGTCGGTGAAAACGGGCACCTTTTGCGGATACCACTCGTCTGTCCAGACAGCAGCGATTCGTTCGATCCCCGAAGGGAGAAGTACCCCCATGCTGTTGCGTCGGCGCGAACCCGTTCCGTTCGCCTTTCTCGCCGAAGCCGACAGGTTCCGCAGCAATGTCGCTCCTCCGCCCCGTGAGCGGGTGTCCGCCGGTGAGATGGCCGGGCGCTGGCTGATGGGAGTCACCATCGTGGCCGGGCTCGTGGGCTCTCTGGTTCTCGGGATGCCGGCACTGTCACAGGATCAGGCCCCCGCGCAGACACAGCAGTCCCAGGCCTCCCAGGGACACTGACTCGGACGGGCCCCCGCAGGTGGCCCGTGGGGACACCGGCGGATAACCTCACCGGGCACAGCCCACCGCTTGGATCGAGTGAGGACCCGCCGTGCCCCTGCCCTTCCTGACGGCCGACCGCGTATTCGAGGCGCCGGACGACGCCGCGCTGCCGTTCGACAACCGTGACCGCTGGCGGCGCCCCTACCGGCCCGGTCCGTGGCGGGTGGGCGTGGCGGCGCTTCTTCTCCTGCTCGCCTCGTACGTGTTGTTCGCCGCGGTGATCATCGCGCTGACCGACTCACCGACCGAGGCCGCGGTGGTGCTCGGCATCGCGGTGCTCGTCATCATGGGCGCGCTGCGGCTGCTGCGCATGGGCGTGTGGGTGAGTGCCCGCGGAGTGCGACGGGTGGGCTTCCTGTTCACTCGTACGGTGTCCTGGGAGCAGGTCGTGGCCGTGCGGACGGCTCAGCAGCCGGTGCGCTGGCTCGGACTGCCGCGCACGGTGCAGGGGCAGGCCCTGACCCTCGTACGGCAGGGGCGGGGGCCGGAGGATCTGCCGCCGCTGCTGACCACGCACAACGCGGACTTCCTCGCGCGCGGCCAGGCGTTCGACCGGGCCGCGGACGCGGTGGAGGCCTGGGCGGCGGAGCACGCCCGGGGCTGACCCGGGCGGGTGGACACGAAGAAGGGGGCCGGTCCGCATCAGGACCGGCCCCCTTCGACGTGCCGGGACCTCAGAGCTGCTGGACGGGCCTGCCGTCGTGCAGTGCTATCGCGCGCTGCATGGCTTTGCGGGCCCGTGGGGTGTCGCGGGCGTCGTGATAGGCCACGGCGAGGCGGAACCAGCTGCGCCAGTCGTCGGGAGCCGCCTCGGTCTCGGCCCTGCGCTTGGCGAAGACCTCGTCGGCCGAGTCGCGGTCGATCCGGCCGCCGGGTGTGCGCTTGAGCTCGTCGACGGGCAGGCCGCCTTCGGCGTCGAGCTCGGCGGCGAGCGCGTTGGCCCGGCGGACGAACTGGGTGCTCTTCCACAGGAACCACAGGCCGATCACCGGCAGGACCAGCACGGCTACGCCGAACGTGACCGTGACGAGGGTGCCGGACTGGATCAGCATGACGCCGCGGCTGCCGACCAGGACGAAATAGAAGACGAGAACGGCGGCCGTGACGGCGTAGGACAGCTTGGCGCGCATCAGCCCAGGTCCAGGAAGTTCTCCAGGCCGAAGGTCAGGCCCGGGGTCGTGACCACTCGGCGCGCGCCGAGCAGGATGCCCGGCATGAAGCTGCTGTGGTGGAGGGAGTCGTGGCGGACCGTCAGGGTCTCGCCCTCGCCGCCGAGCAGGACCTCCTGGTGGGCGAGGAGGCCGCGCAGGCGGACGGCGTGGACGGGGATCCCGTCGACGTCCGCGCCGCGTGCCCCCTCCAGGGCCGTCTCGGTGGCGTCCGGTGCCGGGGCCGTGCCCGCCGCGCGCCGGGCCTCGGCGATGAGCTGGGCCGTGCGGGTGGCGGTGCCGGACGGGGCGTCGACCTTCTTGGGGTGGTGCAGCTCGACGACCTCGACGGACTCGAAGTACGGCGCGGCGATCTGCGCGAACTTCATGGTGAGGACGGCGCCGATGGAGAAGTTGGGAGCGATGAGCACGCCCGTCTCCGGGGACCTGGCGAGCCAGCCGTTCAGCTGCGCGAGGCGCTCGTCGGTCCAGCCCGTCGTACCGACGACGGCGTGGATGCCGTGGCCGACGCAGTACTCGAGGTTGTCCATCACCGAGGCCGGCGTGGTCAGTTCGACGGCGACCTGGGCGCCGGACTCGGCCAGGGTCTCCAGCTTGTCGCCCCGGCCCAGGGCGGCCACCAGCTCCATGTCCTCGGCGGCTTCGACGGCCTTGACCGCCTCGGCGCCGATGCGGCCCTTCGCTCCGAGGACCGCCACGCGCAGCTTGCTCATCTTCTTGCTTCCTTAACCGAAACAGCCGAAAAACCGAAACAGCCGAAACGAACGGGGATCAGGCCACGGCCTCGTGCAGTCGGGCCGCCTGCTTGTCCTTCAGCGGGCCGATGACCGACAGCGACGGGCGCCGTCCCAGGATCTCGCGGGCGACCGCGCGCACGTCGTCCGGGGTGACCGACGCGATGCGGGTCAGCATGTCGTCGACGGACATCTGCTCGCCCCAGCACAGCTCGCTCTTGCCGATGCGGTTCATCAGCGCGCCGGTGTCCTCCAGGCCCAGGACCGTGGAGCCCCTCAACTGGCCGATGGCGCGGCCGATCTCGTCGTCCGAGAGGCCGTGTTCGGCGACCTGGTCGAGTTCGTCGCGGCAGATCTTCAGTACGTCGTGGACCTGCGAGGGCCGGCAGCCGGCGTACACGCCGAACAGGCCGCAGTCGGCGAAGCCGGAGGTGTACGAGTAGACGCTGTACGCCAGTCCGCGCTTCTCCCTGACCTCCTGGAAGAGGCGGGACGACATGCCGCCGCCGAGCGCGGTGTTCAGCACGCCGAGGGCCCAGCGGCGCTCGTCGGTGCGGGCGAGGCCGGGCATGCCGAGGACGACGTGGGCCTGCTCGGTCTTGCGGCCGATCAGCTCGACGCGGCCCGCGGTGCGCAGGGCGCGCCTGCCGTCGCGGGGCGCGATGGGCGTGGCGTCGGGGCTCTTGAGGGCGCCGGACTTCTCGAAGGCGGCGCGGACCTGTCGTACGACCTTGTCGTGGTCGACGTTGCCCGCGGCCGCGACCACGAGGTGCGTCGGGTCGTAGTGCTTCTTGTAGAAGCGGCGGATGCGGTCGGCGGTCAGGGCGTTGACGGTGTCGACCGTGCCGAGGACCGGGCGGCCGAGAGGGTTGTCGCCGAACATGGTGTGCGCGAACAGGTCGTGCACACAGTCGCCCGGGTCGTCCTCGGTCATCGCGATCTCCTCGAGGATCGCGCCCCGCTCGACGTTGACGTCCTCTTCGAGGATGAGGGAGCCCGTGAGCATGTCACAGACCACGTCGATGGCGAGCGGCAGGTCGGCGTCGAGCACGCGCGCGTAGTAGCACGTGTACTCCTTCGCCGTGAACGCGTTCATCTCGCCGCCGACCGCGTCGATGGCGGAGGAGATGTCCAGGGCGCTGCGCTTCGCGGTGCCCTTGAAGAGGAGGTGCTCCAGGTAGTGCGTGGCGCCGTTCAGTGACGGCGTCTCGTCGCGGGAGCCGACGTGCGCCCAGATGCCGAAGGTCGCGGAGCGGACCGAGGGGAGGGTCTCGGTGACGATGCGCAGGCCACCGGGGAGGGTGGTCTTGCGGACGGTGCCGATGCCGTTCTCGCCCTTGATCAGGGTTTGGGTACGGGCGACGGCCCGCGCCTCCGAAGAGGTGCGGGCCGTCGCCTTGGAGCTACGGGACGTCACTGGTCGGCGTCGTCCTTCTTCTCGTCCGAGGAGCCCGCGGCGGAGCCGCTATTGGACTCAGCCTCGCCCTCGATCACGGGGATCAGGGAGAGCTTGCCGCGGGAGTCGATCTCGGCGATCTCGACCTGGACCTTGGCGCCCACGCCGAGCACGTCCTCGACGTTCTCGACGCGCTTGCCGCCGGCCAGCTTGCGGATCTGCGAGATGTGCAGCAGACCGTCCTTGCCGGGGAGCAGCG
Source organism: Streptomyces sp. NPDC048523 (assembly GCF_043199815.1). Lineage (NCBI taxonomy): Bacteria > Bacillati > Actinomycetota > Actinomycetes > Kitasatosporales > Streptomycetaceae > Streptomyces > Streptomyces sp. NPDC048523. Next base: position 245,883 of record NZ_JBICWQ010000009.1, on the reverse strand, counting down.
AGACGAACGCACCGAAGGTGGTGGTCTTGACGACCGTACCCAGGTAGCGCTCGCCGACCTCCGGCATGGTCGGGTTGGCGATCTGGTTGATCGTGGCGCGGGCGGCTTCGGCCTGCGAGCCGACCTGGGCACCGATGTAGATGGTGCCGTCGTCCTCGATCGTGATCTCGGCGCCGGTGTCCTCCTGGATCTGGTTGATCATCTTGCCCTTGGGGCCGATGACCTCACCGATCTTGTCCACGGGGATCTTGACGGTGATGATCCGCGGGGCGTTCGGGGACATCTCGTCCGGCGTGTCGATCGCTTCCATCATCACGTCGAGGATGTGGAGGCGGGCGTCACGGGCCTGCTTGAGAGCGGCGGCCAGGACGGAGGCGGGGATGCCGTCCAGCTTGGTGTCGAGCTGGAGGGCGGTGACGAACTCCTTGGTGCCGGCGACCTTGAAGTCCATGTCGCCGAAGGCGTCCTCCGCACCGAGGATGTCGGTGAGGGCGACGTAGTGCGTCTCGCCGTTGATCTCCTGGGAGATCAGGCCCATGGCGATACCGGCGACGGGGGCCTTCAGCGGCACACCGGCGTTCAGCAGCGACATGGTGGAGGCGCAGACCGAGCCCATGGACGTCGAGCCGTTGGAGCCGAGGGCCTCGGACACCTGACGGATCGCGTAGGGGAACTCCTCGCGCGTCGGCAGGACCGGCACGATGGCGCGCTCGGCGAGCGCTCCGTGGCCGATCTCGCGGCGCTTCGGGGAGCCGACACGGCCGGTCTCGCCGACGGAGTACGGCGGGAAGTTGTAGTTGTGCATGTAGCGCTTGCGGGTCACCGGGGAGAGGGTGTCCAGCTGCTGCTCCATGCGGAGCATGTTGAGGGTGGTGACGCCCAGGATCTGGGTCTCGCCACGCTCGAACAGCGCGGAACCGTGCACGCGCGGGATGGCCTCGACCTCGGCGGCGAGCGTACGGATGTCCGTCAGCCCACGCCCGTCGATGCGCGTCTTCTCCTTGATCACGCGCTCGCGGACCAGCTGCTTGGTGAGCGAGCGGTACGCGGCGGAGATCTCCTTCTCGCGGCCCTCGAACTCCGGGAGCAGCTTCTCGGCGGCCAGACCCTTGACGCGGTCCAGCTCGGCCTCGCGCTCCTGCTTGCCGGCGATGGTCAGCGCGGAGGCGAGCTCCGGCTTGACGGCGGCGGCCAGCGCCTCCAGGACGTCGTCCTGGTAGTCGAGGAAGATCGGGAACTCGCCGGTGGGCTTGGCGGCCTTCGAGGCGAGGTCGGCCTGGGCCTTGCAGAGCACCTTGATGAAGGGCTTCGCGGCTTCCAGACCGGCGGCGACGACGTCCTCGGTCGGGGCCTCGGCGCCGCCCTTGACCAGCTGGATGGTCTTCTCGGTGGCCTCGGCCTCGACCATCATGATCGCGACGTCGCCGTCCTCCAGGGTGCGGCCCGCGACGACCATGTCGAAGACGGCGTCCTCGAGCTCGGAGTGCGTCGGGAAGGCCACCCACTGGCCGTTGATCAGCGCGACGCGGACGCCGCCGATCGGGCCGGAGAAGGGCAGGCCGGCCAGCTGGGTGGACGCGGAGGCGGCGTTGATCGCCACGACGTCGTACAGGTGGTCGGGGTTGAGCGCCATGATCGTGGCGACGACCTGGATCTCGTTGCGCAGGCCCTTCTTGAAGGAGGGGCGCAGCGGGCGGTCGATCAGCCGGCAGGTGAGGATGGCGTCCTCGGAGGGACGGCCCTCACGGCGGAAGAAGCTGCCGGGGATCTTGCCGGCGGCGTACATCCGCTCCTCGACGTCCACCGTCAGGGGGAAGAAGTCGAGCTGGTCCTTGGGGTTCTTGGAGGCGGTGGTGGCCGACAGCACCATGGTGTCGTCGTCCAGGTACGCCACGGCGGAGCCGGCGGCCTGCTTGGCCAGGCGGCCCGTCTCGAAGCGGATGGTGCGGGTGCCGAAGGTGCCGTTGTCGATGACGGCCTCGGCGTAGTGGGTCTCGTTCTCCACTATTGGTTTCTCCGTTACTTTTCGTCTGCGTTCGTCTTTTGTCCCGATCCGCCCGTGTGGCGGGGGGACGTGCGCGGAGAAGCGCTCCATCTGGTGCGGGCCGGTCTTCGATCGAAGCACCCGGGTTTGCAAGGCCCGGGGGCCACTACCGAGGACCGGCGGCGGCGAGGTGCACTTCTCCTCGTGATACTGCGTTGTGCTACCACACTACAAAGTGGGTGTGACACTGCGCACGTTTCCGTACGTACGGTGCGCACGTACGGCAAAGGGAGCGGCCCCCGATCGTTTCGGGAACCGCTCCCCCACGGCGTTCTACTTGGCGCCCGCCGCACCGCGGCGGATGCCGAGGCGGTCGACCAGCGCACGGAAGCGCTGGATGTCCTTCTTCGCCAGGTACTGGAGAAGGCGACGGCGCTGACCGACCAGGATCAGCAGACCACGACGGGAGTGGTGGTCGTGCTTGTGGGTCTTGAGGTGCTCGGTCAGGTCCGAGATCCGGCGCGAGAGCATCGCGACCTGGACCTCGGGGGAGCCGGTGTCGCCCTCCTTCTGGCCGAACTCGGTGATGATCTGCTTCTTCGTAGCGGCGTCGAGCGACACGCGTACTCCTCGTAGTCTCTTGGGTAGCCACCGAGTGCCCCTGGTCCACTTCTCAGGGGAGCTTCCGTTACTCGGGAGGCGGGGTCCGCTGGGCGCGGCCTCCAGAGCGGTGAGCTCCGAGGGTGCGTACACAAACGGCCATCAGCCAGGGTATCAGCCCGGCGGCAGTGCCCCGGCCCACGCCGGCGTCGTACTCATGACGCGGCGGCTGCCACCCACGTGGGTGACAGCCGCCGTGACGGGTGCGGGAGCGTCAGCTGGTCATACCGCGCGCCGCCGCGTACAGGTCGAGGACCGCGAGGCAGAGCGGGACGAGGGAGAGGAGCACCGCGCCCTCGCTCAGGTCGAGCATCCGGCCCCAGAACGGGGTGACGCCCTTGCGCGGCACGATCAGGGCGACGGCCACCAGCAGCGTGGCACCCAGGGCGACCGCGGCGGCGAGCCAGACGGTACGGATGTCCAGCGGAACGCTGTTGTGGTTGTAGACGAGCTCTTCGATGACGTCGGTCGGCGGGTTCAGGGCGAGGCCGAGCACCAGCAGGCTGACGGTGACGACGCCCGAGACCATCAGGGTCACGACCTGGGACGTGTACAGGAAGAGCCGGGCCCGCATCAGCAGGGACAGGCCGGCCGCCAGCGACAGCAGCTGGGCCCAGCCGCTGGTGGAGAAGCCGAGCACCACACCGGCGGAGGCGACACCGCCGATCGCGCAGCCGCCGACGAGGCCGAGCAGCAGTTCGTGACCGCGGCGGGCCTGGTCGGTGATGAGCTGGTAGTCGACCGGCTCCTGCTCCTGCTGGTCCTCGGCGCGGCCGCGCTTGGCGATCTGGTCGGGCGAGCGGAAGCCGATGGGCAGCCGGGAGAAGCGGGCGGACCAGCCGGGCAGGAAGCCGATGACGGCGACCATGACCACGGCGGTGACGGCGGCGGTCTCGCGCGGCTCGGCCTCGGTGACGATCGCGGTGAAGGTGGCGAGCACGCCGACGCCGGAGGCGAACGCGACGGCGATGAAGGGCGCGTCGCTCTGGGGCAGCATCAGCACCAGCAGCACCGAGGCGACGAGGACCACGGCGAAGGCGATGAGGAGCTGCAGCCGTCCGGGCCCCTCACCCGCGTCGAGGCCCATGATGCCCGAGCCGCCCACCAGCAGGTGCGGCAGCGAGGCGATACCGAGGGCCACGGCCGCGTGGTGGTCGTCGTAGACCCGCGCGCGTACGGCCGCGAGGGCGACCAGGACGATGCCGGTGACGCCGGCGATGACGCCCGGCAGACCGTTCATGTCGTGGCGCAGCGGCTCCGAGAACCACAGCGCCAGCGCCATCATGGTCAGCAGCAGCGCGCCTGCGGTCAGGCCGATGACGCGCATCATGCCGTCGTTCCAGCTGCGCCGGTCGGCCTCGACGGCGGCGGCCACGGCGTCGACGACGTCGTCGAAGACGGCGGGCGGCAGCGAGTCCGCGAACGGGCGCAGAAGCAGCAATTCGCCATCGCGTATCTGCTGTTCGGAGAGCGAGCGGCCGTCGTCGAGGACGGAGCCGTCCCTGCGTACGAGGTTGTACCCGGTGGGAGCGGCCTCTTCGGGAGTCTGTCCCGACAGCCGCAGGATCTCCGGGTAGACGTCAGAGAGCGGCACGTCCTCGGGAAGTGCCACATCGATCCGGCTGTTCGGTGCCGCCACCGTGACCCGGCAGAATCCGGTTGCTGAAACCGTACTCACCTGACGGTTCCCCCTAGTCCAGTACTCGGTGATTCGTCGCGGTTTGCCAGGGCGATTCCCGCTCCGCGCTTGGTTTGGAGCGTCACCCTACCGTCCTCTTGCGGCATCTCCTCATCCCCTATCGGCTCAACGGCCCCGCAGAACAGTAGGATCAACGCCCGACTCATGAGTGGGCTGAGCCCCATGGGTCGACGAACGTTACGGGGGCCGTCACGACGGGGGCGGTTTCGACATTGCGACTGCGTGAAGGACTGGTGGATCGGTGAGCGTTGTCATCGTCAAGCGCCCGCCGCGGGTTTACCCGCCGGAGGTGCCGAGTGAGGAGGTCAAGCTCGAGTCCCCTCCCGAACTCCCTCGTACCGAGGACGACAGCCTGCTGATGAATCTGCTGCCCATGCTGGGCATGGGGTCGTCGGCGGCGTTCTTCTTCATGCCCGGTGCCCAGGGCTTCATGAAGATCATGGGCATGATGATGATGGCGTCCACGGTCGCCATGCTGGTCGCCCAGATAGTGCGGGCGCGCAAGGGACCGTCCGGTCAGATGGCCGAGGCCCGCCGCGACTACCTCAAGTACCTGGCGCAGAAGCGCCGTGAGGTGCGGCGCACGGTGCACAAGCAGCGTGACGCGCAGTACTACCTGCACCCGGCGCCCGAGCAGCTGTGGGCGCTGGTCGCCGAGGGCTCGCGGCTGTGGGAACGCCGGTCCACGGACCCGGACTTCGCGCAGGTGCGCATCGGCCTCGGCCCGCAGCAGCTGGCGACGCCGCTGGTCGCCCCCGACACCGCGCCGGTGGACGAGCTGGAGCCGCTGACCGCCCACGCGATGCAGCAGTTCATCGCGAGCTACGGCACGCTGGGCGACCTCCCGCTGGCGATCGGGCTGCGCTCCTTCTACCACGTGACGATCTCCGGCGACGCCGAGACGGTCTACGGCCAGACCCGGTCCGTGGTCGGCCAGTTGGCCTCGCTGCACTCGCCCGAGGACGTGGTGATCGCGGTCGTGGCCTCGCCGGGCGCGGCGGTGGACTGGGAGTGGACCAAGTGGCTGCCGCACATGCAGCACAAGGAGTCCGACGGTGCCGGCAGCCGCCGTCTGCTCTGCTTCGACCTCGGCGAGCTGGAGGAGATGATCGCCCACCAGCTGGAGGGCCGTCCCCGCTGGAGCCGGGACGGTTCGCCGGTCCTCGACCAGCCGCACGTGGTCGTCGTCCTCGACGGCGGCGGGGTGCCCGCGGACTCGGTGCTCGCCTCGGCGGAGGGCCTGCAGGGCGTGACCATCCTCGAGGTGGTGCCCGGTGAACTCGACGAGGCGCGCGGCTCGTTGTCGGTGCGGGTGTGGCCCGAGGCCATGGAGCTGGAGGCGGGCACGGGTGTCTTCACCGGTGTCCCCGACGTGCTGTCGCAGGCGCAGGCCGAGTCGCTGGGCCGGCAGCTCGCGCCGCTGCGTCTGGGTGCCGCCGACGCGGACGAACCGCTGCTGGCGAACCTGGACTTCACCGACCTCATGCAGATCGGTGACGCGGCGAGCGTGGACGTCTCGCGCACCTGGCGGCCGCGCACACTGCACGAGCGGCTGCGGGTGCCGATCGGTCTCGGCGAGAGCGGCGACCCGGTCATGCTGGACCTCAAGGAGGCCTCGCAGGAGGGCATGGGCCCGCACGGCCTGTGCGTCGGCGCCACCGGTTCCGGAAAGTCGGAGCTGCTGCGCACCCTGGTCCTCGGCCTCGCGGTGACCCACTCCTCCGAGACGCTCAACTTCGTCCTCGCGGACTTCAAGGGTGGTGCCACCTTCACCGGCATGGGCGCCATGCCGCACGTCTCCGCGGTCATCACCAACCTGGCCGACGAACTCACCCTCGTCGACCGCATGCGCGACTCCATCACCGGTGAGCTGACCCGCCGCCAGGAGCTGCTGCGGACGGCCGGCAACTACGCCAACATCACCGACTACGAGAAGGCGCGCGCCGCCGGTGCCGCGCTCGACCCGCTGCCCTCGCTCGTCCTGATCATCGACGAGTTCAGCGAACTCCTCGCCGCCAAGCCGGACTTCATCGAGATGTTCATCCAGATCGGCCGGATCGGCCGTTCGCTGGGTGTGCACATGCTGCTCGCCTCGCAGCGTCTGGAGGAGGGCAAGCTGCGCGGCCTCGACACCTTCCTGTCGTACCGCATCGGTCTGCGCACCTTCTCGGCGGCCGAGTCCCGTACGGCGATCGGCGTGCCCGACGCCTACCACCTGCCGAACGTGCCCGGCGCGGGCATCCTCAAGTACGACACCGAGACGATGGTGCAGTTCAAGGCCGCGTACGTGTCGGGCACCTACCGGCCGAACGGGCCGATGGCGCAGGGCGGCGGGCGGATCGACCGCTCCCCCGTGCTGTTCACCGCGGCGCCGGTGCCGGTGCGCATCCTCACCGAGCCGGAGCCGGAGACCCGCACCACCCAGGTCGACGACGCGCTCGCCGACACCGTCCTCGACGTCATCGTCAGCCGCCTGGACGGTCAGGGTCCGCCCGCCCACCAGGTGTGGCTGCCGCCGCTGGACGAGCCGTTCAGCCTCGACCAGGTGCTGCCGGCCCTCAACATCAGCCCGGAGCGCGGTCTGCACGCCGAGGGATACCACCTGCAGAGCAAGCTGGCCGTGCCGGTCGGCCTGGTCGACAAGCCCTTCGAGCAGCGCCGTGACGTGATGTACGCGGACCTGTCGGGCAGCGCCGGTCACGCGCTGATCGTGGGCGGTCCGCAGTCCGGCAAGTCGACGCTCGTGCGCACCATGATCACGTCGTTCGCGCTCACCCACACCCCGGCCGAAGTGCAGTTCTACGCCCTCGACTTCGGCGGTGGCGGCATGCTCGCGCTGGAGAACCTGGCCCACATGGGCGGCGCGGCCTCCCGTCTGGACCAGGAGAAGGTGCGTCGTACGGTCGCGGAGGTGCACGGCATCCTGGGCGCCCGTGAGGAGTTCTTCCGCTCCAAGAGCATCGACTCCATGAACACCTTCCGCTCCCGCCGGGCGCAGGGGCACTACCCCGACCAGCAGTGGGGTGATGTCTTCCTGATCATCGACGGCTGGGCGACGTTCAAGAACGACTACGAGATGCTCGACCCGGTCATCGCGGACATCGCGACCCGTGGTCTCGGTTTCGGCATCCACCTGATCATCACCGCGACCCGGTACACCGAGATGCGGCCCGCGCTGCGCGACCAGATCCTCAGCCGGCTCGAACTGCGGCTCGGTGACGCGATGGAGTCGGAGTTCGACCGCAAGCGGGCCGAGAACGTGCCGATGGGCAAGCCCGGCCGCGGTCTGTCCCCGGACAAGCTGGACTACCTCGCCGCCACGCCCCGGATCGACGGGTCGACGCAGGTGGAGGACCTCGCCGACGGCATGGCGAACCTCGTGCAGAGCGTCAACAGCGCCTGGCAGGGCCCTACGGCCCCCAAGGTGCGGATGCTGCCGACGATGCTGCCCGCGTCCGAGCTGCCCGGCGGCGGCGACTTCGGCAGCCGCGGTATCGCGGTCGGTGTCGACGAGCTCACCCTCTCGCCGGTCTTCGTGGACTTCGAGACCGACCCGCTGTTCGTCATCTACGGCGAGAGCGAGTCCGGCAAGTCCTCGCTGCTGCGGTTCATGGCCAAGCAGATCTCGGAGCGGTACCAGCCCAACAAGGCGCTGTTCGTGGTCTCGGACTTCCGGCGCGCGCTGCTCGGCCAGATGCCCGAGAGCCACATGTACAAGTATTGCGCCTCGGGTCCGCAGCTCCAGGAGGTCATGGAGTCGCTGGCCGGCTCGATGAGCCGCCGGATGCCGGGCCCGGACGTGACGCCGGACCAGCTGCGCAACCGCTCCTGGTACAACGAGCCGGACGCGTTCATCTTCATCGACGACTACGACCTCGTCGCCTCGTCGATGGGCAACCCGATGTCGGTGCTCCTGGAGTACCTGCCGTTCGCGCGTGACCTGGGTCTGCGCATCATCCTGGCCCGCACCACGTCGGGTGCCTCGCGCTCCTCCTTCGAGCCGGTCCTCACCCGCATCAAGGAGCTCGGCGCGCAGGGCATCGTGCTGTCCGGCGATCCGTCGGAGGGCCCGGTGTTCAACAACATCAAGGCCGCCCCGATGCCTCAGGGCCGCGGCCAGTTCATCTCACGCCGGTCGAGCGGGCAGCTCGTCCAGACGGGATACCTGCCGGAGAGCTGAGCCTGGTCGGTGGAGGGGCGGGCCGCCGTGTCTGGGGCCCGCCCCTCCGTGTTGTTGTGAAGAAACCTGTCGAACGGGGAGAGAGATCGTGACGGACTTTTTCAAGACCGACACCGCCGAACTGGGGCGTTTCAGAAAGACGTTGGAGGACGCGAAGGCCGAGTTGGACAACGTCCGCAAGTGGATGCAGGAGGTGTCCGCGGAGGGCATCGGCACCCAGGAGCTGGACGCCGCCTGTGCCGAGTTCCACGAGCACTGGAAGTACGGCTCCGAGCAGCTCGCGGAGCTGACCGGGAAGTTCGCGGACAGTGTGGGCCAGAGCAAGGCCAACTACGACGAGGTCGACCACGCTCTCGAAGAGGGCTTCCGCAAGGCGGCGGCACAGGGAGGCGCGAAGTGACGGCGAACTCGTATCCCTCCCTGGGCTTCGACCCGGCGCCCGGCAGCGTCTCGGTCGTGTCGGAGCTGACGACACGGCTCCAGAAGTCGGCGCAGACCATCTCCGACGCCCACAAGATGATCGAGAACCTGCGTTCGGGCGGCGACTGGGAGGGGGACGCGGCGGTCGCCTTCCGCGAGCAGCTCGACGGGGCCCTGCCGACGAACCTGAAGAACGCCCACTCCTCCATCACCAGGGCTGCCACCGCGCTGGCCGACTGGCAGCAGGCGCTCGACGGCTACCAGCAGCGGGCGCGGGCCCTCGACGGCGACGCGAAGGACGCGAAGGGGAAGATCGACACCGCGGAGGGCCAGGAGAAGACTGCCTCCGGGAACCCCGATCTCAAGCTCGCGGGCAAGACGTTCACGGACGACGCCGAGCTGAAGAACGCGCAGGCGCGCCTGGACCGGGCGACCGAGGAGCTCACCAAGGCGCGGGAAGCGGTGACCAACGCCAGGACCGCCTACAACGACGTCATCAGGAAGGCACAGGAGCTTCAGGAGGAGCACGGCACGGACGCCCGCGGCAAGGCGCGCGTCCTGCGGGACTCCACGGACAAGCTGGCGCCCGAGGAACCGAACTGGTTCGAGAAGGCCATGGACTGGGTGGGCGACAACCTCACCGACATCCTCGGCACGATCGCGGCCATCGCGGGCCTCGCGGCGCTCTTCTTCGCGGTGCCGGTCGGCCCCATCCTCCTGCTGGTCGCGGCGGCGGCGAGCGCGGCGACGCTGATCAGCCGGTTGTCCAATCCGGTGGTGCGCGCATCGCTCAAAGACGGGTTCACCAAAGGGGAGTTCGACGCCGACTTCTGGAGCAACGCGGTGGGCGTGGTCGGCGACACCCTCGGCATGGTGCCGGGCGTCGGCGCCGTCGCACGCGGGGTCAACGGTGCCGCGCGGTCGGCGAGCGCCGGTGCGGAGGCACTCACCCTGGGCGAGAAGCTGAGCAGTGCGGGCGACAAGACCTGGCTGGCCGCGCAGCGCATCCATGGCGCCGAGAACCCGTTGACCACCTGGCTGGTGAAGGGCGCTGCAGACCCGTCCTCGGCGGCGAAGATCATCGACGTCTCGGTCTCCGGCGCCGGAGCGCTCACCGGGACGTACGGCGTGGCCAAGAACCTGTGGGACGAGATCAAGAACCCTGCCGCGGAGAACGCGGCGACCGGGGCGGACGGTGTCCGGGCCGGCAGTTTCGACGGGGCCGGCCATGGTGCCACCGCCCTGAAGACGCTGAAGATCCTGTTCGGCGCGACGCACTGAAGGAGTGGAACTCATGACCGACGACGCGGACGAGTTCGAGTACGCCATCGACCAGTCGGCCATGGAGCGTGGCTGCGACCTGTGGTTCGCGCTCGCGCCCGGCTATGTGGAGGTCCCCTTCCACGACCTCTTCGCCGACCCGACCTCTCCGGAGGGCGCGCGGGTGGTCGAGGCCGTCGAGTCGCTCCTCGAACTGGTCCCTCAGGAGCAGCAGGCCGGCTTCTTGGAGCAGCTCGCCCAGGCCAGGGCCCTCACTTCGGAGATGCGGCGGGAAGGCGTGGTGAGCTTCGCCATCGGCGCCCACGAGGGGGACGACGGCGCCATGCTGGAGTCGGTCGTCATGCTCGCCCGTCGCGAAATTACCTGGACCCCGCCGAAGCTGGCGGCGGCGCAGGCGGCGACCGCGCGCACGAACGCGCTGCCGGTCGCCGTGGCGGACCTGCCCTGCGGGCCCGGCGCGTTCACCGAGTCACTGGTGCAGCTGCCGGCGGAGGCCGACTCCCGGCAGCGTTCCCTGTACGAGGCGACCGCGTACCTGCCCTTCCCGGACGGGCGGAACCTCGCGGTCCTCACGCTGACGACGACGGCTGTCGACGCTCGCGAGAACTACCGTGACATCCACCGTGCCATGGCGGAGATGGTGAGCTTCGACAACCCGCTCCCCGAGGAGTTCAGGGCCCGGATTCCCGAGTCCGAGGTCGAGGCGTCCGTGCGCGCGGTCTTCGGCTGATCCCGATGGAGTCAAACGCAGTGGACGTTCCCCTCACGAAGACGGCTTACGAGGACCAGGCGACCCGGCGGGCCTGGCGCCTCACGGCCGCGTTCCGGCTCAGTGGCTTCCTGCTCTCGCTCGGGTCCTTCGTGGCCTGGCTGTACGCGGTGCTCCTGACGCCTGTGTGGACTCTCTGGGTCCTCTTCCCGACCCTGTTCGTGCTGATCTACCTGGCCATGCTGAATACGGCGAGACTCCTGGGCATCCGGTCACTGCGCCGGGTCCTGCGGGTCTATCCCTGGCAGTCGGTGCCAGGGGCCGCCTCGATCGCGAAGAACGGCACCACCCGTTTCTCCTTCACGGACCCCGAACTCCCGGACAAGACCGTCTCCCTCGGCTACGGCAGCTTCCTGGGCAGCGGTTACACGTTCTGGGTCCGGAAGGTCAGGTCGGGCGAGGTCGGCGAGGTGTGGTTCGCGGGCGACCCGCGTTTCCTGGGCGTCGTCGCCGTACCAGGACCGCGACGGCTGTTCGGAGTGGCCCAGCGCACGGCGGTGGACGAGCGGATGTCGGCCCGCAAACGCGGTGTCAGCGCCGAGGCGCGGGAGCGGGCCAAGGCGGCGGGGGCCCGGGTCGGTTGATGGGCTGAGCGGTTGCGGGTACGGCGGTGGCGGCGCCCGGGGAGGGTGCCGCCACCGCCGTATGCGTGCTGCCTGTCAGAGCCGCGTGTCCAGGAGCTTGCGCAGTGGTGGGGAGAGTTCCTGTACGGGCGCACCGGCCGCCTGGGCGCTGGTCAGTTCGTCGAGGTAGAGGCGGGCCTGGCGGGACAGTTCCCTCTGGCGTCTGCCGAGGCGGTGGCCGGACACCCACGTCCAGATGCCGAGGCCGACGAGCAGTACGGCCGCGTACGCCGCGGGCAGGTCCTTGACCACGGCGTAGCCCACGCCGACGGCTCCGGCGACGACGAGGATCCAGCCCGCCTCGTCGTGCCAGCCTCCGTGGTCGGCGATCCGCTCGTACTCCTCGACCTCGGCCGGCTTGGGCGGCGGCACGACGGAGGTGGTCCGGGCACCGCTGGACAGCCCCCCGGCCGGCGCGGCGTACGACGGCAGCGGGGCCACGTCGAGTTGACCACCGCCGCGGCCCGTCAGCCACGCGGGCACGTAGGTCACGGGCGCGCCGTGCGCCAGCGCCGCCGCGAGGACATGCCGGTACCCCTCCAGGAAGGGGTGGCGGAGCCGCCGCCTGCCCTGGAGGTTGACCAGTACGAAAGCGGCCAGCGCCAGGACCAGTACGGCGGCCGGGGGTGCCACGGCGACGGCCATGTCGTCCGGCTTGCGGGAGGCGGCCCACACCAGCCAGACGATGCCGACGGCGGTCGCCAGGGAGCCGGCCCAGACGAGCCCTCCGCGCGCGACCCGGCGCAGGGAGGCCTCGTGTTCGGCGAGGGTTTGTCCGACCGTCTCGTCGTCGAAGTAGTCGTAGCCGTACGTGCTGCCGAAGTCCCGTACGGCGGCGGCGAGTCGGGGGTCCGCCGACAGCGTGCGGGCGCCGATCGGCAGAAGGTGGCCGGGGTTCTCGTTCATGCTGGAACCGCCTCCGCTATCCGAACACGGAGTCGCCCGGACCGCGCACCGTGCGGGTGCACGGGGCGACGACCTCGACGACGAGCCGCTGCCGACCATGGATCAGTGTGACGTTGACGCGGTGGCCCGAGCCGCTGTCCGCGGCCAGGGACACGCTCTCCCCCGGTGCCCCCGCCAGCTTGAGCCAGCCCTGACCCTGGAAGACCGCGTCCAACCGGCCGACTGCGGCGGCGAGTTGCTCGTCCGGGACGCCGTCGATCTGCCAGCGATGGCGGGCCGTGCACACCGTTGTCAGGCCCTTGGACCAGCAGTCGGCGCAGGTCACCGAGGTCACCGCGTTGCCCTCGTCCATCCTGCCCCGCACACCGAGGCCGTCCAGGACCCGGCTGGAGAAGGAGTAGAGCTCCTGGACCATGGCCGGTTCGGGCGTCACGTCCGGGACCGGCTGGGCCTGGGAGAGCGCGGCCTCCATCGCGGCCTGCTCCTCCGTCGCCCAGTCCAGGGTCCGCACGATCGTCGCGAAGAGCTCCGAGTAGAAGTCCCAGTCCTCCATGCACGGCGTGGAGAGTTCGAACGCCAGCAGGTCCGCGTTGTTGGGCAGCGGGATGTAGACCTGTATCTGTCCGCGCGGCACTTCCAGGGGCTCGCCGGTGGGAGAGGCCTCGGCGGCCAGGGTGAAGGGGGCCTGGCCGATCCGTACGACGGCCCGGGCGTCGCCCTTGCCGGAGGGCAGGGTGCTGATGCGGACGTCGTCGTCGGGGTAGGCCCGCTGGAGGCCGGTGAGGGCCTCGGAGAGCACGTCCTCGGCGGTGATGTCGTGCAGCGGCATCCGGTACACGGCGACGGTGGCGGTGCTGGGGCGGCCGTCGAAGTCCAGGTTGCAGAAGCCCGCGTACACCGCTCCCGCGTCCCGCAGGTCGTCGAGGAGGCCGGCGTAGGTGACGAACATACGGAACCGGTCCTGGTCCGTGCCGCCCGGCAGGACCTTCTGGACCGTCGCGTAGAGCTGCTCGCCCGCCTCGTCGACGTCGTCCGTCCCCAGGGGGAGTTCGTGGAAGAACGGTGGGACCACCCATCCCACGTGGAGCCCTGGCTTCTCCGCCTCCGTGGCCGGGGCGGCGGTGGTGAGTTCGGTCATGACGCTCAGGCCGCCAGGGTCTGGTGGAACTTGTCACCCGAGGCCGGCCACGGCATCGTCGTGACCTCGGGGGTGGGCCGGGGCTGGCCGGTGGCCGGGGCCGGCTGGGTCGAGACCGCGGGCCGGCTGCTGCCGCCGTCGTCCCCGCCGGAGAGCAGGTGGCCGAGGCCGAAGCCGGTGGAGAAGCCCTTGACGCCGCCGGTGATGAGCGACGGGTCGACGGCCTTGCCGAACTTGCCGAGGCCCCAGTTGATGACCTTCGTGCTCATGGGGTTCTTGATCTGGTTCATCATCGTCCTGGCACCGGAGGCGATCGCCCCGGCTTCCCGCGCTCCGGTGAAGAGCGCCTTGCCTCCGGAGAACAGCGCCTTGCCCGCGCCGCCGACACCGGGGATCACACCGAGCGCGTCGAGACCGACCTTCCACATCGGGGCGCCGCCCATCCAGTGTCCGGCCATCGCCGCGCCGGCGAACGCCACCGAACCCGCGCCCAGGATGGCCGAGGCGACCTGACCGCCGACCGGGATGACGTTGACGACGATGGCGGCGGCGGCGAGCGCGGCGGAGATCGTGGAGAACAGGTCCGCGTTGTCGATCAGGAAGTTCTTGAACCCGTCCCAGGCACCCTTCAGGCCACCCGTGATCTTGTCCCAGATGCTGATGTCCGGCGGCCGGTTCTTGGCGGCCTCGCGAATGGCCTTCTCGGCCTTCGCGGCCTGTTCTTCCCAGTACTTGCGCAGCGCCTCGGCGTTCTGGATGAGGAGCTTGAGGTCGGTCGCGGCGTCCTGGGCCGCGCGCGTGGCGGAGTCGGCCTCCTCCGAGAGGGCCTTGGCCTGCTGCTCGGTGAGCTGCTGGAACTGCGCGCCCTCGATCTTGACGTTGACCCGTTCGACGTCGTCGTTCTTCTGGTCGAGCCGCTTGCGGGCCTCGACCGCGCGCTCCTCCAGGTTCTTGGCCTGGCGCTGCATGGTCTCGAGTTCGTCGTGCCAGCCCTTGAGCGCCCTGGAGCAGGCGTTCATCGACTCATGGCCCTGCTGAAGGTACTTGGGCAGTTCGCCGACCTTCTCCTGGAACTTCTTGGCGGCCTCGCCGTCCCAGATCCCGTCCGTCTTGCCGATGCCCACCAGCATCTCGCGCATCTCGTCGAGCTCGTCGCCGACCGTCTTGACGTCGTACGCCAGCGACTCGATCGTGTGCAGGTCGCCCTTGGCCGGGTTGAACGTCAGCCCGGGCCAGCCGGCATCGTCGAACATCCCCATCGTCTTCTCCCCGTTGTGTGCGTATGCGTGTGCGTGTACGAGTTGTCGGAGCGGTGGTACGGCCTACTTCTGACTGAAGCCCTTCTGTAAATCCTGGTCGGTCGTCTGGTACGCCTCGAGCGTCTTCTGCAGGCCCTCGTGGAGCTGCTTGGCGCCGTCGGCGATCCGCTTGATGCCGTCGCCCCAGTCGTCCTGGAAGCCGTCGCAGGCGTTGTCGAGACCGTCCGTGCCCAGACCCTTGGGACCGACCTTGTTCAGCCGCTCCTGGGCGCCGCGCATGCGGTCGTCCACCTGGTCCAACCTGTTGATCAGGGTCTTCATACGATCGACATTGATCTGGAAGTCCGCCATCGCCGTGTGCCTCCCCGTAGCGTGATCGGTGATCGCCGGTCAGACTATCGGAGCAGCAACTTCAGGCCTACGTGGCGGCGTTCGCTGTCGCCAACTTGTGGCATGCGCATGCTATGCACGGTCCCAGACGTGCAGGATGGCCTGCGCGTATGCCAGCCGGTGGTCCAGCCGGGGTGAGGTGAGACGGTACTTACGGCCCGTCTGGTACTCGATGACGGTTTCCGGCCCACCCGAGTGACGCCACCGCGTCCACGTCGGGGGCTCCATCTCCCAGGCGGCCTCCTTCTTCGCCTCGTCCTTCTCGCCGAGGAGCAGCCAGATCGCGCCCTGCGCGGCCATGACCGCCCAACACACGAAGTACAGCGGCGAGATCAGCACGAACACCGCCCACGCCTTGCGGGTGCCGACCTCACCGACCAGCGGTTCGCCGCCCTGAGCGGGTTGCACACTCCAGTGCACGCGCCGCGGCCACGGCAGGGTCCGTCCGCCGCGCCGGGTGATCCTGCCGATCGGGGCGCCGTCACCGCCGTAGACCTCGTAGACGCCGGTGCCGACGGAGCGCACCGAGCTGAGCGGCTCGCCGTCGGGGCCGCTCACGGTGAACGGCGGCCGGGCACTGCGTCCGCCCTTCGGGGCGTCCTGGGGGACGTGGACGTACGCGAGCGGTTCGCCGTTCGTGCCGGGGCCGGCCTGCCGGATGGTGACGGTCTGCTCCCCCGGCTTGACCTTGTCGTGCGTGTGCAGCCTCTTGTTGGGGACCTCGATGAGGGTCTCCGCCGGGGCGTGGCCCTGCCTGTGCGGGGTCGGGGTCTGCGGTGGGTACTGCGGCTGCCCCGGCTGCTGAGCCTGCGGGGCCCATTCCTGGCTGCTGTGATTCATGGCCGCCCAATTGTCGATGCCGTTGACGATGACGATCGACAGACTCTCAAAACTCGGTCGGCGATGTCGCGGGGGCGGTCGGCGCCAACCGATCCGGGAACGACTCGTCCACAGAACATCCACGAGACTTTCCCCGTTGGCTGTCAGGCTCCCGTGCGATCGCGTTCACGGCCACAGCCTGCGGCACACCGTCGTATCCGGGAACGACCGGTGCGCGGCCGATACGGCGCGCTGGGACACGGACGTGGCGGCGTCACGGGCCGCTATCCGGCAGCCTTGAACCGGGCCCGCCACAAGTCGCGCAGCAGCGAGATCTCCGCCATATGGTGGATGAGTTCCAGGTTGGAGCCCCACAGCACGGCGATGAACGGGTCGTCGGGGGCGGAGCCGTAGGGATACTGCGAGAAGCCGACCGTGTCGAGCTGTTCCTCCGTCACCTTGCCGACGTGCTCGCGCCAGCGGTCGAGCAGTGACCAGAACCGGTCGAGGGCAAGAGCCGCCGAGGGCGTGAAGTCGACCAACTGCTTGGGATCCGTACGGCGTTCACCGAAGGTCCACTCCCACTCGCCCGCGAAGCAGGAGTGCAGGTGGCCCAGTCGCCACGCGATGGTCGTGACCGGCGTGACGTCGGGTTCCACCGGGCCGGTGTGGGCGAGGACCTCCTCGACCCGTTCGACGCTCACGCTCCAGTCCTCGGCGATCTTGGCGACGCTCATGCCGTCGGCGGCCTGCCGGGCGACCTCGGCGTACTCCCCCGCCGGGATGTCCGGGGCACCCTGGTCGAGCAGCCACTCACCGGGACCGTACGCCCGCGGGGTCACCGCCTCGCTCCGGCGCCGGATCGACCAGCAGCCGGACACCGGCTCCCACAGGTACTCCTCGTCGCCGAGCCCCTCCAGCCGTACCTGCGCCCGCTCCCTGACGCAGTCGAACTGGTCCAGCAGTACACCCAGACGGTCGGTGCGTATGCGGTTGTTCTCCATGCCCGGCTCCCCCCGTGGTCGCGCAGCCCTCCGCGCTCACGCGGAGGCTAACGGCTTCCCCGCACGGGCGCGACGGATTTTGGTGCCCCGGCGGCCACCCGTCCGGAAGGTAGGTCTGCGCCAACTGGGCTCCATATCCAGTCATGTGATGCAGGGTCAACTTGTTCCATGATTCGTTCAAAGTTAAGTTCTTCGAAGTAAATTTCGAACGGGGGTCCCTGTGGGTGTTGTCCTGCCGAGCGAGCTGGATGCGGCCCTGGACCTGATAGGCATCAGCTGGCCCAATGTCGACGAGGACGACTACCGCGACATGGCCCAGGCCATGCGGGAGTTCGCCGACGACATCGACGACGGAGCCGCGGACGCCCATGCGGCGATCGCCGATCTGATCGGGACCAACGAGGGTCTGGCGATCCAGGCGCTGGAGAAGCACTGGGACGTCGTCAAGGGCACGCACCTGACCAACCTCGCCGAGGCGGGCCGGATGGCGGCGACCGCGCTGGACGGGGTGGCCGTGCTGATCGAGGGCGCCAAGCTGGCGGCCATCGTGCAACTGGGCATCCTGGCGGCCGAGATCGCGGCGGCGATCGCCGCGGCCCCCCTGACCCTGGGCCTGTCGACACTGGGCGGCATCGCGGGGACCCAGGTCACCCGGGTCGCGGTCAAGCGCATCTTCGAAGAGGTCTGCGAAGAGGTCGTCTCGCGGGTGATGGACATCGCGATGGGCCCGGTCTACCAGGCGCTCGGCAACATGGCCGGAGACCTGGTGGTCCAGATCGGCGGCAACGCGCTCGGCACCCAGCACGGTGTCGACCTCGGTCAGACCGCGAGGTCGGGCCGGGAGGGCTTCGGCGAGGGCGTCGACGCGGCGAAGTCGGGCGGGATGCAGCTGGCGAGCGCGGGCGGGAGCTCCGGCGGGTCGATGCAGCTGGCCGGCGCGGACGGCGGAGGCGGCTCCGGCAGCTCGGGCGGTGGTGGCGGCGGTCAGTTCAGCATGGACCTGGAGTCCTACGACCGGGCCGGCACGCAGCTCAAGGGCGCGGGCGGCAAGATCCGCGACGGGGCGGGCGGCAAGCTGTCGCGCGCCAAGTCCACGCACGGCCGCACCAAGGGCAAGGACGCGATCGCCGACGCCGCCAACGCCATGCTGGACCAGGTCATGGAAGGCATCGAGAAGGGCGTCAAGCGGTCCGCCTCGCACCTCGACGAGAACATGACCGGCGGCCTGAAGCAGATGGCCAAGCGCCACCGGGACAACGACGACGAGACCGCCCTGTCCCTCAAGCAGCTCCAGAAGGGCAATGACGGCAAGACGCCCATGTACCTCATGGGGGACGACGGAACGCTCAAGCGGCTGAGGACGGACGGCGGGACCGACAAGCTGAACCAGGAGGACCGGGACCGCATCGGCCTGCGGCTCGACGGCGACAATGCCGGACGACCGCTGCCGGGCGAGGCGAACCTCAAGCTCCAGGGCAAGGAGCGGCCGCGTCCTCTCAGCAATTCGACCCAGGTGGAACTCGGGAGCACGCCGCTGTCCCAGGCCGTCCAGCTGGCCCGCCACTCGGACAAGAGCTACGGCAATCACAAGCAGGTGAACGGGCAGGACAAGTTCGAGAGCAACAACTACGCCGCGGCGCGCCTCAACAGCAACAAGCAGGACGACGGTGACTTCATCCTGGTCGCGCGCAGTTCGGGATTCCGTCACTCCGAGCGCATGATCGGCTTCCCGGTCCTCCGGGACGGGGCGGGCGGTCGTATGACCGAGCTGTACACGGAACGGGCCCCCTGTTCGTCCGCACCGAACTGCAGCGCGTGGATGCGGGAAAGACTTTCACACGTCGATGTCACCCAC
This sequence comes from Streptomyces sp. NPDC048523, assembly GCF_043199815.1. Lineage (NCBI taxonomy): Bacteria > Bacillati > Actinomycetota > Actinomycetes > Kitasatosporales > Streptomycetaceae > Streptomyces > Streptomyces sp. NPDC048523. The sequence goes on along the minus strand of NZ_JBICWQ010000009.1, from coordinate 226,896 downwards.
AGTATCGATTACGGAAACACAAAGGAATCCAGAGCCCAGGGAAACGCGGAAATGATGAATTACCTGGATCGGCTCAAGGTGAACCGGGGCAAATAGCGTACGTGCTAGCATCGAGCACTCCTCTCATTCGCAAGGCAGGCAGGTCACTGGATGACACCCCCCATCGACCGGGCAACCCTGGAGTCCGAGTTCGGCCCGGAAGAGCTCACCACGTATTCCGCCGTGGTGGTGGCGGACATCCAGCACGAACCGACCGCGCGCTTCCTTCGTGACGTCGGCATTCCGGCCCGCCCCAATCCCTGGTTCGACCTGGTGGACGGGACTCCGGAGCAGGTGAGGACGCTCGGCGACTGCTACGCCGACCTGCGAGAGCGGTGGACCGACCTGCCCGAGGGCGCCGAGGGCTGGCTTCTCCTCGGTATGGTCCCGTACGACGACATCGCTCTCGACGGGGTCACCGGGACCGTTTACTGCCTCCCCGGCGACGAGTCCGAGATCTATCCGCTGAACAAGGACATTAATTCCTTCGCCCATTTCCTGTACCTGCTGGAGAAAGAGCGTCCCCATTACGACTTCGAGTCGGAACAGGATTCGCTCGATCCGGAGGGAGCGGCGCGACGGCTCACCGGACAGATGAGGGAAATCGATCCGGCCGCGCTGGAAGTGGGTCATTCCCGGTGGCACGACATCCTCGAATATGTCGCCGAACCCGAGGCGAGGTAGGGCGATGAACGACAGCGATATTCGGCAGTTCGGGACCGGTGCGGTCACCGACCCGGCCGGCGCCCCCGAGAGCGTCCGGCGGCTCGCGCACCTCGCCCTCCCCCTGGCGGTCGGACCGTACTTCGCGACGGCCGAGTCCGACCCCCTGCTGCTGCAGGAATTCGCGGAGTCCGTCGGCCGTACAGTCGTGCTGGACGAGTGCCGGCAGTGGGCGCGGCTCGGCTCCGACCGCGGGTTCGAGATCTGTGCCGACCACGAAGGGGTCGTACGGGCCGTACTCCTCGACTGGACCGAGGAGTCGAGGTTCGTGAACGCCACTCCGGAGGCGTTCGCCCAGTCCCTCGCCGCGCTCGACCAGGCCCTCGCCGCGATCCTCGGTACCGACGAGCCGCAGCAGGCGTCCGCCGCGTACGCGGAGCTGGAGCAGCGGCTGCGGACCCTCGATCCCCGGGCGTTCGAGGGGCGGGAGCACTGGTGGCCGCTCGTCCTGGACGACATCCGGGACACCGCGAGCGCGGAGTGGTTCACCGCCTTCGAGATCGTGAACGACCAGGGCGAGAAGCAGATCGTCACGCAGGCCGGCGACATCGGCGTCCACCCGGAGGAACGGTTGTGGGCCCGGCTGCGGGCCGCGGGCGTCGAGCCGGAGCAAGTGCTGCGTGTGCACACCGAGTTGGAGGCCTGCTTCCTGCCGGGCCACTACTGCGCGCTGTGGCTCGGACAGGTCTTCCCCGAGGCGCAGCTGACGCACAACTTCCCCTACGGGGAGACGGCGGAGTCCCGCGCGGAGGGCATCCGGCAGCTGCGCGAGGCAGCCGCCCAGGGCGCCCAGTAGCCACAGCAGAGCGAAGCGAGGTTCCTGGTAGAGGGGATTCAGCACGTCATGACCGTTGGTGCCGTCACTGCGGACATCGCCTCCTGGCCGCCGATCGACGAGGCCGGCCGACCCTTCGGGCAGCGACTGCTCGCCTGGGCGGCCGACGGCAGCGGGGCCCGGCCCCGGCTGTGTCTGGTGCGCGGCGCCGGCGGCAGCGGCAAGAGCCGCCTGCTCGCCTGGTTCCTGGCCGGGACGGTCGAGCGGCCGGGGATCACGGTCCATGCCACGGTCCCCTCCGAGGGGCTGACCGCCGAGACCTTCGCCTGGGAACTGGGGCGCCAGCTCGGTTACGGCCCGCAGTCCCCGGCCCGCCTGCTGGACCAAGTGGCCCTGGACGAGCGTCCGTTGCTGCTCCTCATACCCGACCTGCACCGGGCAGGGGCGGGCCCCTCGGATCTGCCGGCGGCGGCACCGGAGACCCTGGTCGCCGAGGTGCTGGAGCCGCTGCTGTCCCTGCCCCATGTGCGCGCGGCGGTCGAGGTGGGCGACCGCGAGCTGCTGCCGGCGGACGGTGCGGAGGTCATCGAGCTGGGCGGCGGGACGCCGTACACCGACCTCCAGGGCGGCGGAACCTCGTACACGGACCTCCAGGACGGCGAAACCCCGTACCCGGAGCTCCTCGCTGCGGTCCCGCACACCTCCGGCGGCCGCCCGGACTGGTCCCGTGCGCCCGACCAGGTCCGCCGCCACATCCTCGACGCGGCACTGCGCGCCGGGGACCAAGGGGCAGCCGTGCGCGACCTGTTGACCGACCCCGGCTTCCTGGTCCACGGCTCGGCCGCCGCGCTCACCGCCCTCCTCGCCGACGAGCGCATCCCCGTACCCGGGCGGCTGCGCGAGGTGTGGAGGCGGGCGGCACCCGAACTGACGGCGTATCACACCGACAGCGCCGAACGGGCCGCCCTGCTGCACACCGCCGCCGTGGACACGGACCCGGCCCTGGCCGAATACCTTCAGCCCCTCGCCGAGCGTCACTGGTGGACCACGGCGTGGGCCCGGCCCGGCCTCGCGGTGAGCGCGCTCGCCCTGGTGCCGGGCGAGGAGCGACGGGTGCTGGCGACCGATGCCGCAGGGCGGTCACGGACCTACGAGGTGGACAGCGGTGCGCCGGCCGGAGCCCACGGGGCGGTCCATGGGGCGGTACGTGGGGCGGTACGTGGGGACGCCGGTTTCCCGCCGTCCTTCGTACGGCCGGACTCCGTCGCCCCGCGCGACGCCGGTTCGGTGCTGCTGCTCGACCGGTCCGGCGCACTGCTGCCGCTCGTGCCCGAGGACGACCCGACCGCGGCGTTCGTGCTCGGGCACATCGCCGAGCACCATGGCGCGGCAGCCCTCGCCGACGAGGAGTCCCAGGTCAGCGCGCTCGGCAACGGTGGCCCGCAGGGGCCGTACGCCGTCGTCGGCGACCAGGGCGGCACGGTCCACGTGTGGTCCCTGCGCGATTATCAGGACACCCCGCGCACCTGCCAGGTGCACGAGCATCCGGTCACCGCCGCCACCTGCGTCGACACCGCCGACGGGCTGACCCTCACCTTCAGCGCCGCGTCGGACGGCTCGGTGCGGCTGTGGGAGGCGTCCTCCGCCGAGCCGATGCCCGTCCCGGTGCAGCAGCGCCGGTATCGGGTCACCGCCCTCGGCGCGGCCGACACCCCGGCCGGTCCGGTGCTCGCCGTGGCCTGGAGCGACGGCGAACTGCACCTGTGGCACGTGCTCTCCGGGACCCTGCGCGTCCTGCCCCTGCTGCGGCCGTGCACCGCCCTCTCTCTCACACCCGGGGGGCGGCTCCTCGTCGGTGACCCCGAGGGTCTGTACGCCGTACAGCTGCGGCCGGACGCGCTTCGGGAGCGGTGAGACACCGCCTGTCCGGTTCTGCCGCGTCGAAGACCTCGGTGGACGAGGGCGTGCGGCATTGACCGGAAGCGACGCCCTTATAGGGTGTCATGAGCATTACGGGGGAACTGTTGATCACTTGAGCGTCATGCTCCATTTCTCTGCGGGCCCCCACGCATCATCGAGACTCATGGGGGACCGAGTTCATGTCTTACCCTCCGCCGCCCGGAGGGCCGGGCGGCGCCTATCCACCGCAGCAGGGCGGGTGGCCGCCGCAACAGGCCGGCGTGCCGTACCCGCCCCAGGCCGCGCCAGGTCACTACGGCCATCCGCCGCAACCGCCCGCCACGGCTCAGGGTTGGCCGGGACCGCCCCACACGCCGTACCCGTACCCGCAGTCGCAGCCTCCCGGCGGAGGCGGCGGTGACCAGGGCGGGAACGGCCTGAAGAAGGCCGTCATCGCCGTGGTCGTCCTGGCAGTCCTCGCAGTGCTCGGCATCGGCGGACTTGCCGCCTACCAGGCCTTCGGCGGCGACGCGTTGCCCACCGCGGCGGGCAACGCGCAGGGCGAGCAGTTGCTGAGCCCCGACGACATCCAGGAGTTGCTGGACGGCCGGAGCCAGGCGTTGCGGAGCGGTGCGGAGGACACGTATCTCGCTCCCTTCACCGGCGAGGCCAGGGACACGCAGAAGAGCCTCTTCGAGAATCTGCGCAAGATCCCCTTCACGCAGGCCGAGTACTCGATCCTCGACACCACGGGCACGAGCACCGACGAGTACGGCGACGGGGCCTCGGTCGCCCTCGACGTCGCCTTCGTCCACAAGATCCAGGACGTGGACGTCCGGCCGGTGTCCGAGTGGTACCGGTGGATCATCAAGCGGGCGTCGAAGGACGCCGAGCCGCGGATCACCAAGGTGGGTCCCGCGCCCGGTGCCTTCGGTGCCAAGGGCTATGTGTTCTACCCGGCTCCCTGGGACCTCTACGAGGACATGCACGTCGTCAAGAAGGCCCACACGCTGACGATCTCGGACAAGAAGCACGCCGCCGACACGGACCGCTACGCGCCCTACATCGAGAAGGCGGCGAAGGACGACATCGAGCTGTGGAAGTCGAAGGGGCCCGAGGACACCGAGACCCCCACGGGCTTCGTGACCGTCCTCGAACCCGACCGCAAGACCTACTCCTCCCTGTACGGCTCGCGGTCCGTCGACTGGGAGGCCGGCCAGAGCGTGGCGATGCCCACCTTCGACGCCGGGTTCGGCGGCGACGAGAAGGACCTGGAATACGGCGGCGCCCGGGTCAAGATGGACATGTCCGGGAGCCGCTTCACCAACGCGACGTACTGGCCGAAGCTCGTCCAGGAGATCTCCCACCACGAGTTCGCCCATGCCGTCGTGCAACCGCTGGAGGCCGCCTCGGGCGGATTCGCCACCGAGTCCAACACCCGCTGGTGGGTCGTGGAGGGCTTCGCCGACTACGTGGCGTTCCGCTTCGACAGCGAGCTCGGCGCGTGGAACATCCGCAACGACGTCACCGGCAAGAAGTTCAGCGGCTCGCTGCCCGAGGATCCCGGGGCCGGGGACGAGGTCTCCACGAACTACACGGTCAGTTACCTGGCCATCCGGTTCATGGCCGCGAAGAACGGCGAGGCCGCGGCTCTCCGGTTCGTCACCGACCAGTACCGCCACCCGAGCCGTCTCGACCAGCAGTTGCGCAAGGCCACCGGCATGGGGGAGAGCGAGTTCGAGGCCGCCTGGGCGAGTTACGTGAGGAGCAACAGCTGATGAGCGCAGACGGCAGCCAGGGGGGCGCCGGGCCGTACGGGCAGCAGCCGCCGCCGGTTCCTCCGCCGGTTCCTCCTCAGGGGTACGGGTATCCGCAGCAGCCGCCGGCACCGGCGCAAGGGGCGCCACCGCAGGGTCCGCCGCCGCAGGGTCCGCCGTCTGGGCCGTACGGCTATGGGTACGGCGGGCCGCAGCAGGCGCCCCCGCCGGGGTACGGGGTCCCGCAGGGCTACGGCCATCTCCAGCAACCCGGGCCGCAGGGCTACGGGTTCCCGCCCCAGCCTCCGCAGCCGTACGGGTATCCCGGGCCAGGCGGCCCCGGCGGTCCGGCCCAGCCCGGGAACGCGCGGAAGAAGCCGGTCGGGATGATCGTGCTGCTCGTCATGGCCGCGCTCGTGCTGTGCGGGGCCGGTTTCGGGGCCTGGTACATGCTGGTGGGCTCGGCGAGCAACAACGTGCTGTGGAGCGTGACCGCCAAGCAGCGGGGCGAGGACGTCGACGCGGTCCTCGGGGCGAAGACGCGGGGCACCTGGTTCACCGACAAGGCGGTGGTCCAGACGCTGCCGAACGGCGTGAAGGCGTACGACCTCGACACCGGCAAGCAGGTGTGGGCCACGGCCCTGCCCGGCGACAGCAGCGAGGCGTGCGTAGCGCCCGAGAACTCCTCCGGTGACATCGGGATCGTCGCCTACGGCGAGGGCAAGGCCTGCGACCACCTCGTGGCCTACGACCTCGCCACCGGCAAGGAGCTCTGGAACAAGGACCTCAAGCCCGGTGACACCACATCGAAGGACAAGGTGTCGGTCGCCCGGGCCGGCGAGGTGGTCGTCGTCAACGCGGCGAAGGTGACGCTCGCTCTGAAGGCGGCCGACGGCACGACGGCCTGGGACCCGAAGAAGTTCGCGACGCAGGACTGCCCCAGCGGCGAGTTCACCGGCGGCAAGGCCCTGATCCGGGTCCGTGGCTGCCACATCAGCGACTTCGACGACCCCAACTGGGGCCAGAACTGGGACGAGGTCTCGCTGATCGACCCGGCCACCGGGCAGGCCCGCTGGACGTACCACCACAAGGTCCCCAAGGACAGCTTCGGCGAGATCGAGGGCCGCGACGTCATCTCGACCTCTCCCGTCGTCCTGCTCCGGCACGGCGACGACGGTGACGCCCTCTTCTCCCTCGACGACGCGACGGGGAAGGTGCGCAGCCGGTTCTCCCCCGCCACACCGTCCGAGTACGTCATGACCCACGACTCACTGGGCGGCCCCTGGTCGGAGGCGGGCGTCTTCGGTGACACCTTCGTCATCGGCGTGAGCGGCGAGAAGAGCAAGGAGCTGCTGGCCGCGTACGACCTCGACAGCGGCAAGGAGCTGTGGAAGACCGACGCGGTCGAGTTCAGGTCGTTCTATCCGTTGCCCGCCGGTGGTGATCGGATCCTGGCCTACAAGACCACCAACGACAACGACAAGGGCCCCGAGCTGGTGGAGTTCGGCGCGAAGGACGGTGCGATGAAGACCGTCGTCGAGTACCCGGTGGACGTCCGCACGGGCATGTCGACAGCGGCCCGGCCCTACTGGCACGAGGACCGCCTCTACGTGTCCGAGCCGAACCCTTCGGTCGTCTACGGGGAGACGCCGTACACGCTGGTGGCCCTCCCGACCACGGATTGACGGAGGGGCTGTTGTTGCGCAGTAGGTTCCCGTCGCCGGTACATGGGCGACGGGAACCTACTGAGAGGGTCAGGACGACGGGTCGGGTCGGGGGGTCGGGGGCGTTGTTCGTCCGGTCAGGGCCTGCCGGGGCCGGCTTTTCCTCCGGTGCGGCCGATGAGAGAGAGGCCTGTTCACCGTCGCCTCTCACCCCTCCGCCGTGTCTCCGTCTCCGTGGTCCATCCTCGCCACGGCCTGGACGGTGAGACCGGCAAGGGGCGCCAAGACGCCTGCCACCGCCGTCCACACCCGCCAAGCGCCACCGTCCGGGACGAGCAGCAGCGCGGTGAGGCACGCCAGGGCCACCGCGAACCCCACGACCACCGGCGCGGACGCGGTCACGAGCCAACCGGCGCCGAGGTCCAGGGTCTGGACCCGCCGCTCGGGGTCCGGTCGGGCGGGTTCCATGACACCCGCCTCCTCGACCCGCTCAGCCACCTGGACCGGGACAGCACCCGGCAACTGCCAGCCGTCGTCACCGACGAGTTCGGCCAACACGTCTTCGCCACGGCGCTGTTGGGGATGCCAGAGCAGCCACCCCTGTACGCCGGTCAGGGCGGCCCCGGCTGCGTCCAGTCCCATCGGGACGTGGAAGGGGATCTCCCGGCCACGGCCCTCCAGCACAAGACATGGCAACTTACGGGTGTTTTCCCGGCGCTTCTTCTCATCAGCCGCGTCCGGGCTTCCGGGCGGTGGCTCGTCGGTGTGCTCTCCGGTGCCGCTGACGGCGACTCGCAGGGACTGCCAGGCCGGGTCGACGGTTCGGGCGGGGCGACGCAGACTTCCAGTCGCCCACGAGCCGATGCCCATGGCGAGAGTAGCCAGAACCCAGACCGCGCCGATCAGCCACGCGCTGCCATGCTCCAGAGCCCGCCCGGCAAGTTGGCGCTCTACCTCGGCAAGCTGATCATCGCCGATGGCGCCAAGTTCGGGCTGCCCCGGTACAGACGCCACGTACAACTTGCTGCCGATGCCCTGGCGCCGGTGGGTGTCCGCCCGGAACGTCACCGGCACGACTTCCCCTCCGGAAGAAGGGGGAAGCAGGACGGTGTAGTCGGCCGTCGCTGAGGAGCGGAAGCTGCTGCCCGCGTCCTCTTTCTCGATCTTCACGACAGCACGCTGCTCGATCACCGCACCGGCATCAGCCAGCACCGCGCTTGTGCCCGTTCCACGCGCGTCGGCGACGATGAGCGTCGCCCAGAGAGCAACCAGGGTGGAGCCGGCGACCAGGAGACCCTCGGAGCGAACCAACATGCGGCGGGTTCCGCCCAGTCTCAACGGAATGGTGCCCGCGGCGGAGCCCGCTCGCACCGAGGCGGCCTGCACGGCCCACTGGTAGGTCTCGCTGCGCGACTTAGCGCCTGCGTGTTTGACCGCCACCGCCCAGATCACCACGCAGGCGGTGAGCAGTGCCAGCGAGCCCCACAGCACGGCTGTGCGAACCGGCGTGGCCCCCAGGAAGAGCCAGGCGGCAGTCAGGGCCACCAGGGCGAGTGGGGTGGCCACGGTGACGAACGTCCCGCAGCGCGGGAAGTACCGGGCACCGCTCACCCCCTTTTCCAACGTCCATTCCTGGCTCATCCGAACGCTCCGTACCGCTGGGGGTCAGGCCGTCCCCGCAAGGCCCTGGCATCCTGACTCGCACCGTGCCGTGCGTCAGTGACTGCGCCGGGCTTGTCTTCTTCCTTGTCCGCGTTGGGATCGCCGTTGACCGCTCCGTCGGCGGCCTTGGTGAGGTTGCCACTAGCGCCGAGTCCGAAGCCGATAGGGGCATTGGTGGCCACATCGCCCACGAGGTTGTGCGCGGTTGAGAACGTATGCCCGTCTGTGGCTCGATGCACGGCCGCGCTCCCGGCTCCGCCGCCGAGCCCTCCGGCGAGGGCTCCAAGCGCCATCTGAGAGCCGTCGAACCGCTCTCCACTCCAAAGGTTGTTCAGGGTGTCACCGGCGACCGAAGACCCAATGCCCACCGTGACGCCATCCGCAACGTTCGCGATCGCGCCCCCACCGAGCTGTGAGGTCAGCCGACCCGCCACGAACATCCCGCCAACGGCGCCGACCGCGCCGTTGAGGGCGTTGCCGGCGAACTCAGGCTTCTCCCCCGTGGCCAGGTTCGTCGCGACTCCGGAACCTGTCCCTGCGGCCCACTGCACACCCAGTTCGACGCTCAGGCTCAACCACTTCCTCAGACCCACGTATGTGCGGATGCTTCGGAAGACACGAGCGGCAGCGCCGAGCAACTGCCCCAGCTTCGACGCGGCATTCGCCGCCTGCGCCGCCAGCCGCATGGCATTCGCAGCTCCCGCCGCCGCCGAGAAGCCGACCGTGACGAAGGACAGCGCGACGGACGCCGCGATCGAGACACCGATCTCGAGGTAGATCTGATGAATCTCGTCATTGATCTCCTCGATGTTGTCGGCAGCCTCCTCAAGTCCCTTCGCCGCCTGCTCGAAAAGCGGCGCGGTCTCCTCGACCGCTCTCCCGACCTTCTCCCAGTACTCTCGGAACGCCCCGGCGGATTCCCCCCGCCAATGCTCACCGAGAACGCCCCGCACCCGCCTGTCGAGCGCGCCGTACGCCTCCTCCAGCTCCTCCCCCATCGTGCGCCACCCCTTGGCCGCCGCACGCAGCACATCGGGACGGCCGCCGGGATTGACCACCTCGATCCCGGCTTCGTAGATCTTCTCGGCGACGCTCTCCTCGCTCACGGCTTCCCACCCTTGAACAGCCCGGCAAGAGCCTCGTCCGCCGCTTCGGAATTCTTCGCGTTGTCCTTGAGAGCCTGGTTCAGCTCCTCAAAGCTGCGAGCCAGATTCCCCAACGATTCGACCATCCCGGCGGCCAAGTCCACGTACGCCGACGTGACCTCTTCGGACTCCGTCAGAAACCCGAAACCATCGTGGATCTGCTCCGCCCCCGTCGTACGCTCAAATGCCCTGACCGCACTCGCCAGGTCATAGCCCCGCGTCTCGAACGCGCTGGCCAGCCGCGTCACTTCCTGCGGATCCAAGTAGAAGTCACCAGACATGCGCCGCTCCCCACTCCCTCTCTCCACGAGACTTCGCCGTGCACTTCCGCAACACGAGAGCGAGCGAAGAGTCACGTGTCAGCACACGAAGGAGGGACGGCGTCAACCCGTCGGCATGAGGCGTCTGTCCGCCCCGATCCGGGGTGCGGACCATGGCACCGCGCAGGATCGAATCGGCAAGTGATCAACGGTGCATTCGACAGCGTCTCGGCGAGCAATCTGCCGCCGAGGGCGCCTCTCACCAGGAGTTGTGCGGAGTGACCGCCAACCGAGATGTGAGCGGCCATCCCGGTCACCTGCAGCGCGCTTGGGCAACACCGGGTCGGAGAAGTTCACCCAGGCCGCCGAGCACTTCATCTCGTCCTGGGGTTGCGATATGGGCGGACTCGTCAAGGATGCCGGCATCATCACGGACAAGCTCCAGCAGACCATCGACGGTTACAGCGGCACCGACCAACAGATCGCCGATTCGATGCGGGGCGGAACCACACCCGGCGAGCGCAGCGCTTCCCAGCGCCCGGTAATCGTCTGGGCGGAGGAGCACGTTATCGAACCGACCGGCATCGACCTCTCCACGACATTCGGGGACACATGGAAGTCGGTGTGCGGATAAACGGGGCGATTGCGGCCGACACCGATCTGGTCCGGGCTGGCTTCCGTAACACAATGCCCCCGGCGGTCTCGACGTCAACAAGACCACGCCGGACAGCCCGTCCCGTGATCGACGTCCGTACTCAAGAGGGCAGAGCCGCCGGTGCACCGCAGCCATGGCGGGCCGCCGACCACTCCGCGAAGTGCTCCAGATCCGCTCTCTCCTTCTGGGTGAGCGGGTCCGACGTGAACCTGCGGTCGCTGCCTTCGACCGGCGAAGCGTGGTAATAGCCGATGCCCAGGGCACCCAGGCAGGTTACTGACGTCCAGGCCGTGGACCTGTCGACCCCCGACGGCTTGTCATGCCCCCCGTACTTGCCGTTGACGACCGCTTCGGACGCGTCGCTGAAGGGGCCGTAAGCGGCGACGAGTCGCAGACTCCCCACCAGGACGCACTCCTCCACCGGCGCTTTCGCGGCGGCAGTCTCGCGCACCGTCGACGCGGAAGTCATCCCCTTACAGGTTCCAGTGGCGGCACCGGCCGACACCGTCCGAGCGACGGTCACGGGAGCGGTCAGCTTTCCTGTGTCTCCCGGCTCAGTGTCGCAGCCGGTCTTGTCCGCCGCGCGCTGTGCCGTCCCCGTGGCGGCCCGGGCGAGCTTGAGGCGTACCGCCTCGGTGACGTCGACGTCGTACGGCGAATCGACCGTCACCAGGATTCCGCTGCCCTGGTTCGGCGACCAGTTCTTGCAGCTCAGGAGGACCGACGTGGTGGCCTCGTCGTTCTTGGTGACCATGAGCCCCTGCCACCCGCCGCTCAGGGGCACGGGGGTGGTCTTTTCATCGTCCTGATAGGCGCCGTAGGCATTCTGGGCGCCGGCCGCGGTCTCGACGGCGATCTCGATGCCGTCGACCGTGCATCGCGTCGCCAGACCGACGGGCTCCGTCACATCGCCCGACACGTCGAACTGCCGACTGGAGACGTCGAATCCCAGACCGAGCAAGGAGAGTTTCGACTTTCCCGCGAGGTCCAGTACCGAGTCGACCGCGAGCATCCCACTACAGGCTCGTGCCGTCCTGGCAGCCGGGTACTGGGCCTGAAATCCGTAGTACCCGGCCCCCAGGACAGCCAGCGTCACTGCGGAACCGATCAGCCGACGTCTTCCCGTTCCTCGGAACAGAGCCTGAGAGTCCCACTTCATCCGACATGATCCCTGTCTTTGTGACGAACGACCGAACCTGCATGCACCGCCGCGACCGCCGGGCCGCCTCAGGCTTCCCGGTTCAGCCCTGGCCCGTGCCCCTCTTGTCCTGGCCGTAACCATTCAGGTTGCTCTCGGCCGACTGGAAGCCCTGCTCGACCTCGTTGGCCAGGATGTTGTTGTAGTCGGCGACGTCTCCCTTGCCCTGGGCCTCCGCCGAGTTCTGGTAGGCGTCCTGGAGCACAGCCGTGGTGGAGTGCTTCGAGTTCTCCCAGTCCGCGCCGCTGGAGTACACCGTGTCGCCCAGAGTGTCCCGCTCGGATCCCTGGACGATCTGGTTGATCAGGTCTCCGGTCACCGTCGTGGCGATACCGCCCACTCCGGCACCGACGGCGGGCGTGGCGATAAAGGAGGTGCCCACGCCGATGCCGGTGCCCACGATGCCCGCCGCGTAGCTGCCCGCGCGCCCCATGGCGTCGTTGTACGACTTGTCGGCCTCCACACCGGTGCCGATGTCCGACTCCCGTCGGCCGATCGCGATGCTGCCCTGGACCTCGCCGGAGGACCTGGCGATCTCCCTGAGCGCGGTGTCCGTGGAGCCCTTGAAAGCGTCCGGGTGCTGGAGGTGGTAGTCGATGAGATTCGACGTGTACGCGCTCTCGCCGAGGTTGACCGCCGCGTAGCCGTCCGGGTCCTTCCCCACAGTCATCAGGAAGCGGGAGGTGTCCCGCTCGTCAAACACGGCCCGGGTGCCGGAGAGGGGATAGAACTCGCCCTTATTGTCGGACTGGTCGTTCGTCAGGGACTGGTGGATGTCCGGCATGTACTCACCGGCCATGCGTCCCAGACTGTCCTGCATCCCGTCGTGGGCCAGCCCGTCGTCCTTGGAAACGTCGTGGACGACCTTCTCCATGAGCGCGGCCTGCTGCTCGTTGTGCGCCGGAGTCTCCGCCGAAGGACTGCTGTCGTACGAGTGTCCCGTCACGGCGGATTCCAGGGCGTGACCGAGGTTGTTGTAGCCGCTGGGGTTCTTGGGGTCACCCGTGTAGGCCCCACCATCCGGCCAGTGCCGGTCCTTCATCAGGTAATCGTAGTGATCGACCTTTTCGCCGTTGACCGAGGTCTCAGAGCCGAAGAACTCGGTGGAGGCCTCCGGGTTGTGCCCCAGGGCGTCCATGTACCCGGCCATCGGATCGAGCGCCCCGATGTTGGTCGTACCCAGCGTCCGCGGGTACCCCCAGTAGGCGTCCGGGTTCTGCCCCGCGTTGGCGCCGTTCTTGTCCGCGGTGATCAGCGCGTCGCCGTAGTCCTGGAGGAAGTCCTTGTCCCACTTGCCCTCGCTCATCAGGCTGCTGGTGAGCTGGTAGCCGCTGAGGCCGTACGGCGACTCGGTGGGGTTGGCGTTGAAGTCGCGCTGGCCCGCCTTGAGCAGGTCGTTCTGGAACTTGGTAATCTCCGGGTCGGGGCCGCCCTTGCGGTGATCGTCCGACGTGGTCGCCGTTCCGATGGTGGTGCCCAAGTTCGCCTTGAGCTCCTTGAGTTGGGTCAGCTGCGCTTTGGAGAGCGTGGTGCCGACCGGCGGGCTCATGAGCTCGTTGTACTTGCCCAGCATGTTCTCGCCACCGGTCTTGACCGCGAAGTCCCTCGAGAACTCGGGGTCGTTCTTGTTGGCGGAGAGGAGCAGGTTGAGCTTCGTGATCTCGGCGTCGGAGAGGCGGCCCTTCTTGTTCATCAGGGCGGCGGCCTGGTCGGCCTCGACGGCGTCGAGGGTGGTGTAGACGCTGGTGTTGAAGGACTGGCTGTCGCCGTTGGCATCGCGTTCCAGGGCCGAGCTTGCGGCCTCGTCCGCGGCGGTGGCCACCTCCAGGACGCGCGTCAGCCGGGAGACGAGCGAGTCCAGCTTCTTCTTGCGTTCTTCGGCGAAGCCCGGCGAGGCGGAGGCGGTCGGGCTGTCCCAGCGCGAGTCGACGTCCTCGACGCGGCCGTCGTCGTACACCTTGTAGTGGTCGGTGCGGGCCTCGTCGAGCAGGGCGTGCAACTGCTTCTGGGAGGCGGCGAATTCGCCGTGCGCGTCCAGCAGCAGCTTGGCGATGCGCTCCGCCTCGGTGGCGGCGTTCTCGTACTCCGTACGGGCCTTGCCCATGGTGACGAAGGCGGCCTCGGCGGCGTCACCCTCCCAGTGGCCCTTGAGGTGGTTGATGACCCGCTGCTCGAACTCCCGCTGCAACGCGTCGTACTTGGCCGGCAGCGCCTTCCAGGAGGCGGCGGCGTCGGCCAGCGGGCCGAGGTCGGCCTTGTCGAGGTAGGGGATGGACACCATGTGCGACTGCTCCTTGTGAGGGGATTCCGGTCCGACTCGATGGGCTCGCCCAGGGCGGTACTACGACAGCCGCCCGGGCGGCCCCGCTCACCCGAAGGGCGTGCCGAGCGAGCGCTGCCGGGCCTGCTCCTCCTGCTCGGTGCTGGTGTAGTGGCCGGAGGTGGTGTGGAGCTTGTCGCTGATGTCCTGGAGCAGGCGCTTGAGGTTGATGACCTGGGAGCCCCAACGGACGTCCATGGTCACCAGAGAACCGGCGGTGGCCCAGGAACCCGCCTCGGCCATGCCCCCGGCACTGTGCTTGTTCAGCCCCCGGGAGGCGCTCAGGCAGTCGTCGTCGGCGCCGTTGTCGGCGTTCTCGGTGGCACCGCGCAGCTCGACGAGCGCGTTGGCTGCCTCGTCGAGGCGCTGGGTGTCGACGTTGGTACCGCCACCGCCGCTTCCGCTACCGCCCTCTGCGGGCACGGAGTTCAGCCGCGTCCGAGTGGATCCGCTGTGCTGCGGCGTATCGAAGGGAGTACTCATCCCTTGTCCCATCCCCGTTGTGAAAGTGGTGGACATGCCCGGTTCGCTCACTCGACCACGGATTTCGTCGCATCCGTACGACGTGAGGTGCCCACTCCGGCCGAAGCTCGCGCTCGGCGCCCCAGGCAAGGACATGCCAATCAGCAGGCCGAAAGATACCGGATCTTCCTTTCGGGGGCCCACTGTCGGCCGCACTGTGGGACGGGAGAGTGGAAGCGAATGGCCCGGCGGGCACCTGCCCGCCGGGCCGTCAGCCGCTCACCGAAGATCAGACGGCCGGCGCCTCCACGACCGGTCCGGCCGGCGCCTTCGCACCCACGGACCCGCCGAAGTCGGAGTTCGTGCGGTCCTGCATGTCGTCACGGGTGCTGTCCACCTTGATGAAGTACGGCTTGCCGGTGGTTGCCACCTACCACGTAACGGACTCCCCCTTCTCCGCCAGCACGACCGGAATCGCCTGCTGACCGTCCACCGTGGTCACCTTGCCCTTGGTCGCCTTGCTGCCGGCATCGAGCGTGTCGGGGGCAGTGAACTGCTCCTGGTGACACCAGCTGACGAGCTTCGCCATCAACGCGTTGCCCGGTGTCCCATGGGTCCACTTGCCGGTGGAGAAAGCGGTCTTGCCGAGCGCCGAGTTCATTCCCTTGGCGAACGTCGAGTCGGCCTTGGCCCAGATGTCGTTGCCTTTGCGGATGATCTCGAAGGAACCCTTCTCCGAAATCTCGACGGTACCCACACATCGCAGTACGCACACGGACCGAGCAGGACCGCCCTTCTCCCCCCAGATCCAACTGACCGTCGAGTGCGATGTCATTCGAGTAAGTCAGGCCCTGCCCACTACCCCGCCGCCCTCGGTCCACTGTTCGGTGGGGCTATCCGGCGCGGGCGAGGTTGTGCATGCGGGCGATGCCGAGCTCGGCACGGCGGACTCCGTCACCAACGAGTCGGAAGTCGCGGAGGATCTTCCAGGTCTTGGCTTGGAGGCCCAATCGACAATGCGCCGCGCTCAATCGCCCGAGCCGAGGGGCCCTGCCGTGGTGCCGGGCCAGACGCACTGAATTCCGACAGCCACTCGTTCTCGATCCCCACATCTTGCTGGACATAAGAGTGAGCGCCTCGTGAACCCTGCTTCGCCAGACGCCCATCTAGGTGCAACGAGGTGCAGAAAAACGTTGGCAGCGCAAGCAGACTATCAACTGCCGATACCCGGGAATTCCGAACGAACCCATGAAGCCCATTGCGACCAGAAGTTGTTTTCGTCCAGTCCGAACAGAGTTACGTAAAGCTTCCCTTCGCTCGCTGGGTCCGCATAAGAGAGTGCAACAAAACGGAGCGCCTTTCCCTCACCGTATTTTTCTGCCATGTATTGGATCGCCAGCCGAGACAGCGTGTAATTTCCCGCCCTCTCGCGTCCGTCATCCGAGTAGAAATCCTCGCCGCCGGACGGCGGAAGCCCTCTAAAGGCGTACCCGTTCAGCGAACCGGCATCCAGTCGGGCAGCACTGGGATTTCCCCGAAGCTCCATGAACTCGGCGAAACCTTCAGCGAGCCAAGTAGAGGGGTGTGAAAAGTGAGCGAGCATCGCGTGCGCGATCTCATGACGGCTGATGCGCTCCACCCCGTCTCGCCACGCACTAGACGTAAACCTACGGAGCGAAGAGTCCATGATCACCCGCGACCCGAATTGAAGCCTCTCCCTGGCTTTCGATTCGTACGCCGGCACCGATACGGTAGAACCAGCTTCCAGGGAGTCATTTTCCTCATCCCTTGAAAAGAACTGATTGTAAACCTTTCGGTTCGGCTCCAGAATCACCAATGCGCCCTTGGTTACGGACACATCCGATGGCCCCTTTTGGTCCCAGAAGGAGAAGTCTTCAGCACCCCCGCGGAAGATGTAGGGAGCATAACGCCGGGTACTATCTGCGTACCTCTTGTCCGAGACAACCAGTACTCTGCCCTGCTTGACGACAGTCATGTCGTCGTAGACGTCCCAGGGCGCGGGATAGTACGTCGCATCCAACCCCATCCAGGGGTCATCACTTTCACGGACCTCACTGACGGAAAACGGAGACTCAGAGTTGTAATCAAACTTCAGCTTCCACGTGTACTGCTCATACACGGGGACGACATCGACGCCCTCGATCTGATGAACAAAGACGACATCCTCGTAGCCCGCTGCTGCCGCCTCCCTGAGCGGCTCAAATCGCGCCACCACGAAAGGGACCTTTACCAGATTACGAAAAACCTTGCGCTGCTTGTCTTTGGCTGCACCGTTGAAGTGGGAGACAAAAGACGTCTCACTCTTCTGTTTGAGAGCCTCGTTAAGATCGTCAAAGAGCCTACCTACGGACGAAGCGTACTTCTCATCGTCCGAAGGCGCTTGGTAAGTCATTTTTCCATAAACGAGCAGGCTCGTGAGTGCGAGAACCGTAAACGCAACTACTCCGGCACCAGCGATGAGAATCTTGCGTAGAAGACTCCGGCGGGGAGGTGGTGGGGGCTGCGGCGGAGATTGCCAGGACGACTGCAAGAAATATTGTCGCTGATCGTCCTGCTGGGGCGCCTGCCCCGGCCAGTGGTCGCTAGGCGGCTGCACGGATGACACAAAACTCCCTACGAGTCTCAAAGTGGGCACTCAAGCCAGTTACTCGCACATTCATATGTCCATATGTTGACAACTCGGAAAGACGCGTCTCCATAATTCGAGTTGCCTGAGTGTCCCCAGAAATGCAAAAGAGAGCGGGCGTGATGCGACTGAGCACCAGACTCACCCGGCAAGTACCAATCAGGGGATCCACGGTGGCGACCTGCGGCTACTGCTGCGGAGGCCACTGATCTTGATGTGGGGTGGGCTGCTGCTGGTAGGGATTCTGCTGCGGCGGGAGGGGCTGACCGTATTGCTGGTAGCCGGCCGGCCCCCCGGGCCCATCATTGTTGTTCTTGTTCCGTCGGGACCGCTTCACAATCAGGAGCACGATGAGGCCGATAACTACCAGGGCTGCAATACCCAGGGTGACGAGGAAGAGCATTTGCTTCGAGTCTTCCTTTTCGTTTTCTGTAGCGGAGCCGACGTCGGACTGATCAGTGCCCGGCGCAGCGGAAGAGCTCTCAGCCCCTGAAACCTTGAGCGGTCCGTCCTGAGAGCCTGCGGGAATATCCTTCGTCAACGCCTCCAGCGGGTTGACGATACCGTAGCCGTACTTCGGGTCCGGGAGGGAAATACCCTTGGCTGATGCGGGGATGACGGCGGTCTTCACCAGCCGGTTGGCAATCTGTCCCGCCGTGAGATCAGGGAACTTCGCTCGAATCAACGCTGCGGCAGCAGACACGTAGGCAGTAGCGTCTGAAGTTCCATCTCCGATACTGAGCTTACTATTCCCTGGCCACCCTGCGTGCACAATGCGAGTAGCTGGCGCAGTCAGAAGTACCTCAGGCCCGTAGTTGGATTTCTCCCAGACTTTTCCACCATTGTCCACACCCCCGACAGTCAGCACGCCGGGGTATTTCGCTGGAAAATTAATATTGGAGCTACCATTATTGCCCGAACTTGCAACAATCAAGACATTGTGCGCGAGCGCGTACGCCACAGCCTCTCGGTCTTGTGGGAGATCCTGCGTCTGAAATTCGGAGATATTGATGATCGAGGCATCCTGATCCACGGCGTATCGGATCGCATCCGCATATCCATCTGTGCCCGACCGAATAGGGAGGATCTTAGCGTCCGGGGCCAACCCCTTGACGCCATCATCTCCTTCTGAACCATGCCCATGACCAGCAATAATCGAAGCCATTGCCGTGCCATGCCCCGACGTCGAATTATTTCCTTCAGGGCTTGCATCGTCGTCGTTGTCCTCGAAGTCTCGCCCTTGGAGCACGTTGTTCTTCAGATCGATATGGTCAGCGTTAACGCCATCATCAACGAGGGCGACAGTAACGCCCTTGCCGGTGGAGACCTTCCAGACCGATTCGGCTTGCAATGCGTCCAGCGCCCACTGGTCATCTCTGGTCTGGTCGGCAAAGGAAGCCGGAGCCGCTGCCAGGACCAGAGCGCCAGTCAATGCTGTAACACTCAGCGCACGTGCCGTTCGCTTGAAGGCCATTCCGTTTTCCATCTCCCGTTACCGAACGTGGGCGTGGTCTTCTGACCACGCCCACGCATCCTGTCACTTGCCACTGGACCTCAGACGACTACTCGATGACTCGAGGGGCCGCGTTGGTCTGCGGGGTCCAGGTCTCCTCGTCCTCGACCAGGTAGTCGGGACGCTCGCCCTCGTGCTGTTCGTCTTCCTTGCGGCGGCCTGTGCGCGAACCGGGGGCGCCAGCGATGCCCCCCTTGCGAACGGCGCTGGCTCCTCCCTTGCCTGCGGCACCGCGGCTGCTGTGTAGGCCCGAACCGCCGGCAGTGCCCCTGCCCGCGCCTGTACCGGACTTGGGCGTGCCACCCACTACGCCACCACGAGCCGTGCCTCCTACCCGTCCGGCTGCACCCTTGGCAGCGCCTGCGCCGCCCACACCGCCAGCACCAGCACGACCTGCCATACCCCCAGCAGCGCCAGCACGACCGACCATGCCGCCGCGAGCGGCGCCGACGCCTCCAGCGGTTCCGCCGACCGCACCGCCGACGACGCCTGAACCACCACCACCGACGCCACCGCCGCCAGCGGTTCCGCCACCGACCGTACCGATGCCGCCAGTTGTGGGCGCACCCGTGTGACCGCCGGAAACGCCGTCAATCGCAGTACCGATCTGAGGCTGTGAGACCGAGGGTTTGTGGGCACCGCCCGTAATGTCCGACGGCTTATGGGCACCACCCGTAATGCCCGATGGCGGGGACACAGCCTTGGACGAGCCGATCGTGCTGGTCTGTCCACCACTGCGAGCAGCGCCCGCCGTTACCTTTTGCGGGCTTCTTGTTGCGGTCCCTGTGGGCATGATCACGGGAGCAGGGGCAACGCCGCCGCTGGGATCGCCAGGATAGTCCTGGGGATCTTCAAGACGGCCCTTCCACTTCCCCATCTCAAGGGCCCGACTGTTGTAAGCCGCCCCCAAAATCTCCATCTGCTCAGCCATCTTGAGCTGAGCCTCTCGCCCTGCAGACAGACTGCCCTCTTTATTGGCGAGAACATCCCCCGAACTGGCCCCACTCCTAAGGGCGTTGTCAGCAGCCGGACCCCCATCCCGATCGCCAAGATCTCCTACGAAGTCCGCCGCGCTGGAGAGCTTGCCCGGCTTCTCCATCGCCATGACCGTTTCCCTGACCCTGGAAAGGATCGCAGCCGCGCCTCGGAGGGACGCCGCGACGTTGTCCGCGTAGCCAGCGCTATCGGTGATCGTTTTACTGATCTCCTGCGCCCGCTGCCTGAACAGGTCCGCGCTCTGACCTTCCCAATGCGCCAGAACGTGCTGCACAGCGGTTTCAAGGCTCTCCTTGATACCGCCACCTCCGATGAGGTCATGGCTGAGGTCGGCCCAACCCTGCGCCACCGACTTCACGGTTCCTGCATCCGCGCTCTGAACCATTGCTTTCATCTGGTCCATGTCGCACTCAAGCCCGAACTTCGTGGTGGGCTTTGCCGCGAAGCACTGGTTGGCCGGAACGTATTCCAAACTTCCGATGCCCTTGTCTGCCATGGCTAGTGTCCCCTCATCTCCATGTAGCAGAACACTTGTTACTTCCCCCGGAATGCGGCGTAGTTATCCGCTTCGGCATCACTGAACGCATCGTGCGTCTTCTTCGTCTTCTGCCCGAAGTCATCCAACAGGTCTTCCAGATACTGGACAACACCCTCAAGGACTTCCTTCATCTGGGCATGAGCCGTGTACAGCGTCTCGGCCTCCCCGAAGCCAGTCCCAAGAGCCCCCTGCGGCAGGTACGTCTTGTTCTGAACACTCGCCTTGGACGCGGACATGTTCTTGAGGACCGCGTTCAGCTTGGTGATCGTGCCTTCGATCTCACTCAGATCGACCTTGTACTGCTCAGCCATAATGCTCAGCTCCCCGTTGACTCCACGTTGTTACCCACACCCTGCTTGCGCCGCCAGTCGCTGAGGACCCGTCCGCCCCCGAACAGCAGCAGCACCAACGCGAATCCCGTCGCCAGGACGTACAGCGCGTAGCGTTCCGTTCGTTGCTGCTCGGTCTCGCCGAGGACCAGTGTCGCGGCCTGGACGTCGGCGCCGCCCGCGGGGCCGCCGGCCGAGTCCGGCTTCGGGCCGGCGGCGGAGGGTTCCGTCGTGTCGTCGTTGACCGCTGCCGCCGGGTCGATGACGCCCCAGCCCACGAAGTCGTCGCGGCCCGCCTTGGTCCGGTCCGCCGTCTGCTCGATCTGGGTGATGACCTGCTTGTAGGTCCACTTCGGGTGCTTGGCGCGGATCAGCGCCGCGACACCCGAGACGTACGGCGCCGCGAAACTCGTACCCTGGTCGACGCAGTTGCCGCCCACCGGGACGGTCGAGACCATGTCGATGCCCGGTGCCGCGACGCCCACGAACGGCCCCGACTGGGAGAAGGGGGCGCGGGCGTTGTTGCGGTCGGAGGCGGCGACCGCGAGGACACCCGGGTACGCCGCCGGGTACGTCTCCTTGACCTTGCCGTCCGCACCGTCGTTGCCGGCCGCGGCCACGATCAGCGCGTCCTTCGACTGGGCGAACTTGATGGCCGAACGGAAGGCGTCGTCGACCGACGGGTCCATCTTCGAGGCGGTGTCCTGCGAGATGTTGATGACCTGGGCGCCCTGCTCGGCCGCCCACCTGATGGCCTGCATCATCGTGCCGACGTTGCCGCTGCCCTGGTCGTCGTTCTGGCGGATCGGAAGGATCGTCGCTTCCGGGGCGAGGCCGACGAAACCGGTGCCGTCGAGCTTTCTGGCCGCGATGATGCCCGCCACCTTGGTGCCGTGGCCCACCTTGTCGGACTTGCCGTTGCCGCCGGGGTGCAGGAAGTCCTTGCCGTTGGCGACCGCGCCGCTCTTGAGCTGCGCGTTGACGGTGTCGACACCGGTGTCGATGACGGCGACCTTGACGCCCTTGCCCTTGGTGGCCTGCCACAGCTGGTCCAGGACCACGCGCTGCAGCGACCAGGGCGTTCCCTTGATGACGTCGGACGGGAACGAGCAGCTGGTGTCGTCGACCTGGAAGCGCACGTCGTCGTCGGCCAAGGTGGTCCGCACGCGCTCGGCGGCGGTGCTCGGCGTGGCCCCCGCCAAGGGCAGCCCACAGGCCAGCACCGCCACGGCGGCGGTGCCTGCGGCGCTCCGACGCGCGACGCGCGATGCCCCGGATCCCACTGTGTTACGTCCTCCCGTTTTGTTTCTGTACGGGACGCATGAACCGGCTTTGAGCGGAAAGGTCCGTACGCCCCGTGAATCGCCGATGGGGGCGAGTGCGCGACAGCGCACCCGCCCCCATCAAGCGGTCACGTCAGCCGCCCCAGATCTGGGCGTTCTTCGACTCGGTCGCCTGGTAGTTCTGGGCGGCGCTGTCGAGGGCCTTGGCGATGGCCTCCAGCGTCTGCTGCATGGAGGCGGCGCGCTGGTCCCACTCGGCCTGCTTGGCGCGGTAGGACTCCTGCGCCGTGCCTTCCCAACTGGCGGAGATGCGCTTGACGCCGCTCTCCAGCTCGTCAAGCTGCGTACGGATCTTGCCCGCGGTGCTGCGGACGTCCTGCGCGGCCTGGGAGATAGTGGCGAAATTTACAAGAATCTGCCCGGACATCTCTTCTATGTCTCCTCGGATGTGTGGATGGTCGGTCACGGACGTGCGCCGCGGCGCACGGGTCCGATCATCCGAAGGGGGACGAGGCCGCGATGTTCTGGATGGACGCGCGCTGCTCCTCTTCCGAAGCCGCGTAGGCCTTGGTGCTCTGGTCGATCGCTTCCTTGATGTCGTTCAAGATCTGGTTGATCTTGTTGGCATCCTGGTTCACCTGCGACTGCAGGTTGTTGTACGCGGTGGCCGCCGAGCCCTTCCAGCCGCCCGTGATCGTGTCGATCACAGTCTGCAGGCGGGAGATTTCGCCCTGGATCGAGGAGTTGACCGAGGAGATCTTGCCGCTGAAAGCGACCATCTCCTCCTCGGTCATGGTGAACTGCTGTCCAGCCATGTTGTGTCCCCCATGAGACGTAGGAGTTCTGAGTAGACCCTCACTCGGAACGCCGACACCGAATGGTGGCAGGCGTATCCCGTCCGGTCTGGTTCCACTCTAGTCGCATCCGCTGACGGAGCGAACATCAGTTGGGACTTGTATCAAGATCGCGATGAAGTCAACTCACCACGTTCACAAGTGCGTTCGTGAAGAGTGAGTGACTCGGAACCCGATGCGCGGGCTACGACCCCTGCGCCTGCTCCGCGTTGCCGCTGCTCAGCTCCGGCCCCGCCGCCAGCAGGTCCGCCCATGTCGCCGGGACCGACGCCGCGCGGATCTTGCCGTAACCGAGCCGGACCTGAGAGGTGTTGGTCTGCTGCTGGGACTGGTTGTCGGCCTTCTCGCCGCCCGTCACCTCGCTGTCGTTGCGAGCGGGGATCGAGTAGCGCAGGCCGGTGTCGGTCACCAGGAAGGTGCTGCCGCCGCCGGCGTCGGTGCCGGTGATGCGCTTGAAGAGCAGGCCGCTGCCAGGTGAGACGTAGGTCCGCGAACCGCTCTGGGAGACGTCCTTCGGGAAGTCCTGGCCGGTCCACACGGACATCAGCGGCCTGCCGGTCTTCGGGTTCTTCTCACCGCCGTGCCAGATGCTGCACGAGGTCTTCTCGCCGCCCAGCTCCCAGACGGTGTTGGCCTGCTTGACCGACTCGGCGGGCCAGTTCTTCTCCTTCAGCCACTCGCCCGTCTCCGGCTGGATGTCGTTGAAGCTCACCTTCACCGGCTCCGGGTCGGTGGCCGCGTACACGGCGCTGATGAAGGGGTTGCGCAGCCACATCTGCGCCGTGAAGTCGGAGACGGCCTTGACGCCGTCCTTCAGCACGATGAACTTCTGCGTCGAACTGCCGGAAGGCGCCTCCAGGACGAGGCCCACCTTGGAGTACTGGGGCAGAAGGCCCTCGATGTGCGCCTCCGAGCCCGCCTGCGCCCCCAGGTCCTGCAGGGTGGGGAAGTCGAGGGTGCCCACGGGGTTCAGCGTCTTGACGAAGGCCGCGCTGACCTTCTGCGGCTGCTTTCCGTCACCGAACACGGCACGCTCGATGTCCTGCATCTGGTCGTCGGTCATCAGCCGCCACAGCTTGCCGCCGATCAGATAGGCGCTGCCGTCGGAGGTCACCATGAACCGCTGGCCGTGCCCGATCGTCGGGTCCGTCGGACCCTCGATGTACAGCACCTGGTCCTGCTTCAGCCGGCCGCCGCTCTTCTGGAACAGCTTGGTGTCGTCGCTCTTGTCCAGCACGTACGTCGCGCTGACGGGCTGTCCGTCCTCACCCGGTGCCTGGCACAGCGCCCAGGTCTTCGCCGTCTTCGCGTCCTCCGCGGACGGCAGCCGGTCCGGGGCGAAGGGGATGCCGACGGTGGCGCCCATCGGGTACTTGCTGTTGTCGAGCACCGACTCCTTGACCTTCAGTACCTGGGGGTTCTCGCCGTTCAGCAGCAGCTTGGCGGACGCCAGGTTGAGGACCGGGTGCAGGCTGAGCTTGTTCTCGCCCTTGGTCTTCACCAGCACATAGCGCGTCGTCGACTCGCTGCCGACGAGGATGTTCTTGCCCTGCTGGTCCCAGCCCTTCGGCGCGGTCGGGCTGAGCATGCCCCAGGCGCCGAATCCGATGAGCACCAGCGCCGCCACACCGAGACTCGGCAGGACGGTCTTCAGGGGGCGCGGTGCCGCCTCTTCCGAACCGTGCGGAGACGGCTGAAGAAACGCCGCCACCGTGCGCCTGCGCGCGAAGGAGTAAGCGTTCAGCTCATCCCGACGTGTCGCCATCGATGGGTCAACTCCCCGTTTTTTCGCTTTGATTCCGAATGCGGAACTCCCCAGGGCCGCCCGGTACTCCGTGGCGTTTGCTCCTGCAGGGGCCTCTACTATGCCGTGTGACGATCGCACCGTACGGTACGGGGTACGGTGATCCGCCGCCAGCTCGAGTCGCGGCCAGACAATGCAAAGGGGTTGTACCGGGGGATGAGCACTGCGACCAGGTCCCGGCGCCGCAACGGCAGCCGTCGTACCCAGGAGAACCAGGGGCCAGGGCAGGTGCCGGAACCGGCACAGCGGTCCGCTCCCCCGAGTCCGGCCTCGCCGTCGCTCGCCCGGCGCCCCGGCAGCATCGGCCCGATCCGGGTCCAGCAGCTGATCGGCTTCGAACTGGCCGCCGCCGTCCTGCTCATCGGCTGGCTGCTGCGCCCCATCGGTCTCACCGTCGGCATCGTGCTCGCCGTACCGCTGGTCCTCGCCGGACTGCTGCGCCGGCGAGGCCGCCCGCTGCCCGAGTGGTTCAGCACCGCCCGCGCGCTCCGCGACCGCCGCAGGCGCAACGCCGAGCCCGTGCCCCCCGGCACCGACCCCGGCTTCGCGCCGGCCGTCGAGTGCGACCCGGCGCTGCGCACCTACAGCTTCCAGGACCGCGAGCAGCGCGAGATCGGCATGCTCGGCGACGGCACCTTCCTCACCGCGCTGGTCCAGGTGCAGGCCGCGGACACCCCCCTGCGTCCCTCCTACGGCACCGGCGACATCCCCCTCGATCTGCTGCAGGGCCTGCTGGAGGTGGACGACATCCGGCTCGCCTCGGTCCAGGTCGTCCAGCACACCCAGCCCGCGCCCGCCCCGCACCTGCCCCCGCAGGCCATGGCGGTCCGTTCCTACGGGCCGTTGCAGGCCCAGAGCATGACGCCGGGGCTGCGCATCACCTGGGTCGCGCTCAAGCTCGACCCGGAGCTGTGCCCGGAGGCCGTGGCGGCCCGCGGCGGCGGCATGCAGGGCGCCCGGCGGGCGCTGCTGCGGGTCGCCGACCAGCTGGCCAGCCGGCTCATGGGGGCCGGCATGCAGGCCAAGGTGCTGAGCGAGTCGGACATCTGCGGCGCCGTCGCGACGTCCAGCTGTGTCAACCCGATGGCCACCACCGGCGGTGCCGCCCTGGACGGGAGCCGCTCGGGCCGCCGTACGGCCGAGACCACCCGTACCTGGCGCTGCGACGACCGACTGCACACCACGTACTGGATCTCCAAGTGGCCGCAGTTCGGCGGCGCCGGGCCGGCGTTCCCCCGGCTGGTCGGCGCGCTGACCTCCGCGCCCACGCTCGCCAGCACCTTCTCGCTCACCCTCAGCAGGCAGCGGGGCAAGGTCCTGGCCCTGTCCGGACACGTGCGCCTGACCGGCCGCGGTGAGAACGAACTGGGCGAGGCCGCCGAGCACTTGGAGCGGGCGGCGTCCGCGTTCAAGGTCGGTCTCGTACGGCTCGACCGTGAGCAGCTGCCCGGAGTTCTGGCCACCCTGCCGCTGGGAGGTACCCGCTGATGTCCGCTCCCACCGTCCGCCCCTCCGGGCGCTCCGGCTTCGGATCGTCGTCGACCCCGGGCTTCCCCGGGCAGCGTCCCGGGCATCTGCCCCGCTCCCCCGAGCCCGCCCGGCTCGGTCCGGAGCGGCGGCTGCGCGAGGCCTTCGGTCTGCTCGGTCCCCGGCGTGAGCGTCACCTCGTCGACGCCGACGTCCTGGCGCAGCTGACCCTGCCCGTCGGCGACGACGGTCTGATCCTCGGCATCGACCAGGACAGCCAGCCCGCGGTGCTGGGACTGTGCCGCCCCACCCGCCTGGACATGGTGCTGGTCGGGGGTACCTGGATGGCCCAGGTCATCGCCCTGCGCGCGGCGGCGATCGGCACGCGCGTGGCCGTGGAGACGGCCCGTCCGCAGCTGTGGGCGCCGATGGCGCAGGCGGCCGGCGGCGGCCAGCAGTGTGTGACGGTGCACCAGGTGGGGCGGATCGCCCCGCAGGGCCCGTCCCCTGCCAGCCCGGTGCTCATCATCCGCGACCTGGGCATCCGCCCGCCGCGCAGCCGTCTCACCACGGCGCCCTGGCAGTCGGTGCTGACCCTGCTCCCCTACCTCGGCCCGACCGCGCCGCGACTGCTGGCCAACGCGGACGTCGTCGGCGTCCAGCGGATCTCTCCGCAGGAGTCCCAGGTGGTCGGCAAGTCCATGCGGTTGCCCCAGGGCGACGCCGCGTCCCTGCCGTCCCTCGCCGACAACGTCGCCCTGTGGTGCACACAGAAGCACCGGCAGTACGTGATGACCCAGCCCACCGACGCGGAAACCGGTCTGCTCGGGGCGCCCCGCCGTATGGACTGACGGGCCTCCCCGTGGCGCGGCCAAGGTCTCGGCCCTTCACGCGAGTTGGTGACCGAACCGTTGCGCTGTGTGAGGGGACCCAGGCCAAGTAGGGTGCTCCTGCACGAGGTTCGCTCATGAGAAAGGGCCCGCCGACCATGTCTGACACGGACGACATCGCCGCAAAGACGCCGGACGAGGACGTCAAGGCACGAAAGGCGAGGGAACGGGACGAGCTGTACGCCCTGGACATCTCCGGCGTCGAGTGGCTCAGCGCACCCGGCACCGAGGAGCACGAGGAGCGCGTCGAGATCGCCTACCTCCCCGAGGGCGCGGTGGCCATGCGGTCCTCCCTGGACCCGGACACCGTGCTGCGGTACACGGAGGCGGAGTGGCGGGCCTTCGTACTGGGCGCCCGCGACGGCGAGTTCGACCTTGAGCCCACCTCGCACAACGGCGGCCCGACCGCGGAGCAGGCCGAGTAGCGCGGCAGCCGAGCAGGCACCGCGGCCCCGGGCTCAGGACACGGACAACCGTCACAAGGCCGACATCAGGGCAGGCACCGGCCCGTTGGGCGCGAGCGCACAGCGGACGGGCCTGCCCCGCCGACGCCTGTGGCGTTTACGCTTGATGCGGGTGCGACGTAGGAATCCACGGGTGGGTTGTTCGCGTCCAGGGGACTTCAGTCGGATCGGACAACAGGAACGGTCGCCCCCAGCCCGGCACATGAGTGCCCACCCGGCACGAGGGTGCTCGACCAACCAGGAGGAATTGTGCAGAGCGATCGGGACGGGCTGCGCGCGGGCTGGACCACGCCCAGCGACGACCAGTCCGACGCGGAGTCCGCCACGGAGATGACGGGCGAGTTCACCATCGACTACGCCGCACCTGCCTGGTACACGCAGAGCGCCGCGCCCGAGGCCGAGCCGGCGCCTCCCGCGCCCGCCCCTGCCCCCACCACGCCTGCACCCCACCCCGGTTACCCCGATACGTCCGGTTCCGCACCGTCGGCGCCCGTCCCCGGCCCGCAGTTCGACCCGTCCGCGGGTGCGGCCGGCGCGACTGCGCCGCCGCCTCCGCCGCCGTGGGCGGGAAACCCCGCGGCCCCGCAGCCGCCGGCTCCTCCGCACCCGCAGAGCGGTTACGGCTACCCGCAGCCCCCGGCACCCCCGAACCCCCAGAGCGGCTACGGCTACCCGCAGCCGCCCGCGGCACCCAACCCCCAGAGCGGTTACGGCTACCCGCAACCGCCGGCGGCCCAAGCACCCGCGGCCCCGGCGCCTCCCGCGCCTGCCATGGCGTCGCCGGCGCCCGCACCCCCGGTCGCCCCCACGCCGCCCGCCGCCCCCGTGGCCCCCGCACCCCCGGGGCCGCCCGCCGCCCAGGGCGCCGACACCGCCGTACCTTCGGCCGGCGGGGACGCGGAAGGCCGTGGCGACACCCCGTCCGCCGCCGCTCCGACGACGAGCGCCCCGCAGCCCCCGGCCGCCCCGTCGGCGGACGCGCCCACCGATCCCGAGCCGTCGGCCTCCGGCGAGGCTCCACAGGTTCCCCCGGAGTCGGGTGACACCGCACCGGCCGCCCCCGCCCCCGCCCCCGAGCCGAGCGAGGCGGCAGCCGCGTCCGGCGACGACGGCGAACCCGGCACCGCCGGCCAGGACGCGGACACCCCCCAAGGCCCGCCGAGCGCGGAGGCCCCAGAACCCCCGGCCGACACCGCCGCCGGTGACGCCGAGACCGGTGCGGAGCCGCAGGCCGCCGCACCGGACGCCCCGGCCGCGCAGACGGCTGTACCCGAGCAGCCCCCGGCTGCCCCGGAGCAGCCCCAGCCCGCGCAGCCCTCCGCCCCGGAGCAGCCCGAAGCCCAGCAGGACGGCTGGCGGCCCCCGCCGGCTCCGCAGGGTGCCGTCCCGCCGCTCCCACCGCAGTTCGCGTCGGCGGACTCCGGCGCGGCCCCGCCGTCGGCCCCGGAGTGGTCGACCGGCGGACAGCCGCAGCCGCCCGCCGCGTACCCCGGCACCCCGCCCCCGCACGCCCAGCCGGCGGCCCCCGCGGCCCCGCCGCAGGCACCGCAGCCGGCCCCCTCCGGCTGGCCGGCCCAGCCGCCGCAGCCCGACGGCCCGGCGGGGCAGGGCGGTTACGGCTACCCGCAACCCCCCGCTCCCCAGCACCCGCAGAGCGGCTACGGCTTCCCCCAGCCCCAGCCCCAGCCCCCGGCCCCGCAGCCCGGCCAGGGCGGCTACGGCTACCCCCAGCCGCCCGCCCCGCCGAACCCGCAGGCCGGTCAGGGGTTCCCGCAGCCCCCCGCGCCCCCGAACCCCCAGAGCGGCTACGGCTTCCCGCAGGCCCCCCAGCCCGCCCCGGGCGGGTACGGCTACCCGCAGCCGCCCGCCCCGGCCCAGCCCCAGCAGCAGGCCCCGGGCCACCCCGGTCAGCCCATGCCGCCGGCCCAGCCGGGACAGCAGCCGCCGCAGGCACCGCAGGCACCGCAGGCACCGCCGGCACCCCAGCCCAACCCCTACGCGGGCGCCCCCGGCCAGCCGGGGGTGGATCCGCGTACCGGTGCCGCCTGGCCCGCCGCCGTCCAGCACGACCAGCGTCAGCAGGTCGCCGGCGCGGGCGCGCCGCTCGGCTACAACGCCGCGGTCGAGCTGACCTCGGACCGGCTCGTCAACAGCAAGAAGCAGAAGGCCAAGAGCAGCCGCCCCACTCCCGGTGGGTCGAAGTTCAAGATCGGCGGCAAGAAGGAGGAGCAGGAGAGGCAGCGCAAGCTGGACCTCATCCGCACCCCGGTGCTGTCCTGCTACCGGATCGCGGTGATCAGCCTCAAGGGCGGCGTGGGCAAGACGACCACGACGACCGCCCTCGGCTCCACCCTCGCCACCGAGCGGCAGGACAAGATCCTCGCCATCGACGCCAACCCGGACGCCGGCACGCTCGGCCGCCGGGTGCGGCGCGAGACCGGCGCGACCATCCGCGACCTGGTCCAGGCGATCCCGTACCTGAACTCGTACATGGACATCCGCCGGTTCACCTCCCAGGCGGCGTCGGGCCTGGAGATCATCGCCAACGACGTCGACCCGGCCGTGTCCACGACGTTCAACGACGAGGACTACCGGCGCGCGATCGACGTGCTGGGCCGCCAGTACCCGATCATCCTCACGGACTCGGGCACGGGTCTGCTCTACAGCGCCATGCGCGGGGTCCTGGACCTCGCCGACCAGCTGATCATCATCTCGACGCCGTCGGTGGACGGTGCGAGCAGCGCCAGCACGACGCTGGACTGGTTGTCGGCGCACGGGTACGCGTCCCTGGTCTCCCGGTCCATCACCGTGATCTCGGGGGTGCGCGAGACCGGCAAGATGATCAAGGTGGAGGACATCGTCACCCACTTCGAGCAGCGCTGCCGTGGCGTCATCGTGGTGCCGTTCGACGAGCACCTGGCGGCCGGTGCCGAGGTCGACCTCGACATGATGCGGCCGAAGGTCCGGGAGGCGTACTTCGACCTCGCCGCGATGGTGGCCGAGGACTTCGTGCGGGCCCAGCAGGAGCAGGGCCTGTGGACCGGGCAGGGCGGCCACCAGCCGCCGACCATGGCTCCCCCGATGCCGGGTCACCAGCAGGCCCCGGCCGCGCAGCCGCAACAGCCCCAGCCGCCGTTCCAGGGCTTCCCGGGCGCCCAGCCCGGCCAGCCGTGGCAGACCGGTCAGCCGGGTCAGCCCGGTCAGCCGCAGCCGGGGTTCCCGCAGCCGCCGTACGACCCGAACGCGGGCCGGCCGCCGCAGCAGTAGCACAACGGAAAAGAGGGCCGGCACCGTGAAGGTGCCGGCCCTCTTGTCGTGTCGTCTGTCGTGTCGTCTGTCGTCCCGTCGGTCAGGCCTGCGCGCCCGCGATCAGCTCACGGCACCGCTGCACGTCGCCGGCCATCGCCTTGAGCAGCGCGTCCAGCGAGTCGAACTTCTGCTGCCCGCGCACATAGGCGAGGAAGTCCACCGCCACGTGCAGCCCGTACAGGTCGAGCCCGACGCGGTCGATGGCGTACGCCTCCACCGTGCGCTCGGTGCCGTCGAACTGCGGGTTGGTGCCGACGGAGATCGCGGCCGGCATCGCCTCGCCCTGGGTGTGCAGCCAGCCGGCGTAGACGCCGTCGGCGGGGATGGCGGTGTGCGGGAGGGTCTCGACGTTGGCGGTCGGGAAGCCGAGTTCACGGCCGCGCTGGGCGCCGCGCACGACCACGCCCTCGACCCGGTGCGGGCGGCCCAGGATCTCCCCGGCGCCCTCCACGTCGCCCTCGGCGACCAGACGCCGGGTCAGGGTGGACGAGAACGGCTCGCCACCGCCCGCCGCGCCGGTCACGTACAGGTCGACGACCTCGACCTCGAAGTCGTACGTCTTGCCCTGCTGGACGAGGAAGTCGACGTTGCCCGCGGCCTTGTGGCCGAAGCGGAAGTTGGGGCCCTCGACGACCGCCTTGGCGTGCAGCTTGTCGACAAGGACCTTGACGACGAACTCGGCGGGCGAGAGCTTCGAGAACTCCGTGGTGAAGGGGAGGATCAGGAGCGCGTCCACGCCCAGCTCGGCCATGAGCTCGGCGCGGCGGTGGTGCGGGGCCAGCAGCGGCGGGTGGCTGCCGGGGCGGACGACCTCGCTGGGGTGCGGATCGAAGGTGACGACCACGGAGGGCACGCCCAGCTCGCGCGCCCGGTCCACGGCATGCCGGATGATCAGCTGGTGCCCGCGGTGGACCCCGTCGTAGGAACCGATGGTGACGACGCTGCGCCCCCAGTCCTCGGGGATGTCCTCCAAGCCACGCCAGCGCTGCACTGTGACCGCTCCTCGTCGAACCCGTGTCCGTATTGACTCTTGCGACTTACGCAGGTCTAAGGGTGCCATGCCGCGCGCCCGTCGCTCGCATCGGCATGGGGGCTGTGACCCGACGCACGCGGACCCGAGGGCTCCGGGGCCCGCCGAACTCGGCGGACTCACGCGGGAACCCGTACCCCCGCCAGGTTCTCGATCATCCGCCGGGTGCCGGGGCCGACCACCGCCGCCCACTCCTGCGGGCGCTCGGCGAGCCAGCCTGCCACCAGCCCCGCGAACCCGGGGACATGCCGGCCGAGGTCGACGAGGCCGCGGTCGAAGCGGGTCGCGCCGTCCGGGGTGCGGACGAGGAGGAGACCGATGCGGTGGACGAGATCGCGGATGTCGGCGTCCGCGCGGGCGGCGGCCGCGGGCAGCAGGGCGACCAGGACCGCGGGCTCGCGTTCCTGGTCCATGAGGACGTCGAGGAGTTCCTTGCGCAGCGGGCGGGAGACGGGGGTGCCCGGCCCGGCGAGTACGGCCGCCAGCGCGGCCCGCACCTCCTGCGGGCCGCCGTCCAGCAGGCCGGTGACCAGCGGGAGGAGCAGGGCCCGGGCGGCGGGGCCCTGGTCGAGGCGCCGGTCGACGTACGCGGCCACGTCCCCGGCCGTCTCCGGGCGCCGCTGCACCGCCTCCCGCACCAGCGCGGCCACCCGGCGGGCCAGGGCGGGCGTGGTGACGTCGGCGAGCGTGCGCAGCACCTCCCCGGCGCCCGGTCTGCGCAGCCGCGCCCTGAAGGCGTCCAGGACCGGTTCGGGGTCGGTGGCGAGCGCGGGGACCAGCGCGCTCGGCGGGAACTGCGGGTCGCCGGCCGCGAAGTGACCGAGCGCCTGCGGAAGATGACGGGCACGCGTGTGTGGATCGCGGACCAGCAGGGCGAGCGCGCCCCCGTGCAGGGTGCAGTCCTCGGGACGGGCCAGCAGAGTAAGGGCCACGTAGCGCAAGAGCTCGCGGTCGGCCTCGGTGCGCACGTGCGGGGCGGCACGCAGTCCGTACGCCACCGCCGCGACCCGCCGGGCCGGCCGCTCGTCGTGCGCCCACCGGTCCACGGCCCGGCACACCGTCGACGGCTCCTCCTCGGCCAGCACGGCGAGCAGCTCGTCGGCCCGCGGGTGCGCACAGCCGACGAGCACCTCCGCGAGGTCGTCCAGGGCCCGCGTCCGGTGCGTGTGCAACAGCGCCTGGGCGGCCCTCGCCACGGTGGCGTGCGGCGTCGCGGGCAACGGCCGCTCGTCGTCGAACCAGCGGGTGAGCTGCGGCTGTACGGCGGTGGGGTCGGCGGCCAGCAGCTCCGCGACGGCGTCCAGGAACCGGGGGCCGGGTTCGTGCGGCGGCCCGTCGGCGAGGACGAGACGCCGGAGCAGGTCGAAGCGGGTGCCCTGCGAAAGGCGCAGGGCGGTCCAGAAGGCGGGCCCGAACGCGGCCGGGACCGATTCCCCCTCGCTGCGCCGGGCCACCAGACGGTCGGTGAGCTGCCGCAGGACACCGGTGTACGGCGTCGCGTCGGGCACGCGCAGCAGGGTCTCGGTGAGCAGTCGGGCCGCCCACCAGGAGTGCAGGTCGGCGTCGAGGGCGTGCAGCAACTCCTCGAGCCGGTACGCCAGTTGCGGTGCGCCGTGTTGGCGGGCGACGAGGAGCAGGGCCTGGACGACGGGTCCGATGCGGTGGTGCGGGACGGGGAGGGGGTGTCGTCGGCCGGTGCGGGGGCGGTGGACCAGGGCGCGCAGGGCCTCGTCCAGGTCCAGGTGCATTCCCTGGATCCAGTCGGCGAGCTCCTCGTGGGCGAAGCGGTAGCCGCTGCCGGCGGGGACGAGGAGGCCCTCGGTGAGGACGGCGGAGGCCCAGCCGGTGCCGCCGAGCCGCTTGGGGGCCTGGCCCCAGGGGAACACCGCCTCGAACGACTCCCGGTCGAGTTCGCCCTGGCCGGGGCCGAGGCTGCGGCGGGCGGCCTCGTGGACCTGGCCGGAGACCTTGGCGGCGAGCCTGCGGACGGCGGCGCCGCGCAGGCCGCCCGGGGTGGCCAGCCGTACCGCGATGCGCAGGCACATCAGGTCGAGGTGGGCCTCGAAGACCTGGTCGCGGTCCACGGGGGCGTGGGGCGCGTGCGGGAGGGCGGCGCGGACCTCGGAGAGGAGGCGCAGGGTGAGGGGGTGGCGGGCGTCGGAGGCGGCGAGCGTGCCCTCGGGGAGGGCGTAGCGGGCCCTGGCGCGGCGGGCCTCGTCGTCGGTGAGGTCACCGAGCCGTACGCAGGGCGGGAAGTCGCCCTCCGGGTCGCCGTGCAGCAGCTCCTTCGGGAAGGCCGCCCCCTCCCAGTACTCCGCCCGGCACGCCACCACCAGCCGCGCCCCCGTCTCCCCCAGCCACTTCGCCGTGCCCTCGGTCCACTCGGCGAGGCGGTGGGCCAGGACCGGGGGCATCTCCTCGGGGCCGTCGAGGAGGAGGAACAGGGGGCGGCCCGCGGTGCGGGAGAGCCGGGCCAGCCGCTCGGGGGTGAGGTCGCCCAGGTCGGCGGGGACGGTGTCGGCGGAGGCCGCCACGATCCGGGCGGCCCTGGTGAGCGCGCGGCGGGCCGCGTCGGCCACCGAGGTGTCGGTGTCCTCCAGGTCGGCGCCGCGCAGCCAGAGCGTGGGGGCCGGGGCGGGGCCGCGGTGGCGGTGGTCGGCGAGGGACGCGAGCTGTGTCGTACGGCCGCTGCCGGGCGGTCCGACGAGGCCGAGGACGAGTGCCGGACCTTCGGTGAACGCGGCGAACTCCCTGATGACCGCGGCTCGTTCGACCGGCGTTGTCCGGTCGTCCGGGGATCCGTGACCGGCCGGGCCGTCCTGACCCACCGAGGTGGCCGTCAGCTCCAGCACACCGGCGAGATTGAGGTCGGCGCCGTACGCCGGGACCGTCGCGGCGTTCTCAGCGAGCAGGTCGGCGAGGGGGCCGGTGCGCAGGGAGCCGATCGGGACCGCGTAGCCGCCGGCGCTGTGGGCGCTGTGCAGGGCGGTGCCGAGGACGGCGACCACCGCGCCGGTGGCGGCGTCGAGCACGGGCCCTCCGGCGGCCCCGCCGCCCGGCCGCAGCGCGTCCCGGCCCGCGGTGCCGATCGCCAACTCCAGTGCGCCCTCGAGGAGATGGCTGCGGTCGGTGGCCGTGTAGGTCACGGCGGCCGCACCGAGGACCCGGGCCTCGCGCCAGCAGCCGGCGGGAAGCCTCACATAGGCGCCGGTCTCGACGGTGTCGCGCACGGAGAAGGGCAGCGGGTCCAGGTCGAGGCCCTCGGTCCGCACGAGTGCCAGGTCCAGCCCGGGCAGCGGGGTCACCGCGTCGGCGCCCACCTCGCAACTGCGGTCACCGGCCCGCAGAACGAGCCGGGCCGGCCCGGCGACGCTCTCGTGACTGGTGACGACGGTGCCGTGATGGTCGGCGACGAAGCCGGTTCCGCGCAGCCGCCCCGCCGGGTCGTGGATCCGCACGAGTTCCACGGCTCCCTGGACGGAGTCACCCCCTGCCACCATGGCCGACCTCCCCGCCGTACGCACGTTCCTGTTGTCGACGGTAGGCGTGCGGTGATCAGCGGGACAGAACGCGTCGTGAACGCGCCCCCTTCCACACCCCCGGTTCACTCCGAGCGCCTGCCCGCGCGGGTGAATGGAAGGGGGACGGCGGATACACCCTAGGGGTGGGGGAACCGAGGGGGGACCGTGGAGCGGCGGCACAACCCCGTGATCGCCGCTCCACGGGCAGACGGCCTCGGTGCCCCACGGTCAGGCGTCAGCCGAAGACGGCCAGGCTCTTCGCCTTGCCCTTGTGTTCCTCGACCAGCGCCAGGAAGTGACCCTCCGGGTCGAAGACGGCCACCGTGCCGGCGCCCGCGTACTCGTCCGGCATGTCGAGCCGTACGCCGTTGGTGAGCAGCTTGGCCCGGCGGTCGTCGACGTCCCAGCGCCGGAAGGCGGCTGCCGCGGCCTCGGCGATCGGCATCACCGTCAGCTCCTGCTGGAGCTGGTCGAGGGTCCTGGCCGCGTCCAGCTTGTACGGGCCCACACGCGTGCGGCGCAGAGCCGTCAGATGACCGCCCACGCCCAGGCCCGCGCCCAAGTCACGGGCCAGCGCCCGGATGTAGGTGCCGGAGGAGCAGACCACCGACACGACCAGGTCCACGACGGCCGTGCCGTCCTCGGCGACCGCGTCCCGGACGTCGTGCACCGCGAAGGACGAGACGGTGACGGGGCGGGCCGGGATCTCGAAGTCCTCGCCCTCCCGTGCCCGCTTGTACGAGCGCACTCCGTCGATCTTGATGGCGCTGACCTTGGACGGCACCTGCATGATGGCGCCGGTCAGCTGGGCGATCCCGGCGTCGACGGCGTCGCGGGTGACCTTCGAGGCGTCGACCGACCCCGTGATCTCGCCCTCGGCGTCGTCGGTCAGGGTCGTCTGGCCGAGCCGGATCGTGCCCAGGTACTCCTTCTCGGTCAGCGCGAGGTGCCCGAGGAGCTTGGTGGCCTTCTCGACACCGAGGACCAGCACACCCGTCGCCATGGGGTCGAGGGTGCCGGCGTGTCCGACG
Organism: Streptomyces sp. NPDC048523; assembly: GCF_043199815.1. Lineage (NCBI taxonomy): Bacteria > Bacillati > Actinomycetota > Actinomycetes > Kitasatosporales > Streptomycetaceae > Streptomyces > Streptomyces sp. NPDC048523. The sequence continues at coordinate 190,661 of NZ_JBICWQ010000009.1, read as the reverse complement.
CGGCGGGTCCTGGCGATCCCGCGCATCTTGGCGACCACGTCGTGCGAGGTGAAGCCCGACGGCTTGTCCACGATGACAAGGCCGTCGGGCGTCCGGTTCTTCTGCGTCATTCGGCGGCGTCGTCCGTCTCGTCCTCGTCGTCCGGCTTCCGGTACGGGTCGGCGTCGCCGGCGTACTTGGCGCCGGCCGAGACCTCGCGCACCTTCTCGTCGGACTGGCGCGCCTTGTCGAGGAGGTCGTCGATGGTCTTGGCGGTGTCGGGCAGCGCGTCGGCCACGAAGGTCAGCGTCGGGGTGAACTTCACGCCCGCCGCCGCACCGACCGCGCTGCGGAGCACGCCCTTGGCGCTCTCCAGTCCGGCGGCCGCGGCCGCCCGCTCCTCGTCCCCGCCGTACACCGTGTAGAAGACGGTCGCCTCCCGAAGGTCACCCGTGACCCGGGTGTCCGTGATGGTGACGTGTGAGCCGAGCCGCGGGTCCTTGATCCCGCGCAGCAGCTTCTGGGCCACCACCTCTCGGATGAGGTCCGCCAGCCTCTTGGCGCGCGCGTTGTCGGCCACTGGTCCGTCTCCTTAAGTACTTACTTCTTGCTTCAGTCTTCGTCGCTGTGGAGCCTGCGTCGAACCGAGAGCAGTTCCACCTCGGGCCGCGCCGCGACCAGCCGCTCGCAGCGGTCCAGCACGTCGCTGAGGTGTCCCGTGTCCCCCGAGACCACCGCGAGCCCGATCTCGGCCCTGCGGTGGAGGTTCTGGTTGCCCGTCTCCGCCGCGCTCACCGCGTACTTGCGCTGGAGCTCGGCCACGATCGGACGGACGAGAGAGCGTTTCTCCTTCAGCGAGTGCACGTCGCCGAGGAGCAGGTCGAAGGACAGAGTCCCCACATACATACGTGTCCGGATGTCCCGCCGGTTCGGGGTACGGGCGCCACGCTTCGACGCCGATACGGGAACCGTACACGCAACGGCCGGGGCCGATCGACGGATATTACGTCCGCCGACCGGCCCCGATCGCGTGCTGTGACGATCAGCCTCGCGGCTTCTCGCGCATCTCGTACGTCGCGATGACGTCGTCGACCTTGATGTCGTTGAAGTTGCCGAGGTTGATACCGCCCTCGAACCCTTCGCGGATCTCGGTGACGTCGTCCTTGAAGCGACGCAGACCGGAGATGGTGAGGCTCTCCGCGACCACCTTGCCGTCGCGGATGAGGCGCGCCTTGGTGTTGCGCTTGACCTCGCCGGAGCGGACCAGGACACCGGCGATGTTGCCCAGCTTGGACGACTTGAAGACCTCGCGGATCTCCGCCGTACCGAGCTCGACCTCTTCGTACTCCGGCTTGAGCATGCCCTTCAGGGCCGCCTCGATCTCCTCGATCGCCTGGTAGATGACCGAGTAGTAACGGACATCCACACCCTCGCGCTCGGCCATCTGCGCGGCACGCCCTGCGGCGCGCACGTTGAAGCCGATCACGATGGCGTCCGAGCCCATCGCCAGGTCCACGTCCGACTCCGTGACCGCACCGACACCGCGGTGCAGGATGCGGATGTCGACCTCTTCGCCGACGTCGAGCTGGAGCAGCGAGGACTCGAGAGCCTCCACCGAACCGGACGCGTCGCCCTTGATGATGAGGTTGAGTTCCTGCACCAGACCGGCCTTGAGGGCCTCGTCCAGGTTCTCCAGGGAGAACCTGACTCCGCGCCGGGCGAAGTTGGCGTTGCGCTCACGCGCCGCGCGCTTCTCGGCGATCTGGCGGGCCGTACGGTCCTCGTCGACGACGAGGAAGTTGTCGCCGGCGCCCGGGACGTTGGTGAGACCGAGGACGAGGACCGGAGTCGACGGACCCGCCTCTTCCAGGTTGTCGCCCTTGTCGTCGAGCATCGCGCGGACACGGCCGTACGCGTCGCCGACCACCATGGTGTCGCCGACCCGCAGGGTGCCTCGCTGGACCAGGACGGTCGCGACGGCACCGCGGCCACGGTCGAGACGGGACTCGATCGCAATACCCTGCGCGTCCTGCTCCGGGTTGGCCCGCAGGTCGAGCGAGGCGTCCGCGGTGAGGACCACGGCCTCCAGAAGAGCCTCGATGTTGAGGCCCTGCTTGGCGGAGATGTCGACGAACATGGTGTCGCCGCCGTACTCCTCGGCCACGAGGCCGTATTCGGTCAGCTGACCGCGCACCTTGGTCGGGTCGGCACCCTCGACGTCGATCTTGTTGACCGCGACCACGATCGGCACGTCGGCCGCCTTGGCGTGGTTCAGCGCCTCGATCGTCTGGGGCATCACACCGTCGTTGGCCGCCACCACGAGGATCGCGATGTCGGTCGACTTGGCACCACGGGCACGCATGGCGGTGAACGCCTCGTGACCCGGGGTGTCGATGAAGGTGATCTTGCGCTCTTCGTCGTTGACCTGAGTCGTGACCTGGTACGCACCGATGTGCTGCGTGATACCGCCGGCCTCGCCCGCGACGACGTTCGTCTTGCGGATGGTGTCGAGGAGGCGGGTCTTGCCGTGGTCGACGTGACCCATGACGGTCACGACCGGCGGACGCGCGACGAGGAACTCCTCGCCACCCTCGTCCTCGCCGAACTCGATGTCGAAGGACTCGAGCAGCTCGCGGTCCTCCTCCTCGGGGCTGACGATCTCGAGGACGAAGTTCATCTCGTCCGCGAGAAGCCTCAGCGTCTCGTCGGAGACGGACTGCGTGGCGGTGACCATCTCGCCGAGGTTCATCATCACGCCGACGAGCGACGCCGGGTTGGCGCCGATCTTCTCGGCGAAGTCGGTGAGGGAGGCACCGCGCGACAGGCGGACGGACTGTCCGTTGCCGCGAGGCAGCATCACGCCGCCGACCGACGGGGCCTGCATGGCCTCGTACTCCTGGCGCCTCTGCCGCTTCGACTTGCGACCGCGACGCGCGGGACCGCCGGGACGACCGAAGGCGCCCTGCGTGCCACCACGGCCACCGGGACCACCGGGACGACCGCCGAAGCCGGGACGACCGCCGCCGCCACCGCCGGGACCACCCGGACGGCCGGCGAAACCGCCGCCACCGCCACCGGGACCACCGGGACGACCGGCGAAACCGCCGCCACCGCCACCGGGACCGGCCGGACGGCCGGCGAAACCGCCGCCGCCGGGACGACCGCCGCCACCGCCACCGGGACGACCTGCGCCGCCCGGACCGCGACCCCCACCGGGGCCACCGCCGGGACGCGGGCCGGCAGCGGGACGCTGCGGCATCATGCCGGGGTTGGGACGAGCGCCGCCGGGACCGCCGCCGGGACGGGGACCGCCGCCCTGCGGACGGGGCATGCCGCCCGGGGTGGGACGGGCGCCGCCCGGAGACTGCGGACGGGGACCGCCCGCCGCGCCCTGGGGACGGGGACCGCCCTGGCCCTGGCCCTGCGGACGCGGGGCGCCGCCGGGACGCTCACCGGGGCCGCCGGGACGCGGGGCACCGCCCGGACGGGGCGCCTGCGGGCGCGCCATGCCGGTGGAGCCACCAGAGGTGAAGGGGTTGTTGCCCGGACGGGGACCGGCCGGACGAGCACCGGGACGTGCGCCCTGGCCGCCCTGACGCGGAGCGCCGGGACGGTCGCCGCGCTCAGTGCGGCCCTGGCCACCACCCTGACCGGGACCACCGGCCGGACGCGGGGCGCCCGGACGCGGGGCCTGGCCGGCCGGACGCGGAGCACCGGGACGCGGGCCGGAACCCTGGGCCTGGCCCTGGCTCTGTGCAGCCGGTGCGGCGGGAGCCGACGGCGGTGCCGTGAACTCGGGCGTGGTCGGAGCCGGGGACGCCGGGGCGGGCCGCGGCGCGGGCTTCGGGCCCGGGGTGGGACGGGGGCCGGACGAGGCCGGCGCGGCGGGAGCCGCGGGCGTCTCGGCGGCGGCCGGCTTCGGGGCCGGCGGGCGCGGGGCGGCCGGACGGGCGGCCTGCGCGGGAGAGGGGGCCGCCGGACGAGCCGGGGCGGCCTTGCGTGCGGAGGCGGGCTTGCCGCCTCCGTTGCCCTGCTGGAGGGCGTCCGTCAACTTACGGACAACGGGCGCTTCGATGGTCGAAGACGCCGAACGGACGAATTCACCGAGTTCTTGGAGCTTGGCCATGACGACCTTGCTCTCCACTCCGAACTCCTTGGCGAGTTCGTATACCCGGACCTTAGCCACTTCGCTCCTTTTAGGTCCGGGTTGCGTCCGGACCGTCGCTACTTCATGGGCGTACTCATCGCGTGCTCATCGAGTGCTCATCGCAATCTCGACCTACTTCCAACTCGCGGGGTACCAGGGCCGCACGGGGGTTCCGCGCGACGCTTCTTACGGTGTTGCCTGCTCAGCAACTGTCTGTCTGCTCGACGTACTGGCGCAACGCCTTTGTGTCGAGTGCTCCCGGGGCGCGCAACGCCCTCGTGAACACCCGGCGGCGTACCGCCTGGTCGAGACAGACCAGGGCGGGGTGGATGTACGCACCCCGGCCGGGCAGCGTACCGCGATGATCGGGGACGCATGCGTCCTTGATCGCCACGATGCGCAGCAGATCGGTCTTGGCCGCTCGCTGCCTGCAACCCACACAGGTGCGTTCAGGGCATGCTCGGGCGGGCGTCCGGCCAGACACTCTTAAGTCTACCTCCCCGTAGCGACCTCACCCCTTGGGGGCGGCGATCGAACGGTTGTTGTCGTGATCTAAGCCACGTACGGCTTGGATCTATTCCCCGCCGCCGGTCCCGGCGCTACTCGCCGGCCTGCTCGGTGTCCGGACGGATGTCGATCCGCCAGCCGGTGAGCCGGGCCGCGAGCCGGGCGTTCTGCCCCTCCTTGCCGATGGCGAGGGAGAGCTGGTAGTCGGGGACGGTCACCCGCGCGGAGCGGGCCGCCATGTCCACGACCTCGACCTTGGAGACGCGAGCCGGCGAGAGGGCGTTCGCCACCATCTCGGCCGGGTCGTCCGACCAGTCGACGATGTCGATCTTCTCACCGTTCAGCTCACCCATGACATTGCGCACACGGCCGCCCATGGGGCCGATGCAGGCGCCCTTGGCGTTCAGACCCGAACGGGTGGACCGTACGGCGATCTTTGTGCGGTGACCGGCCTCACGGGCGATCGCGGCGATCTCGACGGACCCGTCGGCGATCTCCGGCACCTCCAGGGCGAAGAGTTTCTTCACCAGATTGGGATGCGTGCGCGACAGGGTGACGGACGGACCGCGGACACCCCTCGCCACCCGTACGACGTACGACCGGAGCCGCATGCCGTGCGGATAGGTCTCACCGGGCACCTGCTCCTGCACCGGCAGGATGGCCTCCAGCTTGCCGATGTCCACGAGCACGTTCTTCGGGTCGCGGCCCTGCTGGACCATGCCCATGACGATGTCGCCCTCACGCCCCGCGTACTCGCCGAGCGTCGCGTCGTCCTCGGCGTCGCGCAGCCGCTGCAGGATGACCTGCTTGGCGGTGGTGGCGGCGATGCGGCCGAAGTCGGACGGGGTGTCGTCGAACTCCCGGGGCTCCTGGCCCTCTTCGAGGTCCTCGGGGTCCTCCTTCGCCCACACGACCACGTGCCCGGAGTCCCGGTCGAGTTTCACGCGCGCGTGGCGGTGGCTTCCCTCGGTGCGGTGGTAGGCGATGAGGAGGGCCGACTCGATCGCCTCGACCAACAGGTCGAAGGAGATCTCCTTCTCCCGAACCAAGCCCCGCAGGGCACTCATGTCGATGTCCACGGCTACGCCTCCTCTTCCTGCTCGTCCTGCTGCTCTTTGCTGTCCTTGCGGCTGAACTCGACCTGCACGCGCGCCTTGTCGACGTCGGAGAACGCGAGTCTGCGGGCGGTGGCCTTGCGGCCCTTCACACCGGGCACTTCGAGGTCGAGCCCGTCGTCGTCGACCTTCAGGATCCTGGCGACCAGCTCGTCGCCCCCGGTCAGCTGGAACTTCACCAGCCGGTCCACGGCGCGCACATAGTGCCGGTGCTCCTTGAGGAGGCGCTCCGCGCCCGGGGTGCCGACCTCGAGGGTGTACTCCCCCGCGCCCATCGCGTCGGTCTCGTCGAGCTTCGCCGAGAGCGCGCGGCTCACATCGGCGATCTGGTCCAGGTCGGCACCGGTGTCCGAGTCGACGACGACGCGCAGCACTCGCTTTCGTCCTACGGAGTCCACTGCGATCTCTTCGAGATCCAGACCCTGGGAGGTGACGAGCGGTTCCAGGAGCTCTCGCAGCCTCTCGCTCTGGGTGGTGCTCATCCGGGTGACTCCTCGGCCGCGTGTGCTGTTGTGGGTAGGTCGCGTGTCTGGTCAAAGGGTATCCGGTCGCGGAGGGTGTTGCCGTCCAGGTGACACCGGATGCGCGGGTACCGTGATCGCCGGCGGGCCCGACCTCCCGCCCGTGTGTTCGTACGAGCTTTTGAGGACGTCTGTCGTGTCGTACCCGCCTTCGCCGCGCGTCCCCTCGGGGCCCCGCAGAAGATCCCTGCTCGCCTCGGTCGCCGGGGGCGCCCTTCTCGTCGGGTGCTCCGACGGGACCGGAAGCGGCGAGGAGGGCACCGCCGGCAGCCCGTCCGTCGTCGAGCGGGCACGCGAGCGTGCGGCTCGGGACAGCCAGGGGATCGTCGGGCGGTACGACGCCGTCCTCGCCGCCCATCCGGCGCTGGCGCCACTGCTGGGGCCGTTGCGGTGGGAGGCCGCGCGGCACGCGGAGGCGTTCGGGGCCGGCACGGCCGCTCCCACAGCCACTGCTTCCCCGACCCCGTCCCAACCTCCGTCCTCGTCCCCGCCGATGACTGTTCCCACGGCCGAGAAGGACGCCCTCGCCCAGCTCGCCGCCGCCGAGCGGGCGCTCGCCGACCGGCGGGCCAAGACCCTGCTGGACATGCCGGGCGAGCTGGCCCGCCTGCTGGCCTCGGTGGCGGCGGCCGGCGCGGCGCACGCCTATCTGCTGACGGAGGGTGCCCGATGAGCGAGAAGAGCGAGAAGCAGGAGCTGGAGGCCCTCCAGAAGGCGCTGGCCGCCGAGCACGCCGCCGTCTACGGCTACGGCGTCGTCGGCGGCCGGATCCGCGAGGACCGGCGCGTGGAGGCCAGGGCCGCCTACGACGCCCACCGGGCCCGCCGCGACGCCCTGGTGCGCGAGGTGCGGGGCCTGGGCGGAACGCCGGTGGCCGCGGCGGCGGCGTACGCGCTGCCCTTCCCGGTGCCGGACTCGGCCGCGGCGGTACGGCTCGCCGCCGGCCTGGAGGACCGGGTGGCCGGGGTGTACTCCGACGTGGTGCGGGCAACCGGGGGCGGGCGGCGCAGCACGGCCGCCGAGGCGCTGCGGGAGGCCGCGGTGCGGGCCGTGCGCTGGCGCGGCGGGAGCGTAGCCTTCCCTGGGCTCGCCGAGCGGGCGACCACGGGCTCGCCCTCGTCCTCCGCCTCGGTTTCTTAGGAAGGGAACGACTCGCGCATGGCTTTCGAACCACCACAGCGGTTGGTGCGGGCGCTCGGCGAGAGCGTGCCGGACACCGACGACTGGGTGGACAAGCTGCCCGAGACCGCCGGACAGGCCGTCGCGCGGCGCGAGTTGACCGTGGAGCGGGTCCAGGTGCCCGGCGGGCGCAGCAGCCTCGTCGTGCTCGTACGGCGGCCCGACGGGACGCCGGCCGTGCTCAAGCTGGCCCCGCCCCGGGCCCGTCCGGAGAGCGAGCGGGCGGCTCTCGCGCACTGGGACGGGCGGGGGGCCGTACAGCTGCTGGAGCCGTTCGTCGCCGAGGGTGTGCTGCTGCTGGAGCGGCTGCATCCCGACGTCTCCGTGCGGTCGCTGCCGGAGGCGAAGGCGTTGCTGGAGGCGGCGGGGGCGCTGCGGCGGCTGTGGGTCCCGCCGCCCGAGGGGCCGGTCTTCGAGACGGTGGCCGAGCGGACCGGGCGGCAGGCCGCCGCCATGCGCGGCGCTCCCGCACAGGTGGCGGGACTGGTGGACGCGGCTCTCTCGGCCCGGGAGGAACTGCTGGCCGCACCGCCCGAACTGCGGCTGCTGCACGGGACGTTCCGGCAGAGCAAGGTACTCGCGGGCGAACGGTCTCCCTGGCTGGCCGTGGGACCGGATCCGGTCGTCGGGGAGTGCGCGTTCGACCTGGCCCGGCTCGTGCGGGACCGGGTGGAGGACCTGATCGCCACGCCGTCGGGGGCGGCGACGACCCGCCGACGGATCAAGCGGCTCGCGGAGTCGCTGGAGGTGGATCAGGAGCGGTTGCGGGGGTGGACGCTGTTCCGGGCCGTGGAGTCGGGGGTCCGGGCGCTACGGGTGGGGCGGCCGAAGGATGCCGAGCTGCTGCTGGAGTTCGCCGGCTGGCTCTGAGGCCGTGGAGCGGCGGCCGCCGGTGCGACCACCGCCCCACGCTGCTTCTCAGACGGTCAGGCGGGCGATCGCCTCGTCCACCGTCAGCTCCTCGCGCTCACCGGTACGGCGGTCCTTGAGCTCCAGGACCCCCTCGGCGGAACGACGGCCCGCGACCAGGATCTTCGGTACGCCGATCAGCTCGGAGTCGGTGAACTTCACGCCCGGGGAGACGCCGGCGCGGTCGTCGACGAGGACCCTGAGGCCCGCCTCGCGCAGCTTCTCGGAGACGTCGAGGGCCAGTTCGATCTGCAGGGCCTTGCCGGCGGCGACGACGTGCACGTCGGCCGGGGCGACCTCGGCGGGCCAGCACAGGCCCTTGTCGTCGGCGGTCTGCTCGGCGAGGGCGGCGACCGCGCGGGAGACGCCGATGCCGTAGGAGCCCATGGTCACGCGGACCGGCTTGCCGTTCTGGCCGAGGACGTCGAGCTTGAGGGCGTCGGCGTACTTGCGGCCCAGCTGGAAGATGTGGCCGATCTCGATGGCGCGGTCCAGCTTGAGGCCGGTGCCGCACTTCGGGCACGGGTCGCCCTCCTGGACGACCACGACGTCGACGTACTGGTCGACCTCGAAGTCACGGCCCGCGACGACGTTCTTCGCGTGCGTGTGCTCCTTGTTGGCGCCCGTGATCCAGGCGGTGCCGGGGGCCACGCGCGGGTCGGCGATGTACTTCACCTTCTCGCCCAGGCCCTGCGGACCGACGTAGCCGCGGACGAGGTCGGGGCGGCCGACGAAGTCCTCCGCCGTCACCAGCTCCACGGCGGCGGGCGCGAAGTGCGCCTCGACCTTGCCCAGGTCGACCTCGCGGTCACCGGGGACGCCGACGGCCACGATCTCGCCGTCGACCTTCACGAGGAGGTTCTTCAGGGTGGCGGAGGCCTCGACGCCGAGGTGGGCGGCGAGGGTCTCGATGGTCGGGGTGTCCGGGGTCGGGATCTCCTCGAGGACCGGGACGGAGGCGCCGTCCACGGGCTTCAACTCGTACGTGATCGCCTCGGTGTTGGCCGCGAAGTCGCAGTTCGGGCAGTCGGCGAAGGTGTCCTCGCCGGCCTCGGCGGGGGCGAGGAACTCCTCCGACTTGGAGCCGCCCATCGCGCCGGCGGTGGCGGCGCAGATGCGGTAGTCGAGGCCGAGGCGCTCGAAGACCTTCTGGTAGGCCTGGCGGTGCAGCGCGTAGGACCGGGCCAGGCCCTCGTCCTCGGTGTCGAAGGAGTACGAGTCCTTCATCAGGAACTCGCGGCCGCGCAGGATGCCGGCCCGGGGGCGTGCCTCGTCACGGTACTTGTGCTGGATCTGGTAGAGGATGACCGGCAGGTCCTTGTAGGAGGACGCCTGGTCCTTCACCAGCAGCGTGAAGATCTCCTCGTGGGTCGGGCCGAGGAGGTAGTCGCCGCCCTTGCGGTCCTGGAGCCGGAACAACTCGGGGCCGTACTCGTCCCAGCGGCCGGTCGCCTCGTAGGGCTCCCGGGGCAGGATGGCGGGGAGCAGCACCTCCTGGGCGCCGATCGCGTCCATCTCCTCGCGGACGATCCGCTCGACGTTGGCCAGCACCTTCTTGCCGAGCGGCAGCCAGCTCCAGATGCCGGCGGCGGTACGTCGGACGTACCCGGCGCGCACGAGCAGCTTGTGGCTGAGGACCTCGGCGTCCGCCGGGTCGTCGCGCAGCGTCTTCGCCATCAACTGGGACATGCGCTGGACCGGTGCGTTGGCCATGGTTCTCGTACTCCTGCCGGAAAAGGGTGATGGCTGGGGTGCCCGGCAGACTCCCGCCGTCCGCCCGGAGGGCGGCCCCGGCGGCGTCCGCTGCGAGCGTGCGTGCCGGGCGTCGCCGGGCAGGCGGGAATGTGTCGGGCACCCCCCAGGAGGTTAGCCGGGCGGGCTGTAGGGGTGGAAATCCGGTGTTCAGTGGCGGCGCAGCGGGAGGGGGGCGCCCATCACGGCGTACGGCTTCGGGGCGCTCGGGAAGAGGACCTGGCGGGCGAGGTCCTGGTAGCCGAGGGAGCGGTACAGGCCGCGGGCCGGGCTGTCGGTGTCGATCGCGGAGAGGATCGAGCGGGGCTCGGTGGCGCTGTCGGTGATGGTGGTGATCAGGGTGCGGCCGATGCCCCGGTTCTGGTGGTGCGGGTGGACGTGCAGCTCGGTGATCACGAAGGAGTCGTCGAGCCAGATGTCGTTGTGCTGGGCGCGCAGGTAGGGCTCGACGACGGTGGACCACCAGTGCGTGCGGTCGTTGGGCATGCCGTACACGAACCCCACGAGATGGCCGCCGACCGTCGCGCCGAGCGCTCTGGCTCCGGGGTAGGTCATGTGGCGGAGGACGATCTGGCGGCGGACCGCTACCTCGTCGGCGCCGAGGCCGAAGGCGATGGCCTGTACCGCGAGGGCCTCGTCCACGTGGGCGGACAGGTCCAGGGGGCCGATGACGAGGTCCATGCGGGGAGCGTACAGGGGAGTTCCGGTCGTGTGCCGGGTGCGGGTGGCTGCGGGCCGGCCGGTGACTGCGGGCCGGTTCAGAAGAGGACGCTCATGAACGCGCCCACTTCCCGGAAGCCCACCCTCTTGTACGTCCTTCTCGCCGCCGTGTTGAAGTCGTTGACGTAGAGACTGACCACCGGGGCCACGTCCGCGAGGGCGTAGCGCAGTACCGCGGCCATCCCCGGCGCGGCCACTCCCCTGCCGCGGTACTCGGGAGCCACCCACACGCCCTGGATCTGGCAGGCCCGGTCCGTCGCGGCGCCGATCTCCGCCTTGAAGACGACCTTGCCGTGTTCGTCGAGGCGGGCGAAGGAGCGGCCGGAACCGACCAGTTCGGCGACGCGGGCCTGGTAGAGGAGGCCGCCGTCACCGGCCAGCGGGGAGACTCCGACCTCTTCCGTGAACATCGCCACACACGCCGGCATGATCGTCTCCATCTCGTCCTTGCGGATGCGGCGGACGTACGGATCCGGGGCTGTGTCGGTGGGCATGCGGTCGGTGACCATGAGGGGCTGGTGGGCGCGGACGTCCCGGGCCGGGCCCCAACTGTGTTCCAGCAGGCGCCAGAGCTGGGCGGTGGGTTCGGCGGGACCGACGATGGAGGAGCACCGGCGCCCGGCCCTTCTCGCCCGGTCGGCGAAGGCACGGACGGCTCGCGGGGTCGCGCAGATCGGGACGAGGTTGGCGCCGGCGTAGCAGAGGGACGTGAGCATGCCGTCCTCGTACCAGCCCCACATCTCGCCGCCGAGTCGCCAGGGGTCGAGTCCGGCGACCTGGACCCTCGATGTCACGAAGGCGTTCGCGACCGGATCGCGGTCCAGGACGGCGAGCGCGGCGTCCAGGTCGCTCGGTTCGAGGACCCGGGAGGTCGTCTGGGTCAACACGGGCGGGCCTCACACTGGGGTCTGCTGATCTCCGCACTGTACCTGCGGAAGCCGAGCCGCGCCGCCCTGCGTTCGGTTACCGCTCGCACAGCGGTGGCCCAGGCGTGCCCTGCCCGTTGAGGGCTGTCGCCCCGGACGCTCGGATCAGCCCGCGACCGACACCGAGGGCTCCCCGGAGGTGACCCCCTCCGCCTCCATCTGCTCGGCCAGCTTCATGGCCTCCTCGATGAGGGTCTCCACGATCTTGGACTCGGGGACGGTCTTGATGACCTCGCCCTTGACGAAGATCTGGCCCTTGCCGTTGCCGGAGGCGACGCCGAGGTCGGCCTCGCGGGCCTCGCCCGGGCCGTTGACGACACACCCCATGACGGCGACGCGGAGCGGGACATCCATGCCGGTCAGGCCCGCCGTGACCTCCTCGGCCAGCTTGTAGACGTCCACCTGGGCACGGCCGCAGGACGGGCAGGAGACGATCTCCAGGCCGCGCTGCTTGAGGTTCAGGGACTCCAGGATCTGGTTGCCGACCTTGACCTCCTCGACGGGGGGTGCCGAGAGGGAGACGCGGATCGTGTCGCCGATGCCCTGGGAGAGCAGCGCGCCGAAGGCGACGGCCGACTTGATCGTGCCCTGGAAGGCGGGGCCGGCCTCCGTGACGCCCAGGTGGAGCGGGTAGTCGCACTGCGCGGCCAGCTGCTTGTACGCCTCGATCATGATGACCGGGTCGTTGTGCTTCACCGAGATCTTGATGTCCCGGAAGTCGTGCTCCTCGAAGAGCGACGCCTCCCACAGGGCCGACTCGACGAGCGCCTCCGGGGTCGCCTTGCCGTACTTCTGGAGCAGGCGGCGGTCCAGTGAGCCCGCGTTCACGCCGATGCGGATCGGGGTGCCGTGGTCGCGCGCGGCCTTCGCGATCTCCTTGACCTTGTCGTCGAACTGCTTGATGTTGCCGGGGTTCACCCGGACCGCCGCGCAGCCCGCCTCGATGGCGGCGAAGACGTACTTGGGCTGGAAGTGGATGTCGGCGATCACCGGGAGCTGCGACTTGCGGGCGATGGTGGCGAGGGCGTCGGCGTCGTCCTGGGTCGGGCAGGCCACGCGGACGATCTGGCAGCCGGAGGCCGTGAGCTCGGCGATCTGCTGGAGCGTGGCGCCGATGTCGGACGTACGGGTCGTCGTCATCGACTGGACCGAGACCGGGGCGTCACCGCCCACCGCGACCGTGCCGACCTGGATCTGCCGGCTCTTCCGGCGCTCGGCGAGCTTGGTCGGAACGGACGGCATGCCGAGAGAAATCGCAGTCATCTGCTGTGCAACCCCAAGTCGTGGATCAAGGTCCAGGTCCCGTCAGCGGCGGGCTCCAGGCTTCGAGATTACGGCACCGCCCGGGGCACGAGCACATCCCGGCCCTCAAACCCACCCAACGGATGGTGGCCCGCCATGAACCACACCGGGCCACCGCCAACGCCGTACGACCAGGAGTTCTCACCCGGTCAACGACACGGGCACCGAGTGAGGCACTCGACCGTGGCTCAGCGACAGGCCCCGAACTGTCGATGCACTTCCCGGGATCCCGTGCGTCTCCACGAACGTTCGAGTGGCCGTACGAATAAGCCTCGCCTTCCACTCGTGCGAGCTACCCGAGTGAAAGGCGAGGCGTCATTGCAACCGCAAATGACCGATTCTCAGCTGATTTTGACCGGATTAACGACGTCCGCGATCAGAACGAGGACTGTAAAGCAGATGAAGATCCCCGCCACCACATAGGCGACCGGCATCAGCTTCGCCACGTCGAACGGGCCCGGGTCCGGGCGCTTGAGGACCTTGGCGAGGTTGCGGCGCAGGGACTCCCACAGGGCGCCCGCGATGTGGCCGCCGTCCAGGGGCAGCAGCGGGAGCATGTTGAAGAGGAACAGGGAGAGGTTGAAGCCGGCGACCAGCATCAGGGCCATCGCCAGTTGCTGGGTCGGGGGGATGTCGAGGGTGAAGATCTCGCCGCCGACGCGGGCCGCGCCGACCACGCCCATCGGGGAGTCCGGCTCGCGCGGGGCGTCGCCGAAGGCCGCGTTCCACAGGGCCGGGATCTTGCCGGGCAGGGCGGCGAGGGAGTCGACGGCGTCGCCGACGCGTTCCCCCATCCACACCACGGAGTCGCCGAAGTCCTGCTTGACGATGCCGGTGGCGGCGCTGAAGCCGAGGAAGCCGGCGGTGACGTACTCGCCCTGGACGTACTGGCCGCTGGAGTCCTTCTTGGCGACCTGGTTGCTGGCGATCTTCGCGGTGAGGGTGACGTCCTTGCCGTCGCGCTCGACGACTATCGGGACCGTCTTGTCGGGGTTGGCGCGGATGAGGTCGGAGAGCCTGTTCCAGTCGTCGGTCTTCACGCCGTTGAACGCGATGATCTTGTCCCCCGCCTTGAGGCCGGCGGCCGCGGCCGGGGAGGCGGGGTCGGAGGCCTTGCAGTTCTCGCGGTTCTGGCTCTGGGCGATCACGCACTTGGAGACCGAGCTGACCGTGTTGGTCTGCTGGGAGATGCCGAAGCCCATGAGGACCGTGAGGAACAGGGCGACCGCGAGGATCAGGTTCGCGAAGGGGCCCGCGAACATCACGATGACGCGTTTCCAGGGCTTACGGGTGTAGAAGAGGCGTTTCTCGTCGCCGGGCTGGAGCTCCTCGAAGGCGGCCGAGCGGGCGTCCTCGATCATGCCGCGCCAGGGGGACGTCGAGCGGGCGCTGATACGGCCGTCGTCGCCGGGCGGGAACATGCCGATCATGCGGATGTAGCCGCCGAAGGGGATGGCCTTGACGCCGTACTCCGTCTCGCCCTTCTTCCGCGAGAAGACGGTCGGGCCGAAGCCGACCATGTACTGCGGCACGCGGATGCCGAAGAGCTTGGCGAAGGACAGGTGCCCCAGCTCGTGCCACGCGATCGACACCAGCAGGCCGAAGGCGAAGAGCCCTATGCCGAGGATGAACATCAGGGTCGTCATGCACGGGCCTCCGCCGTCTGTGCCGTCAGTTCCCGGGCCCGGGTCCGCGCCCAGGTCTCCGCTTCGAGGACGTCCGCGACGGTGAGCGAGGTTCCCCCGCGCGGGGTGCCGTGCTCGTCCACCACCCGGGTCACGGTCTCCATGATCCCGTTGAACGGCAGTGCGCCGGCCCGGAAGGCCTCGACGCACTCCTCGTTGGCGGCATTGAACACCGCCGGGGCCGTGCCCGCGAGCTGTCCCACGTGTCTCGCGAGGTTGACCGAAGGAAACGCGTCGTTGTCGAGCGGGAAGAACTCCCAGGTCGACGCCTTGCTCCAGTCGAAGGCGGGCGCCGCGTCGGGGACGCGCTCGGGCCAGCCGAGACCGATGGCGATCGGCCCCCGCATGTCGGGGGGCGTCGCCTGGGCGATCGTGGATCCGTCCGTGAACTCAACCATCGAGTGGACATACGACTGGGGATGCACGACCACCTCAATGCGGTCGAAGGGAATGTCGTAGAGGAGGTGTGCCTCGATGACCTCCAGACCCTTGTTGACGAGGGTCGCGGAGTTGATCGTGATGACCGGGCCCATGGCCCAGGTGGGGTGGGCGAGGGCGTCCTCGACGGTCACCTGGGCGAGGTCGGCTTTCGTACGGCCGCGGAAGGGGCCGCCGGACGCGGTGACGACCAGCTTGCGTACGTCGGCCCGGGTCCCGGAGGCCAGGGCCTGGAAGAGGGCCGCGTGCTCGGAGTCGACGGGGATGATCTGCCCGGGCTTGGCGAGGGCCTTGACCAGCGGGCCGCCCACGATGAGCGACTCCTTGTTGGCGAGCGCGAGGGTGCGGCCCGCCTCCAGGGCGGCGAGGGTGGGGGCGAGTCCGATGGAGCCGGTGATGCCGTTGAGGACGGTGTGCGCGTCGGAGGCGGCGAGCTGGGTGGCCGCGTCCGGGCCGGCGAGGATCTCGGGGAGCGGCTCGCCCGTGCCGTAGAGCCCGGTGAGCGCCTCGCGCAGCTGCGGTACGACGTCCTCGCGGGCGACCGCGACGGTCCGCGCCTTCAGCCGGTGCGCCTGCTCGGCGAGGAGCGCGACCCGGCCGCCGTTGGCGGAGAGCCCGGTCACCCGGAACCGGGCGGGGTTGCGCAGCACGAGGTCGATGGCCTGGGTGCCGATCGAGCCGGTGGAACCGAGGATCACCACGTCCTTGGGTCCGTCGCCCGCGACGGGGTCGTAGACCAGGTGGGGGTCGGCGAGGGGGGCTGGACTGTCGCTCATCCCTCCATTGTTGCCGTAAGGACGGTGTGTGGGGACAGCGCGTCCCCCTCTCGGGGGGCGCGCTGTCGTGAGGGGTCAGCGGACGGGCCGGTGGACGTTCTCCTTCTCGGAGGGGCCGGGGGTCGTGTCCGCGATCCAGACGCCCTCGCCGGAGGGGTCGACGATGCCGTCCTCCAGCCAGGTGTAGATGCCGGACATGACTCCCTTGACGACCTTGTGGTCCTGGTCGTCGGTGTTGTTCCACAGGCGGCCGAAGAGTTCCTCGACGCGCAGGCGGGACTGGTGGCAGAAGGCGTCGGCGAGCTGGTAGGCCTCGCGGCCGTGGGACTCGGTGGTGTAGAGGAGTTCGGCGCGTACGCAGGCCGCGCTCATCGCGAAGAGTTCGGCGCCGATGTCGACGATCCGGCCGAGGAAGCCCTGCTTGGTCTCCATGCGGCCCTGCCAGCGGGACATGGCGTAGAAGGTGGAGCGGGCGAGTTTGCGGGACGTTCGTTCGACGTAGCGCAGGTGCGGCGAGAGGTCCACCTCGCGTTTGAACTCGGCGTACGAGGTGGGGAGTTGTCCTGGTCCGGCGACCAGTTTCGGGAGCCACTTGGCGTAGAAGACGCCCGCGTTCGCGCCTGCCTTCGCCTTGTCGCCGAGGGACTTCTCGGGGTCGATGAGGTCGCCGGCGACGGAGAGGTGGGCGTCGACGGCCTCGCGGGCGATCAGCAGGTGCATGATCTCGGTCGAGCCCTCGAAGATGCGGTTGATGCGCAGGTCGCGCAGCACCTGTTCGGCGGGGACCGCCTTCTCGCCGCGGGCCCTGAGGGAGTCGGCGGTCTCGAAGCCGCGGCCGCCGCGGATCTGGACCAGTTCGTCGGCGACGAGCCAGGCCATCTCGGAGGCGTAGAGCTTGGCGAGGGCGCCCTCGATGCGGATGTCGTTGCGGTTCTCGTCGGCCATCTGGGAGGACAGGTCAAGGACGGCCTCCAGGGCGAAGGTCGTCGCCGCGATGAAGGAGATCTTGGAGCCGACGGCCTCGTGGTGGGCGATCGGCTTGCCCCACTGTTCGCGGGCCGCGGACCATTCGCGGGCGATCTTCAGGCACCACTTGCCGGCGGCCACGCAGGAGGCGGGCAGGGAGAGGCGGCCGGTGTTGAGGGTGGTCAGGGCGATCTTCAGGCCCGCGCCCTCGGGGCCGATGCGGTTCGCCACCGGGACCCGGACCTGGTGGAAGCGGGTGACGCCGTTCTCGATGCCGCGCAGGCCCATGAAGGCGTTGCGGTTCTCGACGGTGACGCCGGGCGAGTCGGCCTCCACGACGAAGGCGGTGATGCCGCCCTTGTGGCCCTCGGACTTCGGGACGCGGGCCATGACGACGAGCAGGTCGGCGACCACGCCGTTGGTCGTCCACAGCTTCACTCCGTCGAGGATGTAGTCGTCGCCGTCGGGCACCGCGCTGGTCGCGAGGCGGGCCGGGTCGGAGCCGACGTCCGGTTCGGTGAGGAGGAAGGCGCTGATGTCGGTGCGGGCGCACCGGGGCAGGAACTTCTCCTTCTGTTCCTGGGTGCCGAACAGCTTCAGCGGCTGCGGTACGCCGATCGACTGGTGGGCCGAGAGCAGCACGCCGATCGCGGGGCTCGCGGAACCCGCGAGGGCCAGTGCCTTGTTGTAGTACACCTGGGTGAGGCCGAGGCCGCCGTACTTGGTGTCGATCTTCATGCCGAGGGCGCCGAGCTCCTTGAGTCCGGCAACGACGTCGTCGGGGATCCGGGCCTCGCGTTCGATGAGGGCGCCGTCCACCTTGGTCTCGCAGAAGTCGCGGAGCTTGGCCAGGAAGTCCTCGCCGCGCTGGGCGTCCTCGTCGGGGGGCATCGGGTGGGGGTGGATGAGGTCGAGCCGGAAACGCCCGAGGAACAGTTCCTTGGCGAAGCTGGGCTTGCGCCAGTCCTGCTCCCGGGCGGCCTCCGCCACTTCGCGGGCCTCGCGCTCGGTGACGATCGGCTTGGTGGACGGTGCGGACATCAGGCTCACCTCGTCGTGAATCGGGATCATGGGGGCCGTATGGTTACCGACGGGTGCTACCCGATCGTATGTACCCGATCCCGGGCGAGGTCACCACCCCTCGCGCGGCCGTTCGGCCGATGTCGACGGAAGACGACCGGGTGTCCAGTGGGCCCCCGCCGCCCGTTCCCGCGGGCCGGACACCCGGCATGGACGCCCCCGGCCGCAGCCCGCCCACCGGCCTGGTCAGCTTCTTCTTCGCCGCCGACCCCACCGACGCCCTGCGCGGCCACAAGATCATCGCGGCCGCACGTCAACAACCCCGACGAGGGCCGGAGCGCCGACGACTTCACCCCCGAGCGCTGCGTCGACCTGGTCCGGGCCGCCGTCGGCATCCCCGACCTGCGCCCCCGCCGCGCGTCCGTGCGGGTCGGTCCACCGGCCGGGCTCCGCGTGCCCGGTCCATGGCCCCCCGGCGGCCGGCCGTGGTAGGCAAGAGGCCCGCGGTCCGCGGAGGCCGGGAACGGCCGGGCCGGCGTGGGTCTGTTGCCTGCGGATCCTCCTGCGTGCGGTGCGTACTCCGCAGTCCTTGTCGAAGCGCTTCGACAACCTATGGACACCCACTCCCGGGGGAGCTACTGTCGAACCACCCCCACCCACACCTGTTCGCACTGCGCACTGTCGAAGCGCTTCACAAAGCTTGGAGAGCTGGATGGTCACCCTCGCCGAGGTCGCCCAGCACGCCGGAGTCTCGGCGAGCACGGTGAGCTATGTCCTCAGTGGCAAGCGGTCCATCTCGACGAGCACCCGGCAGCGGGTCGAGGAGAGCATCCGCGAGCTCGGCTACCACCCGAACGCCGGTGCCCGCGCGCTCGCCAGCAGCAGGTCGAACATCATCGCGCTGATGATCCCGCTCCGCACCGACATGTACGTGCCGGTGATGATGGAGATCGCCATCGCGGTGGCCACCACCGCGCGGACGCACGGCTACGACGTCCTGCTGCTGACCGGCGAGGAGGGCCCCGACGCGGTGCGACGCGTCACCGGCAGCGGGCTCGCCGACGCGATGATCCTGATGGACGTCGAACTCGACGACGAGCGACTGCCGTTCCTGCGCGGCACCGACCAGCCCTCCGTGCTCATCGGCCTCCCCGCCGACACGTCCGGGCTCACCTGCGTCGACCTCGACTTCCGGGCCACCGGCGCCCTGTGCGTCGAGCATCTCGCGAAGCTCGGTCACCGCGACATCGCTGTCATCGGCGAGGCTCCAGCGGTCTACGAACGGCACACCGGTTTCGCCGAGCGCACTTTGGACGGACTCCGGTCGCGCGCCCAGGAGTTGGGCGTACGGCTGCTGCACCGGCCGTGCGAGGGCGGGTACGACGCGATGGCCGTGACCCTCGCCCGGATCCTCGACGAGCGTCCGTCCACCACGGGCTTCGTCGTGCAGAACGAGCAGGCCGTGGAGCCGCTGCTCGCGCTGTTGCGCCAGCAGGGCCGGGCCATTCCCGAGGACGTCTCGGTGGTCGCGATCTGCCCCGAACAGGTCGCCGTGCAGGCCTCGGTGCGGCTGACGTCGGTCGCCATCCCCGCCCAGGAGATGGGCCGGCACGCCCTGGAGCGGCTGGTCGCCAAGCTGGAGGGCCGCGGTGAGGACGAAGTCGTCCTGATCGAGCCCGAGTTGACGGTCCGGGCGAGCACGGGCCCGGCACCTTCGGTGTCCTGACACCTCACCCACCGGACCTCACACACCACGCATCGCGTGCCTGTGCGGCACGCCCCTGTCTGCATTCCCTCAGGAGCACTCCTCGTGAATCAGCCTGCCGAAATCCAGCCCAAGGTCAGTCTCGCGCAGTCGTCCCCCACCGTCGGCACGTTCCGGGAGCGGGACGGCGCGCTGGAGTGGAGCGGGCGCCAGGAGACCGTGCGCATCGAGCCCTGGGGCCCGGACGCCGTGCGGGTGCGTGCCCGGCTCGGCGGGCCGATCCTGGAGGGACTGCCGGGCGCCCTGCTCGACGAGCCGCCGGCCACCGAGAGCACGGTCAAGACCGGGGACGGGGAAGCCTGGTTGACGGTGGGCGCGCTGACCGTCCACGTCGACGCCGAGGGGCAGCTCCGCTTTGTGCGCAGCGCGGACTCGGCCGAGCTCCTCGCGGAGGCCCGCGCCCACTTCTGGTGGCCCGGCTCGCGTCTGTACACGGCGGTCGGCAACGGCCACCACCGTCTGGAGCAGCGCTTCGCCGCCTACGACGACGAGAAGCTGTACGGCCTCGGCCAGCACCAGCACGGCAAGCTGGACCAGAAGGGCCTGGTCCTCGATCTGATCCAGCGCAACGCCGAGGTCGGCATCCCGGTCCTCGCCTCCAGCCGCGGCTACACCCTCCTCTGGAACAACCCGGCGATCGGCCGCGTGGAGCTGGCCCGCAACGGCACGCGCTGGGTGGCCGACTCGGCCCGCCAGATCGACTACTGGATCACCGCGGGCACCCCGGCCGACGGCCAGCGCCGCTACAGCGCGGTGACCGGCCGTACGCCGATGCTGCCGGAGTGGGCGGCCGGTTTCTGGCAGTGCAAGCTGCGCTACCGCACCCAGGAGGAGCTCCTGTCGGTGGCGCGGGAGTACAAGCGGCGCGGGCTGCCGCTCTCCGCGATCGTCTGCGACTTCTTCCACTGGACGCACCTCGGCGAGTGGAAGTTCGACCCGGCCGAGTGGCCCGACCCGGCGGCGATGGTCCGTGAACTGGAGGAGCTGGGCGTCAAGTTGGTGGTGAGCGTGTGGCCGTCGGTGTCGCCGCTCAGCGAGAACCACGCCCTGATGGAGCAGCGCGGCCACTTCATCGGCACCCAGTACGGTCCGATGGCGCACGCCGACTGGCCCGACAAGGGGGTCGCCTCGACCGTCCAGGTCGCCTTCTACGACGCCACGAACCCGGAGGCCCGGGAGTTCATGTGGTCGAAGATCCGCGACAACTACCTTGCCCCGTACGGCATCACGGCCTTCTGGCTGGACGCCTGCGAGCCGGAGCTCAAGCCCGGTTTCCAGGAGAACCTGCGCTACTGGGCGGGTCCCGGTCTGGAGGTCGGCAACATGTACCCGGCCGAGAACTCCCGCACCTTCCACGAGGGCCTGACGGCCGCCGGCGAGGAGGTCATCACCCTCAACCGCTCCGCCTGGGCAGGCAGTCAGCGCTACGGCGCCGCCCTGTGGTCCGGTGACATCGGCACCGACTTCCCGACCCTGCGCGAGCAGATCGCGGCCGGCCTGAACACCGCGATGTCCGGCATCCCGTGGTGGAACACCGACATCGGCGGCTTCCACGGCGGCGACCCGGACGACCCGGCGTACCGCGAGGTCATGGTCCGCTGGTTCCAGTTCGGCGCGCTGTCCCCGCTGATGCGGCTGCACGGCTTCCGCGACCCGGGCATGCCGCTGGGCCCGGACATGACCGGCGGCCCGAACGAGGTGTGGTCGTACGGCGAGGAGGCCGGCGCGATCCTCGAGAAGTACCTGCGGCTGCGCGAGCGGCTCAAGCCGTACGTCCTGAAGGTCATGCGCGAGGCCCACGAGGAGGGTCTGACGCCGATGCGCCCGCTGTTCCTGGAGTTCCCGGACGACCAGGCGACGTGGACGGTCGACGACGCGTATCTCTTCGGCGCGGATCTCCTGGTCGCCCCGGTGCTCACGGCGGGGGCGACGGCCCGTACGACGTATCTTCCGGCGGGCGCGACCTGGACGGACGCGTGGACCGGGCAGACGTACGAGGGTGGCAGGACGGTGACCGTGGACGCCCCGCTGGACCGGATTCCGCTGTTCCTGCGGGACGGCGCGCAGCTTCCGGTGGCGGAGTAGCGACACCGACAGCGGCCGGTCCCACGGGGGTGGACCGGCCGCTTCGTCGTGTGGGGGTATGGGGATCAGCTTCCGCAGACCGAGCGCAGGGCGCGGGCCAGGGCCCGGGTGTGCAGGGCGTCGAGGTGGTCCTCGTGGTGGACCTGGAGGCCGGCCAGCGCAAGTTCGGGGCGGCAGGTGAACGCGTCCCGGTCGTCGGCGGTGGTGGCGAGAGCCTCGACCAGGGCGCTGGTCACGCGGTTGATCTCCTGCCGTACGACGCTCAGGTCGGGCTTGGTCGTCGGCGCCTGGTCGGGGTGGTCGGTCCAGCGCTGGAACAGGCCGCGCTGGACGAGCTTGTTGGCCTCGATCTGGTCACGGAAGACCACGCGGATCTCGTCCGGGTCGGCGCCGAGCTGCTGGGCCTGGGCGGCGACGTTGTCGAGGACCTGCTGTTCGCGGGCGGGGTCGTCGATGGGGCTGTCGGTGCCCCACTTGGCGGCGGCGACCAGGTCGGCGGTGGCGAGGCGTTCGGCGGCGAGTTCGACGACGGGATGCAGGGCGGAGAGGGGGTGGGCGATGGCGTGGGGTGCCGCGGCCGTCCCGGAGACGGGAACCGCGACCGCGGAACCCGTCGCGGTGAGAACGACGGCCGCGGTCGCGGTCACGGTGATCAGGGCGCGTCGGAGGGGGGTGGTGGTACGCATGCCCCCATCAAACCCGACCCTGCCCCACGATCAGGTCAACTGCTGCTTACGGTCAGGTTGTTGGCGGTGAAGTTGAGGCCACCGGACGAGCTGGTGATCTCGAAGCCGAACTGCACGTCGCCGATGGTCTCGTTGCCGAACCAGCCCTTGGTGTCCTTGATCCACTTCAGGATCGGGAGGATGTTGACCGTGCCGGAGCTGGAGTTGGAGGTGCGGACGAAGGAGAAAACCTGGTTCGCTCCGTTGGTGCCCTTGTAGACGGTCCAGGTGTGGCCGCCGAGCGTCACGTTGCCCTGCGAGGTGCCGAGCGGGCCGACGGCTCCGGTCTTGTTGACCCAGAGCATGATCTCGTAGTCGTAGTCGGTGTCCCAGATGTCGTACGACGTGTTGTACGCGCCGGACGAGGGGACCGAGACGTTGTAGCTGCTGGAGAGCGAACCGAGCGAGGTGATCGACTTGTTGATCACCTTCTTGGAGTTGGGGTAGGACTTGATGCCGCCGGTGTTGGGGTGGTTGGCGTTGACGCCCCAGTTGGTGCCGGAGTTGGCCCAGATGCACTGGCTGCCGGCGCCGGAGCCCCAGATGTTGTTGTAGAGGGTGTAGCCGTTCAGGCTCGTGTTGGCCCACTGGTCGCAGGAGCTCCAGACGGCGGCGGACGCGGGGGCCGAGGCGAGTCCGACGGTGGCGCCGAGGGCCATCGCCGGGGCCAGTACCGCCATGGTGATCTTGCGTAGGGTGCTTGCCATGGTGTCCCTTTCCATGGGTGGGGGGAAATGCGGGGGGAGTTACCACGCCTCCAGACGGATGACGTGGTCTTCTCCGGCGACGAGGTCGAGCGGCTCGGTGCCGGAGGAAGTCCTCAGTTCGACGCGGTGGCTGCGGGTGGGGCGCAGCACCACGGTCGCTTCGGTGGGGCTCCAGGTGAGGTCGAGTGCGGCCCCGAACCTGGTGCGGATGCCCCGGAGTTCACCTCGGGGGCAGCTGGTGGGGAGTGCCGGGAGGAGCACCAGCCGGTCCGGTGTCGACTGCACGAGCATCTCGACGAGGACGGCGGGCAGGGTGTGGGCGGCGTCCGCGTTGTAGACGTTGCGGTGCGGGTAGTGCGCGCTCATCAGCGAGGCGTGGAAGAAGTCGCCCTTGAGGACCTGGCCGAGGGCGTGCGCGACGCGTTCGCCGTCTCGCAGGCGGGCCGCGACGAGGGCGTGGTGGAGGTGGCCGTGGGCGGAGTCGTTCTCGGAGCCGCGCAGTTCGAGGGCGCGGTGGGCGGCCCGGGCGAGGTCGGGGGTGTCGTAGGGGGTGATCTCGTCGAGCGGCCAGACGCCGTAGAGGTGGCTGAGGTGGCGGTGGTCGTAGGTGTCGTCGAGGCCGGGCCAGGCCCATTCGGCGAGGGCTCCGTCGGCGTTGATCCGGTGCGGTGGGAGCCGGTCGGCGAGGGCCCGCCAGACGTCCGCCTTCTCCGGGTGGTAGGCGGCGGCCGTGAGCAGGGCGTGCCGGGCGGCGGAGAGGTCCATGGCCGCGTTGATCGCGCCCCAACTGGCGTTGGCCGGTCGGTTCTCCGGCGAGTAGGAGGGGACGACGACGAGATGGCCGTCGGCGTCCGTGCGGGTGAGGAAGTCCTCGTAGAAAAGGGCGAGTTCGGCGAGGGCGCGGGCGGTGCGCGGGTCCTGTTCGCCGCGGGTCTCGTCGTGGTCGACGAGAGGCTTGAGCAGCCAGTCGGCGCCCGCGGTCCACAGGTGCAGCGGGTACTCGCGGCTGAAGTGGTACGTCAGCCCCGACTCGCCGTCGGAGTGCGGCGGGGCGACGACACCCCGGGCGCCGAAGATCTCGCGGGCGTTGTCCTGCCAGTCCGGCAACTGACGGTCAATCAGACAAGCGAGGGCTTCCGTCACTTCGGGAAGGGCCGCGGACGTGGCGGACGCGGTCTGGAGGTTGACGTTGGCGTCGCTGGTGAAGGCTCCCGACCATGCCGTGTCCCAGTCGCCGGTCCACAGGCCGGTGAGGCGGGGCGGGAAGAGGCCGCTCGAAGAGAGCAGGTGGTAGCGGCCGGCGGCGAAGAGGCGTTCCAGGAGGGCGGGGCTGTCGGGCCTCGCCAGCAACTCCGAGCCGGGCAGGGCGCGTTCGTCGGGGTCGGCGGCGAGGTCGAGGGTGACGCGTTCGTAGGCGGTGCGGTGGAGGGTGGTGTGTCTGTCGAGGAGCCGGGCGTAGGTGACGGACCCCGGCTCGGATCCGGACCCGGATCCGGACCCGGATTCGGACTCGGTCTCGGGGACCAGGTCGCGCAGGGCCTCGACGTGGGGTGCCGTGTCCAGTTCGCCGGTGTGGCGTACGACGCGGGTCAGCAGCAGGACGGACTCGGCGCCGGTGACGTGGGCGCCGGGCGGGATGAGCGCGGTGCGGCCGCCCGTGGGGACGACCAGGGTGATGCCGGTGTAGCGGCGGTCGCTGTCGGGATAGCGGACCCGGAGGGTGAGGAGGGCCCCGCCGGCGGCACGGACGATGCTCTGGCCGATCATCAGGGTGCCGGGGGCGCCCGGGAGCCGGTGGTCCAGTGAGACGACCAGGTCCGCCGCCTCGACGTGCTGGACGATGACGTCGTCCGCGCGGGAGACGAAGACCTGGCCGCGCCACTGCTCGCACTCGGTGCGCAGGACGCCGGTGGTGAAGTCGACGGACCTGCGGTAGCCGGCGACGGCGGCGCGCGGACGGCGCAGCCTGATGTGGAAGGCGGGGTGGAAGGGCTGCACCCACTGCAGCGGGCGTCCGTCGGTGAAGCGCTCGGCGGCGTCGAGCTCGCCGGCGAGCAACCGGTCCTGCAGCGCGGGGAGTTCGGCGGCGAGACGGGGCGGGCGGGCGTGTTCGGCGCCGTTGGGGCGGACCAGGGTGTGATGGGTGACGACGACCCGCTCGTCGTTCGGCTCGCCGAAGAGGAGGGCGCCGTGGTGGCCGTTGCCGCTGAGGAAGCCGTCCTCCCAGCGCGCGGCCGGTTCGGGTTCCCAGGTGCCGTGGACGGGTCCGTCGGTCATGGCCGCAGCACCGCCACGCCGTAGCGGCCCAGCGCGACCCGGTCCGTGACGGAGTGCCCCGTCAGCAGGTCCTGGTGGGTGCCGGTCACGTCGACCGTCACCGGCTCGCGGCCGTGGTTGAGCAGGAAGAGCAGGTCACCGCGGCGGACGGCCTCGACCTGGTCGGGCAGTCCGGCGAGGACCGGTCGTACGCCCGCACCCGCGGCGATCCCGGTGAGCAGCTCGCGCAGGGCACCAGGCTCGGGAAGCGTCGAGAGGTACCAGGCGCGACCCTTGCGCAGCACGGCGGGCAGCCCGTCGAGCTCACCGCCCTTGTACGAGGCCTCCGCTGTGGCGTCCTCGGTCTTGTCGATCTCCTCCGACCACAGGGTGCCGTGGAAGCCGCCTGCCGAGCCGTCGCATTCCGCGTGCTCCCCCGCGTCCAGCGGCCACCACTCGTGCAGGGTGCGGATGCCGAACAGCTCGCGCAGCCGGGCGTCCATGCCGCCGGGACGTACCCGGTCGTCCTCGTCGGCGACGCCGGTGAGGAAGCCGGAGACGAGGGTGCCGCCCTGGCGGACGTAGGCGAGGAGGTTGTCGATCGCCGCGTCGGTGAGGGCGTAGAGCTGGGGGACGACGACCACCTTGTAAGCGGTGAGGTCGTGTTCGGGGTGGGCGAAGTCGGTGGTGAGGTGGGCCTCCCACAGGGCGCGGTGCCAGGCCCGCAGCACGTCCGGGTAGTCGGCCTCGTGGGAGAGCCGGCCGTCCTGGGCGCCGGCCCACCAGGCGTGCCAGTCGTGCAGGACGGCGATGTCGTTGGTGGAATGACTGTCCGTCACATATCGCGCTATGACGGCCAGTTCGGCGCCGAGTTGCTTGACCTCCTGGTAGGTGCGCCCCTCCTCCCCCGCGTGGCTGACCATCCCGGAGTGGAACTTCTCCGCGCCCTGCCGGGACTGGCGCCACTGGAAGTAGCAGACGGCGTCGGCGCCGCGGGCGACGGCCTGCAGGGACCAGAGGCGGTTCAGGCCACGGGGCTTGGGGTGGTTCACACCTCGCCAGTTGACCGGCCCCGCGGCCTGCTCCATGAGCATCCAGGGACCGCGTGCCTGCGAGCGGGTCATGTCCTGCACGAGCGCGCCCTGTTGTGCGCCCAGGGGATCACGCGGATCCGGATAGAGGTCGACGGATACGACGTCCTCCTCCTCGGCCCAGCGCCAGGCGTCCTGGCCGACCCACATCGGCATGAAGTTGGTGGTCACCGGGGTGTGCGGGGTGGCCCGGCGGACGATGTCCCGCTCGGCGAGGTAGCACTCCAGGAGCATGTCGGAGGTGAACCGCTTGAAGTCCAGCACCTGGGTGGGGTTCTTCATGTAGTGGGCCTGGCGGGGTGTGTGGATCTCGGCCCAGTCGCCGTAGCCCTGGCTCCAGAAGGCGGTGCCCCAGGCGGAGTTGAGGGCGTCGAGGGAGCCGTACCGGTCCTGCAGCCAGGTGCGGAAGCGGGCGGCGGCCTGGTCGCTCCAGTCGTAGGTGCAGTACTCGTTGTTGATGTGCCACATGGTGAGGGCCGGGTGGCCGCCGTAGCGGGCGGCGAGGTCCTCGGTGATGGCGGCGGCGTAGCGGCGGTAGGTGGCGCTGGAGTGCGAGAAGTGCTGGCGTCCGCCCCAGTACTCGGTGCGGCCGTCCTCGGTGACGGGCAGGG
This sequence comes from Streptomyces sp. NPDC048523, assembly GCF_043199815.1. Taxonomy (NCBI): domain Bacteria; kingdom Bacillati; phylum Actinomycetota; class Actinomycetes; order Kitasatosporales; family Streptomycetaceae; genus Streptomyces; species Streptomyces sp. NPDC048523. Next base: position 163,479 of record NZ_JBICWQ010000009.1, on the reverse strand, counting down.
TGTCGGGGTGCAGGTGGCCCAGCCACGGCGGCGGGGAGGAGGTGGGGGTGGCGAGGACGACCCCGATGCCGTTGTCGTGCATGAGGTCCATCAGCCGGTCCAGCCAGCCGAAGTCCCGCTCCCCGGGCCGCGGTTCGAGCTTCGCCCAGGAGAAGACGCCGAGCGTGACGGAGTTGACGCCGGCGGCCTTCATCAGCCGGACGTCGTCCTGCCAGGTCTCCTCGGGCCACTGCTCGGGGTTGTAGTCGCCGCCGTAGAGGATGCGGCCGTTGGTCACCGCGCTCAGCCCGGCCATCAGACGGGCTCCCCGTACTGGATGCCCCGGCCGTTGGTGGCGATGTAGACGCGGCCGTGGATCCGCGGGTCGGCGGCGATGGCCGCGCCGATCCAGCCCCACTGGTGCCGGTCGTCGTTGACGCGCACCCAGCTCTTCGCGCCGTCGTCGGAGCGGTACACGCCGGTGATCGCCTCGGTGGAGCCGACCATGTAGATCGCGGGCTGGTCGGCGCCCTTGGCCGCCTTGCCGAAGGCGAGGGTGTGCGAGGCCCAGCAGCTGGTGAGCTTGGTGAAGGTCGCTCCGCCGTCGGTGGACCGGTACAGGCCGTTGGTCTTGGTGCTCAGCCACAGGTCGCCGGAGCGCCCGGGAGCCGCGGTCAGCTGGAACTGGCTGTCGCCGGAGGGCAGTCCGCTCGCGCGCCCGGTGAAGGTGAGGCCGCCGTCCGTGTTGGCGAACAGGGTGCCGGTGTCGGTGTCGAACGCGTAGAAGCGCGCCGGGTCGACGGGGTCGGCGAGCGGGGTGGCGCCCTTGGGGTAGCCGGCGACCTCGGTCCAGGTCGCTCCGTTGTCGGTGGAGCGCTGGGCGGGGTACTTGGTGCCGTCCCAGTGCACGAAGGTCCACAGCAGCACGCTGCCGTCGGTGTTGGTGGCGATCGGCCCCGGCGCGTCCTTGGCCTGAGCCGGCTGGGCCGCGAAGGGCGCCCACGTCCTGCCGCCGTCGTTCGAGAAGGCGCCGTTGCCGTGGTCGCCGAAGCCCGTGCGGACGACGTACGAGGGCTTGGCCGCGGCCTGGGCGAGTCCCGTCGCCGACCCGAACACGGGGTTGCTCGCCATGCCGCGTGACGGTGACGCCGTGAGCCGCTCGTGGTACATCACCCCGATGTCCCCGAGCCCGCTGAGCAGGTGCGCCTCCCCGCTCGGGGGCGAGATCAGCTGCCGTACGGAGGTCTCCTCCAGGCCGCGGATCTGCGGGGCCCAGTGTTTCAGGTCCCGGGTGCCGTAGAGGGTGGCGCCGGTGCCGTAGACGATGTGCTTCGAGTCGTACGGGTCGACGGCGAGGGCCTGGATCCACCAGCCGAACTTGGGTTCGTCGGCTCCGAAGGTGAGGAACGGCGTCTCGGAGACGTCGAGGACCGCGGAGTCCTTCAGGGAGGTCCAGGTGCGGCCGCCGTTCGTGGTCCGGTACAGGGTGTCGACGGCCGCCCAGCGGTTGTTGGTGGAGACGACCACCGTGCCGGGGCGACGGGCGTCGACGGCGACTCCGCCGTAGGCGAAGGTGTCGGAGGAGCCGTCGCTCGTGGTCCCGCCGGGCTTCACGGGCGTGACGTCGCTCCACGTGCCGCTCGCCGTGGCCAGCTTGTGCACACTGCCGTCGGACTGCCCGTTGGGGCCGGGCGCGTTGGCGTAGGTGACGTACAGCTCGCGGGTGTGGCAGTCGTACGCGGCCCGGATCGGCACCTTGGCGGAGGTACCGGAGGGCTGCTCGGGGACGGCTTCCCAGGTGGTGCCGTCGGAGGTGCGGTACAAGTTGGCGGCGGTGCCGTCGGAATCGCCCCAGCCGGCGTAGACGCTGCGGCCCGCGGCGACGAGGAGGGTGATGCCCTGGCCGGCGGCGCTGGGGGTGGCCGGGAAGCTCACGGCCTTCCAGGTCGCGCCCCGGTCCGTGGACTTGAGCAGCCCGTCGTGTCTGGTCCCCAGCCACAGCGTGTCACTGTCCCGCGGATCGACGAGCAGCCGCTCGCCCGCCCCCCGCCCGTCCTCGTTCCCACCGAGCTTGACGGTGAGATCGGTACGGGCCCAGGTGGCACCACGGTCCTCGGACCGCAGGACCGCCCCGTTTCCTGCCCAGGACTGGGCGTAGGTGCCGAGCGCGAGGTAGACCCGGTCGGGGTGGGCGGCATCGACGGCCATGGCCTCGACACCGAGGAGGTTCCAGTCGTCCCAGCCGAGATCGTCGTTGAGCGGAATCCAGCGAGCGCTCCGCTCGTCCCAGCGATAGGCCCCGCCGATGTCGGTACGGGCGTAGGCGAGTCCGCGCACGGAGGGGTGGAAGAGAACACCGGTGACGAATCCGGTCCCGCCGATGGCTACTTGGCGCCAGCGGTAGGTGGGGGTGGGTGAGGCGGCTTCCGCACGCCCTTGGAGGGAGGGAACGGTGGTGAGCGCGGCGGCAGCCGCGGTCCCGGCCAGAACAGCACGCCGGCTAAGCCTGGACGTAAGCATGACAAACCTCGCTCTGAACTAAGGGAAAGTGAGCCCCCTCAGGGGCGCGGGACTGCATCGATGTGCGGCTCCGCCGCGTGGGCGCGACCAGCCACCACGAACCCGCAGCCGCCGGACGATCGAAAGCCCCCCTGATCAGGCGCAGGTCACCCCTTCACCGCGCCCGTCAACATGCCCTTCTTGAAATGCCGCTGCACAAACGGAGAAGCAATCGCCACCGGAATCAACGCCAGCACCATGACGGCCATCTGCAATCCCAGCGCCGACAACTGCCCCGTACGAACCGCCTGCTGCAACCCCGTCGGATTCGCCGTGTTCTTCTGCACCAGCTGAATGAGCACGTTCTGCAACGGCATCATGTCCTGGTCGCTCAGATAGATCGACGCGTTGAACCACGCACTCCAGTAACCGACCGCGTAGAACAGTGAGATCACGGCCAGCACGGCCCGGGACAGCGGCATGATGATAGTCAGCAGGATCCGCACGTCCCCGGCCCCGTCGATCCGCGCCGACTCGGTGAGTTCGGGTGAGATCCCCATGAAGAAGGCCCGCAGTACGAGGATGTTGAAGACGCTGACCGCGCTCGGCAGGATCAGGGACAGGTAGGTGTCCGTGAGTCCGAGCGACTGCACCAGCAGGTACGTCGGAATGAGCCCGGCGCCGAAGAACATCGTCGCCATCATGGTCACCAGGAAGAAGCGGTGCCCCAGACTCCCCGGCCGGGACAGTCCGTAGGCCGCCAGTACCGACACCGCCATCGAGAACAGCGTGCCGAAGAGGGTGACCCCGACGGACACCATGATGGCCCGGCTGACCTGCCCCCCGCTGAGCAGTTCCGTGTAGTTGACGAAGGTGATGCCCTGCGGGATCACGACGAGTCCGCCGACCCGGTCGATCACCGGCTTCGGGGAGAGGCTGGTGACGATGACGATCCACAGCGGACCGAGCACGCCCAGGCAGCACAGTGCCAGGAAGCCGCTCTTCGCGGTGATGCCGGCCTTGCTGGGCTCCTCCTCCCACGCGGGTCGGGCGGGGGCCTTGAGGCTGCGGACGAGCTGCGTGTTGAGGCTCACTTCTGGTACACCCCCTGCTCGCCCAGCAGGTGTGCGAACTTGTTCGCGGCCAGGACGAGACACACTCCGATGACTCCCTTGACGAGGCCGACCGCGGCCGCGTAGCTGAAGTCGCCGTTCTGGATACCCATGTTCCACACGTAGGTGTCGAGGACCTCGCTGGCCCCCACACCGACCGCGTCCCGCTGGAGCAGGAACTGCTCGAAGCCGACGCTGAGCGCGTCGCCCACCCTCAGGACCAGCAGCAGTGCGATCACCGGGCGCAGCGCGGGCAGCGTCACGTGCCACATGCGGCGCCAGCGCCCGGCGCCGTCCATGGCGGCGGCCTCGTACAGGTCGGTGCTGACGGCGGCCAGCGCGGCGAGGAAGACGATGATCCCCCAGCCGGCGTCCTTCCAGACGGCCTGCGCGGTGACCAGGTACTTGAACAGGTCCGCGTTGGTCATCAGGTCGAAGCCGGTCCAGCCGTGGTCCTCCAGGGTCTGGGCGATGATGCCCGCGCCGCCGAAGATCTGCTGGAACACGGTGACGACGAGGACCCACGAGAAGAAGTGCGGCAGGTACATGATCGCCTGCGCCACGGCCCGTACCCGGGGCCGGATCACGCTGTTGATGAGCAGCGCGAGGGCGATCGGGATCGGGAAGAACAGCACCAGTTGGAGCACGAACAGCAGGATGGTGTTCTTCGCGGCACCCCAGAACAGCGGGTCGTCGACCATCCGCGAGAACTGCTCCACGCCGACCCAGGGGCTGTGGAAGATCGCGGTGACGCCGTTGCTGGAGATGTAGGGGTCGTAGTCCTGGAAGGCGACGATGTTGCCGAGCAGCGGGACGTAGTTGAAGAGCAGGAGCAGGACCATGACGGGCAGCGTCATCAGGATGAGCGTGCGGTCACGGCGCAGCCGGGTCCGGAACGGGACCTTGCCGGCCTTGCTCGCCCTGCGCGGTATCCGCTCCTTGACCACCGCGGCGGTGACCGCGGCCGTCGGCTCCTCGACGGCCGCGGGAGGACGAGTCCCGTCGGGCCTGCTCCCGGCCGTGAGAGACATCAGTTGCCGCTGCCGTTCTTGTCGATGAGCTGCTTGTACCAGTCGCGCAGCTTGTCACCGCCGGAGGACTTCCAGGTGGAGATGGCCGACTGCACGTCGGACAGCTTCTTGTGGCCCCGGACGTAGTCGATCTCCAGCTGCTCGAACTGGCTGGACAGGTTGGCGTAGCGGGTCGGCTCGACGATGTTCATGCCGAACGTGGACGTCTTCTTCATGAAGGCACCCATCCGCTGCTGCCACTCGACCTGCTTGCGGGCGACCTCGGGGAAGTCGGGGTGGGCGAAGTACGCGGCCGGCGCGGCCAGCATCACCCAGGCGTTGAGCACCTCGGAGTTGCCGAGGTCGTTCTTGACCGGGATGCCGTCCTTGACCGTGTAGTGGGTGCCCTCGACGCCGTAGTCGACGAGCATCCGCTCCTTGGTGCCGTAGGGCGCGGCCGAGAAGTTCGCGGCGGCCAGCGCGTTCTCGATCGTCGTCTTCGAGGCGCCCTTGCGGATCAGCGACCAGATGGTGGCGGGCTGGGACGCGTACAGCTTCGGATTGCCGCCGTCGGCGCCGAAGATGTCCATGGCGTCGATCACGAGGTCCGGGTTGGACTGGGCCTGTTCGGAGACCTTCCCGTACCAGTCGGCGATGTTGGTGCACCAGACCAGGGTCTGCCCGGCGGTGAACCGCTGGCCCGGGTCACCCGAACGCGCCTTGTCGTCGGGGTGGACCACACCCGCGTCGTACAGCTTGCGGACCCACTCCAGGGCTTCCAGGTACTCGGGCTGCTCGACGCGGTACGTGAGCTTGCCGTCGGAGCCGATGTCCCAACCGATCGTCCCGGAGCCGCGGACACCGAAGATGTTCCACGCGGACCAGGTCATGTCACCGCAGGCCCACACCTTGGCCTTGGAGCTGGTGGCCTCCTTGGCCCAGCTCATGAACTCGTCGGCCGACTTGGGTACCGAGTAGCCCTTCTTGTCGAAGACGTCCTTGCGGTACAGGGACGCGATCCAGTTCGCGGTGGCGGCCGGCATCGGTATGCCGCGCAGCGCACCGCCGAAGATGCCCATGCGCCAGGCGTCGGAGGGGATCGCGGCCAGGTTCGGGTACTTCTTGACCTTGTCGCCCGCCAGGTAGGGGCCGAGGTCCATGAACTTCGCGGTGACCGCGTTGGAGATCTTGCCGACCAGTTCCCAGCCGGGCACGACCACCATGTCGGGTATGGAGCTGGAGGCGAGGACGGCGCCGAGTTTCTGGCCGTACGTGTTGCCGTCCTGGTTCTGCCAGGTGATCTTGGTGCCCGCGGCGGCGTCGAGCGCCTTGTAGTAGGCGCAGCCGGCCTTCGGCGGGGAGCCCCAGAACGGCGACATGATCTTGACGGGGGCGCCGGTGCCGAGCTTGTCCGGGACCGAGGCCTTCAGGGCCGCGAGGTCGACCTTGCCCGTGTAGCCGGCGGCCGAGCCGTTCTTGGACGGCAGGTCCGGGTTCGCGACCGTGCTGGCGACGAACGCCGGGAGCAGCTTGTCCGCGGCCTTGCCCGACGTGGTCCCCTCGCGCTCGCCACCGCCCGAATCCCCGCAGGCGGCAAGCAGCGGCATCCCGCCCGCCACCGCTGCGGTGGCGACCGCGGTGGAGGCTAGGAAGCTTCTCCGGCTCGGCCCGGAAGGACCTGAGGAGGGGGCGGCGGCGTTCGGCGTCATTGCGTCAACCCTTCATGGCGCACCAGGACACCCGGCGGTGGAGCCGTCGGCTGCGGTGTCTTGAGTGGAACTGGCTGAGCTGAAGCGATGCATCGACCATGACGACGGAATCCGTAGTCGAAGCGCTTCGATGTTGCTGTGAGGTTAAGTGAACACCCAGGGGTGCACAAGGGTCGATCCCAAGATTCCTCCGCGGTAGGAGAGGTGACCTTTTCTTATGCACCGCTTGAAGTGACGGTGTGGATCTCTTGACACCCACCCCGAAGTCGAATGAGCATCGAAGCGCTTCGAAAGCATCGAACCGATCCATCACAAGGGGATCCCCACGTGACCGCACACCCGCCGCACACACCGCCATTTCGCGATCCGCACCTGCCGTTCGCGAAGCGCATCGACGATCTGCTGTCGCGGCTGACCCTCGACGAGAAGATCGGATTCCTGCACCAGTTCGCACCGGCCGTCGAACGGCTCGGCATCGCCGCGTTCCGCACCGGCCAGGAGGCGCTGCACGGCGTCGCATGGATGGGCCCGGCGACGGTCTTCCCGCAGGCGGTGGGCCTCGGCGCGACCTGGAACACCGATCTGGTACGGCGGATCGGCGAGGCGGTGTCCAAGGAGGTCCGGGCGATGCGCGCCCGCGACGACCGGGTCGGCCTCAACATCTGGGCGCCGACGGTCAATCTGCTCCGCCATCCGCTGTGGGGCCGTAACGAGGAGGGCTACTCGGAGGACCCGAAGCTCACCTCGGCCATCGCCACCGCCTACACCCAGGGGCTGCGCGGCGACCACCCCACGTACTGGCGCACGGCCCCGGTGCTCAAGCACTGGCTGGCCCACAACAACGAGACGGACCGGGCCACCTCGTCGAGCTCGGTGCGTCCCCGGGTGCTGCACGAGTACGACCTGCGCGCCTTCCGCGAGGCGGTCGAGGCGGGCGCGGTGGCCGGCGTGATGCCGGCGTACAACCTGGTCAACGGCCGCCCCAACCACGTCTCGCCATATCTGCGCGAGCAGCTGCGCACCTGGACCGAGGAGGAGCTGCTGGTCTGCTCGGACGCGGGCGCGCCCTCCAACCTGGTCGACCACGAGCACTACTTCGACACCCACGAGGAGGCCACCGCCGCCTCCCTCAGGGCCGGGGTCGACAGCTTCACCGACCACGGCACGGACAGCTCGCAGATGATCGCGCGCATCCAGGGGGCCCTCGACCAGGGCCTGCTGACCGAGGCCGAGATCGACGCCGCGGTCCGCCGGCAGCTCTCGGTCCGCTTCCGGCTCGGTGAGTTCGACCCGCACGACGACCCGCACGCCGGCGTCAACGACTTCGACACCCCGGCACACCGCGCGCTCGCCCAGGAGGCCGCCGAGCAGGCGATCGTGCTGCTCGGGAACGACGGCGTGCTCCCGCTCGCCCCCGGCACCCGGCTCGCCGTGGTCGGCCTGCTCGCCGACGAGTGCAAGCTCGACTGGTACAGCGGCGCGCTCCTCCACCGCTCCACCCCGTTGGAGGGGCTGTACGAGCGGTTCGGCGCCGAGCGGGTGGAGTTCGCGGAGGGTGTGGACCGGGTCCGGCTGAAGACCTCCGCCGGTACGTTTCTGCACGTCCTGGCCTCCGAAGCTGGCGAGGACGAGGCGCGCGGTGCCGAAGGCGCCCTGGACCCGGCGCTGCTCGCGGGCCGCACGGACCTGCCGCCGCTGACGACCGACGCGACCGGCACCGAGTTCGCGCTGATCGACTGGGACGAGGGCGTCCTCACGCTCCGCGCCCCCGACGGCCGCTATCTCTCCGTCGCCGAGGACGGCTATCTGCGTGCCTCCGTCGACCAGCCGGGGGGCTGGATCGTCCAGGAGACCTTCCGTCTGGAGCAGCACGGCAGCGGTCACCTCCTCAGGCACATCGGTACGGGCCGCCACGTCTGTGTGGCCGCGGACGGAGTAAAGGTTGCCGACGAGAACCCGGAACCCCGGGCGCAGCCGGAAGTCTTCGAGCTGATCATCGCCGAACGCGGCGAGGACGCAGTGACCCGCGTCACGTCCGAGGCCGACGTCGTCCTGGTGGTCGCGGGCAACGACCCGCACATCAACGGCCGCGAGACCGAGGATCGCGCCTCCCTGCGGCTCCCCGCCCACCAGGAGCGCCTGCTGCGGGCGGCGCGCGCCGCGAACCCCCGCACGGTCCTGGCCCTGGTCTCGGCCTACCCCTACGCGGTCGACACGTCCGGCCTGGCCGCGGCCCTGTGGACGGCTCACGGCGGCCAGGCGGCCGGTACCGCCCTGGCCCGCGTCCTGGCCGGGGACGTCTCCCCCGCCGGCCGCCTCCCGCAGACCTGGTACGAGAGCGACGCGGACCTGCCCGGCCTCCTCGACTACGACGTCATCGGCAGCCGCCAGACGTATCTCTACTTCGAGGGCACGCCCCTGTTCCCGTTCGGCCACGGGTTGTCGTACGCGTCCTTCTCGTACGGCGATCTCACCTCCCGCGTGGCGGAAGGGACGGTGCACGTCTCGTTCACGATCACGAACACCGGTGACGTCACCGCCGACGAGGTCGCCCAGCTCTACACCCGCGCGATCGACCCGGCCCTGCCCCGCCCGCGCCGCGAACTGGTGGCCCACCGGCGCGTGACGCTCACCCCGGGTGCCAGTCAGGAGCTCTCCTTCGAAGTAGCGCTGCACGCCTTCGAGTTCTGGGACGTGGCAGAGGGCCGGTGGCGTCTGGAGCCGGGCCCCTACGAGCTCCTGGCCGGCGCCTCCAGTGAGGACATCCGGCTGCGGGCGACGGTGGTGCTCGACGGCGAGCCCGGCGCACCGCGCCCCGTGCTCCAACGGGGCCTGGAGGGCGCGGACTTCGACGAGCAGAGCGGTGTCGAGATCGTCGACCGGACCAAGACGGCGGGCGACGCGGTGACGGCCGCCGAGGGCCGTACCGGTGAACTGGTCTACCGGCACTGCGACTTCGGCACCGGCGTCAGCGAGGCGACGGTGACGGTGTCCGGCGAGGGCTCGGTCGAACTGTCGCTGGACGGGGGCGCGGTGCTCGCCGCCTGGGAGGTGGCGGAGTCCGGCTCCGGGCCGTACGACTACACCACCGTCGGCGCCGGGTTCGTCGCCGAGGGCGTGCACGACGTCCACCTCAGGCTGCGCGGCCCGCTGCGGCTCGCGCAGGTCGGCTTCTCCGGTTGAGGGACCGGACCGGCTGACGACAAGAAGAGGCCCGGCACCGGAAGGCATCGGCGCCGGGCCTCTTCGAGGACCCTATATGGAAATGGTTCCCATTAGCTAGAGAGCGAGCCCCGTCAGCACCAGTACCCGCTCGTACGTGTAGTCGTCCATCGCGAACTTCACGCCCTCGCGGCCCACACCGGACTGCTTGACGCCGCCGTACGGCATCTGGTCGGCGCGGTAGGAGGGCACGTCACCGATGACCACGCCGCCGACCTCGAGGGCGCGGTGGGCGCGGAAGGCGGCCTGCAGGTCGTGGGTGAACACACCCGCCTGGAGGCCGTACTTGGAGGAGTTGACCGCGGCGAAGGCCGCCGCCTCGCCGTCCGCCTTCTGCACGGTCAGGACGGGCCCGAAGACCTCCTCGCAGGAGATCGTCGTGTCGGCCGGGACGTCGGCGAGGACGGTCGGCGCGTAGGAGGCGCCGTCGCGGTCGCCGCCGGTGAGCAGGGTGGCGCCCGCCTCGACGGCCTCCTTCACCCACGCCTCGACGCGCACCGCCGCGTCCTCGCTGACCAGCGGGCCCACATCGGTCTTGTCGTCGGCCGGGTCGCCGGTGACCTGGGCCTCGACGGCGGCGACGATCCGCGGGAGCAGCCGGTCGTACACCGACGCGTCGGCGATCACCCGCTGCACGGAGATGCAGGACTGGCCGCCCTGGTAGTTGGAGAAGGTCGCGATGCGGGTGGCGGCCCAGTCGAGGTCGGCGTCGGAGGCGTAGTCGCCGAGGACGACCGCGGCGCCGTTGCCGCCCAGCTCCAGCGTGCAGTGCTTGCGGGGCACCGAGTCCATGATCGCGTAGCCGACCTTCTCGGAACCGGTGAAGGAGATCACGGGCAGGCGCTCGTCCTGGACGAGGGCGGGCATCCGGTCGTTCGGGACGGGCAGGATGCTCCAGGAACCCGCGGGCAGCTCGGTCTCGGCGAGGAGGTCGCCGATGATCAGCCCGGACAGCGGGGTCGCCGGGGCCGGCTTCAGGATGATGGGGGCGCCGGCCGCGATCGCCGGGGCGATCTTGTGGGCACAGAGGTTGAGCGGGAAGTTGAAGGGCGCGATCCCGAGCACGACGCCCTTCGGGAAGCGCCGGGTCAGCGCGAGACGGCCCTGACCGCCGGGGTCGGTGTCGAGGCGCTGGGCCTCACCGCCGTTGAACCGCCGGGCCTCCTCCGCGGCGAACCGGAACACCGAGACGGCACGGCCGACCTCCCCCCGGGCCCACTTGACCGGCTTGCCGTTCTCCGCGGAGATCAGCTGGGCGATCTCCTCGGTGCGCTCGACGAGCCTGCGGCTGACGTGGTCGAGGGCGGCGGCGCGGACGTGGGCGGGCGTGGCGGCGAACTCGTCCCGTACGGCGTACGCGGCGGCCACGGCCTCCTCGATCTGCTCGTCGTCCGGCACGGCGACCTTGCCGACGAGCCGGCCGTCCCACGGGGAGGTGACGTCGAAGGTGTCCTCGCCGGTGACCTGGCGGCCGGCGAGCCAGAAGGCGTGGGTGGAAGTCATGTCCCCACGGTAGGCCCGCGGGGGCGGGATCGAATTTGTCCGGGGTGGCGCAGCGGAGGCCGCGGACACTCCGGTTCGGCACTCCCGGCTCCCGGCTCCCGGCTCCCGGCTCTCGGCTCTCGGCTCTCGGCTCTGTCTATTCCGCCGAGGCCGTCTTCAGTGCCAGCCACAGCTCCATCCGTACGTCGGGATCGTCCAGCGACCGCCCGAGGATCTCCTCGACCCTGCGCATCCGGTACCGCAGGGTGTGCCGGTGGACGCCCAGGTCGGCGGCGGCCGCGTCCCACTGGCCGTGCCGGGAGAGCCAGGCCCGCAGCGAGGCGACCAGGTCGCCCCGGCCGGTCGCGTCGTGCTCGTACAGCGGCCGCAGCAGCCCGTCCGCGAAGGCCCGTACCGCGTCGTCGGCGAGCAGCGGCAGCACCGATCCGGAGGCCAGCTGTTCGTGCTCGACGCAGACCCGGCCGCGCCGCCGGGCGACCGAGAGCGCCTGCTCGGCCTGCTTGTAGGCGGCCGCGGCGGCGATCGGTCCGGCGGGGGCCGAGACGCCGACGACCAGTTCCGCCTCGTCCCCGGCGCCCACCTGCTCGCGGGTCCGCGCCGCCTCCAGCGCCACCGCGTACTCCCCGCACGCGGTGAGGGCGGCCCCGCCGTCCGCGGCCAGCACCACCAGGCGCTCCCGCTCGGGCACCACGAGCACGGTCTCGCCGGAGCGGGCCGCCGCGGACTCCACGATCTCGGTGAGCGCCCCGAGCGGATCGCCGTGCGTGTCGGCGGCCGCGGCGAGGGCGGCGGCGGAGGGGACCCGGGCGGGGGCGTCGGCGGCGATCCGCACGGACGACACGGCGACCGTCTCCGCCACGATCAGCCGGAAGGGCGCGTCCAGGAGACCGCCGTACAGGTCGCCCGCGACCGTGCGCGCGTGCTCCGGCTCCCCCGCGAGCAGCATCCGCAGCACGGCCGCCCCGATCCGCTGCTCGGCGGCGTGCAGGGAGCGGGAGCGCTCGGTGGTGAGCGTCAGCAGCGCGATCGCCGAGTGCACCGCGTACCGCTCCGCCGTACCGAGCGCGGCAGCCGTCCCCACCGCCAGTGCCGCCCGCGGCCGCCGGCCGGTACCCAGGGAGTGCAGCTCCACGCGGTCGTCGTTGTCGGAAGTGCCGGCTCCCCCGACCACGGCGGAGGCGGGTGCGGGCCGCTCCCGCAGCCGTTCGACGTCGGCGGTGATGCGCGCGGCCCGGCGCCCGGCCCACTCCGGCGCGGCGGCGACGACGGCTCCCGAGGCGTCGTAGAGCGCCGCCCAGCCGTCCACCTGGGAGGCGAGCGCGGCCAGCAGCCCCTCCGGGCCGTCGGTCAGGGCCTGCCTGGTCAGTTCCCGCTGGGCGGCGAAGCCCGCCGTGACGGAGCGGTACTGGTCGGCCGCGATCGCCGCGGACACGGCCTTGCTGATGGCGAGGAAGGGGGTGCGGCGCGGCACCTCCAGCAGCGGGAGCCCCTCGTCGCGGGCGGCGTCGACAAGGGCCTGGGGGATCTCGTCGTAGGTGACCCCGACGGCGAACCCGAGCCCCACCACCCCCGCCCCGGCCAGCCGCTTCACATACCGCCGCATCGCCTCCGGATCCGCCGCGTCCAGCTTGAGCGCGGTGATCAGCAGCAGCTCCCCGCCCTCCATGTAGGGGACGGGGTCGGCGAGCTCGCTGACATGCGCCCAGCGCACGGGCACGTCCAGCCGGTCCTCCCCCGCGCGCACGGTCAGCTTGAGCGCGGAGTGGTGGACGAGCGAGGCGAGGGTGGGTGGCATGGGGCCTGGGACCTTCGAAGAGGTGTGCGAAGAAACCTGCGGGGAGGTGTGATCTTTTGGCCGGTGTGTATGAACGGCCTGTGACGATTCTGCCTCACCGTACGGTCCTCAGGTCACGCCCTCACGTCGTCATCCCCGCAGATCCACCAGCAGCGGCGGCGCGTGCTCACCCGTCACCGTGGTCAGCGACAGCACCGCGTGCCCGGGCGGCACCCCGTGCGCCAGCTCGGACGCGGACCACCGCTCCCGCTCGACCTGCCGCACGGTCACCGCCCGCGCGGTCGGCGCCTTGCCGGTGATGACCCGGCGCACCGCGTGCAGCGCCTTGCCGGCCGGCGTCTCGGCGATGATCTGCCGGTCGGTGACGTCCCGCGCCTCGATCCACTCCTTGCCCCACACCTCGGCGAAGTCCTGCCCGTCCCACGGGGTGAGCCCGGACAGCGCCATCCGGCACCCGATGGCGCCGAGCAGAGGCCCGCGCAGTGGCCGCGGTACGTCGTCCAGGGTCCGCAGCGTCAGCACCACTCCTGCATTGCCGGAGCGCAACCGCTGCACGCCCCGTACGGCCTCCGGCGTCACGACCCCGGTGGCGTCGTCGACGACCAGGCAGGCGAACAGCGACCGGTCCTCGCGCACCGCGACGCTCGCCGTGAACTGTGCCAGCACCAGCCGCGCCAGGATCCGGGAGGCGTCGGCGTGCCCGCGCTGCGGCAGGTCGATCCGCACCCGGACGGGGTGGTCGAGGGCCTTCAGCGAGAACGGCCGCGACTGCCCGGACGAGTCGGAGCCCGCGCTCTGGAAGAACGTGGCGAAGGCGGGCCGGTCGAGCAGCGCGACCCGGTCCGCGAGAATGCCCCCCACATCCCCCGGGTTCCCCATCTGCCGCTCCCGCGCGTCGAGTTCGCGCAGCAGCGACTCCTGCCCGGAGTCCTCGAGGCCCTTGCGCAGCGCGGCCATCGGCCGGGGCGCGCCGTCGAGCAGCTGCCGCAGCTCCGGTACGGAGGGGAAGCGGCCGTGGACCGCCCGGAACGGTCCGAGGAGCTGGGCGAGCACGGTGGTGGAGCGCCGGGTGTCGCCCCCCTGATGAGGCTCGGCGAGGTCCCCGACGAGCGCCTCGGCGAGCACGGCCGCGGCTTCGTCCGGATCGGTCGTCCCCCCGTACAGGTCGAGGTCGTACACCGACTCGGGATTCCCGATCTGTACGACGACGTCGTAGGCGTCGGCCGGTCCGAGCCCGGCGCCCGCGGCACCGACCACCACGACGGCGGCCCGCCCGGCGAGCGCGTGCAGACACAACGACTCGGCGATCGGCCTGACGACGGTCCCGGTCTTCCCGGACCCGGCCGGCCCGACCGCGAGCAGCGAGGTCCCGAGCAGCTCGGGGCCCAGCCCCAGTCCGGCTCCCCGATAGGCGTACGGGTTGCGGGCGTCGTCGGCGGTGGTCCCCAGCCGTACCTGGCCCGTGAGGAGGTCGTGCCGGGCGAGCCGTGCGGGCAGATCCCGCTCCCCGGAGGGGTGCACACAGGCGGCGGCGCCCTCCTGGAGCACGGCACGGGTGAACGTGGCGAGGCTGAACCGGCCACTGCGTACGCCTTGCCAGGCCCGCGCGATCCGGGCATGGTCCACGTCCCGCATCAACCCGGCCCTGGCCTCGGCCGCCAGCCGCTCGGCAGCGTCGACGGCACCGACGGCACGAAGCTGGGACCATTCGGCGGGATCCTGTTCGGGGGCGGGCGGCGGCTCGTGGGCGGGAGCGGCTTGCCGCCAGGCGGGGGGCCCGAAGCGACGCCAGACCTCGCCCCAGCGGCCGAGTCGACCGACGGTGATCATGATCGCAAGGGCGATCATGAGGTACCAGGCGTAGCTGATGATCACACGGCCGAAGGAGTGCGGATCCGTCCAGGAATCCGGGATCATCACATAGAGCGGTAGAAGCCACCACCCACCGAGGTACCCGTTCCACAGCAGCGACCAGATCAGCCAGCCCACCAGGAACGCGATCACCGCTCCGCTGACCAACTGCCGTGCCGGAATCTGTTCGCGCTCCTCATGCGCCCGCGCCTTGTGCCCGAACCTCCACACACCCGGTGCGGCATCCGGCCGGGGCGTGCGCAGCCACGTCAGGAAGGCCGACCCGTCCGGAAGCGGCGGCACCCCAGGCGCCTGGGACGGCATCGGCGGCATCCCCGACCGTGCCCGCGGCACAGGATTCGCATGCGTACCCCGCGCGTCCTGCGTCCCGTCGCTGTCCATCGCCCCTGCTCCCTGACCAGCCGTTCCGTCCACCGTCAGCGGCCAATCTAACGCCCCCGCCAGGGGAGTTCACTGCTTACGCGGCCGGGCGTCGTGGCCGGCGCCATGTCCACCGCGGACAACCCGTTCTCCGGACAACGCCCACATGGAGCATGCCCACCCCCCGGTCCCCGGCCTAGCCTGCGAGAAGAGAAGCAAGCGCCCGCACCACCCCAGGAGCCCCTCATGACCGCACTTCCGCAGGAGCGCCGCGTCGTCACCGACATCCCCGGACCAAAGTCGCAGGAGCTGCAGGCCCGCCGGGTCGCCGCGGTCGCGCAGGGTGTGGGGTCCGTGCTGCCCGTCTTCACGGCACGCGCGGGCGGCGGGATCATCGAGGACGTCGACGGGAACCGGCTGATCGACTTCGGTTCGGGCATCGCCGTGACGTCCGTCGGCGCCTCCGCCGAGGCCGTCGTACGCCGCGCCACGCAGCAGCTCGCCGACTTCACCCACACCTGTTTCATGGTCACCCCGTACGAGGGCTACGTGGAGGTCGCCGAGGCGCTGGCCGAGCTGACCCCCGGCGACCACGCCAAGAAGTCGGCCCTGTTCAACAGTGGCGCCGAAGCCGTCGAGAACGCCGTGAAGATCGCGCGGGCGTACACCAAGCGCCAGGCCGTCGTCGTCTTCGACCACGGCTACCACGGCCGCACCAACCTCACCATGGCGCTGACCGCGAAGAACATGCCGTACAAGCACGGCTTCGGGCCCTTCGCGCCCGAGGTCTACCGCGTCCCCGTCGCCTACGGCTACCGCTGGCCCACCGGCCCCGAGAACGCCGGTCCCGAGGCCGCCGCCCAGGCCATCGACCAGATCACCAAGCAGGTCGGTGCCGAGAACGTCGCCGCGATCATCATCGAGCCCGTCCTCGGCGAGGGCGGCTTCATCGAGCCGGCCAAGGGCTTCCTGCCGGAGATCGCGAAGTTCGCCACGGACAACGGCATCGTCTTCGTCGCCGACGAGATCCAGTCCGGCTTCTGCCGCACCGGCCAGTGGTTCGCCTGCGAGGACGAGGGCATCGTCCCGGACCTGATCACCACGGCCAAGGGCATCGCCGGCGGTCTCCCGCTCGCCGCCGTCACCGGCCGCGCCGAGATCATGGACGCCGCCCACGCCGGCGGCCTCGGCGGCACCTACGGCGGCAACCCGGTCGCCTGCGCCGGCGCGCTCGGCGCCATCGAGACGATGAAGGAGCTCGACCTCAACGCCAGGGCGAAGCACATCGAGACGGTCATGAAGGCCCGCCTCACCGCCATGGCGGACAAGTTCGACGTCATCGGCGACATCCGCGGCCGCGGCGCCATGATCGCCATCGAGCTCGTCAAGGACCGTACGACCAAGGAGCCGAACCCGGAAGCGACCGCCGCGCTCGCCAAGGCCTGCCACCAGGAGGGCCTGCTGGTCCTGACCTGTGGCACCTACGGCAACGTCCTGCGATTCCTGCCCCCGCTCGTCATCGGCGAGGACCTCCTCGAGGAGGGTCTCGACATCATCGAGCAGGCCTTCACCCGCATCTGACCGCACAGGGAATTCAGGGGCTGCGGTGGCCAGCGGCAGAGGGTGTGAAGAAGGTGTGCGAGGTGGCGGTGAGGATGGGATTCCGCCTGTCGTACGCCGCCGCCCTGCCGTAGGTTCTACCCAGATGAGAGATACACCCCGCCCACAGGGGACTGTGGGCGACATCAGGACGGGGCCTCCCCAGCTTCGCCCTGGTCGTGCCCTCGCGCACACAACTGGAGCCTCTGGCTCCGGATCTCCTCACCGATCGGACAGTCGCCCGCCCCAAACCCCCCGGGGCGGCCGACCATCCGATCCGATCGGCCGCCCCGGAACCACCCCCCCTGTTCCGGGGCGGCCGGCCTTCCTCATCCTCCTTCTCGGAATTCCGGCCCTCCTCTTCGCCCTGATCACCTGGCAGGTCGTCGAGGACGGGCCGCTTCTGCGTGTCGACGAGCGGGTCAGCCGCGCACTGATCCACCCGGACCGCGTCTCGGCGGCCCTCGCCGACCTGGGCAATGTCGAGGCCGCGGTCCCGGTCCTGGTCGTGGCCCTCCTCTTTGCGGCCTGGCGGGCACGCAGCACTGGTACAGACCGATGGTGGCCGCCGTCCGCCGCCGCGGCCGTCCTGATGGCCCTGGTCCCCGCCCTGGTCGTCCCCCTCAAGGAACTCACCGACCGCCCGGGCACCCCGGTCTCATCCGGGACCGGCTACTACCCCTCGGGACACACCGCCACGGCCGCGATCGCCTACGGCGCCGCCACCCTCCTCGTCCTCCCCTGGCTCCGGTCCACCCGGGCCCGCCGCGCGCTCGTCATCGGCTGCGGCCTTGTCGTCCTCGGCGTCTCCTTCGGCCTGGTCCGCCGCGGCTGGCACTGGCCCCTGGACGTGGTGGGCAGCTGGTGCCTGTGCACGGTCCTGCTGCTCGGGTTCCGGCTCTTCCTGGCACGGCTGGACCGTCGCTGAACCCCTGGGCGCACTGGGCGTCGTCGCTGCCGGCGGGGGACGCCCGCAGCGCCGCACTCCCACTGGGCACAGGAGTCGTCGGGTCCGCGTCGGCCGCACGGGCGGCCGACGAGAGCGTGGTGGAACCGCCGGCTCAGCCGTTGCCCTCCGTCGCCAGGCCCGCCGCCGCCTCGTGCATCGCCAGTTCGAGCAGCGCCGGATCGACGAGAATGCCGGAGCCGTCGGGCGGCACCAGCCAGCGCACCCCTCCCCCGGCCACCCGGCCCGGATACGGCACGACGATCCAGGTGCCGGCGCCGGCCGTACGGACACCGGTGCCGAGCCAGCGGGCCGCGGTGCCCGGCGGCACGAAGAACCCCATGCGCGCGTCGCCGAAGTCGACGAGCACCGGGCCGAGCCGGTCGAGGATGCGAGTGAGGACGTCGAGCGTCGGATAGCCGAGCTCACCCGGCAGGATCAGTACGTCCCAGGCCTTGCCCGCCGGAAGCAGTGCGACCCCCAGGGGGTTGCGCTCCCACTCCCAGCGGCAGGCCTCGGGATCCGGTGCGACGGATGCCAGCCACTCGACCGCCGTCTTCGCCCCTGTCATGAGAAGACCTCCCTTTCTCTCGTCGACACTGGTTGCGTCACGAGAGAGAGGGAGGTTTCCCGGCGAGCATTACGCGGGTTCTGACCACTCGTCGGAGTGAATCGGATCACCTACGACCGTTCAGCTGTCGAATCCCAGACCGAACTTGTCCATGGTCCGCAACCACAGGTTGCGCCGCCCGCCGTGCGCGTCGGCACGGGCCAGCGACCACTTGGTGAGGGCTATGCCGGTCCAGGCGAAGGGTTCCGGCGGGAAGGGCAGCGGCTTCTTGCGGACCATCTCCAGCGAGGTCCGCTCGGTGGCCTCGCCGGACAGCAGGTCCAGCATCACGTCCGCCCCGAACCGGGTCGCCCCGACGCCGAGACCCGTGTAGCCGGCCGCGTACGCCACCTTGCCCTGGTGGGCGGTGCCGTAGAACGCGGAGAACCGGGAGCAGGTGTCGATCGCGCCGCCCCACGCGTGCGTGAAGCGGACGCCCTCCAGCTGCGGGAAGCAGGTGAAGAAGTGCCCGGCGAGCTTGGCGTACGTCTCCGGCCGGTCGTCGTACTCGGCGCGCACCCGGCCGCCGTACGGGTAGACCGCGTCGTAACCGCCCCACAGGACGCGGTTGTCGGCGGAGAGCCGGAAATAGTGGAACTGGTTCGCCGAGTCCCCGAGTCCCTGGCGGTTCTTCCAGCCGATCGACGCGAGCTGCTCCTCGCTCAGCGGCTCGGTCATCAGCGCGTAGTCGTAGACCGGCACGGTGTACGCCCGGACCCGCTTGACCAGGTTCGGGAAGATGTTCGTGCCGAGCGCGACCTGCCGGGCCCGGACCGAGCCGTACGGAGTGCGTACGGCCATGCCGGCGCCGTACGGCCTCAGGGTGAGCGCGGGGGTGTGCTCGTAGATCCGGACGCCGAGCCGCAGGCACGCCCGCTTCAGGCCCCAGACGAGCTTGGCGGGATTGAGCATGGCCACGCCCCGGCGGTCCCACAGCCCCGCCTCGAAGGTCGGTGAGGCGACCTGTTCGCGCACCGCGTCGGCGTCCAGGAATTCGACGCCGTCGGCGAGGCCCTTCTCCTGGAGTTCCTCGTACCAGTCGCGCAGTTCCCGGGCCTGGTACGTCTCGGTCGCCACGTCGATCTCGCCGGTGCGCTCGAACTCGCAGTCGAGGTCGTGCCGGGCGACCGCCTTCTCGATCTCGTCGAGGTTGCGGGCGCCCAGCTCCTGGAGCTTGTGGATCTCGTCCGGCCAGCGGGTGAGCCCGTTGGGCAGGCCGTGGGTGAGGGAGGCCGCGCAGAAGCCGCCGTTGCGACCGGAGGCGGCCCAGCCCGTCTCACGGCCTTCCAGCAGGACGACATCCCGCCCGGGATCGCGCTCCTTCGCGTTGAGCGCGGTCCACAGCCCGCTGTAGCCACCGCCGACGACCAGAAGGTCGCAGGTCTCGGCGCCGGTGAGGGCGGGCTCGGGGTGGGGCCGGCCGGGGTCGTCCAGCCAGTACGGGATCGGCTGGGCCTCGGAAAGGGCCTTTGTCCAACGGCTCATGGCTCACGCCTTTTGCTTGTTGCGGCGATTGCTGACGACCATGGAGGTCAGAACCAGAAGTACGGCGACGAGGAACATGGTCGTGCCGATGACATTGATCTGAACGGGCGTTCCGCGTTGTGCCGAACCCCAGACGAACATGGGGAAGGTGACGGTCGAGCCCGCGTTGAAGTTGGTGATGATGAAATCGTCGAAGGAGAGCGCGAAGGCGAGCAGCGCGCCCGCGGCGATTCCCGGGGCGGCGATCGGCAGGGTGACCCTCAGGAAGGTCTGCGCGGGACCGGCGTAAAGGTCCTGGGCCGCCTGCTCGAGGCGCGGGTCCATCGACATCACGCGCGCCTTGACCGCCGTCACGACGAAACTCAGGCAGAACATGATGTGGGCGATGAGGATCGTCCAGAAGCCGAGCTGCGCGCCCATGTTGAGGAACAGGGTGAGCAGCGAGGCCGCCATGACGACCTCGGGCATCGCCATCGGCAGGAAGATCAGCGAGTTCACGGCGCCGCGGGCGCGGAAGCGGTAGCGGACCAGTGCGAAGGCGATCATCGTGCCGAGAACGGTCGCCCCGACCGTCGCCCAGAACGCGATCTGGAGGCTGATGGAGAGCGAGCCGCACATGTCGGCGACCCCGCAGGGGTCCTTCCAGGCGTCCGTGGAGAACTGCTGCCACTGGTAGTTGAAACGCCCCTTCGGTTTGTTGAAGGAGAACACCGTGACGACGACGTTGGGGAGCAGCAGATATCCGAGCGTGATCAGTCCCGCGATGACGACGAGACGGCGCTTGAGCCAGTTGACGAAGGTCATTTAAACCAGATCCTCCGTGCCGGACCTACGGATGTAGAACGTGACCATGAAGAGAATCGCGGCCATCAGGATGAAGGAAAGGGCCGCGGCCGTCGGATAGTCCAGAATCCGCAGGAACTGCGTCTGGATGACGTTTCCGACCATGCGGGTGTCCGTGGAGCCGAGCAGGTCGGCGTTGACGTAGTCGCCGGCCGCCGGGATGAAGGTCAGCAGCGTCCCGGAGACCACGCCCGGCATCGACAGCGGGAAGGTGACCTTCCTGAAGGTCGTGACCGGCTTGGCGTACAGGTCGCCCGCCGCCTCGTGCAGCCGTCCGTCGATGCGCTCCAGCGAGGTGTAGAGCGGCAGGATCATGAACGGCAGGAAGTTGTACGTCAGACCGCACACCACCGCGAGCGGCGTGGCCAGGACGCGGTCGCCGGTGGTCCAGCCGAGCCAGTTGGTGACGTCCAGGACGTGCAGTGTGTTGAGGGCGCTCACCACCGGGCCGCTGTCCGAGAGGATCGTCTTCCAGGCGAGGGTGCGGATCAGGAAGCTGGTGAAGAACGGTGCGATCACCAGGACCATGATCAGGTTCCGCCAGCGCCCCGCGCGGAAGGCGATGAGATAGGCGAGCGGATATCCCAGCACCAGACAGAGGACCGTCGCGGCACCGGCGTACAGGATCGAGCGCAGGAACTGCGGCCAGTAGTTGGCCAGCGCGTCCCAGTAGGTCGCGAAGTGCCAGGTGACCTTGTAGCCCGTCTCCAGGGAACCCGTCTGCACGGACGTGGAGGCCTGGTAGATCATCGGCAGCGCGAAGAAGACCAGCAGCCACAGGATGCCGGGCAGCAGCAGCCAGTACGGCGTGAGGCGGCCCCTCCTGCGCGGGGGCTTCTTCTCGGGCGCGGCCGGGGTCAGAGGCGGCGGCGCCTCGGTGAGCGTCGCCATCAGAGCGTCGCCTCTTCCTGGATACCGGCGTCGATGTCCTGGTCGGCGTCCAGGCCGAAGGTGTGGGCCGGGTTCCAGTGCAGGACGACCTCGGCGCCGGGTACGAGCCGGTCGTCGCGGTCGATGTTCTGGGCGTAGACCTCGAACTCGGGGCAGACGGGGCTGTCGATGACGTACTGCGTGGAGACGCCGATGAAGGAGGAGTCGGCGATCTTCCCCGTGATCCGGTTGCGGCCCACGGGGATCTCCCCGGCCTCGTCGGCGTGGGTGAGGGAGATCTTCTCGGGCCGGACGCCGACCAGCACCCTGCCGCCGGTCGTGGCCGGCCCGGCGTACCGCGTCTCGGGCAGCACCAGCTTTCCGCCGCCCGCCTTCAGCACGATCTCGCCGCCGCTCGTGGAGTCGACCTCGGCCTCGATGAGGTTGGAGGTGCCGAGGAAGTTGGCGACGAAGGTGGTGTTCGGGTTCTCGTAGAGATCGGTCGGCGAGCCGAGCTGCTCAACGCGGCCCGCGTTCATCACGGCGACCGTGTCGGCCATGGTCATGGCCTCCTCCTGGTCGTGCGTGACGTGCACGAAGGTGATGCCGACCTCGGTCTGGATGCGCTTGAGCTCCAGCTGCATCTGGCGGCGCAGCTTGAGGTCGAGAGCGCCGAGCGGTTCGTCGAGGAGCAGCACCTTGGGCTTGTTGATCAGCGCCCGCGCCACGGCGACCCGCTGCTGCTGGCCGCCGGACAGCTGGTGCGGCTTCTTCCGCGCCTGCTCCCCGAGCTGCACGAGCTCCAGCATGTCCTCGACCTGCTTCTTCACCGACTTGATGCCACGCCGGCGCAGACCGAAGGCGACGTTCTCGAAGATGTCCAGGTGCGGGAAGAGGGCGTACGACTGGAAGACGGTGTTCACCGGCCGCTTGTAGGGCGGCAGCCGGGTGACCTCCTGGTCGCCGAGGTGCACGGTGCCCGTCGTGGGCTCCTCGAGACCGGCGATCATGCGCAGGGTGGTGGTCTTGCCGCAGCCGGAGGCGCCGAGCAGGGCGAAGAAGGAGCCCTGGGGCACGGTCAGGTCGAGCGGCTGTACGGCGGTGAAGCCGTTGTCGTACGTCTTGCTGATGCCGGAGAGGCGGACGTCGCCGCTGTTGTCTGTGCTCTTGTTCGTCACGGTGATCACGCCCCAGTCAGCTTCGCGAACTTCTCTTCAAAGGCCGTCTCTTCCTTCGCGCTCAGGGAGCGGAAGGCGTGGGACTTCGCGGCCATGGCCTTGTCGGGGATGATCAGCGGGTTGTTCGCCGCATCCGGGTCGAGCTTCTCCAGCTCGGGTTTCACACCGTCGACGGGAGACACGTAGTTGATGTACGCGGCGAGTTCGGCGGCCGGCTTCGGCTGGTAGTAGAAGTCGATGAGCCGCTCGGCGTTCGTCTTGTGCCGGGCCTTGTTGGGAATCAGCATGTTGTCGGTCGACGTCATGTATCCGCTGTCCGGGATGATGAAGTCGATGTCCGGACTGTCCGCCTTCAGCTGTACGACGTCCCCGGCCCAGGCGACACAGGCCGCGAAGTCGCCGCTGGTCAGGTCGGAGGTGTAGTCGTTGCCGGTGAAGCGGCGGATCTGCCCCTTGTCGACGGCCTTCTGGAGGCGCGCGATCGCCGCGTCGTAGTCGTCGGCGGTGAAGTGCGCCGGGTCCTTGCCCATGTCGAGCAGGGTCATGCCGATGCTGTCGCGCATCTCCGACAGGAAGCCGACCCGCCCCTTGAGCTTGGCGTTGTCTAGCAGGTCGGAGATCGACTTCACCTCCTGGCCGTCGAGGGCCTTCTTGTTGTAGGCGATGACGGTCGAGATGCCCTGCCACACATAGGAGTACGCCCGTCCCGGGTCCCAGTCGGGGTCACGGAACTGCGCGGACAGGTTGGCGTACGCGTGGGGCAGGTTGGACGCGTCCAGTTTCTGCACCCACCCCAGCCGGATGAGCCGGGCGGCGAGCCAGTCCGTCAGCACGATGATGTCGCGTCCGGTGTCCTGTCCCGCCGCCAGCTGGGGCTTGATCTTCCCGAAGAACTCGACGTTGTCGTTGATGTCCTCGGTGTACTTGACCGAGATGCCGGTCTGCTTCTTGAACTGGTCGAGCGTGGGGTGGTGCTTCTCGCTCTCGTCCACGTCGATGTACTCGGTCCAGTTGGAGAAGTTGACGGCCTTCTCCTTGGCCGAGTGGTCCTCCGCGGAGACGCCGCCCTGGGTGTTGCCGGCCGCGGGGATGCCGCAGGCGCTCAGCGTCCCGAGGCCGCCGACCGCGAGCGCGCCGCCCGCGGAGGCACGCAACAGGGACCGCCGGGTCATGGCGGCCCGGCCATTGCGGAAGCTGCGCCGCACGGCGGCCACTTGGGCCGGTGACAGGCGGTCGGGCTCGTACTGCTCCATGCGCTGGTGCCCTTTCGGGAAGGTGGCGGCCGCGGGTCGGGCGGCCTGAGTACGGCTATCGGTCCCCGAAGATCGTGCGGTGCCAGTCCTTCCTGACAACCGCCGTATTGTCGAACATAACGTGCTTGATCTGGGTGTACTCCTCGAACGAGTACGAGGACATGTCCTTGCCGAAGCCGGACGCCTTGTATCCGCCGTGCGGCATCTCGCTGATGATCGGGATGTGGTCGTTGACCCACACGCACCCGGCCTTGATCTCCCGGGTGGCCCGGTTCGCCCGGTAGACGTCCCGGCTCCAGGCGGAGGCGGCGAGCCCGTAGGGCGTGTCGTTGGCGAGCCGGATGCCCTCGTCGTCGCTGTCGAAGGGCAGCACCACGAGCACCGGCCCGAAGATCTCGGACTGGACGATCTCGCTGTCCTGGGCGGCGTCGGCGACGAGCGTGGGCTTGTAGTACGCCCCCTTGGCGAGCTCCCCGCCCGGCGCCTCTCCGCCCGCCACCACGCGCGCGTAGCCACGCGCACGGTCGACGAACCCGGCGACGCGGTCCCGCTGGACGTGTGAGATGAGCGGCCCGAGATCGGTGCCGGCGGCGAAGGGGTCCCCGAGCCGCACGCTCCCCATGAGGGCGGCGGTCCTCTCGACGAACGCCTCGTACAGGGGCCGCTGTACGTACGCGCGCGTGGCGGCCGTGCAGTCCTGCCCGGTGTTGATGAGCGCGCCCGCGACGGCCCCGTTGACGGCGGCCTCCAGGTCGGCGTCGTCGAAGACGACGAAGGGAGCCTTGCCGCCGAGTTCCAGGTGCAGCCGCTTGACGGTGGCGGTGGCGATCTCGGCGACACGCTTGCCGACGGCCGTCGACCCGGTGAAGGAGGTCATGGCCACGTCGGGGTGCCCGACCAGCCGCTCCCCGGCCTCCTTCCCGGTCCCGGTGACGATGTTGACGACACCGTCGGGAATCCCGGCGTCGGTCGCGGCCTGGGCGAACAGGAGCGAGGTCAGCGGCGTGATCTCGGCGGGCTTCAGAACGATGGTGTTACCCGCGGCGATCGCCGGAAGGATCTTCCAGGCGGCCATCTGGAGCGGATAGTTCCAGGGCGCGATGGACCCCACGACACCGATGGGCTCACGCCGCACGTACGACGTGTGATCCCCGGAGTACTCGCCGGCGGACTGCCCCTGAAGATGCCGAGCGGCACCGGCGAAGAAAGACGTGTTGTCGATGGTCCCCGGAACGTCGAACTCACGGGTCAGCTTCAGTGGCTTCCCGCACTGGAGCGATTCCGCGCGGGCGAAGTCCTCGGCACGCTCGGCGAGCACGGCGGCGAACCGGTGCAGGGCGTCGGACCGCTCACCGGGAGTGAGGGCCGCCCACCCCGGGAAGGCCGCACGGGCCGCGGCGACGGCGGCGTCCACGTCCTCGACGCCCGCCGGCTCATAGGTGAAGACCTCCTCACCGCTCGCGGGATCGACGACCGCGTGCGTACGACCGGAGGTCCCCTTCGTGAGACGCCCTCCGATGAACTGCGCGCCGTCGGTGAACCGCTCCTGTGCCGCGAACCGGTCCGGGGTGGAACTGCCCGGGTTGTGCATGTCGCTCTCCTCCGCCGTCACCCCGCGGCTACCGCGGGCGGGTGGCGTAGCTCCAGCTCGATTTGAGTGCCGATCCTGGCAGAGCAATGGCACTCATACAAGGGATTCCGTTGTTGCCTTTGGGTTACGCGACGGAATCTGTCGACCAGGTGTCGAGTCGGTCCTGAAAAGAAAGGACGGAGTGTCAGTGGTTCCTGCCAGACTCGGGTGCATGGGGAAGATCACGGGGACGATCGATTCACAGGATGCCCTGGTCAGGCAGGTCCGGGCCGGAGCGACGATCAAGTATCTGCACTTCTGGGGCCACCGCCCGCGCCCGGACGGCCGGGTCGGCGCGAGCTGTCTGAGCCAGTGGTGGCCGTCACCGTTCGTGGTCGACGGAGTGACCTACGCGACCGCCGAGCACTGGATGATGGCGGCGAAGGCGCGCCTTTTCGAAGACGAGGAGGCGGAGCGCCGCGTACTGGCCGCCGGCCACCCGTCCCAGGCCAAGAATGCGGGCCGCCTGGTCCGCGGCTTCGACGAGCAGACCTGGCGGCGGGAGCGCTTCGGGAGCGTCGTCGAGGGCAGTGTCCACAAGTTCACGGCCCACGAGGACCTGCGGGCGTTCCTCCTCGACACCGGTGACCGGGTCCTGGTGGAGGCCAGCCCGGTGGACCGGGTGTGGGGCATCGGGCTCGCGGCGGACGACGAGGCGGCGAACAACCCTGAGTGCTGGCGAGGCCCGAACCTCCTGGGCTTCGCCCTCATGCAAGCAAGGGACCGCCTCAGAAACGCCTGAAGGGGACCACCGAAACCCGGCGGCCCCCTTTCTTCGACGGGCGCTACACCACCGGTGCGACCGCCACAACGGCGAGGGATCCGTCGTAGTAGTCGGGCTCGTCATCCGAGTTGATGGCGGCGGTGATGCCGATGGCGAGCAGGACGAGCACGGCGACCCCGAGGATCGTCCCGATGATCCCCATGATGAACCCGGCCTGCGCCTGCCCGTGGTTGGTGGCCTCACCCAGCGCGGCCCGCTTTCGCCCCTTGATACCGAACACGATGGCAAGGACGCCGAGCACCAGCGACAGAATCCCGTACATGCAGAACAGGGCGCAGGACAGGATGCCCAGCACCATCGCGGCGACACCCATGCCGTTCTGCGGCGGCATCGGCGGTGCCCAGCCGCCGTACCCCTGCGGACCTTGCGGATAGCTGGGGTAGCCGTAGCCGACGGGAGCGCCGGGACCCTCGGGCCCGATGGGCGGCGGCGGCACGGAGGCGGGCCCACCGATGGGCGCGCCTTGCTGGGGGGCGGGGTACCCGTAACCGGGAGCGGGAGGCGGAAAGCCGTAGCCGTCGTTCGGCCCCGAGCTCACGGTGGTCTGATCATGCACAGCAGGCGACGGCGAGGGGCTCTTCTCCAACGAAGGCCCACTCTCCGGCGGCGCCCACGGATCCCGACCGTCCCCGCTCGGCTGCGTTCCGTCCGTCATGCTCACGTCCCCCTAGGTCGTTCGTGCGGCCATGTTACGGCTCGGCCAGGCGCCTAGGGGGTGCCGGGTGAGGTTGTCGGGCGGGTGCGGGCCGGTGGGGGCTGGTCGCGCAGTTCCCCGCGGTCCCGCTGCGCTGGGCTTGAACCGGGCGCCTAGTCGGATGCCGGGTCAGGTTGTCGGGCGGCTACCGGCCGGTGGGGGCCGGTCGCGCAGTTCCCCGCGGTCCCGCTGCGCTGGGCTCGAACCGGGCGCCTAGGGGGTGCCGGGTGAGGTTGTTCGGGCGGGTGCGGGCCCGTGGGGGCTGGTCGCGCAGTTCCCCGCGCCCCTGGGGGGTTGCGGTCACCTGCGCCAGGACGGACCGTTCGCCAGCCACCGACCCGCACTCGCCCCCACCCGACCGGAACAGGCCGCCGCAGGCATCCAGGGGCGCGGGGAACTGCGCACAACGCCCGCCCCCGCCGAACCCGCACCCGAAACCGAACCCGACCCCGCCTAACATGTTCCGCACCGATCAGCCGATCACCGCACCCCGCGCCCCGCGCCCACCAAGGGGAGGCCCCATGACGCCGCCGACGACGACCATCAACCCGCACGCCTTCATCGCCGACCTGCCCAAGGCCGAACTCCACGTCCACCACGTCGGCTCCGCCTCCCCCCGCATCGTCTCGGAACTGGCCGCCCGCCACCCCGACTCCAAGGTCCCCACGGACCCCGAGGCACTCGTCGACTACTTCACGTTCACCGACTTCGCCCACTTCATCGACGTCTACCTCAGCGTCGTGGACCTCATCCGCACCCCCGAGGACGTACGGCTCCTCACCTACGAGGTCGCAAGGGACCTCGCCCGCCAGCAGGTCCGTTACGCCGAGCTCACCATCACCCCGTTCTCCTCGACCCGCCGCGGCATCGACGAGCGCGCGTTCATGGAGGCCATCGAGGACGCCCGCAAGGCGGCGGAGTCGGAGTTCGGAACCGTACTGCGCTGGTGCTTCGACATCCCCGGCGAGGCGGGTCTGGAGGCCGCCGAGGAGACGACCCGCCTCGCCACCGACGACCGCCTGCGCCCGGAGGGCCTCGTGAGTTTCGGCCTCGGGGGTCCCGAGATCGGCGTCCCCCGCCCCCAGTTCAAGCCGTACTTCGACCGGGCCATCGCCGCCGGCCTGCGCTCGGTCCCGCACGCCGGCGAGACGACGGGCCCGGAGACGGTGTGGGACGCCCTCACCCACCTGCGCGCCGAACGCATCGGCCACGGCACGAGTTCCGCCCAGGACCCGGCGCTCCTCGCCCACCTTGCCGAACACCGTGTCCCGCTGGAGGTGTGCCCCACCTCCAACATCGCCACCCGGGCCGTCCGCACCCTCGACGAGCACCCGATCAAGGAGTTCGTGAAGGCAGGGATCATCGTCACGATCAACTCCGACGACCCCCCGATGTTCGGCACCGACCTGAACAGCGAGTACGCGGTGGCGGCGCGGCTCCTGAACCTCGACGAGCAGGGTCTCGCCGCACTCGCGAAGAACGCGGTCGACGCGTCCTTCCTCGACGAGCCCGGCAAGACGAGGATCAAGGACGAGATCGACACGTACACGGCAGCCTGGCTCGCACAGTGACCTCGCTGACGGCCGTGGCACACCGCGGCGACCCGTACCGCGCCCGTGAGAACACGATCGACTCCCTGCGGTCCGCGCTCGACCGGGGTGCGGACGCGGTGGAGATCGACGTACGTCTCACCAGGGACGGCGTACCGGTGCTGCTCCACGACGACACGCTGAAGCGGCTGTGGGAGCACGACCGCCCGCTGCTGTCCCTGTCGGCGGACGAGGTGCGAGGCCTGACGGACGGCCGGGTGCCGACACTCGCGGAGGCCCTCGAAGCCACCGCCGACAGCGGCGACGGAAGCGGCAGCCGCCTGATGCTCGACCTGCCCGGCACCAGAGAGGTGCGGGTCGCCCGCCGCGTGGTCGACGTGGTCCGCGAGCACCAAGCCCAGGACCGCGTCTACTACTGCGCCGGCGCCACCGCCATGCTCGCCGTCCGCGAGGCCGACCCGTCCGCGGAGATCGCGCTCACCTGGACGACCCTCGCGCCCCCGCGCCCGGTCCTTCTGGACGCGGTCAGGCCCCGCTGGCTCAACTACCGTTTCGGCCTGATCGACCGGGACCTCGCGGACCGTATCCACGCCGACGGCTACCTGGTCTCCGTCTGGACCCCCGACACCCGCCGCTCGATGCGCCGCCTGGCCGCCGCGGGCGTCGACTCGATCACGACGAACCGGGTGGACGTACTCTGCGCGCTGAGAGCGCAGGCGAACGGGAGTTAGGCCCCCGAGTACGCCCGCGGCGTCGTCCCCGCACAGCGGCACCGCGAGGGTTCGGCCGTCGAAGACGGGCGGGGTCAGCCGCCAGACGTCCTCATGGCACAGGTTGAAGACCTTCACGACGTACGCCCAAGGTGCGGCGGCGGCGATGCGTTCGGCCCCCGACGGCCCGCCCGAGCGGCTCCCGTGACCACGTCATGCCCGGCCCGCCGCCACTGCGTGCCCAACGAACTGACCGCCCTGGGGCGGACGTTGCTCGCGTCGATCGAGGCGTTCGGTGTCTGGGCGCACGACCACGGGGACGAGGTGACGGACGCCCAGGAGCGTTATGGCGCCGGCATCGCGCCTACACCCGGGACCGCTGAGGGACGGTCGCCGGGTCGGCGGGAGTCGAGCGGGTGACGTACTGCGGCACGGGGGTGTCGTCCCGGCCCGTGTCGCGGACCAGGCCGTAGCGCTTGACGCCCTGGTCGGGGCCGGTGGTGATGTCCTTGTCCGCCGCGTCCCAGCTGGACGGGAAGACGCTGAGGCCGTAGTCGGCGCCGCGTTCGTTGACCGTGAGGGTGACACTGCCGTCGACGTAGAAGTACTCGTTCTGCCACATCTGCTGGGTGCCGGCGGGCGGGACGGCGTAGCCGACGGTGGAGTTGCCCATTCCGGTGGCGCTCGCGTCCGTGGCGCTGACGGGATCGTCCATACGGCGGCCGCCGCCCGAGGCGACGTGGAAGAGCTCGCCCTTGAGGCCGGTCCAGGACGGCATGACCAGGCTGCCGGCCCGGTACTGGGGCGAGATCTGCCAGCGGACGAGGACGTAGCCCCGGCCGGTGAGCGTGACGCTGTCCCCGCGGTGGTTCATGACGGCGTGCGCGCCGCCGGTGCTGGTGATGCTGGTCTCGGGCCGGTGCGGCAGGGCGGCGGGCGGGGTGTCGGGGTCCGGGGCCCGGTCGACGGCGTCGACGACACTGCCGTAGCGGACGGTCTTCGCCGGTGTCGCCGAAGGGGAAGGGGACGGGGGCGGCGAGGCCGACGGTGTGTCCGGCACCGGGGGCGGCCGGTACGTGCTCGCCGCAGTGGGGGAGACCGCCACCCGCGGCGCCGGGGCATCCGGGGTCCGTGTGACGACGTACGCGCCGCCCGCGACGATCGTCGCCCCCGCGGTGACCGCGACGAGGGGCTGGGTGAGCGCGCCCAGCACCTTGGCGGACCAGCTCACGGAGGCGACCGTGGCGGTGGCGGCCGCGGCCGTCTTGCCGCCGAGGGCCAGCGAGAGGGCGAACCCGACCGGGACGGGCACCAGTGCGATCCCGACCAGCAGCCGCTCCGCGGGTACGACGGCCTCGCGGGTGTCCCCGCAGTAGCCGCAGCCGCGGATGTGCCGGGCCAGCCGCTTGCGCCAGACCGAGTCGGGGCGGCCGTTCCAGCGGGCGGTGAGTTCGCGCAGGTCGGGGCAGGCGCCGTCGAGGGCGCGGACGATGCCGCGGGAGGTCTCCAGGCGCTCCTTCATCCGCTGGACGCGCACGGCGGCGTGCTGGCGGCTGATGCCGACGGCGGCGGCCAGTTCACGCCGGGTGAGTTCGCCCGCGACCTCCAGCCACCACAGCGACAGCAGTTGCCGGTCCTCGTCGTCGAGCCAGCGCACGGCCTCCGCGACCTCGCGCCGCTGTCCCTCCAACTGGAGTCGCAGCACGGTGAGTTCGGCGAAGTCGGCGGCTTCGCGCGCGGCCGACTCGTCCAGCGGGGCGGAGGTCCTGCGGCGGGCCCGGTCGCGGATCTGGCGCATCGCGATGGCGACCAGCCAGGACCGGAAGCTGTCCGGGTCGCGGAGACTGCCGAGGTTGCCGACGGCCCGCAGCATGGTCTCCTGGACGACGTCGTCGACGTCGGCGTGGCCGTTCAGGGCGCGGCCCACGATGTTGTACACCAGCGGCAGCCAGCCCTCGACGAGCTCGTCCAGCGCCCGCCGGTCGCCGTCCTGCGCCGCCGCGATGGTGTCGCGCCACTGCCGCGTGTCCACGTCGTCCTTTCCGGCCGGTTCCCCTTCCCACGTGGAGACGGAGTGAAGGGCTCCGCGATAACACTTTTCCGCCCCCTAGGGGGCTTCCCGGGGCAACTCCCCTACACACAGCGGAAGTTGCTGGGGGCCCCACCAGGGTCGGGGCCCTACTCGCCGACGATCCCGCCGTCGCGTCGGCCTCGCAGGATGATCACACACATCCCACACCCCTGGAGCCGACCCATGCGTGACCTCCGTCGCAGAAGCCTTCTCGCCGGTGCCCTCGCCGTCCCCCTGACCGCCGGCCTGCCGGTCTCGACGGCGAACGCGCGCACCGCCTCCGCCCCCGACGCGAGGGCGTTACGCGCCGCGATCGCGGGGCTGCCCGACGCGAACGCCACCGCGGCCCTGGTCCGGGTCGGCGGCAGGGACGGCTCCTGGCGCGGCAGCTCGGGCGTGCACGATCTGGAGAGCGGGCGGCCCGCCGATCCGCACGCGCGGTTCCGGGCCGGTTCGACGACGAAGGTGGTCACGGCGGCGGCCGTACTGCGCCTGGTGGCCGAGGGCCGGATCGACCTGGCCACGCCCGTCCAGCACTACCTGCCCGGCCTCCTGGGCCCCCGGTTCCGGCCGGTCACCGTGCGGCAGCTGCTCGACCACACCAGCGGCATCCCGGCCGGCGACGGTCTCGGCGACACCTTCGAGGAGGTCTACGCCCACCGCTTCGACACGCTCGGCCCCCAGCGTGTCGCCGCGTCCGCGGGTGCGAAGAAGCCGGAGTTCTGCCCGGGGAAGCAGCAGCACTACCTCAACATCAACTACACGTTCCTCGGCCTGCTGATCGAGCGGGTGACCGGGCGGTCGTACGCCTGTGAGGCCGGCCGGCTGGTGCTGGCTCCGGCCGGGATGCGGGACACGTACTTCCCCGGCACCGACCCGCGCATCCTCGGCCCGCACAACCGGGGGTACCAGGCGGTGAAGAAGGCCGACGGGACGACGGAGTTTCTGGACG
The DNA here is from genome assembly GCF_043199815.1 of Streptomyces sp. NPDC048523. Classification (NCBI taxonomy): domain Bacteria; kingdom Bacillati; phylum Actinomycetota; class Actinomycetes; order Kitasatosporales; family Streptomycetaceae; genus Streptomyces; species Streptomyces sp. NPDC048523. Next base: position 131,243 of record NZ_JBICWQ010000009.1, on the reverse strand, counting down.
TCACGGAGTGGAACCAGGCGGACCGGTTCGCGGCCGGAGACATGATCTCCACGACGGCGGACCTGGAGCGGCTGCTCACCGGCCTCTTCCGGGGCCGGATCGTCGAGCGGCCGCAGCTCAAGGAGGTGTTCGCGGTCCCGTCGGGCATCACCGGCGCGAGCTACAGCGCGGGCGGTCTCCAGCGCTTCGAGTCCGACGGAAAGGTGTACTGGGCCAAGTCCGGCGGCCGGTACGGCTACAACTCGGCGATCGCCGCCACCTGCGACCTGAGCCGTACGCTCGTGTACTCGGTCAACTCCACCGACGCGAAGAGCGAGGACGCGAACCCGGTCGTCGGCCGGATCATCACGGCCGCGCTCAAGTAACCGGCACGGGGCGAGCGGCAGGCGCGGTCAGCCGCTCCAGCCGCTTGATCTTTTGCCGTACGACGTAGAGCGGGAGCACTCCGAACACCCCGAACGCCATGTCGATCACGCTCCACCAGACCGGGATGCCCCGGATCGGTCCGCAGATCAGGGCGAGCGGGACGATGCCGGCGCAGGCGATCATGCCGAACTCGACGACCCAGATGTTGCGGACCGGGTCGCGGTAGGGGCCGTAGAAGGCGACCGCGATGACCAGGTGGGCGAAGGCCAGCCAGTCCGTGCCGTAGAGGAGGAACGGGTAGTCGGAGTCGGCGGTGTCGAGCCCGCGCCGGACACGCGTGATCCACTCCGTCAGCGCGTCCGGCGCGGGAAGGTGCCGCAACACGTCCTCGGTCCAGCGCAGTTCGTGGACCAGGGGGAAGGCCGTGGCCCCGCTGAGCACCAGGCAGACGACGAAGAAGGCCAGCCATACGCGGATGCCCCTGAGTTGGGCGGCTCTGTCGCTCATGGCAGCAGCGTACGCCTGGAATTGAACATGTTCAAAAGGTTGGTCAGGAGGCGGCGGTCTCCGCCAGCTTCTGGAACTCGCCGAGGTCGTAGTTGGCGAGTGCGGAGTCGAGGTTCGTGAGCGCGCCGAGGTGCTCGATGAACCCCTTGGGGTCGTACTCGATCTGCAGCGTCACCCGGCTCGTGGTGTCACCGAGCCGGTGGAAGGTGACGACGCCGGCGTGGTGCACGCCCTCCACGGTGTGCCAGGCGATGCGCTCCTCGGGGATCACCTCGGTCAGTTCGGCGACGAAGTTCTTGTCGGCGCCGGGCAGTTGGAGCTGCCAGGCGAACCGCCGCTCGTCCAGCGGCTCCACCAGGCGTACGTGGCTCAGAAAGGCCGGCCACCGGGTCACATCGCTCCACAGGGCCCACGCGACAGCGACGGGAGCCTCGATATCGACCGTTTCCACGAGGGACGCGGACATGGGGTACCTCTCTTCCGACGGTTGCGGTGCGAAGCGGATACCCGCCTCGGAGCGGCACACACGGTCCGACCGGCGGCCGGGGCACCAGCGCGAGGAGGACGACGAGGAGGACACTCGATCCCTGGCCGGGGAGCACCGAACCGGCGACCTGCCTCACGACGAAGACCCCGTCTGCCCACGTCGTGGGCGGCGGGGACGGGGCAGACGCAGCTCACCCTGGCGGCGAGTTCCGCGGGGACCTCGGGGGCGTAGCCCTGCATCAGCGGCGCGAAGGCCTCCTCGGGACCGGAGAGCAGAGTGACCCCGCCCTTGAGGTCACTCGCCCAGCCCGGCCGTACGAGCCGCGCGCACCTTCGCGCCGGTCTGCCGGCGGTTCATCAGCGTGGGGCTGATCTTGAAGAACTTGGCCCTATCACTGTGCGGCTACCGCCGCGCGGGCGCGCCCAGCCCCACGCGCCCGCGGCCGAAGAACCACACACCCACTTACGCGTCCAGCGACGTCATCACATGCTTGATCCGCGTGTAGTCGTCGAAGCCGTACCCCGACAGATCCTTGCCGTACCCCGACTTCTTGAAGCCGCCGTGCGGCATCTCCGCGACCAGCGGAATGTGCGTGTTGATCCACACGCATCCGAAGTCCAGCTTCTTGGACATCCGCATCGCGCGGCCGTGGTCCTTGGTCCACACCGAGGACGCCAGCGCGTACTCGACGCCGTTGGCCCACGACACGGCCTGCTCCTCGTCCGTGAAGGACTGGACCGTGATGACCGGCCCGAAGACCTCCTTCTGGATGATCTCGTCGTCCTGCTTCAGCCCGGACACGACGGTCGGCGCGTAGAAGTACCCCTTCTCACCGACCTGGTGACCTCCGGCCTCGACCTTGGCGTGCGCGGGCAGCCGCTCGATGAACCCGGAGACCTGCTTGAGCTGGTTCGGGTTGTTGAGCGGGCCGTACAGCACGTCCTCGTCGTCCGGCTGCCCGGTCTTGGTGTCGGCGGCGGCCTTCGCCAGCGCCGCGACGAACTCGTCGTGGATCGAGGACTGCACCAGCACGCGCGTGGCCGCCGTACAGTCCTGCCCGGCGTTGAAGAAGCCCGCCACGGAGATGTCCTCGACGGCCTTCGGGATGTCGGTGTCCTCGAACACGACGACCGGAGCCTTGCCGCCCAGCTCCAGGTGCACCCGCTTCAGGTCCCTGGACGCGGACTCGGCGACCGACATACCGGCCCGCACCGACCCGGTGATCGACGCCATCGCCGGCGTCGGGTGCTCGACCATCAGGCGCCCGGTGTCGCGGTCACCGGTGATGACGTTGAAGACGCCCTTCGGCAGGATCGAGCCGATGATCTCCGCGATCAGCACGGTCGACGCGGGCGTCGTGTCCGACGGCTTCAGCACCACGGTGTTGCCCGCCGCGATCGCCGGGGCGAACTTCCACACGGCCATCATCATCGGGTAGTTCCACGGCGCGACCTGCGCGCAGACCCCGACCGGCTCGCGCCGCACGATGGAGGTCAGGCCCTCCATGTACTCACCGGCCGACCGCCCCTCCAGCATCCGCGCCGCGCCCGCGAAGAAGCGGATCTGGTCGATCATCGGCGGGATCTCCTCGGACCGGGTGAGCCCGATCGGCTTGCCGGTGTTCTCCACCTCGGCCGCGATGAGCTCCTCGGCCCGCTCCTCGAAGGCGTCGGCGATCTTCAGCAGGGCCTTCTGCCGCTCGGCGGGGGTCTTGTCGCGCCAGACCGGGAAGGCCGCGGCGGCCGCCGCCATCGCCGCGTCCACGTCCGCCGGCCCGGACAGCGGCGCGGTCGCGTACGCCTCGCCGGTCACGGGGTTGACCACCTCGGTGGTCCGCCCGTCGGCGGCGTCCCGGAACTCACCGTCGATGTAGTTGCGCAGACGACGCAGCTCGGTGCTCACTGCCGGCCTCCTGGAAGGGTTGAAACGGGGGGTGAAATGGGGGGTTGAAAACTGTCCACTGACTGAGACACCCACCCTAATCGCCAGGCCCACGTTTTCAACACCCCCGATCGCGTCAAGGCTGCGAAATCCGCAGGTATCAGTCACGTGAACAACGAATTTCATCGCCCCAACCTTGCGAAACCGACGAGACCTCGTGCACAGTGAGCTCGTGGCCAGTCGAAGCGCAGACCCCAGGGACTCCCGCGAGTCCAGGAGCGAGGCCCGGCACGAGTCCAGGAACGGCAGCAGCCCGAATCTGGACGCCGTCTCCCTCGCCATCATCGAGCAGCTCCAGGAGGACGGCCGCCGTCCGTACGCCGCGATCGGCAAGGCCGTGGGCCTGTCCGAGGCGGCCGTGCGCCAGCGCGTCCAGAAGCTGCTCGACCAGGGCGTGATGCAGATCGTCGCCGTCACGGACCCGCTCACCGTGGGCTTCCGGCGCCAGGCGATGGTCGGCATTCACGTCGAGGGCGATGTCGAGTCCGTGGCCGACGCGCTGAGCGCCATGTCCGAATGCGAGTACGTGGTGATGACGGCCGGCTCCTTCGACCTGATGGTGGAGATCGTCTGCGAGGACGACGACCACCTGCTGGAGGTCATCAACCGCCGCATCCGGGCCATCCCCGGAGTGCGCTCCACCGAGAGCTTCGTCTATCTGAAGCTCAAGAAGCAGACCTACATGTGGGGAACCCGATAACCGTGAGGACCCGATAACCGTGAGCTCCAAGGACCTCAGCCGCACCGCGTACGACCACCTGTGGATGCACTTCACCCGCATGTCCTCGTACGAGAAGTCCCCGGTCCCGACCATCGTCCGGGGCGAGGGCACCTACATCTACGACGACAAGGGCAAGCGCTACCTGGACGGTCTCGCGGGCCTGTTCGTGGTCCAGGCCGGCCACGGGCGCGTCGAGCTCGCCGAGGCGGCGTTCAAGCAGGCGCAGGAACTGGCGTTCTTCCCGGTGTGGTCCTACGCCCACCCGAAGGCCGTGGAACTCGCGGAGCGCCTCGCGCAGCACGCGCCCGGCGACCTCAACAAGGTCTTCTTCACCACCGGTGGCGGTGAGGCGGTCGAGACCGCCTGGAAGCTCGCCAAGCAGTACTTCAAGCTGGTCGGCAAGCCCACCAAGTACAAGGTCATCTCCCGCGCGGTCGCCTACCACGGCACCCCGCAGGGCGCCCTGTCCATCACCGGTCTGCCGGCCCTGAAGGCCCCGTTCGAGCCGCTGGTCCCGGGCGCCCACAAGGTCCCGAACACCAACATCTACCGCGCCCCGATCCACGGCGACGACCCCGAGGCGTACGGCCGCTGGGCCGCCGACCAGATCGAGCAGCAGATCCTCTTCGAGGGCCCGGAGACGGTCGCCGCTGTCTTCCTGGAGCCGGTCCAGAACGCGGGCGGCTGCTTCCCGCCCCCGCCCGGCTACTTCCAGCGCGTCCGCGAGATCTGCGACCAGTACGACGTGCTCCTGGTCTCCGACGAGGTCATCTGCGCCTTCGGCCGCCTGGGCACCATGTTCGCCTGCGACAAGTTCGACTACGTCCCGGACATGATCACCTGCGCCAAGGGCATGACCTCGGGCTACTCCCCCATCGGCGCCTGCATCATCTCCGACCGCCTGGCCGAGCCGTTCTACAAGGAGGACAACGTCTTCCTGCACGGCTACACCTTCGGCGGCCACCCCGTGTCGGCCGCGGTGGGCCTCGCCAACCTCGACCTGTTCGAGCGCGAGAACCTCAACCAGCACGTCCTCGACAACGAGGGCGCCTTCCGCGCCACCCTGGAGAAGCTGCATGACCTGCCGATCGTCGGCGACGTCCGCGGCAACGGCTTCTTCTACGGCATCGAGCTGGTCAAGGACAAGGCGACGAAGGAGTCCTTCAACGACGAGGAGACCGAGCGCGTCCTGTACGGCTTCCTCTCCAAGGCGCTGTACGACAACGGCCTGTACTGCCGTGCCGACGACCGCGGCGACCCGGTCGTCCAGCTCGCCCCGCCGCTGATCTCGGACCAGGGGACCTTCGACGAGATCGAGCAGATCCTGCGCGCGACCCTCACCGAGGCCTGGACCAAGCTCTAACGCCCGCCGATACAGCGGCCCGTACGGCCCGGAGTGCGCCCGTCCGAGTGACAGGCACGCACCCCGGGCCGTGTGCTGTACGGCGTCCCGCCCCCGCCTCCTTAGCGTGCCTGGTAACCGATCGGCCCTGCTTTCGTTCCCCCGCTCGGGGGATTGCAAGGCACAACGGACCAGAACGAGGTGTACGCCCATGGAGGCCCCGCCGGACAACGACGTGCTCTGGGCACGCTCTTTGCACTTCACCCACCGCGACGGCTCGCCGGCGCTGCAGGGTGTCTCCCTGGGAGTGCGCGAGGGCGAGATCCTCGCCGTCAGCGGGCCGCGCGGCAGCGGCAAGACCGCGCTGCTCAGATGCCTGTCGGGACTCACCCCCGCCCAGCGCGGCGAGGTCTGGTTCAACAGCGTGCCCGTGCACACCATGGGTCCGATGACCCGTGAGCGCCTGCGCCGCGACCGCTTCGGCTGGATCGACCCGTCCCCGGTGCTCGTCCCCGAGCTCAACGCCTGGGAGAACGCGGCCCTCCCCCTCATGCTGCGCGGCACGGGCCGCCGGCGCGCCAGGACGGCCGCCGTGGAGTGGCTGGAGCGCCTCGACATCGGCGACCGGACCCGCTGCCGCCCGCACGAGCTGACCCAGTCGGAACGCCAGCGCGTCTGTGTCGCCCGCGCCCTCGCCCCGGCTCCGTCGGTCCTGTTCGCGGACGAGCCGACGGCTCCGCTGCACCGGGCGGAGCGCGCGCACGTCCTGCGCACGCTCACGACGGCCGCACGCTCCCACGGCATCACCGTGGTCCTGGCGACGCACGACGCCGACACCGCAGCCCTGGCGGACCGCACGGTCACCCTCCTGGACGGACGCCGGGTGAACACCGTGCACCTGCCCCCGATGGCCGACTCGGAAGGCCGTACCGCGTGCTCGCTCTCCGTCTGACCTGGGGCGCCCGTCCCGCCGTACAGCTGCGCCGCCTCCTGGTGGCGCTCGCCTCGGCGGGCACGGGCTTCCTCCTCCTGTGCACCCTCGGCCACGCGATCAGCCACCCCGAGGACCCGTCCGGCGCCGCACTGCGTCTGGCGTGGTGCCTGACACCCGTGGCGGCGACGGTCCACTTCGCGCTGGCGGTCGCCCGCACCGACCCGGGCACCCGCCCCCGCCCCGGTCTCGCCGCGATCGGCCTCGGCCCGGCCCGCCTGATGGCCGTCACGGCCACGACGACGGCCCTGTCCTGCACCCTCGGCTCGATGCTGGCGCTGCTGTTCTTCCTGCACCTGCGCGGCGACCTGACGGGTATGCCCTTCGACGGAGCGGCGGCGGACTTCCTGGCAGCGGGCGCCCCCCTCCCGTTGCCGGCGGCCCTGACCCTGCTGGGCCTGGTCCCGGCGATCGCGTCGGTGACGGTGGCACTCGTCCTGCGGCCACGGGACGACAGGCCGGCGGCGGCGAAGCGGGAGGCACGGTCGTACGGCCGCTTCGGGGCGTACGGCAGGACGACGGCCAGGGAGCCCTTCGGCGCGTACGGCCGCTTCCGCGCGCGCCGGACCGCCGGTGAGCCCGCCGTCCCGGCCGACGACACCCCCGCGGCCACCCCCACCGACGAGAACCCGGCCCCGGACCCCGGCCAGGACAGCGCTCTGCCCCCACTTCCCCGGGAAGCGCCCAAAGGCCTCCCCTGGGGTGTCGCGGTCCTCGCCGCGGGCCTGGCCGTGGAGGCCTACGCCAACCGTCAGGGCACCACCCCGGCCGCCCCTCTCCCCGGCGGCCTCGCGGGCGCCCCCTCCGTCCTCATCGGCTGGCTGCTGACCGCCGTGGGCCTGGCCGTCGCCGGGCCGGGCCTCACCCACCTCTGCGGCCGTCTCCTCCAGTCCACCCGGCCCGGTGCCCTCCGCCTCCTCGCCGGACGGGTCCTCATGGCGGAAGCCGCCCGTATCGGCCGCCCCTTGGGCATCGTCTGCGCGGTGACCTCCGGTGCCTACGCCATGGCCAGCCTGTACGACACGGCAGGACCCGAAGTGGGGCCCCTCACCACCCTCGGTCTGCTCCTCGTGGCGAGCTGCACGCTCGCCACGCTTCTGACCGCCGCCGTGGAGGCGAAGCACGCGCGGTCGGACACCACGGCCGCACTAGTCCGCCTCGGCGCCCCCGCGACGATGCTCCGCAGCGCCGCGGCCCTCCGTGCGGGCGCCCTGCTGGCCCTCTTCGGCCCGCTGACCCTGGTCGTGGCCGAGCTGGCGGCCCTGCCCCTGTCCTCCTGAACCGGACACGGAAACTCGTACGAAAAAAATCTCCAGTCGCCGATGATTTCCGCCGGCCCCACCCGTCTAACCCACCGAACAGCACGCACCCCGATGGGAGAGACTGAGATGACCTCGCCGACGTACCAGCAGATGATCTTCGTGAACCTGGCCGTGAACGACCTGGACGCCTCGAAGAAGTTCTTCACCGAGCTCGGCTACTCGCTCAACCCGCAGTTCAGCGACGACAACGCGGCATCCGTCGTGATCAGCGACACCATCGTCGCGATGCTGCTGAAGAAGCCGTTCTACTCGACCTTCACCAAGAAGGAGATCGCGGACGCGACGACGACCAGCGAGGTCCTGATCGCGCTGAGCGCTCAGAGCCGCGCGGAGGTCGACGAGCTGGTCGACAAGGCGCTCGCGGCGGGCGGCACCCCGGCCGGCGAGACCCAGGACCACGGCTTCATGTACGGCCGCTCCTTCGACGACCTCGACGGCCACACCTGGGAGGTCATCTGGATGGACCCGGCGGCGATCCAGGGCTGACCCACGGGCCGCAACTCGGCGTGCGAGCATGGGCGGGTGCAGACGAGCCCCGCCCATGCGGCACACCACGACGACCGTGAGATCGAGACGCTGGAGGAGTTCGACGCGGTCGTACCGGCCCGCGGCACCCTCACCGGTTTCCGGGTCCAGTCCGTCGATCTGACCGACCGCACACGGGAGTTGCTCGCCACCGACACCTCGGGGGCCGTCTTCCTGGGCTGCCCGATGCGGGAGAACGCCACGGCCAAGCTCCGCGCGGACGGCGCCCTGGTCTTCCCGCCCGTCCCGCACCTGCCCTTCGACCCGTACCGGGGACTGCTCTACTCCCCCGACGAGTTGTTCGACGGCCTGGAGAAGGGGTACGAGCAGACTCCCGACGCCCTCGCCTACGACTGGTTCCAGCGCACCAGGGCCGACGGCGACATATACGCGTCGATGCTCCGCTCCCTGCACGACGACGCCGTCTCCGACGCCCTCGACGAACTCCTGCGCGCCACCCAGGTCGTGGGCGTGATGGGCGGCCACGCGATGGCCCGCGGCACACGCGAATACGCCGGTGCCGCCCGCCTCGGCCGCGAACTGACCCGCGCCGGATTCACCGTGGCCACCGGTGGCGGCCCGGGCGCGATGGAGGCGGCCAATCTCGGCGCCTACGCGGCCCTCTTCGAGGACGCCATGCTCGACGAGGCGTGCGAACTCCTCGCCGCCGCACCGTCCTTCACCCCGTCGATCACCGACTGGGCGCGCGCCGCGTTCCGGATCCGGGCCCGCTGGCCCCGGGGCGGTCACTCCGTCGGCATCCCGACCTGGTTCTACGGGCACGAGCCGCCGAACGCCTTCGCCTCGCACATCGCGAAGTACTTCGCCAACGCCACCCGCGAGGACGGCCTGCTGGCCCGCTCGAACGCCGGTGTGGTCTTCCTGCCGGGTGCCGCCGGCACCGTGCAGGAGATCTTCGACAACGCGACGCCCAACTACTACGAGTCGCGCGGCGAACCCACACCGATGGTCCTCGTCGACCACGTCCACTGGACGGAGAAGCTGCCCACCTGGCCGCTACTGCAGGCGCTCGCGCGGGAGCGGTCGATGGAGGCCCGCATCGCCCTGGTCGACCGGATCGAGGACGCTCCGGCGGCACTGAAACGTCTCACTGTGTAATAAGAAGGCAAAGTCAACGGTTGTAAGGCCCCTGCACGTTGACACTTCTTATGCAGCGCTTATAGACCTGTGAGACTCCTGGGGTTGGTGATGTCGTATCACCAACCTTTCAACCCCCCGCATTTGCGCACCCCGTGAAGGATGAACGTGGCATTCACGCCCATATCCCGCCGCACCTCCCGCGCCGCGCGCTTCCTCGGCGTCGCCGCCGCCTCGACCGCGATCGTGCTCGGCGCCTCCGGCAACGCCCTTGCCTGCAACATCAACGAGTTCTCGGCCGAAGCGAAGTGTGACGGCACCCAGGGCGTCATCACCGTCACCGACGTGGACAAGACCGGCGTCGAGGCGACGGTCTCCGTGTTCCTGCAGAGCAACGGCGCCGACGCGAAGAAGGTCGGCGAGCAGACGGTGAAGGGCTCCAAGGAGGGCACCACCATCACCTTCAAGGAGGACTGGGCGCCCAACGCGGAGTACCGCATCCGCGTCGTCGCCAAGCCCTACGTCGACAAGGACATCACGCCGAACCTGACCACCCCGGCGACCGCCTGCAAGACCGAGGACACGCCGACTCCGACTCCGACGCCCACGCCCACCCCGTCGGACTCCGCCAGCACCCCGGCCGAGGAGTCCTCGACCCCGACCCCGTCGGCCTCGGAGGGCACCACCGCTCCGGCGACCGTCGAGAGCAACGCCCCGTCGCCCGCGGCCGGCGACTCCAACCTCGCCGAGACCGGTGCGAACTCCAACACCGGCCTCATCGCCGGGATCGCGATCGCCCTGGTCGCCCTCGGTGGCGGCGCCGTGTTCTTCGGCCTGCGTCGCCGTGGCGCCGGCAGCCGCTGACACCCACAGCAGTTCGGTGGCCCGTCCCCTCAACGGGGGCGGGCCACCGCCCTGTTCACCCGAAGGTCGTCCGCTCCAGCCAGAACTCCAACAGCTCCCGCTCCCCGAGGACTTCCAACTCCGGGTGATCCAGCGGCAGTCGCCGGTAGAAGGCGAGCATGACGAAGGTCAGCGGCCCCCGCAGCGCGACGGTCGCCTTCTCGTGCCCGCGCCGCCAGACGATGACGTCCTCGGTGAGCTCGACCACCCACTCGGCGTGCAGCCCGGCGGTCGCGTCGGTGGCATGCAGATGGATACTGCGCCCGGGGCCGCGCAGTTCCCTCGCCCCGTCGTGCGGCATGGCCCGCTGCACGAACTCCACGATCTGGAGCCACTCGTCGATCACGTCGACGGCGATGTCCGCGGCGACGTCGTACGGCAGCCCAGCGGCGAGCGCGGCGTCGGCGCGGTGGATCGTGAGTTCGTGGGCCATCCGGCGGGCCCAGAAGCCCGAGGTGGGGATCCCGGCCCAGGACCACACGGCGGCGTCCGGCCCGGCCTCCCGGAGCGTGGCGACGAGCGCCTCGCCGGTCTCGGCGAGCCACGCGTCGAGATCGGCGGCGTTCTCGGGCCCCTCCCCCAGCGGCACCTTGTCGTCGGCAACTGCCTCCCGCGCCCGGGTCCGCACCATCGACTCCGCCCAGCGCAGGGCGCCCCCGGTGTGCCGCACCAGCCGCTGCAACGACCAGTCCGGGCAGGTCGGCACGGTCACGGACAGATCGGCCCCGGAGGTCACCACGGCCCTCAGCAGGCCGACCTGATGGGTGATCTCGTCGCAATAGCGATCGTGTGACAGCGGGCTCATGCCCCGCACTGTAGGGCCGCCCCCGTCAGCCCAGCACCACAATTTCGGCGGCGTCGAACTCCACCCCGACCGCATCCCCCACCTCCGGCGCCTCGCGCAGCGCACACGCGGCCTCCAGCCGCGGCCCGCCCCCTTCCGAGGGATGCAGGTGTACGGCGACATGCGTGCCCTTGAAGGTCCGCGCGCCGACCGTGCAGCGCAGCCCCTCGTCGGCCGCCACGAGCCGCACCCCCGCGGGCCGCACCAGCACGCTCCGAGCCCCCTGGGCGGCTCCCGAAGGCACCGGCACCTTGCCCCACACCGTGTCCGCGGCCTCGCCCGTCACCGTCCCCTCGACCACGTTCTCGAAGCCGAGGAAGCGGGCCACGAACTCGTCCGCCGGCCGCTGCCACACCTCGAGCGGCGTACCGGACTGGGCGATCCGCCCGTCCCGCATCACCACGACCCGGTCGGCGAGCGCGAAGGCCTCCCCCTGGTCGTGGGTCACCGCGAGCACGGTGGTGCCCAACCGTCCGAACAGCTCGCGCAGTTCGACGACCAGCCGCTCCCGCAGGGAACGGTCCAGCTGCCCGAGCGGCTCGTCGAGCATCAGCAGCCGGGGCCGGGGAGCGAGCGCCCGGGCCAGCGCGACCCGCTGCTGCTCACCCCCGGAGAGTCCGGCGACGGCCCGCCGACCGGCCCCCGGAAGCCCGACGAGGTCGAGCAACTCCCGCACCCGCTCGTCCTGTCGAGCCCTGGAAACCCCCTGCATCCGCAGCCCGAAGGCCACGTTGGCGCCCGCGTCCCGCTGTGGGAACAGCTGATGGTCCTGGAACATCAGCCCGACTCCGCGCCTGTGCGCCGGCACCCCGCCTTGGTCACGCCCGTCGAGCAGGACCCGTCCCTCGTCGAGAGGTTGAAGCCCGGCGACCGCCCGCAGCAGTGTCGACTTCCCGCTGCCACTGGGCCCGAGCACACACACGAGCTCGTGCTCGGCGACATCGAGACCGACCCCGTCGAGGACGGCCCGCCCGCCGAACCGAACCGTCGCGTCCTCGAGGCTCAGCAGCATCAGAACTCCCCGGTCCGGTCGGTCCGCAGCCGTTCGAGCACCAGCAGCGCCACCGCGCACACCACCATCAGGATCGTCGAAAGGGCCATCGCCTGGCCGTAGTTGAGGTCGCCGGCCCGCCCGAGCAGCCGGGCCACGGCAACCGGCAGGGTCGGGTTGTCGGGCCGTGCGATGAACACGGTCGCCCCGAACTCGCCCAACGACACGGCGAAGGCGAAGCCCGCCGCGATCAGCAACGCCCGCCGCACCATGGGCAGATCGACCTCCCGCCACACCCGCCACGGGGAGGCCCCGAGCACCGCCGCGGCCTCCCGCAGCCGGTGGTCCACGGCCCGCAGCACCGGCAGCATGGTCCGCACGACGAAGGGCACCCCGACCAGCGCCTGGGCGAGCGGCACCAGGATCCAGGACTGCCTGAGGTCCAGCGGCGGCTCGTCGAGGGAGATCAGGAACCCGAAGCCCACGGTCACCGCGGACACCCCGAGCGGCAGCATCAGCAGCGCGTCGAAGCCCCGTACGAACCGCCCCGCGTCCCGCCGCGTCAGCGCGGCCGCCGCCAGGCCCCCGACCGCCACCGCGATGGCGGTCGCGGCGAGGGCGTACTCCAGCGAGTTCCCGACCGCCTCGATCGGCGCGACGAGGAAGATCCCGCCGTCGCTGCGGGTCAGCGCCCGGTAGTAGCCGAAGCCGGGGGCATCCAGCGACCGCTGGACGAGCACCGCGAGCGGCAGCACGAGGAGTACGGCGACACAGCCCACGACCCCGGCCAGCAACCCCCGCTCCCCCGCGCCGCGCGGCCGCCGGGCGGTCAGCGACGCGTCCACGAGCCGCAGCGCGGTCTCCCGGCGCCGTACGGTCCACGCGTGCAGGGCGAGGACCGCGCCCACCGCGACGAACTGGATCAGCGTCAGCACGGCGGCCGTGGACAGGTCGAAGATCTCGGAGGTCTGCCGGTAGATCTCCACTTCGAGGGTCGAGAAGGTCGGCCCGCCGAGGATCTGCACCACGCCGAAGGAGGTGAAGGTGAAGAGGAACACCATGAGAGCGGCGGCGGCCACGGCGGGCCCGAGTGCCGGGAGCGTGACCGTCCGCCAGGCCCGGAGCCGGGACGCGCCCAGCATTCGCGCGGCCTCCTCCTGACGCGGATCCAACTGGGCCCACAGGCCGCCGACGGTCCGTACGACGACCGCGTAGTTGAAGAAGACATGCGCGAGCAGGATCGCCCACACGGTGGTGTCCAGCCGTACGCCCCACAGGTCGTCCAGCAGCCCGCCGCGTCCCACCAGCGCCAGGAAGGCCGTACCGACGACGACCGTCGGCAGCACGAAGGGGACGGTGACCACGGCCCGCAGGATCTGCTTGCCGGGGAAGTCGAAGCGCGCGAAGACGTACGCGCCGGGGAGCGCGATCAGGAGCGTGAGCGCGGTGGAGGCGAGCGCCTGCCAGGTGGTGAACCACAGGACGTGCCGGATGTCCGGCTGGGCGAGGACGTCGGCGATCCTGCCGAAATGCCAGGTCCCGCCCGCCTTGAGTCCGCGCGTGACGATCGCGGCGACGGGATAGGCGAAGAAGACGGCGAAGAACGCGACGGGCACGGCCACGAGTCCGAGCCGGGCCGCCGCGTTCTTGACGCCCTTGCGGGGCCTTACTTCAGTACGAGCGAGGTCCATGACTTGACCCAGTCGTCACGGTTGTCGGCGATCTTCGCCGGGTCCATGGTCTCGGGATCCTTGGCCTGCGGACCGTAGGCGGTGAACTCGGCCGGCACCTGGGCGCCGTCGATGACCGGATAGACGAACATGTTGAGCGGCATGTCCTGCTGGAACTCCTTGGTGAGCAGGAAGTCCACGAGGGCCTTGCCGCCCTTGGTGTTCTTCGCGTTGCTCAGCAGTCCGGCGTACTCGATCTGCCGGAAGCAGGTGCCCTGCGCGACCCCGGTGGGGGCGGTCTTCGGCTTCGGGTCGGCGTAGATCACCTCGGCGGGCGGCGAGGAGGCGTACGACACGACGAGCGGCCGGTCGGCCTTCGCCTTCTTGCCCCCGGCGGAACCGGAGAACTCCTCGTTGTAGGCCTGCTCCCAGCCGTCGACGACCTTGACGCCGTTGGCCTTGAGCTTCTTCCAGTAACCCTGCCAGCCGTCGTCTCCGTACTTCGCGGCCGTGCCGAGGAGGAAGCCGAGGCCCGGCGAGGAGGTGGAGGCGTTCTCGGTGACGAGGAGGTTCTTGTAGGCGGGCTTGATCAGATCGTCGTACGACGTCGGCGGCTGGAGCTTGTGCGCGGTGAAGTAGGCCTTGTCGTAGTTGACGCAGATGTCACCGGTGTCGATGGGCGTGACCTTGTCCCCGTCGACCCGGTACCCGGTCTTGATCCGATCGGCGCCCTTGGCCTCGTACGGCTGGAAGAGGCCGTTGTCGAGCGCGCGGGACAGCAGCGTGTTGTCGACACCGAAGAAGACGTCGCCCTGCGGGTTGTCCTTGGTGAGGATCGCCTTGTTGACGGCCTGCCCGGCGTCGCCGTCCTCCAGGACCTTGACCCGGTAGCCGGACTTCTTCTCGAAGTCGGCGAGGACGCTCTTGGAGACGGCCCACGAGTCGTGGCTGACGAGCGTGACGGTCTTGGAGCCGGAGCTTGCGGAGTCGTCGGACGACGAGCCGCACGCGGACAGCGTGACCAGGCCCAGGCCGACGACGACAGCACAGAACTTCTTGTTGTTCACGGTGATGACCGAACTTCCTACCCAGAATGACCTGGGCGAGGTTCAGAGGGTCTGCGGCCCGATTGCCGCACTCTCAGCGCTGTGGCGCTCCCCTGTCGGATATGAAGATGTACGTACGTACGGTCGTCAGACTACCGCTCGGTGGCCGCGAGCTGGCCACAGGCCCCGTCGATCTCCTGCCCACGGGTGTCCCGGACCGTCACCGGCACACCGTGGGCGGCGATGGCCTCCACGAAGGCCTTCTCGTCCTCGGGCCGGGAGGCGGTCCACTTGGACCCCGGAGTCGGGTTCAGCGGGATGAGGTTGACGTGTACCGGCTTGCCCTTGAGCAGCCGTCCCAGCCGGTCACCGCGCCACGCCTGGTCGTTGATGTCCCGGATCAGCGCGTACTCGATGGACAGCCGGCGCCCGCTCTTCTCGACGTACTCGAACCCGGCGTCGAGGACCTCGCGCACCTTCCACCGCGTGTTCACGGGGACGAGGGTGTCGCGCAGTTCGTCGTCGGGGGCGTGCAGGGAGATCGCGAGCCGGCACTTGAAGCCCTCGTCGGAGAACCGCTGGATCGCGGGCACCAGCCCGACGGTCGACACGGTGATACCGCGCTGCGAGAGCCCGAGCCCGTCGGGGGCGGGATCGGTGAGCGCGCGAATGGAGCCGACGACACGCTTGTAGTTGGCGAGCGGCTCACCCATGCCCATGAAGACGATGTTGGACAGCCGAGCGGGCCCGCCCGGAACCTCCCCGTCCCGCAGCGCCCGCATCCCGTCCACGATCTGATGCACGATCTCGGCGGTGGACAGATTGCGATCGAGCCCGGCCTGCCCGGTGGCACAGAAGGGGCAGTTCATGCCACAGCCCGCCTGCGAGCTGATGCACATGGTCACCCGGTCCGGGTACCGCATCAGCACCGACTCCACGAGCGTCCCGTCGAACAGCCGCCACAGCGTCTTGCGCGTGGTCCCCTGGTCGGTCGACAGATGCCGTACGACGGTCATCAGCTCGGGAAGCAACGCCTCCTGGAGCTTGCCGCGCGAGCCCGCCGGGATGTCCGTCCACTGCGCCGGGTCGTGCGCGTACCGCGCGAAGTAGTGCTGCGAGAGCTGCTTCGCACGAAACGGCTTCTCCCCGATCCCGGCCACGACCTCCTTGCGCTCGGCGGGCGTGAGGTCGGCGAGATGCCGCGGCGGCTTCTTGGCTCCGCGGGGGGCGATGAAAGTGAGTTCTCCGGGTGCAGGCATAACCCTTCCAGTGTGGCAGATCAACTCGCGGAGCCCAGGCCAGAGCGGGGTGGGGGTGGTCACCCGTGGGTGCCGACTGTCGACGTTGGTCGGCTTCGGACGGCCCAGGGACGGCCCAGGGACGGCCCAGGACTTAGCCATGCCTTCAACTGCCAGAACCCCGAGGTAGTCCCGTCTCGACCATGCTGGCCTTCCGGTCGACCCCTCGATGTCGGTGCCGTCTGGGATGCTAATGATCCATTGAGAGGAAGGTGCCGTCGCAATGATGTCGACAAATAGGCGTGCAGAAATCGAACGACTGGTCGATGAGGCCTACGAAATCGAATCACTTGTTTCTAAATGGCAACAGCGAGGAACTGTAACGCGAGACGAGCTAAGGGCAGGGCAGGAGAGGTATCAGTCTTGGTACGTGCGAGCCACCCCCCTCATCTCAGAGATTTCCCGCGAGCAGTTCAAAGATATGTACGAAGGCGGCGCGGTTATCAAACGAATCAAGTCGTTCCTTGCAAAGCCTCTAGAAGTGAACCAATTCTACGATCCCACATCGCCAGATTCGCCATTTCCGAAGTGGTCCCATCCGTATTCTTCGACTTTCCTCGAATGTTTCCACACTCAACGCTCACTGCTTCAGGCGGAGATCTACACAGTCGCCGAGGTCTCCCCACTGCTGGCGGAAATCGCAGAAGCGTTCACCAGGTTCCCGAGTTTTTTGCAGTCCTTGCAAAACTCAAAGAAGCCGAACGTGCCACCACCCACGATCCAAAAGGAAGAAGATCTACAGGTGCTGGTGGGTGCTTGTCTTCGTTTGATGTACGACGATGTCCGCCCAGAGGACTACGTACCGGAGCATGGAGGCGGCCGGTCTCGGGTTGACTTCCTCCTGCCAACAGTTGGCATTGTTGTCGAGACGAAGATGACACGTGAATCACTTACCGATAGGAGAGTGGGCGAAGAACTTGCAATTGACTGGAACAGATACGCAAAGCATCCAGACTGTCGGGGTATTTTTGCTCTGGTGTACGACCCGAACCGATACTTGACCAACCCCGCCGGACTGCAATCCGACTTGACACAGGATCAAGGAAACCCTGCAACCAGAGTTCTAGTGATCCGCTGAGTCAGAGGTCGAATGATTCTCAATGCCCAAGTTGAGCCCACGGGGCCGCTAGTTGGTGGAGTACGACCCCGTGCGGTACACAGAATTTGCGGTTTGACGTCATCCTTATCAGGTCGATCACGGGCCCCATGGGAAGTGGCGAGACCCTAATCTGGTGAGGTTCTCTCGACCGTTGGGGGCTGCTCTCGTACACGCGTGTCCGCTGCTGTTGGTGTCAGCCGTTGATGTCAGACATCAATCAGTGGCTTGACAGTTCCCTGCGTCCGTCCCGCCGAGCAGCCTCTACGTTGGGTTGCGTAGTACTTCACCCGCAATAGCAACGAACGAGTTGTACGTGGGCCCAAGCTCAAGGTGCTCGTAACACGCCTGGCGTACTGCTATGTCGGGCGCCGATGTTTCGACGGCGTGAGCCCACTCCTTCATCAGGTAGACGGCAGCCATCACTGTAGCCATGAGCTCACCCACTGCGCTGCGTAGCTCAGGTGGTCCCCACAGATCCAGTTGACGGCTCACCGGTGCCATGGAGACCGACAGAGTGTCCACGGCCTGGTGATGTTCGTCAGCGGGCAGTTCCCCGCGTCCAAGAGCGCCTACCGACCGCGCCAAGGCTCCAGTCAGCTCCGAGTAATGCTCCATGAGCTGTGAACACGCCGACCGTCGATGCTCCCGCGCCCAATGACGGTGTTCAATCTCTGCCTGATCCTGCGTCTGCTTCAGGAGAGCCGCAGAGGTCTTCTCTGCGCCGATTCGCGCCCCGCGCACTGCGGCTACACCTCCAGCCACAGCGCCTCCGAGTGCGCCGACCATGCCAGCCACACCAGCAATAACCGCTGCCACCCCCGCGTCCATCCATCCATAGTGGATCACCGCGAAGGCAGTTGAGAGTCGTTCCTACAGATTGAGGGTGGCCGCCTCGCGACCTGCTTCACCCACCACTCACCCCAGCTCCCATCCCGTCCGCCGTCGACCCACACACTGTGGAGCGGGCGTGGTTCATGGCGTCCAGGTGGAGCGCGCCACTGTACGAACGACCTGGACGCCATGGGCCGCGTCTGCTCGGCTCTGCCTGGGTCGATGGTGGACGGGATGGGAGCACCCTGCGCACGCCCCTACGGACCCGCGGCCTCGAACGGCGCCCCCTCCATCCCGGTGCCGGCCGATCCCCCGCCGGAGGCATCGTTCTGACCGTGGCCATGCCCGTCTAGGGCTCTACCAACTGGGCCGTAACATGCTTGCGGCCCCAGGGCCAGGCCCCGGCGCCGAAGGCGCAGAGGGGCCAGGCCCAAGGGGCCAGCCCGCGCTTTGCGCGGGCCCTTGATGAGGTAGAGAAACCTGTAACAGGTCCCAGGACCGATCGAAGATCAATTGCCAAGTAGCGGTGACAGATCGTGGCCGTGATGCGTTCGGATGGGCGGCGCCTCGTCGCTCAAGGGGTCTGTGGTGAGCACCGCGCGGAACGCACTCATCGCCGCTTCTCGTTCTTCCGGGGCCGAGCCACGCAACGGGGGCATCATGCGGAGTGCTGGTCAGTAGCGAGAAGTCGGCTGGTGAAACCCTCGTGGCACAGCCGCTCGTACGCCTCACGCACGTCATCCGGTACCGGCTGGCTGATCATGTACCCCTGTTCCGGGTAGACCAAGAGACGCTGCAACGCCCCCACCAGCATGTCGATGACCAACCGAGCATCCTGGATCGAGTCCGCGTACTCCTCAAGCGTCATCGGCGTGGACGCGCTGACGAACTCGACCTCGGGCCAGAGCTTGCGTGCCGTGGCATACGCGCGTCGCTCCTCGTAGGGCTTGCTGATGAGAAGCACCGAGGAGACCTCAATCCCGGCATCCTCAAGCACCGCCTTGGAGAACCGGATGTTCTCGCCGGTGTTGCGGGCCTTGGGCTCCACGAGCACGGCTGAGCTGGGAACGCCGAGTTCGAGGGCCCGTTCGCGGTAGTGGACGGCTTCTCCCCGCGGCATGCGTTCCCGCGTCGTCGGACTGGTGGCTCCCGTGAACAGAAGTAGGGGAGCCAGGCCGCGCTTGTAGAGATCTACGGCCGAATCGGCCACACCCAGGTCATGGCTACCCAACCCGATCGCGACCGAGCACGGACGCAAGGCGTGCCCCATCTGGTGGTAGTCCCACAGGCGCCGCGCGTCGGCCCATGCCTGAGTGGAGATCATTCCTACCCCTTCTCGCCCTTCGCCGAGTCCGGCACCTGGAAGTCGTACTCCCAGGCGAAGCGCGAAGCCGCGTGTACACCAATGGCGAACTCCACCACTGTGCCAGAGGCCGTGTAGGTCGTCCGATGCAGCTCGACGACGGGTTCACCTGGCGGCAACTGCAAGAGCTTCACCTCGTCGGCTGTGGCGGCCCTGGCGAAGATCTGCTCTTTCATGTGGTCGATCTCGTAACCGGCGTCGTACAGCACCCTGAATCCTCCGCCGCGGCCGGCCGGTCCCGGGGTCGGGTCCACCAGCCGGGTCCCCTCGACATGTTCGGGTCGGTAGTAGCTCGTGAGGGTGTGGGTCGGCTGGTCGCCTTCCTTCACCAGCCGTGCTCGCGCGTACACCTCCGCCCCTTCGGGGAGGCCGTGTGCAGCGGCGACCGCGGGCGGGGCTTCGACGCGACTGACGGTCTGGGTCTGCTCGTTCCGGCGGTAGCTGCGTCCAGAAGCCACGCGGTCGGCGATGAAAGCCACCTCGTCGCCATCGCGCCACTTCGCCTTGTCGTACCGGCTAATGCCGAGTCGCTTAAGCGGGACCCGCTGTCGTACGACGGTGCCGTGCCCACGGGAGGACGTCACCAGGCCCTCTGCTTCCAGAGCCTTGTAGGCCTGATGGACGGTGGACTTGGAGCCTTCGCCTGCCGCAACGAGCTCCCTGATCTGCGGAAGCTGCTGGCCCGGCGCGTACTCACCCCTCTTGATCTGATCAGCCAGCTTGTCAGCTAGCTCCCGCCACTTCGGCGCCATTTCGCGCTCCTCTCGACTACGCAAGTCAATCACAGTCCCAGGACTGTTGACAGTCCTGGGACTGCGTGCCACAGTCTCCTTAGGTCGCTCGCAGTCCTAGGACAGCGAGCACGGAGAGCCTTCTTTGGGCTGCTCCAACGCATCGACTCAGGGAGTACTTCATGCCGTCGTTCAAGATCGACGTTTCGACCGCTGTGGTGTTCGTGGCGACCGCCCCGGAGCCGAAGATGGTCAACAAGAAGACCGGTGAGCGGGCCGTGGACCGGGACACCAACGCGAGCCTTTCGACCGTGGGCCTGCTGGTCTCGGACGAGGGAGAGGGCAACCTCTACCAGGTGACCGTGCCGGAGACGGGCCTCCCCGAGGGCCTGGTGCCGGGCATGCCGGTCAAGGTCATCGGTCTGAAGGCCCGTGACTGGGAGAACGAGTTCAACGGCCAGAAGCGGCACGGGATCTCGTTCCGCGCGGTCGCGATCGCCCCGGCGGCCTGATCATGGCTGACTGGACGGTGTGGCTGGAGGCCACAGGAGCCGCGTCGGCGGCTGGCGGTGTCGGGTACGCGAAGTACCGTGCGCCGCGCGTGTACTGGTCGTTGGTCGGTCTGCCCGCGACGTGGGGCCGGTTCTCCTACTCGTACCGCTCGACGATGGACGTGTGCGGTCTGACGGTGCAGCCGTCCGGCCTGCGGGCGTTCATGGCGCGCAACGTGGCCCGTCGTGAGGTACAGCCGGTAGCGCCGAAGATCCGCCGGATACGGCCCACCTCGACCGGGCTGCGGGTGACGCTGCGCCTCCCGGCCGGCCTGGAGCCTGCCGACGTGATCGCCTCGACGGAGCGTCTTCGGCACGCCTGGGGTGTGCACGCGGTACGCGTGGTGGTGACCAAGCCGGGGTTCGTCGAATTGCGGATGACGGGCTATGACGTGCTGCGTCGGGTGCGGATGCCTCGCAAGGCCCAGCCCCACGGCATGGCCGTACCGGTCGCGCTGCGCGATGACGGGACCGCGTTCGAGCGGGACTACCTCAAGGCGCCGATGGCGCTGACCCTGGGCGCCAACTCCTCGGGCAAGTCGATGTATCAGCGCAACCTGATCAACGGGCTGGCTCAACTGCCGGTGGCGCTGGTGGGGATGGACTGCAAGCGCGGGGTGGAACAGTCCCCCTTCGCGCCCCGCCTATCAGCCCTGGCGACCAACCCCGACGATGCCGCCTCGCTCGCTGACGTGCTGGTCACGGAGATGGAAGACCGCTTCGACCTGCTTCAGCTCCACGGAGTCTCGGACATCTGGGAACTCCCGGAGGACTTGCGACCGGCGCCCATCGTGGTGCTCATCGACGAGATCGCCGAACTCTTCCTGATCTCCCGCCGGGAGGACGAGGACCGCCGCACCCGGATCGTCACGGCGTTGATCCGCCTCGCGCAGATGGCCCGCGCAGTCGGCATCTACCTGGAGATCTGCGGCCAACGCTTCGGCTCCGACCTGGGCAAGGGCGCCACCATGCTCCGTGCCCAGCTCACCGGACGGGTCGTGCACCGCGTCAATGACAAGGAGACGGCCGAGATGGGGCTCAAGGACGTCGCCCCGACCGCCGTCCCCACCGCGTGCGTGATCCCCGCGAACCGGCCCGGGACAGCCGTGGCCACGGATGCGGAGGGCGGCTGGTGCAAGATCCGCACCCCGCAGATCTCCCGCGACAAGGTCGCCGCGACCTGCCGCGACTTCGCGCACCTGGTCCCGGACTTGCCGTTCCTCAACGCTTTCCAACCCCACGTTCCCGCGTCCGCCGCCGGTGCTCCCTCGCTGGTCAAGTGATCGCCATGGCCGCATCCAAGACCACCACGCCCCCGCCGGTTGAACCGGCGAAGTGCCCGACCTGCAAGGGCTCCGGCGAGATCTCCCGCGCTGTCCACGTCGGCCGCAAGCGCCGCCCCGTCGGCCAGCAAACCGGCATCTGCCTGACCTGCCTGGGCTCCGGCGAAGCCACCGACTGAAGCCGCCGGAACCGGGCGGCCGGACATGATCCCCGCCCGCTCCCGGCCCAACCCCTCGAAGGAGGTGAAGACCGTGACTCGATCGCTTCGCGTGGACGCTGTGCTGATCCAGGCTGTGATCGCTGGCGCGTTGTCCTTCGCCCACCTGCACGACCTCGCCGAAGCTGCCGGACAGTCCGGCTGGAAAGCCTGGGCGTATCCGATCAGCGTTGATCTGCTATTGGTCGCCGCCTGGCGTCGGCTGCGTACGGCCCGCCGGGACCGATCCGCTTGGACCTGGTTTGTGATCGCCCTGTTCGCCTCGCTGGGTGCGAACATCGCCACCGCCGGCCTCCTCGACCTGGCAGCCGTGCCCGCGTGGCTGTGCATCCTCGTCGCTGGCTGGCCCGCCCTCGCGTTCCTCGGCGGCACGCTCCTGGTCCACGCCCCGGCCCAAGCGGCCCAACCGACCGCTCCTGCACAGGCTGTGGAGGACGAACCGGCCGTGGCGGAAGTCGACGTGCACCGCGCCGACGAGCCCGCCTCGGCCCCGGTGCCGGAACTGGCACCCGCCACACCCGAAGCACCCCCGGCCCCGACGCCGGCCGTGCCGGTTGCACTGCTGGATCACGCCCGGAAGATCGCTGACGCGCACCGCGCCTCCACCGGATCGCCGATGCCCGCCGACGCTCTGTCCGCCCGGCTCCAACTGCCCGCCCCGATGGCGGATGCGATCGCCGCTCAACTCCAACTCGCCTGATCTGAAAGGACGTTCGCCCGTGCCCGCTTACCGTCGCTTCCGCGATCGGCGCCGCTTCGGTCCGGTTGAGGTCGCCACGTACTACGACGGCCGTGGCCGTGACAAGCACACCGCCGCGTGCACCGCTCCCGGTTGTGGCTTCTCCGCCGACTATGCCGACCGCTCCGCCGCCGAACTCGCCGCCAACACCCATCGCTGCAAGGCCTGAAGGGAGATCCCGTCATGGACGTTCCGCTGTGGCTCGCCGTGATCGTCGTCGGCTACCTCGGTATCAAGCTCGCCCGCCCGCCGATCTGGCTGGTCGTGCTGCTCCTGCTCGGCGGCTACCTCGTCGCCGGAAGCTTCCTCGGCCCCACCGTCGACTCTCTCGTCAAGTAACCCCGGCCCCGAAGGGACACCCCTCGTGTTCACCCCGAAGTACCCGCCCCAGGACACCGCCCCGCCGGCCACCACCATGCCGCTCCCGGCCGCCGACCTCCCGGCTCCCGCCGCCCCGGCCCCGGTCGTGGCCGCTCCGGTCTCGAACCGGCCGGTCATTCAGCTCACCCCCGGCAGTGCGCTTGCTCTCGCCGCGGGCGGTGGCGCCGTGGTCCTCGTCGTCGGCGCGGTGCTGGTCTCCATGCTCCTCGCGGTCGCCATCACCGCCATGTCGGTGGCCGTGTGCGCGCTCGTCATCCGCTCGATCCTCAACCAGGAAAGGAACCACTGACATGGGCCTCTTCAGTCGCGGGAACGACGACACCCCGTCCAACTCGGAGATGACCGAACTGGGCCGCGAGTACGCCATCGCCAAGCGCCACGGCGACCGCAAGACCGTCGGCCGCATCAACCGGCAGATCGGCGAGTCCGGCATGAGCGACAGCGACCGTACTTCGTTCGAGCAGGGCCGCGAGTCCTACGACTCCATCCCGCCCATCCCGCGCGGACGCGGTCGCCGCAAGTAACGCCCGTCCGGGGCGGCCTCTACCGCCAAGTATCCGCCGCCCCGGACGGCTCCACCCATCCAGATCCAAAAGACCCGAAAGGGAAGCCCCATCATGCCCCAGCACGCCCCGAACACGCCCGTCTGCCGCGACTGCGACGGCTTCCCCACCGTCGCCATCACCACCGGCACCCGCAACACGGACGGCACCCGTACCACCCTCACCATCACCTGCCCGACCTGCAAGGGCACCGGTCACCGTACCGCCCCCGCCCTCGTCCAGGCCGGGAGGTGACCGCCGTGCAGACCATCACCACCTCGGCCCACATCGAGCCGGACACGCACTTCCGCGTCACGCCCTTCCCGGACCCCGCCCACCCCTTCGTCAGCCTCCGGATCGGCGGCGACTTCGTCGAGATCGCGCTCCTCGCCGCCCCCGGCACCTCCGAGGCCCTGCGCAACCTGGCCGCTGCCGCCATCGAAGCCGCGGGCGCCCTGGACGCCATGACGGCCGACGCGGCGGAGGTGAGCAGCCGTGGCTGACCTCACCCCGACCCCGGACCGCCCCGGCCTGCACGTCAGCAAGCCCTCCCCGTACGAGCCCGCCACCGCATCGGCCGTCTGCCACTGCGGTGCCTCCGCCACCGCCACCGGTGACGACCAGGTCAAGGCACTCGTCGACGGCTACACCGCCAGCCACGGCCCCGCCCACAGCAGGAGGTGACCACGTGAACGACACCGCCACCATGGCGGGCCTGGACCCGGCCACCCTCACCGACGTGCTGAGGCTGGCCGGGTCCACCGGCTTCGACCGCATCCAAGACCAGATCCGCCGCACCGGCGGCTGCTCCGACCCGATCCACCTGCAAGGCTCCACAGTCACCCGCGACGCGGTCTCCGGGCAGGTCCTGCACACCTACTCGACCGACACCGAACCCGGCGGACGCCTCCGCATCGCGTGCGGCAACCGCCGTGCCTCGCGCTGCCCCTCGTGCGCCTGGACCTACGCCGGAGACACCTACCACCTCATCCGCGCCGGACTCGTCGGCGACCCCGACAAAGGCACCCCGCACACCATCCGGGACCACCCCCGGGTCTTCGCCACCCTCACCGCACCCTCGTTCGGCCGAGTCCACAACCGCCCCGACACCGGACGCTGCCGCTGCGGCGCACGACACCCCGAGGACGCTGCCGAGCTGGGCACCCCGCTCGACCCGGAGACCTACGACTACGCGGGCGCGGTGCTGTGGAACAACCATGCCTCCGAGCTGTGGCGCTACTTCACGATCTACCTCCGCCGCGAGATCGCCAAGCGGGCCGGACTCACACAGAAGGACGCCCGCGAACAGTCCCGGGTCTCCTTCGGCAAGGTCGCCGAATACCAAAAGCGAGGCGCCGTGCACTTCCACGCCGTGATCCGCTTCGACGGACCGGACGGGCCCGACTCCCCGCCCCCGGCCTGGGCCACCCTCGAACTCCTCACCGAGGCGATCCGCGCCGCCCGCAAGCGCGTTGCCGTCGACGTCCCCCCTACTGGTGACCAGCCTGCCCGCACGCTGCGCTGGGGCGTCAAGCTCGACGTCCAGCCGATCAAAGCCTTCGGGGGCGGCGAAGACATCACCGAACAGAAGGTCGCCGCCTACGTCGCCAAGTACGCCACCAAAGCAGCCGAGACCACCGGCACCGTGGACCGCCGGATCGGCAACAAAGAAGCCCTGATCCTGCTCGACGTGCCCGACCACCCCGCCCGACTGATCGCTGCTTGCCTCGACCTCCACGCGCTCTACCCGGACCGCAAGCTCCGCGACTGGGCCCACATGCTCGGCTTCCGCGGCCACTTCTCCACCAAGTCCCGCCGCTACTCCACCACCCTCGGCGCCCTCCGACAGACCCGCGCCGATTACCGCGCCACCCAACAACGCGAAGCCCTCGGCCTGCCCGACCCCGACGACGAAGAGGCAACCACCCTGACCCTCGCCCACTGGTCCTACGCCGGACACGGCCACACCCCCGGCGAATCCTGGATCGCCGCCAACATCCGCCGCGACCTCCAACACAACCGCGAGACCGCCCGCGAGGAACTGCCGTACCTGTTGGCCGACGAAAGGGAGTGGTGACATGTCCTCCGAGCTGCCGAGCCGCTTCCTGACCCCCGACGACCTGGTCGACATGTTCGAGCTGCCCAGCGTCGAGACGGTCTACCAGTGGCGCCGCAAGCGCACCGGTCCCCGCGGCTTCCGCGTTGGCCGGCACCTGCGCTTCGACCCGAACGACGTACGGGCCTGGGTCGACTCCCAGATCGGGGAGGCTGCCTGATGGCCGGGCACATCCAAGACCGCTGGTACAAGACCGAACCGGGTCCGGACGGCAAGCCCATGAGGGTCAAGACCGAGCGCTACGGCAACGGTCTCCGCTACCGGGCCCGGTACGTCGGACCGGACGGCACCGAGAAGAGCAAGTCCTTCCCCGACCGTCAGAAGCGCCGGGCGGAAGAGTGGTTGTCCGAGACCGCTGCCGACATGTCCCGTGGTCAGTACGTCGATCCCAGGGCTGCCCGGACGACCTTCCAGCAGTACGCCGAACGCTGGATCGCGGGGCAGACGACCGATCTGAACACCCGTATCGGAGCGGAAACCCGGCTTCGGCTGCATGCCTTCCCTCGGATCGGCGCACGTCCGCTCGGGTCCTTCCGCCCGGTCCACATCCGCGAGTTCGTTCGCGACCTGGAGAACGACGCGATAGGCGGCACGTACGCCCGCAACATCTACGCCAACGTCCGCGCGGTGCTGTCGGCCGCCGTGGATGACGGCCACCTTGCCCGAAACCCGTGCTCGGCTGCGTCGGTCCGGCCGCCCGCCGCCTCCACCGCCCGGGTGGTGCCCTGGCTCCCCTCCCAGGTGCGTGCTGTCCGCGATGCACTGCCCGACCGTTACCAAGCCATGGTCGACGTAGGTAGCGGCTGCGGCCTGCGACAGGGCGAGATCATCGGCCTGGCCGAAGACACCTTGCAGCTCGGCGGCGACACCCTGCGGGTCACCACTCAGGTCAAGCTGATCCGGGGCACTGCCGTCTTCGCTCCCCCGAAGGGCAACAAGGAGCGGGACGTACCGCTGCCGTCGTCGGTTGCCTCAGCCCTGCGGCAGCACATGAAGAATCACCCGCCTGTGGCAATCAAGCTGCCCTGGATGAGGCCGGGCGGCCCGCTCACCGAACGGCGCCTGATCTTCACCAACACGGCCGACGGGATCGTCTGGCGGAGCAACTTCAACATCCAGGAGTGGAAGCCCGCTCTTGCGGCGGCCGGCCTCATCCCAACTCCGGAACCCGGCAAGCCGTACGCCTCCGCCCGGCAGCACGGGATGCACGCCCTTCGCCACTTCTACGCCTCGGTCCTCCTGGACGCGGGCGAGAGCATCAAGGCCGTGAGCGAGTACCTCGGGCACTCCGACCCGGCGATGACGCTGCGGGTGTACGCCCACCTGATGCCCAGCAGCAGCGAGCGAGCCCGGCGGGCCCTGGACGGCGTCTTCGACACGGCCCAGGAGCCCTGACGGCCCGGAGACGGCCCAGCGGATACAAGACAGCCCCCTACTGGCGACAACATCGCTGGTAGGGGGCTTCTTCGTGCCCGGAGCACATCAGTTCTCCGGGCTTAGGCATAGCTCAACCAGTGTCGCAGATCATTCCGGGACCGCGGTCAGTAGATCCACACGCCGAAGGCCATGACCGCCAGGCCGACGAGGGCGAAGAAGCCGCCGGCGAGGGTCATCGGGAGCGCCTGGCCGCGGCGGCGGGACTGCTCCAGGCCACGGTAGGTGCTGACCGCCGCGTAGATGCCGGCGAGGGCGATCACGCATCCGATGACGAAGGCGGCGAGTCCGAAGAAGCCGGACCAGGTCGAGGGGTGGTCCGGGTTGGGGGTGAACACGGCCGCGAGGGCCGCTCCGCCGAGGGGGCTCACTTGTCGTTCTCGTCCTTCGTCAGGTTCTGGATGTCGGACTCGATACCGGACGCGGCGGCGTACACGCCGGTGTTGAGAGTGGTCCCCACGGTGTTCTTGAACGCCGCGTCCGCGAGCTTCCCCCGGTCGCTGAGGTGTTCCCCGCCAAGGCTGCCGTGCTCCTCCAAAGCATGGTTGACCCCGTGGTTCTGGGCGTTTCCGGCGGCACCGGCGACGGCGTTGGCCAGAGCGTCCTGCCCCATGGTCGTGGCGTCCTGGCCGTTCGCGTAGTCGGCCGTCAGACCGCCCGTCACGTTGCCGAGCGCTCCGCTGACCGCAGTGCCGAGCAGGCCCTCCCCCCTCAGGAGGTCTCCGGCCACCCCCGTGACCCGGGCCCCGATCGCGCCGGCGCCCGCGGTGAACCCGGCCGTGCCGCCCGCGAGCAGCGCGCCGTTCCTGAGGTCGGCGCCCACGGTCACCGGCTGCCCGTTGACGGCCTGGGTCACCATGAGGCTTCCCGAGTCCGCCACGAAGTTCGTCGCGAAGCTCTCCAGCCCTGTCCTGGCGAAGGTCGCGGTGACCCGGGCCACGGCGGTGAGCATCCTCTCCAGCCCGACGACCGTCTCCGCACTGAGCCCCGAGAACCGCTCCAGGAGGCCCGCCACCCGTTCCGCCGCCGACGTGAACAGCCGGACCAGGTCCACGACCTTCGCGACCCGCTCAGCCACCGCCGTGTTCGCGACGAGGTCGGAGATGAAGCCGGTGAAGAACGACAGCGCGACCCCGGCGATCTCCATCTCGGCGATCTCCACGCAGATGTCGATGATCTCCTTGTTGATCCCGTCGATCTCGTCGGCATAGGAGCGCAGTCCGTCGGCGACGTGGTGGAAGTTGCCGGCAACGTCCTGAATCACCTTCTTCTGCTCCGCCCAGTGGCTCTCGAAGGCGTCCCGAGCGGCTCCGTGCCACCCCTGCCGGTCGACTCCGGCGATCGCGGCGTCGACGGCCCGTACGACGTCCGTCAGTTCGGTGCCCATGGCGTCCCAGGCGCGGGCGACGACCCGGAGCGTGTCGCCGTCGCCGCCCGGGAGCTCCACACCGGCGGCCTGCAGGATCTCCAGGACCTTGCCGTCGATCCAGCTGTTGATGCTCACGGGCGGCCACCCGAGGCCGCGGAGTGCAGATGGCCGAGGGCAGTGCGGTCCGAGTCCGTGTAGTGGGTCGCGTTCAACCGCAGCCGGTCGCTGTCGCTCCTGAGCACGTCCGGCAGCTGCCCGAGTGCCCTGACAGTGCTCTCCAGCAGCTGCCGGTACTTCTCCGTCGCCCCGTCACAGATCCCCAGCAGCCCGAACGCCTGCCCGATCTCCGCCGCGCTCCCCGAGAACGCCCCGATCGGCCCGGCAAGCCCCGTCGCCTCCCGGTCGAACCTGCCCGCCAGATCCGTCAACGTCTCGGGATCCACCCCGAACTGCCCGCTCATCCTGTTCCCCCGTTCGAAAACCGACGCGGCGGTCAGCATCCCGGACGAACTCCCGCGGAAACGGCCCCTTTTACGTATGCCGAGCAAGGCCTGACACACAATTTGCGCCGCCCTGGCCTCCGCCATGCCTACGGTGACGGCGGGCCCGCCATGCCTGCGATGACGGCCCCACCACGCCTGCGGTGACGCAACGCAAAGGGGCGGCAGCCGTCGCTGCCGCCCCTCGCCCGTCCTCGTGCGTCAGCCGCTGCCCACGAACAGCACCAGCAACAGCCACACCACCGGCGCCGTCGGCAGCAGGGAGTCCAGCCGGTCCATGATGCCGCCGTGGCCCGGCAGGAGCGTGCCCATGTCCTTGATACCGAGGTCCCGCTTGATCATCGACTCGCCGAGGTCACCCAGCGTCGCGCTGGCCGCCACCGCGAGCCCGAGCAGCAGGCCCTGCCACCACGCGCCGTCGTCGATCAGGAACTCCATGCACAGCGCACCCGCCGCCATCGCGAAGGTGACCGCTCCGACCAGGCCCTCCCGGGTCTTGCCGGGGCTGATGCGCGGCGCGAGCTTGTGGGTGCCGAAGCGCCAGCCGACCGCGTAGGCGCCGGTGTCGCTGACGACGGTCAGCAGCAGGAAGGTCAGCACGCGTGCCGCCCCGTCCTCGGCCGCCAGCATCATGGCGACGAACGTGGCCAGGAACGGGACGTAGAACGCCGCGAAGACACCCGCCGTGACGTCCCTGAGGTATCCCTCCGGCGGTTCCGTCATCCGCCAGACGAGGACCGCGAGTGCCGTGAGCGCCATGGCGACCCAGGCGCCCTCCGCGCCACGGACGTACCCGGAGACGACCATCGCGGCCCCGCCGAGCGCCAACGGAACGAGCGGCGCCTTGATGCCCTTGCGTTCCTCCAGCCGCTTCGTCAGCTCCCACAGCCCGACCACGACGGCGACCGCTATCACGCCGATGAACGCGGCCTTGACGAAGAACAGCGACGCGATGATCACCACGCCGAGCCCGACCCCGACCCCTATGGCCGCACCCAGGTCCCGCCCCGCGCTCTTCTTCTGCGGCGCGGGCGCCGGCTGCGAGGCGTCGGGCATGGGCTCCGGATTCTGCTTCTGCGGTGCCGCCGCGTAGGGCTGCGCCGATGCGGTCTCTGCACGGAACGTGTCGTCGCGGTACGTCCCGTCCCGGGACGTACCGTCCCGGAACAAGGGACCGCTCAGCCGAGCGGTCCCCCGGTCGTCATCCTGGTCGTCGCCGTATGGGGGTACGGCGGGTCCGTCGGGCACGATGGGCATGGGGCGAGTGTGCTGCGCGTCATGCGCATCGTACGCGGGACCCGCCGGGGCGGCCCCCTGGGCAGGCCCCTGGTCGGACGGCCCCCAGTACCCGGCGTGTGGCGGAGTCGCCCAGGAAGAGTCGTTCATCAGACCTCGAGAAGCTCCGCTTCCTTGTGCTTGAGGAGCTCGTCCACCTGGGCGACGTACTTGTGCGTCGCGTCGTCGAGCTCCTTCTCCGCACGGCGGCCCTCGTCCTCGCCGACCTCGCCGTCCTTGACGAGCTTGTCGATCGCGTCCTTGGCCTTGCGGCGGACCGAGCGGATGGACACGCGCGAGTCCTCGGCCTTGCTCCTGGCCACCTTGATGTAGTCGCGGCGGCGCTCCTCGGTGAGCTCGGGGAACACCACTCGGATGATGTTGCCGTCGTTGCTCGGGTTGACGCCCAGGTCGGAGTCGCGGATCGCCTGCTCGATGTTGCGCAGCGCGCTCTTGTCGAACGGGGTCACGACCGCCATGCGCGGCTCCGGCACGGAGAACGAAGCCAGCTGGTTGATCGGCGTCGGCGCGCCGTAGTAGTCGGCCACGATCTTGTTGAACATCGCCGGGTGCGCACGCCCGGTGCGGATCGCGGCGAAGTCCTCCTTGGCGACCACGACGGCCTTCTCCATCTTCTCCTCGGCCTCGAGGAGGGTCTCTTCGATCACCACTTGCTCCTGCGTGTCTTGAAGTAGGCCCGGCTGCTGTTCCGTATGCGTGGGCGGCGGCCGGCTGCGTCGCGTCTTCTTCCTGCACGGTTCCCGACCGGCAGGACATTGTCCATCCCCCGGTCAGGGACCGGGTGTGTCCCGGGTCAGTCCTGGCTGTCCTGCTCACCCACAAGCGTGCCGATCTTCTCACCCTTGACGGCTCGGGCGATATTGCCCTCGGCCAGGAGCTCGAAGACCAGGATCGGGAGCTTGTTGTCGCGGCACAGCGTGACGGCCGTGGCGTCGGCGACCTTCAGGTCACGGGTGATGACCTCGCCGTATGCGAGGGAGTCGAACTTGACCGCGTCGGGGTTGGTCTTCGGATCGGAGTCGTAGACCCCGTCCACGCCGTTCTTGCCCATGAGCAGCGCCTCGGCGTCGATCTCCAGGGCGCGCTGGGCGGCGGTGGTGTCGGTGGAGAAGTACGGCATGCCCATGCCGGCGCCGAAGATGACCACGCGGCCCTTCTCCAGGTGGCGCACGGCGCGCAGCGGGATGTACGGCTCGGCCACCTGGCCCATGGTGATGGCGGTCTGCACCCGGCTGTCGATGCCCTCCTTCTCCAGGAAGTCCTGGAGGGCGAGGCAGTTCATGACGGTGCCGAGCATGCCCATGTAGTCCGAGCGGGCGCGGTCCATGCCGCGCTGCTGGAGTTCGGCACCGCGGAAGAAGTTGCCGCCACCGATGACGACGGCGATCTCGGCACCGTCCCGGACGACGGCGGCGATCTCACGAGCGATCTTGTGCACCACGTCGGGGTCCACACCCAGGCCCCCGCCACCGGCGAACGCCTCTCCGGACAGCTTCAGCAGAAACCGGCCGCGCACATTGCCGTCGTCGCTCTTCTGGGCCTTGGTGGTCATGGGGATCCCGCCTCTTTCACCTGTTGCACATACGAAGAAGGCCACTGCCGGTGGGAACTGGTTCGCATCCCATGCGCGGCAATGGCCTCCTCGTCAGATCTGCTGTCGTCCGCCACGCGCGTGCGTGGCGGCGTACCGGACGACTGCTGACGACCCTATAGGGCCCGCGCGTCGCTCGCGGTACGGACTCAGATGCCGACCTTGATACGCGTGAAGCGCTTCAGGGTGACACCGGCCTCGTCCAGAACCTTCTGGACCGACTTCTTGTTGTCGAGCGCGTACGGCTGACCGAGCAGCGTGGCGTCCTTGAAGAAGCCGTTCAGGCGACCCTCGACGATCTTGGCGATCGCGGCCTCGGGCTTGCCCTCGGCGCGGGTGGTCTCCTCGGCGATACGACGCTCGGACTCGACGACCTCGGCCGGCACGTCCTCCTTGGAGAGGTACTTCGGCGCGAAGGCGGCGATGTGCTGGGCGACGCCCTTGGCGATCTCGGCGTTCGGCTTGTCCAGCTCGATGAGGACACCGATCTGCGGGGGCAGGTCGGGCATCGTGCGGTGCATGTACGCGGTCACGAAACCGTCGGTGAACTGCGCGAAGCGGTCCAGGACGATCTTCTCGCCGAGGTTGGCGTTGGCCTCGTCCACGTACGCCTGGACGGTCTTGCCGGCCTCGATCTCGGAGGCGAGCAGGGCCTCCAGGTCGGCCGGGGAGGTCTTGGCGACGTGCTCGGCGATCGCGTTGGCGACGGCCTGGAACTTCTCGCCCTTGGCGACGAAGTCCGTCTCGCACTTCAGCTCGACGAGGACGCCGGAGGAGTTGTCGTCGGCGATGATGGAGACCACCGCGCCGTTCTCGGCGGAGCGGCCCTCGCGCTTGGCGACGCCCTTCTGGCCCTTGATCCGGAGCGCCTCGACAGCCTTCTCGACGTCGCCCTCGGCCTCGTCCAGCGCCTTCTTGCAGTCCATCATGCCGGCGCCCGTGAGCTCACGGAGCTTCTTGACGTCGGCGGCGGTGTAGTTCGCCATGAGTCTGTGAATCTTTCTCGAAGTCTGGAAGATCGAAGATCTACGGGGTCTACGGCCCCCATGTGGCCGGGGGCCGCCGACTCTCCGATGACCTACGGGTGAACGGCGGGAGCGGAGTTCACCGCGCCTAAGGCGCTGATGAATGCAGTACCGCTCCCGCCGTCACCCCTGACGCTGACGGATCAGGCCTGCTCGGCGTCCGCGGCCGGAGCGGCCTCGGCCTCGGCGGCAGGAGCCTCGGCGGCGGGAGCCTCGGCCGGGGCCTCGGCCTCGGCCTCGGCGGCGGGGGCCTCGGCAGCAGGAGCCTCGGCCGGAGCGGCCTCGGCGGGAGCCTCCTCGGCCTTCTTCTCGCCACCCTCGAGCAGGTCGCGCTCCCACTCGGCGAGCGGCTCGCCCGCGGCCTTCTCGCCCTTGTCACCGGTGGCGACGCGCGAGCGGGAGATGAGCCCCTCGGCGACGGCGTCGGCGATCACGCGGGTGAGCAGGGTGACGGAGCGGATCGCGTCGTCGTTGCCCGGGATCTTGTAGTCGACCTCGTCGGGGTCGCAGTTGGTGTCGAGGATCGCGACGACCGGGATGTTGAGCTTCCGGGCCTCGCCGACCGCGATGTGCTCCTTCTTGGTGTCCACGATCCAGACGGCGCTGGGCACCTTGGACATCTCGCGGATACCACCGAGGGTCTTCTCCAGCTTGGCCTTCTCGCGCGAGAGCACGAGAAGCTCCTTCTTGGTCAGACCGGAAGCGGCGACGTCCTCGAAGTCGATCTGCTCGAGCTCCTTGAGGCGCTGCAGACGCTTGTAGACGGTCGAGAAGTTGGTGAGCATGCCGCCCAGCCAGCGCTGGTTGACGTAGGGCATGCCGACGCGGGTGGCCTGCTCGGCGATGGCCTCCTGCGCCTGCTTCTTCGTGCCGACGAACATGACCGTGCCGCCGTGGGCGACGGTCTCCTTGACGAACTCGTAGGCGCGGTCGATGTACGACAGCGACTGGAGCAGGTCGATGATGTAGATGCCGTTGCGCTCCGTGAAGATGAAGCGCTTCATCTTCGGGTTCCAACGACGGGTCTGGTGACCGAAGTGGACGCCGCTTTCCAGCAGCTCCCGCATCGTGACGACGGCCATGGCCGTTCTCCTTGGTGTTCTCGGTTGTACCGCGGGTACCGGAGGGCACCCGCGCCTGACGCCCGCGACGCGCCTTGCCGCAAAGGACCGAGAGGCGCTGACACCGACCGTGTGACGGCGAGATGTCGGGGCGTGCGAAGTCGACCCGGTGACCCGGATCGCCAGAAGAAGTGTACGGGACCGGCGAGGTACCGGGTGACGCCGCTGTCCACAACCCGGGAGTAGTCCACAGGTCCCGGCCGCGACCGGGGCGGATGCGGGACGGTTTCCGCATGCGAGCGAAGCGATGCGGTCGATTCGGGCGGTGCGGTACGTGGCTGGTGCTGGGGTTTCTGCTGTTCCTGGCGGCACCGGCGCCCACGCCGGAGCAGGCCCCCCTCACACCGACGGCCACGGCGACGGACGTCTCGGTACCGGCGATCGGCCGCGGCTGGCCCCTGGGCACCCGCCCGACGGTCCTGCGCGGCTGGGAACCACCGGCGACGGTGTACGGCCGCGGCCACCGGGGCGTGGATCTGGCAGCACCCGCCGGCACCCCGGTACGGGCGGTGGCACCGGGCCGGGTGTCCTTCGCGGGCCGGGTGGCGGGCAAGGGGGTCGTCTCGGTGGAGCTGACGGGCACGGATCTTCGAACGACCTACGAGCCGGTGACGGCGTCGGTGGAGAAGGGCGACGAGGTGGCGGCGGGCGAGGTGGTGGGCACGGTGGAACCAACGGGCTCCCACTGCACGACGACCTGCGTGCACTGGGGCCTGCGCAGCGGCGAGACCTACCTCGACCCCCTGTCCCTGCTCCCGCCGTGGCTCCTGCGCAGGGGCCCGTCGAGACTGCTCCCCGTACTCGACATCCCCTTGCCCTGACCGCCCCTGACCGCCCAACAGCCCGGACGGGCCTCAGCCCCGCACGCCCCGCAGCGCCATGGAAACCGCGGCCTCGGTAATCACCGAAGGCTCCTCCGCGGCCCCCAGCTCGATCCGCCGCACCGCCGCGTCCACCACGCCCTGCACCAGCATCGCCGCCAGCCGAGGCTGCTCATGCCCCAGATCGCCGAGCACCTCTACGATCATCGCGACCAGTCCGCCGTGCGCCGCCCGGATCTTCTCCCGGGCTCCCGCATCCAGCTCGCTCGCGGAGATGGCGACGACGGCCCGATGCCGCCGGTCCCCCACCAGCGTCAGCTGCCGCCGGACATACGCCTCGACCTTGGCCTCCGCCCCCTGCGCCGCGGCCATCGCCGCCGAGACCTCCGCGGCCCACACCGGGAAGTCGACCTCGCACAGCTCCTCGACCACGGCGGCCCTCGACCGGAAGTACTCGTACACGGACGAGCGCGCGAGCCCCGTCCGCTCGGCGAGAGCCGGGAAGGTCAGCGCCTCCGTCCCGCCCTCGGACAGCAAAGAGCGAGCCGCGTCCAGCAGGGCGGCTCGCTGCATCGACCGGTGCTCGGCCACGGAGGCCGCTCGAATCCTTGGCACGTCAACCACTGTACGGACGCGACACCGCCGACGGGAGTCACTCCACCCGACCGGCCATGAACGGAAGGCCGTCAGGCCAGGTCAGCGGCCGAAACTGGCCAGCTTCGCCCTCAGTTGCAGCACTGATTTGGTGTGGATCTGGCTGACCCGGCTCTCGGTAACTCCGAGCACGTTCCCGATCTCGGCGAGCGTGAGTCCCTCGTAGTAGTAGAGGGTCACCACGGTCTTCTCCCGCTCGGGCAGGGTGTTGACGGCCCGCGCGAGGAACCGCCGGAGCTCCCGGTCCTCGGCGACCTCCACGGGGTTGTCCGCGGCGGGGTCCTCCAGCGTGTCCATGAAGCTCAACCCGTCGCCGCCCTCGCCGCCGACATGCAGCAGCTCCTCCAGGGCCACCACGTTGGCCAGCGACAACTGGCTGAAGACCGCGTGCAGATCGTCCACGGCGATCCCCAGCTCGCCGGCGACCTCCCCCTCCGTGGGCGTCCGTCTGAGCCGTGCCTCCAGCGTCGCGTACGCCCGCTCGACGTTGCGCGCCTTCTGCCGCACGGAGCGCGGGATCCAGTCCAGCGCCCGCAGTTCGTCGATCATCGCGCCCCGGATCCGGGTGATCGCGTACGTCTCGAACTTGATCTCCCGGTCGATGTCGAACTTCTCGATCGCGTCGATGAGCCCGAAGACCCCCGAGGAGACGAAGTCGGCCTGCTCGACGTTGGGCGGCAGACCGACGCTCACCCGCCCGGCGACGTACTTCACGAGCGGTGAGTAGTGCAGGATCAGCTGCTCTCGCAGCCGCTCGTCTCCCGTCGCTTTGTACGACCGCCACAGCTCGTCGAGGGTCGAGGGAGCGGGCGGCCGCACGCTGCCACCGTCACGGGCGGCTGGGGGGATCGCCGCCCGGTCGGACCCGGAAGTGTGCTGGGGCATTCGTCGCCTTGTGCCGTTCTGCCGTGAAGTACGCGATGTACGTGAAGTGCGTCGGAATTCCCCGTGAGCGTAGCGTGACTGAGGAGTCGCAGTGCGCAAACAGTGTGCCCGGGTTCCTGCCCGGACGCGTTCCGCGGGCCGCTCCCGCGAGGCAGGGCCGTCGCACTGTGTGATCAACGGAACGCCTCAACTGCGGGAATTCCCAAGGACTTCGGGGTTCCCCCGGACGGCCGAACACGCTCGGTCAACACGGGCCACGGCCACCCCGCACGGAGATCATCGCCTGGTGTGTCAACTTCCAGCCGTCGCCGTGTCGTTCGACGTAACCAAGTGCACGGAGTTCGTACAGTCTCGCGATGGCGTCGTCCCGGGTCGTCTGTGCCCCGCGCGCGATCTCGTCCACGCCGGCCTCCCGTCGCCCGGGCAGCGCGGACAAAACCCTGCGCACCTCCGGGTCCAGCAGGTCACGCGGCAGCACGGGCCCGCGCCGGTCGGGGGCCAGCTCCCCCATGTCGCCGACCAGTTCCACCACTTCGGCGGCGTCCGTGACCAGCGTGGCGCCGCCGCGCAGCAGCTCGTGCACCCCGGCGGACAGGCTGCTGGTGGCCGGCCCGGGCACCCCCATCGTGTGACGGCCCAGCCGCTGTGCCGCGCGGGCGGTGACCAGTGAGCCGCTGCGGTGGGCGGCCTCGACGACCACGGTGCCCCGGGTGAGGGCGGCGATCACCCTGTTGCGCAGCACGAATCTGCTGGGCGTCGGATGATCGCCGGGCGGCAACTCCCCGATCACCAGGCCCTGTTCCGCGATCCTGGTGATCAACTGGGTGTGTCCGCGCGGATAGGGCCGGTCGACCCCGCAGGCCAGGACGGCGACGGTGGCGCCGCCTGCGCCGAGGGCACCGCGGTGGGCGGCACCGTCGACCCCGTAGGCCCCGCCGGACACGACGACCCACCCGAGCTCGGCGAGCCCGGTGGCGAGGGTGGCCGCCATGTGGGCCCCGTACTCGGTACAGGCACGGGCCCCGACGAGGGCGACGGACCTGAGCGCCCACATCCGCAGGCTGGGCCGCCCCCGCACCCACAGTCCGAGCGGCCGCGCGTCCCCGAGGTCGTCGAGCTGTCCCGGCCACTCGGCTGCCCCGGGAACGACGAACCGGGCGCCGGCCCGGAACGCGACGGCGAGATCCCGGAGCGGTTCGGCCACTCGAGCCCGGGCCCGCATGCCGCTCCATCTCTTCTCGCTCACCCCGGGCAGCGGCTCCCCGCACCCGCGCAACCGCGAGGCCACCTCCTCCACGCCCCATTCCCGGATCCACCGCCCCGCGGCCTCGTCACCGGGCTCGACGACCCGAGCGAGAAAGACGCGGTCGAGCAGCTCGTCGTCGGGTTCGTCGCGGGTCACGTCAGCGCCCCGATGGCCATGGGCACGCCCCGGGGCACTCCGGTGCGCAGTTGCAGCGCCAGGGCGACGTCCGTCGCGTCCGGGCGGTCGTGTCCGACGAGGTCCGCGACGGTCCAGGCGACGCGCAGGACGCGGTCGAGTCCCCGGGCGGTCAGGACGCCCCGCTCCAGATTGCGCTCGGCCTCGTCCATCGCCCCGGACACGGCGTGCCAGCGGTTGCGCAGCTCGCGTCCGGGGACCTCGCTGTTGGTCCGCCACGGGGTGCCGGCGAAGCGCGTCGCCGCGCGTTCCCTGGCGGCTCGCACGCGGTCCGCGACCACGGCGGTCGACTCGCCCCGGGCGCCGCGTCCGGCAAGCTGGTCACGCGTGACACGGTCCACCTGCACCCGCAGGTCGACCCGGTCGAGCAGCGGACCGGAGAGCCGGGCCTGGTAGCGCCGGATCGCCGAGGGCGGGCACTCGCAGAAGTCGTCGGTCTGCGAGAAGCGACCGCAGGGACACGGGTTGGCCGCGAGGACCATCAGGAACTTCGCCGGGAACCGTACGACACCCGCGCTGCGCGCGATCACCACGTGCCCCGCCTCCAGTGGCTGCCTCAGCGCGTCGAGGGCCTGGGTGTTGAACTCGGGAGTCTCGTCGAGAAAGAGCACCCCTCGGTGTGAGAGCGAGACCGCGCCGGGACGGGCGATGCCGTTGCCGCCGCCCACCAGCGCCTGCATGGTGGCCGAGTGGTGCGGGGCGCAGTAGGGGGCGACGTCGATCAGGGGCTTGCCCGGTGGCAGCAGTCCGGCCACCGAGTGCACCGCCGTCACCTCCAGCGACTCCTCCCGGGCCAGCGGGGGCAGGACCGCGGGCAGCCGCTCGGCGAGCATCGTCTTGCCCGCGCCGGGCGGACCCTCCAGGAACAGATGGTGGCGCCCGGCCGCCGCGACCTCCACGGCCGTGCGCGCCGAGGTCTGTCCCACGACGTCGGCCAGGTCGTGTCCGTGGTCCTGCTGAGCGGCTCCGGCGCTGTGCATGCCCGTCGCCGCGCCCGTGCCCGGCACCCGCAGGCCGGCCAGCAGCGGATCGGGGCGGCCCGGCTCGTGCGGCTCCTCGTCGGGCACCGGTTCGTCGGCGAGGACCGCGATGAGCTGCCGCAGACTGCGGACGCCCAGCACGGAGACCCCCGGTACCAGCGAGGCCTCGGCCGCGGCGCACTCCGGCACGACGACCTGTACGTAGCCGGCGTCCGCGGCGGCCAGCACCGCGGGCAGGATGCCCCGGACCGGACGCACCCGGCCGTCCAGGCCCAGCTCTCCGATCATCACGATGTCGGCGAGCACGCGCGGGTCGATCCGCTCGCAGGCACCCAGGACGGCACATGCGACAGCCAAGTCGAATCCCGAGCCCGCCTTCGGCACCGAGGCCGGGCTGAGTCCCACCGTGAGCTTCTTCTGGGGCCATTCACCACCCGAGTTCACGACGGCCGCCCGCACCCGGTCCCGGCTCTCCGACAGGCTCTTGTCCGGGAGCCCCACCAGCGTGAAGGCCGCGACCCCGGGCTCCAGGTCGGCCTGGACCTCGACCACGACCCCCTCGACGCCCACCAGCGCCACCGAGCACGTACGAGCGAACCCCATCTCAGGCCACCCCCCGCGCATGCTCGACGACTGGCGCGCCGCGCCGGGGCAGGACGACGCCCACCAGGTCGATGCGGACGCCTCCTGGTGGCGCCCCTCCGTGGGCATGGATCCAGCAGGCGGCGAGGCCCCGCAGGCGCTCCGCCTTCTCGGGAGTCACCGCGGCCATGGGGTGCTCGAACGCACCCACCCGCCGTGTCTTGACCTCGCAGACGACCAGGACCTCGCCGTCCCGCGCCACGATGTCGATCTCGCCCGTCCTGCCACAGCGCCAGTTGCGCTCCAGGACGGTCATCCCGGCCTCGGTCAGCCGCCGCGCGGCCAGACTCTCGCCGTACTTGCCGAGTGCACTGCGTGCGTTCATGTCGGCACCACCTCCGGCGCCAACGATCACGCAACCCCGCCCACTGAGTTGATCTTGGTGGACTACTCAGCGGTTGTGGAAAACCCCGTCACCCACACGGGCGAAAAAGCACCCGTCACCCGCCCGGCAACTCCAGATCACTCTTGTTCAGCTCCTCGATGTTCACGTCCTTGAACGTCAGCACCCGGACCTGCTTCACGAAGCGAGCCGGCCGATACATGTCCCACACCCACGCATCCGCCATGGACACCTCGAAGAACACCTCACCCTGGACCGAGTGCACCTGCATCTCGTAGTCGTTGGTCAGGTAGAAGCGCCGCTCGGTCTCGATCACGTATTTGAACAGACCGACGACATCGCGGTACTCCCGGTAGAGCTTGAGCTCCATCTCGGTCTCGTACTTCTCGAGGTCCTCGGCGCTCATGGCATGTTCCCCTTCAGCCGTGCGATCCCACCATTGTGCGCCAGTCCCGTCAGCACCTAGACGATTTCGGTGTCGAGGGTCACGGGCCCGGCGGGGGGACCTTCGTCGAGCAGCCTGCGCAGCAGCTCGGCGAGTCTGGTCGGATACACCGTCTCATGTGCCTGGCTCAGTTCCTGACACGTCCACCAGCGCGCTCCGGCGACACTGCGTCGCTCCAGCTCGGTCAGGGCCGTGGCCCGGGTGGCCGTCACCGTCGTACGGGCCAGGTAGTACCACTCGTCCTGGTCCCAGCGACGGCCCGCGAACGGGAACGAGCACATCCGCCGCCAGAGCACCGGCCCGAGTTCCACCTCGGTGATGCCTGTCTCCTCGGCGAGTTCCCGCAGAGCGGCCTCTTCACGGGTCTCGTCGCCCTCCAGTCCGCCGCCGGGCGTGAACCACCAGTCGTCGGCCGGATCGTCCGGCTCGTGCCCGTGCAGCAGGAGAATGCGGTCCTCGGGATCGAGCAGTACCACTCGGGCCACCTTGCGCAGCGCGCCTTCGGGCGAATCCCCGGACGCGGCCGGCGCCTCAGCGGGCACCGACGGGCTCCGTACGGACCCGGGAGCCCCTGCCGAACAGCTTGGCCACGGGCCCGTACGCCCCGCCGCCCAGCACCAGAGCCCCGCCGGCGACGATCAGGAAGAAGATCGTACGCAGCGGGCCGGGCGAGGAGAGCGCGCCCAGGGGCTCGAAGCCGGTGGGGCGCTCCAGCATGCCCTTCATGGGCCAGACAACGGCGTCCACGCGGGCGGTCACGGCCGAGCGGGCGACGGTGCCCTGGGCGGCGTCCGTGAGGTGGGCGGAGGAGTCCAGCGAGCCCTGGCGCTCGTCGCCGAGCAGGAACAGCCGGCCCTGGGGCACCTTCACGGTCGGGATGGTCTTGTCCTCGACCGGGCCGCCCTTGAGGTAGGTCTCGTCGATCTTCTTGCCGTTGACGGTCAGTTTCCCGTCCGTGCAGCAGGAGACCGTGTCGCCGCCGACCGCGACGACCCGCTTGACCACGGGCGCGTTGCTCACCCAGGTCTCGTCGGTGAAGACGACGACGTCACCCCGGCGTATCTCGTCGCCGTCGACGCGCTGCGCCAGCACCCGGTCGCCGGCGTCGATCGTGGGCGTCATCGAACTGGTGGGCACGGTGTACGGCAGGTAGACCACCGCTCCCCAGACGAATCCCCCGAGGAACAGCACCAGGCCCAGCGCGACGGCCAGTCCGGACAGTCGCTGTCCGGTCCGGCTGCCCACCGGGCCCGTGCTGGTGCTCCCGCTGCGCGGGGCCGTACGTGTAGTGCTCTCGCCACCCATGGATCCGCACCCTACCCGGCGGTACCTGAGCGGGTCAGCCCCTCCTGCCCGGACGGAGCGACAAGCTCCGCAAAGCTTTCACCAGGGCCGTGGCAGCCCGGTCTGCAGGGCCGGGCTCAGCGGGCCTGCTCGACGGCGGCCTTCCTGCGACGCCACAGCGCCACCGGCACCACACCGACGAGAGCGATCCCCTGCGGAGCCACACCGAGGGCGGCCGAAGCGGACGACCGGTCGTTGATGCCCGCCTGGTCGAAGGTGTCCGGCTTGGGCAGCGTGCCCCAGCGGTTGATCGGCCAGGCCTTCACGACGGCGCGGCCCACGACGTCGTCGACCGGGACCATGCCGTGATGCTTGTCCGACTGGTTGTAGCGCGAGTCACGGGAGTTCTGCCGGTGGTCGCCCATCACCCAGATGTAGCCCTTGGGGACCTTCACGGTGAACTGGCCGCCCTGGTCGTCCTGGCTGCACGGCGTGTTGCCGGCGTAGACGTACGACGCCTCGTCCAGTGCCTTGCCGTTGACCTTGAGCGGGCCGGTGCCCTTGCAGGAGACCGTGTCACCGCCCACGCCGATGACGCGCTTGATGAGGTCCTTCTCCGTGGCGGAGGGCATCAGACCGATCCAGGACAGGAACGTCTGTACGGCGTTCGGGTCCGCCACCGGCTCACCCGCCAGCCAGTTGTCCGGGTCGTGGAAGACGACGACCTCGCCGCGCTCGGGCTCGGAGCCGAACCACGGGGTGAGCTTGTCGACCAGCACCCGGTCGCCCTGCTGGAGGGTGTTCTGCATCGAGTCGGACGGGATCGAGAAGGCCTGCACCAGGAACGTCTTGATCAGCAGCGCCAGCACGAGCGCGATGCCGATCAGGATGGGCAGCTCCTTCCAGAAGGAGCGCTGCTTCTTCGCCCCGGGCGTGGAACCGCCCGTCCCACCGCCGCCGGTCCCGGGGGGTTCGTCCACCGGTGGCCCCTCGCCGCCCGCGGCCGGGTCATTCCCGAAGGGTACGGCGCCCTCCGCGGCCGGGTCGGCTGCTTCCACGGGGCGTCCGCGGTGCTCCTCGCCGTCGTGCCCGGATCGTGCGCCAACCGCAACATCCCCCACGCCAACTCCTTACTCTGTGCCGCCGCCGGCGCCAGGTACGGCGCAGGCCCACCACTCCCATAACGAGCGGGAGTTCCGCAGGGCTCGGGAGTTGGATCGCTTCGTTCGGATCGTCGGAAGCAACCCTAAGCGACGGCTGGGAGGCCGCGGTCGCCCCGGACACCGAGTCGGCAATGGAAGAGTAAGTTTTCGGTTCGTCCAGCGTGGTCCAGTGGCCGAACGGCCACGCGATGATCCTGGCCCGCCCCACCACCGAGTCCAGGGACACGGTGCCGCCGTAGTCGGTGTCCTGGTGCGAGCGGGAGTCCGCGGAGTTGGCGCGGTGGTCACCCATCACCCACAGCCGCCCCTGGGGGACGGTGATGTCGAACTGCTGGGTGGACGGGGCGTTCCCGGGATACAGGTAGTCCGTCTCGCTCAGAGGAACGCCGTTGACGGTCACCCGCCCCTCGGTGTCACAGCACTTGACCCGGTCGCCGCCGACTCCGACGACCCGCTTGATCAGGTCTTTCTCGTTGTCGGACGGCAGCAGGCCGATGAAGGTGAGTCCCTCCTTGACCTGCTTGACGACGACGGGGTCGTCCTTCTTCGTCGTGGTCTGCTCGTCCTGGAGCCAGCCGCCCGGGTCCTTGAAGACGACGACGTCCCCGCGCTTCGGTTCGGAGCCGAACCACGGGGTGAGCTTGTCGACCAGGACACGGTCGCCGATACGGATCGTCTGCTCCATCGAGCCGGACGGGATCACGAACGCCTGGACGAGAAACGTCTTCAGGACCAGGGCGATCAGGACGGCCACGCCGACCAGGAGGGGTATCTCCTTGACCGCGCCGCGCCTTCTGCGCCGCTTCACCTTGCGCTGGAGCTTGCGCCGCTCCGCGCGGGAGCGGCCACCCGTGGGACTGGCGGAGCGCCGGACGCCGGTGGGCAGCAGATTGTCGGCCGCGGTGCTCGACACACCGCGCGGTTTGCCGCGGTTACCCATGCGCGCCCTCCGCTGCGGGCACGCGCGCGTAGGCGTCGGAACGGTGCAGGCGGACGGCGTGGCCGGCGGGCCAGATGATCCAGTCGGCCCGTCCGAGGACATCGCCGACGGGGACCATGCCGCCGCCCGGTGAGCCCAGATGGTCCCGGGAGTCGCTGGAGATGCTGCGGTGGTCACCGAGCACGAACAGGGTGCCGTCGGGCACCTCGACCTCGAAGGGCACCGAGGAGGGGCTGTCGCCGGGGTACAGGAAGCCCGACTCGTCGACCGACCGGCCGTTCACCTCGATCCTCCCCTTCGTGTCGCAGCAGACCACGTGGTCTCCCCCCACGCCCACAACGCGCTTGATGTAGTCCCCGTCCCCGAAATACCCGGTTCCGTCGAACACGACCACATCTCCCCGGCGCGGCTCGGCACCGAAACGGTACGCGAACCTATTTACGAGAACGCGGTCCCCGATCCTCAATCCGTTTTCCATGGATCCGCTGGGAATCTGGAAAGGTCTGACCACGAACGTACTGATCAGCAGAAGAAGGACCAGGCAGAGCAGCAGAGTCAGGGAGATCCAGCCGCCGGGCAGCCACGGGGTGATTCTCGACACCAACGCGAAACGCGACCGTCCCTCCGCGGCCCCTGGTCCGGGGCGGGAGGAGCGGTCGCGCTCCATCGACTGTGCTTCGGTGTCCATCGCAGCCAGATGCTATCCGGCCCCGCTGTGACCTCCGAGAGGCGCTCAGTTGTCGCGCTTCTCCTTGATCTTCGCGGCCTTGCCGCGGAGCTCGCGCAGGTAGTACAGCTTCGCGCGACGCACGTCACCGCGGGTGACGAGCTCGATCTTCTCGACGATCGGGGTGTGCACCGGGAAGGTGCGCTCGACGCCGACGGAGAACGAGACCTTGCGGACCGTGAAGGTCTCGCGGACACCGGCACCCTGACGGCGGATGACTACGCCCTTGAACTGCTGCACACGGGAGCGGTTGCCCTCGATGACGCGGACGTGGACGTTGACGGTGTCACCCGGGCGGAAGGCCGGGATGTCGG
This sequence comes from Streptomyces sp. NPDC048523, assembly GCF_043199815.1. NCBI lineage: Bacteria > Bacillati > Actinomycetota > Actinomycetes > Kitasatosporales > Streptomycetaceae > Streptomyces > Streptomyces sp. NPDC048523. Next base: position 86,362 of record NZ_JBICWQ010000009.1, on the reverse strand, counting down.
TACGCAGCGACGCGGAGTCGACGATGTCGAGCAGGTGAGACATTTCGTCTGCTTTCTTCGCCCATGCCACAGGTCATCGGCGGTAGATAGTGTTTCGTGAGGAGGCTGTCCGTGTCGGGGCGGGCGTCGTGTCCCCCTGTGGCAGGGGCGCACGCCGGACGACGCACAACAGGGGCCTATTCTTCCACGGCTTGTGGCCTGCGCCAAAATCGTCCGTACGGCTCCCCCGCCGGGTCCGGCGCCCAGCCCAGGATGGAGAGCATCTCGCGGTCCTTCTTGTTGAAGGCCGCCGGGTCGCAGCGCTCGATCAGGTCGGGCCGGTTGGCCGCCGTACGCCTGAGCGCCTCGTCGCGGCGCCAGCGGGCGATCTTGCCGTGGTGCCCGCTGAGCAGGACGTCCGGGATGCCTCGGCCGCGCCACTCGGGCGGCTTGGTGTAGACGGGGCCTTCGAGCAGGTTCGCCATGGCTCCGGGCGCGAAGGAGTCGTCCCGGTGCGACTCGGCGTTGCCGAGGACGCCGGGCAGCAGCCGGGCCACCGCCTCGGTGATCACGAGTACGGCCGCTTCGCCGCCGGCGAGGACGTAGTCGCCGATGGACACCTCGTGGACGGGCATCCTCGTGGCGTACTCGTCGATCACCCGGCGGTCGATGCCCTCGTAGCGCGCGGGCGTGAAGATCAGCCAGGGGCGCTCGGAGAGTTCCACGGCGAGTTCCTGGGTGAAGGGACGGCCGCTGGGCGTGGGGACGATGAGGGCGGGCGCGTGCGAGCCCGTCTCGTAGCCGTCCGCCAGCACGGAGTCCAGCGCGTCCCCCCAGGGGTCGGTCTTCATGACCATGCCCGGGCCGCCGCCGTACGGGGTGTCGTCGACGGTGTTGTGACGGTCGTACGTCCACGCGCGCAGATCGTGGACATGCACGTTCAGCTGCCCACGCGCGCGTGCCTTGCCGACCAGGGAGACGTTGAGGGGGTCGAGGTACTCGGGGAAGATCGTGACGACGTCGAGCCGCATCAGGACGCGTCCTCGGAGTCCTGCGCGTCCTCGGAGTCCTGAGAGTCCTCGGAGTCCCGGGAGGACGCGATCTCGGCGCGGTCGTCGATCAGCCCGGGCGGTGGTGTGATGACCGCCTTCTGCTCCGCCAGGTCGATCTCGGCGACGATCTCCTCGACGAACGGGATCAGCACCTCGCTGCCGTCGGGCCGCTCGACGATGAAGAGGTCCTGGGAGGGCAGGTGCGAGATCTCGGTGATCCGGCCGACCTCGACGCCGTCCGCGGTGACCACGTCGAGGTCCATCAGCTGATGGTCGTAGTACTCGTCCTCCTCCTCCGGCAGCTCCTCGGGATCGACCTCGGCGATCAGGAGGGTGTTGCGGAGGGCCTCGGCGGCGCTGCGGTCCTTCACGCCCTCGAAGCGCAGGAGGAGACGGCCGCTGTGGACGCGGCCGGCCTCGATGGTGAGGGGTCCCGTGGAGGCCGGGTCGGTGGCCAGGACGGCGCCGGGGGCGAGCCTGAGTTCGGGCTCGTCGGTTCGTACCTCGACGGTGACGTCGCCCTTGATGCCGTGGGCGCGGCCGATCCGTGCGACTACCAGCTGCACTGTGCTTGCTCTCCTGTCATACGACTACGGGCCGGGGACGGCCCGATGGCCCTCCCCGGCCCGAGCCGGTGCTGCGTTTGACGTCAGCGGACGTGGTCGACGTCGACGAGGTCGACGCGGACACCGCGGCCGCCGATGGCGCCCACGACGGTCCGCAGGGCGCGTGCGGTGCGGCCGTTGCGGCCGATCACCTTGCCGAGGTCGTCGGGGTGGACCCGGACCTCCAGCACTCGCCCGCGGCGCAGGTCGCGCGAGGCGACCTGCACATCGTCAGGGTTGTCGACGATGCCCTTCACGAGGTGCTCGAGAGCCTCCTCGAGCATGCTCAGGCCTCGGTCGACCCGGACTCGGCCGCGGCCTCGTCCTTCTTCTCAGCCTTCTTCTTCTGGGTGATGGCCTCACCCTTGCCCTCGTCGTCGCCACCGAGGGCCTCGAACGAGGGACGCGCGGCCTTCTCGGCCGGCTGGAGCAGCGGAGCCGGGGCGGGCTCGCCCTTGAACTTCTGCCAGTCGCCGGTCTTCTTCAGAATGGCGAGCACGGGCTCGGTCGGCTGCGCGCCGACACCCAGCCAGTACTGCGCGCGCTCCGAGTCGACCTCGATGCGCGAGGGGTTCTGCACCGGGTGGTACAGGCCGATCTCCTCGATCGCACGGCCGTCACGACGGGTGCGGGAGTCGGCGACGACGATGCGGTAGTGAGGCGAACGGATCTTGCCCAGACGCTTCAGCTTGATCTTGACTGCCACGGGAGTGGGTTCTCCTGGAATTGACGTGGTTGGGCACGGCGAGACGGCCGCGTGGGGTTGCGGTACCCGAGTGCCCGATGGACGCGTCAGCCGGAGGCGAGAGGGTTCCTGTGCGGCTGTCGAGTACAGCTAGCCATTGTGCCACACCCTGGAGCTCCCGTCGGACCGAGGCCGCGCACGAGCATGCCTGAGGGGCACCCGGCACTCCGGGTGCCCCCGGGCAGGACCGCGGCTGCCACGAGCAGCCGGGTCTCAGCTCGCCGCCGCGCCCACGATGTCGGGAATGCGGAACGGCTTCCCGCAGCCCCCGCAGACGATCGGCGCCTGGGCCAGGACGGAGGGGACGACCCGCACATTGCGGCCGCAGTCGCAGACCGCCTTGACCCGGACCCCGCCTCCGGAAGAGCCGTGACGCGCCGCCGGACCCCGGAAGGAGCGGGCGGTGTCGGCGGAGGTCGCCGCCGTGTGGGCCTTGAGGGCGCGCTGGAGCCGCTCGATGGTCGGGCGGTACCGGCGCTTTGCCTCGGGGGTGAGCGTGACCAGGGAGAAGCCGCTGCTCGGATGCGGTTCCTCGGGGTGGTCCAGGCCCATCTCCTCGGCGATCGCGAGAAATCTGCGGTTGTGGTAGCGGCCGGCGCGGGAGGTGTCGCGGATGCCTCGCGCGGCGGCGATGCCGTGGACTGCCTCGTGAAGCAGTCGCTCGAAGGAGAGCTCGTGACCGCACGCGGACGACGACTCCCCGATCAGGGACTCTGGCGCGGCAAGGTCCGGCAGTTCGGGGTGGTACCGCTGAATGTCGGCCCACGCCTCTGCCAGCTCTGCGGCGAGTACAGGTGGTGTCTGTGTCGTGCTCACGTAATGACAACGAGCCAGGGTGCCGCTGTGTTCCTATTCCGGGGCATCCCAAATAATTTGCACGTACCCGTCAGTTGCGACTGATGCGTGGAGACGAGGGCGGGTGCGCTGATCTGCGGAGAAGCCTCACAGCTCGCCACAAGGTGGTGCGTAGTGTGAGGTACGCCCCGGCGCGTAGATCGTGTCCACGCGCCGGTGCGAGTGTGATCCGCGGGTGCGCAAGAGGCGTTTCGGTCGCTCTCGCACCGGAAGGCGCTGCCTCAGTAAGCGCGTGCGACAACTGCGACGTTACCGGGGGCGTCGTCGGTTCCCGGCACCGACCCGTCCTCGGCGACCAGACAGCGTACGGTCACCGCGTGCTCGGCCAGCCTGGCCTCGCCGTCTTCGCCGAGAGTGGCCCACGGGATCCGGGCCCAGCCGCCGGCGACGGCGGCCTCGACGGCTTCGTCGAACGTCGACACGTCGGCCGTGCGGGACTCGCGGCGCTCGCGGGACTGGGCCAGCAGCAGCGCCTGGTCCTCCTCCAGGACGGCCGGGAGCAGTCGTACGAGATCGTCGACGGCGACCGCCTCCTTGCCTCCCGGAATGCGGCGGGCCACCATCGCGGTGCCGCTCTCCAGGTCACGGGGCCCGATCTCGACGCGGATCGGCACGCCCTTGAGCTCCCAGTCGACCGCGCGGCGGCCGAAGGGGGTGTCGGTGCGGTCGTCGACGTGGACGCGCAGCCCCGCCGCCTTCAGCCGGTCGCCGATGTCGCGGACCTTGGCCAGAACCGGTTCGTCCCCCTTGATGGCGAGCACGACGACCTGGGTCTGCGCGAGCCGCGGCGGGACACGCAGGCCGTTGTCGTCGCCGTGCATCATCACCAGGGCGCCGATCATGCGGGTGGTGGAGCCCCAGGAGGTCTGCCAGACGAGTTCCTGGGTGCCGTCCTTCGAGAGGTACGAGGTGTTGAAGGCCTTGGCGAAGTTCTGGCCCAGCTCGTGGCTGGTCGCCATCTGGAGGGCCTTGCCGTCGCCCATCATGCCTTCGAGCGTGAGGGTGTTGACGGCGCCGGCGAAGCGCTCCTTGACGGTCTTGCGGCCGGCGACGACGTCTATGGCGAGGACGTCGGTCATGAAGTCCTCGTAGACCTGCCGGTGGATGTGCGAGGCGAACTCGCGCGCGTCCTGTTCAGTGGCGTGCGCGGTGTGGCCCTCCTGCCACAGGAACTCCGTCGTGCGCAGGAAGAGCCGGGGCCGGAGTTCCCAACGCACCACGTTGGCCCACTGGTTGATCAGCAGGGGCAGGTCGCGGTAGCTCTGCACCCACTTCGAGAAGTAGTCGTTGACGATCATCTCGGAGGTGGGGCGGACGACCGCGGGCTCCTCCAGCTCCTTGCCGCCGCCGTGGGTGACGACCGCGAGCTCGGGCGCGAACCCCTCGACGTGGTCGGCCTCACGGGTGAGGTACGACTGCGGGATCAGCAGCGGGAAGTACGCGTTCTGCGTCCCCGTCGCCTTGATCCGGGCGTCCATCTCGGCCTGCATCCGCTCCCACAGCCCGTACCCGTACGGTCGGATGACCATGGTGCCGCGCACCGGACCGTTGTCGGCCAGTTCGGCCTTGCCGACCAGATCCTGGTACCAGCGCGGGAAGTCGTCCGCCCGGGGTGTGAGAACAGGTGCCTTTGCCATGGCGCGATGGTACGGGCGCACGTTGCCGGGATGTGAATTCTTTTCCCCGGCACATGCCAACCAGCAACAGGGCCCTTCTGCCTCTGGACGCGCGGTCGAGTGCGGAGTTACCTGGCATACGGGGGAAGTGCGAGCGCACGTCACGGGGGCCACGGAATCGGGCACAGAGTCAACTCTCGGCGGATTGGGGCGCTTATCCATGACACCTACGCTCGTGCGGCAGCACCTGCCCTCGGCGGGACACACCTTCCGTGCGGACCTCGGTGCACGCGCGCGTGACTGGTCCGAGATCCAGGAGCGGATGCTGGTTCCGCTGTACGAGGCCGTCTACGAGCGACTGGAAGTGGGCCCCGCGACGCGGCTGTTGGGCCTTGGCTGCGGCAGCGGGCTCGCGCTGTTAATGGCCACCTCCCGGGGCGCCGCGGTCGCCGGGGTCGAGGCCTCCTCCCCCGAACGGCTGGCGCTCGCACGGGAGCGGCTGCTGCCGGAGGCCCGGGGCACGCGCGCGGGGGCAGGCACCAGGCTCGTCGAGGGAGCGCCCGGGGACGCCGCCGACGACGGGACCGCCCCGTACACCCTCGTGACCGCCTTCGAGCCGATCGGGGGTCTCGCGGGCGACTCGGAGGGCCTCGGTGAGCTTCTCGGCTCGGCGACTCCGCTCGCCGAGCGGGGGGCGCCCGTGGCGCTCGTCGGCTGGGGTCCGCCGGAAAGGTGCGCCACGTCGTCCGTGCTTCGGGTGGCCACCAAGCTGGCGGATCCGCTGCGGGGCACGGGCAGTTGGCGTCCGGCCCGGCGTGACGACCTGGAGGAGGTCGCCCAGCGGGCCGGCCTGCGGCCCGACGGCTCGGGGCGGGTGTCCTGCCCCTTCGGCTACGCCGACCTCGGCAGCGCGCTCAAGGGCCTGCTGTCGACCGGGCTCTTCGACGCGGCCATCGAGGCGACCGACCGGGCCCAGGTGGACAAGGAGGTCACGGAAGCCCTGCATCCGTACCAGCGCCGGGACGGCACGGTATGGATGCCGAACGTCTTCCGGTACCTGGTCGCACGGGTGCCCTAGCCGCCGGCTTCCTCGCCGCGCCGGGTGACCTGCGGCGGTATGTCGCCGTCGGTCACGCCGGCACACGCACAGGCGCGCTCAGCCCATGAACTTCTTGAACTCGTCCGGCAGTTCGAAGTCCTGCGGGACCTGCTGACCGGGTACGCCGAAGGCGCCTCCGCCCTGAGCGCCCGCGGCCTTGCGCGCGGCCTCCTCGGCCTCCTGCTGCTTGCGCTTCATGGGGTTGCCCGAGCGCTGCTTGCCCTTGGCCTTCTTCTGCTGCTTCTTGGCGCGGCCGGGGCCGCCGCCCATGCCCGGCATCCCGGGCATACCCGGCATCCCGCCGCCCTGAGCCATGCGCGACATCATCTTGCGGGCCTCGAAGAACCGCTCGACGAGGTTCTTGACCGCGCTGACCTCGACGCCGGAACCCTTGGCGATACGGGCACGGCGCGAGCCGTTGATGATCGTGGCGTCGGCGCGCTCGGCCGGGGTCATCGACTTGATGATGGCGGCCGTGCGGTCGACGTCCCGCTCGTCGAGGTTGTTGATCCGGTCCTTGATCTGGCCCATGCCCGGGAGCATGCCGAGCAGCTTGGAGATGCTGCCCATCTTGCGGACCTGCTCCATCTGGGCCAGGAAGTCGTCCAGGGTGAAGTCCTGGCCCTTCTTGGACGCCAGCTTGGAGGCCATCTTCTCGGCCTCTTCCTGGCTGAACGTCTTCTCCGCCTGCTCGATCAGGGTGAGCAGGTCACCCATGTCGAGGATGCGGGAGGCCATCCGGTCAGGGTGGAAGGCGTCGAAGTCCTCGAGCTTCTCGCCGTTCGACGCGAACATGATCGGCTTGCCGGTGATCTGCCGGATCGACAGGGCCGCACCACCGCGGGCGTCACCGTCGAGCTTGGAGAGCACCACGCCGTCGAAGCCGACGCCGTCGCGGAAGGACTCGGCGGTGTTGACCGCGTCCTGGCCGATCATCGCGTCGACGACGAAGAGGATCTCGTCCGGCGAGACCGCGTCGCGGATGTCCGCGGCCTGCTGCATCAGTTCCTGGTCGATACCGAGACGGCCGGCGGTGTCCACGATCACGATGTCGTGGACCTTGGACTTCGCGAAGTCGATGGAGTCCTTGGCGACCTTGACCGGGTCACCGACGCCGTTGCCCGGCTCGGGGGCGTAGACCGCGACACCGGCGCGCTCGGCGACGACGCTGAGCTGGTTGACGGCGTTGGGGCGCTGGAGGTCGGCGGCGACCAGGAGGGGCGAGTGGCCCTGCTCCTTCAGCCAGTGGCCGAGCTTGCCCGCGAGGGTGGTCTTACCGGCACCCTGGAGACCCGCAAGCATGATCACGGTGGGCGGGTTCTTGGCGAACCGCAGCCGCCGGGTCTCGCCGCCGAGGATCGTGACGAGCTCCTCGTTCACGATCTTCAGGACCTGCTGGGCGGGGTTCAGCGCCCGGGAGACGTCGGCGCCGAGGGCACGCTCCTTGACGTTCTTGATGAACGTCCGGACGACCGGCAGGGCCACGTCCGCCTCGAGGAGCGCGATCCGGATCTCGCGCGCGGTGGCGTCGATGTCCGCCTCGGAGAGCCGTCCCTTGCCGCGCAGGTTCTTGAAAGTCGCTGAGAGGCGATCGGAAAGAGTATCGAACACGGCGCTCGCGGTCCTCGGGGTCGGTGGCAGCTGGGAATCGCCCTCCAGGGTATCCCGGCGACACACGTTGCCGGGATCCCCCGGTCAGCCCCGCAGGGTCTCCTCCAGCTTCCGGGCCACGGAAGCCGCTTCTCCGGCCCCGAGCGGGGCGCCCTTGCCGTCGGTGACGTAGAAGGCGTCCACCGCGTTGGCGCCCAGCGTCGACACGTGCGCGCTGCGCATCCGCACCCCGGCGTCCTCCAGGGCGCGTCCGATGCGGAACAGCAGTCCCGGGGCGTCCTGGGCGCGCACCTCGATCACCGTGGCGTGCCGGGAGGCCGCCGGAGCGACCGTCACGCGGGCGGCGGGCGCGACGACACCGCGGCGCCTCGGATAGGCGGCGTCCCGCTCGGCCAGGCGCCCGGCGACGTCCAGCGAGCCGTCCAGGGCCCGTACGAGATCGGCGCGCAGCCGGGCCGCCTGGGGCAGCGAGCCGTACTGGGCGGCGACCCGCCAGTTCAGCAGGAGCACGGCACCCTCGACGCCGTCGGGCAGGTCCTGGGTGCTCAGCTCCGCGGTGCGGACGGTCAGCCGGTGCACGGCCAGTACTCCGGCGACCGCGGGCAGCACGCCCGGCTGGTCCGGTACGGCGATCACGAGCTCCACGCCGAGCGGCTCGGGATCCCCGGCCGGCTGGTCCTCCGGGAGAGCGGGCGGCTCGGTCTGCGCGCGCAGGGACAGCACCGGGCCGCCCGTCGCGATCGCCTCGATGGCCAGCCGCTCCTGTTCGGCGGTGGGCGCGGCCGCCTCGGGCTCGTCGGGCTCATCCCCGGCGAGCACCGCGGCCACCCGCTTGACCAGGTCGGCGACGAGCGAGCCCCGCCAGGACGACCAGGCGGCCGGTCCGGTGGCCAGGGCGTCGGCCTCGGTCAGCGCGTGCAGCAGCTCCAGCGTGCCCTGCGATCCGACCGCCTCGGCCACCGAGCGCAGGGTGGCCGGGTCCTCCAGGTCACGCCGTGTCGCGGTGTCCACGAGCAGCAGGTGGTGCCGTACGAGAGCGGCGAGTACGGCGACGTCGTCGCGGTCGAAGCCGATGCGCGCGGCGACGTCCTTGGCGATGATCTCGCCGGCCACCGAGTGGTCGCCGGGCCAGCCCTTGCCGATGTCGTGCAGCAGGGCGGCGACGAGCAGCAGGTCGGGGCGGTGGACGCGCCGGGTGAACTCCGAGGCACGGACCGCCGTCTCGATCAGGTGCCGGTCGACGGTCCAGATGTGCACGGCGTTGCGCTGGGGACGGCACCGCACCCGCTCCCAGTCGGGCAGCATCTGGGTGATCAGGCCCTCGGCCTCCAGGGCCTCCCAGACGTCGATGGTGGGCTGGCCCGAGCCGAGCAGGGTCACGAGCTGCTCGCGTGCCTCGGCGGGCCAGGGCGTGGGCAGGGGGCGCACTCCGGCCGCCATGCGCCGTACGGCGTGCAGGGAGAGCGGGAGTCCGGCCTGTGCGGCGGCGGCCGCGGCACGCAGCGGGAGCACGGGGTCGCGATCGGGGCGCGCGGCGCGGGCGAGCACCACCTCGCCGTCCTGCTCGACGACCCCCTCGGCCAGCGGCGACCTCTCGGCCACCGGCTTGCCGCCGCCGAGCATGGCGCGCAGCCGCGGCCGCACGGCACGCGACCTGAGCACGCGCCCCACCTCGCGCCAGGTGACGTCACTGGCATACGAGATGACCCGGGCGGCCTCGTAGACCTGCCGCAGCAGGGTGTCGGCGTCGAGCAGGCCGAGTTCGGCGGCGACCTGGTCCTGTTCCTGGAGGGCGAGCCGGTCGGTCGCGCGGCCCGTCGCCAGGTGCAGGGCGTCCCGGACGTCGAGCAGCCGGCGCCGGGCGTCGTCGAGGCCCTCGCGCGGGGCGTCGGCCAGCCAGGAGGCGGCGACGGCGCGCAGGGCGGTGGCGTCCCGGAGTCCGCCGCGGGCTTCCTTCAGGTCGGGTTCGAGAAGGTACTGCAGCTCGCCCTGGCGCTCGGCGCGCTCGGCGCACAGCTCCTGGAGCTCGGGCAGGCGCTTGGGCGCCTGGTTGCGCCAGTCGGCGAGGACGGCCGTACGCAGTCCCGCCGTCAGTCCCAGATCACCGGCGATGTGGCGGGCGTCCAGGAGGCCGAGCTGGACCTTCAGATCCTCCCCGGCCGTCTTGCGGGCCTCCGCGGGCGTGCGCACGGAGTGGTCGAGGGCGAGGCCGAGGTCCCACACGGGGTACCAGATGCGGTCGGCGAGTGCGGCGACCGCGCCCGAGTCGCTGCCGTCGTGCAGCAGGACCAGGTCCAGGTCACTGCGGGGCGACAGCTCGCCGCGGCCGTAGCCGCCGACGGCGATCAGGGAGACCCCGCGCAGCTGCTCGGCGCCCGCGCTGAACAGACCCGAGAGCCAGTCGTCCGTCAGTTTCGAGAGGGCGGAACGGCGCGGCGGCCCTGACCGCGCCTCCTCCTGGAGGAGGCGCAGCCGGGCCGCCGCATAGCCACTGGGTCCCGAGTCCTCTACGTCCTTGTGCACGTTCGTGCTCGTCACCCAGTAGCTCCTGTTCTGTTCTTCGGTCAGAGCGCGTCCGGGCCGCGCTCGCCCGTCCGGACCCGTACGGCGGTCTCGACGGGCAGGGACCAGACCTTGCCGTCACCGATCTTGCCGGTGCGGGCCGCCTTGACGATGACGTCGATCAGCTGCTCGGCGTCGTCGTCCTCCGCGAGGACCTCGATGCGGATCTTCGGGACCAGGTCCACGGTGTACTCGGCACCGCGGTAGACCTCGGTGTGGCCCCGCTGACGACCGTAACCGCTCGCCTCGGTGACCGTCAGGCCGTGGACCCCGAAGGCCTGGAGGGCTTCCTTGATCTCGTCGAGCCGGTGCGGCTTGACGACGGCGGTGATGAGCTTCATGCGTCCACCTTCTTGGACTCAGAGGCGGGCGGGGTCGGCACGGCGCTGCGGTCGTAACCACCGCCGGCGCCGCTGAAGTCGTATGCGGTCTCGGCGTGCTCGGCCTGGTCGATGCCCGAGACCTCCTCGTCCTCGTCGACCCGCATGCCGATCGTCTTGTCGAGCAGGAAGGCGAGGATCGCGGAGGCGATCAGGGAGTAGGCGAGGACCGCGAAGACACCGGCGCACTGCTTCCAGAGCTGGTCCGCGTTGCCGCCGTAGAACAGGCCCTTGACGTCGGACTGGCCCTTGCCGCTGGCGAAGAAGCCGATCAGCAGGGAGCCGATGATGCCGCCGACCATGTGGACACCGACGACGTCCAGGGAGTCGTCGTAGTTGAAGCGGTACTTCAGGCCGACGGCCGCGGCGCAGGCGACACCGGCGATGGCGCCGATGCAGATCGCGCCGATCGGGGTGATCGCACCACCGGAGGGGGTGATGGCGACCAGACCGGCGACCGCGCCGGAGGCGGCGCCCAGCGTGGTGAACGCGCCGTGGCGGATCTTCTCGTAGATGAGCCAGGCGAGCATCGCGGCCGCGGTGGCGATCTGCGTGTTGACGAACATCAGCGAGCCGACGCCGTCGTCGTTGCCGAGCCACGAGCCGGCGTTGAAGCCGAACCAGCCGAACCACAGCAGGCCCGCGCCGAGCATGACCAGCGGAAGGCTGTGCGGGCGCATCGGGTCGCGCTTGAAGCCGACGCGCTTGCCGATGACCAGGATCACACCGAGTGCCGCGGCACCCGCGTTGATGTGGACCGCGGTACCACCGGCGAAGTCGATCACACCGAGCTCGAAGGCCCAGCCGCCGGTGCCCCAGACCCAGTGGGCGACCGGGAAGTACACGACCGTCGCCCACAGCGCGACGAAGAGCGCCCAGGCGGAGAACTTCACGCGGTCGGCGAGCGCACCGCTTATCAGGGCCGGCGTGATGATCGCGAACATCATCTGGAAGACGGCGAAGGCGAGAACCGGGATCGTATATCCGGACCAGATGTCGCCCTTGTCGATGCCGGTCCATCCGAAGAAGTCGGATTCCCAGCCGATGAGCGAACCGTGGTCCGTACCGAACGCCATGGAGAAGCCGTACAGCACCCACAGGATCGTGACGATACCCATGCTGATGAAGCTCATCATCAGCATGTTGAGGGTGCTCTTGACGCGGACCATGCCTCCGTAGAAGAAGGCGAGGCCCGGGGTCATGACCAGCACCAGGGCGGAACAGATCAACATGAAGCCTGTGTTGGCCACAGACAGCTTGTCTGCGGCGAGCGTGATGGCTGGTGCCATCGGCGTCTCCTCGTCGTAGGTACGGCCCCGTGCGGGCGAAGCCAGAGCGGATTGAGGGGTGGGCCGGTTATGCGCCATGAGATTGGCGCAGCGCGGTTTCGGCGGAAGCCCCTCGTTGTTTCGCCGCCGTGACGAAGACGCCTCGTGTGTTACGCGTCGATGAACTGGCAGATATGAGCCGCGCCGATCGTTATCGTGGCGCAACCTTCGGAGAAGGCGTAAAACCGGCCGCGGTCGGCCTTCCGATGACCTGGCATGGGGGAGCCGAGTCGGGCAGTTCGGGAGGGCCGGCCGCGGCCGGGGTTCAAGGGATTCAGACGGCTTCCGCGGTCTCCGGGAGTTCGACGGCGAGCTTGTCGGTGAGGTCCACGACCTCGGCGAGATCACCGAAATCGCGTACGGCCGTGTCGACCGTCTTTCGAATACGAGTGTTGACGCGCTCGGACCGGACCTTCTTGGCGATGTGCATGGCCTGTTCCACCAGTACGGTGCTCTGTTCGGGCTCCCGCCGCAGCAGGTGCACCGTGGCCATGCCGACGAGATTGAGTGCGTACGACCGCTGGTGCTCGCCGTCGTCGGAGAAGAGCTCCACCGCCCGCCGCATGAGGGGCTCGGCCAGGGAGGCGTAGGTCGGGCTGCGACCGGCGACGTAGGCCAGGTCGCGGTAGGAGTGGGAGTTCTCGCCGTACAGCTCCGCCTCGGAGAAGAAGCGGATCCAGTCGGGGTCGGGCTCGTCCCACTCGTCGGCGTCGGCGAAGGTGTCCTCGGCCATCCGGACCGCCCGCTTGCACTTGCCGGGCTGCCCCATGTTGGCGTAGGCGCGGGCCTCCATCGCATACAGCATGGACTGGGTGCGCGGGCTCGCGCAGTCCCGGCTGCCGTACTGCGCGAGGTGGATCAGTTCCAGGGCGTCCTCGGGCCGCCCGAGGTGGATCATCTGGCGGCTCATGCTGGACAGGACATAGGAGCCGAGCGGCTTGTCGCCGGCCTCCTTGGCGGCGTGCAGGGCGAGGACGAAGTACTTCTGGGCGGTGGGCTGGAGCCCCACGTCGTACGACATCCAGCCCGCGAGTTCGGCCAGCTCGGCGGCGACCTTGAACAGCTGGCGGGTGGTGGTTTCGGGCTGGGGCTCCTGGAGGAGGTCCGTCACCTCGTGCAGCTGACCGACGACCGCCTTGCGGCGCAGGCCGCCGCCGCACTGGGCGTCCCACTGGCGGAACATCACGGTCGTCGACTCGAGGAGGTCGAGCTCCGGCTTGGAGAGCCGGCCGGCGCGGCGGGACGCGGCGGGGTCGGGCTCCCGGTGCGGGGGGGCGGCGGGGCCGGGGACCAGCCAGCGCTGCATGGGCTCGATGAGGGACGGGCCCGCGGAGAGGGCCAGCGAGCTCCCGAGGAAGCCGCGCCGCGCCAGCATGAGGTCGCTGCGCGAGAACTCGCTGAGCAGGGCCACGGTCTGCGGGCCCGTCCAGGGCAGGTCGACCCCGGTCGTGGACGGTGACTGGCGGGCGGCGCGCAGTCCGAGGTCCTCGACGGAGACGACGCATCCGAACCGCTCGGAGAACAGCTCGGAAAGGATCTTGGGGATGGGTTCACGGGGGTTCTCGCCGTCCAGCCAGCGGCGCACCCGCGAGGTGTCGGTGGAGATGTGGTTGGCGCCCAACTGGCGGGCCCTGCGGTTGACCTGACGGGCGAGCTCGCCCTTCGACCAGCCGCTGCGCACGAACCAGGAGGTGAGCAGCTCGTTGGGGCGCTTGTCGGCCGGGGAGGCGCTGTGCGCAGCACTCCCGGCGCCCGTCCCGCTTCCGCTGTTGCCGCCCACTGGAACGCCCCCACTTCTGAGACCACTTGTCGCCGAGTGCGCCAAGCCCTAACAGAATGCCGGTAAATGCGGCCGTTCGTCCGGCGGTTGTCAGCCTTCGAACGGGGAACCGACTTGCCTCCGGCATACCCGCAAGTGCATGCGCCCCCAGGACTCGTGCACTCACAGTAATCCTACGATCACGCGTCCAGCCACGGCGATCCCGGAAACGCCACCATTCGCCACCCCTTCGAATGAACTCACGGTCGCCTCCACACGATTCACTTGACATAGACCGAGCGGGATGGGCGGAGCGGTGCACTCAGGGGCGCACATGCCCCGACACACCACCCTGGGCGCTTCCGGGCGCCACCGTCACCCGGAAGAAGAAACGGAGAGTGACCGACCGCGTCCGTGGCGTAACCACCGGCGCGCTGAACCCGTTGGAGGGGGCATGGGCTTCACGATCGGCGGCATTCGGGAGATCCGTTCCGGTACGCGCAGGCGCGGCCGCTCCTCGGAGTGCACCGCCGTCGCGGAGTTCACCGGACTCTGGGGCTGGGACGTCGTCCCCGGCGCGCGTGCTTCGGCCGGCGCCTGCTCCTGCGGTCGCGCGGACTGCCGCCACCCCGGCGCCCACCCCCTGGACTTCGCGCCCCCGGTTCCGGCCGGGGCCACGCTCGACGAGGTGACCAAGGCGTGGTCCGAGTTTCCCGGCGCCTCGGTGATGCTGCCGGTCGGCCGCGCCTTCGACGTCATCGAGGTCGCCGAGCCGGCCGGGCGCCGCGCCCTGGTCCGCCTGGAGCGCATGGGTCTGCCCCTCGGCCCGGTCACCGCGACCCCCGAGGGCCGCGCCCAGTTCTTCGTCGCCCCGGGCGCCGCGTCCGACCTGGCCGCACTCCTCTACCGCATGGGCTGGGACGACACCGCCTCCCTCGACCTGCGTGGCCTGGGTCCCGGCACGTACGTCACGGCTCCGCCGTCGGACCGGGGCGGCCTGGGGCCGGCGCAGTGGCTGCGGCCGCCGTCCTTGGACACGGCGACGCAACCACCGGCGGCCCGTCTGCTGCTGGGCACGCTGGCTTACGTGGCACACCGGTCACGGGCGTAGGGCTTACAGAGCAGGACGTACGGCGTACACAGCGAAGCGCCCGCTCCCGACTGCACCTCGGGGGCGGGCGCTTCTTCGCGCGTACGGTTCCTCACTCGCCGATCAGCGCGTCCACGAACGCTTCCGGCTCGAACGGCGCCAGGTCGTCGGCACCCTCTCCGAGGCCGATCAGCTTGACCGGCACGCCCAGTTCACGCTGGACCGCGACCACGATGCCGCCCTTGGCCGTGCCGTCGAGCTTGGTCAGGACGATGCCGGTGATGTCGACGACCTCGGCGAAGACGCGGGCCTGCACCAGGCCGTTCTGCCCGGTGGTGGCGTCGAGGACCAGCAGCACCTCGTCGACCGGAGCGTGCTTCTCCACGACCCGCTTGACCTTGCCGAGCTCGTCCATGAGACCGGTCTTGGTGTGGAGGCGGCCCGCGGTGTCGATGAGGACCACGTCGACCCCCATCTCCTTGCCCTCCTTCACCGCGTCGAAGGCGACGGAGGCGGGGTCGCCGCCCTCGGGCCCGCGCACGGTGTGGGCGCCCACCCGCTCACCCCAGGTCTGGAGCTGGTCGGCGGCGGCGGCCCGGAAGGTGTCGGCGGCACCCAGGACGACACTGCGCCCGTCGGCCACGAGCACGCGCGCGAGCTTGCCGGTGGTGGTGGTCTTGCCGGTGCCGTTGACCCCGACGACCATCACGATGCCCGGCTTGCGCTCCTCGGGCTCGGTCTTCACCGAGCGGTCGACCTCGGTGCCGACCAGCTTGAGCAGCTCGCCGCGCAGCAGGCCGCGCAGTTCGTCAGGGGTCCGGGTGCCCAGCACCTTCACCCGCTCGCGCAGCCCGTCGACCAGTTCCTGGGTGGGGGCCACACCGACGTCGGCGGTGAGGAGGATGTCCTCGATCTCCTCCCAGGTGTCGTCGTCGAGGTGCTCGCGCGACAGGAGCGTGAGCAGCCCCTTGCCGAGGGCGTTCTGCGAGCGGGAGAGCCGGGAGCGCAGCCGGACCAGGCGTCCGGCGGTGGGCTCCGGGACTTCGAGCTCGGTCGGGGGGAGCTCTTCGATGACGGGCGGCGCCGAGCCGCCCGGGAGATCGACCTCCTCAATGGTCCGGCGCGGTTCGTCGCGCGGCGTCTCGGCCTCGTCGCCGACGTGCGGCTCGGCCGGAGGGGCGGTGATGTCGGGCGCGGCGGGAGGCGGCGGGGGCAGCGGCTTCTTGCGTCGGCTGCCGACGACGAGCCCGCCGAGGACACCGAGCACGACCACGGCGATGACTACAGCAAGGATGACGGTTTCCATAACCCACCCAGTATCGGCCATGGGCCACGGCCGGACCCAGCTCCAACGCGTGCCTGCGCGGCAGCGGCGAACTTCCTCCCCGCTTTCGCCGCCGTTCTCTCGCCGCTCGCGGTGCCCTCCCGGGCCCGGGCCGACACCCTTCGCCATGCACCCGGTCGCCCGCGCAGGCCTCCCCCTCCGTCCACGCGTTCCACCCCATGGCAATCTGACGTCCCGTCAGCTACCGTCCCCGCACCACCCGTCCGGTGAAGGGGGACCTCCCATGCCCGTCACGGTCGTCCGTTTCAACCTCGTCGAGCCCGGCGCGACGCCCGCCTCCCTCAGCGCCCGCTACCGGGCCGCCCTGGACATGGCCGCGTACGCCGACGAGCACGGGATCACCACCGTGCAGACCGAGGAGCACCACGGCGTCGACAACAACTGGCTGCCGTCGCCGTTCGCCTTCGCCGGCGCGGTGTTCGGCGCGACACGCACCATCGCGGTCACCGTCTCCGCCGTGATCGGCCCGCTGCACGACCCGCTCCGCCTGGCCGAGGAGATCGCCGTACTGGATCTGCTGAGCGGCGGCCGGCTGGTGACGGTCGCCGGGATCGGATACCGCCCCGAGGAGTACGCCCTGTTCGACGTGGAGTGGCGGCGGCGGGGCCGCTTGCAGGACGAGCTGCTGGAGACCCTGCTGAAGGCCTGGACCGGCGAGGAGTTCGAGTACCGGGGCCGTACGGTACGGGTCACCCCGCGCCCCTTCACCGACCCGCACCCCCTGCTCCTGGTCGGCGGCTCCTCCAAGGCAGCCGCCCGCCGGGCCGCCCGCCTGGGCCTGCCCTTCTTCCCCAGCGCGCATCTGCCGGAGCTGGAGGCGTACTACAAGGAACGGCTCGTCGAGTACGGCACCGAGGGCTGGACCATGATGCCGACGGCCGAGACGCCGCTGCTGCACATCGCCGAGAACCCGGACGAGGCATGGGCGCGTCACGGAGAGCACTTCCTCCACGAGGCCCGGACCTACGCCTCCTGGCAGTCCGGCGACATCCGCTCGGCGGTCCGCTCGGCGGCCACGTCGGTGGACGAGCTCCGCGCGGAAGGCGTGTACCGGATCCTCACGCCCGAGGAGTGCGTGGAGCAGGGCCTCGACAACCTGGTCCTGCATCCGCTGGCGGGCGGGATGCCGGTGGAGGAGGGGTGGCGGAGCCTGCGGCTGTTCGCGGAACGCGTGCTTCCGGCGCTGGGCGGCTGAGCCGGGCGATATCCAGTGGCCGACGAGGACTCGGCGATGCTCCACTGAGCCCATGAGTCTGCTGGTGGAAGTGTTCGTCCTGGAGCCGGACGGCAAGCGGCGGATCCTCGACGTGCCGCCCGACGTGTACCAGTCCGGCGGCTTCGAGTCGTGGCGTACGACGGTGTGGGGATCGGAGTTCGTGCGCTCGCTCGGTGCCCGCTTCCTGCCTGTACTGGCCGAGGGCGACCTTTATGTCGAGGCCGAGGACGTGCCGGCCTTCCAGCGCGAGGTGGCGCTGCTGCGCTCCCGTCTCGACGAGTTCGCCCACGGCACTCGGCGACCGCGGACGGTCGAGGAGCACCGGCACCAGATCGACACCCGGCTGCGGATCATCGAGGAGAGCTCCCGCAAGGCCCTGGAGATCGGCGGCGGCGTCCTCGTCTGGTGAGTCCGCGTACGGTACGACACCGCCGCCCCCGGTCCAGGCGGTTGCCGGGCCGGGGGCGGCGGACGGTTCGGGGAGAAGGGCAGCGGGGTGTTGGCCCCTCCCCCCGGGTTCGCGGGGGCCGTCAGCCCATCTCCTCCAGGGCCTTGCCCTTCGTCTCCTTGACGTACTTGAGGACGAACGGGATGGAGAGCGCGGCGAAGACCGTGTAGATCACGTAGGTCGCGGAGAGGTTCCAGTCGGCCAGCGACGGGAAGCTCGCGGTGATGGCCCAGTTGGCGATCCACTGCGCTGCCGCGGCCACGCCCAGGGCGGCGGCACGGAGCTTGTTCGGGAACATCTCGCCGAGGAAGACCCACACGACGACACCCCAGGACAGGGCGAAGAAGAGGACGAACACGTGGGCGGCGATCAGCGCGGTCCAGCCCTGCGCGGCCGGCAGCTTGCCGTCGACCAGGTCGAAGGAGAACGCCCATGCCTCCAGCGCCAGACCGATCACCATGCCGACGGAGCCGATCAGGGCGAGCGGGCGGCGGCCGACGCGGTCCACGAAGATCATCGCGATCACGGTGCCGACGATGTTGATGATCGACGTCGTGAAGGAGTAGAGGAACGAGTCCGTCGGGTCGACGCCGACCGACTGCCACAGCGTCGAGGAGTAGTAGAACGCGACGTTGATGCCGACGAACTGCTGGAAGACCGACAGGCCGATGCCGACCCAGACGATCGGCTTGAAGAAGAAGGAGCCGCCGAGCAGGTCCTTGAAGCTCGACTTGTGCTCGCTCTTCATGGCGTGCTCGATCTCGGCCACGCGCGCGTCCAGGTCGATCCTGTCGCCCTCGACCTCCGCGAGGATCTCCCGGGCCCGCTCGTGCTTGCCGACGGAGATCAGGAACCGCGGGGACTCGGGGATGGCGAAGGAGAGCAGCCCGTAGAGGACGGCCGGGATCACCATGACGCCGAGCATGACCTGCCAGGCCTCCAGGCCCATCAGCTTGCCGCGCTGGTCACCGCCGGCGGCGTTCAGCAGACCCCAGTTGACCAGCTGCGAGACGGCGATGCCGATGACGATCGCGGCCTGCTGGAAGGAGCCGAGCCGGCCGCGGTAGGCGGGCGGGGCGACCTCGGCGATGTAGGCGGGGCCGATGACCGAGGCCATGCCGATGGCGAAGCCGCCGACGACCCGCCAGAACGCCAGGTCGTACAGCGCGAAGGGCAGCGCCGAACCGACGGCGCTGACCGTGAAGAGCACGGCCGAGATCTGCATGCACCGGATACGGCCGATGCGGTCCGCGATGCGTCCCGCGGTCGCCGCGCCGATCGCACAGCCGATCAGGGCGATGGCGATGACCTGCGCCAGGGCCGCGGAGCCGACGTCGTAGCGGCCTCGGATGGCCTCGACCGCGCCGTTGATCACGGAGCTGTCGTAACCGAAGAGGAATCCGCCCATCGCGGCCGCCGCCGCGATGAAGATGACGTGCCCGAGATGATCGGGATGAGCCGTTCCGGCTCCTGACTTCTGCGCCTGCGCTGTGCTGGTCACGCTCAACTCCTAAGGCCATCGGCAACGCTGCCTGAAGGCAAGAACAACGATGGAAACCCTATGCCTTCAAGTTCCGAAACCAATAGCCGGGGCTGTGTGAGAAAACAGGCACGGAGGAAGTGTTCGTGTTCAAAGCATGAAGGAATGGAAACGGGGTACCCGAACGGGCTAGCGCAGCCGCTGGCTGATGACCTTCGAGACGCCGTCGCCCTGCATGGAGACGCCGTACAGCGCGTCGGCGACCTCCATCGTCCGCTTCTGGTGCGTGATCACGATGAGCTGCGAGGCCTCCTGCAGCTCCTGCATGATGCGGATCAGCCGCTGGAGGTTGGTGTCGTCGAGGGCTGCCTCGACCTCGTCCATGACGTAGAACGGGCTGGGCCGCGCCTTGAAGATCGACACCAGCAACGCCACGGCCGTGAGGGAACGCTCGCCACCGGAGAGCAGGCTGAGCCGCCTGACCTTCTTGCCCGGCGGCCGCGCCTCGACGTCCACGCCGGTGGTGAGCATGTTGTCGGGGTCGGTCAGGATCAGGCGCCCCTCGCCGCCCGGGAAGAGCCGGCTGAAGACGCCCTCGAACTGCCGGGCGGTGTCCCGGTAGGCCTCGGTGAAGACCTGCTCTACGCGCTCGTCGACCTCCTTCACCACCTGCAGCAGGTCGGCGCGGGTCTTCTTCAGGTCCTCCAGCTGCTCACTGAGGAACTTGTGCCGCTCCTCCAGCGCCGCGAACTCCTCCAGCGCCAGCGGATTGACCTTGCCGAGCTGCTGGTACGCCCGCTCGGCCGCCCTGAGCCGCTTCTCCTGCTCGGCCCGGTGGAACTGCTTCGGCTGATTGCGCGGATGCTCCGGATCCTCGGGCAGTTCCTCGCCCTCGGCGGGCGGGGAGGGCGGTACGAGCTGGTGGGGGCCGTACTCGTCGACGAGCCCCGCCGGCTCGACACCCAGTTCCTCCAGCGCCTTGGTCTCCAGCTGCTCGATCCGCATCCGCTTCTCGGCGCCGAGCACCTCGCCCCGGTGGACGGAGTCGGTCAGCTTGTCGAGCTCGGCCTTGAGATCACGGCCGGTGTTCCGAGCGGCGGTCAACTCCCGTTCTCTGAGCGCCTTGGCGGCCTCGGCGGCGGTCCGCTCCGCGTCCGCGCGTGCCAGGGACACCTCGACGTGCGCGAGCAGTTGCCGCGCACCGGAGGCGACGGCCTCGGCCACGGCGGCCTCGTGCCGCAGCCGGGCCCGCCGCTGTTCGGCACGCGCGCGTGCGTCCCGTTCCGCGCGGGCGGCCCGGTCGAGGGAGTCGGCCCGGCCGGCGAGCCCCTTGACCCGCTCCTCGTGGGTACGGACCTGGAGGCGGGCCTCCATCTCGGTCTGGCGGGCGTTGGCGCCGTCGGCGGCGAGACGGTCCCGTACGGAGGTGTCGGGCTCCTCCTCGACCGGCATCTCCTCGGCCACGGCGAGGCGTTCGGCGAGCTCCTCGACCTCTTCGAGTGCCTTCTCCAGCGCGTCCTGCGCCCGGGCGGCCGCCGCGGTGGAGCGCTCCGCCTCACCGGCGGCGCCCCTGGCCTGGCCGGACAGCCGGCCCAGCCGCTGGGCCACGGCCGACTTCTCCCGGTCGGCGGCCCGGCGGCGCTCCCCGAGCTCCTCCACTCGGGCCGTGCACTCCTTGCGCTGCTCCACCGCCGCGTGCTGGGCCTCGGCGAGTTCCTCGCACTGCACGGCCAGCTCTTCGAGTTCGGCGGCGGCCTGGTCGACGGATGCCTGTACTTCGAGGAGGCTGGGGACGCCTGCGGAGCCGCCGTGCGCGAAGTGCGCGCCGAGGAGGTCGCCTTCGGCGGTGACGGCGGTGAGCTGGGGGCGGGCGTAGACGAGGTCCTCGGCGTCTTCGAGGGTGCCGACGACGACGATGCCGTGGAGGAGGCGACGGACCGCCGGCATGAGGTCGGACGGTCCGCGGACGAGATCTGCCGCGAGTTGTCCTGTGGTGTCCGCGTCCCCGGAGGGCATGTCCTCGGGGCCGCCCGCCAAGAGGAGTGACGCTCGGCCGCCGTCCTGCTTGCGCAGCAGGCGGATCGCCTCCGCCGCGGCCGCCGGCGACGTGACCGCCAGCGCGTCCGCCGCCATGCCGAACGCCGCCGCCAGGGCGACCTCGTGGCCCGGGGTCACCGTCAGGAGCTCGGCCGCCGGGCCCAGCAAGCCGGTCAGACGGTCTTTCGCGCCCAGCAGCGCCCCTGTCCCGTCCTTCCTCCTCAACCCCATCGCCAAGGCCTCATGCCTGGCCTGTGTCGCCGCCCGTCTGCGTTCCGCCGCCGTGACCGCCTCGCGGGCGGCCGTCAGTGCGGCCTCCGCCTCCGCCAGCCGCTGCTTCGCCGCCTCGTGCTGCTCCGCCAGTTCCGCGTCGCCCGCGTCCAGGCCGTCGACCTCGGCCTTCAGCGCCTCGTACTCCTCCTGCGCGGCCACGGCCCGCTCCCGGGCCTCGTCCCGGGCGGCGGCGAGTCGGTCGATCTCGGCCTGGGCGGAGGCGGCGCGGGAACGGGCGGCGTTGACCTGGCCGCTGAGCCGGGCGAGGCCCTCACGGCGGTCGGCGATGGCCCGGGCCACGTCCTTCAGACGCCGTTCCTCCTGGGCGAGCTCGCGCTCCAGGTCGGCGCGGTGCGCGACCGTGTCCTCCAGGGCGTGCTCGGCCGCCTCCAGGGCAGCCTCCAGCTCGGCCTCCTGCTCGCGGATACGGGCGGCCTCGCGTTCCATGTCCTCGGGGTCACGGCCCCGCCGTTCCTCGGGCGGCGCCGAGGTCGCGCTCTTCACACGCGCGTCGGCCAGCGAGATCGTGCCGCGCACCCGCTCGGCGAGCTGGGACAGCTCGTACCAGGTCTGCTGGGCGCGCTGGAGCCGGGGCGTGAGCTGCCGTACCTCGTCCTCCAGAAGGGCCTCGCGCTGGAGGGCCTTCTTCAGTTCCAGCTCGGCGGCCTCCTTGCGCTCCTTCAGCGCGGCCTCGTCCGCGACCTCGGCCTGGAGCGCCTGCCGCAGTCGTACGAGATCGTCGGCGAGCAGCCGGAGACGGGCGTCCCGCAGGTCGGCCTGGATGACGGCGGCCCGGCGGGCGACCGCGGCCTGCCTGCCGAGCGGCTTGAGCTGGCGCCGGAGTTCGTCGGTGAGGTCCTGCACGCGCGCGAGGTTGGCCTGCATCGCGTCCAGCTTGCGCAGCGCCTTCTCCTTGCGCTTGCGGTGCTTGAGGACGCCCGCGGCCTCCTCGATGAAGGCGCGGCGGCCGGTCGGGTCCGCGTGCAGGACGGAGTCGAGCTGGCCCTGGCCGACGATCACATGCATCTCGCGGCCGATGCCGGAGTCGGACAGGAGTTCCTGGATGTCCAGCAGACGGCAGGTGTCGCCGTTGATCTGGTACTCGCTGCCGCCGTTGCGGAACATGATCCGCGTGATGGTGACCTCGGCGTACTCGATGGGCAGGGCGCCGTCGGAGTTGTCGATGGTCAGGGACACCTCGGCGCGGCCCAGCGGCGGACGCCCGGTGGTGCCGGCGAAGATGACGTCCTCCATCTTGCCGCCGCGCAGCGACTTGGCACCCTGCTCGCCCATGACCCAGCTGAGGGCGTCCACCACATTGGACTTGCCCGAGCCGTTCGGACCGACCACGCACGTGATCCCCGGCTCGAACCGGAGCGTGGTCGCCGACGCGAACGACTTGAACCCTCGGAGGGTCAGGGCCTTGAGGTGCACGGCGCTGGACTCTACCTTCCGCGGGTGTCTCACTCCATGAACGCGCTGTTGCCCGCGGTTTCACCGTTGAACGTGGAGGGCACACCAAACGTTAAGAGAGTGAAAGGGTGCACGGGGGCAAGAAAGAAGGGACGCCGAAGCGTCCCTTGCAAACTCTGACAACTTAGCGGTTGATACGGGCTGACCGGACCACTGCGTGAGCTGTCGTGGAGCGATGCAGCGATCAGGTGAGCGCAGGCTCCGCCTGGTGTGCGTCGATGCTCTCCATGATCCTGTCGTGAGAAGCGGCAGCCGCGAGCGAGTCATTCTCCGCCTGGATCCGTACGAGCTCGGATTCCAGGTCCTGGACGCGCTGCTGGAGCCGTCGCATCTCGGCGAGGAGTCGAGGGTCCGAGCCGCCGACGTAACCGAGAAGCGCCTTTGCCATGATGGATGGTCCTCCACACTGAGTGACCGACCGATGCGGTGTGGGTCGTGAGGGATTCGCACCCGCGGTGCTTGACACTTTTGAGTTCGTGCTGCGGTTGTTCCATGCCAAACAGCTAAGGTGCGCGGGGTGCTTTCAGCGTCTCACCAAAAAGTTTGACGGTCAACACGATCACGCCCCGTATTGGTGGCAACCCGCTCCGGCGCGGCCTGGGAACGGCGGCGCTACGGCTCCCTCGGGACCCCGGGGGCGTGACGATCATTGTTAGCTGCGGAGCCTGCCACGGCAGGGGCTTCTTGGCAACCACCAGCGCCTTTCTGCTTCCGGCAGGTGCCGGTGGCATGTCCCTCCGCCGCCGCCTGGGCCGTTTTACAGAAACCGCTCAACGGATGGCGAAGCCGTCGTAACCCCCGCGGGGTGTGTCCCAGATCTCGGTGACGCCGTCGACGCGGCCGGGCGTGTCGTCACCCAGGAGCCAGTCGAGGAGTCCCTGGCAACCCTTCCGCGGGCCCTCCGCGACCACCTGGACGCGTCCGTCGTCCAGATTGAGAGCAAAACCACTCAGGCCGCCGATCTCCAGGGCCTTGGCCCGCGTGAACCAGCGGAAACCCACACCTTGGACGCGTCCGCGCACCCAGGCGACCAGTCGTACATCCTCGCTCATGAGTGCAACCTAACCGGCCAATGTCTCTCCCGGCACTCCTTCAACTGGCGCCATGCGGTACTGTCCGCTGCCAATGAATCTCATACGAAACTCACTCGATCGTGTGGGTTTTGTGACTTTGGTTGACCGGGGGGACGCGTCGACCGCAAGAACAGACGAGGAAGGCAAGGACATGGGACGCCACCGACGCTCCGCCGCCGGCCGCGCCGCCCCGGGCCGCGCCACGGGGGTCACACCGGCACACACCTCCTTCGGGAGCGGCCACGACCCGCAGGACTCGTACAACTTCGCCTCGGTGGGCACCGCCACCTACCCGGGCCAGGAGGCCGACCCCTACGCGCGCAGTGACGCCTACCTGTTCGCGTCGGAGGAGGAGTACGCGCTGTACCGGGGCGAGGGCTACACGCCCGCCGACGGTCCGCGTCGCAGCGGCTCGCACCGCCGCCGCAAGAAGAACCTCGTGACGCCGGTCAAGACCGGTCTGCTCGGGGTCTCGGCCGCCGTCGCGATCGGCACGGTCGCGGTCGCCGCGGGCGTGGTTCCGGGCCTGGACAACTACAGGATCGGCGGCGGCAGCACCACCGGCGGGGATGTGCAGGCGGCGGGCTCGCCGACCAACTCGCCCGCCGAACAGGGCGGCACTTCCGGCAGCGCCGACAGCCGCGAGGACGGCTCGTCGACGAGCCGGGACGCCGAGCGCGCCTCCTCGCCCTCGCCGGCCCCCTCGACCTCGACGGCCGCGCCGACCGAGAAGCCGACGAAGAAGCCGACGAAGAAGCCGGCGGCCACGCCGAGCGAGAAGCCGGAGACGACTCCTTCGCAGAAGGAGCGTGAGCCCGCGAAGCAGGAGACCACCGCGCCGGTGGAGGTCTCCACGGAGGCCGCCGCCGAGGCCGAGGTGCTCAGGCTCGTCAACGTCGAGCGGGCGAAGGTGGGCTGCAGCCCCGTCGCCGCCAACAGCGCGCTGACCGAGCTCGCCGAAGCCTTCAGCAAGGCCATGGCCGACCAGGGCTTCTTCGACCACACCGACCCGAGCGGCGCCACCCCGTGGGACCGCGCGGCGAAGGCCGGGATCACCAGCCTCGGCGGCGAGAACATCGCCCGCGGCCAGGCCGACGCGGCCTCGGTCATGGAAGCCTGGATGAACAGCCCCGGCCACAAGGCCAACATCCTGAACTGCGACTTCAAGACGCTGGGCGTGGGCGTGCAGTTCGGTGCGGGCGGCCCCTGGTGGACCCAGGACTTCGGTTACTAGAGACCAACGCCGGTCGCACTAACTTTTCGTTAGTGCGACCTGTCGGTTAGTGCTGTCTTCCAGTACGCTCGTGCTATGGACACCACGCAGCAGCCCCCGGAGGCGCGGGACCTCCCGTACGACGTGTTCGCCAAGGCATGCCCCTCGCGCGGCACCCTGGAGCACGTGACGGGCCGCTGGGGCGCCCTCACCCTCGGCGCCCTGCACGAGGGCTCGCTGCGCTTCAACGAGCTGCGCCGCCGGGTCGACGGCGTGAGCGAGAAGATGCTCTCCCAGACGCTCCAGGCACTGGAGCGCGACGGCCTGGTCCACCGCGAGGCCCAGCCCACCAACCCACCCCGCGTCGACTACGAGCTGACCCCGCTGGGCCACGAGCTGGCCGAGCGCCTGCTGGGCCTCATCCACTTCGTCGAGGGCCGCATGGACGACGTCCTGGCCGCCCGTGAGCGCTACGACGTGACGCGCGGCGCCCGCTGACACCTCGGGCAGAAGTAGCTGGACCGGTTCATCCAGGGCCGCCGGCGCATCGGCGTACCGCACCGCTTGCACGGCAGCCCCTCACGGCCGTACGCGTCGAGGGAGCGGTCGAAGTACCCGGACTCGCCGTTGACGTTGACGTACAGGCTGTCGAAGCTGGTGCCGCCGACCGCGAGGGCCGCGTTCATCACGTCCCGGACGTGGCCCAGGAGTTCCGCGGTGCGGGGGCGCGTGAAGGTGCCGGTGGGGCGCTCGTAGTGGAGGCGGGAGCGCCACAGCGCCTCGTCCGCATAGATGTTGCCGACTCCACTGATCAACGACTGGTCCAGCAGAGCCCGTTTGATGGTGCTGCGCTTGCGGCGCAGGGCCTGGTGGAAGGCGTCGTCGTCGAAGAGCGGGTCGAGGGGGTCGCGCGCGATGTGCGCGATGACGTCGGGCAGGCCGTCGGGGGTGTTGTCGTGCAACGACAGTCCGCCGAAGGTGCGTTGGTCGACGAAGCGGAGTTCGGTGTCCACCTCGTCGGCGAACCTCACCCGGATCCTCAGGTGCTTCTCGTCGGGCGCGGCATGCGGCTGGACCAGCAACTGGCCGCTCATCCCGAGGTGCGCCAGGACCGACTGGCCGGTGTCCTCCAGGGGCAGCCAAAGGTACTTCCCGCGGCGGCTCGGGGTGCCGACGCGGTGGCCCTTGAGGCGGTGCGCGAAGTCGTCGGCACCGGCGAGGTGACGGCGGACCGCGCGCGGGTGCAGCACCTCGGCCTCGGCGACCGTACGGTGGGCGACCCACCTCTCGAGGCCTCGCCGTACGACCTCCACCTCGGGCAACTCGGGCATGGGGCTCCCCCGTCACGGACCGGTGTATGAGCCGAGCGCCCGCCCCGGTGTTCGGGGTCAGGCGCTCGGCTGCGCTGTTCTTCCGGACGCGCTGGTGCTTCCAGGCGTCAGGCGGAGACGGACGACGGACCTTCGTCGTCGTCCTCGGCGGCTTCTACGACCTCGACGGCCTCGACGGCCTCGACGATCTCAACGGCCTTCTCGGCCGCCGCCTCGGCGCGCTCGTCCGCTGCGGCCCGAATGGACCTCCAGGCGGACTCCGCGGCCTGCTGCTCCGCCTCCTTCTTGCTGCGGCCGGTGCCGGTGCCGTACGAGACGCCTCCGACGCGGGCGGCAGCAGTGAAGGTCTTCTCGTGATCGGGGCCGGTCTCCGTGACCAGGTACTCGGGCACGCCGAGCCCTTCGGTCGCGGTGAGCTCCTGGAGACTGGTCTTCCAGTCCAGGCCGGCACCGAGGTTGGAGGACTTCTCGATCAGTGGGTCGAAAAGCCGATGGACGAGCTCGCTCGCCGCATCGAGACCCTGGTCGAGATAGACCGCGCCGATCACCGCTTCCAGGGTGTCGGCGAGGATGGACGCCTTGTCCCGGCCGCCTGTGCCCTCTTCACCACGGCCGAGCCGGATGAAGGAACCCAGGTCGAGCCCGCGGCCGACCTCCGCCAGTGCACGTGAGTTGACCACCGCGGCCCGCAACTTGGCCAGCTGGCCTTCGGGCAGGTCGGGGTGGGTCGTGTACAGCGTGTCCGTGACCACGAGGCCGAGTACGGAGTCCCCGAGGAACTCCAGACGCTCATTGGTCGGCAGACCGCCGTTCTCGTACGCGTACGAACGGTGGGTCAGCGCACGCACCAGAAGGGCGGACTCGAGCTTGTACCCGAGCCGCCCTTCCAACAGCGTGTGGGACGAGGCCTGGTTGTCGCCCGCGTTCTTCTTCGGCGTGGACACAGTGCCTCTCACCAGCCGCTCAGACCTCGAGGACCTGGCGCTTGTTGTAGGTGCCGCAAGCGGGGCACGCGATGTGCTGCAGCTTGGGCTCGTGGCAGCGCTCGCACGCAACCAGGGTGGGGACCGCAGCCTTCCACTGCGACCGGCGGTGGCGCGTGTTGCTGCGCGACATCTTCCGCTTCGGAACAGCCACGGCTACTTCTCCTGCTTCTCGTTGGCGGGCGCCGATCGAGGCGCTTCGCCACTCATCTCGTCCTTCTCGCCGTCTTCGAGTGAACCGGCGAGTCCCTGCAGTGCCGCCCAACGGATGTCGACGGCGTCATGGTGGTGGTCCGGGTCGTCCGTGAGCCGCTCTCCGCATTCGGAGCACAGGCCCAGGCAGTCGTCCTGGCACACCGGCTGCATCGGCAGTGCGAGCACCACCGCATCACGCAGCACGGGTTCGAGGTCGAACAGACCGTCCTCGATGAAGAGCCTGTCCTCGTCTTCCTCGGCGTCGTCGGCCGGTTCCGCCGCTTTCACGCGGCCCCGGTCGTCGGCGTCAGGGTACGAGAACATCTCCTGGAAGTCCGCTTCGAGCGCCAGCTCGAGCGGCTCCAGACACCTTACGCACTCCCCCTTGGCCTGTGCACGGGCGGTGCCTGTGACAAGCACCCCTTCCATGACCGACTCCAGGCGGAGTTCGAGCTCGACCGGGGCGCCTTCCGGCACTCCGATCACTCCCTGGATACCGAGGTCCTTGGGAGCGTCGATCTCACGGGTCAGGCGCTGCAGCGCGCCAGGACGCCGGCCCAGCTCGTGTGTGTCGAACACGAGAGGGTTGCGGTGGTCGAGGCGGGCGTTCAGGGCCATTCCTGCTTTCGATCTTGGAACTTGGGGGGACGCCGCCCTTCGGTGTTCCCGGGCAGCGGTGATCGCGGACGTACACGCGACCGAAGAGCCAGGATACTGGACCTTTCGCTCACGGCCCAATCCGGTGGTCTCCTACTGGCCGCGACCCTGTTCGTACGCCCTCAACTGCTCCGGCGTGATCATGCCGGTGTCGAAGAGGCTGGTCTCGTCGAGGGCGTAGTTCTGCTGGGCCTGCTGCGGCTGGTGGGCCTGCTGGGCCTGGTTCTGGTCGTACTGCTGCTGGTCGTACCCCTGGTAGGCGTAGGGGTCGGCCTGCTGGTAGCCGTACTGGTCCTGCTGGGCGTAGGGATCGGGCTGCTGCTGTTGGTAGCCGGCGTAGGCGTCGCTCTGCTGCTGGTAGCCGTACGCCGGCTGCTGGGCGTACTCCGGCTGCTCGGCCTGGGCCGCCTGGGCCGCGGCCCGGTTGTCCTGCTCGGCGAGGGCGGTGAGGTCGGCCAGGTAGTCGGCGTCGCTGGAGTGCTGGACGGTGGAGGTGTTGTCGGCGAGTGCGCCGAGGTCGTCGGTGGCGATACGGCCGTGCAGCTTCTGGCGGCCGCGGCCGACGGCCTCCAGGGTCTTGGCGAGGACCGCCTCGAAGGCGCCGAGCTTGGCGTCGACGTAGGAGTCGGCGTCCTTGCGCAGGGTCTCGGGGTCGTGGCTGCGCTCGGGGGCGTCCTCGTCCTCGTAGCCGTGCTCGTCGAGACCCGGGCCGGTGCCCAGGAGCTTCTCGCGGCCGCGGCCGACCGAGCCGAGGGTCTTGGTGAGGACGACCTCGAAGTTGGCGAGCTTGGAGTCGACGTAGTCGTCGGCCTCCGCGCGGACCTCCTCGGCCTCCTGCCGGGCCTCGTTGAGGATCCGGTCGGCCTCGGCCTGGGAGCGGCGGGCGATCTCCGTGTCGGAGATCAGGGAGCCGCGCTCGGCGTGGGCCGTGGAGATGATGCGCTCGGCCTCCTGGCGGGCCTGCTCGACCATCTGGTCACGGTCGCCGATCAGCTCCTGGGCCTGCGCGAGGGAGCCCGGCAGGGCCTGGCGCAGCTCTTCGAGCATCGCGAGCAGTTCGGCGCGGTTGACGATCACCGAGGCCGACATGGGCATCGACCGGGCGCCGGAGAC
The DNA here is from genome assembly GCF_043199815.1 of Streptomyces sp. NPDC048523. Taxonomy (NCBI): domain Bacteria; kingdom Bacillati; phylum Actinomycetota; class Actinomycetes; order Kitasatosporales; family Streptomycetaceae; genus Streptomyces; species Streptomyces sp. NPDC048523. The sequence continues at coordinate 56,844 of NZ_JBICWQ010000009.1, read as the reverse complement.
CGTGGACACGATCTCGTCGAGCTTCTTCTGCACGTCCACCTGTGCTCGCCACTCTCTACAGCCGTATTGGAGACGGACGGGACGACTGTAGCCCCATCAGCCCTTGCGGAGGCGTTCGTTCAGGGCTTCCAGGACCCTTGGGGGGACCAGGTGGGAGACGTCTCCGCCCCAGGTCGCGACCTCCTTGACGAGCGAGGAGGACAGGAAGCTGTAGGTGGGGTTGGTCGGCACGAAAAGGGTCTCGACACCGCTCAGGCCGTTGTTCATCTGGGCCATCTGGAGCTCGTAGTCGAAGTCGCTGACCGCGCGCAGGCCCTTGACGATGGCCGGGATGTCGCGCTCCTTGCAGTAGTCGACGAGCAGGCCGTGGAATGCCTCGACGATCACGTTGCCGTACTCGGCGGTGACCTCGCGGATCAGGTCGATCCGTTCGTCGATCTCGAACAGGCCCTTCTTGGACTTGTTGATCATCACCGCGACGTAGACCTCGTCGTACAGTCTGGAGGCGCGGGAGATGATGTCGAGGTGTCCGTTGGTGATCGGGTCGAACGACCCGGGACAGACGGCGCGGCGCACTTGAGATCCCTCGCTCTCCGGTCCGGTCATCGTGCGTCTTCGCACGTAGAGGCGGCGCGACCGTACCAAAACGTTCCCTCGCCGTAGCGACGGGCCTTGACCGCGTCGAATCCGGGCGGCCAGTGGAACTCTCCGCCTCTGGTGCTGCGCTCCACGGTGACGAGGGCCTCCGGTGCGAGCCAGTGTTCCGTGCGGAGTGTGAGCAGAATCTCGCGAAGATCGTGATCCGTGACCCGGTACGGCGGGTCCAGGAAGACGAGGTCGTACGGCTGTGCCGGCGTCCCTTGCTGGATGATCTGTTCGGCCTTGCCCGCGCGGACCTCGGCGCCGGGCAGGCCGAGGTTTTTGACGTTCTCGCGGATGGTGCGGGCGGCTCGCGCGTCGGCCTCGACCAGGAGGGTGTGGCTCGCGCCGCGGGAGAGGGCTTCCAGGCCGACCGCGCCCGATCCGGCGTAGAGGTCCAGGACCCGTTCACCTGCCAGGGGGCCGCCGAGGAGGGACTGCCAGGTGGAGAAGAGACCTTCGCGCGCCCGGTCGGAGGTGGGCCGGGTTCCGTTGCCCGGCGGGACGGCCAGGCGGCGTCCGCCGGCTCTGCCCGCGATCACGCGCGTCATCTTCGGTCCTTGTTCGTGGGTGGTTACGGATCCAGTTTCTCAGCCCTTTTCCAGGTACTGCTCCCTCTCCTCGTCCACAAGCGCCTCCAGGGCCGTGCGCAGGCCGGGAAGGCTCGTCAGCTCCGGGTCCGCCTCCACCACCGACGTGGCCTCCTGCCTCGCCTCCGCGATGATCTCCTCGTCCTCGATCACGGCGAGGACCCGCAGCGAGGTCCGGGCGCCGGACTGGGCCTGGCCCAGGACATCGCCCTCGCGGCGCTGTTCCAGGTCGATGCGGGAGAGCTCGAAGCCGTCCAGCGTCGACGCCACCGCGTTCAGCCGCTGGCGGGCCGGGCTCGCCTCGGGCATCTCCGAGACCAGCAGGCACAGCCCGGGCGCCGAACCCCGGCCCACCCGGCCGCGCAACTGGTGGAGCTGGGAGACGCCGAAGCGGTCGGCGTCCATGATGACCATCGCCGTGGCGTTGGGGACGTTGACGCCGACCTCGATGACCGTGGTGGCGACCAGGACGTGGGTCTCGCCGGCGGCGAAGCGGCGCATGACCGCGTCCTTGTCGTCGGGGTGCATCCGGCCGTGCAGCACCTCGACGCGCAGGCCGCTCAGGGGGCCCTTGGCGAGTTGGTCGGCGATGTCCAGGACGGCGAGGGGCGGGCGCTTCTCTGCCTCGTCCTCGGGGGACTTCTGCTTGGCGGACTTCTTGGGGTCGTCCTCCTCGTCGCCGATGCGGGGGCAGACGACGTAGGCCTGGTGGCCGTTCTCCACCTCCTCGCGGACGCGTTCCCAGGCGCGGGTGAGGAAGTGGGGCTTGTCCGCGGCCGGCACCACATGGCTGGCGATCGGGGAGCGGCCGGCCGGGAGCTGGTCCAGGACGGAGGTCTCCAGGTCGCCGAAGACCGTCATGGCGACCGTGCGCGGGATGGGGGTGGCCGTCATGACGAGGAGGTGGGGCGGCTGCCTTCCCTTGCCGCGCAGGGCGTCCCGCTGTTCGACGCCGAACCGGTGCTGTTCGTCGACCACGACCAGGCCCAGGTCGTGGAACTGCACCTTGTCCTCGATCAGCGCGTGGGTGCCGATCACGATCCCGGCCTCACCGGTGACCAGGTCCAGCATGGCCTGCCGGCGCGCGGCCGTGCCCATCGAACCGGTGAGCAGCACGACCTTGGTGCCCTGCTCGGAGCCGCCCAGCATGCCGCCCTCGGCGAGCTCGCCCATCATCTCCACGACCGAGCGGTGATGCTGCTGGGCGAGCACCTCGGTGGGGGCCAGCATGGCGGCCTGTCCGCCCGCGTCGACGACGGCGAGCATGGCGCGCAGGGCCACCAGGGTCTTTCCCGATCCGACCTCGCCCTGCAGCAGCCGGTGCATCGGATGGTCCGTGGCCAGGTCGTCGAAGATCTCCTTCGAGACCTTCTGCTGGCCTTCCGTGAGGGTGAAGGGGAGGCGGTCGTCGAAGGCCGTGAGGAGGCCGTCCGGAGCCGGTTTCCTCGGCACCGCGGGGAGTTGGGCGTCCGCGTGGCGGCGGCGGGCGAGGGCGACCTGGAGGACGAAGGCCTCGTCCCACTTGAGGCGGGCGTGCGCGTCGGCGATGTCGGCCTTGGTGTGCGGGCGGTGGATCTTGAGGAGGGCCTCGGGCAGAGGGATCAGGCCGCGGCCCTCGCGGAGGGACTCCGGGAGGGGGTCGACCGCCTCCAGGGCGCTCGGCAGAACCGTCTGGACCGCCTTGCCGATCTTCCAGGACTCCAGTTTGGCGGTGGCGGGGTAGAGGGGGATCAGGGCGCCCGCCCAGCTCTCCACCGTCTCCGCCGCCTCGTCGTCGGCTCCGCGCAGCAACTCGTAGGCAGGGTGGGCAAGTTGGAGGCGGCGGTTGAACAGGGAGACCTTGCCGGCGAACAGCGCGCGGGTGCCGGGCAGGAGTTCCTTGTGGGGCTTGTGGACGCCGTTGCCGAAGAAGACCAGTTGGAGGCGGCCGCTGCCGTCCGTGATGGTGACCTCCAGCCGCTGCCCCTTGCCCCGCGGCGCCTTGGCCGAGGCGAAGGTGTGCAGCCGGGCGTCGGCGACCTGGGCGACCACGGTGACGTGCTCGTCCATGGGCAGGTCGGCGAGGTGGGTCAGCTGCCCGCGCTCCTCGTAGCGGCGCGGGTAGTGGTGCAGGAGGTCGCCGACGGAGTGCAGGCCGAGATGCTCGGCCATCACCTTCGCGGTGGCGGGGCCGAGCACCTTCTTCAGTGGTTCTTCCAGCGCGGGCACGAGATCCATTGCACACCACACCACTGACATTGCCGTATACATACTGGGAAACCCCTGGTCAGACGGCTGGTTGGGGACTTAGGATGGCGCGCTCCGGCCATCCGCGGACCCCCGCCCCACCCGGGACCGCCCGACCCCGCGCCGCGTGCACGTTTCCCCCCACCGGCGCTGCGACGATGGATTCCCAGACCTCACAGTCATCACAGACACCCCAGGTACCTCAGCAACCTCATACGTTCCAGGTCGACCTGCGCGGTCTGGTGGACCTCCTCTCCCATCACCTCTACTCGAGCCCCAAGGTCTATCTGCGCGAGCTGCTCCAGAACGCGGTGGACGCGATCACGGCCCGGCGGGCCGAACAGCCGGACGCCCCGGCCAGGGTGCGGTTGTACGCCGAGAACGGCACCCTGCGGGTCGAGGACTCCGGGATCGGGCTCACCGAGGCGGACGTGCACGACCTGCTGGCCACCATCGGACGCAGCTCCAAGCGGGCCGAGGGCCTCCAGGAGGTGCGCTCCGGCTTCCTCGGGCAGTTCGGCATCGGCCTGCTCGCCTGCTTCGTGGTGGCCGAGCGGATCCGGGTGGTCAGCCGCAGCGCCCGTACGCCGGACGCGCCGCCCGTGGAGTGGACGGCGAGCGACGACGGTTCGTACCGGGTGCGGACGCTGCCCCACGACGCCCGTCCGGAGCCGGGCACCACCGTGCACCTGGTGGCGCGGGCGGGTGCCGGCGAGTGGCTCACGCCCGAGCGGGTCCTGCGGCTCGCCCGGGACTTCGGCTCCCTGCTGCCGTACGACGTCCGGGTCGACGACGAGGCGGTCACCGATCTGCCCGCGCCCTGGGACCGGCCGTACCCCTCCCCCGCCACCCGCAGGGTGGCCCTGGCCCGGCACTGTCACGAGCTGTTCGGCTTCACGCCACTGGACTCGATCGAACTGAACGTGCCGCTGGCCGGGATCCGGGGCGTGGCCTACGTCCTTCCCTCGGCGGTCAGTCCCGCCCAGCGGGCGACCCATCGCGTGCACCTCAAGGGCATGCTGCTGACCGAGCGGGCCGAACAGCTGCTGCCGGACTGGGCGTTCTTCGTGCGCTGCGTCCTGGACACCGACAGTCTGCGGCCCACGGCCTCGCGCGAGTCGCTGTACGAGGACGAGACGCTGGCCGCCGTACGGGAGGCGCTCGGGGAGCGGATCCGGTCCTGGCTGACCGGTCTGGCGGCCGGGGATCCGGAACGGCTCGCGGCCTTCCTGTCCGTGCACCACCTGGGCGTGAAGTCGCTCGCGCGGCACGACCCGGACATGCTGCGCACGATGCTGCCGTGGCTGCCGTTCGAGACGACCGACGGGCGGCTGTCGCTGGAGGAGTTCGCGCAGCGGCACGCGGTGGTGCACTTCACGCGGACCGTCGAGGAGTACCGGCAGGTCGCGCCGATCGCCTCCGCGCAGGGCGTCGGGGTGGTCAACGGCGGCTACACGTACGACAGCGACCTGGTCGAGGCGCTGCCCTCGGTGCGGCCCGGGACGGTCGTCGCGGAGCTGGACGCGGACACCGTCACCGCCCACATGGGCCTGGTCGATCCGGCCGAGGAGCTGGCCCTGTCCGGCTTCCTGGCGGCCGCGCGGGCCAGGCTGGACCCGCTGGGCTGTGACGTGGTCCTGCGTGCGTTCCGCCCGCTGTCCGTCCCCGCGCTGCACTTGGACGACCGGGACGCCCGGCACGAGCAGGCGCGGGCGGAGGCCGAGGAGGGGGCCGACGACCTGTGGGCGGGCATCCTCGGCTCGCTGCGCGGCAGCGCCCCACGCGCGCGTCTCGTGCTGAACCATCTCAACCCGCTGGTACGGCGGATCGGTTCGCTGGGCGATCCGGAGCTGATCGGCACCGCCACCGAGTCCCTGTACGGACAGGCGCTGCTGATGGCCCAGCGGCCGCTGCGGCCCGCGGACTCGGCGCTGCTGAACCGGGCCTTCATGGGCCTGCTGGAGTGGGCCACGAACGGCGAGGAGGGCCGCTGATGAGCGGGGTCGACGGGATCGGCGGGGTCACGGCCTTCGACGCACTGCGCCGGGCGATGGCGGAGAACGCCGAGGAACCGGAGGGGCCCGCCCGCAACGCGCGCGCGGAACAGCTGCTCGCCGAGGCGGAGAAGCTGAACATCCCGCTCGCGGTCGTCGAGGCGCTCGGGCACCAGCTGAAGGTCTACAACTACAGCTCCGAGAAGGCCAAGATGTTCGTCCCCTTCGCGCGGCTGCTGCGCATGTGGGACGAGCACCCCGAGGACTTCGACGAGTACGAGACGCACTCGCTGCACTGGGTCTTCAAGTGGATGACGGCCGGCATGCTCGACCAGCCGCACATCCCGCTCGCCGCCGTCGAGAAGTGGCTCGGCGAGATGGAGCACCGCTACCGGCTGGCCGGGCACTCCGAACGGGCCGTGCGCAGCGCCGAGTACAGCGTGGCCGCGCACGTCGGGGACCTGGAGCGGGCCGGGCGCGCGTACGCCGCGTGGCTGGCCGCCGACCGGGACAGCATGGCCGACTGCCACGCCTGCGAGCTGCACGAGCAGGGCTGGTGGCAGGTACAGCGCGGGCGGGACGAGGAGGCGCTCGACCTGTGGGCGCCGGTCCTGGAGGGCGAGTTCACGTGCGCCCACGAGCCGCACGCGGCCCTCGCGTCCTCCCTCACGCCGTTGCTGCGCCTGGGCCGCCTCGACGAGGCGCGCGCCAACCACCTGCGGGGCTTCCGGCTCGTGCGGTCCATGGAGAGCATGCGCAGCGCCTACGCCGACCACGTCGAGTTCTGCGCGCTCAGCGGCAACGAGGCACGGGCCCTGGAACTGCTCGCGGAGCGTCCCGCGTACTTCACGGACGACGGCCATCCCCGCAGCAGGCTGGACTTCATGGCCGTGGTGGCGCTGCTCATGGACCGTCTCGTCGAGCTCGGTCCGGCCGACCGGCCGGTGCCGGGGCCCGCGGGCCGGTCCTGGACCGCGGCCGAGCTCGCCGCCCACGCGCGCGCGGAGGCCCTCGCGCTGGCCGCCCGCTTCGACGAGCGCAACGGCACGGCCCACGTCAGCGAGCGGGCACGCGCGCGTATGGCGCAGCGGCCACTGGTGGAACGGCTGCCGCTGGGCGTGCGGGCGGTCCGGACGGTCGCCGCTCCCGCGGTGGCGCCGCCCGCCCCCGCGACCGCCCGAGAGCCCGATCCGGCCGCGCTGGTCGCCGAGGCCCGGCGGCTGTCGGACACCCTCCAGCCGAACGCCGTGGAGGCGTGGGCGGCGGTCGCGCGGGCCGCCGAGGGCATCGAGCTGGATCCGCGGGACCGGGCGGAGATCGCCGACCACGAGGCGATGGACCTGGGCCCTGCGGGTCTCGAACTGTTCGAGCGCGCGGCCGAGTTGTACGCGGAGGCGGGCGACCCGGGCGAGTCGCTGGCCGCACACGCGCGTGCCGCGTACGTGCGCGCGCTGGCGGGCGAGGTGGCCGAGGCGCTCGCCGCGATCGCCGGGCCGTACGACGAGGTCCTCGCGCTCTACTCCGTGGACGGCACCGGCGTACGGCAGACGGCGTCGGTGCTGATGTCCCGGGCGCGGATCCTGATGCGACGGGTGCACGAGGGCGACGACGAGGCGTTCCTGAGGGACGCCGAGTCGGCCGTACGGGAGGTGCTCGCCCTCGCCGAGGGGCGGACCGGGGACGATGTGCGGCTCGCCGCGCGGGTCGCCGAGGCGCAGGCGATGCTGGCGGAGCTGGCCGCACGGACCGGGGACGTGCAGGGGGCGGCCGAGCTGTTCACGTGGGCCGCGGCCGCGTTCGTGGAGGCGGGACTGCCGTGGTTCGCGGTGGAGTACGAGGCCAGGCTGGCCGGGCTCCTGCACCACCTGGGCGATCCGGCCGGGACGGAACAGGCGCTGCGGGCGGCCCTGGAGCACGGCGGGCCGCACCTGGAGGCGATCGGACGGGCCCAGCTGCATCTCCAGCTCGCCGAGGTCGTCGGCGGCCGGGGCCTGGCCGAGGAGGCCGCCGAGCATGCCCTGGAGGCCGCTCACTGGGCCGACGAGGCCGGGGAGGGACCGACGCTGGGTGCCCTGGCCCGGCACCAGCTGGGTGGCTTCCTGCTGCGTCTCGGCCGGTGGGCCGAGGCCGCCGAGGTACTGGAGTCGGCGCTGCCCGACCTGAGCGCGGACCAGCACGGCGAGGGAGCTGTCGTCCAGGCTCAGTGGTGGCTCGGCGACTGTCTGAGCGAGCTGGGCGAACACCGGGAAGCGGCCGAACGGCGCCTGCAGGCCGCCGAGATCGCCCGGCGATGGCCCGAGCAGCACGACCACGCCACCCTCGCCCACCTGGCCGCCGAGTCGCTCGGGGCCGCAGAGCTGCCCGCCGAGGCCGACCGGGCGTACGCGCGCGCGGGCGCTCTGTGGCGGGAGCTGGGCAACGTGCACGGCCTCGTCCGCTCCCTGCGGGCCCGCGCCTGGCTCGCGCTGCGCGCGGAGGACGGGGCGGAGACGGCACGGGAGTTGATGGCGGACGCGGTCCGGGAATGCGAGGCCGCGCTGGGTGACACGGGGGCCGACGAGGAGGCGCGGCAGCGGCTGGTCGGCGAACTCGGGCACACACGCCGGCAGTTCGGGGACCTCATCGCCCGTTCCGTGCCGGAGGACGCCGGGGACGACTCGATCCGGGCGGTGCTGGAGGAGTCGCTGGAGCAGGTGGTGGAGGCGGTGGTCGTGTTCGCCTCGCTCGGGGACGACGCCCTGGACGCCCGGACCGGTGCCGAACTCGCGGCCGGCTGGCTGGCGATCGACCTGAGCCGGCCCGCGGAGGCGGCGGCACGCGCGCGTGCGGTGCTCGACGCCTACGGCGACTCCTATGGCGGCGCGGACGGGGCCGACGGGACGGCACAGGCACGGCGGGCCGAGGCGGAACAGATGCTGGAGCTCATGGAGGCACAGGAGAGGTAGGAGGGGCGGGACAGCTGATCGCCCCGGGGTTCTACTCGACCCCGATGAGCAGCAGGGCCCCCTGCCGTCCGCCCCGGTACACCACGGTGTCCACGGCGAGGTACGACTCCCGTACGCGCGCTTCCAGGTGGTCGGCGACGCTCTCGGGGGCCTCGTCGCCGAGGACGAGGGTGACCAGCTCGCCGCCGGCCGAGAGCATGCGGTCCAGGACGGCCTCGGCGGTGACGGTGACGTCCGAGCCGATCACCGCCACGTCCCCGTCGATGAGCCCGAGGACGTCACCGGCCTGGCAGATGCCGGCCATGGTCCAGGACTGGCGTTCGGCGACGGTGACCTCGGCGTAACGGGTCGCGCCGGCCGCCGAGGTCATCTGGACGACGTCCTCGTCGAACCGGCGCTCCGGCTCGTGCACGGCGAGTGCCGCGATGCCCTGGACCGCGGAGCGGGTCGGGATCAGCGCGACCCGGATGCCCTCCGTGCGGGCCTGTTCGGCCGCGGCGGCCGCGGTGTGGCGCAGGTCGGCGTCGTTGGGCAGCAGCACGACCTCGCGCGCGTGGGCCCGCCGTACGGCCTCCACGAGCTCTCCGCTCGCGGGCGGCTCCCCGGGGCGGGCGAGCACGGTGGTCGCGCCGGCCTCGGCGTAGAGCCCGGCCAGGCCCGCACCGGGCACCACGGCGACGACGGCCCGCTGGGCGCGCTCGCGGGGCGGCCGTTCGGCGCCGGTGGTGTGCACGTCACCGAGGCCGAAGTGCGTGATGCGGATCCGGTACGGCCGCCCGGCCTCGATGCCCGCCTCCACGGCGGCGCCGGCGTCGTCGACGTGCACATGGACGTTCCACAGTCCGTCGCCGCCGACCACCACGAGGGAGTCCCCGAGCGCGTCGAGCCGCGACCGCAGCCGCGCGACGGCGGTGTCGTCGGCCTCCAGGAGGTAGATCACCTCGAAGGCGGGACCTGCGGCGGCCTGGGCGTCGGCGCACTCCTCGGGGGAAGCGGGGGAGGCCGCGGAGCCCGTGGGGACTTCCCGGGTTGCCCCGCTCGTCACCGGCACCGCCCTGGGCGCCTCCCCCGTGAAGGTCTCCACCAGCGCCCCGAGCACCGCCACCAGCCCGCGCCCGCCGGCGTCCACCACTCCCGCCCGCTCCAGGACGGCCAGCTGGCCGGGTGTCGCGGCGAGGGCGGCGCGCGCCCCGTCGTAGGCGGCCCGGGCGACCGTCCCGCAGTCGCCCTCCGCTGCCCCGGCCGCTTCGGCGGCGGCCGAGGCGACGGTGAGGACCGTGCCCTCGACCGGGTGGGCCACGGCCTGGCGGGCGGAGTCGGCGGCGTACCGCAGGGCGAGCCCGAGTCCCGCGCCGTCCGTGTGAGTCGTCCCACCGTCGCCGGCGAGCACCTGGGCCATGCCGCGCAGCAACTGGGCGAGGATCGTGCCCGAGTTGCCGCGGGCGCCTATGAGGGCTCCGTGCGCCATCGCGCGCGCGGCGTCGGCGAGTGCCGGTTTCCCCTGGCCATGGGCGTCGTGGGCCTCGAAGACGGCCTCCACGGCCGCGACCGCCGACTCCGCCGTCAGATACAGGTTGGTGCCGGTGTCCCCGTCGGCGACCGGGTAGACGTTGATCGCGTCGATCTCCTCGCGCGCCCGGCCCAGCGCCCGCAGCGCCAGACCGCACCAGGTGCGCACCGCGAGAGCATCGAAGAATGTCTGCGGCACGTATGCCACCTGCGCCTCCTCGGGCTGCTGGACTGGACGCAGCGTAGACCCCGGGTGGGTGTCCACCGGAAGAGGGCCGGGAGTGAGTGCCTGGTCAACCATGGTAGTTTCGTTCTACTGGCGCAGTCGTTGTATGCTGCTCCGGTTGCCCGATCTGATCGGGCCATTCCCCCTGGCAGTGCCACTCAGATCCCTGATCCTACGATCTTCGATCCCGGCGTGCCGGGATCCGACCGTAAGTGCATCTGAAGTCTTTGGAGTGACCCGTGGCTGCCAACTGCGACGTCTGCGGCAAGGGGCCGGGCTTCGGCAACAACATCTCGCACTCGCACCGCCGTACGTCCCGTCGCTGGAACCCGAACATCCAGCGCGTCCGTACCGTGGTCGGCGGGACGCCGAAGCGCGTGAACGCTTGCACCTCGTGCATCAAGGCCGGCAAGGTCTCGCGCTGACGCACAGCTAAGCGCGCGGCCACTGCTGGTTCGCTGCACTGAGCCGGTCCACCGAGAGGTGGACCGGCTTTTTGCCGTGCCCGTGTACTAGGTGCCATGTCCTACATGCCCGTGTACTACGCGCCCGTCTGGCGGAACCGCCATCCATGATCCACGGGACCGATCCCGCCGCCGAGCGCGAACCCGGCGGCGATCGCACCGGTGACGTACTCCTTGGCGGCCGTCACCGCCTCCGGCACGGACTGTCCCTTCGCGAGCTGCGAGGCGACCGCGGAGGCGAGGGTGCAGCCGGTGCCGTGGGTGTGCCGGTTGTCGTGGCGGGGCGCGCGCAGCCAGTGCTCCACGGAGCCGTCGGTGAGCAGGTCGACGGCGTCGCCGGTCAGATGGCCGCCCTTGATGAGCACCCACTTCGGCCCGTACGACAGGACGGCGTCGGCGGCGTCCCGCAGGTGGGCCTCCGACTCGACCCGGACGCCGGTGAGCTGGGTCACCTCGTCGAGGTTCGGGGTGGCGACCGTGGCCACCGGGAGCAGCCGTCGCCGGACGGATTCCAGTGCGGACGAGGCCAGCAGCGAGTCGCCGTGCTTGGAGACACCGACCGGGTCGATCACCGCCGGGGCGTCGGTGGCGCCGATCAACTCGGCCACCGCCTCGACGAGTTCGGCCGAGGCGAGCATCCCGGTCTTGACGGCCTGGACGCCGATGTCGTCCACGACACTGCGGTACTGGGCCCGCACCGCCTCGACGGGCAGCTCCCAGGCGCCCTGTACCCCGAGGGAGTTCTGCGCGGTGACGGCCGTGACGACACTCATGCCGTGCACGCCGAGCGCGAGCATGGTCTTCAGGTCGGCCTGGATCCCGGCGCCCCCGCCGGAGTCGGAGCCCGCCACCGTGAGCACCAGGGGCTTCACGACTCGATGTCCCCGCCGAAGTGGTCCCAGCCGCCCTTGCTGGTCCAGGGCGCCCCGTCGACCGTCACCTGGGGCAGCGCCGAGGGGTTGAGGACCTCGCCGATGACCTTCCAGCGGGCGGGCAGTTTCACGTCCTGCGGGAAGGTCGCCACGATCGCGTGGTCCTCTCCCCCGGTCAGCACCCACTGGATGGGGTCGACACCGACGGCCTGCCCGATGTCGTGCATCTGGGTCGGGATGTCGATCGCACCGGAACGGACGTCGATACGGACCTTGCTCGCCTCCGCGATGTGCCCGAGGTCGGCGATCAGCCCGTCGCTCACGTCGCACATCGCGGTCGCGCCGAGCGCGGCGGCGGCCGGGCCCGCGTGGTACGGCGGTTCGGGGCGCCGGTGCGCCTCGACGAAGGCGCGCGGTGAGCGGAAGCCGCGGGCGAGCACCGCGTACCCGGCGGCCGACCAGCCCAGCCAGCCGGTGACCGCCACGAGGTCGCCGGGCTGGGCGCCGCCCCGGGTCACCGGCTCCTGGCCCCGCAGATCACCGAGGGCGGTGATGGAGACCATGATCGTGTCCCCTCGTACGACGTCCCCGCCGACCACCGACGCGCCCGCGACCTGGCACTCGTCGCGCAGGCCGTCCATGAGCTCCGAGGCCCAGGTCACGGGGAGTTCGGCGGGCACGACCAGGCCGAGCAGCAGGGCGGTCGGCACGGCGCCCATGGCGGCGATGTCCGCGAGGTTCTGCGCGGCCGCCTTGCGCCCCACGTCGTAGGCCGTGGACCAGTCGCGGCGGAAGTGCCGGCCCTCCAGAAGGATGTCGGTGCTCGCCACGACCCTGCGGTCGGGCGCGGCGACCACCGCGGCGTCGTCGCCGGGACCCACCCGGACCGCCGGGGTGGTGGTGAGACGGGAGGTGAGCTCCCTGATGAGCCCGAACTCGCCGAGCTCACCAACAGTGCCCTTCATTGCCCTTACGCCCCTTCTGTGCCGTGCCGTGCCCGGTCGCGCGTCATCAGTGTCCTCGATACGGTCGAGGGGACCGTGAACTTCTGCCGTGTCCGCACCCCGGCACGGGTGTCCGCGTCCCCGCGGGTCTCCCCGCGACGAGCGGCGACGCGATACCGTGGCGTTCCTTTTCCCCACATGATCCTCGTGGCCGCCCTGGAGGTTCCGTGGTACAGGCGTACATCCTGATCCAGACAGAGGTCGGCAAGGCGTCGACCGTCGCCGAGACGATCAGCAAGATTCCTGGAGTCATCCAGGCCGAGGACGTGACAGGACCGTATGACGTGATCGTCCGCGCACAGGCCGACACCGTGGACGACCTGGGCCGGATGGTGGTCGCCAAGGTCCAGCAGGTGGACGGCATCACGCGTACCCTGACCTGCCCGGTCGTCCATCTGTAGCCCCCGTCTACCCTTGGCCGGTGAACTTCTTCCGTCACCGGCCACTCGGCCTGTCCGCGCTCGCCCTGCTGATCACCGTCGCGGGCTGCTCCTCCGCAGACGACAGCGCGTCGGCGGCGGTTCCCTCGCCGGGAGCGGGCGTCACGAAGCTGTGCCGAGAACTGGACCGGGTACTGCCGTCCAAGGTCGACGACCAGGACCGTCAAGATCCCGAGCCCGCGTCCACGCTGACCGCGGGCTGGGGTGACCCGGCGATCATACTGCGGTGCGGTGTCCGGCGGCCCTCGAAGATGGACGATCCGGAGGCCGACGGCGTCGAGGTCGACAACGTGGGCTGGCTGCTGGAGAAGCAGGACGACGGGTCGTTCCGGTTCACCACGACCCTGCGCAAGGCGTACGTCGAGGTGACGATCCCCGAGGACCGCACCGCGGACGGCATGGCGCCGCTGGTGGACCTGGCGCCCGGCATAAAGAAGGCGATCCCCGAAGGGATCGCCGACTAGCCGCCCGCACCCGCTACCGGAGCCCCGTCCGCCTGCGAAGTGCCGCCTGGATCAGCCGGTCCACCAGCTCGGGGTAGCCGATCCCGCTCTTCTCCCACATCTGCGGGTACATCGAGATCGGCGTGAAGCCGGGGAGCGTGTTGATCTCGTTGATCACGAACTCGCCGTCCTCGGTGAGGAAGAAGTCCGCGCGGACCAGGCCCTCGCAGGAGGCCGCGTCGAAGGCGTCGACCGCGAGCTTCTGCACCTCGGCCGTCTCCTCGGGCGTCAGCGGCGCCGGCACGATCCCCGGGGTCGAGTCGATGTACTTCGCCTCGAAGTCGTAGTACGCGTGCTCCTGCGGCGGAGGGATCTCGGCCGGGACCGACGCGCGCGGGCCGTCCTCGAACTCCAGGACGCCGCACTCGATCTCACGGCCCCGCAGCGCCGCCTCGACCAGGATCTTCGGGTCGTGGCTCTGCGCCTCGGCGATCGCCTCGTCCAGGCCGGACAGGCCGTCGACCTTGGTGATGCCGATCGACGAACCCGCGCGGGCGGGCTTCACGAAGAGCGGCCAGCCGTGCTCGCCCGCGAAGTCGACGATCTTCTTGCGGGCCGCGGACTCGTCCCGCTCCCACTCGCGGGGCCGGATCACCACGTAGGGGCCGACCTTGAGCCCGAAGGAGGTGAACACCCGCTTCATGTACTCCTTGTCCTGGCCGACGGCCGAGGCGAGCACACCCGAGCCGACGTACGGGACGCCGGAGAGCTCCAGGAGGCCCTGGAGGGTGCCGTCCTCGCCGTAGGGGCCGTGCAGGACGGGGAAGACGACGTCGACCTCACCGAGCGCCTTGGGCACCGATCCGGGCTCGCTGTAGACGACTTCGCGGTTCGCCGGGTCCACCGGGAGCACCACACCGCCCTCGCTCGACTCGGCGAGTTCCTCGACGTTCGGCGTACGGCGCTCGGTGATCGCCATGCGTTCCGGTTCGTCGGCGGTGAGCGCCCAGCGGCCGTCCTGGGTGATGCCGATCGGCAGGACGTCGTACCTGGTCCGGTCGATGGCCCGCAGGACGGCGCCGGCGGTGACCACGGAGATCCCGTGTTCGGAGCTGCGCCCGCCGAACACGACGGCCACGCGCGGCTTGCGAGGCGGCTGCTCAGGGCTCTGGGGGAGGTTCTCGGTGCTCATATCGCGTTGAGAGTACCCGGTGGTAGTGCCCTGAGACAGCGCCCACCCCTGCGGCGAACGAGGCAAAAAACGACCCCGTGGCTCAGTGTCGCTCGGGCTTCGCGCTGCGCGACATCAGCTCCTTGACGGCGACCACCGGGGACTTGCCCTCGTGCACGATCCCGACGACCGTCTCGGTGATCGGCATGTCGACGCCGTGCCTGCGGGCGAGATCCAGCACGGACTCGCAGGACTTGACGCCCTCCGCGGTCTGCCGGGTGACCGCGATGGTCTCCTGCAGGGTCATGCCCTTGCCGAGGTTGGTGCCGAAGGTGTGGTTGCGCGACAGCGGCGAGGAGCAGGTCGCCACCAGGTCCCCGAGGCCGGCGAGTCCGGAGAACGTCAGCGGGTCGGCGCCCATGGCGAGTCCGAGCCGGGTCGTCTCCGCGAGACCGCGCGTGATGAGTGAGCCCTTGGCGTTGTCGCCGAGTCCCATGCCGTCCGCGATGCCCACGGCGAGACCGATGACGTTCTTCACGGCGCCGCCCAGTTCACAGCCCACCACGTCGGTGTTGGTGTAGGGGCGGAAGTACGGCGTGTGGCAGACGGCCTGCAGGCGCCGGGCCACCGCCTCGTCGGTGCAGGCGACCACGGCGGCGGCCGGCATCCGGGCGGCGATCTCCCGCGCGAGGTTGGGCCCGGTGACCACGGCGATGCGGTCGGCGCCGACCTTGGCGACGTCCTCGATCACCTCGCTCATCCGCATGGCGGAGCCGAGCTCGACGCCCTTCATGAGGGAGACGAGGACGGTGTCGGGCGCGAGCAGCGGGGTCCACTCGGCGAGGTTGGCGCGCAGGGTCTGCGAGGGGATCGACAGGATCGTGAAGTCGGCGCCGGCGGCGGCCTCGGCGGGATCCGTGGTCGCCCTGACACTTTGCGGGAGCTCCACCCCGGGAAGGTAGTCGGGGTTCGTCCGGCTGGAGTTGATGGCCTCGGCGACCTCCGGACGGCGTGCCCAGAGGGTGACCTCGCAGCCCGCGTCGGCGAGCACGACACCGAAGGCCGTACCCCATGAACCGGCGCTGAGAACCGCCGCCTTGACGGGCTTGCTCACTTGGTCTTCTCCCCCTCGTGGCCGTTCTGGGCGCGGGTCCGGCGCCGCTGCTCGATCCGCTCGCGGCGCGGGTCGTACGCCGCCTCGGGCGCCTTCTCGCCGCGGATCAACTCCAGCTGGGCGGTGACGGCGGCCATGATGACCTCGGTGGCCTCCTTCAGGAGGTCCGGGGTCATCTCCTTGTCGTAGAACGGCGACAGGTCCACCGGCGGCCCCGCGAGGACGTGCGAGGTCTTGCGCGGCAGGACGTGGAGCTTCTTGGCGTACGGCGGCAGCAGTTCGTTGGCGCCCCACTGGGCGACCGGGACCACCGGGCACTTGGTCTGCAGGGCCACGCGCGCGGCGCCGGTCTTGCCGACCATGGGCCACTGGGCGGGGTCCCGGGTGATGGTGCCCTCGGGGTAGAACGCGACGCATTCTCCGCGCTCCACGGCCTCGATGGCGGCCCGGAAGGCGCTGAGCGCGTCCGTGGTCTCGCGGTAGACGGGAATCTGCCCCGTGCCGCGCATCATGACGCCGACGAATCCCTTGTTGAAAAGACCGCTCTTCGCGAGGAATCGCGGAACGCGGCCGGTGTTGTACTGGAAGTGCGCGTACGCGAAGGGATCGATGTGCGAATTGTGGTTGACCGCGGTGATAAATCCGCCGTCAGCCGGAATGTGCTCCATTCCACGCCAGTCCCGCTTGAGCAGAACCATGAGCGGCGGTTTGGCGATCACCGCTGCCAGGCGGTACCAGAAGCCGATTCTGCGGCGGGGCACGCGGACACCTTCCTCTAGGGCCTGGGGGGCCGCACAAGTGTCACCCCGGGCCGTCTGTCTGTCGAGAACACCGTACGCCCCGCCACCGACACCGCCAGATGGGGCGCGTGACGACTGAGTGACAATGGCGGCGAGAAGAGAAGGACGGAACGCCGGTGCAGTGGACGTTGGTCATCCCCCTCAAACCCCTGGCGCGGGCCAAGAGCAGGCTCTCGGACACCGCCGGCGACGGGGTGCGCCCGGGTCTGGCCCTCGCCTTCGCCCAGGACACCGTGGCGGCCGCGCTGGCCTGCCCGGCGGTCGGGGATGTGGCGGTCGTCACGGACGACGCCCTCGCCGGCCGGGAGCTCGCGGCCCTGGGCGCCCGCATCGTCCCCGACGAGCCCCGAGGGGGCCTGAACGCGGCCCTCGCACACGGGGCAGCCGTCGTCCGGTCGACGCGTCCCGAAAGCCCCCTCGCGGCCCTGAACGCCGACCTTCCGGCGCTACGGCCCCTGGAATTGGCCCGGGTCCTGGACGCCGCCGCACAATTCCCGCGCGCTTTTCTCGCGGACGCCGCGGCATTCGGCACCACTCTGCTGGCGGCGCGGGGGGACGCGGAATTGCGTCCCGCCTTCGGCCCCGATTCCCGCGCCCGACATCGCGCCTCGGGAGCGGCGGAACTCCCCCTCACCGAGGTCGATTCCGTACGACAGGACGTGGACACCGGCGAGGACCTGCGGGCCGCGCTCGCGCTCGGGGTGGGCCCCCGGACGGCCGCCGCCGCGGCGCGGTTGCTGATTCCCGGGCAGTAGGCTGCGGCCATGCAGGCGACCGCGTACACGTACGACCCCGAAAGCCGCAGTGGGCAGGTGCTTCTCGACGACGGCACCCCCGTGCCCTTCGACGCGCCGGCGTTCGACGCGGGCGGTCTGAGGCTGCTGCGCCCCGGACAGCGCGTGCGCATCGAGATGACCGGGGACAAGGTCACCCTGGTGACCCTGCAGACGTTCTGAACCCCCTTGCACACGCCGCGGGCCGGACTCCGATGCGGAGTCCGGCCCGGCGCGTGAGTGCCCCTGTGCCCTTACCTCTTGCGGGCCGTGGCCTTCTTGGCGGTGGTGGTGCGAGCCGCGGACTTCTTGGCGGGCGCCTTCTTGGCGGTGGCCTTCTTCGCCGGGGCGCTCTTGGCCGTCGTCTTCTTGGCGGTGCCCTTGTTCGCGGCGGTGGTCTTCGCGGCGGTCCCGGTCGCCTTCTTGGCGGGGGCCTTCTTCGCCGTCGTCTTCTTGGCGGTGGCCGTGGTCTTCTTGGCCGTCGTCTTCTTGGCGGTGGCCGTGGTCTTCTTGGCCGCGGCGCTCCTGGCGGAGGTGGCCTTCTTCGCGGCCGCCTTCTTGACCGTGGCCGAAGCCCCGCCGGTCAGGCTGCCCTTGGGCGCCTTCTTGACCGCGACGTCGTTCTTGGGGAGCTTCTTCGTGCCGCTCACCAGGTCCTTGAAGCCCTGACCCGCACGGAAGCGCGGAACGGAGGTCTTCTTGACCCGAACCCGCTCACCGGTCTGGGGGTTGCGGGCGTAACGGGCCGGACGGTCGACCTTCTCGAACGAACCGAAGCCGGTGACCGAGACCCGGTCGCCCGCGACCGTCGCGCGGACGATGGCGTCCAGGACCGCGTCGACCGCGTCGGCGGCCTGCTGGCGGCCGCCCACCTTGTCGGCAATCGCTTCTACGAGCTGCGCCTTGTTCACGTCTTCCCCTTCGGAGACATCGCCCGAACGAAACTGCTCAGGCTTTTTCGCACGTTAGGCAGATATATACCGCAAATCAAACACGAAACGGGCTTATCACCCTTGTGCCGCAACGAACTCGACTGCTCTGGACTTGTTCAGCGTTCCTCTTCCGGGATTCGACCCGCGTCGAGGTCGGCCATGAACCCCTCCAGACGCCTTGTCGCTTCGACGACGTCGTGCTTGGCCGCGGCCGTAATGACCAGCAGCTTCCGGGTCAGCGCCATCCGTACGCCCTCCGGGACTTGCAGTGCGCGCACTCTTGCGTGCGCTTCCTTCAGTTGGTCCGCGACTGCCGCATAGAGCTCGAGTTGGCCGTCGTGTTCCATGCACAGATTGTGCCATCTGGGGCGAGTTGTCGCCTGCTAGGGGTGCAACTGCCGCCTCAAACGGCCTTCCAGGCACATCCGGAAGTCACGGCTACAAGGGACGCGTACCCCGACAACACCCGCCGTAACGTGGGAAGTTGAGCGGGCGTGTCGCGCCGCGCGAGGCCGTCCGGAGGCAGACACGGCCGTACCCCCGATCGGGCTGATCGGGGGTACGGCAGGGGTGTTGAGGTGGCCGAAACTCGACCTGTTCAGTTGCTCCGAAGGAGGGGCGCCGTCACGTCTGCAGCGTGCGCGGCTTGTACGAGGGCCGCTTGGCCTCGTAGGCGGCGATGTCGGGCTCGTTCTGGAGGGTGATGGAGATGTCGTCCAGGCCGTTCAGCAGCCGCCAACGGGCGTTCTCGTCGAGCTCGAAGGCGGCGGTGATGCCCTCGGCGCGCACCTCGCGGGCCTCCAGGTCGACGGTGATCTCGGCCGTGGGGTCCTTCTCCGTGAGTTCCTGGAGCGCGTCCACGATCTTCTGCTCCAGAACCACCGTGAGCAGGCCGTTCTTGAGCGAGTTGCCGCGGAAGATGTCGGCGAAGCGGGAGGAGATCACGGCCTTGAAGCCGTAGTTCTGCAACGCCCACACCGCGTGCTCACGGGAGGAGCCGGTGCCGAAGTCGGGGCCGGCCACCAGGACCGTGGCGCCCTTGCGCTCGGGCTGGTTGAGGATGAATTTCCCGTCCTTGCGCCAGGCCTCGAACAGTCCGTCCTCGAAACCGTCCCGGGTCACCTTCTTGAGCCAGTGAGCAGGGATGATCTGGTCGGTGTCGACGTTGGAACGGCGCAGCGGGACGGCCCGGCCGGTGTGCGTGGTGAATGCTTCCATGATTCTCAGACTCCAGCGGCGACAGGGGCGTCGGACAGGTCGGCGGGCGAGGCCAGATGGCCCAGCACCGCGGTCGCGGCCGCGACCTGCGGCGACACCAGGTGCGTACGACCGCCCTTGCCCTGCCGGCCCTCGAAGTTGCGGTTGGAGGTGGACGCGGAGCGCTCACCGGGGGCCAGCTGGTCCGGGTTCATGCCCAGACACATCGAGCAGCCCGCGTGCCGCCATTCGGCGCCGGCCTCCTTGAAGACGACGTCCAGGCCCTCGGAGACGGCCTGCAGACCGACCCGCGCGGAGCCCGGGACGACCAGCATGCGTACGCCGTCGGCGACTTTGCGGCCCTTGACGAGCTCGGCGGCGGCGCGCAGGTCCTCGATGCGGCCGTTGGTGCACGAACCTACGAAGACGGTGTCCACCTTGATGGAGGTGAGCGGCTGACCGGCCTCCAACCCCATGTACTCCAGGGCCTTTTCGGCGGCGTGGCGCTCCGAGGCGTCTTCGTACGAAGCAGGGTCGGGGACGTTCGCCGAAAGCGGCGCTCCCTGGCCGGGGTTGGTGCCCCAGGTGACGAACGGCGCCAGCTCGTCGGCCTTGATGACGACCTCGGCGTCGAACTCGGCGTCCTCGTCCGTCTTGAGGGTCTTCCAGTACGCGACGGCCGCGTCCCAGTCCTCGCCCTTGGGCGCGTGCGGGCGGCCCTCGAGGTAGTCGAAGGTGGTCTGGTCGGGGGCGATCATGCCCGCGCGGGCGCCGGCCTCGATCGACATGTTGCAGATGGTCATCCGGGCTTCCATCGAGAGCTTCTCGATGGCGGAGCCGCGGTACTCCAGGACGTAGCCCTGGCCGCCGCCGGTGCCGATCCTGGCGATGATCGCCAGGATCAGGTCCTTGGCGGTGACGCCGTCGGGCAGTTCGCCGTCGACCGTGATGGCCATGGTCTTCGGGCGGACCAGCGGCAGCGTCTGGGTGGCCAGCACGTGCTCCACCTGGGAGGTGCCGATACCGAACGCCAGGCCGCCGAAGGCGCCGTGCGTGGAGGTGTGGGAGTCACCGCAGACCACCGTCATGCCCGGCTGGGTCAGACCCAGCTGCGGGCCGACGACGTGCACGACACCCTGCTCGACGTCGCCCAGCGGGTGCAGCCGCACCCCGAAGTCGGCGCAGTTCTTGCGCAGCGTCTCCAGCTGGACCCGGGAGACCGGGTCCGCGATGGGCTTGTCGATGTCGAGGGTCGGGGTGTTGTGGTCCTCGGTGGCGATGGTCAGGTCGAGACGCCGCACCTGGCGACCGCTCTTGCGCAGTCCGTCGAAGGCCTGCGGGCTGGTCACCTCGTGCAGCAGGTGCAGATCGATGAAGAGGAGGTCGGGCTCGCCCTCGGCGCGCCGGACGACGTGGTCGTCCCAGACCTTCTCCGCGAGTGTCCTACCCATCGCTTTCCCTCCGGTCGGCCAGAGCTGCGCCGACCCAACTAGAAGCTCTTGTGGAGGCGACGCCCGTGGCCCCTGTTCCCGGGCACCCGCCGCCAGGCCCGTTGGTCTGCGGGCCGCTGTGCCTACAAGGGTTGCGCGTCTCACGAAAAAAGGAACTTGCGTTTCACAGAGTGAGACGTGAGTATCGTTTCATGGACAACAGTAGCGGCGTCGGCGTTCTGGACAAGGCAGCCCTTGTTCTGAGCGCTCTGGAGTCCGGACCCGCCACCCTCGCAGGACTGGTCGCGGCCACCGGACTGGCACGACCCACGGCCCACCGGCTGGCCGTGGCTCTGGAACACCACCGCATGGTGGCACGCGACATGCAGGGCCGTTTCATTCTGGGCCCGCGCCTCGCCGAGCTGGCCGCGGCCGCCGGCGAGGACCGCCTCCTCGCGACGGCCGGCCCGGTGCTCACGCATCTGCGGGACATCACCGGCGAGAGCGCGCAGCTCTACCGCCGCCAGGGCGACATGCGCATCTGCGTCGCCGCGGCGGAGCGCCTGTCGGGCCTCAGGGACACGGTCCCGGTCGGCTCGACGCTCACCATGAAGGCGGGCTCATCGGCGCAGATCCTGATGGCCTGGGAGGAGCCGGAGCGCCTGCACCGCGGCCTCCAGGGCGCCCGCTTCACGGCCACCGCCCTCTCGGGCGTACGGCGCCGCGGCTGGGCCCAGTCCATCGGCGAGCGAGAGCCGGGTGTCGCCTCCGTCTCCGCACCGGTACGCGGCCCCTCCAACCGCGTGGTGGCCGCCGTCTCGGTCTCCGGCCCCATCGAGCGCCTGACCCGCCACCCGGGCCGCATGCACGCCCAGGCGGTCATCGACGCGGCGGCCCGCCTCTCCGAGGCACTGCGCCGCACGGGCTGAGGGTGCCGGGATCGCCGTATCCCCGTCGGAGCAGGACCGGCCTCAACGCCGCGGCAGGTTCTGGACCGACGGGCAGACGACCCACTCACGGGCGCGGGTCCCCTAGGGAGTCACACTCCCGGACTTGTGCGCGAACCGTTCCTTCGCCGACCGCCCCCGCCGCTCCACCGGCACCTGTCCATGCGCGGCCGCCAGTCCGAACGCCGGCATGTCCGCGTAGATCGACTCGTACGACCCTTCCGGCACCACGTACGCCTCGTGCCACAGGCCCACGTGCTGACGCGCCTTCCCCGCCTTCTCCTTGCGGTTGATCATCGCCCACGCCCGGTGGTGGAACATCTCCGGCGAGTGCGCGTACGCGTACAGCTTCTCCTTGGACTCCCAGTACTGGACGACGTAGTACGTCCGCGGTGAGGCCGTCAGCAGGACGTGCGAGAGCAGTCCCCGCTCCGGCGCCCGCTGCAATTCCCGCAGCATCCGCGGCATGGCCAGGAGGACCGGCCCCCAGTGGTGCACGGCCCAGAAGTGGTTGATGCGCATGCCGATCAGCAGGACGACCACGTCTCCCTCCGTGGACGCGGTCGTGCGGCCTGCGGTGACCTTCTTCCCGAGCATGGGACCCCCTCGTTGGCGAGCTGCACTATCCGACTGCGAATGCTTGGATAGTGCCGGTATCCGAGAGGGGGCACAAGAGATGCGACTGGCCGAACTCAGCGAGCGCAGCGGGGTGTCCACCGCGACGATCAAGTACTACCTGCGCGAAGGGCTGTTGCCGCCGGGCCTCCAGATCAACGCCACGACGGCCGAGTACGGCGAGGACCATCTGCGCCGGCTGCGGCTGGTGCGGGCGATGATCCAGGTCGGCAAGGTGCCGGTGGCCACGGTCAGGGAGGTGCTGGGACACGTCGACGACGACTCCCTGCCCCGCACGATGCGCCTGGGCGCTGCGGTCTGGGCGCTGCCGCAGGTCCCGGAGCCGGACGCGGACGACGAGTTCGTGCGGGGCGCGCGGGTCGCGATGGAGGAGTTGCTCAGGGCACTGGGGTGGTCCCACGCCCAGGCCATGACGAGCGTCTCCCCGTCGTTCCGCTCCCTGGTGGTGGCGGCGGCCGCGCTGCGTCGTCTCGGCTACGACTGGAGTCCCGAAATGCTCGTGCCCTACGCGCGGTTGATGCGTCAGGTGGCCGAGCTGGACATGGCGTTCATGGAGTCACAGGCGTCGGAGGCCGAGAAGGCCGAGGTCGCGGTGCTGGGCGTGGTGCTCGTCGAGCCGATGCTCCGGGCACTGCATCGGCTGGCCCAGGAGGAGGAGTCGACACGGAGATACGGTCTCGAATGAACCCGGGACGCAGCGAAGGCCCTCCGCCTGAGCGAAGAGCCTTCGTCCTGTACCCCCGACCGGATTCGAACCGGCGCTACCGCCTTGAGAGGGCGGCGTGCTAGGCCGCTACACAACGGGGGCCCTAGCGATCCTGCACGCGTTTAATTTACAACGCCGCAGGTCCGAGCTGGTCTACCTGGACTCGAACCAAGAATGACGGTACCAGAAACCGTAGTGTTGCCAATTACACCATAGACCATTGCAATTTAAACTACTGCGTACCCCCGACCGGATTCGAACCGGCGCTACCGCCTTGAGAGGGCGGCGTGCTAGGCCGCTACACAACGGGGGCCCTAGCGATCCTGCATGAGCGTCAGCGGGTGCGACCCTGACTGACCCTCCGGGAAGGATCTGTACCCCCGACCGGATTCGAACCGGCGCTACTGCCTTGAGAGGGCAGCGTGCTAGGCCGCTACACAACGGGGGCTTTGCGGAGCTGGATCTCCGCGATGCAGATGAGCTCTGCGAGCTGGCCTACCAGGACTCGAACCTAGACTAACGGAACCAGAAACCGTCGTGCTGCCAATTACACCATAGGCCACTGGAACGCAACCTCCGGTGGAGATCTTGTTCTAGTTTGCGTCCCCGGTTCTCCGGCCTTTCGGCCCGCTCCCCGGCGGCGCAGGAAGAACATTACCCGAAGGTGGACGGGGCTCCAAAACGGGTATCCGAGCCGAGGATCGCGGGGAGTTCGGCGAGCGAGGCGATGCGGCGCGGTCCGGCGGGCGTGGGGACCTGGGCGTGCACACCGCCCTCGCGGCCGATCCAGACGGACAGCAGTCCGGCCTCGGCGGCGCCCCGGCCGTCGATCTCCGGGTGGTCGCCGACGTACGCCACCTGGTGCGGGGCCAGCTCCAGGGCGTCGCAGGCCGCGAGGAAGGCGCCGGCCTCGGGCTTGGAGACACCCAACTCGGCGGCGCACAGGATGACCTCGAAGCGGTCGTGGACGCCGAGGGCGCGCAGTTTGCGGTCCTGGACGTGGATGCTGGAGTTGGACAGCACCGCGTGCCGGTGACTGGCGGCGAGGGCGTCCAGCGCGGGCAGGACGTCCGGGAAGAGGACCCAGGCGGTCTCGTAGTGGGCGATGTACCGCTGGAACCAGGCGTCGGCCTCCGCGTCGGTCAGCTGCTCCCCCAGGAACACCCGCACCCGGTCCCGCCGCTGGCCCTGGAAGTCGACCTCCCCCGCCGAGAACCGCGCCCACTGCGCGTCGGTGACCGCCCGCCACCGCACGATGGCCTCCTCGACGCTCTCGTACGCCTCCAGCAGCCCCTCGGCCGCCAGATGCAGACGCATTCCGATGCGGTCGGCTCCCGTGTAATCGAAGAGGGTGTCGTCGACGTCCCAGACCACGGCGCGGATGCTCATGGACCCGACGGTACGCCGGATCGGCTGGGGGTTCGGGGGTTATCCCCCGATGAACGCAGCATCGAAGAGGGTGTCGTCGACGTCCCGGACAACGGCGCGGATGCTCATGACCCGACGGTACCCGGCGTCCCGGGCCACGTCCGGGGATTGGGGGCCCTCAGGAGGGGTCCGGTGCGACGAAGAAGTCCGTGAGGAAGCAGGTGACCTCGCCGGAGGCGGACCGGCCGATCCAGGTGGGGTAGAAGCCGTCTCCCCAGCCGGAGGTGAAGGCGGCGAGGGTGTGGCCGGTGGAGGGGGACGTGACCAGATGCGGGCCGCCGGACCAGTCACTGTTCTCGAAGGCGTCCCACAGCGGGCCCTCGTCCTCCTGCGCCTCCGGGAAGGCCTTCTCCGCGGCGGCGTCGTAGAAGCAGCCGGTCCCGGCGTCCACGCCGTAGCCGAAGAACTCGTCGTCCTTCAGCTCCGCGGGATCCTGCTCGGGGCGCAGGGCCAACTCCCAGGCGGCGGCGGGCTCGTCGCGGATGACCAGGCGGGCGGCCGCCACCCTCAGGTGGGGCTTGGCAGCCGGGGGCTGGTCGGGCCGGCCCAGGGTCGCGACGGCCGCCTCCACGCGGTAGCGGCCGGGGGGCACGGAGACCGTGAACGGCTCGATGTCCCCGGAGCCGAGGTAGACGAACGGGTCGCAGGCGACGACTTGTCCGGTGGGCAGGTCGAGCTCCCCTCCCCCGGCCACGTGGATCACGCCGGTCGTCCCGGAGTCGTGGGCGAAGGTGCTGCCCGGTGTGAACAGCCAGGTGTAGTCGCGGGGGGACATCGGCATGGACGCGCCTTTCCGGATCTTGTGCGGGTGAGCCGGAACCCTAGTGCGCAGCACTGACAGTGACGCGTGAGGGGCGGCACCCGGAGTCCGGATGCCGCCCCTCACGCGTGCGTGCCCTAGGCGGCCAGCTTCTCCAGCGCCGCGTCGATGCGGGCCAGTGCCGTCTCCTTGCCCAGGATCTCCAGGGACTCGAAGAGGGGCAGGCCGATAGTGCGGCCGGTGACGGCCACGCGGACCGGGGCCTGGGCCTTGCCGAGCTTGAGGCCGTGGGTCTCGCCCGCGGCCAGGACGGCCTCCTTGAGGGACTCCGGCGAGGTCCAGTCCGCGGACTCCAGCTTCTCGCGGGCCGTGCGCAGAAGGGCGTCCGAGCCCTCCTTCATCGCCTTGGTCCAGGAGGGCTCGTCGAAGACCGGCTCCGGCAGGAACAGGAAGTCGACGTTGTCGGTGATCTCGGAGAGGACCTTGAGGCGGGTCTGGGCGTGCGGGGCGATCGCCTGCCACTTCGTCTCGTCGAAGTCCTCCGCGGACCACGGGGCGAAGGGGGCCTTCAGCCACGGGGCGCAGCGCTCCGTGAAGTCCTTCACGTCCAGGAGACGGATGTGGTCGGCGTTGATCGCCTCGCACTTCTTCAGGTCGAAGCGGGCCGGGTTGGGGTTCACGTCCGCGATGTCGAAGGCCGCGATCAGCTCGTCGGTGGTGAAGATGTCCTTGTCCGCCGAGAGCGACCAGCCCAGCAGCGACAGGTAGTTGAGCAGGCCCTCGGGCAGGAAGCCGCGCTCCCGGTAGAGGTTGAGCGAGGCCTGCGGGTCGCGCTTGGAGAGCTTCTTGTTGCCCTCGCCCATCACGTACGGCAGGTGGCCGAAGACGGGCACGCTCTTCGCGACACCCAGCTCGATCAGCGCCTTGTACAGGGCGATCTGGCGCGGGGTGGAGGACAGCAGGTCCTCGCCGCGCAGGACGTGCGTGATCTCCATCAGCGCGTCGTCGATCGGGTTCACGAGCGTGTAGAGGGGTGCTCCGTTGGCCCGCACGATCCCGTAGTCCGGCACGTTCTCCGGGGTGAACGTCAGCTCGCCGCGGACCAGGTCCGTGAAGGTGATCGTCTCGTCGGGCATACGGAAGCGGACGATGGGCGTACGGCCCTCGGCGACGTACGTGGCGACCTGCTCGTCGGTCAGGTCGCGGCAGTGGCCGTCGTAGCCGGACGGCTTGCCGGCGGCGCGGGCGGCCTCGCGGCGGGTGTCCAGCTCCTGCTGGGAGCAGTAGCAGTGGTAGGCGTGACCGGCGTCCAGGAGCTTGGCGGCGACGTCCTTGTAGAGATCCATGCGCTGCGACTGCCGGTACGGCGCGTGCGGGCCGCCGACCTCGGGGCCCTCGTCCCAGTCGAAGCCCAGCCAGCGCATCGAGTCGAGCAGCTGGTTGTACGACTCCTCGGAGTCGCGGGCCGCGTCGGTGTCCTCGATGCGGAAGACGAGCGTGCCCTGGTGGTGCCGGGCGAACGCCCAGTTGAACAGGGCGGTGCGGACCAGGCCCACATGGGGGTTACCGGTGGGCGAGGGGCAGAAACGTACGCGGACGGGTGCGCTAGCCACGCTTGACAACCTTGTTGGTGAGAGTGCCGATGCCTTCGATGGTGACGGCGACCTCGTCGCCGACGGTGAGCGGCCCGACGCCTGCCGGGGTGCCCGTGAGGATCACGTCGCCGGGGAGCAGCGTCATGGCCTCGGAGATGTTGACGATCAGATCCTCGATTCCGTGGATCATCTCGCTGGTCCGGCCGAGCTGGCGTTGCTCGCCGTTGACGGTGAGCTGGACCGTCAGGTCGGAGGCCGTCTCCAGGTCCATGCCGGTCTCCACCCAGGGGCCGAGCGGGCAGGAGGTGTCGAAGCCCTTGGCCCGCGCCCACTGCTTCTCGCGCTTCTGGACGTCCCGGGCGGTGATGTCGTTCGCGCAGGTGTAGCCGAAGATGACGTCCTTGACGCGCTCGCGCGGGACCTCGCGGCACATCCGGCCGATGACGACGGCCAGTTCGGCCTCGTGGTGGAGGTCCGCGGAGAAGGACGGGTACTGGATGTCGTCGCCGGAGCCGATCACCGAGGTGGAGGGCTTGAAGAAGGCGAACGGGACGTCCGGGACGTCGTTGCCCAGTTCCTTCGCGTGGTCGGCGTAGTTGCGGCAGTACCCGACGACCTTGTTGGGGAGCACCGGCGGCAGCAGCCTGACCTTGCTCAGCGGGACCTTCGTACCGGAGAGCTCGAAGTCCGCGAACGGGATGCCCTTGATGATGTCGAGGACGAGCTCGTCCGGCCTGTCGCCCTCGACCGCGCCGAAGGCGACGTTCCCGTCGATGGAGAATCTGGCGATGCGCACGGGATCTGGGCGCCCCTCTACTCGGCCGGCTGGAGTCTGATGCTCCAGGCTAACGCGGGGAGGGGTCCTTGCCTCGCGCAATACGCCCGGGCCACCTGCCCGAAGGGCGGTGATCCGGGCGCGCTACGGTTACTTCGCCGCGGAGACCGGGATCTCCATCAGGACCGTACGCCGGGGGTTGGCGGTCTGGGCGGGGAGGTCGAGCGGGTGCTCCGGCTGCTCCGGGGTCTGCAGTGCGTCGGCGCCCTCGAGGTGCGCCAGCGTCGTGCGCCGCGGGTTGGCAATGTTGCGGAACATCATCGTCGTCTTCACGGTTGTACTCGACCTCGAATGTGGTGGGTTGGACAGATGCGGCCTTCTTGTAAAGCGTCAGGCTAAACATTCTCTTCCCTCCCGAACTTGCGAAGACCCCGTGATCGGCATGTGAGTTTGCTCACTTACGTATGGGCAAACCGGACAATTCCGAGCCGCAACTCACCCCAACGAAACGGACATTGACTCCCTGAAGCCATCATTCCGCTCCTGATCATGGCGACTGGGACACCTCCCCCCGGAGGGAGACTCGCGGACCTATGTCCGATATCGACATGAACGCATTCCACACCCGGTGACACGGTCCTCACGTGGTGTCACGTAGGTCACGGTCTGACCCATGGACCTTGTTGGAGATCCTGCACTGTGCTGGAATTCCACGGACCGCCGCGGGATCGAACCGGCGCACAGGGGGCGCAGAGAATGCGCCGAGCGGCGGTGAGAAGGGGGAGGCAGCGCCGGTCAATCACGAACCATCCGGGGTGCGTATTCAGGGCGCTCCCCACAACGCCGACACCGTGCTCCGCCGTTCTGCGGAGGAGCGCCTGGTCCAGAGGTTGCGACGCTAGTGCAGGGACGTTTCAAGAGGGATGGCAGCGCTTCGGCCGAGCCGGAGCGGCACGGCGGGACTGGCCCCAATGTCGGCAGTTCCTCCCCCCAGCACGCCCAGAACCCGGGCCAGTCGGCCGACGGTGGTGCCGGCACCGGGCGCCCCGGCACGTCGGCGTCCTCGGGCCCCGCGGCCACGCCGACGGTGAAGCCCCCGAAGGGTCCGAGCGGCCCGGGGTCGCGCCTGGCCCTGCGCAACTGGCGTATCTCCACGCGCCTGGTGTCGCTGCTCGCGCTCCCCGTCGTGGCGGCCACCTCGCTGGGCGCGCTGCGCATCAACGACTCCATGGACGACATCCAGCAGCTCGACAACATGAAGCTGCTGACGGAGATGACCAAGCAGGCCACCGAGCTGGCCGCCGCCCTCCAGGACGAGCGCGACCAGTCGGCCGGGCCGCTGGCGCACAACTCCACGGCGAGCAACATCACGGTCAAGGGCTACCGGGACAAGACGGACCGCGCCGCGACCAACTTCATCAACGCCGCCGAGGACATCGACACCGCCGGCAAGGACGGCAACCTCCAGGGCGTCCGCGACAGCCTCGTCGGCCTGGTCCGCGACCTGGACACGCTGAGCAAGATCCGCAGCGATGCCTACGAGACCAAGGGCAACGCCACCCAGACGGTGGAGTCCTACCACCGTCTGATCACCCACCTGCTGGACCTCTCCCAGGACATGGCCGAGGCCACCAGCAACCCGGACATGATCCAGCGCACGCGTGCCCTGGCGGCCTTCTCCTCCGCCAAGGAATACGCCTCCATCCAGCGCGCGGTCCTCGCCGCGGCCCTGCCGGCCAACAACACGAGCCTCGGCAACCTCACCGAGAACGACCGGCTGTACGCCCAGGGCGCCCTGGAGAGCGAGGAGTCCGATCTCAACAGCTTCCGGAGCATCTACGGCGACGACAGCGCCGAGACCCTCCTCAAGCCCATCGAGAACGGCAGCTCCACCATCGCGGCCTCGGACCAGTACGCCGGCCGTGCTTTCGGCCGGCCGGAGGGCCTTGCCGACCTGGACCGGCGTTCCTACAAGGACTGGGTCGACGACAGCTCGACCAAGATCCAGCAGATGGGCAACATCGAGCACTCGCTGCTCGAGGACATGGAGCAGAAGGCCCGCGAGCTGCGCAACGCCACCGAGCGTGACGCGATCATCGCCGGTGCGCTGATCCTGCTCGTGCTGGGTGTCTCCCTGGTCGGCGCCTTCGTCGTCGCCCGGTCCATGATCCGCTCGCTGCGCCGCCTGCAGGAGACCGCCACCAAGGTCGCCCAGGACCGGCTGCCCGAGCTGGTCAAGCAGCTGTCCGAGTCCGACCCGCAGGACGTCGACACGTCCGTGGAGTCGGTCGGTGTGCACTCCCGGGACGAGATCGGCCGGGTGGCCGCGGCCTTCGACGACGTGCACCGCGAGGCGGTCCGCCTCGCCGCCGAGCAGGCCCTGCTGCGGGGCAACGTCAACGCGATGTTCACCAACCTCTCGCGCCGCTCCCAGGGCCTCATCCAGCGTCAGCTCTCGCTCATCTCCGAACTGGAGTCCCGCGAGGCCGACCCGGACCAGCTGTCCTCGCTCTTCAAGCTCGACCACCTCGCGACGCGTATGCGCCGTAACGGTGAGAACCTCCTCGTCCTCGCCGGTGAGGAGCCCGGCCGCCGCTGGACCCGCCCGGTCCCGCTGGTCGACGTGCTCCGCGCCGCCGCGTCCGAGGTGGAGCAGTACGAGCGCATCGAGCTGGCCTCCGTGCCGACGACCGAGGTCGCCGGCCGCGTGGTCAACGACCTCGTGCACCTGCTCGCCGAGCTGCTGGAGAACGCGACCTCGTTCTCCTCCCCGCAGACCAAGGTCAAGGTCACCGGTCACGCGCTGCCCGACGGCCGGGTCCTGATCGAGATCCACGACACCGGCATCGGCCTCTCCCCCGAGGACCTCGCCGCGATCAACGAGCGGCTCGCCTCGCCGCCCACCGTGGACGTCTCCGTCTCCCGCCGCATGGGCCTGTTCGTGGTCGGCCGGCTGTCCCAGCGCCACGGCATCCGTATCCAGCTGCGCCCGTCCGACTCCGGTGGTACGACCGCGCTGGTCATGCTGCCCGTCGATGTCGCCCAGGGCGGCAAGAAGCCCCAGCCGCAGCCCAAGTCGAGTCAGGGCGCCCCCGGTGTTCCCGCCGCGGCGCAGGCCGCCGCCGGTGTGGCCGCGGCCCGTCGTGGCGGCAACGGCCAGGGCGGCGGCGCCCTCGGCGGTGCTCCCGGCGGCACGGGCGGTGGCGCTCTCGGCACCGGCGCCTCCTCGGGCGGACGCCTCAACGCCGGTCAGGGACCGCGGGCCGCACTGCCCGGCAGTGGCCAGGGCGGCCGTCCCGGTGCGCCGGGCGGACAGCGCGGACCGCAGGGTCCGGGTATGCCTCCGCAGGGCCGGCCCGCTCCGGCCGGAGCCGGCGCCGGGTTCGGCGGCCAGGCGCCGGGTGCCCCGCAGGGCCTCCAGGCCGCGGGCACGGGCGGTCCGGGCCAGGACGCCTTCAGTGGTCAGGACGCTTTCGGCGGCGGACAGGACGCCTTCGGCGGCCGGGGTGCCGTACCCCCGCAGCCGCAGGCCCCGAACGCCGGCCAGGCTCCCGAGCCGGGCGGCCGGCGCCGGCGGCCGCAGCTGCCGGGCCGCGGTGGTCCGCGGGCCGAGCTGCCCGGCGGCGACCAGCAGCCCCGCACCCCGAGCTGGAGCGACGAGAACGCGCAGCCGCCGGTGCCGCGCGCCTCTCTCGACGTCCCGCGCGGCCACGACGAGCAGGACCCCGCCGCCACCTCGCGCATGCCGCGGATCGAGCAGCACCAGGGTCCGGCGAGCACCTCCGAGTTCCCCCGCCCGGACTTCAACTCCCCGCAGAACACCGGCCAGTTCGCGAGGCCCGGCACGAGCGGCCCGCAGAACACCGGCCAGTACCCGCGCCAGGGATCCAACGGCCCGCAGGATACGGGCGAGTTCCCCCGCCCCGGCATGAACGACCCACAGAACACGGGCGGGTTCGTCCGCCCGGACGTCTTCGGCACTCAGCCCGGACAGAACGGCGGCTCGCAGAACAGCGGCTCCCGGACCGGGCAGTTCGCGACTCCGCAGGGGTACGACAACGGCTCGACCGGCCAGTTCGCGATGCCGGGCTACGACGGCGGCTCCACCGGTCAGCACTCGCTGCCCGGTCGTCAGGACCCCGCGTCCACGGGTCAGTTCGAGCGTCCCCAGACCAACGGCGCCGACTTCGGTGCCCCGCGGCCGCCCATGCCGCCGCGGCCCCAGCAGCGGCCGGTCCGCCAGGAGCCGGAGGCGTTGCCGCCCGCGGGTCCCGGTGACGGCCGGACGCCGCTGTACGACACGTTGGAGACCAACTGGTTCCACGGCAGCCAGCAGCAGGGACAGGAGCAGCCGGCCGACGGCAACGGCTCCTCCCCGGCCGAGGCTCCGCGGCAGCAGCAGGCTCCGGCGGCCCCACAGAGTTCTGCCGCAGCTCCGCAGCGGCCCGCGGCCTCCGCGGGCTGGCGCAGCTCACCCAATGACGACCTCGTCCGGCAGGCGGAGCGTGTGCGCCAGCCGGCCGCGGGCGGTGTCACCACCTCCGGTCTGCCGCGCCGGGTGCCCAGGGCGAACCTCGTCCCGGGTACGGCCCAGCAGCAACAGCACCAAACCGGTCCGCAGGTCTCGCGTTCGCCTGACGACGTTCGCGGCCGGCTGACCAATCTCCGTCGGGGTATCGCACAAGGTCGTCAGGTCGGCGGTAACGGCCAGACGGGCAGCTTCCCGAACCCCACTCACCAGCAGGAGCGTTAGTTGAGCCCGATGAGCCAGGCGGCACAGAACCTCAACTGGTTGATCACCAACTTCGTGGACAACACCCCAGGGGTGTCCCACACCGTCGTCGTGTCCGCCGACGGCCTCCTTCTGGCGATGTCCGAGGGCTTCCCGCGCGACCGTGCCGACCAGCTGGCGGCCGTCGCCTCCGGGCTGACCTCGCTCACGGCGGGTGCCTCGCGGATCTTCGAGGGCGGCAGCGTGGCCCAGACCGTCGTGGAGATGGAGCGGGGATTCCTCTTCCTCATGTCCGTCTCGGACGGTTCGTCGCTCGCGGTGCTCGCGCACCCGGAATGCGACATCGGCCTCGTCGGCTACGAGATGGCACTGCTCGTCGACCGCGCGGGCGCCGTGCTCACGCCCGATCTGCGAGCCGAGCTTCAAGGCAGTCTGCTCCACTGACTGGACCGGATCCACCTGTCTCACCACATCACCGTCCGGCCGCCACAATCCCCCCACCGGCCTCACCAGACGGCTAGCCAGATCGACTTGCTGTCCCGCCCGGAGGATTCATGACCCCGCCCACCGCCTCTCATGATCCGTACGCGGAGCCGTACGAGGATGAGGGCGACCAGCCGCTGGTACGTCCGTACGCGATGACCGGTGGCCGGACCCGGCCGCGCTACCAGCTCGCCATCGAGGCTCTGATCAGCACCACGGCCGATCCGGCGGCGCTGATGGGGCTCCTCCCCGAGCATCAGCGCATCTGCCATCTGTGCCGAGAGGTGAAGTCGGTCGCCGAGGTCTCGGCGCTGCTCGCCATGCCGCTCGGGGTGGCCAGGATCCTCGTCGCGGACCTCGCCGAGGCCGGCCTGGTGGCCATCCACCAGCCGGGCGGCGACGAGAACAACGGTGGCGCTCCTGACGTGACGCTGCTCGAAAGGGTGCTCAGTGGACTTCGCAAGCTCTGACGCGGGGCGGACCACCACCTCCGCGAAGATCGTGGTGGCGGGTGGCTTCGGCGTGGGCAAGACCACGTTCGTCGGCGCCGTCTCCGAGATCAACCCGCTGCGCACCGAGGCCGTCATGACGTCCGCGTCGGCCGGCATCGACGACCTCACCCACACCGGGGACAAGACGACCACCACGGTCGCCATGGACTTCGGCCGCATCACCCTCGACCAGGACCTGATCCTGTACCTCTTCGGTACCCCCGGACAGGACCGCTTCTGGTTCATGTGGGACGACCTCGTCCGCGGCGCCATCGGGGCGGTGGTGCTGGTGGACACCCGGCGTCTCGCCGACTGTTTCCCGGCGGTGGACTACTTCGAGAACAGCGGCCTGCCCTTCGTCGTGGCCCTCAACGGCTTCGACGGGCACCAGCCGTACGCCCCCGAGGAGGTCCGCGAGGCTCTGCAGATCGGGCCGGACGCCCCGATCATCACGACGGACGCCCGGCACCGGTCGGATGCCAAGAGTGCCCTGATCACACTGGTGGAGCACGCCCTCATGGCACGTCTGCGGTAACGCCCCAAGGACATGTCGAGCGGCTGCCAAATCAAAAGCGTCATACGGCAGTTGTCGTAGATGTCCCGGAGCCGGCTGTGGCCTTGGACACGGTCGGCCCCGGTGTTCATAACGTTTCGGCAGAGGAATCGGATGGTACGGCCACGCGTGGTTGCCAACCGGTCTCGCTGCGCTCACAACAGCCCCGTCATTTGACGGGGCTCGCTCTTTATGACCGTTTTATCTAGGGCTTACATCACGCGGAATCCCCGCGTACCAATGTTTGGTGGTGCGCAGGCCGTCGTGCTGGAATGCCTGAACTGCCCAATAGTCAAAGACGTACTCACTAGTCGATGGCGTACTGGGCTCTGAGAGACTGCGGCACAACGTAGGTGCCGACCCCTCCGAGAGGTTGTTGGTCGAGTGAGGCGAAGCAAGAACGGTCCCGAGCCGTCGGCCCGGGGCAACTTCACCCCGCCGCCGCGCGGAGCGGCGTCCGCCCCTGTGTCCGGTCCGGAGCCGACGGCCGCGCCGCCGTCCAGCGGTGGCCGGTTCTCCCCGCGCAACTGGCGGGTGCCCACCCGGCTGAACGCGATCCTGCTCATACCCGTGATCGTCGGCCTCGTGATGGGCGGCTTCCAGGTCAAGAGCTCGATCGACACCTGGCGTGAGGCCGAGGACGCGGAGAACACCGCCCGTCTGGTGCGCGCCTCCCTCAGCTACGCCGACGCCCTGTACCAGGAGCGCGACAGCTCCGCCGCCCCGCTGCTGAGCGGGGAGGGCCAGGACAACGCCACGGTCGTCGCCGCCCGCAAGAAGACCGACGAGGCCGCGGACGCCTTCAACGAGGCCGCGCAGGACATGCCGGACAAGGCGGGCCTCAAGCGCCGCCTGCAGCTGTTCAGGGACGGCGAGGGAGGCCTCCAGACGCTGCGCGCGGGCGCCTACACCTCCTCCAAGCTCACCGGTGTGAAGACCGAAGAGGGCTACACCCAGGTCGCGCACCCGCTGACGGAGTTCGCCAACGAGCTCGGCCTCGGCACCGGCAACATCACCAGCTACGGCCGTACGGTCTACGCCATCGAGCTGACCAAGGCGGCCCTGTCGCTGCAGCGCTCCATCGGCATGCACCTGCTGATCAAGCCCGGCCCGGGACTGAGCAGCTTCGCCAGTCAGAAGGTCGCCCTCTCCTCGTACGCGTACCTGGAGGGCATCGCCGTCGAGGAGTACGTCGGCGGTGGCACCGCGGCCGACGCGGCGAAGCTCGACACCGCGAAGAAGCAGATCCAGGCGGAGGGCGCGGCGCTGGCCAAGGAGGCCGCCGCCAAGAACCCCGACTACGTCCCGCCGCCGTCCAACCCGGTGGACATGGTCTCCGCCATCGCCCAGCTGCCGTCGATGGACGACAGCGCCCGTGCGGGGATCGCCAAGGACGGCATCACCGCCGAGAACTGGTGGGCGGTCAACACCCTCAAGTACAACGCCTACCGCCAGATCGAGACCGACCTGGCCGACACCGCGGTGAACGAGGCCGCGAGCATCGCCGACGAGGCCAAGCGGGACGCGTTCATCGTGGGTGCCGCCGTCGTGGTCGCCCTGCTCCTCGCGTTCATCCTGGCCGGTGCCGTCGCCCGGCAGATGTCCCGTTCGATGCGCCAGCTGCGCAACGCCGCCTTCGGCATAGCCGAGCAGCGCCTGCCGATGCTCGT
This sequence comes from Streptomyces sp. NPDC048523, assembly GCF_043199815.1. NCBI lineage: Bacteria > Bacillati > Actinomycetota > Actinomycetes > Kitasatosporales > Streptomycetaceae > Streptomyces > Streptomyces sp. NPDC048523. Next base: position 21,299 of record NZ_JBICWQ010000009.1, on the reverse strand, counting down.
CGACCAGCTCTCGCGCACCGACCCCGGCCGGGTGGACACCCGGGTCCAGCCGATCCCCATCAACACCAAGGACGAGATCGGCGAGGTCGCCCGCGCCTTCGACCAGGTCCACCGCGAGGCCGTACGACTCGCCTCCGAGCAGGCCCTGCTGCGGGGCAACATCAACGCGATCTTCACCAACCTGTCCCGGCGCAACCAGTCGCTGATCGAGGGCCAGCTGACCCTGATCACCGACCTGGAGAACAACGAGGCCGACCCGGACCAGCTGGAGAACCTCTTCCGTCTGGACCACCTCGCGACCCGTATGCGCCGCAACGGCGAGAACCTCCTGGTCCTCGCGGGCGAGGAGCCGGGCCGCCGCTGGGATCAGCCGGTCCCGCTGGTCGACGTGCTGCGTGCCGCCTCCTCCGAGGTGGAGCAGTACGAGCGCGTCGAGCTGTCCGGCGTCCCGGAGGCCGAGATCCACGGCCGCGCGGTCACCGACCTCGTGCACCTGCTCGCCGAGCTGCTGGAGAACGCGACGACGTTCTCCTCCCCGCAGACCAAGGTCCGCGTCACCGCGACCCGGCTGCCCGACGGCCGCATCATGATCGAGATCCACGACAAGGGCATCGGTCTGACCGCCGAGGACTTCGCGGACATCAACCACAAGCTGGCCAACCCGCCGACCGTGGACGCCGCGATCTCCCAGCGCATGGGCCTGTTCGTGGTCGGCCGGCTGTCCGACCGGCACGGCATCCGCGTCCAGCTGCGCCCCTCGGGCGAGCAGGCCGGTACCACCTCGCTGGTCATGCTGCCCGACGCGATCACCCACGGCGGTGGCGGCGAGCAGCAGCCGGCCGCGGACGAGTTCACCGTCTCGCAGATCATGCCGGAGCAGCACTACCAGGGTGAGGACTTCAACACCGGTCTGCCGATGCGTACGGCCGCGGAGCTCGGCTTCGACGACAGCCGCTACTCCGAGGTCCCGGACGACATACGCGAGCTGGACCCGGTCGGCCGCTCCCTGATGCGTGAGGAGCGCCGCGCGGCCCTGGAGGCCCAGAGCCAGGACGGCCCGCCCGCCCTGCAGGGCCCGGAGTCGTCGTACACCGACGCGTACGACGCCACCGGCAGCGGCCGGCAGAACGGTTACGACAACAGCCGCAACGGCTACCCCGAGCAGCAGCCCGCCTCGTACGAACAGCAGACGTCGTACGAGGAGGCTCAGCAGGCGCCGTACGAGGAGCAGCGGCAGACGTCGTACGAGGAGCCGAAGCGCCCGGCGTACGACGAGCCGTACTACGCGCAGAACGGCGGCCTGCCGCAGAACGACACGTTCTCCCCGGGCGGCGGCTACCCGGAGCCCTCCTATGCGGAGCCGGTCCAGGAGGAGCCCGCGGCGGTGCACGCGGCTGCCCCGGAGACCTTCTCGGGCTTCGAGGAGCGGCGCTACCAGGATGACTGGCCGCAGTCGGAGGGTTACCGGGGCGGCTACCCGGACCAGTACGCTCCGGAAGCGGAATCTGCGCAGGCCGCTGACGTGAGTGAGCGTGACCGCGTAGGCTTCGATCGTCCGGGGCCGGCCCCAGCCGCCGTGGGTCATGAACTGACCGACGCAGGGCTCCCCCGCCGTGGCTCCCCCGGGAGCGCCGCGAACGGCTCGAACGGCACGCGGCAAGCGACCCAGGAGCAGCCGGCCTCCGCGCCGGAGAGCAACGGCGGCGGCGACCTCTGGCGGTCGTCCAACGACGAGCGGTGGCAGCAGGCCTCCCAGCTCCGGAAGCCCAAGGCGGGCGGGGTCACCTCCTCCGGTCTGCCGCGGCGGGTGCCCAAGGCCAACCTGGTCGAGGGAGCGGCCGAATCCAGCCCCCAGGGAGGCCCGTCGGTCTCCCGCGCTCCCGAGGACGTCCGGGGCAGGCTGAGCAATTTGCGTCGCGGCGTGCAGCGGGGCCGCAGCGCAGGCAGTGAAACGAACGGTCAGGGCTTCGGTTCTGACAGCACCTACAACCAGGAGCGTTAGTGTGAGCCCGATGAGCCAGGCGGCGCAGAACCTGAACTGGTTGATCACCAACTTCGTGGACAACACCCCGGGTGTGTCCCACACGGTGGTGGTCTCCGCCGACGGACTCCTTCTGGCGATGTCCGAAGGCTTTCCCCGCGACCGTGCCGACCAGCTTGCGGCCGTCGCCTCCGGTCTGACCTCGCTGACCGCGGGTGCCTCGCGCATCTTCGAGGGCGGCGCGGTGAACCAGACGGTTGTGGAGATGGAGCGGGGATTCCTGTTCATCATGTCCGTGTCGGACGGTTCCTCGCTCGCGGTCCTCGCGCACCCCGAGGCGGACATCGGCCTCATCGGGTACGAGATGGCCCTTCTGGTGGACCGTGCCGGTTCGGTCCTGACGCCCGATCTGCGTGCAGAGCTCCAGGGCAGCCTGCTCAACTGACAGACAGACGGTGCGTTTTGGCGTCCCGGGGCCGTAAGGTTTCGGGACGCGGCTCCACACAGCGTGATGGGTGCCCGGCACAGTCGGAGGAGGAGAAAAAGTGGCAACACCCCCAGGTGGTTCATCTGGCAATTGGTCGTACGGCCCTGGCCAGGGTCAGAACGACGGTTCCCAGAACCCGAACCGCTACAACTTCCCCTCCGCACCGAGCCAGCGGCGCCAGCAGCCGTACGCGCCGCAGGGCCCCGGCCCGTCGCCGTACGACCAGCCGGCGGCGCCGCGCATCCAGCCCGTGCAGCCGCATCGGCGCTCCCCCGAGCCTTCCCCCGCGGGAGGCGCCAGCAACCCCCTGGTGCGCCCGTACGCCATGACAGGCGGCCGCACCAGGCCGCGCTACCAGCTCGCCATCGAGGCGCTGGTGCACACCACCGCGCAGCCGCACCAGATGCAGGGCCAGTTGCCCGAGCATCAGCGGATCTGCAACCTCTGCCGTGAGATCAAGTCGGTGGCCGAGATCTCGGCCCTCCTCACGATCCCTCTCGGCGTGGCCAGGATCCTCGTCGCCGACTTGGCGGAGGCGGGCCTGGTCGCCATCCATCAGCCCGGCGGCGACGAGAGCGCCGGCGGCCAGCCAGACGTGACACTGCTCGAAAGGGTGCTCAGTGGACTTCGCAAGCTCTAGCGGAGGGCCTTCCCGCTCCACCACGTCCGCGAAGATCGTGGTGGCTGGCGGCTTCGGCGTGGGCAAGACCACGTTCGTCGGCGCCGTCTCGGAGATCAACCCGCTGCGCACCGAGGCCGTCATGACGTCCGCGTCGGCCGGCATCGACGACCTCACCCACACCGGGGACAAGACGACCACCACGGTCGCCATGGACTTCGGCCGCATCACCCTCGACCAGGACCTGATCCTGTACCTCTTCGGTACCCCCGGACAGGACCGCTTCTGGTTCATGTGGGACGACCTGGTCCGCGGCGCCATCGGCGCGATCGTCCTCGTGGACACGAGGCGCCTCGCCGACTGTTTCCCGGCGGTCGACTACTTCGAGAACTCGGGGCTTCCTTTTGTGATCGCCCTGAACGGGTTCGACGGGAACCAGCCGTACAACCCGGACGAGGTCCGGGAGGCTCTGCAGATCGGGCCGGACACGCCGATCATCACGACGGACGCGCGGCACCGGGCGGACGCGAAGTCAGCTCTCATCACGCTCGTGGAGCACGCGCTGATGGCTCGCTTGCGGTAATTGCTGTGCGGCTACTGGGCTGCCTCGGACGGTTGTACGCCGTCTGCGGCAGCCCTTTGGTTGCTCGCGCAGTTCCCCGCGCCCCTACAAAGCCTGAGGGCCCCCTCTCTTTCGAGAGGGGGCCCTCAGGCTTTGTACGCGCTCAGTGCCAGCTGTGCGGGGCTCGGAAGCCGCCCTCGCGCTCCAGGCGGCGCCAGCCGGCCTTGGGGCGGCCTCGGTGGGCCGGGGTGGACGACGGGGCGGCCGCCGCGCGGGCCAGGAGGATCGCCGTGATGGCGGCGACTTCCTCGGGCTCGGCGTGGCCCTTCTCGACGCGGATGTCAGGGGTGCTCATAGGTCACAGTCTCCGTGAGAGAGGTTTCCGCGAGGGTGTCGCGGAGGGTCCGCGGGGTTACTGCGGAGGGTTGCCGTGCTTGCGGGAGGGCAGGTCGGCGTGCTTCGACTGGAGCATCGCCAGGGACCGGATCAGGACCTCGCGGGTTTCCGTCGGGTCGATCACGTCGTCCACCAGGCCGCGCTCCGCCGCGTAGTACGGGTGCATCAGCTCGGACTTGTACTCCTTGACCATGCGGGCCCGCATGGCCTCGGGGTCCTCGGCCTCGGCGATCTGACGCCGGAAGATGACGTTGGCGGCACCTTCGGCGCCCATCACCGCGATCTCGTTCGTCGGCCAGGCGTAGGTGAGGTCGGCGCCGATGGACTGGCTGTCCATGACGATGTAGGCGCCTCCGTACGCCTTGCGCAGGATCAGGGAGATCCTCGGCACGGTGGCGTTGCAGTACGCGTACAGCAGCTTGGCGCCGTGGCGGATGATTCCGCCGTGCTCCTGGTCGACGCCCGGAAGGAACCCGGGGACGTCCAGGAAGGTGACGATCGGGATGTTAAAAGCGTCACACATCTGAACAAAGCGCGCAGCTTTTTCCGATGCCTCGATGTCCAGGACGCCGGCGAGGGTCGAGGGCTGGTTGGCCACGATGCCGACGACCTGGCCGTCGAGGCGGGCCAGCGCGCAGATGATGTTGCGGGCCCAGCGCTCGTGGACCTCCAGGTAGTCGCCGTCGTCGACGATCTCCTCGATGACCTTGGTCATGTCGTACGGCCGGTTGCCGTCCGCCGGGACCAGGTCGAGCAGCACGTCGCCGCGCCGATCGGCCGCGTCGGTGGACTCCACCCGCGGCGGGTTCTCCCGGTTGTTCTGCGGGAGCATCGACAGCAGGTAGCGCACCTCGGCGAGGCACGTCTCCTCGTCGTCGTAGGCGAAGTGGCAGACGCCGGACGTCTCGGCGTGCACGTCCGCGCCGCCGAGGCCGTTCTGGGTGATCTCCTCGCCCGTCACGGCCTTCACGACGTCCGGCCCGGTGATGAACATCTGGGAGGTCTCGCGGACCATGAAGACGAAGTCGGTGAGGGCGGGGCTGTAGGCCGCGCCGCCCGCGCACGGGCCGAGCATCACCGAGATCTGCGGGATGACGCCCGAGGCCTTGGTGTTGCGCTGGAAGATGCCGCCGTAGCCCGCGAGGGCGCTCACACCCTCCTGGATACGGGCGCCCGCGCCGTCGTTCAGCGACACCAGGGGCGCCCCGGCCGCGATGGCCATGTCCATGATCTTGTGGATCTTCGTGGCGTGGGCCTCGCCCAGCGCGCCGCCGAAGATGCGGAAGTCGTGGGCGTAGACGAAGACCGTACGGCCCTCCACCGTGCCCCAGCCGGTGATGACACCGTCGGTGTACGGCTTCTTGGCCTCCAGGCCGAACCCGGTCGCCCGGTGCCGGCGCAGCTGCTCGACCTCCTGGAAGGAACCCGCGTCGAGGAGCAGCTCGATGCGCTCGCGTGCGGTCAGCTTGCCCTTGGCGTGCTGCGCCTCGGTCGCCTTCTCGCTGGGGCCGGCCAGGGCCGCCGCACGGATCTCGTGCAGCTCGGCCACCCGCCCACGCGCGTCCGTCGGCTCGCCCGTCGGCTCACCCGTCGTCTCACCCGGCGCCTCATCCAAAACGGTCATGTAGTGACCTTACGAAGACCGGCGAGGAATGCGAGCCGTTGACTCCTCACAGTCTCCGGACCGTTTTCCTGGTGCGACCGAACAGAACCCTGGAAGCATGCAGGCGTTCTGACTGCTCAGAGGGCTCGCCGCTTGTAGGGGTCGTACAAAGTCAGAGCGTGAGAGCCACCTCACATTCCTGTGGGGCGCATGCCATCCCCGGAGTGACACGCAGGTGCAGCAGACGGCCGGTGGCAAGCACCTCGACCGTGTCGTCGGCCCGCAGGACCGAGCGCACGGGCCGGTTCCAGACGATCTCCAGCGGTTCGCCCGAACGGGGTGGTTCGGCCACGGAGAGAGTAGCGGTACGGCCCTTGTGGCGGACCAGCACGCTCGCCCCGGCCGACGAGGTGAGCGGACCCGCCGTGCCGGCCCGCCAGAAGTTCGCGGCGGTCAGGCCCAGGCGGGGGACGCGGACCGCCTGGCACGCGCTGTCGTTGGCGAGGACGGACAGCCAGTGCCGGTCGGCGGCGCGGGCGGCGACGGCACGGCGGGAGGCCCCGGGCATCAGGACGTAGGCGTAGGAGGCGTCCACCGGGTCGGTGCCGTGGTCGAGCCAGAGGGTCTGCCAGCGCCGGGTGCGCCGTTCGGTCGTACTGGAGGTGTTGATGTCGGACCAGGCGCCGGTGCGGTCCTCGCGCAGGGCACGCAGGCCGTCGGGGACGAGCCAGCCTCCGTGCCCCTCCAGATGGGCCCAGCCCCGCCCCCGGACGAAGGACTGCGTGCCGTCCTCGCCCAGGTTGCGGTTGTCGACGACCGTCTCGACCGGGACGCCGTCGGTGCAGGTGATGCCCGCGCCCAGGCAGATCACCGCGTCCGCGGCGCAGAACCACGACTTGCGGGCCTGGAGCGTGGACCCCAGCCCCTTCAGGTGCTGGCCGATCGCCGCGTACTCGCCGTCGGTCGTGCCGCCGACCCAGCGGACGTCCGGCTTGGGCTCGCCCCACTCGCCGCCGGCCCGGTCGGGGAGGCGTTTCGTGGAGACGGTCGTGCCCGGGAGGCGGTACCAGTCGACGGTGGGCCAGTACCAGTCGGTGTACTGGCCCGAGTCGGCGGCCCACCAGGAGAGCATTCCGGCGCCGGTGTGCCAGCCGCGCGGGTTCTCGCCGTTGCCGCACTCGTAGGCGGCGATCCGGTCGCTGGCCATGGCGATGTTCGCGACGAATCCGGGGCGTCGGTGGACGGCCCGGTCCATGGCGGCGAAGAGGGTGTGCCCGACGGGTTCGGGGGCGGCCGGGACCGGTGAGGCGGCCACCGCGTGCAGCCGGGCGAGGTCGGCGACACCGAACTGGGGCGCTGTCAGGACGGGACTGACGGTGTCCCGTTCGATCCAGCCCTTCAGCAGGCCGTGCCAGCGTCCGCGCTCCTCCTCGCTCGCCGCGTCCGCGAGCAGCGCGACGGCGGCGATGATCCCCTGGCCGTGGAAGTGGTCGCCGCGCAGGACGTGGCGGTCGTCGCCCTTGAGGTGACCGCGGCTGATGGCGCGGCCGTTGACGCTGTCCATCACCAGCCCGTCGTGGATGAGCGGGGCGTAGGCGCGCTCGACGCTGTCGAGGACGGTCTGCCGGCGCGGGTCGGTCACCTCCCACGGGGAGCCGGCGAGCAGGGCGAAGAGGCGGCCGAGACCGTCGAGCATGACCTGGCCGTAGGTGCCGGAGTAGGCGACCCAGGTGTGCTGGACGAAGGAGCCGTCGGCGTAGAGGCCGTCTCCCTTCGTGACGTACGGGAAGACCGGCGAGAGGGCGTCGCGGGCGAGGGCGATCCGGTCCGGGGCCCTGCCGAGGATGCCGCGCAGGGCGACGGAGCGGCACAGGTCCACGCGGTTGGCGCCGGTGGAGGTGCCGGAGTAGTCGGTGAGCATCGTGTCGGGGAGGAAGTGGTCGACGGCGGCGCAGGCCGCGGCCTTCTGGGCGTCCGTGAGGTGGTCGTACAGGGCGGCCGTGATGTCCATGAGGAGGCGGGGGCTGCCGATCTGCCATTCCCACCAGTTGCCGTAACGGGTGGTGGAGGGGTTGTAGACGGTGGCGCAGAGGTGGTCGAGGCCGCGCAGGACGTCCGCGAGGAGGCTCTCGTCGCCGGTCGAGCCGGTGCCCCGCTGGTCGTAGGCCTGGGTCATGGTCCACAGGCGGCTGTAGCTGCGGGTGATTCCGGCCGGCGGGTCGTAGGGAGAGCCCGGCCACAGGGAGGTGGGCGCCGGGGCCATGGTGGCCTGGAAGCCGCGGGCGAGTTCGCCGGTCTCGGTGAGGCGGGAGGCGTAGGGCTCCTGTGCCGGGTCGTAACCGGTACCGAGGGCGATGTCGAGCCAGCGCCGGCGGAGGGTGTCGTAGGGGTCGGCCGAGAGGGAGCGGGCACGGGCCGGTGGGGCGGCTGTGGCGGTGGCGGTGGCGGTGGCCAGGAGTGCCGCCGTGAGTAAGACGGCTCTGCGGGTGGGGCGTGCGGGTACGGAGGCTCTGCGCTGCGGGTTCATACCGGGGCATCTACCACCGCGGGGCGATCAGGCCAACACTCCTCGGATGATGTTGAAACCTGTACGGAATAGGTCTACGGTCGTTCGCGTTGAGTGGTTCAACGTTCAACATCCTCACTTCAAGGAGCTCTGTCATGGCGAACACCGACCTGACCGCACTGACCGGCGACTACACGATCGACGCCGCGCACTCCACGATCGGCTTCACCGTCCGGCACGCGATGGTCACCAACGTCAAGGGCAAGTTCAACGACTTCAGCGGCTCGCTGCACCTGGACGGCAGCGACCCGTCCGCGTCGACGGCCTCCATCGACGTCAAGATGGACAGCATCGACACCGGGTCCGAGGACCGCGACGGGCACCTCAAGAGCGCGGACTTCTTCAAGATCGACGAGTTCCCGACGATGACCTTCCGCTCCACCAAGGCGGAGGCGCTCGGCGACGAGGACTACCGCATCACCGGCGACCTGACGGTCCTCGGCACCACCAAGCCGCTCACCATCGACCTCGAGTTCAACGGCGCCGCGAAGGACCCCTTCGGCAACGAGCGCGTGGGCTTCGAGGGCAAGGCCGAGATCAAGCGCTCCGAGTGGGGCCTGACCTGGAACGCGGCCCTGGAGACCGGCGGCGTCCTGATCTCCGACAAGATCAAGCTGACCTTCGACATCTCCGCGATCAAGAACGCGTGACCCTGTCGCCGGGGATCAGCGGGTGCGCCGGTCCGGGAGATCCGGGAGGTACGTCTGCGTCTTACGGACGGCCTCGGACGGACCCGGGCCGGCGCGCGCTGTACGGGGACGTGGGTGCCGGAGGCGTGGAGCGGCGCGTGGCCATGGTCGCGGCGCCGCGCTGAAGTGGACGGCACGGCCACTGCTGCCGGTGGCGCTGGTCCTGCTCGCGGTCACGACGGGGCGCCGCCCGGCGCCGAGAGCGGCTCACCGCGCTGTGCGTGGCAGCCTCGGCCGTCATGCCGTCCGCCCGGGCCGACCGGGCGCGTTCCTCGAGCACGTGGCGCTGTTCCCGCTCGGTGAGGGCGGCGTCCGTACATTGGCGGCCGGTCCCCTGCCGGGCCATCGGCCGGCGGCGCTCGTGGGCGCCGCGCTGGGGCGACGGTCTCGCTGCTGATACGACGACCGCCCCGTACCGTCCGTGCGGCGAAGGACCGGCTCGGCCTGGGGCTCGCCGCTGTCCGATCCGGCAACCCGCTGCCCGGGACTCGGGTTGCGCCCGGGCCAGGCACCCTCCGTGGTCGGTCAAACGCGACTGATGCTTGGCTGAATCGCACCCCTTGTGCGTGGGTTCACAGGATTCCCATAATCCAGCAACAGATTTGACCAGCCCATGTCAGAACTTGGGCGTTTCTTTGATGCCCAGACTTGGCATGTTCTCGTCAAAGCCACTCCCCACCCGGAAGAGGCATCACCTTGAAGAAACTCCTCACGGTCGTCAAGAGATGTCTGGCGGTCGGAGCCGCCGCGCTCGCGATCGCCAGTCTCCAGCCCGTGTCGGCCGCGCAGGCCGCGCCCTCGCCCGTCGTCGGCGGCAGCCGTGCCGCGCAGGGCGAGTTCCCGTTCATGGTGCGGCTGTCCATGGGGTGCGGCGGGGCGCTGTACACCCAGCAGATCGTGCTCACCGCCGCGCACTGTGTGAACGGGACCGGCGCGAACACCGGCATCACCGCCACCGCGGGTGTCGCGGACCTCCAGTCCAGCAGCGGGCGGGTGCAGGTCAAGTCGACGTACGTGTACCGGGCTCCCGGGTACAACGGTGACGGCAAGGACTGGGCGCTCATCAAGCTCGCCGCCCCGATCAACCTTCCTACGCTGAAGATCGCGACGACCACGCAGTACAACACCGGGACCTTCACGGTCGCGGGGTGGGGTGCGGCCACCGAGGGCGGGGCTCAGCAGCGGTATCTGCTGAAGGCCACCGTGCCGTTCGTGAGCGACGCGACCTGCCGGGGATACAGCGGGTACAGCGGGCTCATCGCCAACGAGGAGATCTGCGCGGGCTACGCCGCGGGCGGGGTCGACACCTGCCAGGGGGACTCCGGCGGGCCGATGTTCCGGCGGGACTCGGCGAACGCGTGGGTGCAGGTGGGCATCGTGAGCTGGGGCATAGGGTGCGCCCGGGCGAACGCGCCCGGGGTCTACACCGAGGTGTCCACGTTCGCCTCGGCCATCGCCTCGGCGGCCGCGTCGCTGTGAGGTGAGGCGACGCGGGTGCGGTGTGCTGCGGGTCCGGTGCGGCGTCAGGTGCCGGGCCCGCGGTTCCCCCGGGCCCCCGCTCCTCCCGACGCCGGACGGGCCGGGATCACCGGGACCGGCGCTTGCCATGCAGCCCCTCCGGCGTCGACCCCGCCGCTCAGAACCCCCCGCCCCCGAAGTCCCCTCCCCCGCCGCCGAAATCGCCACCGCCGCCGAAGTCCCCGCCGCCCCCGAAGTCGCCGAAGTCCCCGGAGCTGAAGTCCGAGCCGGACAGGTCGCCGCCCTCGTAGCCGCCGCCGAAGTCGCCGTAACCGGAGCCGTAGTCGGCCGCGTAGGCGGGCGTGGCCATCATGCTGCCGAGGAGCGTGCCGACCAGCAGCCCGGGCAGGAGGCCGCCGCCGAAGTAGCCGCCGGCCCAGGGGCCGTAGGCCGGGCCCGCGTCCCAGTACGGGCGGCGGCCCTGGTCGGTGTCGACCTCGCGCATCACCGGGTCGCGGCCGTCGGCCAGGCGGGTGGCGTCCGCGGCGCAGACCGGGACCTCGCGCTGAGCACCGCCCGGCGGCGTCCAGGTGGCGTCGGTGACGGAGGGGCCGTGGCGGGGGTCGAAGAAGCAGGGAACCCGGCGTTCGGGAAGCGGCCGGCCCTCGCGGCGCGCGGCGAGCTGGGCCAGCGAGAAGCGGCCGTCCTCCAGGGCCTGGGTGACCGCCCGCACGTCCTCGGGCCTGGTGGCCGCCCCCATGAGCGACTTCGCCTGCTCGTACGCGTCCAGGGCCCGCTCGTAGTCCGCGCGCATCGCGTCGTCGGCGCCCGCCTCGGCGGGGTGGAAGTCCAGCCGGTCCAGTTCCTCGCCGAACGCCGTGATGTCCTCGTCCACCACCACCCGCAGCTTCTCCAGCGCGGCCCGCTGCTCCTCCGCGTGGCGGCGCCGGTTGCGGCGCACCAGCGTGTAGGCGCCCGCGCCGCCGGCCACGAGCACCGCGCCGACCGTGATCAGTGCCGTGCTCGACACCCCGCCGCCGTCGTCCCCGGACCGCCAGGTCGACGGGGCCGAACCGCCCATGTTGGTGACCGCGGCGGCGGTGAAGTCGGTGAGCTGGGCGCGGGTGTCCTCGCCCTCGACGGTCGTCACGAGGTTCCGTACGGCCGCCTTCGGCAGGACCGAGGAGTCCGCGCGGGCGTCGAAGGCGTCGCCGAGGCGGACCGCGTAGACGCCGGTGATCCCGGTCGCCGTGCGCAGCTTGGTGAACAGGTCCTGCTTCGGGTAGTCCGCCGGCAGCACCGCGACGAACAGCGGCTTGTCCGCCTTGGTGATCCGGTCCGCCAGGGCGTCGGCGTCCGCGGCGGACAGCTGGGCCGCGGCGGCCGGATCGACGTAGACCGGACTCTTGCGCAGGGCCTGCCCGATCGTCGAGACGCTCGTCGCGGCCTCCGCAGTCGTCGTGGCCGAGACGGGCGGGGCGCCCGCCGCCAGGACGGCCAGGGCCGCGAGCACCAGGGCGAACAGCAGCCCCGGAAGGCTTCGGGTCCGTACTACGGCCTGCGCGATGGCCTTCATACTTCGACGCTACCCGAAGCCCCCCGAAAGAGGCCTCTCCGGCCGCCCCTCAGGCCGTCCGGTACGCCTGCGTCAGCTTCCGCACCGCCTCTCCGTAGCGGCCGGTCAGAAGGAGGTGATCGGCGTCGGCGAAGGGTGCCGCGACGGCGGCCGTCATGCGCAGGGCCGCCTTCCGCTGGACGATCAGCCGGGCCTTCTCGACGAGCGCGCGGCCCCGGTCGTCGGCACCGGCCCGCTCGGCCGCCCGGGCCGCGGTCCCGAGCGCCTCGAGTGTGGCCGCCCCGCCCTCCGGGACCTTGGTGAGTGTGGTCAGGCCCCAGCCGTAAGGGAACTGCGGGTCGTACGTCGGGGCGCCGACGTTGATCGGCAGCTGGGTCTGCGACCTGGGCCAGGTGACGGGGAGCCGGCCGGTGAAGGGGCGCTTGCCGTAGAGGACGTCGGCGACGCCGTCGCCCTCGGTGCCCGGCAGCCAGGAGGCGACCAGGGCGTCGATGTCACCGAGCCGGTCGCCGATGAGCTGCGGCCGCCCGGAGACGATCAGCACCGCGCACTTCATGGCCGCGCACACCTTGTCCACGGCGGCCCGGTCGGCGGCGGACAGCTCCAGGTCGTGGCCGTTGCCGACGTCCCCGACCCCCTCCGCGTACGGGGTCTCGCCGACGACGACCACACCGACGTCGTAACCGCCGGTCGGGGCGGAGGCGTCCTTGGAGTACGTCAGGGCCGCGGAGTTCTCGCGCATGGCCTCCAGGATCGTCGTGCCGGGGGTGATGTCGCCGGAGGAGCCCTGCCAGGTGACGGTCCAGCCGCCGCTCTGGTTGCCGATGTCGTCGGCGTTGGACCCGGCGACGTACACCTTCTGCGACTTCCTCAGCGGCAGGAGCCCGCCGCTGTTCTTCAGCAGCACCTGCGACTCGGCGGCCGCCGCGCGGGCCACGGCCCGGTGCCCGGCGGAACCGATCTTCGAAACGCCGCTCGTGTCGGCGTACGGCTTCTCGAAGAGCCCGAGCTTGAACTTCTGGGTGAGGATGCGGGATACGGCGTCGTCGATCCGCTTCTCGCTGACGCGACCGGCCCGCACCTCCTGGACGAGCGCGGTACGGAAGTCCTTGTAGGCGTAGGGGGCCATGACCATGTCGACGCCGGCGTTGACGGAGGTGCGGACGTCGCTCGCGTAGTCCCCGGGGATCTGGTCGATGCCGTTCCAGTCGCTGATGACGAAGCCGTCGAAGCCGAGCTTTTTCTTCAGGACCCCGTTGATCATGTCGGCGCGGGCGTGCATCTTGACCGGGCCGAGGCCGTCCCCGACGACGTCGAGCGAGGAGTACGACGGCATGACCGTGCCGACGCCACGGTCCACCGCGCTCTTGTACGGCGCGAGGTGAATCGCCTCCAGCTGCTTCCGGGTGACCGTGGTGACACCCTGGTCGATGGTGTAGGTGCCGGTGGTGGAGGAGCCGTACGCGGTGCCGCCGTCGCCGACGAAGTGCTTGGCGGTGGCGAGGACCTTGTCGTTCCTGTCGAGGTCCGTGCCGTTCCTGGCCCCTTGGAGACCCTGAATGACGGTCTCCATGGACTCGACGAGGGCCGGGTCCTCACCGAAGGACTCGTAGGAGCGGCCCCAGCGTTCGTCACGGGTGACGCAGAGGCAGGGCGCGAAGTCCCAGGGGATGCCGGTGGCACGGACCTCGGCTGCGGTCACGGCACCGGTCCGCTGGGCGAGTGCGGGGTCGCGGCTCGCCCCGATGCCGATGTTGTGCGGCATGACCGTGGCGCCGACCAGGTTGTTGTGGCCGTGGACGGCGTCGACGCCGTAGATGAGCGGGATCTGCAACCTGGTTGCCTGTGACCGGAGTTGGAAGGAGTCGATCATCTTGGCCCAGGCCTCGGGGGTGTTGGGCGTGGGCGTCGAGCCGCCGCCGGAGAGCAGCGAGCCGAGGTCCTCGGCGGTGATGTCGGCCCCGGCCCCGACGGCGCCCCGTTCGGCCTGGGTCATCTGGCCGGCCTTCTCCTCCAGGGACATGCGGGAGAGCAGGTCGGCGACGCGCTTGTGCACAGGGAGCTTGCTGTTCAGATACGGCAGCCCGTGCGCGTCGATGACGACCTGCGGGGTCTCGGCGGGGGCCTTGGCGCCGGTGACGGTGAGCTTGAGGGGGATGGTCTCGGCGGTCTCGGAGGCGGTCTTGTCCTTGAGGGTGGCGACCTGGAGGGTGCGGGTGGTCCCGGACGCGGTGCCCGCGGGGAAGGTGAACTCGCCCTTGACCGGGGTGTAGTCGGCGGCCGAGGCCGTGCCGCCCGCCGTCTCGTAGGCCACCGTGACCGGCTCGTCGATCGGGGCGGAGCCGGTGGTGGCGACGGTGACCTTCACCTGGGCGGTGCCGCCCTCCCGCACGGGGTACACCGCGGAGTCGGTGAGCACCGAGGCGCGCAGCGACTGGTCGGCCCTGCCGTACAACTCGACGCCGTCCAGGGCGAATCGGCCCGGTGTGCCGACGGGGAGCGTGACGCCGTACCCCCACATCTCCGTCAGCCCCAGGACGTGGTCGATGCCGCCGACGGGCTGGTAGTCGGTCCGGTAGGCGAAGTCGGAGAAGGGGATCTCGATCTGCTTCCAGCCGGTGAAGTCGTCGGTGAAGGACGTCGTCCACAGCTCGGACGCCTCGCCGTTGGCGCCGCCGTCCTTGAGCTCGAAGGCGACCTTCTTGCCGTTGTCCTGTCCTTCCCACCAGAAGCGGATGCCCTTGTGGGCGGACCAGTCGTGGGCGGGTTCGGCGAAGGCGAAGTCGTGCGTGAAGCCGCCGTAGCCGCTGATGTCGTAGGTGCCGGAGAGGACCTGGTCTCCTTCCGGCGCGTCAACTCGGCTGCTGAGCTGGAGAGTCGGCTGGTCGTCGGTGTCGCTGCCCCAGGTGAAGAGGCCGCCCGCAGGGGGGTTGGCGAAGGGGACTTCGCCCTCGAAGCGGTCGACGGGTACCGGGGGCGGGTCGTCGGCCGCCCGGGCGACGGCCAGGGGCAGCAAGGAGGTGAGCAGGGCGGCGGAGACGAGCAGGGCGGTTCTACGCATGGACCTTCCCTCGGCTCTCAGGGGTCACACAGGACTTACCTCACGGCGTGAGTGAACTGAGAGCACGCACATCCGTCAAGACACCGCGTCGGCCATCGCGTCCCTCGCGGGTGCTACGACCGCAATGCGATCGGTGCGCAACTGTGGTCGTACGGCGCGGCTTTGGCTGATGTGCTGGGGTGATGAGACGGGGATTCTTCGCGGTGGCCGGTGTCGTCGTCGGTGTGGGGCTGTTGAGCGGGTGCACGGCCGTCGATCTGCCGCTGGCCGGGGTCCGGGCCGGAGCGGACGGGGCCCCCTACGGGCTGTTCAGGCCGTGCGGGGACGACAGTTACCGCACGCCCGGGCTCGACGGGTCGGCCGGAGACGGACCCGTCAGTACCGGGTGGTCCGTGAAGAGCACGAAGCTGAGCGGAGACGCCGACTTCCCGCTGTTCTCACCTCCGCCCGCCTGGGGTGCCCGGCACCGGGGCGCACAGCGACTGCTGCCGAAGGACGACTACACCCTGCGCTTCGGCCACTACGTGACCGGCGACTCCTACAACGGCATCGTCACCTTCACCGCCGCGGACCTGGCCGCGCTCGAGCCCGGCCAGGTCTGGGCCGACGACCGGGCGATGAGCCTCGGCGAGTTCGAGAAGCTCGCCGAGGACTCGTGCTGACGTCGGTCCAGTGACGCCCTGACCGCGAAGTCGCACCACACGATCTTGCCGGGGTCCCGTTCCCGCACACCCCAGTCGTCGGCCAGCGCGGCCACGAGCAGCAGCCCACGGCCGCGTTCCGACTCGGGCACCGGATCAGGGACGCGGATCTCGCCCGGGCCGCTGTCGTGGACCTCCACGCGGAGGACTCCGTCGGCGAGCAAGGCGGCCAACCTCACGGTGGCGCCCGGCACTTGGGCCGCGTTCCTCGGGCTCGCTCGGCGGGACGAGCACATCTGAGGGTTACTCGGCCGGCTCCACGCCCGCGCGGAGGAGGCCGTACGTATACGCGTCCTCCAGCGCCTGCCAGGACGCCGCGATCACGTTCTCCGCGACGCCCACCGTCGACCACTCGCCCGTGCCGTCGGACGTGGAGATCAGGACGCGGGTCGTGGAGGAGGTGCCGTGGACGCCCTCCAGGATGCGGACCTTGTAGTCGACGAGGTCGAGCTTGGCGAGCTGGGGGTAGATCTTCTCCAGGGCCACGCGCAGGGTGCGGTCGAGGGCGTTGACCGGGCCGTTGCCCTCCGCCGTGGCGACGATGCGCTCGCCCTTGGCGAAGAGCTTGACCGTGGCCTCGTTGGCGTGGGTGCCGTCGGGGCGGTCCTCCACGATCGCGCGCCAGGACTCGACGCCGAAGTACTTGAGGGGCTTGCCCTGCACCTCGGCACGGAGCAGGAGTTCGAAGGAGGCGTCGGCGGCCTCGTACGTGTAGCCCCTGAGCTCGCGTTCCTTGACGCGCTCGACGACCCGGCCGACCAGCTCGCGGTCGCCGCCGAGGTCGATGCCGAGTTCCTTGCCCTTGAGCTCGATCGAGGCGCGGCCCGCCATGTCGGAGACCAGCATGCGCATGGTGTTGCCGACCTGCTCGGGGTCGATGTGCTGGTAGAGGTCCGGGTCGACCTTGATCGCGGAGGCGTGCAGGCCGGCCTTGTGGGCGAAGGCGGAGACGCCGACGTAGGGCTGGTGGGTGGAGGGGATGAGGTTGACGACCTCGGCGATGGCGTGGGAGATCCGCGTCATCTCGCGGAGCTTGCCGTCGGGGAGGACCTTCTTGCCGTACTTGAGCTCCAGGGCCGCGACGACCGGGAAGAGGTTCGCGTTGCCGACGCGCTCGCCGTAGCCGTTCGCCGTGCACTGGACGTGGGTCGCGCCCGCGTCCACGGCGGCGAGGGTGTTGGCGACCGCGCAGCCGGTGTCGTCCTGGGCGTGGATGCCGAGGCGGGCGCCGGTGTCCGCGAGGACGGTCGCGACGACCGCCTGGACCTGCGCCGGGAGCATGCCGCCGTTGGTGTCGCAGAGGATGACGACGGAGGCGCCGGCCTCCGAGGCCGCCCGTACGACGGCCTTCGCGTACTCCGGGTTGGCGCGGTAGCCGTCGAAGAAGTGCTCGCAGTCGACGAAGACCCGGCGGTCCTGCGACACCAGGTACGAGACCGTGTCGCGGACCATCTCCAGGTTCTCGTCGAGCGTGGTCCGCAGCGCGAGCTCGACATGGCGGTCGTGCGACTTGGCGACCAGGGTGATCACGGCCGCGCCGGAGTCCAGGAGGGCCTTGACCTGCGGGTCCTCGGACGCCTTGGCGCCCGCCCGGCGGGTCGCACCGAAGGCGACGAGCTGGGCGTGCTTGAAGTCGATCTCCTGCCGGGCGCGGGCGAAGAACTCGGTGTCCCGTGGGTTGGCGCCGGGCCAGCCGCCCTCGATGAAGCCCACGCCGAAGTCGTCCAGGTGCCGTGCGATGGCCAGCTTGTCCGCGACGGTGAGGTTGATGCCCTCCCGCTGGGCGCCGTCGCGCAGGGTGGTGTCGAAGACGTGGAACTGATCGTCGAGCTCGCTGGTTGCGGTCATGGTCTCAAGGCTCCTGAGGATCTTGGTCTCGGTCGTACCGGAATGACCGGCTCCACCGCCCCCACATACTCCCTCGCGCTCTCGCCTCCGGCTGCGGGTGGGCCAGAAATGCGAAAAACCCCTCGCGGGTGCGAGAGGTCTGCGCGCGGGTCGAGGACGACGGTGTCCGCCCGTACCTGGTCGTACGTGGCGGTCACTGCGGACCGGCGCGCCTGCTGCCAATAATCGTGGCGAACGAGAGCACGGAGGCAGTCTGGCACAGACCGCCCCCGCGCTCACCGTCCGTCTCAGGATGCGAACACTGTGCTGGTCATCGCAGGTGGCGTACGAACGCGTCGGTGCCGTCGTTGGTGTCGCCTGCCGGGATCAGCGTCGGGTCGGAGGACTGGAAGAGGATCCGGCGGGCGCCGTCGGCGATCCGGCCGGGCAGGACGTCGGCCGTCGCGGTGCCGCCGGTGGTGTCCGGGGTGACGAGGACGGTGGTGCCCTTCTTCAGGTCCCGCAGATAGACGGGGTACTCCTCGCCGTACTGGCTGCCGGGCTCGACCACCTTCGACATGAACGTGAGATAGCGGCCGTCGGCGCTGATCGCCGCGTTCCGGGTGTAGACCTCGCCGCGACCGCCCTGGGTGCCGTGGATGCGCTGGTTGGTGCCGGTGCCAAGGGTGTGCACGAACACGTTCCAGCTCACGTCGGTGTCGTCGGGAACGAGGTGGGTGTCCCGGGACTCGAAGACGACCGTACGGCCGTCACCGCTGATGGACGGGTTCAGCGACTCCTTCTCGGTCTGCGAGCCGTCGTAGGAGCGGTCGATCTGGGTGTGCTCGCCCGTGCCGCGGTCGTACATCCAGACGTCGCCCCAGTCGTCGCCGCGCGGGCCGTTGGCGTAGTTGTACTGGTAGACGATCCGGCGCCCGTCGTCGCTGACCGTCGGCCGGGAGGCGTTGCGCGGCTCCCAGGTGGGCCGGGGGTGGCTGATGCGCTCGGTGGTGCCCTTGATGCGGTCGCGCAGGAAGACCACGTCGGTGTTCCCGGCGGTCTCCTGGAGGGTGTAGACGGCGTAGCGGCCGTTGGGGCTGACGGAGATCTCGGCGGGCCGCCCGCTGAAGCCCTCGGGGATCTCGATGCCGAACCCGACCCGCTTGCCCGTGTCGATGTCGTGGATCCACACCTCCGAGGACTCCGCTTGGTACTCGGCGTAGACATACCGGCCGTCGTTCAGGACCGCCACCAGAGCTCCGAAGCCCGCGAAGCGGAGCTTGCCGGTGTGCGGGTCGCGCAGGTACATGCCGCTGTGCGGCACGTTCGGGTCCAGGTCCTCGGCATCCGACGTCAGGGCGATGTGGCGGCCGTCGCGGCTGATGACCGCGGTGCGTGTGACGCCGTTGCCCGCCTTCCCCTCCGGGGTGACGCTGACCGGCTCGGTGTACGGGGCCCTGGGCGCGGCGCTCGCCGCGGGCCCGGTGAGTGCCGTGGTGGCGAGGGCCGCGAGGAGCGCGGCTGCCAGGCGCTTGTTGCTGTGCATGGTTGATCCCCCGTGATCGTTCGTCGTGGTTGCGCAGTCGCTCATGCGTGGTTCGTCATGCGCAGTCGGTCATTGCACTGTCCGCAGGAACACGTCCGACAACCCGTTGGTGTCGCCCTCCACCAGATCGGGTGACGCCGACTCGAACGCGACGACCGTGCCGTCGGCGTTGACGGAGGGATGCTCCGCCGGAAGGTCGTTGCGGCCGCCCCAGCGGTCCACGCTGACCAACTGCCTCTTCCCCGTGGCGATTTCGAGCAGATACACGGAACGGCCCGAGGTGTACGCGAACTCTGTGCCGTTCCCTGAGATCGAGGGCTGGGCGCCCCTGACCCGGGCCATGGTGGTGCCGGTGTCGAGGTCCCGCACGGAGACGTACCGGCCCTGCTGGAAGGCGACCGTGCGGCCGACCGCGCTGAGGGAGGGGGCCGAGGCGCCGTCCGCGACCTTCGTCAGGTCGCCGGTGTCCAGGTCACGGACGTAGACGTCGCCGCCCTGCTCGAAGGCGATGTACCGGCCGTCGTAGTCCATGGACGGGTTGCCCGCCGCACCGCCCGAGGGCGCGCTGACCACGTCCGTGGCACCGCCGTTGAACTGGAAGCGGTAGACGCGGGGTTGCGGGTCCGGGTCGGCGTCGGTGGCGGGCAGGGTCGCCGTGTAGGTGATCCACTGGCAGGTACCGCTGACCTGGGGCTGCCCCATCCAGGTGAAACGGACGCCCTGGTAGGAGTCCAGGGTGGTGACCTTGCCGACCGAGGGGTTGCGGATGTGGATCTCCGGGGCGCCGTCGGCGGCGGACGGGACCACATAGCCCACCATGCGTCCGCTGTAGCAGGGGGTGCTCTGCGACGACGGCTTCTCCGTATCGGAGTTGACCGGGACGACGCGGAGGGGCGCGTTGATGGAGACGTCTCCCTCCGAGGTGAAGGTGACGAGCTTGTTCTCCCCCATCGCCGGGTCGTGGGACGCCCCGGCCGGCCCGCCGATCCGTTCGGTGACGGACGGCATCGGGGCCGGGTTCTTCCTCAGTCCGCCCGAGAAGGCGAACACGTCCGACTTCCGGTTGGTGTCACCCGGCACCAGATGGGACGCCGTCGAACTGAACGCCACCACACGCCCCTTGGCGGCCAGCGAGTCGCCCATCACCGTGGCGGTCAACGGGAGTTCGGCTCCTCGCAGCCCGGTCCGCAAGTCACGCACCCGCACGCCGTCCGCGCCCGTGACGACGGCGTACCGGCCGTCCGCCGTGGCCGAGGAGGCGGTTCCGTCGGCCACCCGTCGCGAGGTGCCCGTGCTCAGGTCGTGGACGTACACCCCGGTGTTGGCGTTGAGGAGGACCCGGCGGCCGTCCGCCGTGATCCGGATCAGATGGGCGACACCGAGGTCCGCGCCGACGCGGATGCGCTCGCCCGTCGCCCGGTCCTTGACGAAGACTTCGTTCGGGTCGTTGCCCTCGGCGCCCCCCTGGAGCGAGTAGGCGACCCGATTGCCGTCACCGCTCACCGAGGCCTTGGTCTTGTTGCCCTCCTCGGCGGGCGAGATCAGCTCCTCGGTGCCGGTCTCCGTGTCACGGGCGTACAGCAGCCGCGCGGTCTGGCCTCCGTTGCGGCCTCCGACGGTGTACGCGACGTGCGTGCCGTCGGGGCTGATCGACTGGGCGCCGCCCACCTCGGCCAGGCCGGGCGGGTCTTGGGGCCACAGCCGCTCCGAACGGCCGGTGGCGCTGTCGTACAGGTAAGGAGCCTGGAAGCGGGTACCGGCGGAGAAGGCGATACGGCTTCCGTCGGCGCTCGGTATCGGTGAGTCGTAGGTGTTGCCGCTGCCGAGGTCGATCTTCGTGACCCCGCCGTCCGTCGTGTGCTTCACCAGCAGGCACGGGGTGAAGTCCGCGCAGCCGAAGCTCGGTGCGGCGGACACGAACGCGACGTGGCGGCCGTCGGCGCTGACCGCGGCGTCCTCCGACGCCCCGTCGGCCTGACTGCCGTCGGCTGCCGTGCTCACACGCCGGGTTGGGGAGTCGTCGGGACGGGACTGGGCCTGAGCCTGGTCGTGATCCTGGTCCTGGTCCTGGTCCTGGGCCTGGGCCTGGGCCTGGGCGGTGGTGCCGGTGAACGCGACGAGCAAGGCCGCGCCTAAGAGCGACCGAGGATAGGCCCGAGGGTTGCGGAAGCCCGGGGGTCCCATGGCAATGGAAATGCCCTGGTTCTCGCCTGTCATGTCGGACGAT
>NZ_JBICWQ010000008.1:0-327463 GCF_043199815.1 Streptomyces sp. NPDC048523 | reverse complement strand
TGGCGTTGATTTTTGGCACGCTGTTGAGTTCTCAAGGAACGGACGCTTCCTTTGTACTCACCCTCTCGGGCTTTCCTCCGGGCAGTTTCCCTTCGCTGTTCCAAACTCTATCAGTGTTTTTCCGGCCCTCTGACCACCCTCCTGCAGGCATGCAGAAGATGATCCGAAGTGAGGATCTGACAAGTTGGATGCCGCCGGGCGAGGGCACATGGTCGCGCCGCTCAGCCTCAAGCAGGAGTACGACTGTACACGGGGCCTCGGAGACGGTGCAAATCGACTGGGCTGGTGGTCTAGACCACCAGGCGGTATCTTCCGTGCGGAACCCTCAGTTCATCTGACATACGCTGCTGGACAGAGTCGTCCGAGAGCGGCAGTGACGGCCCATATACGCAGCTCCACCCCTGGGAGGCTTCCCATGACCACCGTGACGTCCCCTCTTGCAGGACGCGCCATCGGACTGGCCGCCGTGCCGGATCCGGTCTTCTCCGGGGCCATGGTCGGCCCGGGTACAGCGATCGATCCCGTGCGCGAACCGTCCGAGGCCGTCGCACCCGTCGACGGTGTGATCGTCTCGCTCCACCCGCACGCGTTCGTCGTCGTGGACGAGCAGGGACACGGCGTGCTCGTCCACCTCGGCATCGACACCGTGCAGCTCAACGGGGAGGGTTTCGAGCTGCTGGTGAACAAGGGCGACACCGTCACGCGCGGTCAGGCGATCGTGCGCTGGAACCCGGCCGCCGTCGAGGCCGCTGGCAAGTCCGCGGTCTGCCCGGTTGTGGCGCTGGAGGCCACGGCCGAGGCCCTCTCCGAACTCCGTGACAACGGCGATGTGAAGGCCGGCGACAGTCTCTTCCTCTGGAAGTGACGTCGGAGCCGTCCTAGGACGGCACGTAGGGATGACAACCACCGCGGCGGCGGGACCTGCCGCACTACCGGAGACGGGTGAAATGGAGACAACGCTGCGAGGCGTCGGCGTGAGCCACGGTGTGGCGATCGGCGAGGTTCGGCACATGGGGACGGCGGTGCTTGAGCCGCCTGCCAAGCAGATACCGGCGGAGGACGCGGAGCGCGCACAGGGGCGTGCCCGCAAGGCTGTGGAGGCTGTGGCGGCCGACCTGATGGCGCGCGGCAATCTGGCGGGGGGCGAAGCCCAGGCCGTGCTCGAAGCGCAGGCCATGATGGCCCAGGACCCCGAGCTGATGGCCGATGTGGACCGGCGTATCGCCGTCGGCAGCACGGCCGAGCGTGCCGTGTACGACGCGTTCGCCGCCTACCGCGAGCTCCTGGCGGGCGCAGGTGAGTACCTGGCCGGCCGCGTCGCGGACCTCGACGACGTGCGGAATCGTATCGTCGCCCGTCTGCTCGGGGTGCCCATGCCGGGTGTCCCGGACAGTGACGAGCCCTATGTACTGGTGGCGCGTGATCTCGCGCCCGCCGACACCGCTCTGCTGGATCCGACGCTCGTTCTGGGTTTCGTCACCGAGGAGGGTGGACCGACCAGCCACAGCGCGATTCTGGCGCGGGCGCTCGGTGTGCCGGCCGTCGTGGCGCTGCCGGGTGCCGGTGAGCTGGCCGAGGGCACGGTCATCGCTGTCGACGGCAGCACCGGTGACATCTTCGTGAATCCGAGTGACGAGAAGAAGGCCGAGCTGGAGGCCGCTGCCGCCGAGCGCAAGGCCGCGCTCGCCGCGTCGACGGGTCCGGGTGCCACTGCCGACGGTCACAAGGTGCCGCTGCTGGCCAACGTGGGGGGTCCGGCGGACGTACCCGCCGCGGTCGAGGCGGGGGCCGAGGGTGTCGGACTCTTCCGTACCGAGTTCCTCTTCCTCGACGACAGCAAGAACGCTCCGTCCGAGGAGAAGCAGGTCGAGGCGTATCGCCAGGTCCTCGAGGCGTTCCCCGAGGGGCGTGTGGTCGTCCGTGTGCTGGACGCGGGCGCGGACAAGCCGCTGGACTTCCTGACGCCGTCCGACGAGCCGAACCCGGCGCTGGGCGTGCGTGGTCTGCGGACACTGCTGGACCACCCTGACGTGTTGCGCACCCAGCTGACGGCGCTCGCGAAGGCCGCCGAGGGGCTGCCGGTCTACCTCGAGGTCATGGCCCCGATGGTGGCGGACCGTGCCGACGCCAAGGCATTCGCCGACGCCTGCCGTGCGGCCGGGCTGCGGGCGAAGTTCGGCGCGATGGTGGAGATTCCCTCGGCCGCGCTGCGGGCGCGGTCGATTCTGCAGGAGGTCGAGTTCCTGTCGCTGGGGACCAACGACCTCGCGCAGTACACCTTTGCCGCCGACCGTCAGGTGGGTGCGGTGTCCCGGCTGCAGGATCCGTGGCAGCCCGCGCTGCTCGACCTGGTCGCGCTGTCCGCCGAGGCGGCGAAGGCCGAGGGCAAGAGCTGTGGTGTCTGTGGTGAGGCCGCGTCCGACCCGCTGCTCGCCTGTGTGCTGACCGGTCTCGGCGTCACCTCCCTTTCCATGGGTGCGGCGTCTCTTCCTTATGTCCGAGCAGCGTTGGCCAAGTACACGCTGGCTCAGTGCGAACGTGCCGCCGCCGCCGCGCGGGCCGCGGACAGTGCCGAAGAGGCACGTGCCGCGGCTCAGGCGGTGCTGTCGGGCGAGTAGTCGGAATCGGATCGGCCGGCTGACGGCTTCCGGAGGGCGCTCCACCTGTGGGTGGGGCGCCCTCCTTGTGTTCAGTGGCTGTGGCGCGGCGTCTGTCCTTCCGGTCCGAGGTCGGGGGGCACGCAGTAGTCGACGTCCGATTCCGGGGAGATCAGATCGCCGGATTCGATGTCGGTGCAGTAGGCGTCGAAGACCTCTCCGGCGGTGAGGGGTTCGAGGCCGTCGCCGCGTAGGCGCCAGCCGTAGATGCGGTCGGTGGTTCCGGGGGCGCTCGTACGCATGACAAGTCCGCCGGGGCACTGGGTGGCGATGCCTAGTGCTAGGACCGTGGTGAATTCGAGGGCCTCGGCCTCGTCGAGTTGTACGGCTCCATCGGTGTCCTCGTCGGAGTGGAGGACGGCGACGAGGGTTCCCGGGGTGCCGGTGATGCTGCAGACGAGGTGGTGTTCGCCCGGCCGGGCTGTGTCGAGGATCCGGACGAGGAGGTCCGAGGCGCGGGTGAAGGCCGCGCGGCCGATGTCCTCTCGGCAGGAACCGCAGGTGCCGAGGCGGGCGAGGAGGGTGGTCGCGTACTCCCAGGTGGCCTGGCGAACGGCCTCGTCCACGAGGGCGGGTACGAGGTCGGTGAGGGGCTGGCCCTCGTACGGGAGCGCCGGACCGGTGTTGCCGAGTTCGGCGGTGAAGCGTGTGCGGCTGGACGGGATGTCCGGGTTGAGGCCCGTCTCCTCGCAGAACTCGGCGTATTCCTGAGGGTCGAAGAGGGCCACGGTGGTATGGCTGCCCTGTGCGGCGCGGGTCCTCAGGAGGTCTTCGACCCGCTGAAGGTAGGTCGCATGGTCGTCGAAGGTGAAGCTGCGGTAGCGCCGCATGGCGCGGAAGTCGTGTTCGTCGGTGAGCAGGCCGATGGTGCCGGCGATTTCGCGGCGCAGAACGCGTCGCATCGTCTGGTGGTCGGTGTGCGCCATCTTTCCCCCTGTGCGCAGTCGATCATTGCTCACTCACGGTAACCGGCGACACTGACAATGAGGGGTCGAGTGAAGCATCCTCGAACCAGTCGGTGATGGATTGTGCAGGTCAGAGCGATGAAGATGCCAAAACAGGCCTAGCTTCCCGGTCGGGCGGCGATAGTCGCGGTGACCGTGAGTAGGCTGGTGCTGCCCTGGGCCAGGGAATCTCCGAGCCGTGCCTACGGTGGTGGACCGGCCCCGTCAGGCGCGTTTGCGGGCCAGGTCCTCGTAGAAGTGGAGCAGGTCGAGGTTGTCGATGGAGCCCGGGTTGACCGCCTTCTCCAGCGGGGTGCCCTGGAGGAGGCGCTTGACGGGGACCTCGATGCGCTTGCCGGTGAGGGTGTGCGGGATGCCGGGGACCTCGATGACCTCGTCCGGAATATGGCGGGGAGAGAGGTTTTCGCGGATGGTCTGCTTGATGCGGTCCAGGAGCGCCTGGTCGAGGACGGCTCCCGGAGCCAGGTGCACGAACAGTGGCATCCAGTAGCCGCCGTCGGGCTGCTCGATGCCGATGACCAGGGATTCCTTGATCTCGGGGAGCCGCTCCACGGCCTCGTAGATGTCGGCCGAGCCCATGCGGACGCCCTGGCGGTTGAGCGTCGAGTCGGAGCGGCCGTGGATGACGACCGAGCCGCGCGAGGTGAGGGTGATCCAGTCACCGTGCCGCCACACCCCGGGATAGGTGTCGAAGTAGCTGTCGTGATAGCGGCTTCCGTCGGGGTCGTTCCAGAAGTGGATCGGCATCGACGGCATGGGGTTGGTGACGACGAGCTCGCCCACCTCGTCGATCAGGGGCTTGCCGCTCGGGTCCCAGGACTGCAGGTCGGTGCCCAGGCTCGGCGCCTGGAGCTCGCCGATGTGGACGGGCAGGGTCGGTACGGCGCCCGCGAAGCACGAGCACACGTCCGTGCCGCCGCTGACGGAGGCGATCCAGAGGTCTTCGCGGACCTCGTCGTGCAGCCAGCGGAAGCCGTCGGGCGGGAGCGGAGAGCCGGTGGTGGCCACGCACTGCACCTGGGAGAGGTCGGAGTCGCGTCCTGGGTGCACGTCGGCCTTGCGGCAGGCCATGACATACGCGGCCGAGGTGCCGTAGAACGTGGCGCCCGTGCGTTCGGCGATCCGCCACTGGGCGCCCGTGTCGGGATAGCCGGGGCTGCCGTCGTACAGGACGACGGTCGTGCCCGTGAGGAGGCCGGAGACGAGGAAGTTCCACATCATCCAGCCCGTGGAGGTGTACCAGAAGAAACGGTCCTCGGGGCCGAGGTCGCAGTGCAGGCCGAGCTGCTTGAGGTGCTCGACGAGGATGCCGCCCTGGGACTGGACGATCGCTTTGGGCAGGCCCGTCGTGCCCGAGGAGTAGAGCACCCACAAGGGGTGCGCGAAGGGCACCTGCTCGAAGACCGGTTCCGTGTCCGCGCGTGTGAGGGCAGCCCACTCCAGGGCGCCTTCGGGAGCCTCGGTGCCGAGGAGGGGGATGTGGACGACGGCGCGCAGGGTGGGCAGTTCGCGGCGGAGTTCGGTGACCGTCTCGCGGCGGTCGTGCTCCTTGCCGCCGTAGCGGTAGCCGTCGACGGTGAACAGGACGACCGGTTCGACCTGCTGGAAGCGGTCCAGGACGCTGCGGGCGCCGAAGTCGGGGGCGCAGGAGGTCCAGACGGCGCCCACGGCGGCCGTTGCGAGGAGGGCGACGACGGCCTGCGGGATGTTCGGGAGGTAGCCGCTCACGCGGTCTCCGGGCCGGACGCCGAGGGCGCGCAGCTCGGCGGCCAGGGAGCCCACCTGGCGGCGCAGCTCGGACCAGGTCACCGGGGTCGGCTCATGGGTCTCGTCGACGTACAGGAGGGCGGGTTCGTCCGCGCGGGTCTCGGCCGCGCGCAGGGCGTGTTCGGCGTAGTTGAGGGTGGCGCCGGGGAACCATTCGGCGCCGGGCATGGAGCGGTCGCCGAGCACGCGCGCATAGGGCGTCGAGAACCGTAGGTCGAACCATTGGGTGACGGCTTCCCAGAACGGCTCCAGGGCGTCCACGGACCAGCGGTGGAGGGCTTCGTAGCCTCCGTCGGCCGGGGCGCCGTGGTGCTCGGCCGCCCATGCCTGGAACCTGGTGACCTGGGACCGGGCGATGCGCTGCGGGTCTGGCTGCCAGAGCGGCTGGGGATTCACGGTCGACATGGGGGCTCCCGGACTGTGCGCGTCGTGTGCGTCTCCCGCGCACGGGCCAGGGGTGTGCGCGTGACGCGGCTGACAGGGACGATGCCATGTGATCAACTTCTACGCCAGGGTGCGGCCCACATAGTCCGTGTCGTGAAGATGTGGCCCCGGCATGGGTGAACGGCAGCTGAACGGCACACGCGGGTGGGGCAGTGAGTGGCAGGGTGAGCAGCATGAACGGTCGTGACCTGGTGCGTTCGGTGAAGGCGGTCGTTTCGATGGGGGCGCCCCAGGGGTTGCGTACCGTGCGTGCCGCGTGGCGCAGGAGGCGCACCGATGCTGTCGGGCTGTCGGCGCGGGGGGCCGAGCGGGCGCGGGTGCCGGGGCCGGTGCAGGACGCGGAGCCGGGTCCCGGCGGGGGTGTCGTCCGGTTCAGCCGCTCCGAGCTGCGGATCGTCGTCGCGGTGAACGGGGCGGTCTTCTGGGGGTGGGACGGCGCCGAGCCCGAGCCGTCGTACGCGCTGGCGGGCCGCTGTCCGGAGCCGGATCCCCGGGCGGTTCTGGAACCTGACAAGGACGGCGGCTGGCGGGTCGTGGCCGAGCGCGCAACGGTCGTGGTGTCGCGGCACGGGGCCGTCGAGGTGCTCACGCCCGGCGGGGTGACGCTGCGCCGGGATCTGCCGCCCCGCTGGTGGGAGCCGGTGGGCGGAGGCGAGGCGCGCTGGGTGCAACGGTCGGAGGTGGCCGCCGATGCCCGGTTCTTCGGGCTGGGTGGACGGGCCTCGGGGCCTCGGCTGCGGGACGGGAAGTATCGGCTGTGGAACACCGACCCCGGGCGGCCGTTCGGGCGGGCGGACGATCCGCTGTACGTGACGATGCCGGTGCAGCTGGTGGTGGCCGACGCCGCCACCCATCTCGTGTTCCACGACAACTCGTGGGACGGCACCGTGACCTTGCGGGAGGGCGAGGAGGGCGCCGGTTCCGGGCACGACCGGGTGGGGGTGTCCGAGCTGCGGATGGGCGGCGGGCCACTGCGCTGCTGGGTGGTGGTGGGCACTCCCGCGCGCGTGCTGCTCGCCTGGGCCTCGCTGACCGGTGCGCCCGCACTGCCGCCGTCCTGGGCGCTCGGCCATCAACACGCCCGCTGGGGCTTCGGCAGTGAGCAGGAGGTGCGGCGGATCGTCGCCGGCTACCAGGAGCGCGGTCTGCCGCTCGACGCCGTGCACCTGGACATCGACCACTACGAGGAGCACCAGGTGTTCACGGTCGACCAGGAGCGCTTCCCCAAGCTGCCCCAACTGGCCGACGAACTGCGGCGGGACGGGATACGGCTCGTGTCGATCGTCAACCCGGCGGTCAAGGCGGCGCCCGGCAACGCCGTCCATGACAGCGGTACGGCCGAGGACGTCTTCGTGCGGGACGCGTCGGGGCGGCTCGTGGAGGGGGTCGGGTGGCCCGGTGAGGTGGTCTATCCGGACTTCACGCACGCGCGTGTGCGTGCCTGGTGGGGTCGCCTCTACCAGGAGAGGCTCACAGCGGGGTTCACGGGCTTCTGGCACGACATGAACGAGCCCACGTCCTTCACCGCGTTCGGGGAGTCCACCCTGCCGCGGTCGGCCAGGCACGCCCTGGAGGGCCGCGGCGGTGACCACCGGGAGGCGCACAACGTCTACGCGCTGTGCATGGCCCAGGCGGGGTACGAGGGTCTGCGCGAACTCGTGCCGGACGAGCGGCCCTTCCTGTTCTCGCGCTCGGGATGGGCCGGCATACAGCGATACGGCGGCACCTGGTCCGGCGACGTGGCCACCGGCTGGCCGGGCCTGCGGGCTTCGCTGTCGCTCGTGATGGGGCTGGGGCTGTGCGGGGTGCCGTACTCGGGGCCCGACGTGGGCGGTTACGACGGGCACCCGTCGCCCGAGCTGTATCTGCGCTGGTTCCAGCTCGGCGCCTGTCTACCGCTGTTCCGTACCCACGCGAGTCTGCGGGCGGGGCGCAGGGAGCCGTGGGAGTTCGGAGCCGAGGTGCTGGAGCACGCGCGCGTGGCGCTCGTGGAACGCCGGCGGCTGCTGCCGTACTTCATGACGCTCGCACAGCTGGCCCGGCGTACCGGCGCGCCTTATGTACGGCCCTTGTGGTGGTCCGCGCCCGAGGACCGTGCCCTGCGGGACTGCGAGGACGCCTTCCTGCTCGGTGACTGCTTGCTGGTGGCACCGGTGCTCGATCCGGGCAGCGACCGGCGCGCGGTGCAGCTGCCGCGGGGGCGCTGGTACGACACGACCACGGAGCAGGTCTACGAGGGGCCGGGGCAGGTCCTTGTCGACGCTCCGCTGTCGCGGATCCCGGTGCTCGCGCGCGCGGGTGCCGTCATTCCGGTGCGGGCGGAGGACGGCGGAATCGAACTGGAGGTGTGGGCGCCCGCCCGGGGACGGAGCGGGGGTGGGCTGGTCGTCGAGGATGCGGGCGACGGGTGGGCCGAGCCGGAGATCGAACGTTACGTCGCCCGCTGGGAGGGCCGGAAGGTGGTCGTACAGCGGGAGGGCGAGGACGGCTTGGGCGAGCCGTCCCACCCGGTGCGGCTGCGCGGGCTGGGAGCGCGCTGAGGTTAGAGGTAGCGGCCCTCGAACCAGGCCCGTACGGCCAGCGTGTGCAGCGGGAAGGCGAGCTCCTCGGGCCGGCGCAGGAGATGCCAGCCCTCCGTCTCGTCGGTGGCGGCGGACTGCGGGAGACCGTCGGCGGGACGTTCCGGCAACGCCCCGAACAGCAGCAGGTGGCCGTCGGACGAGCTCAGGGCGTCGACGAGCCGTACGTCACGGGTGGCCGCGTCGATGCCGGTCTCTTCCTTGAGTTCGCGGACCAGGGCGTGCCGCCAGTCCTCGCGGTCGTCGATGTAACCGCCGGGCAGCGCGATGCCTCCGCGCGCGGGAGCGATGGTCCGGGTGATGACGACCAGGGCGGTTCCCTGGGTGTCGTACACGGGCTGGAGTGCGACGGCGACCGGCAGGGGGTTGCGGTACGCGACGGTGTTGCAGACGGGACAGGTGCGGGGCCAGCCCGCGACACCCTCTCCGTAGGGCGCTCCGCAGCTCGAACAGTGGGAGCCGGGCGCGGAGTTGGGGGCGGAGTGCTGAGTTTCGGACACGCCGCGGACTGTATCCGATCATCAGGTATTCCGGTTCGTCGGGCCCTCTGCCTGTTTGCGGCCGCCCGTGCAACACTTCTGACGTTCCGTCAGATCCCGTCCTGGGGAGGGGCTTTGCCGCGTACACGTACACCTGTGGTCGCCGGGTGGTTCGCCGGTGACGGAGACGACTTCACGCTTGTCGGTACCCGCTGCTCCGCCTGCGCCTCGGTCTTCTTCCCGCGCGAGGACGGCTGGTGCCGCAACCCCGGATGCTCCGGTGGCGAGCTGGCGGAGATTCCCCTTTCGCGGCGCGGTCGCGTCTGGTCGTACACGGACAGCCGGTACCGGCCGCCGTCACCGTACGTGACCGATCCGGAACTTCCGTGGGAGCCGTACACGTTGATCGCTGTGGAGCTGGCCGCCGAGCGGATCGTGGTGCTGGGGCAGGCGGTTCCCGGGGTCACGGTCGCCGATCTGACCGTGGGCGCGGAGGTGGAGGTCGTCCCCGGTGTGCTCCATGAGGACGGGGAGACGGTCTGGACGACGTGGCAGTGGCGGCCGACGGGGGTGAGGGCATGACGGGCGAGGTGGCGGTGCTCGGCGCGGGGATGCACCCGTGGGGCAAGTGGGGGCGGAGTTTCGTCGAGTACGGCGTGGCGGCGGCGCGCGCGGCGCTGGCCGACGCCGGCCTGGAGTGGCGGGACATCGGATCGATCGTCGGCGCGGACACCGTGCGGGGCGGTTATCCGGGCCATGTGGCGGGGGCGACCTTCGCCAAGGCGCTGGGCTGGCAGGGGGCCCGTGTCGCCAGCGTGTACGCGGCGTGCGCGTCCGGGGCGCAGGCGGTGGCCGCCGCGCGGGCGCAGATCCTGGCGGGGCTGGCCGACGTGGTGCTCGTGGTGGGGGCCGACGCCGCTCCCAAGGGGTTTTTCCGGCCCGCGGGCGGTGACCGGCCCGACGATCCGGACTGGCTGCGGTTCCGGGTCCTCGGCGCGACCAACCCGACCTACTTCGGGCTGTACGCACGCCGGCGCATGGCCGTGCACGGGGACACGGTGGAGGACTTCGCGCAGGTCAAGGTGAAGAACTCGGCACTGGGCGCGCTGAATCCGTACGCGCGGTACCGGAAGCGGGTCAGCGCGGAAGAGGTCGCGGCCTCCGCCGTGGTGGCCGATCCGCTGCGGCTGCTCGACATCTGTGCCACCTCGGACGGCGGGGCGGCGCTGGTGCTCTCCAGCATGGAGTTCGCGCGTCGCAGGGGTGTGGCCGAGCCGGTGCGGATCAGGGCGGTGTCGACGGTGACGCCGACGTATCCGAACACGGTGCTGGATCTGCCGGACATCGCGACGGACTCCGCCGCCGTGGTCGAGCCCGCCGCCGAGACGTTCCGTGCGTCGATCGCGCGCGCGGCCTACGAGGAGACGGGTGTCGGGCCGGAGGATCTCTCTCTCGCCGAGGTCTATGACCTGTCCACCGCTCTGGAGTTGCAGTGGTACGAGGATCTCGGGCTGTGCGGGGAGGGCGAGGGCGCGAAGCTCCTGCGCGAGGGCGCGACGGGGCCGGGTGGGCGCATACCCGTCAACATGAGCGGCGGTCTCGCCTCCTTCGGCGAGGCGGTGCCGGCCCAGGCGATCGCCCAGGTGTGCGAGCTCACCTGGCAGCTCCGGGGTGACGCGGGTGACCGGCAGGTCGAGCACGCGTGTGTGGGGATGACCGCGAACCAGGGGTTGTTCGGGCACGGCTCGGCGGTGATCGCCGTGCGGTGACGGGCAGCCGGGCTCGACCCGCTGACGCGGTTTCCCTGGTTCTGATGCCGACAGGTCAGTGGGCGGCAGGGTTCAGCGGCGACGAGTTCATCCGCGTGGTGGGGCGGGCGCCGTGGGGCGCCGCGATCGGCACCGCGCGCGTGGAGGCACCTTGGCGGGGACGACTTCCTGATGCTGACCGGACCGGAGGAACTGGTGTCCTGCCGACCGCCTCTATGCCGGACGCACCCTGGGTCACCTGCCGGGGCATGAGATCCACCGCGGGACGGGGACACAGGCGGTTTCGACACAAGGCTCGGTCGGGCCTGCGCCCCGTTGCCCGAGGCGGTTCCGTAGGCCGTGCCAACCGTTGTCGTCGGCGACCTTGACGCCCCTCGGGGGCCGGTGAACACTTCCGGTGTCGGTCGACATCGCCGTACATTCTCGGCGTTCCAGGCACCACGCCGCGCGGGCCCCCACGAGCCAAGGCCCATACCCCCACGGGCGATTCGGCTGCGACGGCACGCTCGTCGCGGACGCCGGGCGGGGCGCGGGATCCTCCTGCCCTCGGCAGTTCGCCAAGGGAACCGCACCTGCACGCAGGGCCTAGGAGCCGGCATGAGCAACGGAGACGTATTCCTCGGTGAGGTCATCGGTACGGCGATTCTGATCCTCTTCGGCGCCGGCGTGGTCGCCGCCGTCGTACTCAACCACTCCAAGGCGAAGGACGCCGGCTGGGTCGTCATCGCGTTCGGCTGGGGCTTCGGCGTGCTCGCCGGGGCGTACACCGCCGCCCCGCTGTCCGGCGGGCATCTCAACCCCGCCGTGACCCTCGGGATCGCCGTCGACACCGGGGACTGGGATCAGGTTCCCGTCTACATCGCCGGACAGATGGTCGGCGCCATGCTCGGGGCGGTCCTGTGCTGGCTGGTCTACTACGCGCAGTTCCGGGCCAACGCCGAGGAGGAGCTCGCCCAGCCCACGCTCGGGATCTTCTCCACCGGGCCCGCGATCCGCAATCCCGTGGCGAACCTGGTCACGGAGATCATCGCGACCGTCGGCCTGGTCCTGCCGGTCCTCGCCTTCGGCCTGACCAAGGGCCTCGGCGAGTCCGGTACCGCGGTCCTCGTCGTCGCCTTCCTGGTGGTCGGCATCGGTCTGTCGCTCGGCGGGCCCACCGGATACGCCATCAACCCGGCCCGTGACCTGGGCCCGCGCATCGTCCACACCCTGCTGCCGATCCCCAACAAGGGCACCTCGGACTGGGGTTACGCGTGGATCCCGGTGGTAGGCCCCCTGATCGGCGGGGCGTTGTCCGGGGTGATCTTCAACGCAGCCTTCTGAACACGCCTTTGTGCAACGCAGCTCTTTGAATCGCAGCCTTTGCGAAACGCAGCCTGTGCAGGAATCGACGAAGGGGACGTCATGACGGACAAGTTCGTCGCCGCTATCGACCAGGGCACCACCTCGAGCCGCTGCATCATCTTCAACCAGGACGGCGCGATCGTGGCCGTCGACCAGCGCGAGCACCGCCAGATCTTCCCCAAGCCCGGCTGGGTGGAGCACGACGCCACCGAGATCTGGTCCAAGGTGCAGGCCGTGGTCGCCGGGGCGATCGCCAAAGCCGGGCTGCGCGCGGACCAGCTCAGCGCGCTGGGCATCACCAACCAGCGCGAGACGACCGTCCTGTGGGACCGAGCCACGGGCAAGCCGGTGCACAACGCGATCGTGTGGCAGGACACCCGCACCGCGGCCCTGACCCACCAGCTCGGCGGCTCGGACGGCCAGGACCGTTTCCGCGAGCAGACCGGGCTGCCGCTGGCCACCTACTTCTCGGGGCCGAAGGCGGCCTGGCTGCTCGACAACGTGCCGGGGCTGCGCGCGCGTGCCGAGAACGGCGAGATCGCCTTCGGCACCATCGACTCCTGGCTGATCTGGAACCTCACCGGCGGCACGGACGGCGGTCGGCACGTCACGGACGTGACCAACGCCGGACGGACCATGCTGATGAACCTGGAGACGCTCCAGTGGGACCAGTCCATCCTGTCCGCGATGAACGTGCCCGACGCCGTCCTGCCCGAGATCAGGTCGTCCGCCGAGGTCTACGGCACCGCGGTCGGCCAACTCGCGGGCGTGCCCGTGGCATCGGCGCTGGGCGACCAGCAGGCCGCGGTGTTCGGGCAGGCCTGCTACGACGTGGGCACGGCGAAGAACACGTACGGCACGGGGTCCTTCCTGCTGCTCAACACCGGCAACCGGCCGGTGCCGTCGAAGAACGGGCTGCTGACGACGATGGGCTACAAGATCGGCGGTGAGGCGCCGGTCTACTGCCTGGAGGGGTCCATCGCCATCACGGGTGCCCTGGTCCAGTGGTTCCGCGACCAGCTCGGCATCATCCGTACCGCCGACGAGATCGAACCTCTCGCGGCCAGTGTCGAGGACAACGGCGGTGCGTACATCGTGCCCGCCTTCTCGGGTCTGTTCGCGCCCTATTGGCGTTCGGACGCGCGCGGGGTCGTCACGGGCCTGACGCGATACGTCACCAAGGCGCACCTCGCGCGGGCCGTACTGGAGGCGACGAGCTGGCAGACGCGCGAGGTCGTGGACGCCATGTACCAGGACTCCGGGGTGCAGATCACCACCCTGAAGGTGGACGGCGGCATGACCAAGAACAACCTGCTGATGCAGCACCAGGCGGATGTGCTCGACGTGCCGGTGGTCCGGCCGAAGGTGTCCGAGACCACGTGTCTCGGCGCCGCGTACGCGGCCGGGCTGGCCACGGGCGTGTGGAACGACCTGGACGAGCTGAAGTCGCACTGGCAGAAGGACGTCGAGTGGACACCGAACATGGAGGCGTCCGTGCGGGACCGCCAGTACCACAACTGGCACAAGGCCGTGGAGAAGAGCTTCGGCTGGGAGGAGGACGGCGAGAACTAGGCACGCGCGCGTGGTGCCGTCCAGCGGCGGCTCGTACCCCGGTCGGCGGGGGTAGGGGCCGCTCCCCCGCCGCTCCTCCGCCTCAGGTGGTGACGGTCTGACGGTGGCGCGCCGAGTACGCCATCGCGTGCTGGACGACGCCTACGAGGACGTTCTTGACCGATTGCTTGTCCCGGGCGTCGCACAGCACGATGGGTACGTCCTCGTCGAGGTCGAGGGCCTGCCGTACGTCCTCCTCGGGATAACGGACGGCGCCCTCGAAGCAGTTGACGCCGACGAGGAACGGTATGGAACGCCGCTCGAAGTAGTCGATGGCGGCGAAGCAGTCCTCCAGGCGGCGCGTGTCGGCGAGCACGACGGCTCCCAGCGCGCCCTCGGACAGTTCGTCCCACATGAACCAGAACCGTTCCTGCCCGGGTGTGCCGAACAGGTACAGCACCAGGTCTTCGCGCAGGGTGATGCGCCCGAAGTCCATGGCGACGGTGGTGGTCCGCTTGCCCTCGACACCGCTCGTGTCGTCGATCGGGCGTCCTGCCTCGGTGAGCAGTTCCTCGGTGCGCAGCGGCCTGATCTCGCTGACCGCGCCCACGAACGTGGTCTTGCCCACGCCGAAGCCGCCGGCCACCAGGATCTTGAGCGTGACGGGCTCGACCGGCGGCTTGCCGCGCTCAGAACGCCCGAAGATCATTGGTCTCTTCTCCTGCTTGCTGGGGGTCGGGTCGACGGCGGACCATGGCCTTTGCTTTCGCGGAGGACGTCAGTGGCGACGGCGTCCACGGGTTACCCAGGTGTGCCAGCGTGTCGTCACGTCCGCCTCAGCGGAGGGTCGTCGACGATCGGTCAGATCATATCGGCAGGCGCGTTCCTGCGTTCGCCGCGCCCATCCGGGACGTTCCGTGAGCGCGCGCTGCGCTCACGGAGCGGTCCGGGTGGGCGGTGCGACCGGTCACAGGGCCCGGAGTCCGTCGATCACGTCGCGCAGGATGCTCTCGTCCGGAAGCTCGGCGGGCGGCACCGGCCGGTTCACATGGACCCACTCCGAGGCGACGAGGTCGCCTATGAGGACCCGTACGACCCCGATGGGCAGGTCGAGTTCGGAGGACAGCTCGGCGACCGACTGCGGGGTGTCGCGGCACAGGTCGACGATGTCCACGTGCTCGGGGGACAGCGAGTGGTCCCCCTCGGGGTCGGCCGCGTGGGATTCGGCCACGACGACCGCGATCAGGTCGAGACGGTGCTGACCGGCACTTGTGGTGCGGCCACGCGTCATGGCGTACGGACGGACCACCGGTCCGGCCTCGTCGTCGAACCAGTGGCTTCTTCCCTGACCGTCTGTGCTCATGTCATCTCACTACCCGCCCTGAGGCAGATCGGTGCGTGGAGCGGCACCGAGATGCGCACCGACCCGCTTGACCAGGAGCGTCATCTCGTACGCGACGAGACCCACGTCCGAGTCGGCGTCCGAGAGGACGGCGAGGCAACTGCCGTCACCCGCGGCCGTCACGAACAGGAACGCGTCGTCCAGTTCCACGACCGTCTGCCGGACATTGCCCGCCTCGAAGTGCCGGCCCACGCCCTTGGCCAGGCTGTGGAACCCGGACGCCACGGCGGCGAGGTGCTCACTGTCCTCGCGGGTCAGGTCCCTGGACACGCCGGTCGGGAGGCCGTCGCTGGAGAGCACGAGGGCCTTGCGGATGCTCGCGACGCGATCCACCAGGTCGTCGAGGAGCCAGTTGAGCTCGCCGGACTTGTCGGTCGCCTTCGGTGCGGTCATCGACCGTCCCCCTTAGTCGTTCGTTGTGGTGCTGTGCCGCCGGACGTGTCGTCGCCCTCGGCGTTCTCCTCACGGCCGCGCTGCCAGCCGCGCTGGAGCGAGGCCATGCGGCTGCGTACCTCGTCGGCGTCCCTATCGGCGGGCTCCGCCTTGTTCTGGGGGCGCCGCTCGGGAGCCTGCTTGAGCTGTGGGGCCAGGTTGGCCTGTCGTACGCGGCGGGGCAGCGGAGCGCTGCCGGTGCCCGCGTCGACGGGCTCGCGGGCGGCGCCGAGGGGCGGCCTGCCCGAGCCGGACGCACCGGCGGCACCGCGGGCGGAATCGCCCCAGCCGGGCCGTACGGCGCCGCCCGGGGCGGAGTCGGTCACGTCGTTCCTCCCGAGGGCGTCCACGGCCGGACCTACGGCGCCGAGAGCGGACGTGTCCGAGCTCGGCCCACTGGTGGCACCGGTGGCCGGATCGTCCGCGACCGGGCCGCTCGACGCGATCTCGGCACGCCGGGTGCGCCGGGGCAGGGCGGGAGCGCCGGGGGCCTCGCCGGTTTCACGGCCCGGGAATGCCGAGGAGCCCGGTGTCTGCGTCAGCTCGTCGAGGCGGTCGGCCACGCCGGTGCTGCGCCGCAGGGCCGCGGCACGGCGGCGGCTGGGCAGGGTCGGCGGTTCGGAGCGTGCGGGTCCCGGCCCCACCGAGGGGGTGGTCTGCGCCCGGGACGCGCCCGGACCGGTCACCGGTGGCCGGCCCGTCTCCTCGCGTCCCGTCCGCTCGTCGGTGACCGGGCGTCCGTGAGAGCTGACCAGCTTGGGGGTACGGCGGCGGGACAGGGACACCGGGGCGTCCGGTCCGTCGTCGCCGATGTCCGCCCCGCCGGTTCCAGAGGCCTCGTCGTCGACCTGGGCCAGGGAGCGGCGCGGTCGGAACAGTCCGCCGCGCTCGCTGTCCTCGGACTCGAGCACGCCCGGGAGATCGCTCAGGGTGTCCAGGTCGACGGGGGCCTCCAGCTCGACCGGGCCGTCCAGGATCGCGGGCGGCATGCCCGGCAGCTGGGCCGGTCCCCGGGTGAGCGCGACGCGCCGGGACTGCTCCAGTTCGGCCTCCTTCGGCGGCCGGGGGCGGTCGAGGCGGAAGCCGATGCCGTTGGTGTCGGGGACGTCGTCCGTCAGCAGCGCTTCGGGGATGAAGACGACCGCGGTCGTGCCGCCGTACGGCGAAGGCTGCAGCGAGACCCTGACGTTCTGCCGCTGGGCGAGCCGGCTGACCACGAAGAGCCCCAGCCGGTCGGTGTCGGAGAGCTCGAACTCCGGGGTCTCGGCGAGCCGGAGGTTGGCGTCCAGCAACGCGTCGGCTGCCATGCCGAGTCCGCGGTCGTGGATCTCCAGGGTGAAGCCGTTGGCGACGCGCTCGCCCAGGACCTGCACGGCGGTGTGCGGCGGGGAGAACACCGTGGCGTTCTCCAGGAGTTCGGCCACGAGGTGCGTGAGGTCCGCGACGGCGGGGCCGGTCACGGCGACCCGGGGCAGCCTTCGGACCTCGATGCGCTCGTAGTCCTCGACCTCCGCGACGGCGGCGCGGACGACGTCCATGAGCTGGACGGGTTTGCGCCACTGCCGGGAGGGGGCCGCGCCGGAGAGGATCACCAGGCCCTCGGCGTGCCGGCGCATACGGGTCGTCAGGTGGTCGAGGCGGAACAGGTCGGCGAGTTCGTCGGTGTCCTCGGTGCGGCGCTCCATGGTGTCGAGCAGGGTGAGCTGCTTGTGCAGCAGGACCTGACTGCGACGGGCGAGGTTGACGAAGACCTCGGAGACACCGGCGCGCAACTCGGCCTGTTTCACGGCGGCTTCGACGGCGGCGCGCTGGAGGGTGTTGAGGGCCTGGCCGACCTCACCCATCTCGTTCTTGTCGTACTCCAGGCGCGGGACCTCGGTCTCGATGTCGACCTGTTCGCCCACGGAGAGGCGGCGCATCACGCTGGGCAGCCGTACGCCGGAGGCCTCATGGGCTTCCAGACGCAGTTGCCTCAGGTCGCGGATGAGGCCGCGGCCGACGCGCACGGAAAGGACGAGCGAGAAGAGCAGGGCGATCAGGCCGAGGACGCCGACGGCGGCCGCCTTGATGATGACGCCCATCGCGTCCGGCCGGACGCGGTCCTGGAGGCGGTCGCCCGCCTGGTCGTCGAGCTTGGCGAGTTCGTCGAGTGCGGTGCCCGCGGCGGCGTCCCAGCTCTTGGCGCTGACGCTGCGGGCCGTGCCGGGCTCCGCCTTGGCGACGGACTGTTCGGCGGAGCGCAGCGGAGCGGTGGCGGCGTTCTTCCAGAAATCCTCGTAGCGGTCGCGCTCCGAGGCCGGCAGCACTCCCAGGCTGATCTCGTACATCAGGTTCCGCTGGGCGACGAGGTCGGAGACGTCACGGATCTCGTCGCGGGTGAGCTTGCCCACCACGAGGGCGGAACCGAGAAGGGCGTCCTCGCGGGAGAGCAGTTCGCGGGCCCGGCTGATGTTGACCAACGCCCTTGCCTGCTTGTCCAGTTCCACGTTGTCGATGCCGTCGAGGGTGGCGAGGAGGGCGTAGGCGGGGTCGACCAGGCGGTTGTACTGGTCGAGGGCCTGGAGCCGGGAGACGGTGCCGTCCTCGACACCGCGGCGCAGCGAGTCGATGCCGTCGAACGCGTCCAGGACGGCGGTGAGGCGGTCGTCGTCGTCCTGGTCCATACCGTCGCGGACATCGGGATCACGTGCGTTGCGGCGGAACTTGGCGATGGCCTCGTCGGAGGCGGTCCTTGTGCTGCGCAGCGCGGACAGGGCATCCGACGCGCGCGGGTCGGCCAGGTAGACGAGCGTCTGGCGGCGTTCCTGCTGGAGCACGCGCACGGTGTCCTCGGCGGGATAACCGATCTTCTCCGTGACGGTGGACACCTGGAAGAGCTGGGCGACTTCACGTCCCGTCAGCACGGTGGCGAAGCCCCACACCGCGATCAGGGACACCAGCGGCACGAGAAGCAGCGCCACGATCTTCCGGCGGATGGACTTCCCGCGAAAGCGCATGGCCTCCCCCAGCTCGACCCCCGCCGGCCGGGGGTACACATGTACGTCAACAAACGGCGCGAGCCTACTACCGACGCACGCGTAACTCGAAGTTGCGTCCGGCACCCGAACTTCTGCTCCGACATCGAGACATCGGGAGTTGTCCCTCCATTACGGGAGATCACCTCCTGCGACCAGGCGAGTCGTGCCGGACCGGAACTGATCGGCCAGGGCAGGTGGTTGGCTGGATTTTTTCGTTTCTTTGACGTCGCGGGGGAATCTTGAAGGAGTCTTGTTCGTCCTTCTCTTCGGGAAATGGCGGTGGATTCGGCCACAGGAGCCGCATCTGCAACTGGGCGGCGTAAAGCAGCGCAAGCCGGGCAGCCACCTTGAAGTCCGGTTGACGAACACCGGGACGAGGGAACTGCCGGCGGTGGGGAGTGACACGTGATGGGCACGGCGGAACGGCAGGAGGCGCCGGGAAGCGGCGTGGAGACAGCGAGTCCGGCGGCGCCGCGGCGCCCCGAACCGCGGGTTCTCGGCATACCGGCGGAGCCGGAGGTGCCGAGGAGGCGTGCCGCGGCCCGGGAGGAGCCGTACCGGCCATTGTGGGTCGAGGAACCCGCGCGCAGGCGTCGGCTGCCGGATCCGGTGCGGACCTCCGCGGTGCGGGCGGTGCTCATCATCGCGGTGACCCTGCTTCAGGCGATGGTGGCCTTCCTGTGCACCATGGCCGGATCCTGGCTGGCGTTCCCGATGGTGCTCAGCAGTGTGGCGAGCACCGTGGTGGCCACCTGGGCCGCCCTGGACGTCTGGGTGACCCGCCAGGTGTGGAACCAGCGCCACGGCGTGGTGTCGACTCCGAGCAGCACCGCGCGGTCCCTGCGGCGCGAACGGCGCAAGGCCCGGCGGCACGCGCGGGTCACCGCACGGGCGCAGGCGCGGATACGGCGGCAGGGCGGCGGCGCGGGGCAGCTGTCCCACCCCTGAGCGCCGGCCTTCTGAGCGGCTGAGCCTCCGTCTCCCGGGCGGCTGACTCCCTTACGGACTTACGGAGACACCGGCGCCGGACGCTTGAACATGCGCGTCGCCGTGATCTCGCTGTGCCCCGCCTCGTCCGCCTGCGGCTGCTGCGGCAGGCCCGGCCTGAGGTGTTCCTCCACACTGATGTACTTCAGGCCGGCCCTGAGGTCCGCGTCATTGCGCAGGCGGATGACGAGGGGGAACTCGGCGAGTGCCGTGGTGTCGAACAAGCCCGTGGTGTAAAGGAGTTGGACACCGAGCGCATCCGACACCGCCCGCTGGAGCTCCAGCAGATACGTCGCGTTGGCGCGGCCGATCGGGTTGTCCAGGAACAGCGTGCCGGCGTGCCGGTGCTTGTCCCGGCCCCGGTCGTTGGAGCGCAGGGCGGCCATCGTGCAGTACAGCGCGATGGCCGCCGTCAGCAACTGGCCACCGGAGAACACGTCACCCATCTGTCCGACGGGCACCCGCTCGGCGCGCAGCACCGCGTCCGGCTTGAGGATCTCCACGGCCACGCCCCTGGGCTGGAGCGCCGCCCCGACTCCCCGCAGCAGCAGGGACATTCCGTCGCGCCGCAGGTCGGAGTTCTTCTTCACCGCGGCCCTGGTCGCCTCGTCGATGACCTCGCCCAGCCGCTCGGTCAGCGTCGCCTGGTCGGGTTCCTCGAAGCGGATCCGCAGGAACTCCTGCCCGGACCACTCGCCGAGCCCCTCGGGCAGCCGGGAGAGCCGCTGGGCGGACCTGAGTGTGGCGAGCGCGGACTCCACGAGCCCCCGCAGCCGGTCCACGATCGAGTCACGATTGCGCTCCAACTGCGCCAACTCGTCGGTCAGCACCCGCAGTCGGGGCGCGAAGGCGTCCGCCCACTTCTGCGCGTGCTCGGGCAGTGCGGACGCGGGCAGTTCCCGGATCTGCTGCCGCGCGGGGGTACGCACCTGCTCGTAGCGCGTGGAGTTGGCGTGCCGGACGAGCACATCGCTCGCCTCGCGCACGGCGCCCTCGGCGGCGGACAGGTCGGCGGCGCAACCACGCACCGACCGTCGGGCCTCGGCAGCGGCCTGCCGGGCCTCCTCGGGGCTGCCCGGGTACGGCTCCGACTCGTCCTGCTCGTCCTCCATGGCGTGCTCGCGCAGCAGGTCGCGGAGCATCGCGGCGATCTCGTCGAAGCCGCCCGCCGCGTCCTCGGCGGCCCGGTGGGAGCCGAGCAGCTCCGCGTGCGCGTCCCTGGCCTGCGCCAACGCCTCGGTGCGGGAGGCGAGTTCGGCGGTGGCCGTACGCAGCAGCGCCTGCGCGTGCTCGGCGTCGCGCGGCTCCAGCTCCGGCGACAGCTCGGTGTGCGCCTCGCCGTCCTCGGGAGCGTGCCGCTCGGCCTCGCCGCGCAACCGTCCGAGCTGCTCGCTCGCGGTCGACACCCGGGTCTCCAGGAGCTGCACCAGTTCCTCGGCACGGGCGGCTGCGGCCTGCCGGGAGGGCCCGTCGGACCCGTCGGGCGACTGGAGCAACTGCGCCGCGCGCGTGCGGACCTTGTTGCTCAGCCGGTCCAGTTCGGCGAGGGCCGCGCTCTCGTCGCTCTCCGCCCGGGCCTGCTCGGCCCGCAGGTCGGCGCCGACACCCACCTTCTCGTAGAGCTGGGAGGCGGCCCGGTAGGCCTCGCGGAGTGCGGGCAGGGACGCCTTGGAGGCATCGGGGGCACTGTCCGGTACGTCGTCGGGGGCGCCGGCGATCTCGGCACGCTCGGCGCGCAGCGCGCGGGCGGTGCGGCGGGCGTCGTCGGCGGCCCGCTGGGCCCCGCGCCGGTCCTCGTCGGCGGCCCGGGCGCGGTCCAGACAGGTCTGGGCGCGGGCTTCCGACTCGGTGGCCTCGTCGGCCAGTTCACGCAGCTTGGCCTGCCAGCCGGCCCGCTCACGCAGCCGGTAGGCCAGTCCGGCGAGGGCGTCGGCGGCGCGCCGGGCCTTCTGGGCGGCCTCCTGCCGCTCGTCGCGTGTCCGCGCGGCCTCGGAGG
Source organism: Streptomyces sp. NPDC048523 (assembly GCF_043199815.1). Classification (NCBI taxonomy): domain Bacteria; kingdom Bacillati; phylum Actinomycetota; class Actinomycetes; order Kitasatosporales; family Streptomycetaceae; genus Streptomyces; species Streptomyces sp. NPDC048523. The sequence continues at coordinate 306,074 of NZ_JBICWQ010000008.1, read as the reverse complement.
CGGCTTCGTCGGCCTCGGCCCGCACCGTGCGCGCCTCGGCCAGTTCGGCTTCCGCCTCGTCGGCGAACACGCGCGTGTCCCGGGCGGCCTGCGCCAGTTCGACGAGCCGGCCGGCCGGACAGCCGGTACGCCAGGAGGCGAGCCGGGCATTGAGTTCACGGTCCTTGCCCAGGCGGGCGGCGAGCGACCGGATCTCCTCGTCCCGCTCGCCGGCCCGGGCGCGCAGTGCCTGGCGCTCCTCGTCGGCGGCGTGTTCGTCGTGCATGGCCGGGTTCGGCGGTACGAGGAAGACGTCGCCGCTCCGGGAGTCGGTGGCCGGGGTCGGCGCCAGCAGGGCGGCGGCCGTGCCGACGGCCACGGCGGAGCGCGGGAGCAGGGCCGCGTCGTTCAGTACCTCGCGGGCACGCGCGTGGGTGTCGGGGTCGGTGATGATCACGCCGTCGACCAGTTCGGGCCGGGCGGCCAGCACGCGCGCGTGGTCGGTGGGGTCGACGGCCTGGGCGAGGTAGCGCCAGCCGGGCAGGGCGGGGATGCCGTTCTCACCGAGGAACTCGACCGTGGCCAGCACGTCCGGGCCCGGCGGCAGAAGCCCGCCGTCACCGAGCGCGCCGAGGATCCGGGAGTCGTCGGCGGCGGCCGTACGCAGCTCGAACAGCTGGCGTTCGGCCGAGGAAACGGAGTCGTCGAGCAGCTCGCGCAGTTCGTCGGCGAACCGGTCGAGGTCCTCGGGGGTCAGGCCGCCGTCGGAGTGAGCACCCGTGGAGCCGGTGTGCGGATCGGCCCCGGCTCCGGAACTGTCGCGCCCGGTCGTGCCGTTCGCCTTCGTGCCCTCTGCCGCACGCGGTCCCGGCACGCCGCCGGTGGTCCCGCCGGTGGTCCCGGTCAGGCTCAGCAGCTCCGCCAGCCGCTCCTCGCCCGCCAGTCCCTCGGCCAGGCGTCGCTCGGCCTCGTAGGACCGGGCGGCCGCCGTGGCCGCATCCTCCGCGCGGGCGGCCGTGAGTTCCGCCCGGGATTCGGCGGCGGCCGCCTCGCGCGCGTGCTCGGCGGCCCGGTTCGACGCCTCGCGGGCGGTGTCCCAGGCGGCGACCGCAGACTTCTCCGCGTCGCTCGCGGCGAGGGCCGCGCGGGCAGGGTCGGCGTCGGGGGCGGTGTCGTCGAGCCAGCCCGCGCGCACGGCCTCGGCGGTCTCCTGCTCGACCTCGCTCAGCCGCTGGCGCAGATGGCCGATCTCGCTGCGGGCGCGCTGCGCCTCGGTGGCGGCCGACGTGGAGTCCTGGTAGGCCGACTGACTGACGTCCTGGAGAGCGGCGGACCGCTCCTCCTCCTCGTTGGCGAGCGCCTCGGCGCTCTCTGCGGCCGCGTGCAGGGCGCGGACGAGGTCGACGGCGGCCTTGGAGCGGGCGGCGAGCGCGGGGGCCGCGTCCCGCTCGGCCTCCTGGATGGCGGCGGCCACGCGTGCGCCCCGGTCGGCGGCGGCCCGGTGGCGCAGTACGGCCTCGGCGACCTGCCAGGCGGAGTGCAGCGTGCGCGCTTCGGCGAGTTCGCGCTTCTGGGCCGCGGCCGACTTCTCGGCGGCGGCGAGCGCCAGGGAGGCGTGCCGGTAGGCGAGTTCGGCGGCGATGAGCGCACTGCGCTCCCGGCCCGCCTCGGCATGTGTGACGGCGTAGGCGGCCGCGGTGACCCGCTGGGCCAGGTCGGCGGCGCGCACCCGCTCCCGCACGCCTCGCGCGGACAGCCGACGGGCCAGCGTCCGGGTACGGCGCTCGGCGCTCGTGTGGATGTCACGCGCGCGTGAGCGGGCCTCGGCGGCCTCGACGATCCGGCCCAGCAGGTCCACCGACCCCGCGGTGAACTCCCGTTCGGCGATGAGCTCGGCGCGGCGCCCCAGCTTGTTGCCGAACCCGCTGACCAAGTCGGCGAGCCCGTCGGTGTCGCGGGTGTCGGTCACGGCCCGCAGCAGCAGGTCGGTGAAGTCGGAGTCCTTCTTCACCGCGAAGAGGCCGGCGGCCTCGCCCTCGTCGGCGTTCATCTCCCGCTGGTAGCGGAAGAGTTCGGGGTCCAGTCCCAGGTCACCGAGGTGCTCGATCCACCGGTCGTGGATCTCCTCCCAGTGCACCTCCAGGTGCGGATACGCCTTGCCCGCCTCGGTGAGGGCGTCCCGGAAGCCCTTCATGGTGCGGCGACGGCCCTGCGCGGCCGACTGGCCCTCGGCGGGCGGCCGTACGGCGGTGGACTCGGCGACGGGCAGGTTGTCGAGGCTGAGGCCCGGTCCGGGCCTGAACGAGTACCAGGCCTCGGCGAACTTCCGCGGGTCGTTGGAGACCTGGCGCCCCCGCCACTCGCTGACCTTGCCGACGACCACGCACTCGCCGGTGAGGGTGTGCTGCCACTCCAGGGCCACGTGCCCGCAGTCGTCCGCGAGCAGGAACTTGCGCAGCACACCGGAGCTGGCGCCGCCGAGCGTGTTGCGGTGACCCGGCAGCATCACCGAGAAGATCAGCTTGAGCAGGACGGACTTGCCGCCGCCGTTCTCCAGGAAGAGCACTCCTGCGGGCGCGGGCCGGCGCGGCGGGCCGACGGGCTCCTCCTCGAAGAACTCCGCCTGGGTGGGCGCGGGGTCGGGCACTTCCGCGCCGACGCCGCGCAGGTCAAGCACGGTGTCGGCGTAGCGCGCACCAGCAGGACCGATGGAGTAGAGGCGGACCCGGGACAGCTCGTACATGGCGGACTCTCGTAAGTCTTCGGCAGGTCAGGGAAGTTCAGGAGTGGAACGGCAGCCCGGCATCGGCCACCAGCTCCACGTCGTCGCCGTCCTCGGGCGGCAGCAGCGTCGGTGTGCCGTCGGTGACGGGGACGACTCCCAGTTCGAGGAGTTCGGCCATGGCGGCGCTTCCGGCCATGTCCCGCACCTGGAGCTGGTAACGAGCCGTGGTCCGGTAGGTACCGCCGTTGTCGTCCCCGGTGCGCTGGAGGAACCCGGAGTCGGTGAGGAAGGCGGCGGCCTTGCCGACGATGCCGGTCGTGGACCCGGCGAGACGGCGCGCGTCCTTGGTCGCACCGGCCGCGCTGCGTCTGGCCCAGATCCGCCAGGCCGCCTCCAGGCCCGGAGCGTCGGTGGCCGGGTCGGTGTTCTCGCCGACCTCCTCGGCCCGCTCCTCGAGGCGCCGGCAGGCCTGCCGTACGAAGGCGTCGACGCCGTTGACCGAGACCCGCCCGATGTAGCCGTCGTCGGCGAGGTCCTCGGGCCGCGGGAACGCCATGGCGGCCACGGCGAGATGGGCGAGGCCGTGCAGGAAGCGGTCGCCGCCGTCGGCGGACGTACGACGCGCGTAGTCGCCCATCCGAACGGCGAACACCGAGTCCTCTGCGGCGGTCACGGCCATCCCCGCGCGCGGGGACACTTCGAGGACGACAAGGCCGAGTCCGGCGGCGACGGCGTCGGCGAGCCGCGCGAACGGGGGGTCCTCCCGGTAGCGCCGCAGCAGTTCGGCGTACTCCTGGTCCCGCGCGGGCTGCAGTTTGGGCTGCAGCCCGAAGGCGACGAGCCGAGCGGCGTCGGCGGCGTCGGCGGGGGTGACGGCGGCGGGCGCCGACGGGGTCGGGGCCTCCGTGTCGCTCCACTCGACTTGCTCACTCACGGCTTGGGCTCCTTGTCACGCTGCTTCTCACTCATGCTGCCTCTGTCCGGTCCGCCGCCATCCCCGCGGCGTCCAGCAGGGCTGTGCCGACGATGAGGTCGGCGCCGCCGAAGTCCGGATCGTCCAGTTCCGTCCCGTCGTCCACGGCGAAGAGGAGCTTCTGCTCGCCCTGGCGGTAGGCGGTGCCGACGGCGGGGCTGGCGGCGTGGATCGCCAACAGGGCGACCAGGTAGGCGAGATCGAACCCGCCGGTCCGGCGGGCGTCCGCGAGCAGTCCGGAGAGCCGTCGCGGCGCGTCCGCCGGCAGGTCGAGCAGCTGCTTCGCGGAGGCCAGTTGCTCCTCGCTGAACCGGCTGTCGTCGGGGGTGGCGATGAGGTCCGGCTCCGGCATCTCCGCGCCCAGGTGCTCCCGTTCCATGGGCGGGGTCAGCAGTATGTCCACGAGGTCGCCCACCCGGACCGACACCGGGGTGCGCAGGCCGGTCCCGCGCGCGAAGAACGCGTCGGTGACCCGGGTGGCCTGCTCCAACGGCAGGGGCAGCACCGGGGCGACGAGGTGGCCGTAGAGGTCTATCCCCGAAGTCGTCATGGGGGTGGCGAAAGCCTGCCGGTCCTGTTCGGCGCGGAACAGCGGGCCGGCCTCAAGAAGTCGGGACTGGAGCTGGGTGTGGCGCCGGATGCAGTCCTTGACGATGTCGACGAGTTCGGCGGCGCGCCGCTTCTGCTCGGCGTCCTCGGACTCGTCGCGCGCTTTGCGGATGTTGGTCAGGATCGCGTTCTCGTGGCGGTACCGGTCGGCGACGTGGTCGAGCGCCTCGGCGATCATGTCGGGCACGGAGTTGAGCCAGTCGACGGCCCGGACATTGCGCCGGGTGGCGTCCAGCGCCCTGCGCAGGGTCTCGGAGTACTGCACGGTCCGGTAGCGGGCCTGCTCCGCGGCGAGCTGGGCGTCGGCCAGGCGGCCGCGGCTGATCAGCACCTCGAGCTTGACCTCGGCGGCGATCTGGGCGCTGGTGACGTCGGTGTCGAGGGCTCCGACGAGGACGTTGACCGCCTCGTCGGTCGTCCGGAGATACACCGAGCCGCCGGGGCCCGGCACCTCCTCGATCAGCTTGAAGTCGTAGTCGCGCCGGACATAGGTGCCGTCGGGGTCGAAAGTGCCGTAGACCGCACGGAAACCGCGGTCGACGCTGCCGACGTTGATCAGGTTCTCCAGGACCCAGCGGGCCACGCGCTCGTGCTCGGCGACGGGTCGCTGCGGGGCCTGGGCGGCGATGCGCGGGATGAGGCGGGCGACGATCTGGTCGTGGTCGGCGCCGGTGTCGAAGTCCATGTTCAGGGTGACCAGGTCGATGGCCGCGAGGGCCACCTCCGCCATGCCGTAGACCGAGTACTCGCCGGCGAGATTGGCCTTGCGCGCGTCGAGGTCGTGCAGCGGCGCGGTGCAGGCGAGCGCGCGCAGCCGACGCGCCAGTCCCTCGTCGGCGGCCGGGCCCGGTGCGGGGCGCGGCCCCGCGCTGAACTGGGGCGGAACGCTGTCCGTCGTCGCAGGCGAAGTCACGGTGCACAGACTAGGTCCTCGGTCTGACAACTCCCCAAACGGCGCGGATCGCCTCCGGCGGTTGGACGGGGGACCACCGGTTGTGGTGCGTCGGCAGGCCGGTGGGGGCTGGTCGCGCTGGTCCCCGCGCCCCTACGGGGCGTTCACCCTGCGCCGGTAGACATCGACCACTCGTTCCAGCGAGTCGCGCAGATACACCGCCAGCAACTTTTCGGCCGCACCCTTGTCGCCGGTCTCGAGCGCCCCCAGGATCTGCTGGTTGCGGGCCAGGTACGGCTCGTGGAGGGCCTTGGGATCGTCCACGACGTGGAAGGCCAGGCGGAGTTCGGCGAAGACGCTGCGCATCAGTTCGTCGGTGCGGTCGCTGCCCGCGAGGGCGACGAGTTCACGGTGGAAGTGGATGTTGGCCGTGCCCAGCGTTTTCCAGTCACCTTCGCGCACCGCCCGCTGCCCCTCCCCGACCGCTTCGGAGAGCGCGTCCAGGGCGTACGGCGGTTCACCCAGTCCGCGGACGACTGCGCACTCCACGAGCTCACGGGTGCGGTAGATGTCCTCCACGTCCTCGACCGCCAGGACCCGGACGAACACGCCGCGGTTCAGCTCGTGGACGAGCAGCCGCTCGTGCGTGAGCAGCCGGAAAGCCTCGCGCAAGGTGTTGCGGGAGACCCCCAGCGCCCCTCCGATGCTGTCCTCCGACAGCCGTGTCCCCGGCGGGAAGTAGCCCTCGGCGATACGGCTCCTGAGGATGTCCGAGACCCGCTCGGCCGTGCTGGTACGGCCCAGGAGGGCACGGTCGTCTGCCAGTCCGCTCAGCTGCTCTGCCATGCCCGGAATTCAACCGCAGACACGAGAACGAAACAACAGGGGTATTGAAGGATCGTTGAACGATCCTCTACGGTGCTCTACACCGCACGGCTCAGCTCCGCATCCTCCGTCCTCCCTCTGCGAGGTGCTCATGAGCACGACCCCGCCCCCGCCCCCACAGCCCCTGACCGATCACCCCACAGCGACCGAACATCCCGCCGAGGACGGGGCGTTGGGCTGGTACCGCGCCCTCGGTCCACGCGGTCGGCGTGCCTTCGCCGGTGCGTTCGGCGGCTACGCCCTCGATTCCTACGACTACTTCACGCTCCCGCTGAGCATGGTCGCGCTGGCCGCCTCCTTCGGCCTGAACAGCGGCCAGACCGGCCTCTTCACCACCGTCACCCTGCTGGCCTCCGGCATCGGCGGGGCCCTGGCGGGAGTGCTGGCCGACCGGGCCGGCCGGGTCAGGGCGCTGATGATCACGGTGGTGACCTACGCGATCTTCACCGTGGCCTGCGGCTTCGCCCCCAACTTCGAGTCGCTGCTGGTATTCCGCGCCCTGCAGGGCCTCGGTTTCGGCGGGGAATGGGCGGTCGGCGCGATCCTGGTCGCCGAGTACGCGAGCGCCAAGCACCGGGGCCGCACGCTGGGTGCGATCCAGAGCTCGTGGGCCGTGGGCTGGGCCCTGGCCGCGATCATGTACACGCTGGTGTTCTCGGTCTTCGACGACGGCACGGCCTGGCGCGTGATGTTCTGGACCGGTGCGCTGCCCGCGCTGCTCGTCGTCTGGATGCGACGCCGGGTCCAGGACGCCCCGGAGGCGGTCGCGGTGCGCGAGAAGAGCGCCGGCAAGGGCTCCTTCGCGGCGATCTTCAAACCGGACCTGCTGCGAACGACGATCTTCGCGGGGCTGCTGTCCACCGGCGTCCAGGGCGGCTATTACACGCTCGCCACCTGGGTGCCGACGTATCTGAAGAGCGACCGCGGGCTGTCGGTCGTGGGCACCGGCGGCTATCTGACCTTCCTGATCTCCGGGGCCTTCCTCGGCTATCTGACCGGTGGTTACCTCACCGACCGGCTGGGCCGGCGGCGCAACATCTGGCTCTTCGCCCTGCTGTCGGCCGTCTGCATCGTGGCCTACGGCAACATCCCCAGCGGAGCCAACACCTGGCTCCTGATCCTCGGCTTCCCGCTCGGGTTCTGCATGTCGGCGATCTTCAGCGGCTTCGGGTCCTATCTGAGCGAGCTGTACCCGACGGCGGTGCGCGGCTCGGGCCAGGGCTTCACGTACAACGCGGGCCGCGCGGTCGGCGCGGTCTTCCCGACCACCGTCGGCTTCCTGGCCGACAGCTGGGGTGTGGGCGGGGCGCTGGTCTTCGGTGCCATCGGCTACGGCATCGCCGCCCTGGCCCTGCTCGGACTGCCGGAGACCCGTGGGAAGGAACTCGCATGAACCGCACGGAGGACCGCCCTCTGACCCTCGCCGACGAGCACGCGCACGCGTGGAGCCCGGCCGAGGCACGCGCCCGCTTCCGCGCGGGCCTGGCCGGCCCCACCGCCGGGGTCGCGGCCGGCCACACCCAGGCCAACCTGATCTCGGTGCCCGCCGACTGGGCGTACGACATGCTGCTGTTCTGCCAGCGCAACCCGAAGCCCTGTCCGGTCCTCGACGTCACGGACGCCGGCGACCCGACCACCGTCCTCGCCGAGGGCGCCGATCTGCGCACCGACCTCCCGCGCTACCGGGTGTGGGAGGACGGCCGGCTGGTGGACGAGCCGACGGACGTGCGCGCACACTGGCGTGACGACCTCGTTTCGTTCCTGATCGGGTGCAGTTTCACCTTCGAGTGGGCACTTTCGGAGGCGGGCGTCCCGATCCGGCACATCCAGCAGGGCCGGAACGTTCCCATGTACGTGACCAGTCGACAGTGCCGTTCCGCGGGGCGGCTGCACGGACCCATGGTGGTGTCCATGCGCCCGGTGCCACCGCAGCACCTGGCCGCCGCCCTGAGGGAGAGCAGTCTGCTCCCGGCCGTGCACGGCAGCCCGGTGCACTGCGGCGATCCCTCCGGGCTCGGCATCGACGACCTCGGCCGCCCCGACTTCGGTGATCCGGTGGACGCCGAGCCCGACGACATCCCGGTGTTCTGGGCCTGCGGAGTGACCCCGCAGGCCGCGGTGATGGCCTCGCGCCCGCCGTTCGCCATCACCCACGCACCTGGGCAGATGTTCCTGACGGACGCCCGCGACGAGCAGTACAGAGTGGCCTGAAGACCCCCACTGGAGTCCCTTGAGAACCTGTTGAGAACCCTGGAAGGAGATACGAGACCTCCATGACCTCGATCGATCTGAACGCCGACCTCGGCGAGGGCTTCGGCCGCTGGCAGCTGACCGACGACGAGCAACTGCTGTCCGTCGTCACCAGCGCCAACGTGGCCTGCGGGTTCCACGCCGGTGACGCGGTCACCATGCGCCGGGTGTGCGAGCTGGCCGCCGCGCGCGGGGTCCGGATCGGCGCCCAGGTCTCCTACCGCGACCTCGCGGGGTTCGGGCGGCGCGCGATGGACGTGCCGTCCGCCGAGCTGACGGCCGAGGTGGCCTACCAGATCGGCGCCCTGGAGGTCTTCGCCCGGGCGGCGGGCACACGCGTGTCCTACGTCAAGCCGCACGGCGCCCTCTACAACCGTGTCGTCCACGACGAGGAGCAGGCCGCCGCGGTCGTCGCCGGCGTGCTCCTCGCCGACGCCACGCTGCCCGTGCTGGGCCTGCCCGGCTCGCGTCTGCTGGAGGCGGCCGGGAAGGCGGGCCTGGAGGCCGTCACCGAGGCCTTCGCGGACCGCGCCTACACCGAGGAGGGCACTCTGGTGCCACGCGGCCAGGAGGGTGCCGTGGTCACCGATCCCGAGGCGGTCGTGGAACGCTCGCTGGGCCTGGCCCGGGACCACGCGGTCACCGCCCGCTCCGGGACCCGCATCGAGGTCGAGGCCCGCTCCCTGTGCCTGCACGGCGACACCCCGGGCGCGGTGGAACTGGCCCGACGGGTGAGACAGCGCCTGGAGTCCTCGGGCGTCCGGGTGGAGGCCTTCGTATGAGGGCGCTGCGCGTCGGGGACGACGCTCTGCTCGTCGAGGTGTCCTCGGGCGAGGAGGCCCAGGCCCTCCACGCCGAGCTGGTGCGTCGCCGCGCGGAGGGCTCGCTGTCGGTCCGCGAGATCGTGCCCGCGGCCCGCACGGTCCTCCTCGACGGTCTTGCCGACCCGGCCCGTCTGACCGCCGAACTCACCGACGCGGAGGTGCCGCCCGCTCCCCCACGCGCGCGTGAGGTGATCGAACTCCGGGTGCGCTACGACGGCCCGGACCTGACCGACGTGGCCGCGCACTGGAACGTCTCCCCCGAGGAGGTGGCCCGCGTCCACGCCGGCACCGAGTTCACGGTCGCCTTCTGCGGATTCGCTCCCGGCTTCGGCTACCTCACCGGCCTGCCCGCCCGCTACGACGTCCCGCGCCGGGCCACCCCGCGCACGGCCGTCCCGGCGGGTTCGGTGGCGCTCGCGGGCCCGTACACCGGCGTCTACCCGCGCTCGTCGCCGGGCGGCTGGCACCTCATCGGCACCACGGACGCCGTTCTGTGGGACCACACACGCGTGCCGGCCGCGCTGCTCTCGCCGGGCGCACGGGTGCGCTTCGTACCGATGGGGGCGGCATGACCGACCGCGCCCTCTCCGTCGTCCGGGCCGGAGCGCTGACCACCGTCCAGGACCGGGGCCGCCCGGGCCACGCCCACCTCGGCGTCCCCCGCTCGGGCGCCCTGGACGGTCCGGCGGCCGACCTCGCCAACCGTCTGGTCGGCAACCGCCCCGAGGCGGCCGTCCTGGAGACCACGCTCAACGGCTGTGCGCTGCGCCCCCGTTCGACGGTCACCGTGGCCGTCACGGGCGCACCGTGCCCGATCGCGGTGGACGGCCGTCCTGCGGCCTGGGGCGCGCCGGTGCGCGTGCCGGCCGGAGCACTGCTGACCGTCGGAACGGCCGTTTCGGGACTGCGCAGTTACGTGGCCGTCTCGGGCGGAATCGCCGTGGAGCCGGTTCTGGGCAGTCGCTCCACGGACCTGCTGTCCGGCCTGGGCCCGACCCCCCTCACGGACGGCGCGGTGCTCCAACTGGGCACGCCTGGCCCGCTCCACACACGCGTGGACACGGCACCCCAGCCGGCACCCCCGGCAGAACTCGTCCTCCGCGTCACGCTGGGCCCCCGAGACGACTGGTTCACCCCGGAAGCGGTACAGACCTTCACCTCCCGCGCCTTCCAGGTGTCCTCGGCGAGCAACCGCATCGGCCTGCGCACGGAGGGGCCGGCCCTGGAGCGGGCCCGGCCGGGCGAACTCCCCAGCGAGGGCATGGTCCTGGGCGCGGTCCAGGTCCCGCCGAACGGCAGGCCGGTGATCTTCCTCGCCGACCACCCGACCACCGGCGGCTACCCGGTGATCGGAGTGGTCCGAGAGACGGACCTCCCGGCGGCGGCCCAGGCGGTACCGGGAACGCCGGTGCGCTTTGTGAAAGTAGGTCGCCGGTAACCGGCCCAAAGCAACGCATATCCGACCCAGGGTGAGGCAGCGCGGGGCCTCATGACATACCCCCGGCTCATAACGAGCCCGACGACCTCCGTGTCGTGCGCGGCGAGGAACGCCCGGACCGCCGTGTCCCACCCGAAGCACTCCGCACGCGCGCGTACGGTCTCGCGGCGCTCGGCCTCGGGCCGTCCGAGCAACATGTCCACGGCGTCCGCGAAGGCCTCCCCCCTGTCGGCGGCCACTGCCCGCGTGCCGCACGCCATGGCCTCCAGCGCGGTCGGCCCCGAAGATCTCGGCCGGTCCAGGGGCCAGGCACACGTCGGCGGAAGCCTGGAGGGCGCCGAGCAGCCCGCTGTCGGAGAGGTGCCCGAGGAAGGTGATCGGCAGCCCGCGCTCCCGTGCCCGCTGCTCCAGACGCGGCCGCAGCGGCCCGTCCCCGGCCACCACGAGCGCCACCCGCCGCCCGCGCCGTACCAGCGCCTCCAGGGTGTCCAGCGCGGTGCGGGGGCCGTTTCTCCACGGACAGCCGGGTGCAGGTCACGAGGAGTGTCTCGTCCTCGCGCGCGCAGCGGTCCCGCAGTCCCGCGTTGCGCAGCGCCGGGCGCCGCTCGACGAGGTCGACGCCGAGTGGGGCCCGTACGACGTTGCGGGCGCCGATCCGCACGAACTCCCGCTCGGCGAACTCGGTGGTGCACACCACGCGCGCGTACGTGTGCGCCGTACGGACGTTGGGGGCGTCGGCGGCACGCCGGGCCGCGCCCTCCGCCTGGCCCCAGGTGCACAGCACGCCGTCGGCGGTCCCGTGGGAGACACCACGGCGGGAACCCGGGCGCGCCGGGCCCACCCGGGTCACGCGCCGCTTGTCGACGAGGACGCGGCACCCGCCGGTGCCGGGAAGCGGGCCCGGCAGGGTGACGATGCGTCCCTGCTCGGGCAGACGGTCGCTCGCGTGGTCGCCCGGCACGATGAGCACGGGCTCGTGTCCCGACGAGGAACGTCCCATGAGCGTTCCGCTGCGCACCCGAGCAGGTCGGGCGACGTCCATGCGCACCCGACCCACGGGTCGTCCGGAGTTCACCGGACGGGTGTGACAGGGCCCTGATGCGCACACCCGAAGGCGGTGTCACATGGCCGCGGTGTCCGGTCCGATACGGCTGCGGACGGCCGTCTGGACCTCGGCCTCCTCGGCCGGATCGGCGGCCAGCCTGCGCAGTCGCTCCACGACCCGGGCGTCGCCGGTCTCGGCGTGCCGGGCGGCGATCTCGCGGGTGGTCTCCTCGCAGTCCCAGAGGCATTCGACGGCGAAGCCGGTGGCGAAGGACGGATCTGTGGCGGCGAGCGCGCGGGCGGCGCGGCCGCGGAGGTGGGAGGAGGCCGTCTCCCGGTAGATGTGGCGCAGCACGGGGGCGGCGCAGGCGATGCCGAGGCGTCCGGTGCCGTCGACGAGGGTCCACAGGGTGGCCGCGTCGGGTCCCTCGCCCCGTACGGCCTCCCGGAGGGCCGCCAGTACGAGGTCCCGGTCCTGGGCTCCGCCCAGGCAGGCGAGCATGCGTCCGGCGGCGGCGCCCAGCGGATCGGGCCTGCGAGCCCAGCCACGCGCGCGGTCGACGGCGGCGATACTGCGCATGCGTTCGAACGAGTCGAGGGCGGCTTCCACGACGGCCGGTGAGCCGGTGACGGCGGCCAACTCGATCAGATCGAAGACGTCGGGGTCGTTGCTGTCGGAGAGATAGCGCAGAGCGGTGGCCCGGGCCCCGTCGGTGCCGTCCTTGGCGACCGCGATGATCTCGGGCCGGTCCTCGGGTCCGGCGACGGCGGCCAGGCAGCGGGCGGCGGGCACATGGAGGGCGGCCCCGCGCTCGACGCCCTGCTGGGCCCACTCGAAGACGGCCTGCACGCTCCACCCCGGGCGGGGCCCTGCGGGTCGCATCTGGCGTTGCCAGCGGTCGAAACAGCCGGACTCCTGAGCGGCACGCACACGCGTGGAGACGGATGCGCGGGGATCGTCGGCCCACAGCCGCCATGGCCTCGGTTCGAAGGCGTCCCGGACGGCGGCGGCCAGTTCGGCCTCGCCCTCGGGATCGGTCCCGAAGCGGGCGAGCACGGGCGCGGCGAGGGCCCGCAGGCCGGCGTCGTCGTCACGCAGCGCGAGTTCGTCCAGCGCCCAGGCCCAGTTGGAGCCCGAGGCGGCGTACCTGCGCAGCAGTTCGAGCGCGTCGCGCCTGCCGTAGGAGGCGAGGTGACCGAGGACGGCCAGGGCGAGGCCCGTGCGTGACTCCTCGGTGTCGAAGACGTCGTCCACCTCGAAGAGGTGCGCCTCGATCTCGTCCAGCTCGCCGCCCAGGTCGAGGAAGAGACGGGCGTAGTACAGCGAGCGGTTCTCCACCTGCCAGTCGTGGCGGGGATCGCGCAGCACGCAGTGGTTCAGGGCCGCGAGCGCCTCGGCGCGCGGGGCGGTGAGCGCGTGCAGTGTGCCGTCGCCGCGGCCCCGCTGGAGCAGGCCGAGCAGCGTGCCGCTGGGCGCTATGACCGGATCGAACATGGGAAACAGCCTCACATCAAGCGTCGACGCAACCGGGGACGTGCATTACCTGGCCGCGTGACAACACGTCGGGGCGCCCGCCGTTTCCTGCTTGCTGTAAGCCATCTTCCTCTGCCTCTCGTCGGTGGCCCATACGGACCGTGTCACGGTCCGCGCGGTGCGGCATCAGCTGCCCGGCCATCACGTCCGTGAACCACGAGGTCATGATGACTCGGCACTTCCATCTGCCGCGACCGAAATTTCGGCGGCCTTGTACCGCCTCCCCCGTTGTGAGTGTTTTCGCTGGTCAGAGCATGCGGATCAGTGTGCGGCGAACAGTTCGAGCAGTTCGGTCCGGCCGAACATCCGGGCGGTGTCGAGGGCCGAGGGGGTGCCCTCGGCCGGATCGGCGCCGCCCTCCAGCAGGGCCTCGATGACGTCCGTGGAGCCCTTGAAGACGGCTCCGGCGAGCGGCGTCTGCCCCCGGTCGTTGACGCCGCCGGCCGCCGCCCCGCGGGCGACGAGCGCGCGCACCGCGTCCGCGTGACCGTGGTAGGCGGCGAGCATCACGAGCGAGTCCCCGCGGTCGTTGGTGAGGCCCACCGGAACACCCGCGTCGACGTACGCCACCAGCGCCTCGGTCTGCCCCTGCCGGGCCAGATCGAAGATCTTGGTCGCCAGCTCCACGACCTCCGGGTCGGGGGCTTCAGTCATCGGCCGGACCGCCTCTCATACAACCGTTCAGGTGAATCGCAAGGGTACTGGCTCACGCGGCAGATGACCCGAAGTGCCGGAGGTAAAGATCACCACAGCTCCGCCAACTCAGTGAAATCGCGAAAAATTCATTCATTTGCACCTTTTGTCGTATGGATACATGCTGTGATGCTGGAAGTACTCATGGTGACTGTCCCCACGAACCAGGAGCACCGCAATGATCCTCTCCATCTCCGGTGTCGTACTGCTCGGCATCGTCGTCTTCATCTTCTTCCGCAAGGACGGACTCAAGGCGTCGCACGCCCTGATCTCGGCGTTGTTCGGCTTCTACCTGGCAAGCACGGCCATCGCCCCGAGCATCAAGGCCGGCGGCGAGAGCCTGGCGAGCCTCCTCGGCGGCATCAAGTTCTGACGCCGCCCCTCCCGTCCGTACGCACCTCCAGGAGACAGCAGTGGCCCGCCGCCCCCTCCCCCGCATCCTGAGCACAGGCAGCGCCCAGATCGCCCGGAGCCGGGAGCTGGCCCGGACGGCGGCCGACAGCGCCACCGACGTCCTCCACCCGCTGATCACGATCACCCGCGGGCTGCGCCGGCTGGCCTCGGCCGGGCGGCGCAGGTGGGCCGACACCCCCAAGGACAGGCGCGGAGCGCTGCTGTTCCTGGTGGCGTCGGTGGTCCTGGTCGTGGCGCTCGTTCCGTACGGTCCGCTGCTCGCCGTCATCAGCCTGATGGCGGCGGCAGCCTGGCAGGGCCGGGACCGCAGGCCGCCGGAGCCGGAAGGGCCGGACGAGACGCAGACACAGCGGCTGCAATCGCTGTACGAAGCGCTCGTCCCGTACTTCTCGGCGGCCGAGGACCCGGCCCCGCTCTACACGCACGGCGGCGAGTGGGAGAAGGCCTTCCCCGCGTACGACTTCGACGGCACCGGCCGCATCACCCACCTGCTGATCCGCTACCCGGCGTACTTCACCGACGGCGAGGCCGAGTCCCGGGCCCGCATCGAGCAGTTGCTGCACGCCAAGTCGGGCCGCGGCCGCGAGTACCACTTCACCTGGGACGAGGAGGGCAACGAACTCACGGTCACCGTCCTCGCCCCGCTGCCCACCGACATCGCCGCCCAGCGTTTCGTCACCGCCCCGGGCGAGACGGTCCTCGGCTTCACCGACCCCACCCAGGTCCAGCGCACACTTCCGCTCGGCTACGGCGACGGGCAGCGCGACGTCCCGCCGGTGGTCTGGCGCACCGGCATCCGCTCCACGGAGCCGCACCTGCTGGCCATGGGCCAGCCGGGCAGCGGCACCTCCACCCTGCTGCGTTCCATCGCGCTCCAGGCCCTCCAGTACGGCGATGTCGTCATCATCGAGGGCGGCGCCACCGGCGAGTACGCGTGCCTGACCGGGCGGGACGGCGTCCTCGCGGTCGAGTGCGGGCTCGCGGGGGCGCTGGCGAGCCTGGAGTGGGCGGCGACCGAGACGGAGCGCCGCCTGATCGCGGCCAACCGCGCCCGGCAGGCGGGCCATCCGCCGCCCGAGGACACCAAGCGTCCCCTGTGGATCCTCCTCGACCGCCCGAGCGCCTTCACCCACCTGGCCGCCGCGGACGGCCGCAAGGATCCGCAGTCCCTGCTCCAGGTCCCCCTGCGGCACGGGCGCGCGGCGAACGTCACGGTGGTGGTTGCCGACCAGTTCGACAGCGCGGAGGCGCTGAGCGAGCCGGTACGGCAGCACACGCGCGCGCGTGTCGTGCTGGGCCCTGCGACGCCGGACCAGTTGGAGGCCTTCCTCGGAGCGCCTCCGCACACAACCCCGGTGATCGACGTTCCGCCGGGCCGCGGGTACGCCCGCCTGGGGTCGGGCCCGGTCCATCGCCTCCAGGTGCCGGCGACTCCGGATCCCTACGACGACGCGACGAGCGAGGCGGACCGGCAGGCGGTGCTGGCGTTGCTGCCGGCAAGGACGACTCCGGCGGACGCGGAGACGATCCCCTCGGAAACGGAAACGGAAGCGGAGGCGGTCCCCTCGGGAACAGAGGCAGTCGCCGCGGGAGCGGAGCCGGAAGCGGTGGCCGCGGAAGCGCCGTAGCCCTCAGCGATGCTCGTGCGGCTGCTGCGGCTGCGGGTGCGCGAGGGCTGCTCGCACAGCGCTGTCAGGCCACGAACGTACGCGGCGCCTCCCCGCCCCCGGACCCTCCGCTCTCCACCACCCGCGCCGCCGCGGCCAGCCGCGCCGCGGCCTCGTCGGCCACCGCTCCTCCGACGGTGAACGGCAGTCGCACATAGCCCTCGAAGGCCCCGTCGACCCCGAAACGCGGCCCGGACGGCACCCGTACACCCACCCGCTCGCCGACCTCCGCCAGCCGGGAGCCGGACAACCCCCCGGCCTTCACCCACAGCGTCAGGCCGCCCTGCGGCACCTCGAACTCCCAGGACGGCAGTTCCCTGCGCATCGCGGCCACCAGCGCGTCCCGGTTCTCCCGGGCCTGACCTCGCCGCAGCTCGACCGCCTGCTCCCATCCCCCGGTGCTGAACAGCCAGTTCACGGCCAGCTGTTCGAGGACCGGCGTCCCGAGGTCGGCGTAGGCCCGCGCGGCGACCAGACTGCGGATCACGTCCGGTGCCCCCCGGACCCACCCGATCCGCATTCCCGCCCAGAACGCCTTGCTGGCGGAGCCGACGGTGACCACGGTGGAGCCGGCCGGGTCGAAGGCGCACACCTGCCGTGGCATCGAGACGTCGTCGTCCAGCCAGAGCTCGGTCATCGTCTCGTCCGCCACCAGCACGGTCCCCGCGGACCGCGCCGCGTCCACCAGCTGCCGCCGCTGGTCCTCGCCGGCCAGCGCACCGGTCGGGTTGTGGAAATCGGCCACGACATAGGCGATCCGCGGCGCCGCGTCCCGCAGGACCTGTCGCCAGCGGTCGATGTCCCAGCCGGTCAGCCCCTCCGCCATCGCGACGGGGACGAGCCGGGCGCCCGCCTCCCGCATCAGCTGAAGGATGTTCGCGTACGACGGCGACTCGACCGCGATCCGCTCCCCCCGGCCCCCGAACAGATGACAGATCGCGTCGATCGCGCCCATCGCGCCGGTCGTGACCATGATCTGCTCGGGCATCGTGGGGATCCCGCGCGCGGTGTACCGCTCGGCGATCATCGCGCGCAGAGCCGGCAGACCCGCCGGGTAGTCCCCGTGCGTATGGGCGTACGGCGGCAGCTCCTCCAGGGCGCCCTGCACCGCACGGGTCAGCCACGGCTCGGGCGCCGGCAGTGCCGCGCAGCCCAGGTCGATCATCGAACCGAGGGCTTCGGGCGGGAGGGGTTCGAGACCGCGGGCGGGGAGCGGGTTCCCGGCCGGTACGGCCGTCCAGCTGCCCGCGCCGCGCCGGGACTCCAGGAATCCCTCGGCCCGCAGCGCCTCGTAGGCCGCCGCCACGGTGGTACGGCTGACGGACAGGGAGAGGGCCAGCTCACGTTCCGCGGGCAGGCGTGCGGCCACCGGGACCCGGCCCTCCAGGACCAGCAGGCGGATACCGTCGGCGAGTGCGCGGTAGGCCGGCGGGCGGCGCGTGCCGGGGCCCGCGGGACGGTCCTGCTGGGAGTTGAGCAGCCGGGCGAGCTGCGCCGCGCCCACCGCCGAGGTCCACTGCGCCACTGAAATCAGTCCACCTTCCCCGAATTGGCCATGGATGACGGGTCATCCCAAGCCACAGGGTGTCATGCATCAGGCCACTACCACCACAGGGGGACCCACCTTGTCCACGCAGAGCCGTCCGGTACGACGGTTGATCCAGCTGTACGTCGGACTCGCCCTCTACGGGGCCAGCTCCGCGCTGCTCGTCGAGGCGGGCCTGGGCCTGGAGCCCTGGGGCGTGCTGCACCAGGGACTCGCCGAACTCACCGGGGTGTCGATCGGTGTCGTGTCGATCTTCGTGGGCGCGGCGGTGCTGCTCCTGTGGATCCCGCTGCGCCAGCGGCCGGGTCTCGGCACGGTCTCCAACGTCTTCGTGGTCGGCATCGCCATGGACGCGACCCTCACCGCGGTCCCCGACGTGCACGGTCTCGCCGTACGGATCCCGCTCATGCTGGTCGCGATCGTGCTCAACGGTGTGGCCACCGGTCTGTATATCGCCGCCAGCTTCGGCCCGGGCCCGAGGGACGGCCTGATGACCGGACTGCACCGGCGGACCGGACGCTCCATCCGGCTGATGCGGACCGCCGTCGAAGTGGCCGTCGTGGTCACGGGATTCGTGCTCGGCGGCACCATCGGCGTCGGGACCGTCCTCTACGCGGTGTCCATCGGCCCGCTCGCCCAGGTCTTCCTGCGCATGTTCGCCGTTCCCCGGGCATCCGACGGCAGCACGGTCGTTGCCACCGGGCAACCGCGGGGAGCGATACTGCGTCCGTGACCCCGCGGATACGCCACCCCTACCTGGACCATCCCGGCCCCATCCCCTTCGCCCACCGGGGCGGGGCGGCGGACGGCCTGGAGAACACCGCGTTCCAGTTCCGGCGGGCGGTCGAGGCGGGCTACCGGTACCTGGAGACCGACATCCACGCGACCGCGGACGGCAAGCTGGTCGCCTTCCACGACGCGACGCTGGACCGGGTGACCGACGGGGCGGGCCGGATAGCGGACCTGCGCTGGGCCGAGGTACGGCACGCGCGTGTGGCGGGCAAGGAACCGGTGCCGCTCCTCGAGGAGCTCCTGGAGACCTTCCCCGAGGCGCGCTGGAACGTCGACCTCAAGGACGAGCCGGCCCTCCAGCCCCTCCTGGACCTCATCGAGCGCACCGGTACCTGGGACCGGATCTGCGTCGGCTCCTTCTCCGAGGCGCGGGTGATGCGCGCCCAGCGGCTCGCCGGACCCCGCCTGGCGACGTCCTACGGCACCCGGGGTGTGCTCAACCTGCGGCTGCGCTCGTGGGGCGTCCCGGCGGCACTGCGCCGCTCCGCCGTCGCCGCCCAGGTGCCCGAGGCCCAGTCCGGCATCCAGGTGGTCGACCACCGCTTCGTGCGCGCCGCCCACGCGCGCGGGCTCCACGTGCACGTGTGGACCATCAACGAGCCCGAGCGCATGCACCGGCTCCTGGACCTGGGAGTCGATGGCATCATGACCGATCACATCGACACACTGCGCAAGGTCATGGAGGACCGCGGCGTCTGGGTCTGACCCCTGTCCGACCCGCCCGTTCCCCGGCCCGCGCACGGCACCTTTCACGGGGAAGCGAGGGCACGGGTGGGCACCGACACCGTGCGGGCGGGCGCGGCGGACGAGGCCGCCGACCGGCGGCGTGAACAACGCGGCTGGTACTTCTACGACTGGGCGTGCTCCGTCTACTCGACGAGCGTGCTCACCGTGTTCCTGGGCCCCTATCTGACCTCGGTCGCCAAGCACGCGGCGGACGCGGACGGGTACGTCCACCCGCTGGGCATCCCGGTGCGTGCCGGTTCCTTCTTCGCGTACTCCGTGTCCCTGTCGGTGATCGTGGCCGTGCTGGTGATGCCCTTGGTGGGTGCCGCCGCCGACCGCGGCGGTCGCAAGAAGCCCTTCCTGGCGGCCGCCGCCTACACCGGTGCCGCCGCCACGACCGGCATGTTCTTCCTCGGCGGCGACCGCTATCTGCTCGGCGGTGTCCTCCTGGTCGTCGCGAACGCGGCGCAGGCCGTGGGGACGATGCTCTACAACTCCTACCTCCCGCAGATCGCCCCGCCCGAGGAGCGCGACGCGGTCTCCTCCAAGGGCTGGGCCTTCGGTTACGCGGCGGGCGCCCTGGTGCTGGTGGCGAACCTGGTTCTGTACACGGGCCACGACTCCTTCGGCCTCTCCGAGAGCGCCGCGGTCCGCATCTGTCTGGCCTCGGCCGGGCTGTGGTGGGGCGCCTTCGCGCTGATTCCGCTACGACGGCTGCGCGACCGGAGTTCCCCGGCGAAGGAGTCGACGGCCCCGGGCCTGCGGCAGCTCACCGCCACCGTCCGCGACATGCGCCGCCACCCGCTCACGCTCGCCTTCCTGCTGGCGTACCTGATCTACAACGACGGCATCCAGACCGTGATCTCCCAGGCGTCGGTCTACGGCTCCGAGGAACTGGGGCTCGGGCAGTCGACGCTCATCACGGCCGTGCTCCTGGTCCAGGTACTCGCGGTGGCGGGGGCGCTGGCGCTCGGCCGGCTCGCCCCGGCCTACGGGGCCAAACGCACGATCCTCGGCTCGCTGGTGGCCTGGGCGGTGGTCCTGGGGGCCGGGTTCTTCCTGCCCGCCGACGCGCCCGGGTGGTTCTTCGTCCTGGCCGCCGGCATCGGGCTCGTCCTCGGCGGCAGCCAGGCCCTGTCCCGCTCCTTGTTCTCCCACCTCGTCCCGCCCGGCAAGGAGGCCGAATACTTCTCGGCGTACGAGATGAGCGACCGCGGGATGAGCTGGCTGGGCCCGCTGCTCTTCGGGATCACCTACCAGCTGACAGGAAGTTATCGGGACGCGATCATCTCGCTGGTGGCCTTCTTCGTCATCGGATTCGCCCTGCTCGCACGGGTCCCGGTGCGGCAGGCGATCAGCGACGCGGGCAATCCCGTACCCGAAAGGATTTAGCGTTCAACACGAAAGCGCTGTAGTGTACGCGTTTGGCCTGCCAGGCGTACCGTTACTGCGCGTCAAAGATGCCAAACGGTGTGTGACATCTGCTAGCAGATGTGACAAACCGGGCGCTGGTGGGTACAACAAGGGGCGGCTACGACGGCGACGCAATGCCCGGGACGGGACCCGGAACGGGAATCTTTACCGCCGACCGGACGTTGACCGGATGACGACGACAGCGACACCTGTCCTGTGGGCGACAAGCCCGGGAGGCACGATTCATGAGTGAGCGAGCTCTTCGCGGCACGCGCCTCGTGGTGACCAGCTACGAGACGGACCGCGGCATCGACCTGGCCCCGCGCCAGGCCGTGGAGTACGCATGCGAGAAGGGGCATCGCTTCGAGATGCCCTTCTCGGTCGAGGCGGAGATCCCGCCGGAGTGGGAGTGCAAGGTCTGCGGGGCCCCAGCACTCCTCGTGGACGGCGACGGCCCTGAAGAGAAGAAGGCCAAGCCCGCGCGTACGCATTGGGACATGCTGATGGAGCGACGCACCCGAGAGGAACTCGAAGAGGTCCTCGAGGAGCGTCTGGCGGTTCTGCGTTCCGGCGCGATGAACATCGCTGTTCATCCCCGGGACAGCCGCAAGTCGGCCTGAGCGGGAACAACAGCGCATACAAGTAACCGCGGGCGCGGTACGTGATTCACGTACCGCGCCCGCGGTTTGCGCTGCTCCGCTTCGGCTCAGCGGGTGAGCGGCGGGCGCGGTTCCTGCGGGGTGTCGCCGCCCGGCTCGTCCCGGACGATCACCTCGCCCTGGACCACCTTGCCGTCCGGGCGCTGCATACGGGCCTGCTGGAACGCGTCCCCCAGAGTGCCGGGGGCGGCGGCACGGATCTTGCGGTCGAGGGTGCGCTCGGCGTACCGCCCGACGGCCTTCTGGACCGGTGGGATCAGCAGGAGCAGCCCCACCGCGTCGGAGAGCAGGCCGGGGATCATCAGGAGCAGGCCGCCCAGCATCATCAGGCCGTTGCCACCACTGCCGGAGCTCGACGGGGCGCCGCCCCGCTGGAGCGCCTCGTTCAGGTTCTGGAAGGCGCGGCGGCCGGCCCGCTTGATGACCACCGACCCGAGCACGAAGCCGGCGACCAGCAGCAGGAACACCGCGAACCCGCTCGCCGCGCCCGCGACCACGGTCAGCAGCCAGATCTCCAGCACCAGCCACGCGGCGACGCCCAGCGGCAGAACGGTCCGCATACGGGAGCGGCGGGGTCGGGCGGGGTATGTGGGGGTCGGAGCGCCTGTCGTCATACGTCCAGTGTGCCTGGGCGCGGCTCAGCACGGCATAAGGGGACGATCAGCCGAGCCTGTGGGGCCGTAGGGCTACGACTGTGCGCGCTTTGCCCGGGCTGCGATCCTGCCGACCCGCTCCCCCACGCCCCAGGTGGTGACCCGCCACAGGGCCTCCACGAGGATGTCGCGGCTCATCTTGGAGTCGCCGAGTTCACGCTCGACGAAGGTGATCGGCACCTCGACGACGTGGTAGCCGGCCTTGACGGCGCGGCGGGCGAGGTCGACCTGGAAGCAGTAGCCCTGGGAGGCGACGTCGTCGAGGCCGAGGCCTTCGAGGGTCTCGCGGCGGAAGGCGCGGTAGCCGCCCGTGATGTCACGCAGCGGAAGGTCGAGGGCGACGCGCGAGTAGAGGCTGCCGCCGCGGGAGATGATCTCGCGGGACCTGGGCCAGTTCACGACCCGGCCGCCGGGCACCCAGCGGGAGCCGAGGACCAGGTCGGCGCTCTTGAGGGCGGTCAGCAGGCGGGGCAGTTCCTCGGGCTGGTGGGAGCCGTCGGCGTCCATCTCGACCAGGACGCCGTAGCCGTGCTCCAGGCCCCAGCGGAAGCCCGCGAGGTAGGCGGCGCCGAGGCCCTCCTTGCCCTTGCGGTGCAGGACGTGGACCTGGTCGTCCTCGACGGCCAGTTCGTCGGCGAGCTTGCCGGTGCCGTCGGGGCTGTTGTCGTCGGCCACGAGGACGTGCGCCTCCGGGACGGCCTTGCGCACCCGGCGGACGATGGCCTTGATGTTCTCCGCCTCGTTGTAGGTCGGAATGATCACCAACGCCGTGCCGAGCGGGCCGAATCGCCTCTCCTGGCCCGTGTGGGTCCCGTCGCCGTCGTTCACCGCTGCCCCTTCGAGTCAATACGCAGGCGTCCACCATAGTGCGCACGGCCTGCGATGACGTGACAAGGCGTTCGTATGCTGGTGTCGTTTCCGCAAGATCGGGGTAAGAATACAATTTTCGGCCGCCCTGGCCGAATGTCCCCCCTCGCCGAATGTCCGCCCTCGCTGCGGATGGGGGCCCGGCGCCCTTCGGGCCGACCTGGGGCCCGCTGGCTGCGGGTCGACCGAAAGCCGTTGTCTACTGAACGCCCGGGCCCCACCCGGGTCACACCTCCCCGGCCGGACTGAACGTTCCCTCGCCGTGGCGCGGGCGCTGAGCCTGGCTCCCAGTGGCGGTGTTCCGGTGCGGCACACCGTCCCTGACTCAGCGGCGCTGCGACGACTGGGCGGAGGTTCCCCGGTCGGGCGTCCGGTGGTGGACCCGGCCGAACCTACCGGCCTCCTGCCGTCGGCTGTCAACAGTCGTGCGACCTGCGCATCTTCGGGCAATGCCCTGGTCAGGGCCGAGGATGCGCAGGTCGCACGACAGCGGGGCGGCGGGCGATCGGTACCGCGCCACCCCGGAGATCACTCGCCCGGCCGTACGAAGACCGTCCGTCCGCCGACCACGGTGCGCAGGCAGACGGGCAGGTCACGGCCCGGCGTCAGGTCGGGCAGGCCAGGGGTGCCGGAGCGGGGGTCGGTGGACCAGCGGGCGACCCGGTCGTCGGGGGCCTGGACCACCAGTTCACCGGTGCGCCACACGGCGTAGTCGGCGGGGGCGCCGGGCACCAGGACGCCCGCGTCGTCCCGGCCGATCGCCCGCCAGCCACCGCGGGTGTGCGCGGTGAAGGCGGCGCGCACGGAGACGCGGTGCTCGGGGGTGCGGTGGAAGGCGGCCGCGCGGACCGTGCCCCACGGGTCGAGGGGGGTGACCGGGCTGTCGGAGCCGAAGGCGAGCGGGACACCGGCGCGCAGGAGGGCCGCGAAGGGGTTCAGACGGCCCGCCCGCTCCCGGCCCAGGCGCCGGGCGTACATCCCGTCCTCGCCGCCCCACAGGGCGTCGAAGGCGGGCTGGACGGACGCGGTGAGGCCGAGTTCGGCGAAGGCGGCGACGGCCTCGGGGGTGAGCATCTCGGCGTGCTCGACGCGGTGCCGGGCGGCACGGACGCGGGCGAGGCCGAGTTTCTCCGCCACGGCGCGGACGCCTTCGACCACCGCGGTCACCGCCGCGTCGCCGATCGCGTGGAAGCCGGCCTGGAGGCCCGCCTCGGTGCAGGCCGCGACATGGGCGGCCACGGCGTCGGCGTCCAGGTAGGTGAGACCGGTGTGGTCGGCGTCGGCGTACGGCTCGTGCAGGCACGCGGTGTGGGAGCCGAGGGCGCCGTCGACGAAGAGGTCTCCGGCGGCGCCGAGCGCGCCGAGTTCGCGTGCCTTGTCGACATCCTGCTCAGCCCAGTAGCCGACCACTCTGGGGCCCGGCTCCTCGCTCGCGAGCCGCAGCAACCCGGTGAAGTCGTCCTCGGAGGAGATCTCGGGGCCTGCGCATTCGTGAAGGGTGCCGATGCCGAGCGAGGCGGCGTGGGCGAGGGCGGCGCGCTGCGCTTCCGCGCGCTGGGCCGAAGAGACCGAGCCGAGCGCCGTCGAACGGACGGTGTGGTGGGCGTCGGCCGTGAGGGGGCCGTCCACCGCTCCCAGGGGCGTCATGTCGAGGAGCGCGGTCGTCACCACCGCCGAATGGACGTCGATACGACTCAGGTAGAGAGGGCGGCCACCTGTGGCCTCGTCGAGTTCCGCGCGGGTGGGAGGGCGGCCGTCGGGCCAGCGGGAGGCGTCCCAGCCGTGGCCGAGGAGGACGTGGTCGTCCGGGCGGGCGGCCGTGAACTCTCGTACGCGACGCAGGGCCGCGTCCAGGGAGGGGGCGTCGGAGAGGTCGAGGCCGGTGAGGGCCAGGCCGGTGGCCGTGGTGTGCACATGTGCGTCGGTGAACGCGGGGGTGACCAGAGCGCCGTCCAGGTCCACGACTTCGTCGACGCCGTCCGCGAAGGCGTCGGCGGCGCCTTCGGAACCGACCCAGGCCACCTGTCCACGTTCGACGACCATCGCGGTGGCGAACGGGTCGGCGGGGCTGTGGACCTCGCCGCGGCGGAGGAGGACGGTCTTCGGTTCACTCATGGGGACAGTTTTGCAGGGGGGTTCGGGCCGGAGGCGGTGCGGGTCGCCTTTCGGGGGCCGGTGCGTTGTGGCTGGTCGCGCAGTTCCCCGCGCCCCCGAAAGGGTCGGCCCAGCTCCGTCAGATCCTCGGCGGCCTTGCCTCGTACGGGGTCGACAGGACCACCGTGGTACGCGTGGAGACGCCCGCCAGTGACCTCACCCTGGCCAGCAGCTCCTCCAGCTCGTGCGGCGTCGCCACCCGCACCTTGAGGATGTAGTTCTCGTCGCCCGCCACGCTGTGGCACGCCTCGATCTCGGGGACGCCGGCCAGCCGGTCCGCGATGTCGTCGGGGGCGCTGGGGTCGAACGGTTTCACCGAGATGAACGCGGTCATGGGCAGGCCCACCGCCGCGGGGTCGACCACCGCGGCGTACCCGCGGATGACACCTCGCTGCTCCAGCCGCCGCACCCGCTGGTGCACGGCCGAGGTGGACAGGCCCGTGGCCTTGCCCAGGTCCGTGTAACTCATCCGCCCGTCCTTGACGAGCAGCTGCACGATGTGTTGGTCCAGCTCCTCCATGGCGCAAGAACCTACAGTGCGGCTGATCTCCTCGGATACCTGAGCGCCCCAGGTCATGCCCGGTTCGTGATGTGACCGAGAGGTGCCTGTGAGTCGCCTGCGGGACAAAGCGACCGCCACGGGCATCTGCGAGCGGCATGTGACGAAGGCCACACCCCTGCGAGGGCCTCCGTGATGTCCGCGTGATTACCGCCGTGACGGGACGGGAAGTGCTTGCTGTGGTCGAGGCCGCAGCGCCTTCACGGCCCAGTCCGAGGGGGAGAACCCAATGCAGAGTCTTCAGCGCCCTGGTCGCACCGCGCCCAAGCGCCTCCAGGCGGTTGTCGAGTCCGAGCCGGAGGGTGTCGAACCGGACGCCCTGGACGAGGAGTTCGACGCGTACGACACCTTCGAGATGTACCGGGTGATCTGCCCGGACTGCGCGCAGCCCATCGCCCTGCTGGCGGACGAGGAGGTTCTGCCGGAGCACGCGCTGTGCGCCTCGCCGTGGAATCCGTTCGGCCTCACGGTCTGTGCCGGTACGGGCCGCAAGGCGGCCGAGGCCCGGTCCGCGGACGAGTCGGCGGAGCCCCAGGAGCAGGACACCGCCCTGCTGTTGACGCTCCCTCAGGGGCTCGACTGGCGGACCCAGCCGTTCTCGCACATCGCCGGCCCGGGTTCCCGCCCCATGCGCGTGCCGGTGCTGCGCCGTCAGGCCGCCTGAGCCGCCACTTCCGATCCCAGTAGCTGCTGCCCTGCACCACGGCTCGCAGGCTGCCGTGGTGCGGGTTCAGCGTGTCCCGACTCTCCGGATCAGGCAGTTGCCTGACGGTATGTCAGACGGCTGCGCCTGCCCGTATGTTCGGCCGGACGTCCGTGAACTCACGCTCGATTGCGGACACCGTGACCCGACCGCCGACTTCCGCGTTGCCCCGGTATGACCCGTACGTATGCACCGGTCGCAGAATCGGTTCCGTCGGCACCGTCCGCCTTTCGCCCGGCCCCGCCGCCGCTCCAGGACCCGCCCATCTACCGTGACCTGCTGCGCACCTGGGCGAGCGGCGGCCGCACTCTGCCCGGGCGCCACGACCCGGAGTGGGTGCGGCTCGCGGCGCCGCAGGTCAGGCCGGGGCAGTTCAGCGCGTCTCCGGACCCGCTAGGTGACGGGCGATGACCATCCGCTGGATCTGGTTGGTGCCCTCGACGATCTGCAGGACCTTGGCCTCGCGCATGTACCGCTCGGCCGGGAAGTCCGCCGTGTACCCATAGCCGCCGAGGACCTGGACGGCGTCGGTGGTGACCTTCATCGCGGTGTCGGTGCAGTGCAGTTTGGCCATGGCCGCCTGTTTGGCGAAGGGCCGCCCGGCGTCGCGCAGCCGCGCCGCCGCGAGGTAGAGGGCACGGCCCGCCTCGATCTGGGTCGCCATGTCGGCGAGCATGAAGCGCAGCCCCTGGAAGTCGGCGATCGGCCGCCCGAACTGCTGTCGCCCGGTCGCATAGCCGACCGCCTCGTCGAGGGCCGCCTGGGCCACTCCGATCGCGCAGGCCGCGATGCCGAGCCGTCCCGAGTCGAGCGCGGACAGGGCGATCGCGAATCCCTGCCCCTCGTCGCCGATGCGCCGTCCGTCCGGGACGCGCACCCCGTCGAAGTGCACCTGGGCGGTGGGCGAGCCCTTCATGCCCATCTTCTTCTCCGGCGCCGCGGCGCTCACGCCCTCCGCGTCCGCGGGCACCAGGAACGCGGTGATCCCGCGCGGGCCCTCCTCGCCGGTGCGCGCCATGACGGTGTAGAAGTCGGCGACCCCGCCGTGGGTGATCCACGCCTTGGTGCCGGTGATCACCCACTCGTCGCCGTCCCGGACCGCTCGGGTGCGCAGCGAGGCCGCGTCCGAGCCGGACGAGGCCTCGGAGAGGCAGTAGGCGCCGAGCAGTCCGCCGCCGAGCATCGCGGGCAGGTGCTCGACCCGCTGCTCCTTGGTGCCGTAGGTGGCCAGCGCATAGGAGGCGAGGATGTGCACGCTGACGCCGAGGCCGACGGTCAGGCGGGCCGCGGCGAGCTCTTCGAGGACCTGGAGGTAGACCTCGTACGGCTGGTCGGCGCCGCCGTGTTCCGAGGCGTAGGGCAGACCGAGCAGGCCGGTGCGGGAGAGCAGGGTGAAGACCTCGCGCGGGAAGTGCCCGGCGTCCTCCTCCTCGGCCGCCTTCGGGGTGATCTCGTGCTGCGCGATGTCGCGGACGAGCGAGATCAGCTCCCGGGCCTCGTCCGTGGGCAGTTGCCGGTCCACCGGCTGCGGGGCGCGGTCGGGCATGGCGACGCTCTCCTCCCTGTAGGGCGCTGGCGGGCGCACGCCGTGGGGTGGGGCGGCTCCGCAGGTCTCACTGGACGCCGGTCGCTGCTCGCGTCTCCCGGGTCACGGAAGCTGCTGACCAGCGGCTGCGTCCTGTGAGTATGCCCGAAAGGAGACACCCGGTCACTGGTTAACGACCGCTTACTTCAAGATAGCCCAGCCCGTCGGCAACCGGCCTCGAATCGACCTGGGATTGGTCCGAACCATTGACGAGGTGGTCTAGTCCTCCTACTGTTCCGGCAGCGCTTCACCGCGTTCATGCCAATCGGCTGGCGTTCCCCTCTCCCCCACGAGGAGACACCGATGCACCTTCCCCACCGCGCCCGCTTCCGGGCGCTGATCTCCGCCGCGTGCTGCGCGGTCCTCGGCGCGGGCCTGCTGGCCGGCGCGAGCAGCGCGACAGCGACCTCCGAGGCTCCCCACGTGAAGGCCGCCGGCTCCAAGGTCGTCGGCTACTTCACGGAATGGGGCACCTACGACCGCAAGTACTACGTCAAGAACATCGAGACCTCCGGCTCGGCGGCGAAACTGACCCACATCAACTACGCCTTCGGCAACGTCACCGGCGGCAAGTGCGCGATGGGCGACGCCTACGCCGCGACCGACCGGACCTATACCGCGGCCGAGTCCGTGGACGGGGTCGCGGACACCTGGGACCAGCCGCTGCGGGGCAACTTCAACCAGTTGCGCGAGCTGAAGAAGAAGCACCCGGGCCTGAAGGTCATCTGGTCGTTCGGCGGCTGGACCTGGTCGAGCGGCTTCGGCGAGGCCGCCCGCAACCCGGCCGCGTTCGCGCAGTCCTGCTACGACCTGGTCGAGAACTCCAAGTGGGCCGATGTCTTCGACGGCATCGACATCGACTGGGAGTACCCGAACGCCTGCGGCAACACCTGTGACACCAGCGGCAGGGAGGCGTTCAAGAACCTGCTGGCGGCGCTGCGTTCGAAGTTCGGCAGCGGCTCGCTGGTCACCGCCGCGATCACCGCGGACGCCACGGCCGGCGGCAGGATCGACGCGGCGAACTACGCGGGCGCGGCCCAGTACGTCGACTGGTACAACCCGATGACCTACGACTACTTCGGCGCCTGGGACGCCTCAGGACCGACGGCCCCGCACTCGCCGCTGAACTCCTACTCCGGCATCCCGAAGGCGAGTTACCACACCTCGGCGACCATCGCCAAGCTCAAGGGCCTCGGCATCCCGGCCTCGAAGCTGCTGCTCGGCATCGGCTTCTACGGCCGCGGCTGGACCGGCGTGACCCAGTCGGCGCCGGGCGGCACCGCGACCGGCCCGGCGGCGGGCACCTACGAGCAGGGCATCGACGACTACAAGGTGCTCAAGGCCAAGTGCCCGGCGACGGGGACGGTCGGCGGCACCGCGTACGCCAAGTGCGGCAACAACTGGTGGAGTTACGACACCCCCGCGACCATCGCCACGAAGATGACCTACAAGAACCAGCAGGGCCTGGGCGGCACCTTCTTCTGGGAGCTGAGCGGGGACACCTCGGGCGGCGAACTGATCAAGGCGATCAGCTAGCCGGGACCAGGTCGTGAACCGACCGGTTCCACGGGGGACTTGGGGCGGGGGACCACGAGCCTCCGCCCCTTGCCGTCAGCCGTCCCGGCGAGCGGGCTCGGGCGCCGGGTGGGCGGGGTCCAGCTCCTCGATGGCGCGCATCGAGGCGCCGAGCGTCTTCACCAGGAGGGAGCACAGGGTGTCGCGGGAGAGCTGGGGCGGGCGGTCGATCCAGTCGAGGGCGGCGCCCTCCACACTGCACACCCAGGCGAGCAGACCCATGCGGGCCAGCGGGGAGATGTCGGTACGGCCGTACGCCCCTTCGGCGATGGTCGCGACGATCGCCTCGCGCACCCCGTCCCGGATGGCGTGCACCTCGGCGTCGAAACCGACACCGCCGCTGACGACGGTGCGGTAGGCCGCCTGGTTGTGTTCGGCGTAGCGCAGATAGCTGTCCAGGGTGCGCTGGACGCGGTCGACCTGCTCCATCTCCAGGCCGCTCGCCGCGTAGGTGACCAGGTCGGCGACGGAGTCCTGGATGATCGCCAGGTAGTAGCCACGCTTGGACTGGAAGTAGTAGTAGATCAGGCCCTTGGCGACATGCGCCTGCTTGGCGATGTCGTCCATGGAGAGCGCGTCGTAGGACGTGTCCGCGAACAACTTCCGCCCGATGGCGATGAGTTCGGCGCGGCGCGCGACCGAGCGCTCGGTGCCGCGAGCCCGCGGCCGGGCGGCTTCACGCTGCTCACTGATATTCACGTTTCGACCCTGGTCTCGGGCGGCGGCGGGACATCCGCAGTATGTCAGGTCACCTATGTGTCAGGTCACAGGAGACCGAGCTGCGTGACAAGCATCGCGATCACCGCGACCAGGGCCCAGCCCGCGATGTGTTCGACGATTTTCGGGCCGTCTTCCTGGGGGCCGCCGGTACGGGTGCGGGTGGCGGCGGCTGGCTGTGCGGTCATGGTGTCTCGCTGATCTCGGGCGACTGGGTGGATCCCCCCACCGATCCGTCCACTTTGCCACCGGCAGCGGCTTTTGCGGCAGAGACCTTGGTCACAGGGCCCCGGTCGCCCGGGGCCCTGAACGTTCTCAGCGGACGCCCACCGCCGCGAGGGCCTTGCGCTGGCGCGGGGTCGGACAGGCGGGGAAATACAGGTAGCAGACGCCTCCGGTGCCGGAGACGACCTTGCCGCTGGCGTTGTACCGCTTGGTACGCAGCCAGATGTTCTCCCACTCGCGCCGCTTGTAGACGCGCCGCACCGCCGCGTCGCTCGGCGAGGCCGGGTCGTTGGCGATCACATCACCCTCGGCGGTGAAGCCGATGACGGTCATGAGGTGGCCGGAGGTGCCGTAGCCGGCCCCGGTGAGCTCCTCCTTCAGGAACGACTGGGACGTTATGGCCGGGATGCCGGCCGCGATCAGGGTCTCCAGGTCGGTGAGCGAGCCCAGCCGGGTCACCACTCCCTGGAGATCCTTGAAGGTGGCCGCGTAGGCCGCGTTGAACGGCCAGTTGCCGCAGCCCGCGTACTGGTAGTCGTAGGTGAACCGGGCCGCGTGGCAGACCTGCGGGTCGGCGTACGACGGGTCGACCCAGGCCAGCTGCTCCTTGGTGAGCCGGCCGCCCCAGTACTCGATGATCATCTGCGAGGAGGTGGGGCTGCACCAGGCCTCGCCGCCGTTGTCGTACTCCGGGTACTGGCCCTTGTGGATCTCCTGCGAGTAGCGCGGGACGATCAGTTCCTTGGCGAGACCGGGCGCGGAGGCCGGGACGGTGAAGCGGTCCGGGACGTCCGAGCCCATCGCGCCGAGCCGCCAGACGGTCGGCGTGTTCTTGGCGCCGGGCTTGCGGTACAGGGTCAGCCGCAGCCGGTACGAGGACAGCCGCAGCCCGGTCGACGGGTCGTCGATCGCGAAGGTGTCCGTCCAGATCGTGCTCCTGCCGTCGGTCTGGTCGTCGACCGAGGTCCGCTTGATGTCCCCGTCGCCGGCCGCCCAGCGGCCCATCACGTACCAGGGGGTGGCCGTGCCGTCGGAGTACGTCCCCTGGAGCTCGATCTGGATCCAGGTGCCCGCCGGGGTGTGGGCGTTCCAGGAGGCGATCACCTCGGTCGAGGGCACGGCGAGCTGGTGGACCGGGGCGGTCCAGGTCGCGTACTCCCAGGTGGCGGTGGTCCCGGTGTGCGGGTCGGTGTACTCGGTGGTGCCCGTGGGGGCGCCGATCACGAGGCCGGGGCGTTTGCCGGCGACGGCACGGGTGCCTTCGGCGGTGCCGCTGCGCCAGTCGCTGTAGGTGGTCCAGGCGTGGTTGTCGACCGGGCGGGCGGCGGGGTCACCGGACTCCGCGACGGCCTCGGTGTCGGCGGCGGTCGCGGGGCCCGCGCCGCCTGCCACCGCGGCGGCGACCGCGACGGCCAGAACGGTTCTGCGGGACGGCTGTTCGGCTCTGCTCATGGGTGGGAAGACCCCCAGGTGTCCGCGTCGGGGCGGGTCCAATGCACGGTTGTGCGCCAACTATGGATGAGGCGGCATGCTCCTGCCAGCACTTCGGCCCATGCCACGCCCACGAATATTGGTCTCGTCCACTGGCATGACCTGGGAAGCTGCGGTTCCGGCGGCGATCACAGGCCCCTCACTAGACTGGACGGGCCCGCCCGCCCATCCGTATGAGCACCTCAGGAACTTCTCATCCACTTCCTCGCCTCCCGGCTCCGCCGACTGCCCCCGTCCTGCGGCCCGGTCCGTCTGATCGGCGTCGACGGACACGCCGGTTCGGGAAAGTCCACGTTCGCCGGGCAGTTGGCCGAGGCTCTCGACGGCGCTCCGGTGCTGCACCTCGACGACATCGCGAGCCACGATGAACTGTTCGACTGGACCGGGCGGCTGCTGCGCGAGGTGATCGCTCCGCTCGGCCGTGGCGAGACCGCGCACTACGCGCCCTACGACTGGCACGCCCGCCGCTTCGGACCGTCCCGCACCCTGCCGCCCGCGCCGGTGATCCTGCTGGAGGGGGTCGGCGCGGGCCGGCGCGCGCTGCGGCCGCACCTGGCGCGACTGCTGTGGATGGAGCTGCCGCGCGAGGAGTCCTGGGCACGCGGCCGCTTCCGGGACGGGACGGAGCTGCGGGAGTTCTGGGACCAGTGGGTCCTGGCGGAACAACGGCATTTCGCCGAAGACCCCTCCCGCCCCTTCGCCGACCAATTGGTACAGCAGTGCCAGAAGGGATACGAGATCACCGAAGGGCCCGGTGTGACCGTTGGACCGGACCGCGATGTCACCCAGGGTGACGGTCCAGCGGCGATGTGTTGAACCTGTGAAGACCCGTCGGCAGGAACTTGCCTGAGTCGCCCAACTCCGCTTGACCGAGGGGCCGTACAGGTCTTACGTTCTCAATGTGCGGCCGTTCGAGGCCGCCCGCAGACGCGAAGCCCCCGATTGTTCCCCCGTGATCGGGGGCTTCGTTCTGCCCTCACACGGATTTCCGGACGCCGTGAGGCGCGATTCGCTCACCCTCGGTCACCACTCGTGGTGCGCCTCATCTGCTCCCACCTCGCCAAACGGCCCGTGCGGCACCCTACGGCGGGCGGCACCACCGCAGGTACGATGCCCTCGGTGCGACCTACGGACGACTGCTCTTCGCACCGTTGAACTCCGGTCCGCGGCACAGCGGTTGACGAAGGCGGCCACCGGGCGTCGGCCCGGTGGTGAAACCACGGGGGCACGGTTTGTGGGGGACGTGATGGATTTCGGCACGCAGGGCCCCGAGGCCCCGGCCGAGCTGGCCTGGCTGCGAGGTGTGGACGCCTACACGATGGGCGCCTATCCACAGGCGGAGGAGGAGTTCCGGACCGCGGTGCGGATCGATCCCGGGATGGCCGACGGCTGGCTCGGACTGCACGCGCTGCGCGTCGACACGACGACCGCGCTGCTCAGGATGTTCCGGCACCGCGAGCGTTTCGGCGAACAGCGCGCCCGGCACCGACGCACCCTCAACTCCTGGTACTGGCTGGGGTGGTGGGTGCAACCGGTCCTGGAGAGCCCGCGTGACCTGCTCCTGGCGCACGCCTCGCACTGGCTGGACGGCCGCCATGTTCCCGAGCTCGACCGGGCCCTCGCGGGCCTGCCCCCGGTGGACACCGACCACCAGGTCCGCTTCCTGCACGCCTGCCGTGCCTATCTCGTCAAGGACTGGGAGCAACTGGTCCGGCACACCGACCCGCTGATCGACGACGCCATGCTCGGCATCGAGGCGGGGTTGTTCGGCGGCATGGCCCGGGTCCGCCTGGAGATGTACGGCCAGGCCGAACCCCTGCTCTCGGCGGCCCTGATGCGCTGTCGCAGCGAACAGCCCCAGCGCAAGGAGCTGCGGTACTGGCTGGCCCGGGCGCACGAGGGGACGGGCCGGTCCGCCGCCGCGGTTCCCCTCTACCGGGCCGTGCACCGCGTCGACCCCGCCTTCATGGACACCTCGGCCCGCCTCGCCGCGATCGCCGAGGGCGACGGGTACGACGACTCCGCCGACCTCGCGGCGATCACGCTCACCGGGTTCGGCCAGGACGTGCTGGAGGGACCCGACGGGATCGACCCGCTGTTCGGCGGCGAGGGACGGGAGCTGAAGCTCTCCGGTCCGGAGCCGCCGCCCACGGGTCCGCTGCCCTCGATGACCGACCCGGCCGGACGCGAGAGGTCCGGCGTGCCGTCGGGGCCGCTGCCCGCGGGGCCCACCGATCCGGTCTTACTGGAGGAGGCGCTCACCGAGCTGGAGCGCATGGTGGGACTGGAGCCCGTGAAGCGCCAGGTCAAGGCCCTGTCCGCGCAGTTGAACATGGCCCGCCTGCGCGCCGGGCAGGGCCTGCCGGTCCAGCCGCCCAAACGTCACTTCGTCTTCTCGGGCCCCTCCGGCACCGGCAAGACCACGGTGGCCCGCATCCTGGGCCGCGTCTTCTACGCCCTCGGACTGCTCGGCGGCGACCATCTCGTGGAGGCGCAGCGGGCCGATCTGGTCGGGGAGTACCTCGGCCAGACGGCGGTCAAGGCGAACGAACTGATCGACTCGGCCCTCGGCGGGGTGCTCTTCGTCGACGAGGCCTACTCGCTCTCCAACTCCGGTTACGGCAAGGGGGACGCGTACGGCGACGAGGCGCTCCAGGTCCTGCTGAAACGGGCCGAGGACAACCGGGACCACCTGGTCGTGATCCTGGCGGGTTACCCGGAGGGCATGGACCGTCTGCTGGCCGCGAACCCGGGGTTGTCGTCGCGCTTCACGACCCGGGTGGACTTCCCGTCGTACCGCCCCCTCGAACTCACCTCCATCGGCGAGGTGCTGGCGGCGGACAACGGCGACATCTGGGACGAGGAGGCACTGGACGAGCTGCGCTCCATCGCCGGGCATGTGGTGGACCAGGGGTGGATCGACGAGCTGGGCAACGGGCGGTTCCTGCGGACGCTGTACGAGAAGAGCTGCGCGTACCGGGATCTGCGGTTGTCCGTGTACCCGGGGACGTTGACCCGGGACGACTTGTCGACCTTGCGGCTGCCGGACCTGATGCAGGCGTACGGGGAGGTCCTGTCGGGGCGGGGGCCGCAGGATCCGTCGCCGATGTAGTTCGTCGGCTGCGGGCCGGTGGAGGCTTGTCGCGCAGTTCCCCGCGCCCCTGAAAGGCCGCAGCCGACCAACTACGACGCCAGCGCCTCCTCGCTGCTCCGGGGCTCGGTCACCCGGACCTCCGGCAGCTCCCGGTGCGCAGGATCCCGTACCTCACCGACCAGCAGCTCCAGTACGTCCTCCAGGGCCACCAGCCCCAGCACCTTCCCGGAACCGTCCGCCACCTGGGCGAGGTGAGTCGCCGCCCTGCGCATCACCGTGAGGGCGTCGTCCAACGGCAGGTCGGACCTGAGCTTCGTCATCGGCCGCCAGATCTGCTGCGGCACCGCCCGCTGCGAGTCCTCCAGGTCCAGTACGTCCTTCACGTGCAGGTACCCCATGAACGCGCCGTTGTCCGCGGCGACCGGGAAGCGCGAGTACCCGGTGCGACCGGTGAGCTCGATGATCTGGCCCGGGGTCACCGAGGGGCGCACCGTCACCAGGGACTCGCGCTTCAGCAGGACGTCCGTCACCGGGCGCGAGCCCAGTTCCAGCGCGTCCTCCAGGCGCTCCTGTTCCTCGGGGTCCAGCAGGCCCGCCTGACCGGAGTCCTCCACCAGCCGGTTCAGCTGTTCGCTGGTGAAGACGGCCTCGACCTCGTCCTTGGGCTCGACGTGGAAGAGCCGCAGGATGGCCCGGGCGCAGGCGCCGAGGGCGATGGTGATCGGCCGGCAGAAGCGGGCGAAGTAGACCAGCCCGGGGCTGAGCCACAGCGCGACCTTCTCCGGGGCCGCCATCGCGAGGTTCTTCGGGACCATCTCGCCGATGACGAGATGGAAGAAGACCACCGCGGCCAGGGCGATCACATAGCCCAGCGGGTGGATCATGCCGTGCGGCATGTGAACCCACTCGAAGACCGGCTCCAGCAGGTGCGCGACCGTCGGTTCGGCGACCGCGCCGAGCGTCAGCGAGCACACCGTGATGCCGAACTGGGCCGCCGCCATCATCTGGGGGAGCCGCTCCAGGCCGTACAGGACCTGGCGGGCGCGCGCCGTGCCGAGCGGTTCGACCTGGCTGCGGCGCACGGAGACCAGCGCGAACTCGGCGCCGACGAAGAAGCCGTTGGCGAGCACGAGCAGGGCGGCGAAGAGGAGTTGGAGCACGCTCATCGGGCGGCCTCCATGACGTTGACCGCGGGGACCGTGCGGACCAGGCGGACCCGCTCGGCACGGTAGTGCCCGACCTGGCGGACGGTGAGCCGCCAGCCGGGCAGTTCGGCCCGGTCGCCGACGGCGGGGATACGGCCGAGCAGGTCGGCGACCAGCCCGGCGACGGTCTCGTACGGCCCCTCGGGCACGTCGAGGCCGATGCGTAGGAGGATGTCGACGCGGCAGCTGCCGTCGGCGTCCCAGGCGAGGCGGCCGTCCTCGGAGGGGGCGGCGGCGAGTTCGGGGACGTCCTGACCGTCGTGCTCGTCGCGGACCTCCCCGACGATCTCCTCGACGATGTCCTCCAGGGTGACCACGCCGGCCGTGCCGCCGTACTCGTCGACGACGACGGCGATGGGCTGCTCGTTGCGCAGCTGGGCGAGGAGGGGCTGGACGGGGAGGGTCTCGGGCACCAGCAGCGCCGGGCGGGCGATGCGGCCGACGGGGGTGCGCAGCCGGTCCTGCACCGGAACCGCCAGGGCGTCCTTGAGGTGGACCATGCCGACGATCTCGTCGATCTTCTCGCGGTAGACCGGGAAGCGGGACAGGCCGGTGGCGCGGGTGAGGTTGACGACGTCCTCGGCGGTGGCCGAGGCCTGGAGGGAGCTGACCTTCACGCGCGGGGTCATGACGTGCTGCGCGGTGAGCTCGGCGAGCGACAGGGTGCGGACGAAGAGGTCCGCGGTGTCCTGTTCCAGGGTGCCGGCCTGGGCCGAGTGGCGGGCCAGGGAGACGAGCTCGCCGGGGGTGCGGGCGGAGGCCAGTTCGTCGGCGGGCTCGATGCCGAGCGCGCGGACGAGACGGTTGGCGACCGCGTTCAGCGCGGCGATCACCGGCCGGAACAGGCGGGCGAAGGCGTGCTGCGGGCCGGCGACGAAGCGGGCGACCTGCATCGGCTTGGACACCGCCCAGTTCTTGGGCACGAGTTCGCCGATCACCATCTGCACGGCGGAGGCCAGCAGCATGCCGACGACGACGGCCACACCGGAGACGGCGCCCCCGGGGATGCCGATGGCCCTGAACGGGCCGTGCAGCAGTTCCGCGAGCGCCGGTTCGGCGAGCATGCCGACGACGAGGGAGGTGATGGTGATGCCGAGCTGGGTGCCGGAGAGCTGGAACGACAGCTCCTTGAGCGACTCGGCGACCCTGCGGGCACGACGGTCGCCTTCCGCGGCGGCTTTCTCGGCGTCCGTGGCCTCGACGGTGACGAGGCCGAACTCGGCCGCCACGAAGAAGCCGTTGGCGAGAATCAGCAGGAACGCCGCTCCGAGGAGCAGCAAGGGGATGGTCATGCCGCCGCCTCGATATCGCGCTCGATATCTCGGGAGGGGGCGGCGCAGGTACTACAGGACGATCCGTCCATCGCTGGAGGGAGTCACTCCTCGGGTAGCAGGAACAACGTGAGGCGGAGACGCAAGGAAAACGCCTCCGCCAACAGATTAATCAAGACAAGGCCCACTGCGGCAGGGTGGAATCCCCCGAGTCAGCCCTGATCTTCGTCGGAGCGGGCTGTGGAGCGGGCCTCGGCGAGCGCCCGCAGGGCCTTCGCGTCGGCGATGGCCTGCTGTTTCGCGATGCCCGGCTGGATGCCGAGCGCGGGCAGGCTGGTGCCGTCGCTGAGATTGAGGAACACCCACGGGTCACCCGGGCGGAGGTTCACCTGGATGATCTCGGCCCATTCGAGATGCCGCCGGCCGGCGATGTTCTGGACGGTGACACCGGACTCGTCGGCGACGACCTTCACCCTCGCCAGCAGGAACAGCACGCCGGCGAGCAGGGCCGCCGTGACGATGAAGCTCAGGCGCTCGCCCGGGCCGAGCTGTTCCAGCAGGAGCGCGATCACCGTGATGGTCACGAAGATCGCGACACCGGCGGTGATCAGCACGGCACGGGTGCGGCCCGGCCGGAAGGTGACGGGAAGTTCGGGAAGTTCGGAGGACATCTGTGACGCGCCCCTCAGAGACGGCAGGCGTGGATGGCCGTCGTCAGGATGGCCCGCGCGCCGATGTCGTACAGGTCGTCCATGATCCGCTGCGCCTCCTTGGCGGGGACCATCGCGCGGACGG
Source organism: Streptomyces sp. NPDC048523 (assembly GCF_043199815.1). NCBI lineage: Bacteria > Bacillati > Actinomycetota > Actinomycetes > Kitasatosporales > Streptomycetaceae > Streptomyces > Streptomyces sp. NPDC048523. The sequence goes on along the minus strand of NZ_JBICWQ010000008.1, from coordinate 268,117 downwards.
CGACCCAGCCCTCATTGTGCAGCGGGGACACGGTCGGGGACTCCAGGCCCGGCGTGAGCGCGACGGCCTTCTCGAGCTGCTCGACACGGCAGTCGTAGTCCATCATCACGTACGTCCGGGCCACGAGGACGCCCTGGAGGCGGCGCAGGAACTGCTGCACCTTCGACTCGGCGGCGTCGTCGGAGTCGGCGCCGGTGCGGCGGATGACGACGGCCTCGGACTTCATGATCGGCTCGCCGAAGACCTCCAGGCCCGCGTTGCGCAGGCTGGTACCGGTCTCGACGACGTCCGCGATGACCTCGGCGACCCCGAGCTCGATGGCGGTCTCGACGGCGCCGTCGAGGTGGACGACGGAGGCCTCGATGCCGTTGTCGGCGAGGTGCCCCGCGACGATCCCCTCGTACGAGGTGGCGACCGTCTTGCCCTTGAGGTCCTCGACGCCGCTCGCGGTGCCCGGCTTGGACGCGAAGCGGAAGGTGGAGCGGGCGAAGCCGAGCGGGAGGATCTCCTCGGCGTCGGCTCCGGAGTCGACGAGCAGGTCGCGGCCGGTGATGCCGATGTCGAGCTGGCCGGAGGAGACGTAGATCGCGATGTCCCGGGGGCGGAGGTAGAAGAACTCCACGTCATTGACCGGGTCGACGATCCGCAGTTCCTTGGACTCGCGGCGCTGCTGGTAGCCGGCCTCATGCAGCATCTCCCCCGCGGGGCCTGACAGGGAACCCTTGTTGGGGACGGCGATGCGCAGCATGAGGTCGGCTTCCTTTGCTCTGAGGGGTGGTTTCGGCGACTGGCTTACAGGTGGGCGTAGACGTCGTCGAGGGAGATCCCGCGCGCGACCATCATCACCTGGACGTGGTAGAGCAGCTGCGAGATCTCCTCGGCGGCCGCCTCCTTGCCCTCGTACTCGGCGGCCATCCAGACCTCGGCGGCCTCTTCGACGACCTTCTTGCCGATGGCATGGACACCCTTGCCGACCAGCTCTGCGGTGCGGGACGTGGCGGGATCGCCGTTGGCGGCCTTGTGCTGGAGCTCGGTGAAGAGCTCCTCGAACGTCTTATTGGACATGGTGGCGCCCACTTTACGCGTAAGCCCGCACCACCTAATGCCACGGTTCAGATACTGAGCGGAGGGTGGCCGCCGTGGCCACCGCGGCGGTCACCGCCTCGTGCCCCTTGTCCTCATGGGAGCCCTCGATGCCCGCGCGGTCCAGGGCCTGCTCCTCGGTGTCGCAGGTGAGGAGGCCGAAGCCGACGGGGACGCCGGTCTCCACCGAGACCTGGGTGAGGCCCTGGGTGACGCCCTGGCACACGTACTCGAAGTGCGGGGTGCCGCCGCGGATGACGACACCGAGGGCGACGATCGCGTCGTAGCCGCGGCCCGCGAGGACCTTGGCGACGACCGGGAGCTCCCAGCTGCCGGGGACCCGGAGCAGGGTCGGCTCGTCGATGCCCAGGTCGTGCAGGGCCCGCAGGGCGCCGTCGACCAGTCCGTCCATCACCTTCTCGTGCCACTGCGCCGCGATGACGGCGACCCGAAGGTCACCCACGTTGCGTACGGACAGCTCCGGTGCACCCTTGCCGCTCACGTTCTCAAGTCTCCTCGAAGTACTTACTGGTTGCTGCAGGTGGACACGGGGGTGGTGTCCAGCCAGGGCAGGTCGTGGCCCATCCGGTCCCGCTTGGTGCGCAGGTAGCGGAGATTGTGCTCGCCCGCCTGTACGGGCATCGGCTCCCGCCCGGTGACCTTGAGGCCGTGGCGCAGGAGGGCGTCGGACTTGTCGGGGTTGTTGGTCATCAGACGCAGGCTGCGGACGCCGAGATCCTCGAGGATCTGCGCGCCGGCGCCGTAGTCGCGGGCGTCGGCGGGCAGGCCGAGTTCCAGGTTGGCATCGAGGGTGTCGTGGCCCTGTTCCTGGAGTTCGTAGGCGCGCAGCTTGGACAGCAGCCCGATGCCTCGGCCCTCGTGGCCGCGCAGGTAGACCACCACTCCCCTGCCCTCGGCCTGGATGCGCTCCAGGGAGGCGTCGAGCTGGGGGCCGCAGTCGCAGCGCAGGGAGCCGAAGATGTCGCCGGTGAGGCACTCGGAGTGGACGCGGACCAGGACGTCCTCGCCGTCGCCGATCTCGCCGTGGACGAGGGCGACGTGCTCGACGCCGTCGACGGTGGAGCGGTAGCCGTACGCCGTGAAGGTGCCGTGGGCGGTGGGCAGCCGGGTCTCGGCCTCGCGGCGGACCGTGGGCTCGCTGCTGCGGCGGTAGGCGATCAGGTCCTCGATGGAGATGATCGTCAGGCCGTGCTTGCGGGCGAAGGGGATCAGCTCGGGCAGCCGCAGCATCCGGCCGTCCTCGCCCGCAATCTCGACGATGGCGCCGGCCGGGCGCAGTCCCGCGAGCCGGGTCAGGTCGACGGCGGCCTCGGTGTGGCCGTTGCGGGTGAGGACGCCGCCGTCCTTGGCGCGCAGCGGGAAGATGTGGCCGGGCCGGACGAAGTCGGTGGGCTCGGCGGCGCCGCTCGCCAGGAGCTGGAGCGTGGTCGCGCGGTCGGCTGCCGAGATCCCGGTGGTCACACCGTGCGCGCCGGACGCGTCCACGGAGACGGTGAACGCGGTCTTCATCGACTCGGTGTTGTCGTCGACCATCTGCGGCAGCTTGAGCCGGTCCAGTTCGTCGCCCTCCATGGGGGCGCAGATCAGGCCGCGGCACTCGCTCATCATGAAGGCGACGATTTCGGGGGTGATCTTCTCGGCGGCGACGACCAGGTCGCCCTCGTTCTCGCGGTCCTCGTCGTCGACGACCACGATCGGGCGGCCGGCCGCGATGTCCGCGATGGCCTGCTCGACCGGGTCCAGCGCGAAGTCCTCGAAGCCGTCGGTGCTGTACAGAATGGGTGCGGCGGTCATGCCGGCGCTCCTTCCAGGGCGGGCTGCTCGGACTCGCGGGAGCGCAGCCACCAGTCGCGCATGCCCCACAGGACGAGCGCGCCGTAGATGACGTAGACGAAGCCGGAGAAGGCATAGCCGTTGGCGAAGTTCAGTGGGACGCCGACGAGGTCGACGAGGAGCCAGGCGAACCAGAACTCGACCATGCCGCGGGCCTGGGCGTACATGGCGACGACGGTGCCGACGAAGATGTAGGCGTCCGGCCAGGGGTCCCAGGACAGGGTCGGGTAGGCCTTGAAGAGCAGGGCGACGGCGACGGTGCCGACGGCGGCGGCGCCGGCGAGGGCGCCGCGTTCACGCCAGGTGGCGAACCGGGGGGCGATGTGTCCGTCGCCGGACTCGCCCTTGTTGCGGTTCCACTGCCACCAGCCGTACACGGCGACGACCATGACGACGGCCTGCTTGCCGGCGCTGCCGGTGAGGTGCCCGTAGAAGGCGCCGAAGAGGATGAGGCCGGAGGCGAACTGCACCGGCCAGCTCCACAGGTTGCGGCGCCAGCCGAGGGCGAGGGCGATCAGGCCGAGGACGTTGCCGATCATGTCCGACCAGAGGATGTGCTGGCCGAACAGGGTGAAGGCCTCGGTGTTGAGGGAGTTCACTTCCCCGCCCCCTGACCGCTCGCGAGCAGGCGCTCGACGTACTTGGCGACGACGTCGACCTCGAGGTTGACCGGGGCGCCGGGCTGCTTGAGGCCGAGCGTGGTCAGGGCGAGGGTGGTGGGGATGAGGCTGACGGTGAAGTAGTCGGGGCCGGCGTCCACGACGGTGAGGCTGATGCCGTCGACCGTGATGGAGCCCTTCTCCACGACATAGCGCGAGAGGTCCGCGGGCAGCGAGATCTTGATGATCTCCCAGTTCTCGGAGGGCTTGCGCTCCAGGACCTCGCCGGTGCCGTCCACGTGTCCCTGCACGATGTGCCCGCCGAGGCGTGCGCCCACGGCGGTGGGGCGCTCCAGGTTGACGCGGGAGCCGACGCCCAGTTCGCCGAGGCTGGAGCGGTCGAGGGTCTCGGCCATGACGTCGGCGGTGAACTCGTCGCCCTCGTGGTCGACGACGGTGAGGCAGACGCCGTTGACGGCGATGGAGTCCCCGTGTTTGGCGCCCTCGGTGACGACGGGGCCGCGCAGTCGGAAGCGACAGGCGTCGCCGAGGTTCTCGACGGCGGTGATCTCGCCCAGCTCTTCGACGATTCCGGTGAACACTTCCCGGGTCCTCCCTGCCTCTTCGGGCACGGACTCCGGGGCTGTCGATGACGACAGAATGAACGAGCGGGGACATCGGGGGCGACGCCGGACGCACTCGTCCCTCAGGACGAACGGATACGACGGCGCGCACGAATGCCCGCCCGCCGCGCACTGCCTCCCATCCGGACTTTAACCGTCGGTCCAGGAATTTCACCTGGTCAACCGGCCGCTGGAAGCGGACGGGTCGCGGACTGTAACCGCCGGTTCGGACTTTCACCGACCCCGGAGTGCGCTGCTTCTGGTACAGAGCCAGTCTGCCACGCCTGATCGACGTCCATACAAGCGAACAGTGTGGGGTGGCTCACAGACCGTACCGATGGACTTGTGCGGCCGGATTTATTCCCAACGGGCGGATGGCGCAGATCCATTGACGAAATGGTCTAGTCCTTTTTAGGGTCGCCCTGCGTGGACACCCGTAGAGACGGGCCCGGCGGCGGTGACGACGGCCCTTGCCCGCCGCCGGGTCTCCTTCACGGCAGAGCGCCGCGTCCCGGAAAGGGTGCGAACAACTCGTCCTGGGCCTTTTCCCTCGCCGTGAGCAGGGCTCCTCGCAGCACCGCCCCTCCGCCCAGCACGCTCGCCCGCACCTCGGTGGGCAGCGGTGACATACGGCGGACCCGTTGCTCCACTCTCGCTGCGAGGTCCGCACCGCCCGCCCGACCCACCTCGCCGGCCAGGACCAGACAGCCCGGGTCGAGGATGGCGACGACCGCGGCGACTCCCACGGCGAGGCGGTCGGCGAGGGCGTCGAGGAAGTCCGTCGCGGCGCCCGCCACCGCCTCCCGGACCACGTTCGCGGCCAGGGGCTCGTGCCCTTGCGCCGCGACCGTCAGCCCGTGCCGCTCCGCCAGTTCCACGATCGCCGCCGACCCGGCCAGGGAGTGGAAGCCTCCTTCGCAGTCCCTCGCCGACGGCAGCACCGCCGTACCCGGCACCGGCAGGAACCCGATCTCCCCCGTGCCGCCGGACACGCCCCGGCGCAGGGTGCCCTCCAGGACGACTGCCGCGCCCGTGCCGTGGCCGAGCCACAGCAGGACGAAGGTGTCCCGGTCCTGGGCCACGCCGTCGCGCTGTTCGGCCAGCGCCGCGAGGTTGGTCTCGTTCTCGACGTGGACGCGGGTCCGCGGGAGCCGTTCCTGCAGTGCCAGCGCCAGGCGTCGGTGCCAGGCGGGCAGGCCGCCGGTGTCACGCAGTTCGCCCGTGGCCGGGTCGATCAGACCGGGGGCGCCGATGCCGACGGTGTGCAGCTCGGGCACCCCCGCCTCCTTCGCCGCCCGCTCGACCAGCGCGACGGCCTGCTCGACCGCGGGCCCGGTCCCGGTGTCCCCGCCGATGGGCACCGAAGCCTCGGTCAGCACCCGTCCCAGCAGGTCGGAGACGACGACGGAGACGCCCTCGGTGCGCACGTCGAGGGCCGCGAGGTGGGCCTGGTCGGCGACGATGCCGTACAGCTTCGCGTTGGGGCCGCGGCGCTGCTCCCCCGACTCCCCGACCACGTCGATCAGTCCGGCGGCGGCGAGGCGCTCGACGAGGTCGGCGACGGTCGGCCGGGACAGTCCGGTGAGCTGCTTCAACTGCCCTGCCGTCAGCGGGCCTTCCTGCTGGAGCAGTCGCAGGGCGAGCCGGTCGTTGATGGCCCGGGCAGTGCTCGGGGATGCGGGCATGCCGGGAATCCTCTCAGATCCGCACTGCCGAATACGCGCTATCTATCAGGCAGGGTCCCTGATAGTTTACGGCGGCAGCAGCGTGGTGACGAGGATCTGGAGGGGCCCGATCATGAGCGATGTGGGGTACGCGCCGGCAGAGGTGCGGCGGGCCCGGTACGCCGTGGCCGCCGTTTTCGCCGTGCACGGAGCCGTGACCGGCTCGTTCGCGACGCGCGTGCCGTGGATCCAGGACCATGCCTCGGTGAGCGCGGGTCAACTGGGCTTCGCCCTGGCCTTCACGGCGTTCGGCGCGTCCTGCGCGATGCCGCTCGCCGCCCGGATCAGCCACCGCTTCGGCAGCCGGGCGGCGCTGCGCGGACTGCTCGTGCTGTGGACGCTGTCCCTGGTCCTGCCGGCGCTGGCGCCCAACCTCTACACCTTGTGCCCGGCGATGTTCGTGTACGGCGCGAGCGCCGGCATGGCCGACGTGGTCATGAACGCGCTCGGCGTGGAGGTCGAGAACCTGCTGGGCAAGTCGATCATGTCCGGGCTGCACGGCATGTGGAGCGCGGGTGCGCTCGTCGGGTCGGCGGGCGGCACGCTCGCAGCCCACCTGGGCGCGGACGCGCGGGCGCACTTCGCGCTGGCGGCGGCCTGCCTCACCGTCCTCGGCGTGGTGGCGTGCCAGTGGGTCCTGGACGTGCAGGCCGGTGCGGACGAGGAGGCGCCGCCCCGGTTCACGCTGCCCCCGAAGTCGGCCCTGCTGATCGGCACGGTCGGTTTCTGCGCGGTGTTCGCGGAGGGGGCGAGCCTGGACTGGTCGGCGGTGTACCTCAAGGACCGGCTGGACTCCTCGGCGGGACTCGCCGCCGCCTGCACGACCGGCTTCATGCTCACCATGGCGGTGGCCCGGATCGTGGGCGACGCCGTGGTCAACCGCTTCGGGTCGGTCCGCACGGTCCGCCTGGGCGGTGTCCTGGGCGCCGGCGGCGGGCTGCTCATCGTCCTGGCGAACCATCCGGCGGTGGCGATGACCGGCTTCGCCCTGATGGGTCTCGGCATCGCCGTGGTCGTGCCGCTGTGCTTCGCGGCGGCGGGGCGCAGCGGGCCCAACCCGAGCCAGGCGATCGCGGGTGTCGCGACCATCACCTACACCTCGGGGCTCATCGCGCCGAGCCTGCTGGGCGGGGTCGCCCAGGCCACCAACCTGACGGTCTCCTTCGTCCTGGTGACCGTCCTGGCCGGCGGCCTCGTCGCCTTCGCGGGCGTGCTGCGCGCCGGAGACCGGGACCGCCCGAAGCTCAGTCCCGCGTCGGCAGCAGTTCCCGACCGGCGGCCCTGAAGCCCTCGCTCCAGGGTGCGGGGCGCAGGGTTTCGGGGTCCAGCCGGACCAGCACCCGGGTGCCGCGCGCGTACGTCGTGACCCCGTCCGCGGAACAGAACCGGAAGCCGTAGGTCAGGCCGGTGGTGCCGAGGCGCTCCAGCCACAGGTGGACGGCGTAGGGGCCGCTGCGGGTGACGGGGACGTCGTAGCCGATGAGCAGCTCCTTGACGACGTTGCAGGCGTCCCCAGCGCTCGCCCAGTCACCCTCGAAGCGGATGCCGCGCTCCTGCCAGAACTCGGTCCAGGCCCGCTCGACGAGCAGCGGGTAGCGGGCGTTGTGGAGCATGCCCAGGGCGTCCAGGTCATCGAAGTGGACGGTTACCGGGATCAGCCGGCCGTAGGACAGGGCGGGGGCGAGGGTGGCGTCGGCGGTCACGGGCGGGACTCCTGGGTGTATGGGGCAACGACCCCATCCTAAGCGTTCGCTCACCCCAGGCCGGAGTGGCCGTGGGCCGGCCTACGGCGAGGCCAGGTCATAGGCGTACGCAGGGCTGAACGTGCCCGGTGTGCCCTTGCAGCCGTCCGACTCCCCCGGCAGCTTCACCCACAGGTAGGCGTCGATCTTCGGCTCGCCGGTGTCCAGGGTCGGGGGCCGGCCGATCTTCCGGCCCGCCGGGTCGCACCACTCGCCGTCGGGCGGGGCTCCGTTGCCGTTGCGGCTGGTGTCGATGACGGCACCCAGGCTCGACGGTCCGGCGAGGGCGGCGAGGACCTGGCGGTCGTAGGCGATCTCGGCGGACGTGGTGTGGAAGTTGGAGACGTTGCTGAAGATCCCGTCGGAGGAGGCGGCCGAGGCGGCGCCCGCCTGCTTCAGCAGGGCCGCCTGCTTGGCCGCCGGATGCCAGCCGGAGTGACCGGCGTCGTAGTAGACGCGGGCCCTGGGATCGGCGGCCTTCAGGACGCGGCCCGCGCGGGCCAGCGAGGCGAAGCGGTCGGCCCGTCCGGCGGCCGAGAGGCAGTCGGACTGGGCGATCGCGTCGGGCTCCAGGACGACGACGACCTCGCCGGAGCCGAGCCCCGCGGCGAACCGGTCGATCCAGGCGTCGTACGCGCCGAGATCCGGTGCCCCGCCCTGGGAAGCACCCCCGCAGTCGCGGTCCGGGATCGCGTACGCCACGACCACCGGGACCCGGCCCTGCACGGCACCGTCCGAGGTGACCGCGCGCACCCGGGAGGTGACGGTCGCCGGGGTGTAGTCGGCGAACCAGACCGCGGCCGGCCGGTCGGCGATGCGGGCCTCTATGACGTCGGCGCGCCAGTCGCGCGGGTTGTCCCGCAGCCAGTCGAGCACCTGGGAGGAGGGGTGGCGGTAGAGGAGCACCTTTGGTGGAACGGGGCTCGCCTTCTTGGGGGACGGGGGCGCGCTCGCCTTCGCGGCAGGCGAGGCGGTGGCGGAGGCGGGGGGAGAGGGAGAGGCCGGCTCGGACGTCGACGGCACGGCGGACGGCGCATCCGGCTCCGGGCTCGGGGAGCCGCTGACGAGCCCCGGCCGCGCCTCGTCGGTGCCGGGGCGGCCGTCGAGCGCGGAGAGCATCCCGGTCGCGGTACCGACGGCGACCACCAGGGAGGCCGCCGCGACCATCGCGGTGCGGCCCACGGCACGCCTGCGTGCGGCGCGGCGCGCGGCCAGTCGCTGGGCGCGTAGGCCTGACACCCGGTCGCTCCCCCCTCGCGCGACGGGCGCGTTCCCCCGTTCTGGGGAAGCGTCGGGCCCGCCGGTACCCCGGCCAGCCTAGGACTGGGACCCTGCCGGTATGGCGCAATTGGAACAGTTCACCACTCCCCTCGACGCGGTCGTCTCCCGTATGCGCGCCCTGGACGAGGGCCTGCCGGAGCGGGACGGTGTGGCGGTCTTCAACCGCGTCTACCTCGCCGTCACCGAGGCGGTCGACCGGTGCGTCGACGGGGGCCGGTTCACGGACGCGCGGGCCGCGATCACGCTGGACGTGCGGTTCGCCGAGCGCTATCTCGCGGCGGTGGAGGCGGTCGGGGGCGAACGCCGTCCGCCGGCCTGCTGGCGGCCCCTGTTCCAGTTCCGGCGCCACCCCGGCGTACGGCCACTGCAGTTCGCGCTCGCGGGCATCAACGCGCACATCGGGCACGACCTCGCGCTCGCCGTGGTGGACACCTGTCGTAGCCTCGGCTGCGAACCCGCCGATGTGGAGGACGAGTTCGACCGCGTGGGCGATCTCCTCGTCTCGCTGGAGGAGCGCATCCGCGAAGAGCTGATGCCGGGCCCCGACCTCCTCCAGATCGCCGACCCGCTCACCCATCTGCTGGGCTCCTGGAGCCTGGACCGCGCCCGCGACGCCACCTGGACCGCGGCCCGGGCCCTGTGGGCGCTGCGCGGACTGCCCGACGTGGCCGGGGAGTTCACCGAACGCCTGGACACGGCGGTGGGCTTCGCGGGACGCATGCTGCTCACACCGCTGCCGGACTGAGCCGACCGGGCCCCGGGCCGGCCTGTCCGGCAACTCTCCGGCACGTGGCACCGGTTGGGTTCCGCGGTCTAGTCCTCCGGCAGCTCCACCGGCGCGATCTCCTCGTACAGGTCCCCCGGCCCCGGGTTGCTCGCGTCGGTCTCGCCGCCGAAGTGGTGCATGACGCCCCAGACCGCGTTCAGGGCCGTCTGGATCGCGCCCTCGGCCCAGCCCGCCGTCCAGGAGATGTCGTCGCCGGCGAGGAAGATGCCCCGCTTGTCCTCGGGCAGCGCGTCCTGCATGAAGTGGGTGAACAGGCGCCGCTGGTAGCGGTAGTGGCCTGGCAGGTTGGCCTTGAACGCGCCCATGAAGTAGGGCTCGTTCTCCCAGGAGACCGTCACCGGGCTGCCGATGATGTGCTTGCGGATGTCGACCTTGGGATAGATCTCGCCGAGCGACTTCAGCATCACTTCCATCCGCTCGTTCGCGGACAGCGGCAGCCACTTCAGGCTGTCGTCGCACCAGGTGTAGGAGAGGCAGATGACGGCGGGCTTGTCCGGACCGTCGTCGAGGAGGTACGTGCCGCGGGTCATACGGTCGGTGAGGGTCATCGACATGACATCACGTCCGGTTTCCTCGTCCTTGTCCAGCCAGAACGGCCGGTCGACCGGGACGAAGAGCTTCGACGACTCCATGTAGTGGGTCCGCTCGATCGCGGTCCAGTGGTCGATCGGGAAGAGCGAGTCGTCGCAGGCGATCTTGGAGAGCAGCATCCAGGACTGCGCGGTGAAGATCGCCGCCGGATAGGTGCGGATGTCTCCCCGGGCGTCCGTCACGGTGATCCGGTTGCCGGCCGTGCGGTGCAGGCGGGTCACGGCCGGACGGGGCTCACCATCGACGTGCAACGACTTCAGCGACGTCCCGTACGGCCAGTGCACGATCTTCTCGGGCTCGCGCTCCCACAGCCTGAGCGGCAGCTGCTGGGAACCGCCGACGATCCCGCGGTGGTGGTCGTCGGCCTCGGTGTAGACGACGCGCAGGATCTCCAGGATGGAGTTGGGGAAGTCGGTGTCCCAGCCGCCGGTACCGAAGCCGACCTGGCCGAAGATCTCGCGGTGCCGGAAGGACTTGAAGGCCTCGGAGTCGCAGAGGAAGCCGTAGAAGGTCTGGTTGTCGAGCTTCTCGACGAGCCGCGCCCAGATCTCGCGGATGCGCGGCACGTCCCGCTCGCGCAGGGCGCGGTTCATGTCGGTGAAGTCGGCGCCTTCCTCCAGGCACCTGTTCCAGGCCTCGGCGACATCGCGGTAGACCTGCGGGAGGTCGGCGATGGTCTCGGCGTAGTGGGACTCGCCCTTGAGGTCGACGACCGTCGAAGGGGTGGTCTCCGCAAGGGGGTTGGGGAAGGGGCGGGTCTCCAGGCCGACGAGGTCGATGTAGTGCTGGAGGGCGGTGGAGGAGGGCGGGAAGCGCATCGCGCCCATCTCCGCGGTCAGCGTGGGGTCACAGCCCTCGAAACCCACGGTCCGCAGCCGTCCGCCGATCCGGTCGGCCTCGTACACGACCGGCTTGAGGCCCATCTTCATCAGCTCGTACGCGGCCACGATCCCGGAGAGACCGCCGCCGATCACCGCGATCTCGGTGCCGTGCTCGGTCGCCGGTATCTGGCCGAGGCCCGCCGGGTGGGCGAGGAAGTCGTCGTAGGCGTAAGGGAAGTCCGGTCCGAACATGGTGATCGGCGGCTGCTGCTCGTCTGCGTGCTCGACGGCGTTGGGCACGGTGGACGTCATGGGGTACGGACTCCTTGAAGCAGGGGGGTGGTTCAGACGAGGGACCCGTAGAGGCCGGGCCTGCGGTCCGCCAGGTACGGGTTCGCCTCGCGGGAGGCGGCGAGGAACGCGGGGTCGGCGTCGGCGAACACCAGTTCCTCACCGCGTCCGGCGCGGGCGCGGGCCACCCCGTCGGGGCCGGCCAGCACGGAGAGCCCGACGAACTCGAACTCCTCTTCCGGGCCGACCCGGTTGACGTAGGCGACGTACAGCTGGTTCTCCCAGGCGCGCACCGGCACGAGGGACTCGGCGACGAACTGGAAGGGGTGCATCTGGGCCGTCGGCACGATGAGGAGGTCGGTGCCGGCGAGGGCGTGGGCGCGGACGTTCTCCGGGAACTCGACGTCGTAGCAGATCATGAGGCCGACGGTGAGACCGGCCACCTCGGCCTGGACGACCGGCTGTTCGCCCGGCTCGAAGTGGTCGCGCTCGAAGCAGCCGAAGAGGTGGGTCTTGCGGTAGTTGGCGAGCCGGGTGCCGTCGGCGGAGATCAGCTGGGCGGAGTTGAAGACGGAACCGCCGGCCAGCTCGGGATAGCCGTAGGCGATCGCGACGCCGTGCCGGCAGGCGATCTCCGCGACCGCGTCCGCCGACTCCCCGTCGGCGGCCTCGGCGAGGCGGGCGACGTCATCGCCGATCGCGTACCCGGTGAGGAACATCTCGGGTGCGGCCAGCAGCGCGGCGCCCGCGGCGGCGGCCCGGCCCGCGGCCTCGTCGAGGACCTTGAGGTTCCCCTCGACGGAGCCGGGGCGGCCGGAGCTCTGGAGCAGGGCGGTGCGCATGCGTGATCCTCACCGGGCGGAAGGTGGATGTGGGGGCCACATGAAGGGGCCATGTAGACGGTACGGGCGGCTCACCAGGGGGGACAAGGAGAAGCCGTTGCGCGCCGGTAAGCGTTTCATTGCGTACGAGCACGCTCCTGCGGCGATTCGTTGCGCGGACGCCTGCCCGCCCGGCCCAGTACCAGCGCCGTCACCAGATACGGCACCGACAGGACCACGAACACCGTGCTGTGCGCCATGGACGCCCCGAGCAGGGTGTACACGCCGAACACGGCGACCGTGACCAGTTCCGTGCCCAGGCTCGCCACCGAGGTGAGGGTGGCCCGGCGGGCGTCGTCGATGCGGTGCTGGAGGCGGACGTCGGCGAGCACCTCGGCGAGCTGGAAGCCGGCGAAGGCGAGGCCGACGAGGGCGATGCCGGCCGGGGTGCGGACCCCGGCGCCCACGGCCAGGGCGAGCGCGGCCCCCGCGATCAGGGCGGCGAGGCCCCGGGTGCCGAGGCGCTCGGCGGGCCCGGCGAACAGGCTGCCGACGGTCACGGCCGCCCAGACCAGCAGGACCAGGTAGGGCACGGTCGCGTCGGCCACGCCGAGGTCGCGGATCAGCAGCGAGACGTACTCGTCGAGCGCGCCCCACACCGCGGCGACGGCCGGCACGAGCAGCAGGGCCCACTGGACGGACCGGTCCGCGCGGGCCTCGGCGAGTCCGGCCCGCAGGGTCGCCGACCAGCGGGTGCTCCCCTTCCCGGCCGGTACCCGGTGTTCCGGGAGCCTGGTCGCCGTCGCCGCGGCCAGCAGACAGGCCAGGACGCTCGCTGCGCCCACGGCCCGGTAGCCGCCCAGCGCGAGGACGGGTCCGGCCAGGCCCATCGCCACGACCGTGGCCAGCAGCCGTGCCGCCCGGGTCCGCCCCATCACGCGCGCGTACCGCTCGGCGGCCCCGAGTCGTCCCAGTTCGTCGTAGACCAGGGCCTCCAGCGAGCCGGAGCCGAGCGCGCCGCCGGCCCCCCACAGGACGAAGCCCAGCGCGAAGGCCGCGTACGACGGCACGGTCACCCACAGCGCGAAGCCGGCGGCCGTGAGCAGCGGTCCGATCCACAGCAGGCGGCGCCGCGAGACGGTGTCGGCCCAGGCGCCGGAGGGCACCTCGAGGACGACGGCCGTGAGGGACCACAGGGCGAACAGCGAGGAGATCTGCCAGAGGGGCAGACCGGTGTCGGCGAACAGCAGCGCGTACACCGGGTAGAGCAGCACGAGGTCGTCGAGGAACGCGTAGCCGTACAGCGTGGTCGTCAGCCGGCGGACGCCGGTCGCGGGCACACGTGCGCGTGAGAGTGTCATGGGGCCTTCCCTGAAGGGCGGTTCGGACGTCGTGGGTACGGCGTCCGAGGCGGCCCTCGGGAGGCACGGCTGGTGGATCAATGTCGCCAGGTCATGGCACCGATGCTAGACAGTCGCGGGCCCGCTGCCCAGCGAAAATGTGGTGATCACCGCGGCGTGGTCGGACGGCCAGTCGTTGTCCCCGACATCCGGCCAGGTCCGCGGGGTGCCGCTGACGTAGGTGCGCGAGTCGAGAACCCGCAGGCCGCGGTGGAGGACGAAGTCGATCCGGTCCTGGGGCTCCGGCCCGGCGTGGACCGGGGACCATGTGTGACCGGGCTCCCGTACGGGATCGGGATGCGCCTGCCGGTAGGAGTCGGCGAAGCCCGCTTCCTCGGCCGCCCTGGTCACCGGCCACTCGGCGTCCGGGCGGTCCAGGTGGGAGGGGCAGTTGAAGTCCCCGACGAGGACGGCGGGCTCGGCATCTCCGACGCGGCGCAGGGCCTCCCGCAAGTGCGTGAGCCGCACCTCCTCGTGAGCGGCCGGATCCCCGGCGGTGGCGTAGGGCCCGTACGCCTCGGCATCCAGGTGGACCGTCCACACGTCGACCTCCCGCTCCCCTACGGCGATCCGCGCGCCGGCCGCCCCGTAGAAACCGACGTCCGGGTCGCCCAGCACGGCCGTGACCGGGAAGCGGCTGATGATGCCGAGGTTCGTCCCGGCACGGTGGTGGTGCCAGCCGAGCGCCTCGGCGAGTTCCTCGGCGGCGGTGCCGTACGTCTCCTGGAGCCCGACCACGTCCACGTCGGTCTCGGCGATGACCTTGAGCTGCTTGGCCCGGTGGTCGTGGACCTTGGTGCCGCCGTACCAGAGGTTCCAGGTCATCACGCGGAACCGGTGCGGCAGCAGGGCGCGGAGTCTGTCCACGGTGGCGCCCGCCAGGCTGGCCAGTACGGTCCGGCCGGGCGCGGCCTCGATGGGGGCGAGCGAGGGCACCGCGAGCACCGCGCAGCCCGCCGCCTCCGCCGAGGCGACGCCGGTCTCCGTGTCCTCGACGGCCACGCAGACCGCCGGATCGACGCCGAGGGCCTGGCACGCGGCGAGGTAGGGGTCGGGGGCCGGCTTGGTGTGCGGCGTGTCGTCGGCGGTGACGGAGACCGCGAAGCGATCGGCGCCGAGCGCGTCGAGCACGGTGTCGGCGACGGCCCGGGGGGACGCGGTCACCAGAGCCGTGGGGACGCCCTCGCGGGCCAGGGCGTCGAGCAGGTCGAGGGCGCCGGGGCGGGGCACGATGCCGGTGCGGACGCGGTCCGCGAACTCCCGGTGGAGGGTGTCGGCGAGGTCGGCGGCCGGGGTGCCCGTGGCCGCGGCCAGCCAGGCGGCCGTGTGCTCGACCGGGCGGCCGAGAACATCGGGCCGGTCCTCCTCGGTCAGGGCCCGTCCGGCGACCTGCTCCACCGCCTCCCACCACAGCCGCTCGGTGTCGACGAGCGTGCCGTCCATGTCGAACAGGACGGCCTGGAGGGGGAGTCGGTTCACGGGTGCCTCTTTCTGGACGATCAGGACGTGCGTTCGGCCACGAGCACCGGCCGCTCGGGCAGCGACACGCTCACCGCGGCGCCGGCGGTGAGCGCTGCGGCCTCGTGCGCGGGCAGGTCGGCCTTGACCTCGGTGCCGTCGGCGAGCCGGACGGTGACGCGGACGGCCGCGCCCAGGAAGGACGTGGCGATCACCCGGGACTTGCCGTCCGCCTCGGCCCTTACCCGCACCGCCTCCGGCCGTACCAGCACATCGACCTCGGTGGCGGACGGCACCGGGCCGTCGACCGGCAGCCGCTGCCCGAGCACGTCGACCGTGTCCTGGACGAGCCGGCCCGGGATCCGGCTCATCGTGCCCACGAACTCGGCGACGAAGGCGGTGGCGGGACGGCCGTACAACTCACTCGGTGGCGCGCACTGTTCGAGCCGGCCGGCGTGCATCACGGCGACCCGGTCCGCCATGGACAGGGCCTCCTCCTGGTCGTGGGTGACGAACAGGGTGGTGATGCCGAGCTCCTGCTGGAGCCGCCGGATCTCCTCGCGGAGGCTGAGCCGCACCTTGGCGTCCAGCGCAGACAGCGGCTCGTCGAGGAGCAGCACGCGCGGGCGCAGGGCGAGCGCGCGGGCCAGCGCGACCCGCTGCTGCTGGCCGCCGGAGAGCTGGTGCGGGAACCGCGCGCCCTTGTCGGCGAGCCCGACGAGGTCCAGCAACTCGGCGGCACGGGACCGCCGTTCGGCCGTACGGACCCTGCGCATCCGCAGTCCGAAGGCCACGTTGTCGAGCGCGTCGAGATGCGGGAAGAGGCTGTACGACTGGAAGACCATTCCGGCGTCCCGGCGGTGGGCCGGCACCCGGGTCACGTCCTCACCGTCCACCAGCACCTCGCCGGAGTCGGGGTGTTCGAAGCCGGCGAGCATCCGCAGAGCGGTGGTCTTGCCGCAGCCGGACGGGCCGAGCAGGGCGAGCAGTTCACCCGGCCGGGCGGTCAGGTCGAGTCCGTCCAGGGCGACGGTCGGACCGAACTCCCGCCTGAGGCCGCGGAATTCGACGGTGGCAGCTGATTCAGGCATGGTCATCCCCGGGAGGTAGTGCGGGTACGGCCGCCGAAGCCGGCCAGGACGAGGAGCAGCACCCACGTCACGAGCAGGCTGAGCACGGACACGGCGACGGACAACTGGGCCTGCGAGCCGCTGACGTTGACGATCCACACGGCGAAGGGCTGGAAGCCCAGCAGCTGGGCCACGGTGAACTCGCCGAGCACCAGGGCCAGGGTGAGGAAGGAGGCGTTGAGCAGGGCGCCGCGCAGGTTGGGCAGGACGGCCCGGACGAGGGCCTGCGGCCAGCCGGCACCGCAGCTGCGAGCGGCCTCGACGAGGGTGCGGACGTCGATCGCGCGCAGCCCCGCGTCCAGGGCCCGGTAGACGAAGGGCAACGCCATGACGACGTAGGCCAGGACCAGGATGAACGGGAAGTCGGGGTTCTGGATGGCCACGAAGGTCTCGAACAGGGGGGTGCGGGAGAGGTGGTCGGGGCCCCACTTGAGGACCGTGCCGATGCCGGCGACGAACGCGATCGGCGGGACGACCAGCGGCAGCGAGCACACCACCTCGACGAGAGGCCGCAGCCGGGGCGCGCCGAGCCGCAGCGCGACCATGGCGGGCACCATCAGCAGCAGGACGACCGCGATGGTGGCGAGGGCCAGCTCCAGCGAGAGCAGCAGGCTGGAGACGAAGCCGTCGGTGGAGAAGATCTGGGTGTAGGCGTCGAAGGTGATGCCCTGGCCGGGCACGTCGACGGTGAAGACGACGGAGGCGGCCAGCGGCACCAGGAAGTACAGGCCTGCGAGGCCGAGCACACCCCACCGCCACAGGTTCAGGCGAGCCATCGCGCACTCCTCCGCTGCAGGGGCAGGTACACGGCCATGACCAGGCCCGCGACCAGGACCATGTCGAGGCTGAGGGCGAGCGCCACGTTCTCCTGGCCGACCAGCACGTTGCCGGAGATGGCGTCGGCGATCTGGAGGGTGACGAGCGGGATGGAGCTGCCCACCATCGCGGCGGCGGTGGCGTAGGCGGCGAAGGCGCTGCCGAAGAGCAGCACGAACCCGCCGAGGAGCGTGGGCAGCAGGACGGGCAGGGCGACGAACCGCCAGTACTGCACGCCCGTTGCCCCGTTGTTCTGCGCGGCCTCGCGCCACTGGACGCGCAGCCCGTCGAGGGCCGGGGTGATCGTGAGAACCATGAGGGGGATCAGGAAGTACAGGTAGACGATGACCAGGCCCCAGAAGCTGTAGAGGTCCCAGCCCTTGTCGGTGAGGCCGAACTGCCGGGTCAGGACACCGGCGTTGCCGAGCGTGGCGACGAAGGCGAAGGCCAGCGGCACGCCGCCGAAGTTGGCGAGGACCCCGGACGCGGTGAGCACGGCCTCGCGCAGGGCGCGGAAGCGGGAGGTCACCACGGCCTGGGCGAGCGGCAGTCCGACCAGGGTGGCGAGGGCGGCGGACACGGCCGACAGCTTCACGCTGCCGAGCAGCGCGGTGAGATACGCGCCCTTCAGGGAGGCCGTCAGGTTGTCGAGAGTGTACGAAGTCGCCCCGGTGGCCTGGTCCTTGGCGGTGAACGCGCCGTTGAGCATGGCGATCGCGGGGAGCCCGAAGGCGACCGCGACGAACGCGAGCAGCGGGACGACCGCGACCCAGCCGAGGGACCGGCGCCGCCGCTTCGCGCGAGCGGCGGGCGCCGTGTCCACCCGTACGGCGGTGGCCGTCATCCGGAGACGGCCTTCGCCCAGCCCTGTCCGAGGACCGTCTTGGCCTTGTCCTGCTGGGCCTCGGTCGGGAACTTGGGCGTTCCGGAGACCGCGGGCAGCTTGGCCGCGGCGGCCTTGTCGAGGGTGCCGGCCTTCTCCATGGCGGTCATCAGGGCTGGACGGGCGTATCCCTTGAGCCAGAGGTTCTGGCCCTCGGCGCTGTAGAGGTACTCCTGCCACAGGCGGGCGGCCGCCGGGTGCGGGGCGCCCTTGTTGACGGCCTGGGAGTAGTACTGCGAGAACTGGCCGTCGCTCGGGACCGTGACCTTCCAGTCGACGCCCTTGGACTTGAACTCGTCGGCGTACCCGGCGTTCAGGTAGTCCCAGTCGATGCTGATCGGCGTCTCGCCCTTCTCGACGGTGGCCGGGGTGGACTCGACGGGCGTGTAGTTGCCGTTCTTCTTCAGCTTGGCGAAGAAGTCCAGGCCGGGCTGGATGTCGTCGAAGGAGCCACCGTTCGCCAGCGCGGCCGCGTAGACGCCGCCGAAGGCCGAACCGGACTTGGTGGGGTTGCCGTTGAGGGCGACCTGGCCCTTGTACTGGGGCTTGAGCAGGTCGGCGAAGGTGGTGGGGCAGGTCTTGACCCGCTTGGCGTCGCAGCCGATGGAGATGTAGCCGCCGTAGTCGTTGTACCAGCGGGCCTGCGGGTCCTTCTGCCCGGTCGGGATGTCGCCGTACGACGCCACCTTGTACGGCGCGAGCAGGCCCTGCTGGGCGGCGCTGATCGCGAAGGAGCTGCCGAGGTCGAGCACGTCGGGCGCCCGGGTCTGGCCCTTGCGCGAGGTCACGGCGTTGATCTCGTCCTGGCTGGAGCCGTCGGGATTCTCGACGGCGACCTTGATGCCGTACTTCTTCCGGAAGCCGTCGATGAGGGCGCCGTAGTTGGCCCAGTCGCGGGGCAGCGCGATGGCGTTGAGCGTGCCCTCCTTCTTCGCCGCCTTCTCGAGTGCGGCGAGGCCCCCGAAGTCGGCGGCGGAGGTGGCGGTGGCGGCGTTCTTGCCGTCGGCGGTGGTCGACGCGTTGTCGGGGGCGGCGCCGCAGGCGCTCAGGGCGAGTGCGGCGAGAACACCGAGGGCGGCTGTTCTCGGCAGGGACACGGTCACGGCTTCTCCAGGGGACGCGCGAGGGTGGAGCCAAACGGAGAGAACTTGTCTGAACAAGTTGGCCTCAGTAAGGCCGCCGCTGGTGTCCTGGCGGTAAACACTGGCGAAACGATGACCCCTGAATTCCCGCACAGTCAGGGCTTCTCCGAGCCGCCGGGGATGTGGACTACGCTGGTCACGCTGTGCACAGCGACCGACTCAGAGGGGAAGCATGGGGGCGCGACACGAGGAGATCGCCGACGAACTGCGCCGGGCGATCGACCGCGAGGAGTACACCGTCGGCAGTCTGCTGCCCGCCGAGACGGAGCTCGCGGCGCACTACGGCGTCTCGCGCGGCACGGTCCGCCAGGCGGTGGCGGCGCTCACGGCCGAGGGCCTCATCGGCTCCCGCCAGGGCGCCCGCCGGGTGGTGCTGACCAGCCGCCGCAGCCAGAGCTTCGCCGAACTGCGGAGCTTCGCGGAGTGGGCGCGGGCGATGGGGCGTCGGGCGACGGGCCGTGTGGTGGCGCAGGAGTCCCGGCCGGCCTCCAAGGAGGACTCGATACGCCTCCAACTGGCCGTCGGTACACCGGTGTTGCACGTCCTCAGGGTGCGCGGCCTGGACGGCGAACCGGTGTTGCTGGAGCGGACGGTGTACGCCGACTGGATCTCCCCGACCGTCGAGGCCATCGAGCCCGAGTGCCCCTCGGTCACTCAACGCCTGTACGACGAGACGGGGTTGATCTTCGCCTACGGGGAGCACGTCATCGACGCGGTGGCTGCGGGGGCGCGGGACGCGGAGCTGCTGGGAGTCCGCCGCACGAGTCCGCTCCTGCGGGTCCGCCGGGTGACCACCACCCGGGAGGGCCGCCCGGTCGAGTGGTCGGACGACCGCTACCGTTCGGACGCGGTGAGTTTCAGCGTGCACAACTCGATAGGCAACAACGCGCTGGCCAGGAAGACGGCCGACTGAAGGGGACCCTCATGGAGATCACCGGCCTCCCGCACGTGGACGTGCACACGCAGATCGTGGCTGCGGACGCCCACGCCGTGTGGCAGAGCATCGGCGAGGTTCTGGACCGCTCCTTCTCCGAGGGACGCTTCGCCGGGTACGCCCGCCTGGTGGGCTGCCCGGACCGCACGCCGGCCGGACCGCGCCCCATGGCAAAGGGCTCGGTCTACCCCGGCTTCCATGTGCGGTCCGCCGACCCGGGCCGGGAGCTCGTCCTGGTGGGCCGCCACTACTTCTCGACGTACGCCCTGGTCTTCCGCCTCGACGAGACCGGTCCCGGTCTCACCCGGCTGCGGGCCGAGACCCGGGCACGGTTCCCCGGGCCGGTCGGCACCCTCTACCGGCTGCTCGTGATCGGTACGCGCGGGCACGCGATCTCCGTACGGCGGCTCCTCGCGGCGGTCCGTCGCCGCGCCGAACACGTCAGGTAGGCGAGCCCGAGGAGAAGCGGCGCAGCAGCGGGGAAAGGACCAGGACCGACTTGGTGCGCTCCACGAACGGCTCGCCCGCGATCCGCTCCAGGACGCGTTCGAAGTGCCGCATGTCGGAGGCGAAGACCTGCACGACCGCGTCCGCCTCGCCGGTGACGGTGGAGGCGGCCACGACCTCCTGGTAGCGCTCCAGGCCCCGCTGGATGGTCTCCGGGGAGGTGTTGCGCCGGCAGTAGATCTCGACGAACCCCTCGGTCTCCCAGCCGAGGGCCGCCGGGTCCACGCGTACGGTGAATCCGGTGATGGCCCCGGTGGCACGCAGCCGGTCCACGCGCCGTTTCACGGCGGGCGCGGACAGGCCGACGATCTGCCCGATGTCCGCGTAGGAGCGGCGGGCGTCCTCGGCGAGGGCGTGCACGATGCGTTCGTCGAGATCGTTCAGCACGGTGGGTGGATCAGCCTTCGGGTGTTGCGAGTCGGGAACGGCGATGGCCGTATACGAAGTAGAACACGAGCCCGACGGCCATCCAGACCCCGAAGACCACCCAGGTGACGGTGGACAAGCTGCCCATCATCCACACGCAGAAGCCGAAGCCCAGCGCCGGGAACACCGGCGAGAGCGGGACGCGGAAGGTCCGGGGCATGTCCGGGCTGGTCCGGCGCAGCACCACGACGGCGATGTTGACCAGCGCGAAGGCGAAGAGCGTGCCGATGCTGGTGGCGTCGGCCAGCTGGCCGAGCGGGATCGCCGCGGCCAGCACCCCGCAGAACAGGGACACGATCACCGTGTTGGCGCGGGGCGCGCCGGTCTTCGGGTGGACCCGGGAGAACACCTTCGGCACCAGTCCGTCCCGGGACATCGCGAAGAGGATGCGGGTCTGGCCGTAGAGGACGGTCAGGACGACGCTCGCGATGGCGATGACCGCGCAGAACGCCAGCAGGGTGCCCCAGAAGCTCTGCCCGGTGACCTCGCGCATGATCTGGGCGAGCGCGGCCTCGGAGTCGTTGAAGTGCCGCCAGGGCTTCGCGCCGACCGCGACGGCCGCGACCAGGACGTACAGCGCGGTCACGATGACCAGCGACAGCATGATCGCGCGTGGCAGGTCGCGCTGGGCGTCCTTCGCCTCCTCACCGGCCGTGGAGGCGGCGTCGAAGCCGATGTACGAGAAGAAGAGCGTGGCACCGGCCGCGCTGACCCCGGCCATCCCGAGCGGCATGAAGTGCTCGTAGTTGCCCGAGCGGAAGCCCTGGACGCCGATCGCGCAGAACAGCACCAGCGCGGCGATCTTCACGACCACCATGACGGTGTTGGCGCGGGCCGACTCGCGGGCGCCGCCCAGCAGGAAGGCCATGGCCAGCAGGACGACGATCAGCGCCGGGAGGTTGAAGACGCCGCCGTCGCCGGGCGGGGCGGACAGCGCGTCCGGGATGGTGACGCCGATGGTCCCGTCGAGCAGCTCGTTGAGGTACTCGCCCCAGCCGACGGCCACGGCGGCGACCGAGACGCCGTACTCCAGGACCAGACACCAGCCGCATATCCAGGCGATCAGTTCGCCCATGGTTGCGTACGCGTACGAGTACGAGGACCCGGCGACCGGGATGGTGCCGGCGAGCTCGGCGTAGGACAGGGCCGAGAAGAGGGCGGTGAGGCCGGCGATCACGAAGGAGAGGGTGACGGCGGGACCTGCCTTCGGCACCGCCTCGCCCAGCACGACGAAGATGCCGGTGCCGAGGGTGGCGCCGATGCTGATCATCGTCAGCTGCCACAGTCCGAGGGAGCGCCTGAGGGCTCCTCCCTCGCCCTGACCGCCCTCCGCCACCAGGCGTTCCACCGGCTTGCGCCGCATGAGGCGCGCGCCGAGCCCCGTGGCCCGTGGTGTGCGCTGTTGTGGGGGTGCGCCTTGGTCGAGCACGCGCTGACTCCTTCGTCGGTGCAGGTGAGTACAGCGAAGCACCCTACGAGCCCGGACGTCACAGTCGTAATGCAGCAACCTTGCACGCACTCGCAAGATCGTTGCGTTCCTGGCCGATGGACGGGCGTTCGTTGCGCACGCCTCCGACCGGTGGCCGTCAGCGGTCCTCCGGCTCCCCCGCCACGGCCCTTGCCTCAGCCACGTCCGCCTCGTCGAACCCCATCCGGCCGGGCTTGCCGTACGCCTCCCGCTGGGCGTCGATCCACCGTGTGTGGGCCTCCCACGCGGCCTGTTTGCTGGTGCCCGTCGCGGCCCCGATCTGCGACCAGGAGGCGCCGGCCGCGCGGGCCGCGCGCACGGTCAACTGACGGCCGTAGGACGCCTTGCGGGCCACGACCTCGCTCAGGGCGAGGAGTTCGAGCAGTTCGGCCCGGTCGGGGGCGTCCGTGGCCCCGCCCAGCGCCTCCCGCATGCGCAGCTCGTCGAGCCGGGAGACGGCGGTCAGCAAGGTGTACTGCGGCTCGATGCTCTCGGGTGTCGTCATGCCCCCAGGCTCGCGTCAAGCGGGCTTGACGTCAAGGTTGCCTGACGCGATTTCTCGAACGAGGAACACGCAGGCGTCGACGCACTCACGGGTCGTGCCGTCGTGCTCCTCGTACGCGTAGCGGTCCAGGTAGTCCGTCACCGGCCGGTAGCCGAGCCGTGCGTACAGGGCGGCCGCGCGCGGGTTGTCCTGCCCGGCGCCGATGCCCACAATCGTCAGACCCCGTTCCCGGACCAGTTCCTCGGCGGCCCGGATCAGCTCGGTGCCGATCCCCCGCGAGCGCAGCTCCTCGGGCCAGACCGCGAGGCCGCCGATCTCGGGGCAGTCCCACGTGACCTCCGGCGCCGCACACCCGGTCCAGCGCAGCTCCGTGTGCCCCACGGGCCGCCCGTCCAGCCACGCCACGAGGTAGGTGCACTCCCCCGCCTCCTGCCGCGCGAACCGCCTGGCGTGGAAGGACGTGGCTCCCGGCGAGCCCATGTACCGGTCGAGCAGCGCGACATCGCCGCTCCGGCAGACGCTGATCTCCATACGACGACCGTACGGACCGGGAAGGCGGACGGCCCCCGGTTTTCAGGCGGGGGCCCCGCACCACGGACGGACTCAGCTCCAGCTGGCGTGCAGCGGCTTGCCCTCCGCGTAGCCGGCCGCGCTCTGGATGCCCACGACCGACTTCTCGGCGAACTCCTCCAGGGAGCCCGCACCGGCATAGGTGCAGGAGGAGCGGACGCCCGCGATGATCGAGTCGATCAGGTCCTCGACGCCCGGGCGGGCCGGGTCGAGGAACATCCGGGAGGTCGAGATGCCCTCCTCGAACAGCGCCTTGCGGGCCCGGTCGTACGCCGACTCGTCCGACGTGCGGTTGCGCACCGCCCGCGCGGACGCCATGCCGAAGGACTCCTTGTAGAGCCGTCCGCTCGCGTCCTGCTGGAGGTCGCCCGGCGACTCGTAGGTGCCCGCGAACCACGAGCCGATCATCACGTTGGACGCGCCGGCGGCCAGCGCCATGGCGACGTCGCGGGGGTGCCGGACACCGCCGTCGGCCCACACGTGCTTGCCGTACTTCTTCGCCTCGGCCGCGCACTCCAGGACCGCCGAGAACTGCGGCCGGCCGACACCGGTCATCATGCGGGTGGTGCACATGGCACCGGGGCCCACACCGACCTTGACGATGTCCGCGCCGGCCTCGATCAGGTCCCGCACACCCTCGGCGGCCACGATGTTGCCGGCCACGATCGGGACCTGCGGGTCGAGCGCCCGCACCGTCCTGATCGCGGTGATCATCGACTCCTGGTGGCCGTGCGCGGTGTCGATGACGAGCGTGTCGACGCCCGCGTCGAGCAGTTGCTTGGCCTTCTCCGCGAAGTCGCCGTTGATGCCCACGGCGGCGGCGATGCGCAGCCTGCCCTGCGCGTCGACGGCGGGCGTGTACAGCGTGGCGCGCAGGGCGCCCTTGCGGGTGAGGATGCCGGCGAGGCGGCCCTCCTGGTCCACGGCGGGGGCGTAGCGCCGGTTGGCCGCGTCGAGGCGGTTGAAGGCCTCGCGCGGGTCGATGTCCGCGTCGAGCAGCACCAGGTCGCGCGACATGACTTCGTTCAGCTGCGTGAAACGGTCGACCCCGGACAGGTCCCGGTCGGTGACGACACCGACGGGCCGGCCCGCCTCGTCGACGACCACACCGGCGTTGTGCGCGCGCTTGGGCAGCAGGGCGAGCGCGTCGGCGACGGTCTGGTGCGGGGCCAGCACGATCGGGGTGTCCAGGACGTGGTGGCGGCTCTTCACCCAGGAGACGACCTCGGTGACGACCTCGATCGGGATGTCCTGCGGGATGACCACGAGGCCACCACGGCGGGCCACGGTCTCGGCCATGCGGCGCCCGGCGATGGCGGTCATGTTGGCGACGACCAGCGGGATCGTGGTGCCCGTGCCGTCCGGCGAGCTGAGGTCCACCCCCTGCCGCGAGCCGACGGCGCTGCGACTCGGGACCATGAAGACGTCGTCGTAGGTCAGGTCGTACGGGGGCTGGATGTCGTTGAGGAAACGCACGTGCTGCACATCCCAGTCGATCAGAGGTGGCCCCCGGACAGGTCAGCCAGGGGGAAAGAGCACGTACTTCATTCTCCCACGCCGGGCGGAACGCCACCCACGGGCGGATCGTCCAGACCGGCCGCGGGGGCCCTAGGACGAACCTCCAAGGGCGAGCGCCACGGTGACTGCCGACGCCTGCGAGAACACCTCGCGCGCGGTCGCCCACTCGTCCGGCCGCGCCGCGGCGTACCGGTCCCAGTGCCGTACGACCACGACGGTCTCCTCGTCGACGCCGTCCCCGGACCACAGGCCCGGGTCGGAGAGGACGTCGGCCAGCGCGTCCCAGTTGCGGCCGAACCAGTCCGGCAGCCGCAGGTCCCGGGCGCAGCGGTCCATCAGGCCCGCCTTGTCCGCGACCCCGTCCAGGTCCAGGTCCAGCGTGACCACCCGTGCCGTCATCTCAGGACCGCCCTGAACGAGTCGTAGTGATCATCGGTGTAGTAGATCTCCCCACCCTGTCCGGTGACGATGCGCCGGGCCCCGCGATCGCGCGAGCCCGGCGTCGGGACGGTGTACTCGTGGTAGTAACCGCGCTGGTGCGCGGGCAGCAGCCGCTCGAAGTTCCCGAAGACCGCGCCGTCCTTGGCGTAGGGGAACGGACCGCCCCTGTCGATGAGTTCGAGGGTCTGCCGGGCCTCGGCCGGGAGCTTCGACTCCTGGACGGAGGCGAGGCCGCCGCCGCGCGAGGGATCGTTGTCGGTGGCCGAACACCCCGTCAGGACCAGCAGGGACAGAAGCATTCGGGAGACGAACCGCAGCAGCATGAACGCGAT
The DNA here is from genome assembly GCF_043199815.1 of Streptomyces sp. NPDC048523. NCBI lineage: Bacteria > Bacillati > Actinomycetota > Actinomycetes > Kitasatosporales > Streptomycetaceae > Streptomyces > Streptomyces sp. NPDC048523. The sequence continues at coordinate 242,370 of NZ_JBICWQ010000008.1, read as the reverse complement.
GCTGCCACGGCCGCCCCTCATGACCGTCCGTCAGGGCCCGTCCGGGTCGGCCCTGTTGAGCGCCGGCTTCGGCGGCGTCCCCGCCGTCATCAGGTAGTCCGCGGCGGAGGTGTCCGTCACCAGGCTGGTGACGAGTCCGGACCGCAGCACGGCGTCGATCGCGGCCCCCTTCCGCTGGCCGCCCGCGATCGCGACGACCTCGGGGATACGGCGGAGCTGCTCGGTCTTGACGGTGATGCACCGCTCGCCCAGGTCCCGTCCGACCCGGCGGCCCTCGGCGTCGAAGAGGTGCGCGGACATCTCGGCGGCGACACCGAGGGAGGCGTAGTGGGCCCGCTCCTCGTCGCTGAGCATGTCGTGCACCGTCGAGATGCCCGGCTCCCAGGAGCCGATGGAGACACAGGCGACCGTGACCTTGTCGAAGTACTCGAAGGCCCGGGCGATCCCGGTCTGGTGGCGCAGCGCCTGCGCGGTGGCCGCGTCCGGCAGCAGCATCGGCGCGTAGATGGGGTGGGCGTCCCCGCCGGACACCTGGGCGGCCCGCCGCACCGCCTCCACCGAACCGCGCTCGGCGGTCCCGGCGTCGTACACCCCCGTCAGCTGCACCACCGTGCACGGCGGGAGCCGGTCGAGGGCGGCCGCCATGTGGATGGTGGAACGGCCCCAGGCCAGGCCCAGGATGGCACCCTCGTCGACCAGCTCGCCGAGCAGGTCGGCGGCCACTTCTCCCAGGTTCTCGGGGTCGGGCGAGTCCTGGGCCTCGGCTGGGGACTCGACCACGACGGCGTGCCTGAGGCCGTAGCGGGCGCGGAGCGCGTCGGAGCGCTCGGCGTCCAGCTCGGCCGGCACGCGGATCTCGATCCGCACGAGATCCCGTTCGAGAGCGGTCTCCAGGACCCGGGCCACCTTGAAGCGGCTGACGCCGAACTCCTCCGCGATCTGGATCTTGGATTTGCCCTCGAGGTAGAAGCGGCGGGCCATGGCCGCCGCCTGCACCAGCTCAGCGGGTCCCATCCGCATGGCTGACCGGCCAGCCGACATACCCGACACGGCGATCTCCTCACTGCTGTTCACACTCTGGATTCGCCGTTCATCCTTGCAGATCCGGCGCACTTGATCAGCCCTGATGGGAGCCGTTCACGTTCCTGACGCTCAGTGGTCGCACGCCCACGAGGCCTTCGCGGTCGCCCCCTCTGCCTGGTTGCGCAGTGCACGTACCGCCTCGGCCGGGTCGGACGCCCCGTACACCGCCGACCCGGCGACGAAGACGTCGGCGCCGGCGTCCGCGCAGCGCTCGATGGTGGCGGCCGAGACCCCGCCGTCGACCTGGACCCACAGCTCAAGACCGTGCTTGCTGATCAACTCGCGGGTCCGGCGAATCTTGGGGAGCATGATGTCGAGGAAGGCCTGACCCCCGAAACCGGGCTCCACCGTCATGATCAGCAGCATGTCGAGCTCGGGGAGCAGGTCCTCGTACGGCTCGATGGGCGTCGCGGGCTTCAGCGCCATGGAGGCGCGGGCACCCTTGGCGCGGATCTCCCGGGCGAGCCGGACCGGAGCGGCAGCCGCCTCCACATGGAAGGTGACGGAGGAGGCCCCCGCCTCTACGTACTGGGGCGCCCAGCGATCGGGGGCCTCGATCATCAGATGGCAGTCCAGCGGGGTGTCCGTCGCACGGGCCAACGACTCTACGACCGGCACACCGAGCGTGAGGTTGGGAACGAAATGGTTGTCCATGACGTCGACATGGAGCCAGTCGGCTCCCTCGACCGCCTTCGCCTCGTCCGCGAGGCGGGCGAAGTCGGCGGACAGGATGCTGGGGTTGATCTGCGCGGCCATGCCCCAAGCCTCCCATGCCCGGGGGCGAACGGGCGCGCCGGTCCAGACCTCAGCCGTTCATCCGATGTTGTGAACGGGCCGCGCGTGTCATGCTGGGCGGCCGGTCGGCTCGACAGATGGCACCGGGGGTGGCCATGAGCGGAAATCGGGGCATCGCGCATCTCGTCTGCGGACGCCGTGCCAAGTGGCTGGTGCTGGCCCTGTGGCTGGTGGTGCTCTTCCTGACGGCGCCCCTCGCCTCCAAGCTCACCGACGCCCAGGACAACGACGCGGCCTCCTGGCTGCCCGGCTCCGCGGAGTCGACCCAGGTCCTGCAGATCTCCGAGGACTTCAGGCCGGAACAGATCCCCGCGGTCGTCGTCTACGCGCGCGACAGCGGTCTCACGCCCCAGGAGCGGGCCACGATCGCCGAGGACGCGGCCGAGATCAAGCGGCTCACGGCACACGGCATCCGCGGCTCGGAGACCCGGGGCCCGGTCTACGACCGGCAGGGCAACCCGCGCGCGGCCCAGATCATCGTCCCGATCACCATGGACGAGAAGGGCTGGGAGGAGATCTCGCCCGCCGTCGACTCGATCCGTGACGTCGTGGGCGAGGGCGGCGACGGCCTCGCCGTGCACATCACCGGCCCGGGCGGCACCTCCGCGGACTTCTCCGAGGCCTTCGAGGGCATCGACTCGACTCTGCTGCTGTCGGCGATGGCCGTCGTCATCGTCATGCTGCTCATCACCTTCCGCAGCCCCACTCTGCTCCTGGTCCCCCTGCTCTCCGTGGTCGCCGCGCTGTTCACCGCGCAGGCCTTCATCTACCTGCTCGCCCAGCATGCGGGACTGACCGTCAACGGCCAGAGCGCGGGCATTCTGACCGTGCTCGTCTTCGGCGCGGGGACCGACTATGCCCTGTTGCTGGTCGCCCGCTACCGCGAGGAACTGCACCACCACGAGGACCGCCACGAGGCGATGGCCCGCGCCCTGCACCGTGCGGGCCCGGCCGTGCTCGCCTCCGGTGCGACCGTCGTCCTGAGCATGCTGGTCCTGCTGACCGCCGAGATGAACTCGACCCGGGGCCTCGGCCCGGTCGCCGCGATCGGTGTCGCGGTCGCCCTGCTGGCGATGATGACCCTGTTCCCGGCCCTGCTGGTGATCTTCGGCCGCTGGATGTTCTGGCCGGCGATCCCGCGCTTCGGCGACCCCGACCGCATCGACACCGGGCTCTGGGCCCGCGCCGGCCGCCGTATGGCCCTCCGCCCCCGGATGGTCTGGAGCGCCACGGCCGCGGCCCTCGTGATCTGCTCGCTCGGCCTGATCCAGCTGCGCGCCGAAGGCATCAGCAACGCGGACGCGTTCACCGGGAAACCGGACTCGATCACCGGCCAGGAGGTGTCCGCGAAGTACTTCCCCGCGGGCAGCGGCGATCCCCTGGTCGTCGTCAGCAACCAGGCCCAGGCACGCCAGGTCGGCGAGGCGGTCGCGGGAACCCGGGGAGTCGTGCCAGAGTCCCTGGGCCTGCCACCGGGCACGAAACCGTCGCACGAGGGCAAGGTCCTCTTCGAGGCGACGATGACCGCCCCGTCCGACAGCGAGGCCGCGAAACAGACGGTGGAACGGGTCCGGGACGCCGTCCACGCCGTCCCGGACGCCGACGCCCAGGTCGGCGGCGGTACGGCCGCCCTGCTCGACATGGACCGGGCGACCACGCACGACAACAAGCTGATCATCCCGCTGGTGCTGGTCGTGGTGATGCTGATCCTGTGCGCCCTGCTGCGCGCCCTGATCGCCCCGCTGCTGCTGATCGGGACGGTGATCCTGTCCTTCGCGGCGGCCCTGGGCATCAGCGCCCTGGCCTTCCGCCACCTGTTCGACTACGCGGGCGAGGCCACGGACTTCCCGCTGTTCGTGTTCGTCTTCCTGGTGGCACTCGGCATCGACTACAACATCTTCCTGACCACCCGCATCCGCGAGGAGACGGCCCACGGGGGCACCCGCGCGGGCGTGGTCACGGGTCTGGCCGCGACCGGTGCGGTCATCACCTCCGCCGGTCTGGTCCTGGCCGGCACCTTCGCCGCTCTCGGCACCCTCCCGATGGTCGCCTTCGCGGAGATCGGCTTCACGGTGGCGCTGGGCGTCCTGCTGGACACGTTCATCGTGCGGTCGGTGCTGGTCACGTCCCTGTTCCTGGACGTGGGGCCGAAGGTGTGGTGGCCCCACAGCCTGTCCAGGGAGGAGGAGACCCACCCAGGGGCGCGGGGAACTGCGCGACCGGCCACGACGGCGCCGCAGACGCGCGACTAGATCATCCTGTCCTCTGGATCATCCTGTCCTGCGGATGACCGCCATGTACATCGCATCGGTCCCGTGCACATGCGGCCACAACTGAACGTCCGGCCCCTCCCCCAGCTCCGGCACGCCGGGGAACAACGGCCGGGCATCGACAAGCTCGGCGGCCGGCCACTGCTTGAGCACGTCCTCGACAACGGCCCGCGTCTCCGCGAGATGAGGCGAACAGGTCGCGTACCCGACGACCCCGCCCACCCGGACGGAGTCCATCGCGGTGCTCAACAGCGCCCGCTGCAAGGGCCCGAACCCCTCCAGGTCCTCGGGCCGACGCCGCCACCGGGCCTCCGGGCGCCGCCGCAGCGCGCCGAGCCCCGTGCACGGCACGTCCATCAGGACCCGGTCGAAACTCCCCGGCTGCCACGGCGGCCGGGTCCCGTCGGCGGCGATGACCTGGTACGGCCCGGGATTTCCGGCGAGCGCCCTGGCGACGAGCCCGGCCCGGTGCGGCTGCTTCTCGGAGGCGAGCAGCGCGGCCCCGCGCTCGGCGGCGAGCGCGGCGAGCAGCGCGGCCTTGCCGCCGGGTCCCGCACACCCGTCGAGCCACTTCTCGTCCCGCCCGTCGAGAGGCGCGTTCGCCAGCGCCACAGCGACGAGCTGACTGCCCTCGTCCTGCACGCCGGCCCGGCCCTCCCGTACCGCGTCGACGGCCCCGGGCTCACCGCCCTCGGACAGCCGTACGGCGTACGGCGACCAGCGCCCCGCCACGGCCGACTCCTCGCGCAGCAGTTCCTCGGTGGTGGACCGCCCCGGCCGGGCGACGAGGGTCACCTCCGGCCGTTCGTTGTCGGCCTCCAGCAGCCGCTCGATGCCCGCCCGCCCGCCGCCGAGGGAGTCCCACAGCGCGGAGACCACCCAGCGGGGGTGGGAGTGGACGACGGCGAGATGGTCCTCGGGATCGTCGTCGTAGGGCGGAGCGACCTTGGCGATCCACCCGTCGAGGTCGTCCTGCGCGATCTTCCGCAGCACGGCGTTGACGAACTTGGCCCGTCCGTCCCCGAGCACGACCCGCGCGAGCTCGACGGAGGCGGACACGGCCGCGTGCGTCGGGATGCGCGTCCCGAGCAGCTGATGCGCCCCGAGGCTCAGGACGTCGAGCACCGGCGGATCGACCTCGCGCAGCGGCCGGTCCACGCACTCCGCGATGATCGCGTCGTACGTCCCCTGCCGGCGCAGCGTCCCGTACACGAGCTCGGTGGCGAGGGCGGCGTCCCGCGCCTCGAAGCCGCCCTTCTCCCGTGCCTTCCTGAGCAGCGGCGGCAGGACGAGGTTGGCGTACGCGTCCCGCTCGTCCACGGCCCGCAGCGCCTCGAAGGCGAGGAAGCGGACGGGGTCCTTCTGGGGCCGACGGTAGGGCTTGCCGGGCTTGTGGGGCCGACGGGGCTGGTCGCTCACGAAAAAGGTGCTCCGGGTTCAAGGTCTGGATACGCCCCAAGGGTACGTCCGCCGAGAACCACGTGACCCTTCGAGGGGGCCGGGTGATCCCGGGAGCGGGGCGTCACTCGCCGGAGACGCGGCACGGCCGATCCGACGCACCGCACCGTCTCACCTCGTGCTCACGCGGACGACCGGACCCGCGACCACCGCCCGCACGACGAGCCCGACACAGCGGCGCCCTGACAACCACCACCACACCGACCGCCCTCATATGCACCCTGGCGACCGCACAGGCACCCCGGAAAGCCCCGCACCGGCCGACAGCGCCACCGCCCGACCGGCCCCGCCTCACTCGCCGACGGTCTCCCCGTCGGAGATCCTCACGCCCCGTGCCCAGTCCGCGGCCTTCATCGGCTTCTTGCCCTGGGCCTGCACCCACAGCAGCTCCAGGCCATGCGACCCGGTACCGACGTGGACGCTGTTCTTGCCGACCGAGAGCGCGCCGGGGGCGAGATCCGTACGGTCGGGAACCGGCTGGACCTGGATGAGCTTGAGCCGCTCGCCGCGGAAGGTCGTCCAGGCACCGGGCGACGGGTGACACCCGCGCACGACACGGTCCACCCGCAGCGCGGGCGCGGTCCAGTCGACCCGCGCGTCCTCGACGGTGATCTTCGGCGCGACGGTGATGCCCTCGGACGGCTGCGGTACGGCCTTCAGCGTGCCGTCCGCGATGCCGTCCATGGTCGCGGCGAGCAGCCCCGCGCCGGCGAAGGCGAGCCGGGTCAGCAGGTCACCGCTGGTGTCGGTGTGCCGGATCTCCTCGGTGACGGTGCCGTAGACGGGCCCGGAGTCCAGCCCCTCCTCGATGAGGAAGGTCGAGGCACCCGTGATCTCGTCCCCCGCCATGATGGCGTGCTGTACAGGGGCGGCCCCACGCCAGGCCGGCAGCAGCGAGAAGTGCAGGTTGACCCAGCCGTGCGCGGGGATGTCGAGGGCGACGCGCGGCAGGAGGGCGCCGTAGGCGACGACGGGGCAGCAGTCCGGGGCGATCTCGCGAAGCCGCTCGAGGAACTCCGGATCCCGCGGCTTGACGGGCTTCAGCACCTCGATGCCCGCCTCCTCGGCCCGCTGCGCGACCGGGCTCGAGACCAGCCTGCGCCCCCGCCCGGCCGGCGCGTCCGGCCGCGTGACGACGGCGGCGACCTCGTGCCGCCCGGAGGCGATGAGAGCGTCCAGAGCGGGAACGGCGACCTCGGGGGTACCGGCGAAGACGAGCTTCATGAGTGGGCAGGGCCTCTCGGACGGATGACGACGGGCAACGCACAAGTCTATGGCGGGGCTCGACCGCCGCATGGCCGCGTAGGGCCTGGCACGCGCTCCCCGGCCAAGGCGCGAGCCACCCGCCCCCGGCGCACGCATATGCCTGTACGCCCCCACTGCGTGACCAGCGGAGCGTAAACGCGTTGGTCAAGAAAGAGTTGACCACAACGGGCCGCGATCGCGGCCTCATCCTTTTCAACGCCGGTTCGAGAGGCTTGTTCATGGCCGACCACGCAACCCACGACGCCCAGGCTCGGGCCAGCCTGCACTTGCTGGTGCGGGACATCGAGCGGGTCCGCCGGCAGGTGGACGCACTGCGCACCCTGACCGCTCAGCTGGGCAACGTCTACCGCCCGCGCCGCTCCGGTCCCTCCACGGGCTTCGTCGTCTACGGACGCGCCCCCGCTCCCACGGTCCGGCTCGCACAGGAACTGCGGGACAGCGTCGAGACCCTGGTGACGGCCGCGGTCGACTTCGACCGCTCGCTCGGCTTCTCGTGGGACGCGGTGGGCTCCGCCCTCGGCGTCACCAAGCAGGCGGTCCACCGTCGTTACGGCGCCCGCCGCGCCGCGGCCCAGGCGACAGCCGACGCCGAGCGCGCCACGGAGACGTCGGGGACCCGCACGGTCAGCGTCAACACCGGTATCCCCACGGTGCCGTCGGTGCCCACGGTCCCCGCGGCCCGTTCCATGCCCACCCAGCCCACCGCGGGCAGCCCCACCCTCCGCGAGGAGGCAAGGCCCACAGCCTTCCCCGGCCCCCGCAACGGCTGACCCGTCCCCTCTCTGCCCTCCCACCCCACGACCGGGAGGGCAGACGCATGTCCGCTCTCGCCGGCTGCGGCCGCCATGGTGGATACGGCCGTGTCCCGGCGGTGAGCCGACATCGCGTAGCCCCTGCCGACCGCGAAACAGTCCGGCCGCCCTTCCACACCCCGCGCCCACCCGCATCCGTCACCCGATGTCAGGCGGATCGATCCGCACCCAGACCGCCCCCTCACCCCCGCTCCCCCCACCGCGAGCCATCCGCGAAGCCTGCGCGGCCTTGAGCGAGGCCGCCAACGCGCCCCCCTTCCCCGGCGGAACCCGGACGAGCACCCGCTCCCACCGCTCCCCGGCCGGCGGCGCCCCCACCCGCCGAGGCCCCCCCGCCACCGTCACCGGCAAGGGCACAGGTCCCAGCACCTCCGCCTCACCCGGAAGTTCCAGAGCCGCGAGAAACTCGGCGAGGGCCTCCCCGGTCCCCGACACCGCGGCCATCCGCGACACCGGCGGAAATCCCAATTCGGCCCGCTCCCCCAGCTCCCGCACCGCATGCCCCACCGGGTCCCAGCGCACCAACGCCTGCACCGGCCTCAGCGTGGGTTCGGCGACCACCACCACCGTGCCCCCGGCCTCCTGCGGCCGCACCAGCGCCGACGCCGCGATCCAGCGCCGCAGCGCGTCCTCCCCGGCCCGCAGGTCAGGCCGCCCGAGCATGGCCCAGCCGTCCAGCAACAGCGCCGCCGCGTACCCGCCCTCGGCGACCGGCTCCGCCCCCGGCGTACTCACCACCAGCGCCGGCGCCCCGGGCACGGTGTCCAGCACGTGCTCACGCCCGGACGTGCGCACCGGAACAGCCGGAAAGGCCCGGCCCAACTCCTCCGCGGTACGCCGGGCCCCCACCACCTGCGCCCGCAGCCGGAACCCCCCGCACTCCGCACAGTGCCAGGCCCCCTCCTCGCGCCCGCACCACCCGCACCGCAGCGCCGCCCCGGACTCCTGCCCCTCCAACGGTCCGGCGCAGTGCCGACACCGCGCGGGTGCCCGGCAGTTGGCGCAGGCCATCCGCGGCACATACCCCCGCCGCGGCACCTGGACGAGCACCGGCCCGTGCCGCAAACCCTCCCTGACGGCCTGCCAGGCGAGCGTCGGCAGCCGGGCCGCCCGCGCCGCCTCGTCCCGCGCGAGATCCTGGTCCCCGACCGTCCGCACCAGCGGGGCGACCGCCCGCACCTGTTCCCGCGAGGCCACCAGCGGCCGGGCCCACCCGCTCTCCACGAGCTGCGCGGCCTCCACGGTGCAGCTCCAACCGCCCAGCAGGAAACCGCACTTGTCCAGTGCGGCCCGCAACAACAACACCTCGCGCGCGTGCGGCTGCGGGGCGTGCGGCTCACTGTGACTGTCGTCGCCGTCGTCCCAGAGAGCGACGAGCCCCAGGTCCCGCACCGGGGCGAACATGGCGGCCCGCGTCCCGACCACGGCCCGCACGGCCCCCCGCCGCACGGCCAGCCACTCCCGATACCGTTTCTCGGGCCCGGCATCGGCGGTCAGGACGGCATGCCGCCCCTCCCCCAGCACCGAGGTCAGCGCGGCATCGACGCGCGCGACGGCTCGGCCGTCCGGCACGACGACGAGCGCCCCCCGCCCCGAGGCCAGGGTCGCGGCAACGGCCCGGGCCAGCTCCTCACTCCACTGCGGGCCCGGCAGGGCGTTCCACACCGCGCGCGGCGCGCCGCCCGAGGCCAGCGACTCCAGGAACGCGCCGCCGCGCTCGTACCGCTCCCAGGACCCCGTCTCCGGCGCGGCGGGCGGCGGCAGCGGCTCGGGCGAAGGCCGCTGCTCGGCGCGGGCGCTACGCGGCGGCACGGCGAGCTGGAGCACATCGGCGAGACTGCCCGCATACCGGTCGGCGACGGCCCGGGCGAGCCCCAGCAGCTCCTCGCCGAGCACCGGCTCGGGCGAGACGACCTGGGCGAGCGCCGCCAGCGGCCCGGAGTAGTCCGACTCGGCGAGCCGCTCGATCAGAAACCCGCCGATCAGCCCCCCGCCCTCACGCCGCCCGTCTCGCACCCGCCCGCGCCCGGCGCCGAACCGCACCCGCACCCGCACCCCCGGCTGCGCGTCCGCGTCGAGCTCCTCGGGCACGGCGTAGTCGAAGTACCGGTCGAGGTGCAGCACCCCCTTGTCGACCAGCACCCGCGCGACCGGCAGCTCCCTGGCCAGCGCGGCCCCCCGCCAGGTCCGCGGCTTGGCCCGGGGCACCTTGGCCTTGCGCACACTCTCCCGAATGAGCGCAAGCTGCTCGGGCTGCGCTCCCTCTGCGCCGCCGTCCACCGACCCGTTCTCGCTGCTCACGCTTGCATTCTTACCAAACCCCACTGACAACCGGCGCCGCTCGAACTCGCTCGGCCGGACGATCGGGCCCCGGAAACGCCGAGGCCCGGCGCCCCAGAGGGACACCGGGCCTCGCGGCACACCGCAGCGGGCTGACGGACCTACAGGCCCGCGGCCTTCCGCAACGCCTCCACGCGGTCCGTCTTCTCCCACGTGAACTCCGGGAGCTCACGGCCGAAGTGGCCGTACGCCGCCGTCAGGGAGTAGATCGGGCGCAGCAGGTCGAGGTCGCGGATGATGGCGGCCGGACGGAGGTCGAAGACCTCGTCGATCGCCTTCTCGATCTTGTCCGCGTCGATCTTCGCGGTGCCGAAGGTCTCGACGAACAGACCCACGGGCTCGGCCTTGCCGATGGCGTACGCGACCTGGACCTCGCAGCGCGAGGCGAGACCCGCGGCGACGACGTTCTTGGCGACCCAGCGCATCGCGTACGCCGCCGAGCGGTCCACCTTGGAGGGGTCCTTGCCGGAGAAGGCGCCGCCGCCGTGGCGGGCCATGCCGCCGTACGTGTCGATGATGATCTTGCGGCCGGTCAGGCCGGCGTCGCCCATCGGGCCGCCGATCTCGAAGCGGCCGGTGGGGTTGACCAGGAGGCGGTAGCTGTCCGTGTCCAGCTTGATGCCCTCGTCCAGGAGCGCCTTGAGCTCCGGCTCCACGACGAACTCGCGGATGTCGGGGGCCAGCAGGGAGTCCAGGTCGATGTCGGACGCGTGCTGCGAGGAGACCACGACCGTGTCGAGCCGGACGGCCTTGTCGCCGTCGTACTCGATGGTGACCTGCGTCTTGCCGTCCGGGCGCAGGTAGGGGATGGTGCCGTTCTTGCGGACCTCGGACAGGCGCTTGGCCAGCCGGTGCGCCAGGAAGATCGGCAGCGGCATCAGCGTGGGCGTCTCGTCCGTCGCGTAGCCGAACATCAGACCCTGGTCGCCCGCGCCCTGGCGGTCCAGCTCGTCCTCGTCGCCCTCGACCCGGTTCTCGTAGGCGGTGTCGACGCCCTGGGCGATGTCCGGGGACTGTGCGCCGATCGACACCGAGACACCGCAGGAGGCGCCGTCGAAGCCCTTCTTGGAGGAGTCGTATCCGATCTCCAGAATCTTGTCGCGGACCAGCTGGGCGATCGGCGCGTAGGTCTTGGTGGTGACCTCACCGGCCACGTGCACCAGACCGGTGGTGATCAGGGTCTCGACCGCGACCCGGGAGGTCGGGTCCTCCTTGAGGAGCGCGTCGAGGATGGTGTCACTGATCTGGTCAGCGATCTTGTCGGGGTGGCCCTCGGTGACGGACTCCGAGGTGAACAGACGACGGGACACAACGCTCCCTGGGGTTGCAGCGGCTGCTGGCTGATCATTGGCGGACGGGCTCGGGGGCTGCGCCCGGCACAGTCCGAGAACAGTTTATCGGTCGTGCTCGGCCACCGGCCCCCCTGTCTCGCCTCTCGGGAGGGCTGTGACCTGCGGCACGGGCATTGTGCCCAATTCGGAGCGGACTTGGCCAGGGGCGCCACGCCTGTACTGCGGAGGTTCCTGGGGATCGAAAAGCGAATGAAACATTCAGCTCAGCCGCCGCGCCACCAGGTCCCAGACGGTTTCGGCCAAAAACTCCTTCGGGCCGTGCGGTATGGGAGTCTCGCTGCCGTCGGCGCCCAGAACCACCGCCTCGTTCTCCTCCGACCCGAAGGTCTTGCGCTCGCCCACCTCGTTGACGACGAGGAGGTCGCAGCCCTTGCGCTCCAGTTTCGTACGGCCGTTGGCCAGCACGTCGTCGGTCTCCGCGGCGAATCCGACGATCACCTGGCCGGGGCGGGCGCGCTCGGCCGAGATCTCGGCGAGGATGTCCGGATTCCGCACCAGGACGATGGGGTCGGGGTCCCGGCCGTCCTTCTTCTTGATCTTTCCGGCCGCGTACGTCTGCGGCCGGAAGTCCGCGACCGCCGCCGCCATGACGACCGCGTCGGCGTCGGCCGCCGCCTTCAGAACCGCCTCGCGCAGCTGCACAGCCGTACCCACGGGGACGACGTCCACGCCGGCCGGGTCCGGGATGCCGGTGTTCGCCGCGATCAGCGTCACCCGGGCGCCCCGCGCGGCGGCGGTGCGGGCGAGGGCGTACCCCTGCTTGCCGGAGGAGCGGTTACCGAGGAAGCGGACCGGGTCGAGGGGCTCGCGGGTGCCGCCGGCGCTGACGACGACGTGCCGGCCCTCGAGGTCGGGCTCGGTGACACCGCGGGCCAGTACACGACGGCAGACCTCGAAGATCTCGGCGGGGTCCGGCAGCCGGCCCTTGCCGGTGTCGACGCCGGTCAGCCGGCCGACGGCCGGTTCGATCACGAGGGCGCCGCGGCGGCGCAGGGTCGCCACGTTCTCCTGGGTGGCCGGGTGCTCCCACATCTCGGTGTGCATGGCGGGCGCGAAGACGACCGGGCAGCGGGCTGTCAGGAGGGTGTTGGTGAGCAGGTCGTCCGCCAGGCCGTGGGCCGCCTTGGCGAGCATGTCGGCGGTGGCCGGGGCCACGACCACGAGGTCGGCGTGCTGCCCGATGCGGACGTGCGGGACCTCGTGGACGTCGTCCCAGACCTCGGTGGAGACCGGGTGGCCGGACAGGGCGGACCAGGTGGCGGCGCCCACGAAGTGCAGCGCGGAGGCGGTGGGGACGACGCGGACGTCGTGGCCGGACTCCGTGAGCCTTCTCAGCAGCTCGCAGGCCTTGTACGCGGCGATGCCGCCGCTGACCCCCAGCACGACCTTCGGCTTGTCCACCGTCTCTCCCCGTCTCTGATCGGCTCGGCAACGTACGAGTGCGACGTACGGGTCCATCACACACCACAGGCCCGACAGTCGCGCTGCCGGGCCTGTGGATAAGTCAGCGAAAAGCTGAAAGTACTACTACTGCGCCGGACCCTCGACGGCCTCGGACGTCAGCAGACCCGCGTTGATCTCGCGGAGGGCGATCGAGAGCGGCTTCTCGTGGACGTGGGTGTCCACCAGCGGACCGACGTACTCAAGCAGGCCCTCGCCGAGCTGCGAGTAGTACGCGTTGATCTGGCGGGCCCGCTTGGCCGCGTAGATCACGAGGCTGTACTTCGAGTCGGTTGCCTCGAGGAGCTCGTCGATCGGCGGGTTGATGATGCCCTCGGGCGCGGAGATGGAAGAGGACACGCTCTACCTTCCGATGGATGGGAAAGAATCAGTGCGAATGATCAAGCCTCAGTGAGCAGGCACGATCACACAACATCCATCAAGGCTAGCAGCTCGCGCGCCACGTCCTCGACGGAGGTGTTGACCAAGGTCACATCGAACTCGGGTTCAGCGGCCAGTTCGATCTTCGCCGCGTCCAGTCGGCGCTCGATCACCTCGGGCGGCTCGGTGCCCCGCCCGGTGAGCCTGCGCACGAGCTCCTCCCAGGAGGGAGGAGCCAGGAACACCAGCTGGGCGTCCGTCATGGACTCACGGACCTGCCGGGCCCCCTGGAGGTCGATCTCCAGGAGGACGGGCTCGCCCGCCTCCAGCCGCTCCAGCACGGCCGCACGCGGCGTGCCGTAGCGGTTGCCGGCGAACTCCGCCCACTCCAGCAGCTCGCCGTTGGCGATCAGCTTGTCCATCTCCTCGTCGGTGACGAAGAAGTACTGGACGCCGTGCTTCTCGCCGGGGCGGGGCCTGCGGGTCGTCGCCGACACCGAGAGCCAGACCTCGGGGTGTTCCTTGCGCATATGGGCGACGACCGTGCTCTTGCCGACCCCCGAGGGGCCGGAGAGCACGGTCAGCCGCGGACGTACGTCCGGGGGCTCGGGGGTCGTCCCCCGGAATGTTGCAGCCATGCAGCGATTATTCCAGCAATCCCGGAGTGCCCGGGACTCCCTTCCCGGAGTGACCCGGTTCAGGAACCGGTGCTGCCGAACTCACGCTCCAGAGAAGCGATCTGGTTGGAGCCGAGACCGCGCACCCGGCGGCTCTCGGAGATGCCGAGCCGCTCCATGATCTGCTTGGCGCGGACCTTGCCCACGCCCGGCAGGGACTCGAGCAGGGCCGAGACCTTCATCTTCCCGATGACGTCGTTCTCCTGGCCCTGCTTGATGACCTCGTGGAGAGAGGCGCCGGAGTGCTTGAGTCGATTCTTGACCTCGGCCCGCTCCCGGCGAGCCGCGGCGGCCTTTTCGAGCGCGGCTGCGCGCTGTTCAGGGGTAAGGGGCGGAAGAGCCACGCCTACGTCACCTCGGATGTCGAACTGTCGGATACGGACCGGTGAGGAACCTAGTCGCCCCACACCTGGGGAGCCACGAGCAACACGCTCGCCCGTTGACTCTGCGTCGGAGACTAGCGGCCAAGTCCGCCAGAGTCAGCGAGAACAGCGGAAAAGTCCTGGTCAGCCTCCGTCAGGCCGGACATTTCAGACATACTGCCCCGGATTTGAGGATGTATTCAGACTCAAGCGGGCCACGAACCCCTCGTCGAGGACTCGAACGTGGGGTTCGAAAGACGTCACGCGGGCGGCTGCGCGGCTCGGATCTCCTGCGCGAACCGATCGGCGGAGGCCCGCAGAGCTCCGGCGCCGGGGCCGTGCCGCAGCAGTCCCCGGCTCACGTTCGGGACCACATTGCGGATCGCCGCCCCGAACACCCGGGGGAGATCGGCCGGGGTGGCCCCCTGGGCGCCGACGCCGGGCGCGAGGAGCGGACCGTTGATGTCGAGGTCGTACGACGACAGATCGCCCAGTGTGGCCCCCACGACGGCGCCGAAGGACCCCAGGGGCTCCTCGCCGATGTTCTCGGCGGCCAGGTGGCCCAGCATGGTCGCGCCGACGTTCCGGCCGTCCGCGCGGACGGCGTGCTGGACCTCGCCGCCCTCCGGATTGGAGGTGAGGGCGAGCACGAACAGACCCGCGCCGCTCTCGCGGGCCAGCGCGATGGCCGGCGAGAGCGAGCCGTAGCCGAGGTACGGCGAGACGGTCAGCGCGTCCGAGAACAGCGGGGAGTCCTCGCGCAGGAAGGCCTCGGCGTACGCGGCCATGGTCGAGCCGATGTCACCGCGCTTGGCGTCCATGAGGACCAGCGCACCGGCCGCACGGGCCTCCTGGACGGTCTTCTCCAGGACGGCGACGCCCCGCGAGCCGAAGCGCTCGAAGAACGCGCTCTGGGGCTTGAACACGGCGACCCGGTCGGACAGCGCCTCGACGACCGTGCGGCTGAACCGCTCCAGACCGGCCACGTCGTCGTCCAGGCCCCACTCGGAGAGCAGGGAGGCGTGCGGGTCGATCCCCACGCACAGCGGGCCGCGTTCGTCCATGGCACGGCGCAGGCGCGCGCCGAAGGGCTCGGTCATGCCGTGACCTTTCTCACGTCGGCGCCGACCGCGTCGGCGAGAGTGGCGTACGGGCTGGTGCGCAGGCGCGCGGCGAGGCCCTTGTGAATGGCACGGGCCCAGAAGGGGCCCTCGTAGACGAAGGCGCTGTACCCCTGGACCAGCGTGGCGCCCGCCAGGATGCGCTGCCAGGCGTCCTCGGCGTTCTCCACGCCCCCGACGCCCACCAGGGTGATCCGGTCGCCCACGCGCGCGTACAGGCGCCTGAGGACCTCCAGGGAGCGCTGCTTCAGGGGTGCCCCGGAGAGGCCGCCCGTCTCGTTCACCAGGGCGGGTCCGGAGGTCAGACCGAGTCCCTCGCGCGCGATGGTGGTGTTGGTGGCGATGATGCCGTCCAGCCCGAGCTCGACGGCCAGGTCGGCGACCGCGTCGACGTCCTCGTCGGCCAGGTCGGGCGCGATCTTCACCAGGAGCGGGACATGCCGGTGCGCGACGATACGGTCGGCGGCCTCGCGGACGGCGGTCAGGAGCGGACGCAGCGCCTCCGTGGCCTGGAGGTTGCGCAGGCCGGGTGTGTTGGGCGACGACACGTTCACGACGAGGTAGTCCGCGAAGGGCGCGAGGCGCTCGGCCGACTTCACGTAGTCGCCGACCGCCTCGGCCTCGGGGACGACCTTGGTCTTGCCGATGTTGACGCCCACGACGGTCTTGAAGACCGGCTCACGGGACGCCAGACGGGCCGCCACGGCCAGCGAGCCCTCGTTGTTGAAGCCCATGCGGTTGATGAGCGCGCGGTCCGGCACGAGGCGGAACAGCCGCTTTCTGGGGTTGCCGGGCTGGGCCTCCCCCGTCACCGTGCCGATCTCGATGTGGTCGAAGCCCAGCATCGCCATGCCGTCGATCGCGACCGCGTTCTTGTCGAAGCCCGCGGCGAGACCGAAGGGGCCGTGCATGCGCAGCCCGAAGGCCTCGGTGCGCAGCTCCTTGTGGCGGGGTGCGAGAGCGGCCGCGAGGAAGGTGCGCAGCACGGGGACGCGGACGGCGAGGCGGATCCACCGGAAGGCCAGGTGATGGGCCTGCTCGGGGTCCAGGCGCTTGAAGACGAGATTGAAGAAGATCTTGTACATGGTGTCCTCACCAAGAGGGGGACACCGTTTCCGGTGTCCCCCTCAGGGCTGCTAGTCGCGGGCCGCGGTCAGGTGCTGCGCATGTTCCTGGAGCGAACGGACGCCCACGTCACCGTGATTCAGGGCGTCGATGCCCTGGACGGCGGCGGCGAGCGCCTGGACCGTCGTCAGACACGGGACCGACCGCGCCACGGCCGCCGTACGGATCTCGTAGCCGTCGAGGCGGCCGCCGGTGCCGTACGGGGTGTTGACGATCAGGTCGACCTCGCCGTCGTGGATGAGCTGGACGATGGTCTTCTCGCCGTTGGGGCCGGTGCCCTCGGACTGCTTGCGCACGACGGTGGCGTTGATGCCGTTGCGCTTGAGGACCTCGGCCGTGCCGGAGGTGGCGAGCAGCTCGAAGCCGTGGGCGACGAGCTCGCGCGCCGGGAAGATCATCGAGCGCTTGTCACGGTTGGCGACCGAGATGAACGCGCGCCCCTTGGTGGGCAGCGGGCCGTAGGCACCCGCCTGCGACTTGGCGTACGCCGTGCCGAAGACGGAGTCGATGCCCATGACCTCGCCGGTGGAGCGCATCTCCGGGCCGAGGACCGTGTCGACGCCGCGGCCGTGGATGTCGCGGAACCGCGACCACGGCATGACGGCCTCCTTGACGGAGATCGGCGCGTCCAGCGGGAGTTCGCCGCCGTCGCCCTTGGCGGGCAGCAGGCCCTCGGCACGCAGTTCGGCGACGGTCGCGCCCAGCGAGATCCGGGCGGCGGCCTTGGCGAGCGGCACCGCGGTCGCCTTCGAGGTGAAGGGGACGGTGCGGGACGCGCGCGGGTTGGCCTCCAGGACGTAGAGGATGTCCCCGGCCATCGCGAACTGGATGTTGATCAGGCCCCGGACGCCCACCCCGCGCGCGATGGCCTCCGTGGAGGCCCGCAGCCGCTTGATGTCGAAGCCGCCCAGGGTGATCGGCGGCAGCGCGCACGCCGAGTCGCCGGAGTGGATGCCGGCCTCCTCGATGTGCTCCATCACGCCGCCCAGGTAGAGCTCCTGGCCGTCGTAGAGGGCGTCGACGTCGATCTCGATCGCGTCGTCCAGGAACCGGTCGACCAGGACCGGTCGCGAGGGGCTGATCTCGGTCGACTCGGCGATGTAGGACTCCAGGCGGGTCTCGTCGTAGACGATCTCCATGCCGCGGCCGCCGAGGACGTAGGAGGGCCGCACGAGGACCGGGTAGCCGATCTCGTCGGCGATGGCCTTGGCGCCGGTGAAGGTGGTGGCGGTGCCGTGCTTGGGGGCCGGCAGGCCCGCCTCGGCGAGGACGCGGCCGAACGCGCCGCGGTCCTCGGCGGCGTGGATCGCCTCGGGCGGGGTGCCCACGATGGGCACGCCGTTGTCCTTGAGCGCCTGCGCCAGACCCAGCGGGGTCTGCCCGCCCAGCTGCACGATCACACCCGCGACCGGACCGGCCTGCTGCTCCGCGTGGACGATCTCCAGGACGTCCTCCAGGGTGAGCGGCTCGAAGTACAGCCGGTCGGAGGTGTCGTAGTCGGTGGAGACGGTCTCCGGGTTGCAGTTGACCATCACCGTCTCGTACCCGGCGTCCGACAGCGCGAAGGACGCGTGCACGCAGGAGTAGTCGAACTCGATGCCCTGGCCGATGCGGTTCGGACCGGAGCCCAGGATGATCACCGCGGGCTTGGTCCGGGGCGCGACCTCGCTCTCCTCGTCGTAGGAGGAGTAGAAGTACGGCGTCTTGGCGGCGAACTCGGCCGCGCAGGTGTCGACCGTCTTGTAGACCGGGCGCACGCCCAGCGCGTGCCGCACCTCGCGCACCACGTCCTCGCGCAGGCCGCGGATCTCGCCGATCTGCTGGTCGGAGAAGCCGTGCCGCTTGGCCTCGGCGAGCAGGTCGGCGTCGAGGCGGGCGGCGGCGGCCAGCTCGTCCGCGATCTCCTTGATGAGGAAGAGCTGGTCGACGAACCAGGGGTCGATCTTCGTGTACTCGAAGACCTCCTCGGGCGTGGCACCCGCGCGGATGGCCTGCATGACGGTGTTGATACGGCCGTCGGTGGGGCGCACGGCCTCCGTCAGGAGGGCGGCCTTGTCGCCGGGCTCGCCCACGAAGGTGAACTGCGAGCCCTTCTTCTCCAGCGAGCGCAGCGCCTTCTGGAAGGCCTCGGTGAAGTTCCGGCCGATAGCCATGGCCTCGCCGACCGACTTCATGGTGGTCGTGAGGGTGGAGTCGGCGGACGGGAACTTCTCGAACGCGAACCGCGGGGCCTTGACCACCACGTAGTCGAGCGTCGGCTCGAAGGAGGCCGGGGTCTGCTCGGTGATGTCGTTCGGGATCTCGTCCAGCGTGTAGCCGACGGCGAGCTTCGCGGCGATCTTGGCGATCGGGAAGCCGGTCGCCTTGGACGCGAGCGCCGAGGAACGCGACACGCGCGGGTTCATCTCGATGACGATCACGCGGCCGTCCTCGGGGTTCACCGCGAACTGGATGTTGCAGCCGCCGGTGTCGACGCCGACCTCGCGGATGATCGCGATCCCGACGTCGCGCAGTACCTGGTACTCGCGGTCGGTGAGCGTCATGGCCGGCGCGACGGTGATCGAGTCGCCGGTGTGCACACCCATCGGGTCGAAGTTCTCGATGGAGCAGACGACCACGACGTTGTCGTTCTTGTCGCGCATCAGCTCCAGTTCGTACTCCTTCCAGCCGAGGATGGACTCCTCCAGGAGCACCTCGGTGGTCGGCGAGAGCGTGAGGCCCTGTCCGGCGATGCGGCGCAGTTCCTCCTCGTCGTGCGCGAAACCGGAGCCGGCGCCGCCCATGGTGAAGGACGGGCGGACGACGACCGGGTAGCCGCCGAGCTGCTCGACGCCCTTCAGTACGTCGTCCATGGAGTGGCAGATGTAGGACCGGGCGGACTCGCCGTGCCCGATCTTCTCGCGGACGGCCTCGACGACGCCCTTGAACAGGTCGCGGTCCTCGCCCTTGTTGATCGCCTCGACATTGGCGCCGATCAGCTCGACGCCGTACTTCTCCAGCACACCCTGCTCGTGCATGGAGATCGCCGTGTTGAGGGCCGTCTGGCCGCCCAGGGTGGGCAGCAGGGCGTCGGGGCGCTCCTTGGCGATGATCTTCTCGACGAACTCCGGGGTGATCGGCTCGACGTAGGTGGCGTCGGCGATCTCCGGGTCGGTCATGATCGTCGCCGGGTTGGAGTTGACGAGGATGACGCGCAGGCCCTCGGCCTTGAGCACGCGGCATGCCTGGGTACCTGAGTAGTCGAACTCGGCGGCCTGGCCGATGACGATCGGGCCGGAGCCGATGACCAGGACGGACTGGATATCGGTGCGCTTAGGCACGCTGGCCCTCCATCAGGGATACGAAGCGGTCGAACAGGTAGGCGGCATCGTGCGGGCCGGCTGCCGCTTCGGGGTGGTACTGGACGGAGAAGGCCGGCTGGTCCAGCAGTTGGAGCCCTTCCACGACGTCGTCGTTCAGGCACACATGGGAGACCTCGGCGCGACCGAACTTCGTCTCGCTGACCTTGTCGAGCGGCGCGTCCACGGCGAATCCGTGATTGTGGGCGGTCACCTCGACCTTGCCGGTGGTCCGGTCCTGCACGGGCTGGTTGATGCCCCGGTGGCCGTACTTCAGCTTGTAGGTGCCGAAGCCGAGCGCGCGGCCGAGGATCTGGTTGCCGAAGCAGATGCCGAACAGCGGCGTCCGGCGCTCCAGAACGGCGGTCATGAGCGCGACCGGGCCGTCGGCGTTGGCCGGGTCGCCGGGGCCGTTGGAGAAGAAGACCCCGTCGGGAGCGACGGCGTAGACCTCCTCCGGGGTGGCCGTGGCCGGCAGCACGTGGACCTCGATACCTCGCTGGGCCATGCGGTGCGGGGTCATGCCCTTGATGCCGAGGTCGATCGCGGCGACCGTGAACCTCTTCTCGCCGACCGCGGGGACGACGTACGCCTCCTTGGTGGCGACCTCCTCGTACAGCGAGGCGCCCTTCATGTGCGGCTGGGCCTGCACGCGTGCGACGAGCTCGGACTCGGCGGCGATCGCCTCGCCGGAGAAGACCCCGGCCCGCATGGAGCCGCGCTCGCGCAGGTGGCGGGTGAGCGCGCGGGTGTCGATGCCGCTGATGCCGACGACGCCCTGCGCGACCAGCTCGTCGTCCAGGGAGCGCTGGGAGCGCCAGTTGGACGGCACGCGCGCGGGGTCGCGCACCACGTAGCCGGAGACCCAGATGCGCCGCGACTCGTCGTCCTCGTCGTTCCAGCCGGTGTTGCCGATCTGCGGGGCGGTCGCGACGACGATCTGGCGGGCGTACGACGGGTCGGTCAGGGTCTCCTGGTAGCCCGTCATGCCGGTGGAGAACACGGCCTCGCCGAAGGTCTCCCCCACGGCCCCGTAGGCACGGCCGCGGAAGATCCGGCCGTCCTCCAGGACGAGTACCGCGGGAGCCTTCGAGGCTCCCCTAGTGGAGGTCGTCATCGTGCGCCTTCCGTTTCCGTCTTGTTGATCATGGAGTTAATGGCGTCGACCCACTCGGTGTGCTCGGCCGCGTGGTCCGAGCGGAACCCCGAGTCGATCAGCCGCTCGCCGTGCGCCCAGGTCACCAGGAGCAGCCCGCCCTCGGTCAGGACCTTGCCGGCGATGCCCTTGCCGAGCACGGCCTCCCGCAGGGCCTCGCGCGGGACGAAGAAGTCGGTGGCTCCGGGGCGTACGACGTCCAGGCCCTTGTCGGTGAGCGTGAGCTCGACCCGGCTGCGGGTGCCCAGGCCGTGCGCCACGATCCGGTCGAGCCACTGCCCCGCGGTGGTGGAGCCGTGGTAGCGGCCGCTCATGCCCAGTCTCGCCGGGCCGGGGTCGTCCGGCACGGTGGGGAGCTCGGGCAGGTCGCCCTGGAGCGTGCCGCGCCACTTCCAGCCCTCGCGCATCAGCCAGTAGACGAGCGCGACGAAGAGGGCGAGGCCGACGAGCCAGCCGATGCGGGCGGCCCAGTCGGTGACCTCGGCCGACTTCTTCTCGGCTGCGAGACCGGCGGCCAGCAGGATTTCAGATGTCACGTGAGCTTCCCGTCGACGAGCGTGGCCTTGCCCCGGAGCCACGTGTGCGTGACACGGCCCGGCAGCTCACGCCCCGCGTACGGAGTGTTGCGGCTGCGCGAGGCGAAGCCCGCGGGGTCCACCGACCCACGGTATTCCGTGTCGACCAGCGTGAGGTTGGCGGGCTCACCAGCCGAGACGGGACGGCCGTGTCCCGTGGCCCGTCCGATGCGGGCGGGCGCGAAGGACATGCGCTCGGCGACCCCGGCCCAGTCGAGGAGCCCGGTGTCCACCATGGTCTCCTGCACCACTGACAACGCGGTCTCCAGGCCGACCATGCCCATGGCGGCGGCGGCCCACTCGCAGTCCTTGTCCTCGTGCGGGTGCGGGGCGTGGTCGGTGGCGACGATGTCGATCGTGCCGTCGGCGAGCGCCTCGCGCAGGGCGAGCACGTCCCGCTCGGTGCGCAGCGGCGGGTTCACCTTGTAGACCGGGTTGTACGACCGCACCAGCTCGTCGGTGAGGAGCAGGTGGTGCGGGGTGACCTCGGCGGTGACGTCGATGCCGCGGGACTTGGCCCAGCGCACGATCTCGACGGACCCGGCGGTCGACAGGTGGCAGATGTGGACGCGGGATCCGACGTGCTCGGCGAGCAGGACGTCCCGGGCGATGATCGATTCCTCGGCCACCGCGGGCCAGCCCCCGAGCCCCAGCTCGGCGGAGACGACGCCCTCGTTCATCTGGGCGCCCTCGGTCAGCCGCGGCTCCTGCGCGTGTTGGGCGACGACCCCGCCGAAGGCCTTCACGTACTCCAGCGCCCGCCGCATCATCACGGCGTCGTCGACGCACTTGCCGTCGTCGGAGAAGACGGTGACACCGGCGGCCGACTCGTGCATGGCGCCCAGTTCGGCGAGCTTCTTGCCCTCCAGGCCGACGGTGACGGCTCCGATGGGCTGCACGTCGCAGTAACCGTGTTCCTGGCCGAGCCGGTACACCTGCTCGACCACACCGGCGGTGTCGGCGACCGGGAAGGTGTTGGCCATGGCGAACACGGCCGTGTAGCCGCCGGAGGCCGCCGCGCGGGTGCCGGTCAGGACGGTCTCGGAGTCCTCGCGGCCCGGCTCGCGCAGATGGGTGTGCAGGTCGACCAGGCCCGGCAGGAGCAGCTTGCCGGCCGCCTCGACGACCTCGGCGCCCTCTTCCGGGAGCCCGCTGCCGACCGCCTCGACGACCGGGCCGTCGATCAGCACGTCCTGCGGCTCGCCGCCGAGCACCTTCGCACCGCGGATCAGGATCTTGCTCATGTGACTTACTTCTCCTCGATACGGGTGTGGCTCACGGCGGGTTCGTTGCCGCCCAGAAGCAGGTACAGAACGGCCATCCGGATGGAGACTCCGTTTGCGACCTGCTCGACGACGGTGCAGCGGTCGGAGTCGGCGACCTCGGCGGTGATCTCCATGCCGCGGACCATGGGGCCGGGGTGCATGACGATGGCGTGCTCCGGCATCCGCGCCATGCGGTCGCCGTCCAGGCCGTAGCGCCGCGAGTACTCGCGCTCGGTCGGGAAGAACGCGGCGTTCATCCGCTCGCGCTGGACGCGCAGCATCATCACGGCGTCGGACTTGGCGAGCGTGCTGTCGAGGTCGTACGCCACCTGGCAGGGCCAGGTCTCGACGCCGACCGGCACCAGGGTGGGCGGGGCGACGAGGGTGACCTCGGCGCCGAGGGTGTGCAGCAGGTCGACGTTGGAGCGGGCGACGCGGCTGTGCAGGATGTCCCCGACGAGCGTGATGCGCTTGCCGGAGAGGTCCTGGCCGATCCCGGCGTCCCGCCCGACGAGCCGGCGGCGCATGGTGAACGCGTCCAGCAGGGCCTGGGTCGGGTGCTGGTGGGTGCCGTCACCGGCGTTGATGACGGCCGCGTCGATCCAGCCGGAGTTGGCGAGGCGGTACGGCGCCCCCGAGGCTCCGTGCCGGATGACGACGGCGTCGACGCCCATGGCCTCCAGGGTCTGGGCGGTGTCCTTGAGGGACTCGCCCTTGGACACGCTGGAGCCCTTGGCGGTGAAGTTGATGACGTCCGCCGAGAGACGCTTCTCGGCGGCCTCGAAGGAGATACGCGTACGCGTGGAGTCCTCGAAGAACAGGTTGACGATCGTGCGGCCGCGCAGGGTCGGCAGCTTCTTGATCGGCCGGTCGGCGACCCGGGCCATCTCCTCGGCGGTGTCGAGGATCAGGACGGCGTCGTCGCGGGTGAGGTCGGCGGCCGAGATGAGATGACGGTGCATCTGTCAGGCTCCGTAAGGCAGTTCAGGTATCGGGAGGATCCGGGCAGGCGAGGGCGCACCAACAAGTGCCCTCGTACACCTGCTGCTAGGTCTGCTTCACACCGAGCAGCACGGTGTCGCGACCGTCCTCCTCGACGAGCTGGACCTTGACCGTCTCCCGCAACGACGTGGGGAGGTTCTTGCCGACGTAGTCGGCGCGGATGGGCAGTTCGCGGTGGCCTCTGTCGACGAGGACCGCGAGCTGCACCGCGCGGGGGCGCCCGATGTCGTTCAGGGCGTCCAGGGCTGCGCGGATGGTGCGGCCGGAGAAGAGCACGTCGTCGACGAGGACGACCAGGCGGCCGTCGATGCCGTCACCGGGGATCTCGGTGCGCGCCAGCGCACGCGGCGGGTGCATGCGCAGATCGTCGCGGTACATGGTGATGTCGAGTGAACCGACCGGGATGCCGCGGCCGGTGATCTCCTCCAGCTTCGCGGCGAGCCGCTGGGCGAGGAAGACGCCTCGGGTGGGGATGCCGAGGAGTACCACGTCGTCGGCGCCCTTGGCGCGCTCGACGATCTCGTGGGCGATGCGGGTCAGCACGCGTGCGATGTCGGGGCCTTCGAGAACGGGCCGGGCATCGGACGCCTGGTTATCGGAAATGTCCTGCTTGTCCATACGAAACGGACCTCCTTCTCCGCCTCACGGGACGGACCTTAAAGGACGTCGGATTTGCGCCATCCACCGTACCAGGCCCGAAGGAGGCCCCGGATCACCCCGTTGGCCTAATCAGCCACCACTCTCACGGAAGAGTCGGTGTGGACCATTCGGCTTGACGCACAAGAGTCACGCTGCGTAACCTCACAGTGAGTTACCAGACGCGCGGCTCGAAACCACTGCGGCCGCGTCGATCCAGTGTCCGGGGAGCTATATGTCCAGCGAATACGCCAAACAGCTCGGGGCCAAGCTCCGGGCCATCCGCACCCAGCAGGGCCTTTCCCTCCACGGTGTCGAGGAGAAGTCCCAGGGACGCTGGAAGGCGGTCGTGGTCGGTTCGTACGAGCGTGGCGACCGCGCGGTGACCGTGCAGCGTCTTGCCGAGTTGGCGGATTTCTACGGCGTTCCGGTGCAGGAGCTGCTGCCCGGCACCACTCCGGGCGGGGCCGCCGAGCCCCCGCCGAAGCTGGTCCTGGACCTGGAGCGGCTGGCCCACGTCCCGGCCGAGAAGGCGGGCCCGCTCCAGCGCTACGCCGCGACGATCCAGTCCCAGCGCGGTGACTACAACGGCAAGGTGCTCTCGATCCGCCAGGACGACCTGCGCACACTCGCCGTCATCTACGACCAGTCGCCCTCGGTCCTCACCGAGCAGCTGATCAGCTGGGGCGTGCTGGACGCGGACGCGCGTCGCGCGGTGTCCCACGAGGAGAGCTGAGCCGCTCCCAGCCTCAGCAGAAACGTGGCGCCCGGGGGGGGGGGGGGGCGCGGCCGGGGGGGGCCCCCCCCCCGGCCCCCCCGGGGGGGGGCGGGCGCCCGCGCCCCCGGGGGGGCGGGGCCCCCGCGCCCCGCCGCCCGCGGGCCCCCCCGCGCCGCCCCGCCCCCCCCCCCCCCCCCCCCCCCCCCCGCGCGGGGGGGCGCCCCCCCCCCCCCGGCCCCCCCCCCCCCCGGCGGCTTTCTGCGGGCTTGGAGGAGCCCCGGGGCCCGGGGATGCCTGAGGGCCCACAGCGGTTCGCTGTGGGCCCTCAGGCAAGTTCCTGCCCCGAAGGGCGCGGTGCGGTGGGGCTACTCCCGGCGCAGCGACGGCTTCAGGTCCTTGAGCCGGCCCAGCAGGCCGTTCACGAACGAGGGCGACTCGTCCGTGGAGAACTCCTTGGCCAGCTGCACCATCTCGTCGAGGACCACCGCGTCCGGGGTCTCGTCGGCCCAGATCAGCTCGTGGGCGCCCAGACGCAGGATGTTGCGGTCGACGACCGGCATCCGGTCCAGCGTCCAGCCGACCGAGTACTGCGCGATCAGCTCGTCGATGCGCTGCGCGTGCTCCGCGTAGCCCTCGACCAGCTGCATCGTGTACTCGCTCACCGGCGGCTGCCGGGTGTCTTCCCGGGAGAGCCGGATCCAGTCCGCCAGGACCGTCAGGACATCGACGCCGCGCTGGTCGCCCTCGAAGAGGATCTGGAAGGCGCGCTTGCGGGCCGTGTTGCGGGCAGCCACGGTTAGCTGTTCACCCGGCCGAGGTAGTCGCTCGTGCGGGTGTCGACCTTGATCTTCTCACCGGTGGTGATGAAGAGCGGGACCTGGATCTGGTGGCCGGTCTCCAGGATGGCGGGCTTGGTGCCACCGGTGGAGCGGTCGCCCTGGACACCCGGCTCGGTCTCCTGGATGGTCAGCTCGACGGCGGCCGGCAGCTCGACGAAGAGCACCTCGCCCTCGTGCTGCGCGACGGTGGCCGTGAAGCCCTCGATCAGGAAGTTGGCGGCGTCGCCGACAGCCTTGCGGTCGACCATGAGCTGGTCGTAGGTCTCCATGTCCATGAAGACGAAGTACTCGCCGTCCATGTACGAGAACTGCATGTCGCGCTTGTCGACAGTGGCCGTCTCGACCTTGACGCCGGCGTTGAAGGTCTTGTCGACGACCTTGCCGGACAGCACGTTCTTGAGCTTGGTGCGCACGAATGCGGGGCCCTTGCCGGGCTTGACGTGCTGGAACTCGACGACGGACCAGAGCTGGCCGCCTTCGAGCTTGAGCACCAGGCCGTTCTTGAGGTCGTTCGTGGAAGCCACGGTTGCGGAATCTCCTGGACTGACGTGGACGACCCCGGCGCACGCACGTTGCCTATAGTGCGAGCAGCTCCTTGGTCGTGATGGTGAGTAGCTCGGGTCCGCCGTCCGCCTCGGGGCGTACGACGAGCGTGTCATCGATCCGGACGCCGCCCCGTCCCGGGAGGTGGACTCCCGGTTCGACGGTGACCGGCACGCAAGCGTCCAGTTTACCCATGGCCGCGGGGGCCAACTGCGGGTCCTCGTCGATTTCGAGTCCCACACCGTGTCCGGTGAGGGTCGGGAGCCCCTCGTGGTGGCCCGCGGACTCCAGTACCTGGCGGGCCGCCCGGTCCACGTCACGGTAGGCGGCGCCCGGTGTCAGCGACTCCCGTCCGGCCCGCTGAGCGGCGAAGACGAGGTCGTAGAGATCGATCTGCCAGTCGGCGGGAGACGTACCGATGACGAAGGTACGGCCGATCTCACACCGGTATCCGCGGTAGCTGGCGCCCAGGCAGACGGAGAGGAAGTCGCCCTCCTCGACGCGGCGGTCGGTGGGGCGGTGGGCGGGACGGCCGGAGTTCGGACCGGTGCCGACGGAGGTGGCGAAGGCCGGGCCGTCGGCGCCGTGGTCGACGAGGCGGCGCTCCAGTTCGAGGGCCAGGTGCCGCTCGGTGCGGCCGACCAGGATGGACTCCAGGAGCTCGCCCAGTGCCTGGTCTGCGATCTCGGCGCCGATGCGCAGGCAGGAGATCTCCTCCTCGTCCTTGATGACGCGGAGCTGTTCGACCGCGCCGCCGAGGTCGGCGAGGCGCAGGTGCGGGACGACCGAGCGGATGGCTCGGTGGCGGGCCATGGTGAGGTGGTGTTCCTCGACGGCGAGGGAGCCGCCGCCGTGCGCTGCCGCGAGACCGGCCGCGGCCACGGCGGGGTCGCCGCCGGGCCCGGGCAGGGTCCGGACGCGCAGCGCCTCGTCGGGACGGCCGTCGACGCGGTCGTCGGGCGGGCCGGGGCACAGCAGCAGGTCCTCGGCCCCGCCGAGCAGCAGTACGGCGCCCCTCGGGGCCGCGCCCGCGAGATAGCGGACGTTGGCGGGGCGGGAGATCAGCGCGGACTGGCTGCCGCCGGCTCGGCAGCGGTCGCGCAGGCGGGCTCTGCGGGTGGCGTACACCTCTGACATGTTTTGAGCGTAGGAGCGCTGCGGGCTCGGCGCCGTTCGGGAGAGCCGAGTGGGGCAGCGCCACGCTCGACTACCAGCTCGGCGGGCTCGCGATCGACCTCGCCAGTACGTCGTCCAGCAGCCTCGCCGTCTGCGGGACGTCCAACTGCGAGTTGTCGATGATCGGCAGGCCGGAGCCGTACCAGCCGGCCATCCGGCCGTGGATCCGCGCGACCTCTTCGTCGGTCAGGCGGCGGTTGCCCGAGCGTTCGGCGTTGCGCTCCAGGACGATCTCCAGGCCGGGCAGCAGGACCACCGGGAGCAGTCCCGGGCCCACGTGCCGCTTCCAGCCGCCGAGACCGACCACCGGCCGGTCCGGGAAGACCGCGTCGTCGAGGATGCAGGAGATGCCGTTGGCGAGGAAGTTGCGGGCGGCGAAGCCGCAGGTGCGGCGGGCGAGCCGGTACTGGGCCTCGGAGTGGTCGTTCCAGCCGGACTGCGGGTCGGCGAAGCCGGAGCGGACCCACTCGCGCACGTCGTCGAGGCTGATGTGGGCGGTGGGGACCCGGCGATGGTCGGCCCAGTACTTGGCGACGCTCGTCTTCCCGGCGCCCGCCGGACCGATGAGCAGCACCGCGAGGGTCGTGCCCGCGGGGTCGGGCGCGGCGACGGGCGGGGTGCTGTAGGCGCCCATGGGGGCGCCGGGCGGCAGCGGCACATGGCCGGTGGTGTCCGGTACCGGCCCCGGTGAGTGCTGGGGCGCGGGCGGGACCGGTGCGTGCTGCGGCGCCGGCGGTGCCTGGGAGTGCGGTGGCGTCGGCGGTACCGGAGCCGGGGAGAAGCCCGGTGCCGAAGGCGGCGGGGGCGCCGGGGCGGGGCCCGGTTGCGCACCCGGGTGATGCGGCGGTCCCGGGTGATGTGCGGCCGGCGACCAGCCGGCGGACGGTCCGTGCCCCGGCTGATGGGGCGGCGGCAGCGGAGAACCCACTGCGTGCTGCATCCGGTGCCACTCCGTCTCGTCTTTTTCGGCTCGCTCGCCTCCGAGGCGCTCGCGTCGGTGGCGGGAGCCCGACCGTGCGCGGCCCGAAGGCCTTCGCCCGCTCGTCCTCTCGTCTCCGACGCGCCCCTCCGGCTCACTCGCGTCAGGCTGATCGGCGCTGGTTACGGGGTGGTGCATACCCGTTCGTCACCGAACGGTACCGCCCCCGGCCGTCATTTGGTGAAACGGCCGGGGGCGGCCCGAAGTGCCCCTGGGGGAAGGCGAATCGGCGGAACACGCCGTCGCGGGACCTACTGGCCGACCTCGCCGTAGGCGGCGAGCAGGACGGCCGGGTCCGGACCCTCCAGGACTGTGGGCTTGCCCAGTCCGTCGAGGACGATGAAGCGGAGCAGGTTGCCGCGGGACTTCTTGTCGACCTTCATGGTCTCGAGCAGCTTGGGCCACTGGTCGTAGCGGTAGTGCAGCGGCAGGCCCACCGATTCGAGGACGGTGCGGTGGCGGTCGGCCGTCGCGTCGTCCAACCGGCCCGCGAGGCGGCCCAGTTCGGCGGCGAAGTGCATGCCCACGGCGACGGCGGCGCCGTGCCGCCACTTGTACCGCTCGTTCTTCTCGATGGCGTGGGCGAGCGTGTGGCCGTAGTTGAGGATCTCCCTCAGGCCCGACTCCTTGAGGTCGGAGGAGACCACCTCGGCCTTGACCCGGATCGAACGCTCGATGAGCTCGGCGGTGTGCGGGCCGGCCGGGGTGCGCGCGGCCTCGGGGTCGGACTCGATGAGCTCCAGGATCACCGGATCGGCGATGAAGCCGGCCTTGATGATCTCGGCGAGTCCGGAGACGTAGTCGTTGACGGGCAGGGAGTCCAGCGCGGCCAGGTCGCACAGGACACCGGCGGGCGGGTGGAAGGCGCCGACGAGGTTCTTGCCCTCGGCGGTGTTGATGCCGGTCTTGCCGCCGACCGCCGCGTCGACCATGGCGAGCACGGTGGTCGGGATGGCGATCCAGCGCACCCCGCGCAGCCAGGTCGCGGCCACGAACCCGGCGAGGTCGGTGGTGGCGCCACCGCCGACGCCGACCACGACATCGGTGCGGGTGAAGCCGGACTGCCCGAGCGCCTTCCAGCAGTAGGCGGCGACCTCGGCGGTCTTGGCCTCCTCCGCGTTCGGCACCTGGATGGCGACGGCCTCGTACCCCTGCCCGGCCAGGTCGGCACGCAGCGCCTCACCGGTGTCCGCGAGGGCCTCGGGGTGGACGATGGCGACCCGCTGGGCCTTCTCCCCGATCAACGAACCGAGCTCACCCAGGAGTTGACGGCCCACCAGGACCTCGTACGGCTCGCTGCCCGCGGTGCCGCCGACCTGGATGCGCGTCACTGCCTCGCTCATGCTTCCTTCAACTCCAGTGCGTCCAACGCGATTCGGGTGACTTCTTCGGGCGTACGGCCGTCCGTGGCGACGACCGCCGTGGCGATCGACTCGTACAGCGAGCGCCGGGCCTCCATCAGCTCGCGCCACTGCTTGCGCGGGTTGACCGCGAGCAGCGGCCGCGCGGCGTTCAGGCCGGTGCGCTTGACGGCCTCCTCGACGTCCATCGACAGGTACAGCACCCGCTGCCCGGCCAGCAGGGAGCGGGTGTCCTCGTCGAGGATGGAGCCGCCGCCCAGCGCGAGAACGCCGTCGTGCTCGGCGAGCGCCCGCGCCACCGCGGCCTTCTCGATCGCCCGGAAGACCGGCTCGCCCTCGTCGACGAAGATCTCCGCGATCGAGCGGCCCTGCTCGGTGACGATGTCCTCGTCGGTGTCCCGGTAGCCCGTGCCGAGCCGGTCGGCCAGCAGCCGCCCGACGGTGGACTTGCCCACGCCCATCGGACCGACGAGCACCACCAGAGGGCTCACCGGATGGCCAGGTTGTCGAGGTAGGACTGCACGTTGCGGCGGGTCTCGGGCACGCTGTCGCCGCCGAACTTCTCCGCCACCGCGTCCGCCAGCACCAGGGCCACCATCGCCTCGGCCACGATCCCGGCGGCCGGAACCGCGGACACGTCCGAGCGCTG
The DNA here is from genome assembly GCF_043199815.1 of Streptomyces sp. NPDC048523. NCBI lineage: Bacteria > Bacillati > Actinomycetota > Actinomycetes > Kitasatosporales > Streptomycetaceae > Streptomyces > Streptomyces sp. NPDC048523. The sequence continues at coordinate 211,651 of NZ_JBICWQ010000008.1, read as the reverse complement.
GTGGTGGGCCTGCGCGGCCTCGCCGGTGGTCACGTCCACGGTCTGAAGGGCCCGCGGCACGGTCGCGATCGGCTTCATCGCCGCCCGCACCCGGAGCAGCTCACCCGTGGACAGCCCGCCCTCGGTCCCGCCGGAACGGCCCGAGACGCGCCGGATGCCCTCGGGGGTGTTCACGATCTCGTCGTGCGCCTTCGAACCCGGCACCCGCGCCAGCTCGAACCCGTCGCCGAGCTCGACCCCCTTGATCGCCTGGATGCCCATCAGGGCACCGGCCAGCCGGGCGTCCAGCTTGCGGTCCCAGTGCACATGCGAACCAAGCCCCACCGGCACGCCGTACGCCAGGATCTCCACCACCCCGCCCAGGGTGTCGCCGTCCTTGTGGGCCTGGTCGACCTCGGCCACCATCGCCTTCGACGTGTCCGCGTCCAGGCAGCGCAGCGGATCGGCGTCCAGCCTCTCCACGTCGGCCGGCGTCGGGTACACCCCGGCCGGGGCCTTCACCGAGCACAGCTCGACGACATGGCTGACGATCTCGATGCCGGCCGTCTCCTTCAGGTACGACCGGGCCACCGCGCCCAGCGCCACCCGGGCCGCCGTCTCCCGCGCCGAGGCCCGCTCCAGGATCGGCCGGGCCTCATCGAAGCCGTACTTCTGCATCCCTGCCAGGTCCGCGTGGCCGGGCCGTGGCCGGGTCAGCGGGGCGTTGCGCGCGAGGCCCGCCAGGATCTCCGGGTCGATGGGGTCGGCCGACATGACCTGCTCCCACTTCGGCCACTCGGTGTTGCCCACCATGATCGCGACCGGGGAACCCAGGGACAGGCCGTGCCGGACACCGCCGAGGAAGGTGACCTGGTCCTGCTCGAACTTCATCCGGGCACCGCGGCCGTAGCCCAGCCGCCGCCTCGCCAAGTGGTCCGCCACCAGCTCCGTGGTGATCGGCACACCGGCGGGAAGGCCCTCCAGCGTCGCCACGAGTGCGGGACCGTGGGACTCCCCCGCGGTCAGCCAGCGCAACCTGCTCAACGGTGCTCCTCAGTGCTCGCGCCCTGGTACTGCTGCCCTGCTTACGCGCGTCCTCGCGTAAGCCAACGGCGCGACCAGGTGCGCGGCCCCGGCCCGCCACCTCCGATCCTCCCACGTCCGGCGCCGGGAGCCGGTCACAGGTCCAGCAGACGGACGTGGACGGGTCTCAGCGGGCCGCCAGCGCGTGCTCGCCCGCCTTGCGCATGGCCTCCACGGGCGCGGGCCGCAGTCCCGTCATCTGCTCGACCTGGAGCACCGCCTGGTGCACGAGCAGGTCGAGGCCGCCGACCACGGCTCCGCCGATCATCGACCAGCGGGCCGCCAACTCCGTCGGCCAGGGGTCGTAGAGCACGTCGAAGAGGGCCGCGGGGCGCTCCGGTACGGCGTGGGCGAGGGCGTCCGTCGCCCCGGCGGGGGTGGTCGCGATCACCAGGGGGGCGCGCAGGGCCTGGGCCGCGTCCGCCCAGTCCGCGGTGCGGACCTCGATGTCGAGTCGCTCGCCCCACTGCCGCATCTCGGCGGCCCGGGCCTCGCTGCGTACATAGGCGACGACCTCGCCGGTGCAGATCCGGGCCAGCGCGGCGAGCGCGGAGGAGGCGGTGGCGCCGGCGCCGAGGATCGCCGCCGAGTCGACCTGCTCGATGCCCCGCTCCCTGAGGGCGGCGACCATCCCCGGGATGTCGGTGTTGTCGCCGAGACGGCGGCCGTCGTCGGTGAACACGACCGTGTTGACCGCCTCCACCGAGGCGGCCGTGTCGCTGATCCCGTCGAGCAGCGGGATGACCGCCCGCTTGAGCGGCATGGTCACCGACAGCCCGGCCCACTCCGGCCCGAGTTCCTCGATGAACCCGGGCAGTGCGGTCTCGTCGAGCTCGAACCGGTCGTACGACCAGCCCGTGAGGCCCAGTTCCTCGTAGGCGGCCCGGTGCAGGACCGGCGACAGGGAGTGGGCGATGGGCTTGCCGAGAACGGCGGCCCGGCGGGCGTCAGCTGCCGCTGCTCTCATCGAACTTGTCCTTGAGCCTCAGGAATTCAGCGTGGGTCTTGGCGAATTCGGTGGTCTTCACTCCGTCGGTCGCGACGAAGTAGTACCAGCCCTGATCGGTCGGATTCAGCGCCGCCTTCAGCGCGACATCACCCGGGTTGTCGATCGGGCCGGGCGGCAGACCCTTGTTCGTGTATGTGTTGTACGGGTCCTTGTTGCTCTTGATCTCGGACTCGGAGATGCGGATGTTGCTCTCGTTCTTCAGGTAATTGAAGGTCGAGTCGAACTGGAGCAGGCCGTAGGTCTCGGGGTTCGCGAGGTTGAGGCGGTTGTAGACCACCTCCGCCATCCTGCGGTAGTCCTCCTCGGTCTTCCCCTCGGCCTGGACGAGGCTGGCGACCGTGATGACCTGCAGCGGACTGTCCAGCTTGAGCGCCTTGGCCTTCGCCTCCAGGTCGTACTTGCGGTACGTCTCGGCGGCCTGGGTGACCATGTCCTTCAGCACCGTCTCGGGCTTCATGCCCTTCGCCGCCGGATAGTTACCCGGAGCGAGGAAACCCTCGAGCGGGTCCTTGATGTCCTCGTTGTCGTTCGCCCAGCTCGGCAGACCGAGGCTCTTGTATTCCTTCTCGGCGATCTTCTTCGTGGTGCCGGAAGCAAGATCGAGTTTCTCGTCGATCCGCTCGTAGACCTTGAGGTTCCTCGCTCCCGGAACCACCTGCACGTTGTTCTGGCTGTCCGGGTCGAGCATCATCACGACGGCGCTCTTGGCGGACATTTCCTTCTTCAGGAGATAGGCGCCGGCCTGGATCGACTTCCCCTTGGGGTTCTGCTCCTGAGCGGACACGAACGCGTCGACGCTCTTGACCACACCCGCGTCCTTGAGCAGCCGGCCGATCACGTACCCGCCCGCGCCCTTGGGAATCTGGACGGTGACCACCTGGCTCGTCCCGTTCCCGGCATAGTCCGGAGCCGCGCCGAAACGATTTTGGTAGAACTGGTAGCCGAAGTAGCCGACGCCCGCGGTGCCGCCGCCGAACACCAGCAGGACCACCAGACAGGCACATCCGCTCTTGCGCTTCTTGCCGCCCTTGCCGCCGCGCCCGCGCCGGTCGCCACGGCCGCCTTTCGGGTCGTCGGACTCGTCCTCGTCGGCGTCGTCGCCCGCGAAGAAGGCGTGCTCGCCCTGGTCGGGTCCCGGATCCCAGTCGATCTGGGGCTCCGGCTCGGCCCGCCGACGGCTCGGCGGCTCCGGCGGCGGATAGGCGTCCGGGCTGCCGTAGTAGTCCTGCTGCTCAGCGCCGTACGCGGCGGCCTGCTGCTGACCGTAGGGGTCCGACGGGTCGGCGGGGTACGGGATCTGCGCCTGGGTGCCGGCCGGCCAGCCGTTGTTGTCGTACGACTGCTGCGACTGGTCCTGATAGGCCTGCTGGTCGTACTGCTGCTGATGCTGGTCGTACTGCTGCTGATCGTACTGGCCGTCGTGCTGCGGGTACTGCTGCTGCGCCTGCCCATAGGCGGCCTGCTGGCCGTCGCCCCAGCCGCCGTTGTCGTACTGCGGCTGCTGCGGCTGCTGCGGATAGTGCTGCGGCTGGCCGCCGTAGGGGGACTGCTGGCCCGCCTGGGCCTGCTGTCCACCCCATCCGTCGTCCCCGTACAACGGGTCCTCCGGATGCCACGGTTCGGAGCCTTGGCCCCGGCCATACTCAGTCATCGATCCCCTAGAGCCGCGAGGCGGCGGTCTCCCTCGTCCACGATCCGGCTACCGATCCGCCTCTTTCTGTGCGGTGACTGTTCGAATGTCGCCGCATCGCGCGGAACGTTACCGTATCGCGATCAGATGACCACTTCGACGCCCTCGCCGGGTGCTTTACCTGACACCCGTTCGGATTCCAGGGCCTGCTGAAGAATGATCACGGCTGCCGCCTGGTCGATGACCGATCTGCCCTTTTTGGATTTCACTCCGGATGCGCGCAGTCCCTGACTGGCCGTCACCGTGGTCATCCGCTCGTCGACGAGCCTGACCGGAACGGGCGCGATGGCCCGGGCGAGCTCCTGGACGAAGCCGCGGACCTTCACGGCGGCCGGACCCTCGCCCCCCTTGAGGGAGCGAGGGAGACCGACGACGACCTCGATCGGTTCGTACTCCTCGACCAGCTGCTTCAGCCGGCGGTGGGCCGCCGGGACGTCCCGGCCCGGGACCGTCTCCACCGGAGTGGCGAGGATCCCGTCGGGGTCGCACGAGGCGACCCCGATGCGGGCGTCCCCGACGTCGATCGCGAGTCTGCGGCCTCGGCGCATTACTTGGCCGTCTCCCCGACCATGCGCTCCACGGCGTCCACGGCCGCACCGATCGCGGCCGGGTTCTGGCCGCCGCCCTGGGCGACGTCCGGCTTGCCGCCACCGCCGCCGCCGAGGGTCTTGGCGGCCGTGCGGACCAGCTCACCGGCCTTGAGACCGCGCTCGCGGGCGGGCTCGTTGGTGGCGATGACCGTCAGCGGCTTTCCGTTGTTGACGGTGAAGAGGGCGACCACGGCGGCCCGGCCGCCCTGGATGCGGCCGCGTACGTCGAGGACCAGCTTGCGCAGGTCGTCGGCGGTGGTGCCGTCCGGGACCTGGCCGGTGACGACGGCGATCCCGCGGACGTCCTTGGCGGACTCGGCGAGACCGGCGGCGGCCTGCAGGACCTTCTCCGCGCGGAACTTCTCGATCTCCTTCTCGGCGTCCTTCAGCTTGCCGAGCATGGCGGAGACCTTCTCCGGGAGCTCCTCCGGACGGCCCTTGATCAGCTCCTGGAGCTGGGCGACGACGGTGTGCTCGCGGGCGAGGAAGTTGTAGGCGTCGACACCGACGAGCGCCTCGATACGCCGGACCCCGGAGCCGATGGACGACTCGCCGAGCAGCTTGACCAGGCCGAGCTGCGAGGTGTTGTGCACATGGGTGCCGCCGCACAGCTCCTTGGAGAAGTCGCCGATGGTCACCACGCGGACCCGCTCGCCGTACTTCTCGCCGAACTCGGCGATGGCGCCCTGCTTCTTGGCCTCGTCGATGCCCATGACGTCGGCGCGGACGTCGAGGTCACGGGCGAGCACCTCGTTGATCTTCTGCTCGACGTCGGTCATCACGGCCGTGGGCACCGCCGACGGGGAGCCGAAGTCGAAGCGGAAGCGGCCGGGCTGGTTCTCCGACCCGGCCTGGGCGGCCGTCGGGCCGAGCGCGTCCCGCAGGGCCTGGTGGGTGAGGTGGGTGGCCGAGTGGGCACGCGCGATGGCCGTACGCCGGCGGTTGTCGATCGAGGCCTGGGCCTTGGCCCCGACGGTCACCTCGCCGAACTGGACGACGCCCTTGTGGACGTAGACGCCCGGGACCGGCTTCTGGCAGTCGCGGATCTCGATGACGGCACCGGAGTCGACCTTGATACGGCCGGTGTCGCCGATCTGGCCGCCGCCCTCGGCGTAGAACGGGGTGCGGTCGAGGACGATCTCGACCTCGTCGCCCTCGGTGGCGGCCGGCGAGGAGGCGCCGTCGACGAGGATGCCGACGATCGTCGACTCGGCCTCGGTGTCCGTGTACCCGACGAAGTCGGTCTCGCCGGCCTGGTCGGCGATCTCACGGTAGGCGCCGGCGCCGGCGTGACCGGTCTTCTTGGCCTGGGCGTCGGCCTTGGCGCGCTCCCGCTGCTCCTTCATCAGGCGGCGGAAGCCGTCCTCGTCCACGGACAGCCCCTGCTCGGCGGCCATCTCCAGGGTGAGGTCGATCGGGAAGCCCCAGGTGTCGTGGAGCAGGAACGCCTTGTCGCCGGACAGGACCGTGCCACCGGCCTGCTTGGTCTCGGTGACGGCGGTGTCGAGGATGTTCGTGCCGCCCTTGAGGGCCTTGAGGAACGCGTTCTCCTCGGCGACGGCGACCTTCTCGATCCGCTCGCGGTCGGTGACGAGCTCCGGGTACTGCTGCCCCATCATGGCGATCACGGTGTCGATCAGGTCGAGCACGACCGGACCGGTGGCACCGAGCAGGCGCATGTTACGGATGGCGCGGCGCATGATGCGACGCAGGACGTAGCCGCGGCCCTCGTTGCCGGGGGTGACACCGTCGCCGATGAGCATCACGGACGTGCGCATGTGGTCGGTGACCACGCGCAGCGAGACGTCCGACGCGTGGGCTTCGCCGTACGCGACGCCCGTCAGCTCGGTGGCCTTCTTGATGACGGCCATGGAGGTGTCGATCTCGTACATGTTCTGCACGCCCTGCAGGATCATCGCCAGGCGCTCGAGTCCGAGGCCGGTGTCGATGTTCTTGCTGGGGAGCTCGCCGAGGATCTCGAAGTTGTCCTTGCCGATGCCCTCGCCGCGCTCGTACTGCATGAAGACGAGGTTCCAGATCTCCACGTACCGCTCGTCGTTGACGGCGGGGCCGCCCTCGACGCCGAACTCGGGGCCGCGGTCGTAGTTGATCTCGGAACAGGGGCCGCAGGGTCCGGGGACGCCCATGGACCAGTAGTTGTCCTTCATGCCGAGGCGCTGGATGCGCTCCCTGGGCACACCGACGACCTCGTGCCAGATGCGCTCGGCCTCGTCGTCGTCCTTGTAGACGGTGATCCACAGACGATCGGCCTCAAGGCCGTAACCACCCTTGTCCTGGGGGCTGGTGAGCAGCTCCCAGGCGTACTTGATGGCACCTTCCTTGAAGTAGTCGCCGAAGGAGAAGTTGCCGCACATCTGGAAGAACGTGCCGTGCCGGGTGGTCTTGCCGACCTCTTCGATGTCCGGCGTGCGCACGCACTTCTGGACGCTGGTGGCACGCGCGAAGGGCGGCTTGACCTCACCCAGGAAGTAGGGCTTGAAGGGCACCATGCCGGCGGGGACGAGGAGCAGAGTCGGGTCGTCCGCGATGAGCGACGCCGAAGGGACGACGGTGTGCCCGCGCTCCTCGAAGAAGCTCAGCCAGCGGCGGCGAATCTCGGCCGACTCCATCAGTGGTCCTCATTCCGGTTGTACGAATGCTTGGGGTACGTCGTGTTCTCGATGGCGGCGATGCGCCTGGGGGCGGGAAGTTCGGGATCCTCCCGGATGCCCAGGGCGTCCGTCAGCTCGGCCTCCCGCTGGGCCATGTTGTCGCGGACGTCGAGCGCGAAACCGACCGCGCGGTCCTTGAGCCGGGCGCCCGTCTCGATCGCCTTGTTGGCCGCCGTCACGGCGAGGTTCTCGGGGGTCAGCTGCTTCAGCTTGCGGTTCACCTTGGTGGTGGCCCAGACACCGGCGGCCACGCCCGAGGAGAACCAGAAAGTACGGCGGAACATCTCTTGAGCCTCAGTCCTTCTTGCCTCGGCCCCGGGAAACCGTCCGGCCCGTGATCACGGTACGCCGGGAGGATTCCGCGGGCACGTCGTCGTCCTTGCGGCCACTGATCGCGCGGCGCACGCCGTAGCCGAAGGCCGCGACCTTGACCAGTGGGCCGCCGAAGGTGGAGGCGACGGTGGTGGACAGCGCGGAGGCGTTCGACGTGACCTCCTGGACGTCCGAGGCGATCGCGTCGACGCGCTCGATCTGGGTCTGCGCGGAGCGCACCGCGGTGGAGGCCTCGGCCAGCAGCGGGACGGCCTGGTCGGTCACGTCCGCCACGAGTTTGGTGGTCGCCTTGAGCGTCTGGGCCAGCCTCGCCAGCGCGACGGCGAGGAAGGAGACCAGGATCGCCCAGAAGACGGCCACCAGGATCCCGGCAACCTCTCCACCGGACACTGTGTGCACCCGCTCCCTGATACGTGCTGTCTATGGAAAAAGTCTCCGCCGAGCCTATCGCGCCGGGGACGGCGGTCCGCACCGGATCGCCCCTCGCCCGCAGCCGGGTTGCCCGTGCCGATTGTACGGAGTGCATACGCTTCAGTACCCTCCGTGTTCCATGCGCAGTGATCAGCCCGACGACACCGAGGTGAACGGCAATCTCCCGCTGGAGCTCGACGGCTTCGTGGGCCGGCGCGCGGAACTCCCGGAGCTGGCACGGGCGCTCGACACCTCGCGGCTGGTGACGGTGACGGGTCCCGGCGGTATCGGCAAGTCACGGCTCGCGGCACGGGTGGCGGGCGGCCGGTGCGCACCGGCCGACGGTGCGTGGCACGTCGAGCTGGCCGCCGTACGCGATCCGGAGTTCGTCGACTACGCCGTCGTGGAGTCGCTGGGGCTGACGGACCACACCGGGCGGCCACCGCGCGAGGCGCTGCTGGCTCATCTGACCGGACGTCAACTCCTGCTGGTTCTGGACGGTTTCGAGCATCTGGTGGACGCGTGCGCGGCCCTGGTGGTCGATCTGCTGGGGCAGGTGCCGACGCTGGCCGTCCTCGCGGTGGGACGCCGGCCGCTGGCCGTCGCCGGCGAACAGGTCTTCGCGCTGGGCCCGTTGGGCGAGGACGAGGCGGTGGAACTGTTCGCGGAGCGGGCCGGACGGCTGGGGGTGACGGTCGGCGACGATCCGCACGTACGGGAGCTGTGCCGGCGCCTGGACGGCATTCCGCTGGCGATCGAGCTGGCCGCGGGCCGGCTGGGGGCACTGTCTTCCGGGCAGTTGCTGGAGCGGCTCGACGACCGGTTCCGGCTGCTGACCGGTGGTGGCCGGGACGCTCTGCCCCGCCATCGGACACTGCGCACGGCGATCGGCTGGAGCCATGAACTGTGCACGGCCGAGGAGCGGTTGCTGTGGTCACGGCTCTCGGTGTTCGCGGGACAGTTCGACCTGGAGGCCGCGGAGTACGTGTGCAGCGGCGGCGGTCTGCACTGCGACGACGTTCTCGACGTCCTGTCCGCGCTGCTCGCCCAGTCGGTGGTGGCCCGTGAGGAGACCGCGACCGGCGTGCGCTACCGGATGCTCGACACGGTCCGGGCGTACGGCGCCGAGTGGCTGGAGGCGACGGGCGACGCGGTCCGGCTGCGCAGACGGCACCGCGACTGGTACGTGGGCCTGGCGACCTGGTGCGAGCTGGACTGGTTCTCCCCGCGCCAGAACGAGGTGGCCGCGCGGATCGAGGCCGAGCTGCCGAACCTGCGCGGTGCCCTGGAGTACTCCCTGACCGAGCCGGACGGGGCGGAGCTGGCCCGGCTTCTGGCGGGCTCCCTCTGGTTCTGCTGGGTCGGCTGCGGCCGGCTCTCCGAGGGGCGGCACTGGCTGGAGCGCAGCGTCGATCTGGAGCCGGGCCATGAGCACACCCGGCTGAAGGCCCTGTGGGTCCTCGGCTATGTGGCGATCCTCCAGGGCGACACCGTGCCGGCGCTGGCGGCGCTCCAGGAGTGCCGCCAGGAGGCGGAGCGCTCCGCGAACGCGACGGCGGTGGCGTACGCCGAGCACCGCACCGGCTGTCTGGCGCTCGTCTCGGACGACATGCCCCGCGCGGAGCGGCTGCTGCGCTCGGCACTGGAGCGGTACCGGGAGATCGGCGAAATCAACAGCAACGTGCTGATGGCTCAGGTCGAGCTGGCGATGGCCCGGGCCTTCCTGGGCGACCTGCCGGACGCGGTGCGGCTGTGCGAGGAGGTGCGCCGGGTGTGCGAGGACCACGGCGAGCGGTGGGCGCGGTCGTACGCGCTGTACGTCCTGGCGTACGCGGCCTGGAGCGAGGGGGACGCGGCACGCGCGCGTGAGCTGCTCACCGACTGTCTGACCTGCGCCCACACCTTCCACGACCTGCTGGGCTCGGTGCTGTCGATCGAACTCCTCGCCCTGGTCACGGTGGCCCAGGGCGACGCGGCCGAGGCCGCCGTCCTCCAGGGTGCGGCGGCCTCGCTGTGGCCTTCGGTGGGCCTGCCCCTGTTCGGCTCGGCCTACTACAACGCCCCGCACGAGCTGTGCGAGGCGATGGTCCGGGAGCGGCTGGGCGACGAGCGGTACCAGCGGTGCCTGGGGCAGGGCCGGGCACTGGGGCGGGAGGCCGCGGTGTCCCGGGCGCTGGGCGGCGCACGTCCGCTCGACGGGCTGCCGGCACCCCGGGGGCGCGTGCTGCACACCGAAGTGGGCCTCGACATGCAGCAACCCGCCGCCTCGCCCACCCGGAAGGGCGGGGAGACGGCGGGCTGAAGTGGTGCGGGTGCTACGGCCTGCCGGTGATCAGCGGGCGTAGTACTCGACGACGAGCTGCTCGTCGCAGATCACCGGGATCTCCTTGCGGTTCGGCTCGCGGTCCAGGCGGAAGGCCAGGGCGCGGAGGTTCACCTGGAGGTAGCGCGGGGTCTCGCCGTCGGGGGCGAAGCCGCCCTCACGGGCGATCGAGAAGAGGGTCTTCTCGCGGCTGCGCTCGCGGACCATCACGACGTCGTCGGGACGGACGCGGAAGGACGGCTTGTCGACCTTCTGGCCGTTGACCTCGATGTGGCCGTGGACGACCATCTGGCGGGCCTGGTAGATGGTGCGGGCGATGCCCGAACGCAGGACCAGGGCGTCGAGACGGCGCTCGAGCTCGATGACCAGGGCCTCACCGGTCTTGCCCTGGGTCTTGGCGGCACGCTCGTAGGCGCGGACGAGCTGACGCTCGGACACGTCGTACTGCGCGCGCAGACGCTGCTTCTCGAGCAGACGGACCTTGTAGTCCGAGTTCTGCTTGCGGCCACGGCCGTGCTCACCCGGGGGGTAGGGACGGGCCTCGAAGTACTTGACGGCCTTCGGGGTCAGCGCGATGCCGAGGGCACGCGACTTCTTGACCTTGGGGCGGGGCTGGTTCGCCACTGTCTCTCATTTCCTGGTTTTCGGCTTGTCAGGGTTGAGGGAGGTCGCATCCGCAGCCGGGGAAACCCGCCGGGTCCTCGAAGGACCTGGAGGGCAGCCGCTCCCTGGTCTGGGCACATACGTGCAGCACGCGAGTGGCCCACCTACCGCTAGCGGTGGTGGGCTGCCCGCGACACCATTCGAACGGTGCGCGACGCTCCGGGAACCCCACTGGGGGGTTCCGGCTGACCGTCCCGTTCTGACTGCACGGGACACAGCACTTCGAGGGATTCTACAGGGTGCTCAGGACCGCTTGCGACCGAGGTGTCTGCGGGTCCACTCCACCGCGTCCGCGTACCGGGCCTCGGCGCCGTGCCGGGTGGGTTCGTAGTACTCGCGGTCCTTGATGGCGTCCGGGGCGTACTGCTGCTCGGCGATCCCCTCGGGCAGGTCGTGCGGGTAGACGTACCCCTGCGCGTGCCCGAGTTTGGCGGCGCCCTTGTAGTGCCCGTCGCGCAGATGCGGCGGCACCGGTCCGGCCAGCCCCTTGCGTACGTCCTCCATGGCCGCGCCGATCGCCGTGGTCGCGGCGTTGGACTTCGGGGCGAGGGCGAGGGCGATGGTGGCGTGGCTCAACGTCAGCGCGGCCTCGGGGAAGCCGATCATGGCGACGGCCTGGGCGGCGGCCACGGCTATGGGCAGGGCGTTCGGATCGGCCAGGCCGATGTCCTCGCTGGCGGAGATCATCAGGCGGCGGGCGATGAAGCGGGGGTTCTCGCCGGCCTCGATCATGCGGGCCAGGTAGTGCAGGGCCGCGTCCACGTCGGAGCCCCTGATGGACTTGATGAGGGCGCTGGCCACGTCGTAGTGCTGGTCGCCGTCGCGGTCGTACTTCACGGCCGCGCGGTCGACCGTCTCCTCCAGCGTGGTGAGGGAGACCTCCGGCTCGCCCTTGTCGAGGGCGGCCCCGGCGGCGGCCTCCAGCGCGGTCAGGGCGCGGCGGGCGTCGCCGCCGGCGATGCGCAGGAGGTGGTCCTCGGTGTCCTCGGGGAGGGTGACGGCGTCCTTCAGACCGCGCTCGTCGCTCAGCGCCCGCTTCAGGAGCCCTCTGAGGTCGTCGTCCGAGAGGGGTTCGAGGGTCAGCAGCAGGGACCGGGACAGCAGTGGGGAGATGATCGAGAAGTAGGGGTTCTCGGTGGTCGCCGCGATCAGGGTCACCCAGCGGTTCTCGACCGCGGGGAGCAGGGAGTCCTGCTGGGCCTTGCTGAAGCGGTGGATCTCGTCGAGGAAGAGGACGGTCTCCTTGCCGAAGCCGCCGGTGGCGCGGCGGGCGCCGTCGATGACCGCGCGGACCTCCTTGACCCCGGCGGTGATCGCGGAGAGCTCCACGAAACGCTTGTTGGTCGCCTTGGAGACGACGTACGCCAAGGTCGTCTTGCCGGTGCCGGGCGGGCCCCAGAGGATCACCGAGGAGGGTCCCGCGGGACCGCCGCTGCCCTCACCGACCAGCCGGCGCAGCGGCGAGCCCGGCTTGAGCAGGTGCTGCTGGCCCACCACCTCGTCGAGGGTGCGCGGGCGCATCCGGACCGCCAGGGGACTGCCGGCCGGGTCCTTCTCCTGGCGCTCTTCCGCCGCGGCGGTGAACAGATCGGGCTCCACACGGAAACCCTAGTTCACGGCACTGACAACGCCGTCGGCCGTGGGTCAGGCCCAGAGCCTGTCGCCCCAGCGGGTCAGGATCAGCATGGCGATGATGCCGCAGTGCGTGACCGGCAGGACCCAGGTGAACTCGGCGAGGAAGCGCTTGAGCCAGCCCGGGGACGGCAGCAGGTCGTTGCGGACGTTGAACGAGGTCACATACCAGAACATCGTGATCGTGGCGACCCAGGCCAGCGAGCACCACAGGCACAGCGCGTTGATGCGGTACAGCGACTGGAACTGCAGCCAGGTGCAGAAGGCCACGCCGAAGAGCGTGCCGAAGTTGAAGGTGAGCCAGTACCAGCGCGGGAAAGTGGCGCGGGCCAGCAGGCTCATGCCGACGCAGATGACGATGCCGTAGCAGACGAGGCCGAGCATCGGGTTGGGGAACCCGAAGGCGGCGGCCTGCTTGCTCTCCATCACGCTGCCGCAGGAGACGATCGGGTTGAGGGAGCAGCTCGGCGTGAACGTCTTGCCGCTGACCTTTCCCTCGAGGATCTTGAACTTGTCGATCGTGATGACCCACGCGGCGAGCAGTCCGGCGGCACCGGTGATCACCATCAGCAGTGCGAAGGCACGGCTGCCGCCTACCGTCCGGGGCGCGGCATCGGCGCTCGCCGACGAGGGCTCGGGATCCGTGGAGACGTCTTTCACTGTGGTCTTGCTCATCACGCCGATCCGTCTGCTTGAGAGTTGGACCTTCTTCGGGCAGGGGCCATTGTGCCGCACCTGGAGGCTTGTCCACCGTTCGGTGGACATAAGGAAGTACGCACGGTCGTCCCTGAGCGTTCGGTTCCGGCCGATGCTCACAGGCATGACCACACACGCGAACGAACTCGCGGTGGACGTTCGGGGGCTGCGCAAGCAGTACGGCGACGTGACCGCGCTCGACGGGATCGATCTCGGCATCCGCAGGGGCGAGGTCTTCGGCCTGCTGGGACCCAATGGCGCGGGCAAGAGCACCACGGTGGAGATCCTCCAGGGCAACCGGGACCGGGACGCGGGTGAGGTGTCCGTGCTCGGAGCGGACCCGGCGCACGGCACACGCGCGTGGCGCTCAAAAGTCGGAATCGTCTGGCAGGACGAATCCGCGCCCGCCGAGTTGACGGTCGCGGAGACCGTCCGGCATTTCGCCCACTACTACCCGCGGCCGCGGGACCCCGAGGAGGTCATCGGGCTGGTGGGTCTGGAGGCCAAGGCGGGCAGCCGGATCAAGGCCCTGTCGGGCGGCCAGCGCCGGCGCCTGGACGTGGCGCTGGGCGTGATCGGGGGCCCCGAGCTGCTGCTCCTGGACGAGCCGACGACCGGCTTCGACCCGGCGGCCCGGCGCCAGTTCTGGGACCTGATCCGCAAGCTGTCCGTCGAGGGCACCACGATCCTGCTCACCACGCACTACCTGGAGGAGGCCGAGGCGCTCGCCGACCGGCTGGCCGTGGTCTCCCGCGGCACGGTCGTCGCCGAGGGCGAGCCGGCCGCTCTGCGGGAGCGGTACGGCTCCGGCGCGACCGTCGAGTGGACCGAGCCGGACGGCACCCAGCGCGCCGAGCGCACGGACACCCCGACCGGGACGGTCGCCGCGCTGATGCGCCGCTTCGACGGCGAGATCCCGGGGCTCCAGGTCAGCCGCCCCACGCTGGAGGACGTCTACCTCCGGCTCACCGGACAGGAGGACGCGCGATGACCACGGCCGCCGTGCGGGAAACCCGCGGTCATGTCCGGGCAGGGCTGCCCGGCGTCTGGGGACTCGGGCTGCGACGGGGCGCCCTGGAGATCAAACAGTTCTTCCGCCAGCGCGACCAGGTGGTGTTCACCTTCGCCTTCCCGGTGGTCTTCCTGTTCCTGTTCGCGTCGATCTTCAGCGACGACGTGGAAGGGGCCGGCATCAAGGCCTCGCAGCTCTACGTGCCGGCGATGATGGCCGCCGGCATCATGTCGACGAGCTTCCAGTCGCTCGGCATCTCGATCGCCGTCGAGCGGGACGAGAAGGTGCTGCGCAGGCTGCGCGGGACGCCGATGCCGCCGGCGGCGTACTTCCTCGGCAAGATCTGGCTGGTTCTGGTCACCGGCATCCTGGAGACGGCGATCCTGCTCTTCGTCGGCACCACGCTGTACGACGTCGACCTGCCCGCGGACGCCGGCAAATGGTTCGCCTTCGCCTGGATCTTCGTGCTCGGCCTGACGGCGTGCACGCTGCTCGGCATCGCGATCGGTTCGGTGCCCAAGTCCGGCAAGAGCGCGAGTTCCGTGGTCGTCCTGCCCTTCCTGGTCCTCCAGTTCATCTCCGGGGTGTACATCGCGATCGACACGATCCCCGACTGGATGCTGAACATCGGCGCGCTGTTCCCGCTGAAGTGGATGTGCCAGGGGCTGCGCGGGGTGTTCCTGCCGGACTCGGCGCAGGTCCTCGAACAGGCCGGCGGCTGGGAGTTCGGGCGCACCGCCCTGGTGCTGGGGGCGTGGTGCGTCGGAGGATTGCTCCTGTGTCTGCTGACCTTCCGGTGGAAGAACCGGCGCGACGGATGAACGGTCCGGCGGACGCCGGGGGCGCGTACTCGTGGGACCGGTCGTTCCGGCTCTGGGACACCTACTTCGCGCTGATCTGGCTGGCCACCCTGGTGTTCGTGCTGGGCACGGCACAGCCCGGGTGGCCGGTCCGCGTCACCGCGGCGGCCCTGCTGGTGCCGCTGGTCCCCCTCTTCGTCCGGGTCGGTCGTCCGCTGCTCCGGCAGGATCCGCCCGGCGCACGCGAGGCGCTCACCTATCTCGGCGCGATGATGGCGCTGTTCCTGCCCTCGGCGATCCTGGTCGGCGAGACCCGGCTGATGACGTTCGCCCTCGTGCCCCAGTGCTTCATGACACTGCGGATGAGGTGGGCGCTGACCGCCGTGGCCGTGATCAATCTGGCGCCCGTGCTGGGCTGGGCCCTGCTCTGGTGGCCGAGCGACCAGGACGTCTTCTTCAACGGCCTGTTCGCCGTCGTCACCTTGGTCTTCTCGGTGGCCGTCGGCAGCTATGTCATCCGGATCATCGAGCAGAGCCAGGAACGGGCGGCGCTGATCGCCGAGTTGGACACCAGCCGGCACGAGGTCTCGCGGCTGTCGGCGGCGCACGGGGCGCTGGCCGAGCGGGAGCGGATGGCGCGGGAGATCCACGACACCCTCGCCCAGGGCTTCACCAGCCTGCTGATGCTGATCCAGGCCGTGGAGGCGGAGCTCGACCACGACGTGCCGCAGGCCCGCCGTCATCTGGCCCTGATGGACGAGACGGCCCGGCTGAACCTCGCCGAGGCACGGGCCCTGGTCGCCGACGGCACCCCCGCCGACCTGTACGGCGCGACGCTGCCGGACGCCCTGGACCGCCTGGCGGCCCGACACTACGCGAAGCTCGCGGTGACCGGGCAGGTCCGTCCGCTGCCCACGGGGCCCGAGGTCGTCGCCCTGCGGTCATGTCAGGAGGCGCTCACGAACTGCCGTAAGCACGCGGGGAGTTCGGCGACGGTAGGTGTCGACCTGGCCTACACCGACGACAGCCTCACCCTCTTCGTACGGGACGACGGTCACGGCTTCGACCCGGGGGCCGTCCGTGACGGCTACGGTCTCGCGGGGCTCCGCGCCCGTGCCGCCGAGGTCGGCGGGACGGTCCGGGTGCACAGCGCGCCCGGCGGCGGCACCACGGTCGCCGTCCGTCTGCCCGTACCGCCCCCGAGGAGCTGTTCATGATCCGGATCATCCTGGCCGACGACCACCCCGTCGTACGGGAGGGCCTGCGCGCCATGCTGACGGCGGAACCGGACCTGGAGGTGATCGCCGATGCGTCCAGCGGGCCGCAGGCGGAGGCACTGGCCGCGGAACTGCGGCCCGACATCGTGCTGATGGACCTGCGGATGCCGGGCGGCTCGGGCGTGGAGTCGATCGTACGGATGACGGAGGCGGGGCTGCCGTGCCGGGTGATCGTCCTGACGACGTACGAGACGGACCGGGACATCCTGCGGGCCGTGGAGGCGGGGGCGGCCGGCTATCTCCTCAAGGACCTGCCCCGGGGTGAACTGGCGCAGTCCATAAGGGCCGCCGCGCGCGGCGAGACAGTCCTGGCACCGACCGTGGCCGCCCGTCTGGTCGACCAACTGCGCACCAGACCGGAACGGCCGCGGCTCTCGGAGCGCGAGACGGCGGTGCTGCGCCTGGTGGCGGAGGGCTGCACGAACGCGGAGATCGGCCGCAGGCTGTTCATCGGCGAGTCGACGGTGAAGACCCATCTCCTGCGCGTCTTCGCCAAGTTGGGAGTGGACGACCGGACGGCCGCGGTCACCAGCGCGATGCGGCACGGGCTGCTGGACCAGTGAGGCGTCGTGTCGGGCGCCGTCGACGCGGTCGAGTCACTCCCTGGGGCGGCCGTTGAGCCTGCGTGCCAGGCAGAGCCGCTGGGCCGGCCTGCGCTGCCGGTCCGGCCCTGTAGCCGGGCCGGGGGCCCGGGCGACGGCCGCGCACCCCTTCGCTCCCTCGGCGGGCCTGCCGAGCCGGTGGACGACAAGGGCGCCGGCCTCACGACCGGCGCCCCTCCCATGCGAATCCGTCAGCCGAGCCTGGATTCCAGCTCCGCCACGATCTCGTTGACCCCGATCGCCGACTGCTCCCCGGACTCCATGTCCTTCAGCTGTACGACGCCCTCGGCGAGGTCACGTTCGCCGGCCACGATCGTGTAGCGGGCGCCGCTGCGGTTGGCGTTCTTCATGGCGCCCTTGAGGCCCTTGCCGCCGTAGGAGAAGTCCGCCGCGATGCCCACCTTGCGCAGCTCGGTGACCTTGGCGAACAGGATCCGGCGAGCCTCCTCCCCCAGCGGCACCGCGAACACGCTGGTCGCGGAGGGGAGTTCGAGCTCCACGCCCTCCGCCTCCAGGGCGAGGACCGTGCGGTCGACGCCGAGGGCCCAGCCGACGGACGGGAGCGCGGGGCCGCCGATCATCTCCGACAGACCGTCGTAGCGGCCGCCGCCGCCCACCGCGGACTGGGAGCCCAGACCGTCGTGGACGAACTCGAAGGTCGTACGGGTGTAGTAGTCGAGGCCGCGCACCAGCTTCGGGTCGTCCTCGAAGACCACGCCCGCCGCGGTGATCAGCTCACGGACCTCCTCGTGGTACGCCTTGCAGGCGTCGCACAGGTAGTCCCGCAGCAGCGGGGCGTCCCCGAGCTGCTTCTGCACCGACTCGCGCTTGTCGTCCAGGACGCGCAGCGGGTTGATGTCCGCCCGGCGCAGGGTGTCCTCGTCGAGGTCCAGGCCCCGCAGGAAGTTCTGCAGTGCCTCCCGGTACACCGGACGGCACTCCTTGTCGCCCAGGCTGTTGAGCAGGATGCGGAAGGTCCTGAGGCCCAGCGAGCGGTACGCCTGGTCGGCCAGGATGATCAGCTCGGCGTCGAGCGCCGGGTCCTCCGCGCCGATCGCCTCCGCGCCGACCTGCGAGAAGTGCCGGTAGCGGCCCTTCTGCGGACGCTCATAGCGGTAGTAGGAGCCGGAGTACCAGAGCTTGACCGGCAGGTTGCCCGTCTTGTGCAGGTTGGCCTCCAGCGCCGCGCGCAGCACGGACGCCGTGCCCTCGGGACGCAGGGCCAGCTTGTCGCCGCCCTTGGTCTCGAAGGCGTACATCTCCTTGGTCACGATGTCGGTGGACTCACCGACCCCGCGCGCGAACAGCTCGACGCTCTCGAAGCCGGGGGTCTCGATGTAGCCGTAGCCCGACGTGCGCAGCGGAGCGGCGATCGCCTCCCGGACGGCCAGGAACTTGGCACTGTCCGGCGGGATCAGGTCGTACGTGCCCTTGGGGGCCTGAAAGGTGCTCACGAAGTCTCTCGTCACATTCCTCGTCGGGGAGCCTCGGTGGCTCCCTGGCCCGCGGCCACGTCCCGCAGATACGGGTTGGTGGCGCGCTCCTGGCCGATGGTCGTCTGGGGGCCGTGGCCGGACAGCACCACGGTCGAGTCGTCGAGCGGCAGACACACGCGGGCCAGCGAGTCGAGCATCTCGGCCATGTCACCGCCGGGCAGGTCGGTGCGTCCGATGGAGCCGGCGAACAGCAGATCCCCGGAGAAGAACACGGAGGGGATCTCCGCGGTCTCGGGCATCCGGAACGTCACCGACCCCTTGGTATGGCCGGGCGCGTGCGCGACGGACAGCTCCAGGCCCGCGAGCTCCAGCTTCGCGCCGTCGGTCAGCTTTTTGACGTCGTCCGGCTCTCCCACGGTGATCTCGCCCATGAGCGGCATTCCGATGGAACGCCCGAGACCCATCGACGGGTCCTTCATCATGTAGCGGTCCTCGGGGTGGATCCACGCCGGTACGCCGTGCGCGCCGCACACCGGGACGACCGAGGCCACGTGGTCGATGTGGCCGTGCGTGAGGACGACGGCGACGGGCTTGAGCCGATGCTTCCTCAGCGTCTCCTCGACGCCTTCGGCGGCCTGGTGGCCGGGGTCGATGATCACGCACTCCTCACCGGCGGCGGGGGCGACGAGATAACAGTTCGTCCCCCAGGCCCCGGCGGGGAACCCGGCAATGAGCACGATCGTCCTCGTTTTGTGTGGGTACGGGCGGTCTTCCGGGCGGCTGCCCCAGTGGTCAGAGCCTACCGGCGCTGCCGATTCCTCAGCGAACCCATATACGGTACGGGGCACACGCAGGCGGTCGGTTCATAGGACGCATGCGTACCGGTCGGCGTACGAGACGCATGAGGAGAGAACCCCGTGGTCACCCAGGAACAGCGGAAGCGGCAGCTCGCGCGGGAGAAGTTCTTGCGGCAGCAGCAGCGGCGCACGGCCGCGCGCCGCAAGGCCCGTGTACGCAACTCTGTGATCGCGTCGGTGCTCGGCGTGATACTGGTGGGCAGCCTGGCGCTCTACACGTCCGGAGTCATGAAGGACGACGACAAGGCCAGCGCGAGCGCGCAGACCACTCCCAGCGCGACGCCGAGCAAGGCGCCGGACCCGTGCGAGAAGCCGGCAGCGGGCAAGGTCGAGACGCAGACCTGGAAGAAGGAGCCGGCGCTGTCCATCGACAAGTCGGCGAAGTACACCCTTGACCTCGCGACGACCTGCGGGAAGATCGACATCGCGCTGAAGACGTCGGCGGCCCCGCACACCGTGAACTCGTTCGACTTCCTGGCGAACAAGGGCTTCTTCGACCACACCAAGTGCCACCGGCTCACCACCAACCAGATCTACGTCCTGCAGTGCGGCGACCCGACGGGCTCCGGCAGCGGCGGACCGGGCTACACCATCCCGGACGAGAACCTGAAGGACAAGAGCCTCAAGTCCAACGTCTACCCGGCGGGCACCGTCGCGATGGCGAACACCGGTCAGGCGCACACCGGCGGCAGCCAGTTCTTCCTCGTCTACCAGGACAGCCAGCTGCCGCCGAGCTACACGCCGTTCGGCACCATCTCGGCCTCCGGTATGAAGGTGCTGAAGAAGATCGCCGCGGCCGGTGAGAGCACCGGCGCGGGCGACGGCGCGCCGAACGCGACCGTCGTGATCAACAAGGCGACGGTCACCAAATCCTGACCGTCAAGTGCGGAATTTCGGTCGCGCGGGATGCGGACAGGCAACCCGCCGGTCGCCTATGTTGGCCGTGACGAAACTGTGGACGATGTCCGGGGGCGAGGAAGCCTCCCGCAGGCATCATGTGGAGGAGGCGCTGTGAGCAGCGACCCGTGGGGCCGCGTCGACGAGACGGGGACCGTGTACGTGCGTACGGCCGACGGCGAGCAGGTCGTCGGTTCCTGGCAGGCCGGCTCCCCCGAGGAAGCCCTGGCCTACTTCGAGCGCAAGTACGAGGGCCTGGTTGTCGAGATCGGCCTCCTCGAGAAGCGAGTGAAGACCACCGACCTGTCGGCGAAGGACGCTCAGGCGGCCATCGACCACATCCGCGAGCAGGTCGACGCGCATCACGCGGTCGGCGACCTGGAAGCGCTCAAGGTGCGGCTGGACAAGCTCGTGGAGACCGTCGACAAGCGCCGCGAGGAGCGCAAGCAGCAGCGCGCGAAGCAGTCCGACGAGGCCCGGCACGCCAAGGAGGCGCTGGTCGTCGAGGCGGAGGAGCTGGCCCAGTCCGACCAGTGGCGGGCCGCCGGTGAGCGGCTGCGCGCACTGGTGGACACCTGGAAGGGTCTGCCGCGCCTGGACCGCAAGTCCGACGACGAGCTGTGGCACCGCTTCTCGCACGCCCGCTCGGCGTTCTCCAAGCGTCGCAAGGCCCACTTCGCGTCGCTGGACGCCCAGCGCGAGGAGGCCCGCAGGACCAAGGAGCGGCTGGTCGGCGAGGCCGAGGCGCTGTCCGGGTCGACGGACTGGGGTCCGACGGCCGCGCGCTACCGCGAGCTGATGGCCGAGTGGAAGGCGGCGGGCCGCGCCCAGCGCGAGCACGAGGACGACCTGTGGAACCGCTTCCGCGGCGCCCAGGACGTGTTCTTCGCCGCCCGCAGCTCGGTCTTCGCCGAGCGGGACGCCGAGCAGACCGAGAACCTCAAGCTGAAGGAGGAGCTAGCCGAGGAGGCCGAGAAGCTCCTGCCGATCGGCGACCTGAAGAGCGCCCGCGCCGCCTTCCGCGCACTCAACGAACGCTGGGAGGCCATCGGTCACGTCCCGCGGGACGCCCGGCCGAAGGTCGAGGGCCGGATGCACGCCGTCGAGCGCGCCCTGCAGGAGGCCGAGGAGACCGAGTGGCGCCGGACCAACCCGGAGGCACGCGCGCGTGCCGCGGGTCTGACCGGCCAGCTCCAGGCCGCCGTGGACAAGCTCAGGGGCCAGATCGACCAGGCGCGCGCCCAGGGCAACAACTCCAGGGCCGACAAGCTGGAGCGTGAGCTGGAGGGCCGCCAGGCGCTCCTGGACCAGGCACTCAAGGGTCTTGAGGAGTTCGGCGGCTGAGGCCGCGTCTGACCCGTATGGGAAAGGGCCCCGCACCAAGGTGCGGGGCCCTTTCCATGTCTTCTACGACCGGTTCCGCGCCGAGGTCACGCGGTACACGTCGTACACGCCCTCCACGCCCCTGACCGCCTTCAGGACGTGACCGAGGTGCTTCGGGTCGCCCATCTCGAAGGTGAAGCGGGAGGTGGCGACGCGGTCGCGGGAGGTCTGGACGGCCGCGGAGAGGATGTTGACGTGCTGGTCGGACAGGACACGGGTGACGTCGGAGAGGAGCCTGGAGCGGTCCAGGGCCTCGACCTGGATGGCGACCAGGAAGACCGAGGACTGCGTGGGCGCCCACTCGACCTCGAGGATGCGCTCGGGTTCCCGGGACAGTGACTCCACGTTGACGCAGTCGCTGCGGTGAACCGATACGCCACTACCGCGGGTGACGAAGCCGATGATCGGGTCGCCCGGGACGGGGGTGCAACAGCGGGCCAGCTTGACCCACACGTCGTCGACGCCCTTGACGACGACGCCCGGGTCCGTGCTGGTGCGGCGCTTGCGCCCGCGGCCGTGGGACGGCGGGACCGACTCGTCGATCTCCTCGGTGGCCGCCTCCTCGCCGCCGAGCGCGGAGACGAGTTTCTGCACGATGTTCTGCGCGGAGACATGCCCCTCGCCGATCGCCGCGTAGAGCGCGGAGATGTCGGAGTACCGCATCTCGTGCGCGAGCGTGACGAGGGAGTCGCCGGTGAGGATGCGCTGGATCGGCAGGTTCTGTTTGCGCATCGCGCGGACGATGGCGTCCTTGCCCTGCTCGATCGCCTCGTCGCGGCGCTCCTTGGAGAACCAGGCGCGGATCTTGTTGCGGGCCCGCGGCGACTTCACGAAGTTCAGCCAGTCCCGGGACGGTCCGGCCCCGGCCGCCTTGGACGTGAAGACCTCGACGAGGTCGCCGTTGTCCAGGGTCGACTCCAGCGGTACGAGACGGCCGTTGACCCGGGCTCCTATGGTGCGGTGGCCCACCTCGGTGTGCACCGCGTACGAGAAGTCCACCGGCGTGGAACCGGCCGGCAGCGCTATGACGTCGCCCTTGGGCGTGAAGACGAAGACCTCGTTGCGCGAGAGGTCGAAGCGCAGGGACTCCAGGAACTCGCCGGGGTCCTCGGTCTCCTTCTGCCAGTCGAGGAGCTGACGCAGCCACGCCATGTCGTTGAGGTGGTCGTCCTTGCCGGTGGTCCTCGGCTGGTCCGAGCGGACCTTGGAGGTGCCGGCGACGGCCTCCTGCTTGTACTTCCAGTGCGCGGCGATGCCGTACTCGGCACGGCGGTGCATGTCGAAGGTGCGGATCTGCAGTTCGACCGGCTTGCCGTTCGGCCCGATGACCGTCGTGTGCAGCGACTGGTACATGTTGAACTTGGGCATCGCGATGTAGTCCTTGAACCGGCCGGGGACCGGGTTCCATCGCGCGTGCACGGTGCCGAGGGCGGCGTAGCAGTCGCGGACGGTGTCGACGAGGACTCGGATGCCGACCAGGTCGTAGATCTCCGCGAAGTCGCGGCCGCGGACGATCATCTTCTGGTAGACGCTGTAGTAATGCTTCGGGCGGCCGGTGACGGTGGCCTTGATCCGGGCCGCGCGCAGGTCGGACTGCACCTCGTCGGTCACTATGGCCAGGTACTCGTCCCGCTTGGGCGCCCGCTCGGCCACCAGCCGTACGATCTCGTCGTACATCTTGGGGTAGAGGATCGCGAACGCGAGGTCCTCCAGCTCCCACTTGATGGTGTTCATGCCGAGGCGGTGGGCGAGCGGCGCGTAGATCTCCAGCGTCTCGCGCGCCTTCTTCTCCTGCTTCTCGCGCTTGAGATAGCGCATGGTGCGCATGTTGTGCAGCCGGTCGGCGAGCTTGATGACCAGGACGCGCGGGTCCTTGGCCATGGCGACGACCATCTTGCGCACGGTCTCCGCCTGCGCGGCCTCGCCGAACTTGACCTTGTCCAGCTTGGTGACGCCGTCGACGAGCAGGGCGACCGAGTCGCCGAAGTCGCGGCGGAGCTGGTCGAGGCCGTACTCGGTGTCCTCGACGGTGTCGTGCAGCAGCCCGGCCATCAGGGTCGCCGGGTCCATGCCGAGCTCGGCGAGGATGGTGGTCACCGCGAGGGGGTGCGTGATGTACGGGTCGCCGCTCTTGCGCTTCTGGCCGCGGTGCCAGCGCTCGGCGACCTGGTAGGCCTTCTCGATCTGGCGCAGCGTCGCCGTCTCGATCTTCGGGTCGTTGCTGCGCACTATCCGCAGCAGGGGCTCCAGGACCGGGTTGTACGGGTTCGAGCGCTGGACGCCGAGACGGGCGAGACGGGCGCGGACGCGGTTGGAGGAGCCGGTGCGGGCGGGCTGGCCCGCACTCGGGCGGGCCGCCGGGGTGGCCGGTGCGGCGGACTCGGCGGAGGCGGGCTTGGGCCGGGGCGGCTCGGCCGGCTTGTCGACGGGCGCGGACTGGGCGTGCTCGACCGGCCCGCGGGCGTCGCTCGTCGCGTTCTTCGCGTCCGGCGCGGGCTTCGCCGCGGGCGCCGAGGCGGGCTCGGGCTCGGCGGCTGGAGGTCCCCCCAGGCGTTCAGCACCGGGGGCGAGTGGCTGGGCCTCGTCTGGCAAGAGGACTCCTCGTGCGCGATCCGGGTCCCCAGGTCAGGCTCCGGAGAACCCATGGTAGCGATCCTGCGCCCCGGGATCGCCTTCAGGCCGATGTGAGGGTCGTCTACCTGTGGAACACGAGGGACTGCCGCCGGAATTCCGCCGGATCGGGCGGGGCGCCTCGCTCCCGCATGCGAAACGGCCGTCCCGGTCTTCCGGAACGGCCGTCACGCAGTGCGTGCGGGGTGCTGTCGGCGATCAGACCACCAGCAGCGCTTCCAGCGGGGCGCCCGCAAGGGCCGGCTCCAGACGGGCCCGCCCGCCCAGGAAGCCCAGCTCCATCAGCACCGCGAGACCCGCCACCTCGGCCCCCGCGCGGCGGATCAGCTCGATGGACGCCTCGGCGGTGCCGCCCGTGGCCAGCACGTCGTCGACGATCAGGATGCGGTCGTCGGCGGACAGGTCCTCCGCGTGCACCTCGATCTCCGCCGAGCCGTACTCCAGGTCGTACGCCTGGCTGAGGGTCGCCCCGGGGAGCTTGCCCGCCTTGCGCACGGGGATGAAGCCCAGTCCCGCGCGGACGGCGACCGGGGCGCCGAGGATGAAGCCCCGGGCCTCCAGACCGACGACCTTCGTGGCACCGGTGTTCGCGGCGACCGTGGCCAGCGCGTCGGTGAGCGCCGTGAACGCCGCCGGGTCCGCCAGGAGCGGGGTGATGTCCTTGAACATCACCCCCGGCTCCGGGTAGTCGGCCACATCGCGGATACGGCTGAGCAGCAACGCCGTGACGTCTACGAGTCCGGTCATCGGCGCTTGCCCGACGGACGGCCACGGCCCCGGCCGCGGGAGGCGGGCTGGGTGCGCGGACCGACGACCGCGTGCGCGGAGTCCTCCGGCTCACCGTCGTCCACGAAGTCGCCGCGGACCTCCGCGAGGTCCTCCTCGGGGGTGGCCTGCGAGCGCTTGGCCAGCACCCGCTTCTTCAGGGCCTTGATGGCCGGCTCGCGCTCCTTGAGGTCGGCGACGAGCGGGGTGGCGATGAAGATCGAGGAGTACGCACCGGCGGCGAGACCGACGAACAGCGACAGCGAGATGTCGTTGAGCGTGCCCGCGCCGAGGAAGCCGCCACCGATGAACAGCAGGCCCGCCACCGGCAGCAGCGCGACCACCGTGGTGTTGATCGAGCGGACCAGGGTGCCGTTGATCGAACGGTTGGCGATGTCGCTGTAGGTCCAGCGGTTCTGCTTGGTGATGTCCTTGGTCTGCTCCTTGAGGGAGTCGAAGACGACCACCGTGTCGTAGAGCGAGTAACCGAGGATGGTCAGCAGACCGATCACCGTGCCCGGCGTGACCTCGAAGCCGACGAGGGCGTAGATGCCGACGGTGATGGTGATGTCGTGGATCAGGGCGACGAGCGCCGCGATGGCCATGCGCCACTCGAAGGCGATCGCCAGATAGATCACGACGAGGACCATGAAGATCGCCAGACCCTGCCAGGCCTTGTTGGCGATCTGGTCGCCCCAGCTGGGGCCGACGAGATCGGCGGCGATCTTCTCGGAGTCGACCTTGAAGTCCGTGGCGAGCTTGTTCTTGATCTCGTCGGACTGCTGGGTGTCCATGCCGGCGATCTGGATGCGCAGCGTGCCGTTGCCGAGCTTCTGGACGACCGCGTCGTGGCCGGAGGCCTCCTTCGCGTACTCCTCGGCCTGGGAGACGGAGACGCTGGTCTTCGGCGTGGTGAAGACCGCGCCGCCCTGGAAGTCGATGCCCATGTTGAGGCCGCGTACCCCGAGGCCCAGGATCGCCGTGATGGTGATCAGGATCGAGATGCCGTACCAGAGCTTGCGGTGACCGATGAAGTCGTAGCTGATCTCGCCACGGTGCAGTCGGGCGCCGAGGTTGCCGAGTTTCGACATGCTCACGCCTCCTTCGTGTGGGCGGGGGCGGGGCGGCGGGTGCGGCGCAGCGGTGGCTTGGCGCCCAGGCTCTTCGGGTCGAGGCCGGACCACTTGCTGCCGCTCGCGAAGAACTTCCGGCGGGCCAGCAGCGTCATCAGCGGCTTGGTGAAGAAGAAGACCACGACGACGTCGAGCACGGTGGTCAGACCGAGCGTGAACGCGAAGCCCTGGACCTTGCCGACCGTCACGATGAACAGCACCGCGGCGGCGAGGAACGACACGAAGTCGGAGACCAGGATGGTGCGCCGGGCGCGCGGCCAGGCCCGCTCGACGGCGGGGCGCAGCGAGCGGCCCTCCCGGATCTCGTCCCTTATGCGTTCGAAGTACACGATGAACGAGTCCGCGGTGATACCGATCGCGACGATGGCACCGCACACGGCGGGCAGGTTCAGCGCGAAGCCGATGGCCGGGCCCAGCAGCGCCATGAGCACATAGGTGAGGATGCCGGAGACCAGCAGCGAGGCCATCGCGACGAGCGACAGGCCCCGGTAGTAGGCCACCAGGTAGATCACGACCAGCAGGAGGCCGATGGCACCGGCGAGGAGACCGGCGTGCAGCTGGTCACCGCCGAGCGCGGCGGTCACCGTGGTCACGCTCTGCTCCTTGAAGGAGAGCGGGAGGGCGCCGTACGACAGCATGTTGGCGAGGTTCTGGGCCTCGTCCTGCGTGAAGCTGCCGGAGATCTGGGCGCTGCCGCCGGTGATCGAGGAGCTGACGTAGGGGCTGGAGACGACCTCGCCGTCGAGGACGATGCCGAACTCGTTCTGCGGCTGGGTGTTCTTCGCGAGCTGGCCCGTGATGTCCGCGAACTTCTTGGCGCCCTTGCTGTTGAAGTTCATGGTGACCTGCCAGCCGGCGGCGGTCTGGGTGTCGAAGACCGCCTGGGCCTTCTTGACCTCGGTGCCGTCGACGGCGGCCGGGCCGAGCAGGTACTTGTACCAGACGCCGGAGCTCTCGCCGCAGCCCACCGTGGTGTCGGTCGGCTTGGCGCCGTCGCCGGCGGTGTTGCGCTGCGCCTTCTTGGAGCAGTCCAGGGCCGTGTACTGCGCCTGGAGCTTGGCGTCGGCGGCGGAGGTGCCGGTGCCGCCGCTCGCGGAGGCCGACGGGGACGCGGAGCTCGACGCCTTCGCGGACGCCGACGGAGTGGAGTCGGCCTTCAGCGCGTCGGTGACGGCGCGGCCCTGCGAGGTGGCGGAGGCCGACGGGGAGGACGACGAGGTCGCCTTCTCGCCGGTGGAGCCGGACTTGCTCGCGGAGGGGCTCGGCGAGGCGGTCGAGGAGCCGCTGGCGGACGGGCTCGGCGAGGTGGCCGCGGCGCCGCCGGTGGCCTCCTGGGCCAGGACCGGACGGAAGTACAGCTTGGCGGTGGTGCCGACCTGGTCGCGGGCCTCCTTGGAGTTGGTGCCCTTGGGGATGTTCACGATGATGTTGCGATCACCCTGGGTCTGCACCTCCGCCTCGGAGACGCCCAGGCCGTTGACACGGCGGTTCATGATGTCGACCGCGGTGTCCATGTTGGCCTTGTTGATCGCGGACCCCTGCTCGGCCTTGGCCTCCAGCGTGATGCTGGTGCCTCCGGCCAGGTCGATGCCGAGACGCGGGGTGGTGTGTCCGGAGAGGAACATTCCACCGGTGAGCGCCACGATGGCGATCAGGATCAGGGCCAGCGTGCGCCCTGGCTTGCTCTGGGCACTCGCGCTCCGGCCCCTTTTGGGTGCTGCCACCTTCTCGTACTCCCTCTCGGGCCGCTCTCGCGCCGGATCGGCGGGCGGGCGGCCATGACTGGTGTCGGGATTCCGTGCGAGCCGCGCAGGTCCGGGGCGCGCGGAGCTGGTCCGCGCGCCCCGGAGTGCGACTACTTCGCGTCGGAGTCGCCGTCGGTCTTCTTCGGCTCGTCGTCCGACTTCGCCTCGGCGGCCTCGGTCCCGGCGTCGGCCTTGGCGGGCGCGTCGTCGGCGGGCTCCTCTGCCGTGTCCTTCTTACCGAGGTCGACGGACTTCTCGTCGGAGGCGGCGGCAGCTTCGTCGGCGGACTCGTCGGTCTCGGTGTCGGTGAGGGAGGAGGCGTCGTCGGGGACGACGTCGGAGTCGGACTTCAGGTCGTGCTCGATGCCGTGGACGATGCGGTTGTACTCGTCGTCGGTCAGGACGGCACCGATGGCGTTCTTCGCGAAGAGAAGATCGACGCCGGGAGCGGCGTCGAGGAGGACCGTGTCCTCGTTGACCTCCTTGACCGTGGCGTACATGCCCCCGATGGTGCGGACGCCGCTGCCGGGCTGCATGTCGTTCCGCATGCTCGCGGCCTGCTGCTGCTTCTTCTTGGCCGAGCGGGTCATCAGGAACATGGCCCCGATGAGCACGATGAACGGGAGGAGGGTCACGAGACTCACGGGTCGGTACTTCCTTCACGCGACCGCGAGGTGAGCGGCCTGATGGTTGGGGGTATGTCTGCCGCCGACAAGGGCGGCATCGGCGGAGTCTAAGCGAGTCCGCGCGCAGTGAACAACGCTCAGCATGGCACCAGGGTTCCTGACCCGGCCAATGCCCGCGCCGTCACGATCGCGTCACGTCCCGAACAGGTCCTGTTGTCCGTTTCCCGTGGCTGCCGAGCGGGGCGGGGTGAGGCCGAGATGTGCCCATGCGGCGGGAGTGGCGACCCGTCCGCGCGGGGTGCGGGCGAGCAGACCCTCCCGGACGAGGAAGGGCTCGGCCACTTCTTCCACGGTCTCGCGCTCCTCCCCCACCGCGACGGCGAGCGTGGAGAGGCCGACCGGGCCGCCGCCGAAGAGCTTGAGCAGGGCCTCCAGGACTCCGCGGTCGAGGCGGTCGAGGCCGCGGGCGTCGACCTCGTAGACCTTGAGCGCCGCCGCGGCGATGTCCCGTGTGATGACTCCGTCGGCCTTTACCTGGGCGTAGTCGCGGACCCGGCGCAGCAGACGGTTGGCGATACGGGGCGTGCCGCGGGAGCGGCCCGCGATCTCGGCGGCGCCGTCGGAGCCGATCTCGACGTCGAGCAGGTGGGCCGAGCGGTGGATGACGCGCTCCAGTTCGGCGGGTTCGTAGAACTCCATGTGCGCGGTGAAGCCGAAGCGGTCGCGCAGCGGGGGCGGCAGCAGACCCGCGCGGGTGGTGGCGCCGACCAGGGTGAAGGGGGGCAGCTCCAGCGGGATGGCGGTGGCGCCGGGGCCCTTGCCGACGATGACGTCGACGCGGAAGTCCTCCATCGCCATGTAGAGCATCTCCTCGGCGGGCCGCGACATGCGGTGGATCTCGTCGAGGAAGAGAACCTCGCCCTCCTGGAGGGAGGAGAGGATCGCCGCGAGGTCGCCGGCGTGCTGAATGGCGGGGCCGCTGGTGATCCGGATCGGGGCGTTCATCTCGGCCGCGATGATCATCGACAGGGTGGTCTTGCCGAGGCCGGGGGCGCCGGAGAGCAGCACGTGGTCGGCGGTGGCCCCCCGCGCGCGTGCCGCCCGCAGCACCAGGTCGAGCTGTTCGCGCACCTTCTCCTGGCCGATGAACTCGTCCAGGTCCTTGGGGCGCAGGGCGGCCTCCACCGCCTGGTCCTCACGGTCGGCGGACGCACCGACGAGCCGCTCGACGGCGGACTCGTCGGTGGTGTCGTCCCAGTTCACTGACGTTCTCCTAGCGGGCGCGGTTCAGGGTCTGCAGGGCGGCCTTCAGCAGTTGGCCGACCTGAGGCGTGCCCTCGGCCGCCTCTGCCTGCGGGGTGACGGCGGCGACGGCCTCGTCGGCCTCGCGGGTGGCGTAGCCGAGGCCGATCAGGGCGGCGTGCAGCTGGTCGCGCCAGCCCTGGCTGACCGGAGCGCCGATCGCGGGGGCGCCGAGCGGCTCGCCGAGCCGGTCCTTGAGCTCCAGGAGCAGCTTCTGGGCGCCCTTCTTGCCGATGCCGGGCACGGCGATGAGCGCCTTCTCGTCACCCGTGGCCACCGCCCGGCGCAGGGCGTCCGGGGCGTGCACGGCCAGCATGGCCTGGGCCAGCCGCGGGCCGACTCCGCTGGCGGTCTGCAGCAGCTCGAAGATCTGGCGCTCGTCGTCGTCGACGAAGCCGTACAGGGTGAGGGAGTCCTCGCGGACGACCAGGGAGGTGGCGAGCTTGGCCGGCTGACCGAGACGGAGGGTCGACAGCGTGTTCGGCGTGCAGTGCACCGCCATGCCGACACCGCCGACCTCGACCACCGCGGTGTCGGGAGCGAGTGCGGCGACCGTGCCGCTCACAAAGGCGATCATGCCGTACGGCCTTTCCGTGCTGTGGCTGCGTGCAGGGCGACGGCCTGCTGGAGTCGGTTCTGGGCGGGCGCGCGCCAGATGTGGCAGATGGCGAGTGCGAGGGCGTCGGCGGCGTCGGCCGGCTTGGGCGGCGCGTCGAGCCGCAGCAGGCGGGTGACCATGGCACCGACCTGGGCCTTGTCGGCGCGGCCGCTGCCGGTGACGGCGGCCTTGACCTCGCTCGGGGTGTGCAGGGCGACGGGGATGCCGCGGCGGGCGGCGCACAGCATGGCGACGGCGCTGGCCTGGGCGGTGCCCATGACCGTACGGACGTTGTGCTGGCTGAACACCCGCTCCACGGCGACGCATTCGGGCCGGTACTCGTCCAGCCACTGCTCGATGCCCTGCTCGACGGCGACGAGCCGCTGCCCCAACTCGGCGTCCACGGGCGTGCGGACGACCCCCACGCCGATCATCGTGAGCGGGCGGCCAGCGACCCCCTCGACCACGCCGACGCCGCATCGCGTGAGACCGGGGTCCACCCCGAGTACGCGCACGCGCCCCCCTCTCTTCGATTCGCCTGTTTGTGCAGGCTATCGGGTGCCACCGACAAAGCGACGGGCCGACGGGTGTGTCCCGTCGGCCCGTTGGCAGCTGAGCGTCGGCTCAGGCGTCGACCTTTTCCATGACCTCGTCGCTGACGTCGAAGTTGGCGAAGACGTTCTGGACGTCGTCGCTGTCCTCGAGGGCGTCGATCAGCCGGAAGATCTTCCTGGCGCCCTCCTCGTCCAGCTCGACCTGCATGGTCGGGACGAAGTTGGCGTCGGCGGAGTCGTAGTCGATCCCGGCGTCCTGGAGAGCGGTGCGGACGGCGACCAGGTCGGTGGCCTCGCTGAGGATCTCGAAGGACTCGCCCAGGTCGTTGACCTCCTCGGCGCCCGCGTCCAGGACCGCGCCGAGCACGTCGTCCTCGGTGAGGTCGCCCTTGGGGACGATGACGACGCCCTTGCGGTGGAAGAGGTACGACACCGAACCGGGGTCGGCCATGTTGCCGCCGTTGCGGGTCATGGCGACACGCACGTCGGAGGCGGCGCGGTTGCGGTTGTCGGTCAGGCACTCGATGAGCACCGCGACACCGTTGGGGCCGTAGCCCTCGTACATGATCGTCTCGTAGTCGGCGCCGCCGGCCTCGAGACCGCCGCCACGCTTGATCGCGGAGTCGATGTTCTTGTTCGGAACCGACGACTTCTTCGCCTTCTGCACGGCGTCGTACAGCGTCGGATTGCCGTCCAGGTCCACGCCGCCCATGCGCGCCGCGACCTCGATGTTCTTGATCAGCTTCGCGAAGAGCTTGCCGCGCTTGGCGTCGATCACGGCCTTCTTGTGCTTCGTCGTGGCCCATTTAGAGTGGCCGGACATCTGCCTGTCTCCTTCGCGTAACCCATCTCTGCAACCAACGCCTGAGATCCTACAAGGACTCCCGCGTCCGGTACGCGCGCACCATGTCGACAAAGAGAGAGTGCACGCGGTGGTCGCCGGTCAGTTCCGGGTGGAACGACGTGGCGAGCGCGTTGCCCTGACGGACCGCGACGATGTGGCCGCCGTGCTCGGCGAGCACCTCGGCCTCGGCGCCGACGGACTCCACCCAGGGGGCGCGGATGAAGACGCCCTCCACAGGGGCGCCCGGAACGCCCTTCACGTCGACTGCCGCCTCGAAGGACTCGTTCTGACGTCCGAAGGCGTTGCGGCGCACGATCATGTCGATGCCGCCGATCGTCTCCTGGCCCGAGCGCGGGTCGAGGATCTTGTCGGCCAGCATGATCAGCCCCGCGCAGGTGCCGTAGACCGGCATGCCGCCGCGCACGCGCGCACGAAGGGGCTCCATCACGCCGAACAGGACGGCCAGTTTGGAGATGGTGGTGGACTCGCCTCCGGGGATGACGAGGCCGTCCACCTCGGCGAGTTCGTCGGGGCGCCGCACCGGCCTGGCCACGGCGTCGGCCGCGGCCAGGGCCACGAGGTGCTCCCGGACGTCGCCCTGGAGGGCCAGGACGCCTATGACAGGAGTGCTCATGAGTGGCTACCAGCCGCGGTTGGCGTAGCGCTCGGTCTCGGGGAGCGTGTCGCAGTTGATGCCGACCATGGCCTCGCCGAGGTTGCGGGACGCGTCCGCGATGATCTTCGGGTCGTCGTAGAAGGTGGTCGCCTTCACGATGGCGGCGGCGCGCTTGGCGGGGTCGCCGGACTTGAAGATGCCCGAGCCGACGAAGACGCCCTCGGCGCCGAGCTGGCGCATCAGCGCGGCGTCGGCGGGGGTGGCGACGCCACCGGCGGAGAACAGCACCACGGGGAGCTTGCCGAGCTCGGCGACCTCCTTGACCAGCTCGTACGGGGCGCGCAGCTCCTTGGCGGCGGCGTACAGCTCGTGGTTGTCGTAGCCGCGGAGCCTGGCGATCTCGTTCTTGATCTGGCGCAGGTGGCGGACGGCCTCGACGACGTTTCCGGTGCCGGCCTCGCCCTTGGAGCGGATCATGGCCGCGCCCTCGGCGATGCGGCGCAGGGCCTCGCCCAGGTTGGTGGCACCGCAGACGAAGGGGGTCGTGAAGGACCACTTGTCGGAGTGGTTGACCTCGTCGGCCGGGGTGAGGACCTCGGACTCGTCGATGTAGTCGACGCCGAGGGACTGCAGGACCTGGGCCTCGACGAAGTGGCCGATGCGGGACTTGGCCATGACCGGGATCGAGACGGCCTCGATGATGCCCTCGATCATGTCCGGGTCGGACATGCGCGCCACGCCGCCGTCCTTGCGGATGTCGGCCGGGACCCGCTCCAGCGCCATGACGGCGACGGCGCCCGCGTCCTCCGCGATCTTCGCCTGCTCCGGCGTGACGACGTCCATGATCACGCCGCCCTTGAGCTGCTCCGCCATACCGCGCTTCACGCGCGCGGTGCCGGTCTCGGGAGCCTGGTTCTCGATGCTGGACACGGGTTGACCTCGCTGAAGTGAAAGGGACTGCTGCAGCACCGAGGAAACGCCACCGGACCAGGCCACAGCAAGGGCCAATGGGGAGGCGGTGGATCGTTTTTTCCGCTGTGGGGTTCGGGGGGCGGGCCGCGCCAGCCAGCGAAGCGGCGGATGGGCAGTGCGGGGGAGCTGCGCAACTCGGTGGCCGGATCTGGTAGCCCTCCAGGACACGCAAGGACGTTGGCGGCCGACGTCAGTCATGGCCCGGCCCGGCCCCGGTCCACCAGGGCCCGGCGACTCGTGACCCGGCTTCCCAGCCGGAAGCCGCGTCTTATAACCCCTACCCGGCCCGGTCCACCAAGGCCGCCGGTGGCTCGTCGTCCATTTCGAAGGCCATCGGGAAGGGGGCGTGGCCGGCCAGGCGGAACCAGCGGACCTTGCGGTGCTGGCGCAGGCGGCGGGCGGCGCCCACGGCGTCGTTGTGGAAGCGGCGGGCCATGGGGACCCGGCGTACCGCCTCGGTCAGTTCATGGGCGGCCGCCTCTCCCCCGGGCGCCTCGCGCACCGCCTCCACCTGGGCGGGCTCCGCGAACACGGCCCTCAGCGCCTGGCTCAGCTCGCTCTCGGCGACCTCCCGCTGCTCCTCCTCCGCCTGCCGCGCGGCGTGCGCGGCCTCGTACAGGACGATCGACGCGGCCGGATCGAGCACGCCCGAGGTGGCCAGCTCCTGGGTCACGGAGGCCCGGCGGAGCAGCTGCGCGTCCAGGCCCGCGCGCGTGGCGTCGATCCTGGCGTGCAGCCGGTCGAGACGGCCCGCGGTCCAGCTCAGATAAAGGCCGATCGCGACCAGCGCGACGAGAATCCAGATGAGGGTGGGAGTCACGGGCAGCAAGGCTATCGGGGCGGGTCGACGCGGGAAGCGGCAGCCGACGCGGAGCCGTGCCCGGGGGTCCGACCGGTCCGCGCTGCCGAGGGCCGGTGAACCGGTGCCGTGATCCGCTCACCGACTCCGGCCCAGCCCGGCCCCGAGGTCGGCGATCAGTCGCGGGCGAGCCTCAGCCGTGCCCGCAGCCCCCACCCCCGGTCGTCGTCCGCCGCCGCCACCGCCGCCGCGCCCGACGTCACCGTCTCGTAGACCGACAGGATGTCCGCCCCGACGGTCGACCAGTCGAACCGGCGGACGTGCGTGCTGCCGCGCGCGCGCAGTTCGGACAGCCGCGCCGGGTCGCCCAGCAGCCGTACCGCCGCCTCGGCGAGCGCGTCCGCGTCCTCGTTGGCGAAGAGCTCGCCCGCCGCGCCCTGGTCCAGAACCTGGGCGAAGGCGTCGAGGTCGGAGGCGAGCACCGGGGCGCCCGCCGACATGGCCTCGACCAGGATGATCCCAAAGCTCTCGCCGCCGGTGTTGGGGGCGACGTACAGGTCGACGCTGCGCAGGAAGCGTGCCTTGTCCTCGTCGCTGACCATGCCGAGGAACTCCACACGCGCGCGCAGCTCCTCGGGAAGCGACTCCACCGCCTCCTCCTCGTCGCCGCGCCCGGCGACCAGCAGCCGGGTCCCCGGGCGCTCGGCGAGGATCTTCGGCAGGGCCTTCATCAGCACCGGCAGGCCCTTGCGGGGTTCGTCGATGCGGCCCATGAAGCCGATCGTGTCGCCCTGCCACTCCGGCTTCGGCTCGGCCTTGGCGAAGAAGTCCACGTCCACGCCGTTGGGGATCACCACCGCGTCGCCGCCGAGGTGTTCGACAAGCGTGTTGCGGGCGTACTCGCTGACGGCGATCCGGGCGCTGATCTTCTCCAGGGCGGCCTGGAGGATCGAGTACGCCGCGACCATGACCCTGGAGCGCGGGTTCGAGGTGTGGAAGGTCGCGACGATCGGTCCCGAAGCGATCCAGCAGGTCAGCAGGCCGAGCGACGGCGAGGACGGCTCATGGATGTGCACCACGTCGAACTCGCCGTCGTGCAGCCAGCGGCGCACCCGTGCCGCCGACAGGAAACCGAAGCTCAGACGGGCCACCGAGCCGTTGTACGGCACCGGGACCGCGCGGCCGGCCGAGACGACGTACGGCGGCAGCGGGGTGTCGTCGTCGGCCGGGGCGAGGACGGACACCTCGTGGCCCAGGCGGATGAAGTACTCGGCGAGATCGCGGATGTGGAACTGGACACCACCCGGTACGTCCCAGGAGTACGGGCAGACGATGCCGATCCTCACGGGCGCGCCCCGTCCGACGGTCGGGGCTCGAGGTCCTTCAGCCACAAGCGCTGCAGCATGTGCCAGTCCTCCGGATGGTCGGCGATCCCGGTGGCGAAGGCATCGGCCAGCGCCTGTGCCATGACAGACGTCTTTTCGGCCCGCGTACCTGTCTCGGGCACCTCGACCGGGGGGTGCACCCGGCCCTGCATGACGGGCGAGTCGTCGTACCAGAGGGTCACCGGCAGCAGCAGCGCGCCCGTCTGCTGGGCCAGCAGAGCCGGGCCCGCGGGGATGCGGGTCGCCTCGCCGAAGAACCGGACCTCGACCCCGGACGACGACAGATCGCGCTCGGCTACCAGGCAGACCAGACCGCCGTCGCGCAGCCGCCTGGCCAGCGTGCCGAAGGCGGTGCCGCCGCTGTGCGGGAGCACCTCCATGCCCAGGCCCTCGCGGTAGGCGACGAAACGGTCATACAGCGTCTCCGGCTTGAGCCGTTCGGCGACCGTGGTGAACGGTGTCTCCAGCTTGGTGGTGACCCAGGCGCCGGCGAGGTCCCAGTTGGCCATGTGCGGCAGCGCGAGGACGACGCCCTTGCCGGCTGCGAGTCCGTCGGTGAGGTGGTGCAGGCCCTTGGGGTCGAAGCCGCTCTTGATGCGGTCCTTGCTCCAGGCGGGCAGCCGGAAGGACTCCATCCAGTAGCGCAGGTACGAGCGCATGCCCGCGCGCGAGAGCTCGGCGAGACGCTGAGGGCTCGCGTCGGGGAGCACGCGCGCGTAGTTGCTCTCCAGCCGGAGCACGCCCTTGCCGCGCCGTTTCCAGGCCAGGTCGGCGATGCTCCGGCCGAGGCGTACGGCGACCGGCTCGGGGAGCTTCTTCACCACGCCCCAGCCGAGGCCGTACAGCGAGTCCGTCAGCCGGTCCTGCGCGCTCACTTCGCGGCCTCGCTCCCCTGCTCCCGGGACTCCCCGGCAGCCGGACCGGTGGCGGAGGGCTCGTCCGCGGCCTGCACGGCCTCCGCGGCCTGCTCGGCCTCCGCGGACTCCCGGCGGACCGTGACGACCCGCTGGATCAGCGTGATCAGGCTGCCGACGGCGACGATCCACAGGGCGATCGGCAGCAGGTACTGGATGCCGGGCACGCCGAACTTGTGCAGGCCCGCGAGGCCCGCCAGAGTCAGGGCGATCACCAGGCGCTCGGCGCGCTCGACGAGGCCGTTGACGGCGACCGGCAGCCCGATCGACTCGCCGCGGGCCTTGGTGTACGACACCACCTGGCCGCTGGCCAGGCAGAAGATGGAGACCGCGCACAGGGTGATGTCGTCGCCGCCCCCGGCGTACCAGAGGGCGAAGCCGCCGAAGATCGCGCCGTCGGCGACGCGGTCGAGCGTGGAGTCCAGGAAGGCGCCCCAGCGGCTGGAGCGGCCGAGCTGGCGGGCCATGTTGCCGTCGACGAGGTCGGAGAACACGAACAGCGTGATCACGACCGTGCCCCAGAAGAACTCGCCCATGGGGTAGAAGACCAGCGCGCCCGCGACCACTCCGGCGGTGCCGAGGAGTGTGACCGTGTCGGGGCTGACGCCCCTTCTGATCAGAAACGAGGCGAACGGCGTGAGAACACGCGTGAAGAAAGCACGCGCGTACTTGTTCAGCATGGCCTTCCCGAGGGTCGGTTTCGCCGCGCGGCCCCTGCTGGCCACCGGCTGGCCCATCGTAGCCACGCGCGCGCGTGGGTGACGGCCGGGCACCCGTAGCCGTGTCACGGGCTCGTGGCATCCAGGTCACCGGGCGATCGCGTCCGTCGTATGGACGCACCGTGACGGGAGTGGAAAGCTCGAAGGACCGCGGGCGTCACCGGAGCCGCACCGCACGCGGGTCCGCATGTCCGCGCCCACAGAGACCTCACCGTGCACGGGAGGCAAGGCCATGGGCGACAAGGCGAACGCACACCCCGGAGCCGCCGGCAGGGCAACAGCGGCCGACCACCCCGCGTCCGTACGGAATGTGGTGCTGGTCGGCCACTCCGGATCGGGCAAGACGACATTGGTGGAAGCTCTCGCGCTCACCGCGGGAGCAGTGAACCGGGCGGGCCGCGTGGAGGACGGCGGCACCGTCTCGGACTACGACGAGATCGAGCACCGGCAGCAACGCTCGGTACAGCTCTCCCTGGTGCCCGTCGAATGGGACGGGTACAAGATCAATCTTCTGGACACCCCCGGATACGCCGACTTCGTCGGGGAACTCAGGGCCGGTCTGCGAGCGGCGGACGCGGCCCTTTTCGTCGTCTCGGCCTCGGACGGGGTGGACGGCTCCACACGCATGGTGTGGGAGGAGTGCGCGGCCGTCGGGATGCCCCGGGCGATCGTCATCACGCATCTGGAGGCCGCGCGGGCGGACTTCGAGGAGATGACGCGGATCTGCGCGCAGGCCTTCGGCGGCGACGACCCCGACGCCGTGCTCCCGCTGTATCTCCCGCTGCGCGCCCCGCAGGGCCCCGACGGGCACGCGCCCGTGACCGGGCTGACCGGACTGCTGTCGCAGAAGCTGTTCGACTACTCGTCCGGGGAGCGCAAGGAGTCCGAACCGGGCGAGGACCTGCTGCCGGGGATCGAGGATGCCCGCAACCGGCTGATCGAGGGGATCATCTCGGAGAGCGAGGACGAGACCCTCATGGACCGCTATCTGGGCGGCGAGGAGATCGACTTCAAGACGCTCGTGCAGGACCTGGAGCGGGCCGTCGCGCGCGGGGTGTTCCATCCGGTCCTGGCCGCAGCCCCCGCGGCCGACGGCGCCAGGCAGGGGCTCGGCACGGTCGAGCTGCTGGAGCTGATCACGGGCGGCTTCCCGACACCGTTCGAGCACCCCACGCCGGGCGTGACGACCATCGACGGCAAGCCGCGTGATATCAAGGCGTGCGACACCGAGGGGCCGCTGGTCGCGGAGGTCGTGAAGACGGCGTCCGACCCGTACGTCGGCCGGATCTCGCTGGTGCGGGTCTTCTCCGGGACGCTGCGTCCGGACGTGACGGTCCATGTCTCCGGGCACGGGCTCGCCGACCGCGGGCACGAGGACCACGACGTCGACGAACGCATCGGCGCGCTGTCCGCTCCCTTCGGCAAGCAGCAGCGCTCGCTGTCGCACTGCATCGCGGGCGACCTCGCGTGCGTGGCCAAGCTCAGCCGCGCGGAGACCGGTGACACCCTCTCCGCCAAGGACGACCCGCTGCTCATGGAGCCGTGGGAGATGCCGGACCCGCTGCTGCCGCTCGCGATCCAGGCGCACAGCAAGGCGGACGAGGACAAGCTCTCGCAGGGCCTGGCCCGGCTGGTCGCCGAGGATCCGACCATGCGGCTCGAACAGAACCAGGACACCCACCAGGTCGTCCTGTGGTGCCTGGGCGAGGCGCACGCCGATGTGGCACTGGAGCGGCTGCGCAGCCGCTACGGGGTGCAGGTGGACGTCGTACCGCACCGGGTCTCCCTGCGCGAGACCTTCGCCGACACGTCGACCGGGCGCGGGCGCCATGTGAAGCAGTCCGGCGGGCACGGGCAGTTCGCCATCTGCGAGATCGAGGTGGAGCCGCTGCCCGGCGGCTCGGGCATCGAGTTCGTGGACAAGGTCGTCGGCGGCGCGGTGCCGCGGCAGTTCATCCCGTCCGTCGAGAAGGGCGTACGGGCGCAGGCGGCCAAGGGGGTCGCCACCGGCCATCAGCTCATCGATGTCCGGGTGACGCTGCTGGACGGCAAGGCGCACTCCGTGGACTCCTCGGACGCCGCGTTCCAGACGGCCGGGGCGCTGGCCCTCAGGGAGGCGGCGGCCGACGCGAGGATCCATCTGCTGGAGCCGGTCGCCGAGGTGTCCGTGCTGGTCGGCGACGACTACGTGGGCGCCGTGATGAGCGACCTGTCGGGGCGGCGCGGCCGGGTGCTGGGCACCGAGCAGACCAACGGCGGGCGCACGCTCATCAAGGCCGAGGTGCCCGAGATCGAGATCGGCCGGTACGCGGTCGACCTCCGGTCCCTGTCGCACGGCACCGCGCGTTTCAGCCGCTCCTACGCGCGGCACGAACCCATGCCGCCGCAGATCGCCGAGCGGATCCGTGAAGAGGCGCGGGTCGCCTCGTAGTTGGGTCCGGACGGCGCACAAGTGGCGTCCGGGGCCCCTCGGGTGACGTTCGTGGAACGCTCCCCTCCGAATCGGCGGGCGGCTTCGGCCGTCCGCCGATTAATGTCAGCGCGTACGGATACGCTGATGACCTGATCAACAGGTGTGCGAAGCAAGGAAGTCGGGAAAGCCGCAGTGGGTGAGTCCGGCGGCGATCGGGGGCGGGAATGACCGTTGACGGCGGTTACGCGGACATCTTCGGTCCGCAGGTGCCGCGCACGGGCGACGAGGCGCAGACGGCGACGTTCGCTCTGGCCTCGGCGGCCTATCGGGACAATCCGGTGGAGGAGATCCTCAAGGCCAACAACGAATGGCACCAGTCGGCCGTCAAGGGCGGCCGCCGGTGGGCGAAGATCTTCCGCCCCAACCTGGGTGAGGCGTTCTCCACGGCCGTGATCACCCGCATGCTGGGCGTGGGCCGCAAGCCCCTCATCCAGTCCTTCGGCGCCGAGCCGCAGGTCGTGGTCGAGCATTGTCTCGCGGCGAACAACATCCGCCGGGACCGCGACAACTGGCTGACCGCCGTGATGGTGCTGTGCGGTGTGCTCTTCCTGCCGGGGCTCCTCGTCTGGCTGATGGTCTTCATACTGCGCACCAACATCGCCAGGCGTGAGGACAAGCAGGCCGGCGCGTTCGCCACGGCGCTGCTCGTCGCGATGGGCGCGCTCGCGGTGCTCTTCCTGATCAAGATGCCGTTCTCCGGCTTCTGGGGCTTGTACGCACGCGCGTGCGTGGCTCTGCCCGTGGTCGGCTGGTTCTGGGCCAAGCAGATCTGCGAGCGCACCGCGAGGGATCTGAGGGAGCGCTGGGCCAGTCTGCTGGCGGGCAGCAGCGTCGGCGCGAAGGTGCCCGAGGCGGTGCCGAGCAACCCCGGCGAGACCGCGGCCGAGCAGTTGCGCCAGTCCCTGGCCACGCTCAGCGCCGAACAGCAGTCGAACTCGGTCTTCTACGCCGGTCCCAAGGGGATACTCGGCATGGGCACCCGGTGGGGCAGCTGGCAGTTGGCCGAGGACCTGGTGTCCGCCGACCCGACCCGGGAGATCCACCCCTTCCGCAGCTGGGACGTCATCCGCTCCATCCACGACCAGTTGCGCATGCTGGAGCGCAACACGATCAACACCGGCGGCTTCCCGAAGCCGTCCGTGCGCCACTGGATCGTCACGCCGATCGCGGAGGGCGCGAAGGAGGTGTCCCGGCCGGGAGGCACGGACGTGGACGCCTACCAGGTCAAGACCCACGCGATACAGGACATCTGCAACAAGCAGCAGTTCGGCGGCGGCGACCGGCACTACCTGGGCGTCCAGTGGACCCTGTGGGAGGGGCAGCTGGTCCTGACCATGCTGATCACGGTGACCGTGCTGCACGAGACGCTGCGCATCGAGGTCACCGGGCACGCCCTGGGGCCGGTGCACGGACTGTTCACCACGAAGCCGGCGGCCAAGGAGAAGGAAGTCGCCAAGCAGGTCAAGTTCTGGGAGACCAAGAAGATCAAGCTGCCGCTGGTCGACGCGGACGAGGTGGTCCGGCTCACCGCCCGGGCGCCGCTGACCCGGTTTCCACCGCTGCTCAACTGGCTCGGCGGCTCGCTGGCCCTGCCCGAGCCGTTCGGTCTGCGGCACGCCTGGGCGGACAAGCCGTGGCGGCACCGCTTCATGGCCGACGACGCGTTGCGCGCCGCGACCCCGGTCCTGCGGGTCGTGCACGCGGCGGCGATCCGGGTCCTGCGGGACAACGGCGTGGACACCAAGGAGTTCGGCACGCGGGCGGGCTTCCTGAGCACGCAGGTGCAGGACGTCGCGCCACAGAAGGCGGATCTCTACGACGCGTAGAGGCGCGTAGGGGCTCGTACGGGCTCGTACGGGTGAGGGGGCCGCGGACCGGCGGCCCCCGTGTCACTGCTCGCCCGGCCAGGCCTCCGCCAGCATCTTGCGGGTGTCGCCCAGCAGCTGCGGCAGCACCTTCGTATGACCGACGACCGGCATGAAGTTCGTGTCGCCGCCCCAGCGCGGGACGATGTGCTGGTGGAGATGGGCGGCGATGCCGGCGCCGGCGACGGTCCCCTGGTTCATGCCGATGTTGAAGCCGTGCGCCCCGGAGGCCGTCCGCAGGGCCGTCATCGCCTGCTTGGTCAGCGCGGCCAGCTCGGCGGTCTCCGGCTCGGTGAGGTCGGTGTAGTCGGCCACATGACGGTAGGGCACGACCATCAGATGGCCACCGGTGTAGGGGTAGAGGTTGAGCACCGCGTACACCAGCCGGCCGCGCCGGACGATCAGACCGTCCTCGTCGGACTTGGCCGGAATCGAGCAGAAGGGGCAGCCGTCGTCGGCACCCGGGCCGGTCGGCTTGTTCTCGCCCTGGATGTAGGCCATCCGGTGGGGGGTCCACAGACGCTGGAACGCGTCCTGCGTCCCCACTCCCAACTGCTGCTCCGGCTCACTCGTCATGCAAAGCAGCATATTGCTTCGCCCGTTCGCGCCGTGTCGGCGGGGTTGTGCGAAAAGCAGCCCGGGCCAAGCTGGGCAGGTGGACGACGACAGCGGCACGCGCCCCGACGGCAACGGGCACGAGACCGACGGCAACGACGCGCGCAGGGCCGACGGCTCCGACGCGCGCGAGGCGCACGGTTCCGACGCAAGCAGGGCCCACGGCACCGGCGAGAACGAAGGCCACGACACCGACGCGCGCAAGACCCACAGCACCAGCGACCACCCGGGCCACGACACACCAGGTCACGAAACCCACGGCACCGACGAACCCGACACCCACGGCACCCGATCCCAGCACACCCACGGCCCACCGGACCGCCCGCCCCTCGACACCGCGCCCCTCCGAGCGGCCCGCTGGGAGCAGCGCACCGAGATCCCCCTCGCCGTCGCCTCCCTGGCCTTCCTCGCCGCGTACGCGCTCCAGGTCCTGGCCGGCTCTCTCCCGGATGCCGCGCTCGACCTCTGCCTCGCGGTGACGCTGGCCGCCTGGGCGCTGTTCGCCGTCGACTACGCGGTGCGCTGGCGCCTCAGCGGTCAGCGGCTGGGCTTCGTACGGACGCATGTGCTGGACACCGTGGTACTGCTCCTGCCGCTGCTGCGGCCGCTCAGGGTGGTGAAGATGTACGAGGCCGTGCAGCGCCGGCACGGACGGCCCCGGCTCGCCCTGCACGCGCGCGTGATCGTCTACGCCGGTATGGCGGCCCTTCTGCTGGGCTTCACCGGTGCCCTCGCCGTCTACCAGCAGGAGCACCACGCGCCCGGCGCGACCATCCGCACCTTCGGCGACGCCGTCTGGTGGACCTGCGCCACCCTCGCCACCGTCGGCTACGGCGATGTCGTACCGGTCACCCCGGTCGGGCGCCTGATCGCGGTGGGGGTAATGGCCATCGGGCTGGCCCTGCTCGGCGCGGTGACCGGGACCTTCGCCT
The DNA here is from genome assembly GCF_043199815.1 of Streptomyces sp. NPDC048523. Classification (NCBI taxonomy): domain Bacteria; kingdom Bacillati; phylum Actinomycetota; class Actinomycetes; order Kitasatosporales; family Streptomycetaceae; genus Streptomyces; species Streptomyces sp. NPDC048523. The sequence continues at coordinate 168,818 of NZ_JBICWQ010000008.1, read as the reverse complement.
CCTGGCTGCTCCAGGTGTTCGCGCGGGAGGACGACGAAAGGCCCCCGGGAAGCTGAGCTTCCCGGGGGCCTCCCGAGGGCCTCTCGCGCAACAGGCGTCAGACCTGCGCCCGCTCCTCCACGACCTTCACGATCTTCGCGATGGCCTCGTCGAACGGGATGCCGTTCTCCTGCGAGCCGTCGCGGTAGCGGAAGGAGACCGAGCCGCCCGACATGTCCTCGTCGCCCGCGATGACCATGAAGGGCACCTTCTGCTTCTGGGCGTTGCGGATCTTCTTCTGCATCCGGTCCGAGGAGGAGTCCACCTCGATGCGCAGCCCCTTCTTCTTGGCGGCCGCGGCGAACTTCTCCAGGTACTCGACGTGCGCGTCGCCGATCGGGATACCGACCGCCTGGACCGGGGCCAGCCAGGCCGGGAAGGCGCCCGCGTAGTGCTCCAGGAGCACCGCGAAGAACCGCTCGATGGAGCCGAACAGGGCCCGGTGGATCATGACCGGGCGCTGCTTGGAGCCGTCGGGCGAGGTGTACTCCAGCTCGAAGCGCTCCGGCAGGTTGAAGTCCAGCTGGATCGTCGACATCTGCCAGGTCCGGCCGATCGCGTCCTTGGTCTGGACGGAGATCTTCGGTCCGTAGAAGGCGGCGCCGCCCGGGTCGGGCACGAGCGGGAGGCCCTGCTTCTCCGCCACCTGCCGCAGCGTCTCCGTGGCCTCGTCCCAGGCCTCGTCCGAGCCGACGAACTTCTCCGGGTCCTTGGTGGACAGCTCCAGGTAGAAGTCGGTCAGGCCGTAGTCGCGCAGCAGGCCGAGGACGAAGGTGAGCGTCTTGTCGAGCTCCTCCGACATCTGCTCACGGGTGCAGTAGATGTGCGCGTCGTCCTGCGTGAAGCCACGCGCACGCGTGAGGCCGTGCACGACGCCCGACTTCTCGTACCGGTACACGGTCCCGAACTCGAAGAGGCGCAGCGGCAGTTCGCGGTAGGAGCGGCCGCGCGCGTCGAAGATCAGGTTGTGCATCGGGCAGTTCATGGGCTTGAGGTAGTAGTCCACGCCCTCGTCGAGCTGCATGGGCGGGTACATGCCGTCGGCGTACCAGTCCAGGTGGCCCGACTGCTCGAAGAGCTTCCCCTTCGTCGCGTGCGGGGTGTAGACGAACTCGTAGCCCTCCTCCTCGTGACGGCGGCGCGAGTAGTCCTCCATCACCCGGCGGATGATGCCGCCCTTGGGGTGGAAGACGGCGAGGCCGGAGCCGATCTGCTCGGGGATGGAGAACAGGTCGAGCTCGCTGCCCAGCTTGCGGTGGTCGCGCTTCTCGGCCTCGGCGAGGAAGTCGAGGTGCGCCTTCAGCTCGTCCTTGGTCGGCCACGCGGTGCCGTAGATGCGCTGGAGCATCGGGTTCTTCTCGCTGCCGCGCCAGTAGGCGGCCGCGTTGCGCATCAGCTTGAACGCCGGGATGTTGCGAGTGGAGGGCAGGTGGGGACCGCGGCACAGGTCCTTCCAGCACAGGTCGCCGGTCTTGGCGTCGAGGTTGTCGTAGATCGTCAGCTCGCCGGAGCCGACCTCCACGTCCGCGCCGTCGTCGGAGGACGCGGAGCCCTTGATGCCGATCAGCTCCAGCTTGTACGGCTCGGACGCCAGCTCCTCACGGGCCGCCTCGTCGGTCACCACACGACGGCTGAAACGCTGACCGCGCTTCTGGATCTCCTGCATCTTCTTCTCGATGGCCTTGAGATCCTCGGGCGTGAACGGCTTCTCGACGTCGAAGTCGTAGTAGAAGCCGTCCTTGACCGGCGGGCCGATGCCCAGCTTGGCCTCGGGGAAGAGCTCCTGCACGGCCTGCGCCATCACGTGCGCGGTCGAGTGGCGCAGGATGTTGAGACCGTCCTCGGAGGAGATCTCGACGCCCTCGACCTCCTCGCCCTCGGACAGGACGTACGCGAGGTCCCTGAGCTCGCCTCCCACGCGCGCGGCGACGATCGAGCGCTCGCCGGCGAAGAGCTCGGCGGCCGTAGTGCCCGTCGTCACCACGCGCTCTTCCCGCTCGGAATCGCGATGGATGATCACACGGACGTCTGACACCGGTCTCTCCTGACTGAAGGTGGGTGCGGCGCCATACCGGGAGCGCGCGCAATAGGGGATCGTACCGACCCGGCACCCACCAGCGCGAAATCAGTCCCCTGCGCGGGACTCCTCGAAGGGCTCCTCGCCCGACCCTTCGCAGGCCTCCTCGAAGAAGTCGAGATTCTCCTGGAGGGACTTCATCAGCCGGTCCCGCTCGGCCTCGTCCACCTGCACGGGCACCACGCCCGTGGCCCCGGTGAGCCGGCGGAAGCCGCCGCGGCTCTCCAGCCTGCCGTGCACCCGGACCGGGAGTCCGACGAGGTGGGCGTGCCCGGCGATCCGGTACGCCTCCTCGTCCAGGGTCAGCCGGACGTGCGGTATCTCGGCGCCGGCGATCACCCGCAGCCGTACCGATCCGTCGCCGCGCGGCCCCGACCTGCGCATCCGCACGACCGTGCCGGTGATCCGCACCGCGACGGAGGGCTCCTCGCGCAGGAAGCGGGCCCCGGCCTCGCGCAGCACGGACAGGTCGCCCGGCGAGAACTCCACGGCCTCGGCGGAGGCCGCGCATCCGTCGGGGACCCCGGCTGCGGGCGCCCACTCGACGGCGATGCGCGCGCCCTCCGTGCCGCGTACGAGGGCGATCAGCGCCTCGGTGAGTTCGCGGCTGACCCCCGCCTCCACGGCGCCGTCGAAGGCGTCCATGCCCCCGGTGGCCCGTCGGTAGTCGATGGCCTCGCGGGTGGCGTGGAGCGCCTGGTGGAGCCGGACGGCGAGGGGGCGGCCGGTGCCGACGGGCACGAAGGCGGTGAGTCGGCGCCCACCGGCTGCGGAGCCGACCAGGACGTTGTCCAGGGAGGCGGCTGCCGTACGGCGATATCGGGCGCCGTAGTAGCCGGCACGCGCGCGTGTGGCGAGGGCGCCGGCGAGCAGGGTCTGGCGGGCGGCGGCGCGCAGGTGTTCCTCGACGGTCCAGGGCGTGGTGTCGGCGGGGCCGGTCGGGACATCCCGCCACCAGCGGATCTCGTCGCTGGGCACGGCGAGGCCGACGAGCACCTCGCGCGCGGAGGGCGTGCCGCTGCGGGACAGGGCGACCAGGGCCTCGCCGAGGAGGTCCTCGCTGTCGGGGAAGGCGCGGCTCTCGGGCACGAGCAGGCTGGTTCCGCCGCCGCCCGGTCCTGGTGGCGTCCAGCGGCCGTAGCGTCCGGGGGCGCCGCCGCGCCGCTGCCAGCCGTGCCGGTGCAGCAGGGCGCTCAGGACGGCAGGGTCGACCTCGTCGGGCGTCGGTGAACGGTCCCAGTGGGCCTCCGGGTGGGGGCGCACCACACGCAGTGGCTCCTGGAGCGGGCGGTGGGTCATGGTCTGCCTCCCGTCCCGACGCGCGTCATGATCTCGCACAGCGCCCGGTCGTCGAAGATGCGGTTGGTGGGGATCCGCACGGTGGTCCGGTTCCGGCCGGTGATGGGGTGGCCGGCGAGGTTGACCCAGTAACAGCAGTGTCTGAGGTCCAGTCGGTCGTGGCCGGCGCGCAGCCAGTCGTCCTGGGTTCTCGGCACGAGCATCACCACCAGGATCTTGTGGACCGACACCGGGGTGCGGGCGAGTTTGCGCAGGTGGTCGTTGTCGAGCGTGAAGGAGAAGAAGCGGCCGGGAGGGTTGGGCGCGACCTGGTAGGTGCATTTGAGCTGCACCTTGATGGTGACCTCGTCGTCGACGGTGTGTCCGGGCGAGCCGTGGCTGACGTGCCAGTCGATGCCGTTGTCCGGAAAGGGTTGCGACAACGAGCAGCCGGCCGCCGCCGCGACGGCGTGCAGATAACCCACCTGCAGTGTCTCCATGCAGGCGGTGGTGGCGAGTGTCCCGCGAAGGGGGCCCGTGCGTTCGGGCAGCAGCCCGCCCCGCTCGGGCTGCGCTATCGCCATGACCAACAGCCTTCCAAGCCAAGTGACATGCCCTCACAAGGGCCACATGAATCCCACACCGGGCCGCTGAACTGCAAAGACCCGCACTCCTGTTGTGTCCTTCCGGCGTACGTCGCAAACAGCCCGGGTATCACCAAACGGGGCAGAAGACGGTGCGTCAGCTGCCGTGGGTGAACGAGGGGTTGAGAAGGTATGACGTGCTGGTACGAAGGGCCCCTGGCCGCTTTCGACACCGAGACGACCGGCGTGGACGTCGAGACCGACCGGATCGTGTCGGCCGCCGTCGTCGTCCAGGACGCCGCGGGCACCCGGCCGCGAGTGAGCCGGTGGCTGGTCAACCCGGGTGTGCCGGTGCCCGCAGGGGCGACGGAGGTGCACGGGCTGACGGAGGAACACCTCCAGCTCAACGGCCGCTGGCCGGCGCCGGTGATGTTCGAGATAGCCGAGACGCTGGCGGAGCAGGCGGCCGCCGGCCGTCCGCTGGTGGTGATGAACGCGCCGTTCGATCTGACGATCCTGGACCGGGAGTTGCGCCGCCACCGCGCCTCGCCGCTGGACCGCTGGCTGGATTCCTCGCCGCTGCTGGTGCTGGATCCGCGGGTCCTCGACAAGCACCTGGACCGCTACCGCAAGGGCCGCCGCACCCTCACCGACCTGTGCGAGCACTACGGTGTCGCTCTGGACGGCGCGCACGACGCCGCTGCCGACGCACAGGCCGCGCTGGATGTCGTACGGGCGGTCGGGCGCCGTTTCGCCGCCCGGCTGGAGCGGCTGGAACCGCCGGAGCTGCACAACCTGCAGGCGGTGTGGCACGCGGCCCAGGCGCGGGGCCTGCAGGCCTGGTTCGCGCGCAGCGGCTCGGAGGAATCGGTGGATCCGGCGTGGCCGCTGCGCCCGGACCTGCCCGCGGCGGCGTGACCGGGCATGAAGAAAGCCGGCCCGTCTGAGACGGACCGGCTTTTCCCGGTGGGCGATACTGGGTTCGAACCAGTGACCTCTTCGGTGTGAACGAAGCGCTCTCCCACTGAGCTAATCGCCCGGGAACGCACTGAACAATACAGGTCCCCGCGGGTTTCCTTCAAACCCCTTCCAGGTAGGCGGCCAGCCCCCGCCGCCCGGCGCGCATCATCACCCGGTGGTTGGCCAGGAAGACCGGCCGTCCGGGCACGGCGAAGCGCCGGAGCAGCGGCTTGCGCACCTCGGTGAACTGGTCGTAGCGGGCGAGGCTGCCGTCGCCGTCCGCGCTGACCGTCCAGCGCGCCCAGCCGTCGAGGTCTCCGTTCATCGCGATCTCCAGCACCCCGGCCGCCGGGTCGCGCCGCACCTCGCGCGCGGTGAAGACGAGGTCGTACGGCAGCACGGCGCGGATCGTGATCACGCCGGTGGTGTCGTCGAGCCGTCGCACCTCCCGCACCTGCGGCCACCAGCGGGGATAGTCCTCGGCGCGTTCCAGTGCGTCGTAGACGACGGCGGGCTTCGCGGGCAGGGACCACAGGCTGCGGAAGCGGTATCGGGTCCAGTCCATGGGGAGAGTCTGGCATCGGATCCGAGTACGTTTTGAGTACCCGTACTCATGTCGCGCCGCGTGACCCAGCCCACACTTCAGGGCATGACGCACATCCCGCCCCCGGCCGAGGAGCTGCGGCTCCTCGACGCCGAGCTGTGGCAACTGGACGCCCGCCGAGCCCAGTTGCTGGTCCGACGCGCCTGGCTGGTCGCCGCGCTCCAGCAGAACTGGCAGCCGAAGTGGCAACCGCCGCAGCCGACCGGCCCCACGCCCGCCGCCTCCCCGCGCCCCGAGGCGAGCGCACCGAGCGTGCAGAACGTGCTCCTGGTGCTCGGCGGTGTCCTGCTCACCGTGGCGGCGATGGTGTTCACGCTGGTCAGCTGGGGTCACCTGGGGATCGCCGGCCGGGCCCTGGTGCTCGGCGCGGTCACGTTGGCCGCGCTCTCCGCGCCGCTCCCGCTGCTGAAGCGCGGGCTGCGCTCGACGGCCGAGTCGGTGGCCGGCCTGGGGCTGGCACTGACGGTCCTGGACGCGGTCGCGCTGCACGGCGCCGTGTTCCCGGATACGCCGGGGGCGCCGTACACGGCGGTCGTCTCGGCCCTGCTGGCGGGACTCTGGTCGGCGTACGGCCTCCTGCCGCCCGCGTCCGCGCTGCGCCTGCCCCGCCCGGCCGCCCTCGTCGCGGCCCAAATCCCGCTGTTCTTCTGGGCGATCGCGGCCGACGCGGGCTCGTACGGGCTCACGGCCGCGCTCCTGGTGACGGCCGGGTTCGACACCCTCGTGGCCCTCCGGACCGCGTCCAGGTCCCTGCGCGTGGTCGCCGCGATCGGCGCGTACGGAGCGGGCGGCCTGGGCGTACTGGCCGCCGGCTGGCTGTCCTGGGCAGCCTCCGGCCCGAGCGCCGCCGCCCGTGCGGCGGCGCTCCTTCTCCTCGCGAGCGGGATCGCGCTGGCCGCCGCGTGGCAGGGCGGTCGTACGGCAGCGCGGGGGAACGGGCAGGCGCTCGGGCTCGGCCTGATTTCCGGACTCCTCGTGGTGGTCGCGCTCGGCGGCACGGCACGGTCCCTGCTGCCCGAGCTGTGGACCGCCCCGGCCCATCTGGCCTTCGGTATCGCCCTGTTGGCGGCACTCCGACTCGACCGGCTGCCGGAGACGGTACGCCGGGGTCTGGCCTGGGCCTCCGGGGCCGTACAGGCGCTGGCCCTGCTGTGGGCCCTGCCCGTCGTCGGTGTCGTCGTGCTGGGCCCGCTCGCCTGGGCCTCGCGGTCGTGGACCGGTGCCCCGTCGGACGCCCGTACGGCGGTGACCGTGGACGTGGCCTGGCCGCCCCACGCGGAGGCGGTGCCGGTGGTCCTGGCAGCGGTCGCGGCCGTGCTCGCCCTGGCGGTACGGGACACGGCTTGGCGCCCCAGGGCCACGGCAGGCGCTCTGGGCCTGGCCTGGGCCACGGCACTCACCCTCCCCGCCGTGCTCGAACTCTCCTACTTCGCGGGCCTGTTGATGCAGAGCGCCGCGACCGCCGGGGCCCTGACGGCGGCGATGTTCCTGCGGCAGCACGTCACGGCCCTCGTCCTCGCGCTGGTCACTTCCGCGAGCCTGGCCTTCCTGGCCCTCGCCTCCCAGACCGCGACCCTGGTCGTGCTCTCCGGACTCATCGCCCTCTTCACGGCAGCCTCCTGGCGTCTCGCCCGCTTCACGGCCCCGGCCGCCCTCGTCCACGGTGCCGCACTCGCCGTCGCGACCGGCGCCGCCGCCAACTGGTCACCGCCACACACCGCTCTGCTGGTCCTGGTGGTCCCCGCGGCCGCGGCTCTGCTCGCGTGGCGACTCGGCGACCCGAGGGCCACCGTGCCGGTGGAGGCGACCGGAGCGGCGGCCGGGCTGCTCGCCGTCGCGCTGGCCGCCACCGACCTGCCCCTGCTCGCCACGGTCCTGGCCCTGTGCGGAGTGATCACCGCGGGCACGGCGATCCGTACGGACCGCCGCGCAGTCGGCTACGCGGCCGCGGCCCTGTTCCTCGCGGCCACCTGGGTCCGCCTGGCGGCCTGGGCGGTGGACACCCCGGAGGCCTACACGCTCCCGGTCACGATCCCGGCTCTGCTGGTCGGCGCCCTCCGCCACCGTCGCGACCCGCGGACCTCGTCCTGGACGGCGTACGCCCCCGGCCTGGCCGCCACGCTCGTGCCGAGCCTCTTCGCGGCCTGGGCCGACCCCCACTGGACGCGCCCCCTGCTGCTCGGCCTGGCGGCCCTGGTGGTCACCCTGGCGGGCGCCCGCCACCACCTCCAGGCCCCGCTCCTGCTGGGCGGTGCGGTACTGCTCCTGGACGCCCTGCACGAACTGGCCCCGTACCTCGTCCAGGTGACCGACGCCCTCCCCCGCTGGGTTCCTCCGGCCTTGGCCGGCCTCCTTCTCCTGGCCCTGGGAGCGACGTACGAACAACGCCTGAGGGATGCCCGACGAGTGCGGAGCATCCTGACCAAGATGCACTGAAGCGCCCCTTCAGGGGCGCGGGGAACTGCGCGACCAGCCACAACGGGCCCGCAGTTCCCCACGAACCGTTACGGCATCTTGTCCCCGAGAAGCGCCAGGTTCTCGATGGCGGCCAGCCCGTACAGCGCGGTGTCGTTCGTCGCCACCCAGGCCGCCTCACTGCCCGCCACCAGGGACACCGGCCCGCTCAACGCCTCCGTCTTCCAGGGCGCCGACTCCTTGTACCCGTCGGAGTTGTAGAACTTGTCCCACGCGCGAGCGGCCAGCTTCGCGTCCCCGGTCTTCACGGCCGCGTACGCGTCCAGCCGCGAGTGTCCCTGGAACAGCAGCAGTGATCCGAAGTTGGTGCCGTACCGCGCCGCCTGCTCGGCCTTGGTCGCGTTGAAGTAGCGGCAGTAGTCGAAGTACGCCTCGTTGAACTTCGGCATGTCGACGAGGTCGATGAGTTCGGCGCACAGCTCGTTGAGACCGAACACGGCGGACAGGTGCGAGACCCCGACGACCGGGGTGGAGGCCACCGCGAACTTGCCCGTGTCGAGGTCGTACAGCCCGCTGCCCTGCACGAACCCGTTGGGCTGGGCGGCGATGCCCTCCATCGTGGACAGCACGCGCGCCTTGGCCTTCTCCCACTTGGGCCCCTTGCGCTCCCACTCGGTCAGCCAGGCCGAGACCAGCCCGCTCCAGTCGGTGCCGAAGCCGACCGACAGGGCGTGCCGGTCGGGCGTGTAGGGGTCGGTGCGGACCTTGCGCAGCGGGTCGAGCACGAGGAACGTCTCGTCGGAGTCGACGTTGGCGTGCATGAGGTCACCGACGCGCTCGTCCGCGGTGAGGAAGTAGTAGTAGCGGCGGTAGGTCGTGTTGGCGATGCGCTGCTGCTTGGCACTGTCGGCGTAGTGCTGCACGCCGTGCCGGGTGCCGAGTCCGGCCCACTGCCCCAGGTGGTAGACGTCGACCTCGCCGGTGTGCCGGGTCATCGCCTCGGCGAACCGGAAGATGTCCGCACGGCCCGACCTGATGTACGCGAACCACAGCCACAGGTCCGGCGAGAGCTCGGAGTTGTCCCAGGCGTAGCCGCCGATGTCGTACCGCCACTGGTGCCTGACGGTGTCATAGGTGTGCATGATGTCGCCGTAGTCCCAGAAGCCGTACCAACGGCGCTGCTCCACCTGGCCCTTGTAGTAGGTGAAGAGGAAGTCGAGGTGGTCCTCGATCTTCGCCTTGGCGGGGGTGGACCGGTCGGGCTCGGAGTAGAGGCCCGGCCCGAAGACCTTCGCCTTGATGAGCTGCTTGGGCGGGGCGGCGAGCTGCGGCAACACCCTGACGGCCTCGACCTGTTGGGCGAGGGTCTCCGGGGATGGCGTCGACTCGTTGGCCCAGAACAGGAGTTCCGAGGTGCGGGCGATGCCGTAGGGGGTGCCGAACTCCGGCTCGTAGTCCTCGTAGGTGATGTTGAGGCCCTCGAGCTGCTCGGCGAAGGTGTCCTGGCCCATGCCGTCGTGGTAGAAGCGCAGGTCCATGGGCTGGGCCTCGGGCGACCAGAGCCAGAGAGTGACCTCGGCCTCGTCGGTCTGGGCGTCGCGGATGTCGAGCTGCGAGGGGTGCCGCTCCCAGAAGTCCCTGAGGCCGAAGGAGAATCCGCCGCTCGCGCCACCGACGTAACCGAACCCGGAGGCCCGCCTGCCGCCGCCGGCGCCGATCCAGCCGTGCCCCTTCTTGGTGCGCTTGCGCACGGTGAAGCCATCGGCGGAGAGCTGGGAGAGGGTGTAGTCGCCCCACTCGGGGATGTACTGGAGCCGGGTGGTGACCCGCTGGTCCCAGGTGGCCGGGTCGGGCAGCTTCTTGCCCGCGTACTGCGCCTCCTGCACGGCGATGCCGGGGTCGCGGCGCAGCCCGGTGATGCCCTTGACGGCCTCGCGCAGCAGACCGGTGCCCTCGCCGCCGATGCGGATGTGGCGGTCGTAGGACTGGTCGCGCATCGGCACGGTGAAGCGGACGCCGAGGCCGCGGATGAAGTCGCCGCTCGCCTTGCCGGGCTCCTGGGTGCCGTCGTAGGTGATGGTGTGCACCATACGGAAGGAGTCGGCACCCGCGTAGAAATAGAGGCGGATGGAGAACGGCAGCCAGCTCCGGCTGCCCTTGCGGTGCTTGCCGTCGATCTTGACGACCGCGCGGACCGGCCCCGACTGCTCGACGGTGACCTCGGAGATGGCCCCTTCGAAGCGCTCGGTCTTGACCGAGCCCTGGTCCTCGTCCTCGATCTCGGGCTGGCGGATCAGCACGAGCCGCCCGTTCTTGGCGATCTCGGTCGACCCGCGGGTGACGGACTTGATGAGGGTGGCGCCCGACTTCCCGATCTTCGCGGTGATGACACCGGTGGAGACGGTGATCGTGCCGCCGCTCTTGTCGACGGTGACCTTCTTGTCGGGTACGGCGGCGTCACCGGCGCTCAGCGACAGCTTGCCCTTGCCCGAACTGACCGCGTGGGCGGTCCACTTGAGCGAGCCGTCGGGCCAGTAGGCGATCGGCCAGGACTGCACCGGCACGGCCTTGCCGTCGGCGTCCTGGGCCGCGAACTTCTGGCCCTCCTGGTAGACACCCCTGGGCCAAGGGACACCGACGGTGGAGCCGGGTGCGGCACCGAGACCGCCGTCCTCCAGCCAGTCCAGGGTCACGGGAGAGTCGTCGGCCTCGGCGGCTCTGGGCGCGGCCTGCGCGTCCTTGGTCCCGAGCGCCCAGCTGAACTGCGCGGCGGCACCGGCGACGGCGGCTGCTTTGAGGATGGACCTGCGGGGGATGGGGGACATGACCGTTCCTTTCCATGGACAGGCTGGTCAGGGGCATGACAGAGAGAGGTACGACGCCGAGGGCGCCGACCTGGTGACGAGGGCGCCGCCCGTCAGCGGCGCCGGTAGCGCTCCTCCACGGCGACGGCCGCCGCCGCGACGGCCCCGAGCACCGGGACCGCCAGCGGCGCGAGGAACCCCGCGGACAGGGCCACGACGGCAAGGCCGGCGACGATCAGGAAGGACCCGGCGGGGTCGCGCAGGGTCCGGCGTACGGCCTGCGCGAGCAGCGCCCGCCAGGAGGCGCCCGGTGTCCAGAGAGCCGCCGCGCGCAGCCCGGCCACCGCGAGGCCGATCAGCGCGAACAGTCCGACGGCCCCGACCAGCGGGCCGCCGGGGATCCCGGCCCGCGCAGCCTGGACGTCCACCCAGACCGCGGCCGCGGCGACCCACCCGGCGACTCCGACGAGCCAGCCGCGGCGCACGGCCGTACGGAAGTCCGCGACGAACTCCCGCCAGCCGCCGCCCTCGTGGCCCGTGCGCCGCCGCAGATGCCGGGCGCCGGCGGCGAAGGCCGCGGGGTAGGTGACGAGACCGAGACAGGCCACCGCGATCCACACACCGGTGAGCAGGGTCTCGGCGAAGAGCGCGAAGCGCTCGCCGCCGAACACGGACGCCCTGCGGGCCTTCACACGTGCTTGCGCCATGCTGACCGCCTCACTTCAGTCCGGACGTCGCCATGCCGTCGATGAGGTAGCGCTGGAAGGCCATGAAGAAGGCGATGACCGGCACCAGCGCCACCAGCGACATCGCGATCATGCTGCCGTAGTTGGAGATGCCCTCCTGGTCGCGGAACATCATCAGACCGAGCGAGACGGTGTACTTGTCAGGGGTGTTGAGGTAGATCAACGGACCCATGAAGTCGTTCCACGCGTTGATGAAGGTGAAGATCGCACTGGTGATGAGGGCCGGGCGGCACAGTGGCAGCACGATGGACCAGTAGGTCCTGAAGTGCCCGCAGCCGTCGAGCTTGGCGGCCTCGTCCAGCTCGCGCGGCAGCCCGCGCATGAACTGCACCATCAGGAAGACGAAGAACGCCTCCGTGGCCAGGAACTTGCCGGCCACGAGCGGCACCAGGGTGTCGACGAGTTCCAGCTTGCGGAACATCACGTACTGCGGAATGAGCAGCACGTGGTACGGCAGCAGCAGGGTGCCGATCATCAGCGTGAACAGCAGGTTCCGCCCGGCGAACCGGATCTTGGCGAAGGCGTACGCGGTCAGCGAGCTGGAGATCACGACACCGGCCACGGCGAGGCCCGCGTACATCAGCGAGTTCGTGAAGAACGTGCCGATGGAGATGCCGGAGATGCCGTCGGCGAGCCCGGAGAAGTTCGCCCAGACCGGCTTGGCGGGCAGCAGGTCGATGCTGGCGATGATGTCCTTGCTCGGCTTGAACGAGGCCCCGAGGACCCAGATCACCGGGTACAGGACGACCGCGAGGACGGCGAGCGCGCCCACGTGCCAGGCGAGGGAACCGGTGCGCCGCCGCTCGTTGGCGGTGCGCGCCGCGGGGGTGCTGACAGTGGTCACTTGGCGGCCTCCTCGTAGTGCACCCACTTCTTCTGCGACCAGAACAGGACCGCCGTGACCAGCGCCACCGCGACCACCAGCGACCAGGCCATCGCGGAGGCGAAGCCCATCTGGGCCTCCTTGAAGCCCTTCTGGTAGAGGTAACAGGTGTAGACGAGGGTGGCGTCGGCCGGCCCGCACTGGGTGTTGGAGACCACGTACGCGGACCCGAACACCTGGAACGCGTGGATGGACTCCAGCAGCACGTTGAAGAACAGCACCGGGGAGATCATCGGCAGCGTGATGTTCCAGAACCGCCGCAGTGGACCGGCCCCGTCCATCTCGGCGGCCTCGTACAGCTCCTGCGGAACCTGCTTGAGGCCGGCGAGGAAGATGACCATCGGCGCGCCGAACTGCCAGATGCTCAGCGCGACCAGCGCGTAGAGGACGTAGTCCGGGTTGCCGATCCAGCCGCCCACGTTCAGCCCGAAGACCTTCTGCGTGCGGTCCACGATCGCGTCGTCGGAGAACAGTGCCCGCCACACGAAGCCGACGGAGACGCTGGCGCCGATGAGCGAGGGCATGTAGAACGCGGCCCGGTACATTCCCTGGCCGCGCCGCTTCTGCGCGAGCAGCAGCGCGACACCGAGGGCGAGCAGCAGCTTCAGCGGTGTGGCCACGACGACGTACTTCAGGGTGACCTCGACCGACTTCTGCCAGCGCGGATCCTGGAACATCGTCGTGAAGTTGTCGAAGCCCACCCACTCGGGCGGAGTGAACAGGTTGTAGCGGGTGAACGCGTAGTACAGCGACGCGATCATCGGTCCCGCCGTGAGCACCAGGAATCCCGCGATCCACGGCGACATGAAGAGATAGCCGGCGATGTTCTCGCGGCGCCGCCCGCGCCGCCCGGCGGCAGGAGCGGCGGGCCGCTTCTTCGCCGGGCGCACGGGCGCTTCCTTGACGAGCGTCATGGTGGTACGTCCCCTCAGCCCGCGAACGCGGCCTTGGCCTCGCTGAACAGCGCCTTGGCGGCGTCGGCCGGCTTGGTCTTGCCCTGGGAGACCTCGCCGCCGATCCGCAGGAACGCCGCCTCGATGACGTCGGCGCCGGACGGGTGCGGGGTGATCTTCCCGAGCACACCGGCCTTGGCGACCTCTTCCTCGTACGCCTTGACGCCCTTGTTCTGGGCGTCGGCGGGCTGGAACGCGTCGTACTGCTCGGTCGTGGAGAGGATGCCGCGGTCGTAGCCCATGATCTTGCCGACCTCGGGGTCGTGGACCATGAAGGAGATGAACTGCGCGGCTTCCTTGGGGTGCTTGGTCCCGGAGAAGGCGCTGAGCATCAGCGAGCCGAGGTACTGGCCGGTGTGCTTGCCGTCCGTGGTGGGGATCGGCGCGAGTCCGTAGTCCGACTCACCCTCCCCCTCGTAGCGGATGGAGAAGTTGTCCCAGGTGAACTCGGAGGCGGCGAGCCCGGCCGACAGACCCGACTTGGGCTGGACCTGCTCGATCTTCTTGGGGTCGGCGACGAGCCCGGACTTCACGCGCTTGTACGCGTCCGTCCACCACTGCGTCAGATCGTCCTCGGTGAAACCGAGATCGGAGTCGGTGAAGAACGCCTTGCCGTTCTGGCGCAGATACAGGTCGTACAGGTACATGATGCCGTGGTAACCGGTGTCACCGGCGATCTTCAGCTTGTCCTGGATCGTCTGGAGCGCGGCGAAGTACTCGTCCCAGGTCCAGCCGAACTTCGGCTCCACGCCCGCTTTCTTGAAGGCCTTGAGGTCGATGACGAGCGCCATGGTGTTGGCGCCGACGGGTATGCCGATCTGCTTGCCGTCGACCTGACCGTTCGCCAGAACGCCGTTGCGGAAGTTGTCCAGGCTCAGATTCCCGGAGTCCGCCTGCGACTTGAGATCGAGCAGAACACCGCGCTTGTCGTACTTCCGCAGGAAGCCGATCGCATTCTGGAATACGTCCGGCGGATTCCCACCGGAGGCCTGGGTCTGGAACTTCTCCCAGAACGCCTGATAGTCGGTGAATTCAGGCTTGATCTTGATCTTCGGATACTTCTTCTCGAAGAGCGCGATCGTCTTCTTGATGGCGATGGTGCGCGGCTCGCCACCCCACCACGCGTAACGGAGCGTGACCGTCCCGTCTCCGGAGCTGCCGCTGTCACCACCGCATCCCGTCGTCGCCGCCAGCCCCAGCGTCGCCGCTGTCGCCCCCGCCGCCTTCAGGATCGTTCGCCTCTCAACATTCCTGCTGGTTCCCACAGTCGGTCCCCTCCCCGCAGCGTCGCCGCACGCATGAATCGTTTCAAGTAAGCGCTTGCTGGCACAAGCTACGGAGGCCCCGGAGGCGCGTCAATGATTCGGACAGGAATTTATTGTGAGTGCGGTGAGAGACCGGAGCGCCTCCAACCACCGGGAGGTAGGGGGGAACTGACGATGCCCCAGGTGAGAGACGGGGGATCGACCGATCGAACACCACGCGGGCCGTCCTACGACCTCGACGGGCGGCCGAAAAAGGACGGGCGTCGGCACGGGCCCCGTGGACCGTCACGCGAAGCGGAGCCGACAGCCCCCGGCCTTCGGATCGGTACGCGCACACGCCGACGGCCCGTCCGCGATCTCGCAGACGGGCCGTCGGTCCGGGTGGGCGATACTGGGTTCGAACCAGTGACCTCTTCGGTGTGAACGAAGCGCTCTCCCACTGAGCTAATCGCCCGGACGCAGGAAGAACATTACCCCATGTCAGGGGGTGCCTGTGACCAGCGGTGACAGCCCGGGCACCCCCTCGCGGCTCACTGGTCCTTGATGTTCCAGGGCATCTCGAAGCCGAACTTCCAGAGGTAGACGCCGAGGACCGCGGCGATGATCACCAGGCCGACCGAGGTCAGGATGATGTTGCGGCGGCGCACCTTGGGATCGAGGGCGCGCTGGGCCGCCTCGGTCACCTTGCGTTTGGTCCAGCGGAGCACGAGCTGGGCCCAGACGAACTCGGTCGCCCAGATCGCCATACCGCCGAAGATCACGACCCAGCCGGGTCCCGGCAGCGGCAGCATGATGATGCCGGCCACCACGACCGCCAGGCCGATGACGAAGACCAGGACCTGCCAGCTCAGGTGCAGCAGCCGCCGCGACTTGATGAATTCCGGCGCCTTGGAGCCGAGCCCCTGCTCGTCGTGCGCCTTGTCCGACTTCTCGCCGCCCTGCTCATCACGTGCCACGGCAACCTCGCGCGGCTCGTCACTCCCCGTATTCATACAGCCGAACCCTACCGGAGAGAAACCGGTCACCGGAATGGTCGTACCTCCCCAAGAGGTCCTCGGCCGGAAGAGTTACGTAAAGGCACGCAAAACACTCAGAGGGGTTTACAACGGCACCGTAGGTGGCATGTCGATTTCGCCGACGTGCGAATCCCCGAGCGCACACTGAGCGAAAGGCCCTGGCGCTTATGAACACCACGGTCAGCTGCGAGCTGCACCTGCGCCTCGTTGTGTCGAGCGAGTCCTCCCTGCCTGTCCCCGCAGGCCTGCGGTACGACACGGCCGACCCCTACGCCGTGCACGCCACCTTCCACACCGGAGCCGAGGAGACCGTCGAGTGGGTGTTCGCCCGCGACCTCCTCGCGGAGGGCCTCCACCGGCCCACCGGAACCGGCGACGTCCGAGTCTGGCCGTCGCGCAGTCACGGTCAGGGCGTCGTCTGCATCGCCCTGAGCTCCCCTGAGGGCGAGGCACTGCTCGAGGCCCCGGCGCGGGCCCTGGAGTCGTTCCTGAAGCGGACGGACGCCGCCGTGCCCCCGGGCACGGAGCACCGCCACTTCGATCTGGATCAGGAGCTCTCGCACATCCTGGCGGAAAGCTAGGGCGAGGCCCCACAGAGCCGCCCGGCGCCGTCCACTCGGGGAGACGGCTCGGGCAGGTACAACTGCATAGGGAACGACAGGCGCCGTGGCTGCGGAGCGCTCCGCAGCCACGGCGCCTGTCGTGCTGCCCGTCACCGGGGCCCGGCGAGCCACTACCATCGGCCAGCATCGGCGGGCGTTCGCCCGACCCCCAGGCCAGGGAGCGAATCGTGCTGATCACCCACGACACCCGGTGCGCCCTCGACACCGTGGTCGATCTGGTGAACACCGCACCGGAGGACGACGCGTCGCCCGACGCGCTGCCGGATGTGGGGGCGCTCGAGGATTTCGTACGAAACCACGAGATCAGTGGTGTCGGGGTCCTCTCGGAGTTCGATCTGTCGGCCGTGCGCAAGATCCGCGGACGGTTCACCTCGGTCTTCGCCGCCCCGGACGCCCGGGCCGCCGCCGCTCTGATCAACGAACTGGTCGCCGCCGCGGGCACCACTCCCCAGCTCACGGACCACGACGGCTACGAGTGGCATGTGCACTACTTCGCGCCGGGCGCCTCCGTCGCCGACCACCTGGCGGCCGACTGCGGGATGGCGCTGGCGTTCTTCGTGGTGGCCGGGGAGCAGGAGCGGCTGCGGCGCTGCGAGGCCCCCGACTGCCGAAGGGCCTTCGTCGACCTGTCCCGCAACCGCTCGCGGCGCTACTGCGACAGCCGGACCTGCGGAAACCGTCTGCATGTGGCCGCCTACCGGGCGCGGCGCAAGGAGGCCGCGGGCTGAGGTCCGGACGGGGACCGGAGACGGGACGGGCACCGGAGTCCGGGCGGGGTGTCGACGTGGGCCCCGGCGGGTGACGCCGGGGACCCACGGGTACGGCTCAGAGCAGCAGCAGGTCGTGCAGCGCAGCCATGAGCAGAAGAGACCCGATCACCGCAAGGAAGATCATCAGCGGTGGCTGGGAAAGGGCGAAGAGGCATCCACGCGGCTCGTCCTGCGGCGGCGCGGTATCGCTCTGTTTCGTGTCCAGCATCTCGCGGCGATGATGGCGCAGTCCTCGCCCCCGCCGCGATCAACACGCCCGAAATGGGCGGGAGTTCGCCGGATTCCGTGATGTCCGCTTCGAGTCGTGATCACTTACGGACCGATGCTGATCCCACTGCGAACGTTTCAGTTCACCGCGCGACCGTCATATGCCGTGCTTCTTGAGGATGGCCTCGATGTCGCTGAAGTCGTCCGCGGCGGACCCGGTGGCCCCGGTCTTGCCCGCGGGGCGGGTCGCCGGGGTGCGTGCGGCCGGGCCGAGGGATGGCGCGGAGGCCGTGGGAGCCACCGCCTCCTCCCGGGCGCCACGGGCCGCCGCCCTGCGCTCCTTGCGGGTTCCGCCGCGGCGGCGCTCCACCGCGCGCGTGGTCGAGAACAGCACCCATGACAGGCCGAGCACACCGAAGCCCGCCCAGGCGGTCGGGCTGAAGGCGGTGTCGGCGAGCCAGTCGACGACGCCGGTCATCACCAGACCGAGCGGGACGAGGGAATAGGCGGCGATACGGGTCGCCGCGAGCAAACGCTTCCGGTACGCGGTGACCGCCGCGATGCCCAGGCCGGCCGCGGCGACGGCGGAACAGACGGTCTCGGCAATCATCCGGTCCTCCAGACGGGGCTCGATCGGCAAGGTGCCGCTTCGTCCCTGTCCATCCTGCACCTCCCGGGCCCCACCGGGCCATGCCCCGGCAGGACATCAGGGACATCTCCGGGTCACCTCCTCCGCAGGTGCCGGTCGGGGCCGTACCGGTCGGGCCGACGGATGGGTGTCACGGACGGCCGGGGGCGATTGGGCCGGGCGGGCACGGGCTGGGAGACTGGACCCATGAGCGACCCCTCCCCCGTCCGTCCCGCCGCGCCCGTTCTCGATGTCTGGTGCGAGCTGCAGTGCCCGGACTGCCGGGACGCGCTGGACGATGTCCGGACCCTGCGTGCCCGTTACGGCGACCGCCTGGAGCTGCGGCTGCGGCACTTCCCGCTGGAGAAGCACAAGCACTCCTTCGCCGCCGCGCAGGCCGCCGAGGAGGCGCTGGAGCAGGGCAAGGGCTGGGAGTTCGTCGAGGCGGTGCTCGGCCGCGTCGAGGAGCTGGACCGTCAGGGAGAACCCTTCCTCGTCGAGGTCGCCCGTGAACTGGGCCTCGACGCCGAGGAGTTCGACACCGCGCTGATCGACGGCCGGCACATGCTGATCGTGGACGCCGACCAGGCCGAGGGCAAGGCGATCGGCGTGAGCGGGACACCGACGTACGTCATCGACGGCGAGCGTCTCGACGTCGGCAAGAGCCAGGAGGGGCTGCGCGAGCGGATCGAGGAGATCGCGGACCGGCTGCTCGCCGGGCAGGAGTGAGCCCGCCTCAGAGCAGGCTCTTGTACATCGAGTAACCCACCGTCACGTACCCCAGCGACTCGTACAGCCGTTCGGCCGGTGTGTTGCCCGCGAAGACGTTGAGGCCCAGGACCCGTCTGCCGGAGGCGATCGTCTGGGCCTCGGCCAGCAGCATCAGGGACCGGCCGTGCCCGCGGCCGCGGAAGGGCTCCTCGGTCTCGACGTCGTAGACGAAGGCCTTGGTGGCGCCGGTGAACTCCACCCACAGGACCCCGACCCGGACCCCGTCGTGTTCCAGGACGCTGAACAGCGCGTCCTCGGTCGCGAGGCCGCGCTCGGTCAACCATGTGTTGTCCCGCTCCGACCTCGCCCTCGCCTCGGTCTCGGGCACCCCGCGGTCGGCCCAGTCCCGGGCGTACTCCTCGATACCGCGCTCCGCCCACGGCCCGAACTCGGCCTCCGTCATCGGCCTGCCCCGGCTGCCCGCGGGCAGTTCGGGCGCGTCGGCACCGAGCGCCTTCTCCATGCCGCGGTTGCGGTGGACGTAGCCGAGCATGGTGGCGAGCCGCAGCGCCGGCTCGGCGTCGGCGGGCACCCTGATCTCCAGCTGCCCGCAGCCCCAGCCCCGCGCCACCTCCTCGGCGGCCAGCGCGGCGACCGTGCCCCGGCCGCGCCTGCGGTCCGGCTCGTCGATCCGCAGGTCCCGGATCTGGGCGACGACCGCTCCGAAGGCCGGGTGGGTCGCCAGGTGTATCGCCCCGACGGGACGGCTGTTCACGCACACCGTGTAGTGGCGGGACAGCGCCCCGTCGGAGCCGCGCTGCAGCGGCTCGGTCGGCCGCAGGGTGGTGGTCATCACCGGAGTTCTACCCGCTGCCGCGCGCCGGAGCAGCCCAATATCCCGGGCCTTTACGGATCGAGGTCGTCCCCGGCCCGCTCCTCGAAGATCCGCAGCGCCTTGGCGGTCACCGGGCCGGGCGCGCCCGGCAGTTCGCGCGCGTCGACGCGGTGGACGGCCTGGACGTCCCGCAGGGTCGAGGTGAGGAAGATCTCGTCGGCCCGCTCCAGGACGTCCAGCGGCAGGTCGGTCTCCTTGGCCCCGGTCCACTCGACGGTCAACGCGCGCGTGATGCCCGCCAGGCAGCCGGAGGCGAGCGGCGGGGTGTGGATCTCGCCGTCGAGCACGACGAAGACGTTCGACCCGGTGCCCTCGCACAGCTGCCCGACCGTGTTCGCGAACAGCGCCTCGGAAGCGCCGCCCGCACGCGCGCGTGCGAGTGCGACGACGTTCTCGGCGTACGAGGTGGTCTTGAGCCCGGTGAGGGCCCCGCGCTCGTTACGGGTCCACGGCACCGTGATCACCGCCGTGGAGTCGGGCCGCGGGGCGGACTCGCCGAGGGCGACCACGAGCGTCGGCCCGTGTTCGCCCCGGTCGGATCCGAGGGGGCCGTGGCCGCCGGTGTAGGTGATGCGCAGTCGTCCGAGCGGCATCGGATTCGCCTCGAGTACGGCGGCGCAGGCGCGGCGGACCTCGTCGTGATCGGGGTCGGGCAGCCCGAGGCCCCGTGCCGACAGCGTCAGCCGGTCGAGATGGCGGGTGAGGGCGAAGGGACGGCCGTCCACCGCCTTGACGGTCTCGAAGATGCCGTCGCCCACGGTCAGCCCGTGGTCGAAGACGGAGACGCGGGCGGTCTCGCTGTCCTGGAGCCCGCCGTCGAGCCAGATCTTCACGTAAAGGTCCCTCCACTCGCCTCGTACGTCCCCGACGCTACCGCGAGCAGCCGGGACGCCTTCAGCTCGGTCTCCCGCCACTCCCCCTCGGGGTCGGAGCCCCAGGTGATCCCGGCACCGGTCCCGAAGCGCAGCACTCCTTCGGCGCGGTCGATCCAGAAGGTGCGGATACCGACGGCCAGCTCCCCGGTACCCCGGTCCGCGTCGACCCAGCCGACACCTCCGCAGTACGGCCCCCGGGGCGCGGTCTCCAGGGCGTCGATGATCCGCAGGGCACTGGACTTGGGCGCACCGGTGACCGAGCCGGGAGGAAAGGCGGCGCCGAACAGCTCGGCCCAGCCGGCCCCCGCGGACAGCTCGCCCCGCACGGTCGACACGAGATGGACCAGCCCCGGATGCTTCTCCACGGCACACAGGTCGGGAACGGTGACGCTGCCCGTGGCGCACACCCGCCCCAGGTCGTTGCGGACCAGGTCGACGATCATCACGTTCTCGGCGTAATCCTTGGCCAGCAGGTCGTCCTCGGTCCGCCCGGTCCCCTTGATCGGCCCCGACTCCACGACCTGCCCCGTCCTGCGCAGGAACAGCTCGGGGGAAGCGGTGGCGATCTCCACCCCGTGTCCGGGCAGCCGAATCGTTCCTGCGTACGGCGCCGGGTTGCCGCGGGCCAGCAGCGCGGTCAGCGCGTCCACGTCGGCGTCGGGCGCGACGGGCGCGGTCAGGACACGGCAGAGGTTGGCCTGGTAGACCTCACCGGTGGCGATATGCGCCCGGATCCGCCGTACGCCCTCGGTGTACGCGGCGCGATCCAGCGACGACGTCCAGTCACCGGCCGAGGGCCCGCGCCACGCCCCGGGTCGCGGCGCGGGCACCGGCTCCCGGCGTACCTCGGCGAAGCGGGCGCACGTCAGACCGCCCTCGAAGTCCGCGGCGACGGCCCAGAAGCCGCTGGAGTCCAGGGCCGCGGGATCGCTGGTGACATCGAGGAGACCGGTGGCGACGCGGTCGCCGAAACGGGCGAGAGGAGCGAGGTCGAGCACGTGGCCGAGTCTATGGCGGGTGTCCTGCGGGTGACCTGGCCATGTCCTTGAAGGCGCCTGACCACGTACGTCGACATGCGCACCGCAGCACGCTGCGCAAACGCGTTTTTGTGATGGCCCCGGAATCCGCTAGAGTTCAACTCGTCGCCGGGCCGCGAGAGCGGAACGAAACGACAAGCGGACGTAGCTCAGTTGGTAGAGCGCAACCTTGCCAAGGTTGAGGTCGCCAGTTCGAACCTGGTCGTCCGCTCGATGGAACCAGGGGATCTTCCCGAGCCCCTGCACTCCTGGTGGAGTGGCCGAGAGGCGAGGCAACGGCCTGCAAAGCCGTCTACACGGGTTCAAATCCCGTCTCCACCTCCAAGGACGATTAGCTCAGCGGGAGAGCGCTTCCCTGACACGGAAGAGGTCACTGGTTCAATCCCAGTATCGTCCACTGGATCTTCGGCAGATCATCGAAGGTCTGACCCGCGCGATTAGCTCAGCGGGAGAGCGCTTCCCTGACACGGAAGAGGTCACTGGTTCAATCCCAGTATCGCGCACGCAGCACGCACGATCTCGATCGTGGTTCCCGCGCGATTAGCTCAGCGGGAGAGCGCTTCCCTGACACGGAAGAGGTCACTGGTTCAATCCCAGTATCGCGCACACACCGAAGCCCCCGGCCCTGCGGCCGGGGGCTTCCTCGTCTCCTGGTCAGCTGGAGAACAGCATGTGGCCGAAGCCGCGGTTGCGGTGGTGACCGCCATGGCCGCCGTGGCCCCCGTAGTGACCGCCGCCGTGCTGCGGAGCGCCCCAGGCCGGTGCGCCGGGCTGGGCCGGGTACTGCGGAGCGGCCGGCGGCGGCGGAACGGCGGGGCCGCCGCCCCACTGGCCCTCCAGCCGGGTCAGCGCCTCCAGCTCGCCGTAGTCGAGAAAGATCCCGCGGCAGCCGCTGCACTGCTCGATCTGGACACCGTTGCGGTTGTACGTGTGCATGGGGGCGTGGCACTTCGGACACTGCATCGTCGGCTCAACTCCTCGCCGGTCGGTCCTGCTTAGCGTTACGCCAGGACAGACTCTGTCCGGCTCTGGTCGGTTGCACCCTACTTCGCGAAACCGTCCGCCAACTCCGGCGGGGTGGACCCCATTCGGTCACAGGCGTCGACGACCGCCTGCTCCACGTCGTCCAGCGCACGGCCCGCCTCGGTCGCCTTGGCGATCGCCCGGGCGGCGGTCTGCACGGTGAGCGCGCGGGCGGCGACATCCAGGGCCGGCCACGGGTCGCCCTCGGCGGGAACAGCGGGGCCTCCGGCCCCCCGGTAGGCGCCGAGAAAGCGGGACCAGTCGTCGGGCGGGAGCAGTCCGCAGGCGTACCAGGCGGCGGGGCGGGCGAGATCCCAGGCGGGTTCTCCCACGCCGAGGTCGTCGACGTCGATGAGACGCCAGGGGCCGTCGGGGGCGGGGTGACGGACCAGCTGGCCGAGGTGGAGGTCGCCGTGGCAGAGGGTCGTGGTGTCGGACATCGGGGTCTCGGCGCGGGCCCAGGACGGGAGGGTTCGCCAGGCGCGGAGAACGGGCACGGTGTGCCTTCGGCGGCTGGTGGCGAGGAGGCGGGCAACGGCCAGGGCTGCTTTGGCGGGGCCTCGCATGGGCGGCAGGCCGGGTGGGGCGGGGGTGCGGTGCAGGTGGGCGAGGAGGGTGGCGGCGGCCTCCCAGGGGGCGGCGTCGGGGTTCTGCGGGTCCACGGGTTCGCCGTACGGCCAGAAGGTGACGAGCCGGCCGTGCAAATCTACGGGGGTCTCGGCGAGTGGGGGCAGCAGGATGCCTGCGAGATGGGCGGCCGCGGCGAGGCGGGGGGCCAGGTCGGCGGGGGCCGTGTCGGGGGCGTGAGCCTTGGCGACGGTGTCGGCGTGACGGACGACGGTGGCATCGGGACGGTCGGCGAGGGTGGTCGCCCCACAGGGGCACGCAGACGAGCTCCGTGAGTGAGCCTCGGTCCTGGCTCTGAGGGTGAGCTCGGTGAGCAGGGGGTGGGTGGTCACGGGGCTCCCTGGGCGACGGGGTGGTCTGCTCGCGAGGGTACGCAAGTCGCGCCTCAGGGGGTGCCGGGTCAGGTAGTCGGGCGGGTGCGGGTGCCTTGTGGCTGGTCGCGCAGTTCCCCGCGCCCCTAGGGGGTTGCAGTCACCTGCGCCAGGACGGACCGTTCGCCGGACCGCGCGCCATGATCCGGCCGTTGGCCGCGTACGGCGGGCTGGGGACGGGGTGGGGGTGTCCGCACGCGCTATATACGCCCCCGCCGGAGCCAAGCGGGCCGCCGCAGGCACCCAGGGGCGCGGGGAACTGCGCACAACGCCCGCCCCCACCGAACCCGCACCCGGAACCGAACCCACAGACGCCCACAGGGCAAAGCAATGCCGGCGCAGCTCCCCAGCTGCGCCGGCATTTTGCCGTCCGCCGCACCCCCGTCCCCACGGGGTTTCATGGGTTGATGTCCCCGCCCGGACCGCTCTTCCGGGCCTGGGGTCGCCGCTCAGCGCCCCAGCATCACTCCCACGGACGACGCCTGTGTGGCCACTGTCTCCCAGCCGTCGAAGACGACGAGGAGCAGGACCGCCAGGGGAAGGGCCATCAGCGTCGCCACCAGCGGGTGGCGACGGCCCGTACGGCGGGGCTGACGTGTGCGGAACAGTGTCCGCGGTGCCGTAAGAGCCATGGTCCCTCTCCTGACCGTTCTGTTGTCGTTTGGCAGCGGCGGGTGTCTGACCTCGGGGGACGAGTGCTGCACCCGCCGCTTGACCTCAAATCTAGGCGTCCTGGGCTTCCCGCACGTCATGCCCTCGTACCGATTGCCGGGCCTCCCCGAGGATGAGCCATGACCAGCGGAGTACTCCCGTGGGTGGAGACGGGGACCTAGGTCTCCGGGTCTTCCCGGAGGGGTCGCCCGGTCTGCCCCGCTTTCTCCGAGCTGTCCTCGCGCGGCACGGGCTGCTCCACCAGCGCCAGCACCCGGGTCGCCATGAACCGGGCCGTCCGCACCACCGATCCGTTCCGCGTGACTTCGCTCACTTCCACGACTCCTCGTCGTACCGCCGTCTCCACTCGGCGGCCCGCCCTGCTCGCCACCACCTCGTAGGTGCGCGTCGTGTCACCTGCGTCCACGACTATCTCCACGCGATCACCCTTCACGGGTTCAATCCCCCTTCTGCGACGGGTGGTTGGGATCACATCCGAAGCGAAGTCCGCCCGCCCTCCGGCTCCCTGACCACCCCTCAATTCTCCCACCCGGCACTGACAATCCACCGGGCCGAGAGGGCGCGGCCTCTGCGCGCGGCGGCCCGTGGAAACGTAAGCTGTGGCTCGTCACACGGACCGGGCAGCGGGGATGAACATGGCGATGATGCGCCTGAGGCGCGAGGACCCGCGCGTCGTCGGCTCGTTCAGGCTTCACAGACGGCTCGGCGCCGGGGGGATGGGAGTCGTCTACCTGGGCTCCGACCGCAAGGGGCAGCGGGTCGCGTTGAAGGTCATCCGGCCGGATCTGGCCGAGGACCAGGAGTTCCGGTCGCGGTTCGCGCGCGAGGTCTCCGCGGCCCGGCGGATCCGCGGCGGCTGCACCGCCCGGCTCGTCGCGGCCGATCTGGAGGCGGACCGTCCGTGGTTCGCCACCCAGTACGTGCCCGGCCCCTCCCTCCACGACAAGGTCGCCGACGAGGGTGCGCTCGGCGCCGCCGAGGTCGCCTCCATCGGGGCCGCCCTGTCGGAGGGCCTCGTCGCCGTGCACGAGGCGGGGGTGGTGCACCGGGACCTCAAGCCGTCGAACATTCTCCTGTCGCCCAAGGGTCCGCGGATCATCGACTTCGGTATCGCATGGGCGACCGGAGCCTCCACTCTCACCCATGTCGGCACCGCCGTGGGCTCCCCCGGCTTCCTCGCGCCCGAGCAGGTGCGCGGCGCCGCGGTGACGCCGGCCACGGACGTGTTCTCGCTGGGCGCGACCCTGGCGTACGCCTCGATGGGCGATTCGCCCTTCGGGCACGGCAGTTCCGAGGTGATGCTGTACCGCGTGGTGCACGAGGAGGCCCAGCTGCACGGCGTGCCCGACGCGGTCGCCCCCCTCATCCGCGCGTGTCTGGCGAAGGACCCCGAGGAGCGGCCGAGCACCCTCCAGTTGTCGCTGCGGCTCAAGGAGATCGCGGCCCGCGAGGCACAGGGCCTGCCGGAGCTGCGCCCGCCCGCACCGCGCGCCGGCGAGGCGGACCGGCCCACCGGACGCATCGCCGACACCTACCCGGAGCGGACCGCCCAGCGACGCCCCCAGGGGCAGCCGGGTACGTCCGGCTCCCAGGGAACTCCGCAGTCCCGTGGTTCGTCGGGGCAGGTCCGGGGCCAGGCCCCCGCGCGCGGCGGGGTTCCGTCACGTGGTGGCAGCACCCCGCGCGGCAACGGCGTGCCTTCCTCCCGCCCGGGCCCGCGGCCCACCCCGGCCTCCTCGCGGAACACGACCCGCTCGGGCAGCGGCAGCCGGCCCGCGCCGCGCAGCGGTGCGGGGCGCCCAGCCTCCAGGAACACCAAGACGGGGCTGCGCCCCGCGAACCCCCGCCTCCTGCGCCAGCGGCTGTTCGTGTTCGTCGTCGTGACCCTGCTCGTGGCGCTCGGCATCGCGGCGGCCCAGGGCTGCCAGGGGCCGCCGCGCGGACTCGGCGGCGACGACGGCGTCGTACGGGAACAGCGGCAGGGGCAGGTGCACGCGTCGCCGGACCAGGCACAGCCGCGGCGGTAGGCCTGCTGCACGGACTGAGTACGGCGCCGGGACCGCCGTAGGCGATGTGCCGGAGCAGTGGAGGACCGCTGATCAGCCCTGCGGTCGTCCCGTGGCCACCGCGTAGAAGGCGACCGCGGCCGCCGCGCCCACGTTGAGGGAGTCGACGCCGTGGGCCATCGGGATACGGACCCACTCGTCGGCGGCGACCAGGGCCTGGGTGGTCAGGCCGTCGCCCTCGGCGCCGAGCATCAGCGCGACCCGGTCCATCCTGTGCGGGGCGGCCTCGTCAAGGGTCTTGGCCTTCGCGTCCGGGGTCAGGGCGAGGAGGGTGAAGCCGGCCTCGCGGACCGACTCCAGGCCCTTGGGCCAGGTGTCGAGGCGGGCGTAGGGGACGGAGAAGACCGCGCCCATCGAGACCTTGACGCTTCGGCGGTACAAGGGATCGGCGCAGTCGGGCGACAGCAGCACCGCGTCCATGCCCAGCGCCGCCGCGGAGCGGAAGATCGCGCCGATGTTGGTGTGGTCGTTGACCGACTCCATGACCACCACGCGACGGGCGGTCTGGAGCAACTCGGCCGCCGTGGGCAGCGGTTTGCGCTGCATGGAGGCGAGCGCGCCGCGGTGCACGTGGTAGCCGGTGACCTGCTCGGCGAGCTCCGGGCTGACGGCGTACACGGGGGCGGGGAGTTCGTCGATGACGTCGCGCATGACGTCGACCCACTTCGCGGACAGCAGCATGGAGCGCATCTCGTAGCCCGCGTCCTTCGCCCGGCGGATGACCTTCTCGCCCTCGGCGATGAACAGGCCCTCGGCCGGCTCGCGTTTGCGCCGCAGTTCGACGTCGGTCAGGCCCGTGTAGTCGTGCAGGCGCGGGTCGTCGGGGTCCTCGACGGTGATGAGATCGGCCACAGGGTGATACTGCCTTGTCCTGGGTGCGGTGCCAACGGCTGGGAACGGGTTGTGTTACCCCGGGTTACGCCGAGGGCTCGGAGACCCGGGGTCCTACGGCGACGACCTCGCCGACGACGATGACGGCCGGCGGCTTGACTTCCTCGGCGACGACCACGTCGGCGACGGTCGCCAGGGTGGCGTCGACCCGGCGCTGGGCGGCCGTCGTGCCCTCCTGGACCAGGGCGACCGGGGTGTCGGGCGACTTGCCATGGGCGACCAGGGTCTCGGCGATCCGGCCGATCTTGTCGACGCCCATGAGGATCACCAGGGTGCCCGTGAGCTTGGCGAGCGAGGGCCAGTCGACCAGCGAGCGCTCGTCGTCGGGGGCGACATGGCCGCTGACCACGGTGAACTCGTGGGCGACGCCGCGGTGGGTGACGGGGATGCCGGCCGCGCCGGGCACCGAGATCGAGCTGGAGATGCCGGGGACGACCGTGCAGGGGATGCCGGCCTCGGCGAGGGCCTGCAGTTCCTCCATGCCGCGGCCGAAGACATAGGGGTCCCCGCCCTTCAGCCGTACCACCGACCTGCCCTGCTTGGCGTGCTCGATGAGGGCGTTGTTGATGGCCTCCTGGGCCATGAAGCGGCCGTACGGGATCTTCGCCGCGTCGATGACCTCGACGTGCGGCGGGAGTTCGGCGAGGAGGTCGCGGGGGCCGAGGCGGTCGGCGATGACGACGTCGGCCTCGGCGAGGAGGCGCCGGCCGCGGACCGTGATCAGGTCGGGGTCGCCGGGGCCGCCGCCGACGAGGGCGACGCCCTTGGTGCGGGTGCGGTGGTGGGGGGCGACGAGGGTGCCGTCGCGCAGGCCCTCCACGACCGCGTCCCGGATGGCCGCCGTGTGGCGGGGGTCGCGGCCCTTGGCGTTCGTCGTGAGCACGGCGACCGTGACGCCCTCGCTGTGGCCCGTCGCCGGGGTCCAGGCGGTGGCGGCGTCGGCGTCGTCGGAGCGGACGCACCACACGCGGTTCCGCTCGGCCTCGGCGGAGGCCAGGGTGTTGGCTTCGGTGTCACCGGTCGCGATCAGGGCGTACCAGGCGGCGGCGAGGTCGCCCTCCCGGTAGGGCCGCTTCTCCCAGGTGATCTCGCCCGCGTCCGCCATCGCCTCCACCGAGGGGGTGGCCTCGGGGGACACCAGGAGGACGTCCGCGCCCGACGCGATGAGGGCGGGCAGGCGGCGCTGGGCGACCTGGCCGCCGCCGAGGACGACGACCCTGCGGCCGGTGAGGCGGAGGCCTACGGGGTAGGCGGGATGTTCGGCCATGAGGTGCGGCTCCTCGTGCTGGCAAGGCGATGGGTGCTACGGCGCTGGAGCAGCCCTGACGTGCAGATTTTAGAGACGGGTTCAGCGTACGGCCGGGGTGGGGTGCACGCAGGAGCGCGTGGCCCACCCCGGTCGCGGGGTCATTTCTCGGTGACGCCGGCCGAGTCGAACGTGGCGACCTCGTGCATGGCCCGGGCCGTGCTCTGGACCAGCGGCAGCGCCAGCAGGGCGCCCGTGCCCTCGCCGAGGCGCAGGTCGAGGTCGACCAGGGGGCGCAGGCCCAGCTTGTTGAGGGCGGCCACGTGGCCCGGTTCGGCGCTGCGGTGGCCCGCGATGCAGGCGGCGAGGACCTCCGGGGCGATCGCGCGGGCCACCAGGGCGGCGGCGCCCGCGCTGACGCCGTCGAGGATGACCGGGGTGCGCAGCGACGCGCCGCCCAGCAGCAGCCCGACCATCGCCGCGTGCTCGAAGCCGCCGATCGCCGCCAGGACGCCGATCGGGTCGGCGGGGTCCGGCTGGTGGAGTTCGAGCGCGCGGCGGACGACCTCGGTCTTGCGGGCCAGCGTCTCGTCGTTGATGCCGGTGCCGCGGCCGGTGACCTCGGCGGCGTCGGCGCCCGTGAAGACGGAGATCAGGGCGGCGGACGCGGTGGTGTTCGCGATGCCCATCTCACCCGTGAGGAGCGCCTTGTTGCCGGCCGCGACCAGGTCGCGCGCGGTCTCGATGCCGACCTCGATGGCCTGCTTGGCCTCCTCGCGGGACATCGCCGGGCCGCTGGTCATGTCGGACGTACCCGCGCGGACCTTGCGGGGCAACAGGCCCGGCGTGGCCGGGAGTTCGGACGCCACGCCGACATCCACCACACACACCTCGGCGCCCACCTGAGCGGCGAAGGCGTTGCAAACGGCTCCGCCGCCGAGGAAGTTGGCGACCATCTGGGCCGTCACCTCCTGCGGCCAGGGAGTGACGCCCTGGGCGTGCACGCCGTGGTCACCGGCGAAGATCGCGACGGCCGCGGGCTCCGGGATGGGCGGCGGGCACTGCCGGGACAGCCCGCACAGCTGGGCGGAGATGATCTCCAGCATGCCGAGCGCGCCGGCCGGCTTGGTCATCCGCTTCTGCCGTTCCCAGGCCTCGCCGAGCGCCTTGGCGTCCAGCGGGCGGATCTGGGCGACGGTTTCCCCGAGCAGGTCGTGCGGCTCCTCGCCGGGCAGGGCGCGGCGGCCGTACGTCTCCTCGTGCACGACCCAGGACAGCGGGCGGCGCTTGGACCAGCCGGCCTGCATCAGCTCGGGCTCGTCCGGGAACTCGTCGACGTACCCGACGCACAGGTAGGCGATGACCTCCAGGTGCTCGGGGAGCCCGAGCGCGCGGACCATCTCGCGCTCGTCGAAGAAGCTGACCCAGCCGACGCCGAGGCCCTCGGCGCGGGCGGCGAGCCAGAGGTTCTCCACGGCGAGCGCGGCGGAGTACGGGGCCATCTGCGGCTGGGTGTGCCGGCCGAGGGTGTGGCGGCCGCCGCGGGTGGGGTCGGCGGTGACGACGATGTTCACCGGGGTCTCGAGGATGGCCTCGATCTTCAGTTCCTTGAACTGCTTGGCCCGACCCTTGGGCAGCGACTTGGCGTACGCCTCGCGCTGGCGCTGGGCCAGGTCCTGCATCGCCGCGCGTGTCTCGGCGGAGCGGATGACGACGAAGTCCCAGGGCTGGGAGTGGCCGACGGAGGGCGCGGTGTGGGCGGCCTCCAGGACACGGAGCAGCACCTCGTGCGGGATCGGGTCGCTGCGGAAGCCGTTGCGGATGTCACGGCGCTCCCGCATGACCTTGAGGACGGCCTCGCGCTCGGCGTCGTCGTAGGCGGGCGCGGCGGGGCCCGTGGACCGTCGCGCCTCTGCCACGGGGGCGGTGCTCACTGCTTCCTGGTCTTCCTGGTCTTCCTGATCGGCCGCCCGGGTGTCCAGGTCGTCCGCCTGCTGGGCGAGTTGGGGGTCACCGCCCGCCTCACCCGGGGTGGGCAGCGACAGGGGGTGGGGCGGGGTGGGCGCGAGGTGCGGGGTGGTCGGCACGGAGCCGTCCACCGGCACGAACTCGCCCAGCGGCCGGCCGGGTTGGGGTTCCGGGGGAACTCCGGCGGGCAGGACGACGGGCGCCTCGAACGGGGGCTGCGCGCCGGGGAGTTCCGCCGCGAGCGGCTGAGGCTCCGGAGTCTGCGGACCCTGCGGGGCCTGGTCCGGGGCCGGCTGCGCGGCGGGCTCCGTCGGCTGTACGTCGGTGTCGGCCGCGTCCGCCGCGAGGGGCTCCAGCTCTTCCTGGACGGGGCCCTGCGGGTCGCCGGCGGGCTCCTGCTCCTGCGCGGGCTGCTCGGCCGGGAGTGGCCCGGGAGCCTCGACGGCGAAGTCGTCCTCCGCGGGTGCGGGGAGGTCCTCGGCCGGTGCGGTGACGACATCCACCGGCTGCGGAACCTGCGGAGTCACGGCTTCGGGGGCGTCCGGGGTGACCGCGGCGACGGCTTCCTCGACGGGGGGTGCGATGTCCGGAGCGGCCGCGGTTTCCTCCACCGGGTCCGCTTCCTGGACCGCGTCCGCCTCTGGGGCAACGGCCACGTCCTCGGTCACCGCTTCCGGGGCGACCGTTTCCGGTGCGGCCGTTTCCGGTGCGGCAACGACCTGCGGGGCGACGGCAGCTGCCGCCTCCTGTGCCTCAGTGCCCGACTCGACACCGGCGTCGACGATCTCGGGCGCCGGCGTCGGCGCCTGCTCGGGCACCGCGTCCGCCTGGGCTTCCTCCATCACCGGCGCGGTTTCAGCGACGTCGGCGACATCCGGGGCGGCGACCGCGTACTCCGCGGCGTCGACGACGGCGGGGCCGGGGCCCGGGACCTGCTCGGCCTCGACCTCGGCCTCGGTCTCGGCCTCGACCGCCTCTGCAGCGACAGCGGTGTCGGCGTCAGGAGTCCGGTCGGCCGCGTCGGGCACGGGTCCGTCAGGCAGAACCTCAACCGCGGGCTGCACCTCGAAGGGCAAGGAGCCGTCCACCGGCACCTGCTCCCCACTCTCCTCGACGCCACCGACCGCAGCCGGCTCGCCCTCCACCGGCTGGGCTTCCTCGAACCCCGAACCGTCGGCCAGGACCTGATCCGCTTCGGGGACCGGAGTCTGCGGCGGCTCCGGCGCGTGCACGGCCTCGGCGGCCGGTACGGGATCCGGCACCGGTGCCACGGGGACCTCGTACTCGGCGATCTCCGCCTCGGGAGCGAGGTCGGCCGTCGCAACCTGTGCCGCGACCGCCGGTTCCGGCGCCGGAACAACCGTTTCGGCAGCCGGGGCCGCCGTGCTCACCGGTGTCTGGACGGCGGCCTGGGGCGGGGCACCCCACGGGACCGCGCCCTGCGGCTGCGAGGTGTCGTAGTACTCGGGGCCGGGTGCGGTCGCGGCCGGCTGCCGTACCGGTGCGCCCGCGGGGCCGCGGTCGGCGAGGGAGCGGACCGGGCTCGCGGAGGCGTCGGGGATCGGCGGGCCGAGGTGCAGCGGCCGGCGGGGCGTGATGGGCGGGATCGGCACCGTAGGAGCCTGGACCTGGGGTGTACGGACGGCGCTCAGGTCGTGCGCTCCGCTGTCCCGGCCGGACATCTCGTGCGGGCCCGGCTCGTGAATGGTCTCGACGACCGGTTCGGGAGCGGGCGGGGCGACCTCGTTGCCCCAGGGGCTCTGGGCGCCCGGCAGCAGCAACAGGTCTTCGTCCTCGGCGGTGGTCTCGGAGAGGTAGGTGTACGCACCCGGCGCAGGGACGCCCGGCTGTTCCACCATGCCTGCGTTCTCCGGCAGTCCCTCGCCCGGAACCTGGCCGGTGTCGGTCATGCGTACCCCTCGCCCATCGGTTAGTGCTTCTACGACCAGCTCACCGGGGACGGCGCACCGACCGCCCCCGTGAAGAACGAGCGTGCGTGCCCAGCGGCACGAACGGCCCGCCGAGAAAGACGACAAAGCCATTAACTGGCATTGTCCCGGCCGTTCCCCCGTCGCGACAGGTTGATCCGCGACAGCCCGCTGTGGACTGCGCCACGTTGCGCGTCCTCCGGTTCTGCCGTACCACACCCACCCCAAAACGGGCGCGCTTTCCGGACATTGACGAACGAATGCCGGGCCACCTGGTGCGGTACAACGGTCGGCCAGCCTACCGCGCGCAGTACGACAACAGGATCAGGGGGACGGCGGACGACGACCGGCGGTGTCAGGCCGTACGGTCCGGCAGCACCCCGCTGAGCAGGAACGCGACGCTGCGCTCCGTCTCCGTCCAGACCCGGGTGTCGAGTTCGACGGACTGGAGGAGGGCGCACTCGACGCGGTAGCCGTGTTCGCTGAGGTCCCGGCCGACGAGTTCGGCCTCGTCGCGGGTGGCGGCGTGGGCGACGATGCGCTGCGGACGCCGGTCGGCGACCGCGGAGACCACGGCCACTCCCCCGCCGCCGACGCGGACGACGTCGGGTTCGGGGAGGTTCTCCAGGACGTGCGGGGCGGTGCCCGCGACGATCTGGACCTGGACTCCGAAGGCGCGGGCGTTGGCCTCGGTGCGCTCGCAGGCCCTCAGGTCGCGGTCGACGGCGATGACGGCGGCCCCGGCCCGGGCGGCCTCGGTGGCGAAGGCGCCGCTGCCACAGCCGATGTCCCACACGAGGTCACCGACGCGCGGTCCCAGCCGGGCGAGTTGGGCCGCGCGCAGCGGTTCCAGTTCTCCCTCGCCCATGAGACCGCCGTAGGACTCGGCGGGCAGGGTCCAGCCGCGCGGCCCGGCGGCCGGGTCGCGTCCGGCGATCCAGCCGCCGTCCTCCGTCACGGCCGCGGTGCCGCCGATGACGATGACGAGGTTGGGGTCGCGCCAGGTGTGGTCGGCGGCCTTGTCGGAGGTGACGACGGTGACCTGTTCGCGGTCGGTGCCCAGTTCCTCGCAGATGACGAAGGTGCGGTGGACGCCCTCCATCAGGAGGCCGAGTTCGGCGGGTCCGGCGCCGGGCGAGGTGAGGACGGCGACCTTGGTGTGGGCCCGGCATACGTTGACCGCGCGTCGCAGGGTGCGCCGGTGTGCGACGACCACCTGGGCGTCGTCCCAGGTCATACCGGCCCGCGCGAAGGCGGCGGCGACCGAGGAGACGCCGGGGACGACCTCGACCTCCAGGCCGAACTCGGGTGCGCGCAGGGCGCGTACGACTCCGAAGAACCCGGGATCGCCGTCGGCGAGCACGACCGCGGTGCCGCGGTGGCCGGTGATACGGCGGGCGGCGAGGGCGACGCTGCCGAGGCGGATGCGTTCGGCGCCGGGCGGAACCTCGGGGAGTGCCAGGTGGTGGGCGGCGCCCGCGACCAGCGTGGCGGCGCCGAGGGCGGAGCGTGCCGCTGCGGTCAGCGGCGAGCCGTCCCAGCCGATCACCGTGACCCGGTCGGCCATCGTCTCTCAGTCTCCAGAGGTGTGCGCAGATTGTCGTCGGTGGGCAGCCCGCGGGCGGCTTGGTGAGGGTACCCGCTGCGCCCCGGAAGCGCTTTCGCCACCCTGGGTCCGGATCCGGTTCAGTTCCAGTCGGAGTACGTCGTGAAGCCGTCCGTGTCGGCCAGCTGATCGCCCGCTCCGTCGAGGTCCTCGGGCAGCAGGCTCCACACGATGAAGTCGGTGCGGACGTCGCTCCAGGTCCCGTCGTCGGCGCGGACGTGCGCTATACAGGCGCCTCGCAGGACACCTTCGCTGATGCAGCCGATCTTCTGGGCGACCTGCTGGGAGGCGGTGTTGTCAGCGGCGGTGCGCAGCTCGATCCGCTCGAACTTCTGGTCGGTGAACAGCCACTGGGCGGTGGCGAGCGCGGCCTCGGAGGCGTAGCCCTCGCCGCGGGCCCAGGGGGCGATGATGTACGACAACTCCGTGGAACGGACGTGCCAGTTGGTCTTGGCGAGCTGGACGACGCCGACCAGACGCTGGGTCAGGAACTCCGTGACGGCGAAGGCTGTTCCGCGGCCGGCCTCCCGTTCGGCCGGCGCGTACCGCGTGATCCAGCCGCGCGCCTGGTCCTCGCTGTAGGGCTGGGGCACGTCGGTCCAGGCCCCGACCTGCTCGTCGTTCATCATCTCGGCCAGCGCGGGCACGTCGTCCTCGTCGAGGGGGCGCAGCACCAACCGCTCCGTGCTGATGGAGATGTTGGGGAAGGTGCCAGTCATGCGCCACTCCGTAGCCGTCGGAAAACCAGCAGGGCCTGCTGAACTGCCCAGCATGCAGCATGAAAGCACCGAACCGCATCACGGGGTCCACCCATGGTGAGCGAGTGGACCCTGTGCGTGGCGATACGTCGTATACGCGTCGGTGGCCCTACGCCGTTCAGAAGGACGGGATGACGGAACCGGCGTACTTGTCCTGGATGAACTTCTTGACCTCGGGGGAGGTGAGCAGCTTGGCGAGCTTCTTCACGCGCGGGTCGTCCTCGTTGCCCTCCTTGACCGCGAGGAAGTTGCCGTAGGGGCTGTTCTTCGCGGACTCCAGGACGAGGGCGTCCTTGGCCGGCTTGAGGTCGGCGGAGATGGCGTAGTTGCCGTTGACTACCGCCGCGTCCACGTCGTCGAGGGAGCGCACGGTCTGGGCCGCCTCGACCTCCTTGAACTTGAGGTTCTTCGGGTTCTTGGCGATGTCCTGCGGGGTCGCCTCGCTGCCGGCGCCGTCCTTGAGCGTGATCAGCCCGTTGGCGGCGAGCAGCTTCAGGGAGCGGGCCTCGTTGACGGCGTCGTTCGGGACGGCGACGGTCGCGCCGCTCTTCAGGGCGTCGACGCTCTTGACCTTGTGGGAGTAGAGGCCGAGCGGCTCCAGATGCACGGTGACGACGGGCACGATGTGCGTGCCGCGCTTCTTGTTGAAGTCGTCGAGGTAGGGCTGGTTCTGGAAGTAGTTGGCGTCCACCGAGCCGTCCTCGGTCGCCGTGTTCGGCACGATGTAGTCCTGGAACTCCTTGACCTCCAGGTCGAGGCCCGCCTTCTTCGCCAGGTGCTCCTTGACGTAGTTCAGGATCTCGGCGTGCGGGGTGGGGCTCGCGGCGACGACCAGGGGTCCGCTGGTGTCGGAGGCCGAGTCCGAGCCGGACGAACCGCAGGCACTGAGCCCGAAGGTGAGCGCTCCGGCGGCGAGGACAGCGGTGGTGAGCTTTGTGGCGTTACGCACGAAAAGTGCCTTTCCTTTTGGGTGCAGCGATCCCGTGTTCGGGTGCACGGGAAGATCGGGGGTGTCTCAGACGGTCTTGGTGTCCGCCGTGGAGGCCTTCAGCAGCCGCAGCTTCGGCGCGGGGCCGGAGCGTCCGCCGCGGCGGTGCAGCGAGCGGGCCGCGTAGTCGCCGGCGAACTGGATGAGCGAGATGACGACGGCGAGGATCGCGACGGTGATCCACATCAGCTGCGTCTCGAAGCGCTGGTAGCCGTAGCGGATCGCGATGTCGCCGAGGCCGCCGGCGCCGACCGTGCCGGCCATCGCGGAGTAGCCGATGAGGGCGACGATCGTGGTGGTGGTGCTGGCGATCAGCGAGGGCAGGGCCTCCGGTACGAGGACCTTGCGGACGATCGTCCAGGTGTTGCCGCCCATCGACTGCACGGCCTCGACCAGACCGCCGTCCACCTCGCGGACAGCGGTCTCGACGAGGCGCGCGAAGAACGGGATCGCCCCGATGGCGAGCGGCACGATGGCGGCCTCGCGGCCGATGGTCGTCCCGGTGATCGAGCGGGTGAAGCCCATCAGCGCGACCATCAGAATGATGAACGGCATCGACCGGGCGACGTTCACGACCTGACCGATGACCTTGTTCGCGACGACGTTCTGGAGGAGCCCGCCCCGGTCGGTGAGGACGAGCAGCACACCGAGCGGCAGGCCGCCCACGACGGCGATGACCGTGGACCAGCCGACCATGTAGAGGGTGTCCCAACACGCCTGCTCCAGCAGGGGCTGCATTTCGGACCAGGTCACTTGGCACCTTCCTTCACCAGCTGGGGCTCGCCGACCACGTCGATCTGCAGGCCCTTTTCCCGCAGGAAGCCGACGGGCACGACGTTGTCCTCGTAGCGGCCGGGCAGTTCGATGCGCATCCGGCCGACCTGGAGGCCGCCGACGGTGTCGATGGCGGCACCGAGGATCGATATGTCGATGTTGTAGGTGCGCGAGAGCTGGGAGATGACGGGCTGGGTGGCCGCCTCGCCCTGGAAGGTGACGTCGAGGACGGTCCGGTCCTCGCCGGTGGCCTCGCCGCCGACGGGGAAGAGGGCGGAGGCCAGTTCGGAGCCGGGGGTCGCGAGCAGTTCGCTGACGGTGCCGGACTCGACGATGCGGCCGTTCTCCATCAGAGCCGCCGAGTCGCAGATCGACTTCACGACGCCCATCTCGTGGGTGATGAGCAGGACGGTGAGCCCCAGCTGCCGGTTCAGGTCGCGCAGCAGCTGGAGGATCGAGCGGGTGGTCTCGGGGTCGAGGGCGCTGGTGGCCTCGTCGGACAGGAGCACCTTGGGGTCGCCGGCCAGGGCGCGGGCGATGCCGACGCGCTGCTTCTGGCCGCCGGAGAGCTGGGCCGGGTAGGCGCCGGCCTTGTCGGCGAGTCCGACGAGGTCCAGCAGTTCGCGTGCCTTGCGGGAGCGCTCCTTGCCGGAGGTGCCGAGGATCTCGAGCGGCAGCTCGACGTTGTCCTGGACCGTGCGGGTGGACAGCAGGTTGAAGTGCTGGAAGACCATGCCGATACGGCTGCGCGCCTGCCGCAGCTCCTTGCCGGCGCGCGGACCGCGGCCCGCGAGGGCGGTGAGGTCCTGCCCGTCGACGGTCACGGTGCCGGCGGTGGGGCGCTCCAGCAGGTTGACGCAGCGGATGAGCGAGGACTTGCCAGCGCCGGACTGTCCGATGACGCCGTACACCTCGCCTTCGCGGACGTGCAGATCGACGCCGTCCAGGGCGGTGACCTCACGGCCGCGCGAGCGGTAGACCTTGGTCAGGCCTGTTGTCGTGATCACTGGGTTTCCGTCACTGTCGAGTACCCGGGCGTGGGTGTGCCCTGGTACGGGAGAGAAGTCCTGCGCGGGCACATGGGTCACGTACGGAGTTCACGGCGTACGGACGTGCCGGGGCGGCTCGCTTCGGGGCGCGAGGCTCGGGAGGTGGTGCGGGGGCCCTCTAACAGGAGCACATTCGACACATACAACGAGCACCGGGCGTCATGGTCGCCTCGGTCGCAACTGTGCGGCAGCTCGTCGTGGTCATGCGATCAGTAAAGCAGACGTATGGGAGCGACCAAGAACTCCCTGTCCGAATGCCGGACAGCGGTGGACAGGTTCAGGACCGGACGGAGATCTCCACGTTTCGCGCGGTCACCAGTGCCGACAGGGCCGACAGGTTCTCGACCACCAAGTCGGCGTCCAGCTCGTGTGCCTGATGGGTTGTGGTCAACGCCACGGTGGTCATACCGGCGGCGCGGCCGGCGCGCAGGCCGGCGGGGGCGTCCTCGAAGACGACACAGCGGGCCGGGTCGACGCCGAGTTCGCGGGCGGCGAGCAGATAGGGCTCGGGGTCCGGCTTGCCGCGGGTGACGTCGTCGGCGGCGACCATCGTCTTGGGGAGGATGCCGACCGCTTCGAGGCGAGCCTCGGCGAGCCGGCGGGTGGCGGAGGTGACGACGGCCCAGCGGTCGGCGGGCAGTGAGCCGAGGAAGGCCGTGGTCCCGGGCAGCAGATGTACGCCGCCGTTGGGTACGTCCTCCACCTCCAGCTGCTCGATCCGCGCGAGGGCCTGCGGCACGACGTCGGCGGGGAGCAGGTCGGCGGCTATCTCCACGGCCGGGCGTCCGTGCAGCTCGACCCGGGCGAACTCTTCGGCGGTGATGCCGTACTCCTCGGCCCAGCGCGTCCAGCAGCGGTCGACGGATGCGAGGGAGGAGACGAGGGTTCCGTCGTTGTCGAACAGGAGGGCTTCGGCATGGATCTTCATGTCCCTGACCCTACGGTGCCACGCGGGGGCGGCCGCATCAGGCCTTTTGGACCGTAATAGGCTCGCCGCATGTTTGATGCCCTGACGCTGGTGACCGGCGTCGCCGCGCTGCTGCTGGCCGCCTGGTGCGGCTGGGCCGCCTACCGTGATCAGCCGACCAAGGACTGGCACTTCATCGGGATGGCCGTGGTGTCGGTGCTGGCGCTGGTCCAGCTGGTCGTCGGGATCGTGCAGCTGGCGCGGGGCGAGAAGCCGGAGCAGGGGACGACGATCTTCGTCGCCTATCTGCTGGGGGCGTTCGCGTGTGTGCCCGCGGCGGGGTTCATGTCGCTCGCGGAGCGGACGCGGTGGGGATCGGTGACGGTTGCCGCCGGCGGTGTGGTGCTGGCCGTTTTGGAGGTGCGGCTCTATGACATCTGGGGAAGCTGACGTGAGCGGGAGCCGGCGGCGGCTGACCAGTGGGCCCGGGACGCTGCTGGTGTGGCTGTACGGGGTGATGGTGGTCGGGGCGGTGTCGCGGTCGGCGGTGCAGATCTCCACCGAGTTCGACCGGGCACCGCTGGCCTATTCGCTGTCTGCCGTTGCGGGCGTCGTGTACGGGTTCATCACGTACTCGCTGGTGCGGGGTGGGGAAACGGCGCGCAAGGCGGCGCTGGTGTGCTGTGTGGTGGAGCTGCTGGGCGTGCTGACGGTGGGAACGTGGACACTGGTCGAACCGTCCGCGTTTCCGGATGCGACGGTGTGGTCGGACTTCGGGATCGGGTACCTGTTCATCCCCGTGCTCTTGCCGCTTTCCGCCATTTACTGGTTGCGGAAAGGTGCGCCGGACGGGGATGCCGCCTGAGGTTGAGTGGCGGCATCCGGTCCGTCGTGGCTGATCGCGCAGTTCCCCGCGCCCCTGAAAGCTAAAAGCCCTCAAGCCGTTGCCGCATAGGTGCCGGCCGGCTTTTCCAGGACGATCATCGGGACTCCGTCCGCACCCTCCGACGTGCCCACCGTCTGGTAGCCGACCTTGCGGTAGAGGCGGAGGTTGCCCTCGCTGCGGTGGCCGGTGAAGAGACGGAAGCTGGTGGCGCCCCGTTCGTCCGCCAGGGCGGCCTCGGCCGCCCGGAGGAGACGGGCCCCGATGCCGTGGCCCTGGAGGCGGGGGTGGACGCAGAGTTTGCCGATGGCGGCCGAGCCGTCCTCGGTGACGCGGCCGCGGACCGAGCCGACCACCTCGTCTCCCAGGCGGGCCACGAAGACACAGTCCGAGGTCACCTCCGCGCGGACCGAGTCCAGGCTCTGGACGAGCGGATCGATGCGGTAGTTGCCGTACAGCGCCGCCTCACTCTGGAAGCACAGGTACTGCAGCCTGAAGATCTGCTCCGCGTCCTGCTCGGCCGCCGCAGAGATGGTCACGCTCATGCCCATGTGCGCACGCCTCCCGCTCACCTGATCGCCTGTTGTCCCCCACTCCTATCCCCGCACCCGGCGGGCCGCAACCTCCGGTGGGAGCAATCGACGAAGACATCCCAGACATCTGGAACGTTCCGGACCCAGACTGCCCTGTGAGATACCCAACTCCCCCGCGATCTCCCGGTAGGTGAGGTCCTTCGGGGAGAGGAGCGCCGCCACGAGCGAGGGGCAACGGCCGGGCAGCCGGCGCACCGCGTCGTGCAGGGCCCGGCGCCTGGCGGCGGCGAGGGTGAGCTGCTCGGGCGTGCGGTCGTCGTCGGCCGCGGGTTCGGTGACGTACGGCCGTTCCCGACGGGTCGTACGACGGCTGCGGCGGGATTCGGCGCGGACGGCGCGGCGGAGCCAGCCGGACGGGTCGAGGGGCGGGCCCTGGGTCTCCAGGTGCTCCAGGAGACGGAGCCAGACCGCCTGCTCCAGATCGGCCGGTTCCGTACCGGAGGCATGTGCCTCCGCGGAGGCCTCGGCGGTGAGCAGCGGGCGCAGGGCGGTGACCAAGTCGTGCGTCATATGCGGTACGACACGGCCGCCCGGGTCGCGGGTTGCCCGGGCGGCCGTAAGTCACCCCCATCGGGGCTTGTCGGCTCAGGCGTTGACGAAGTCCTCGCGGGCGAGGAGGCCGGTGTCCGGGTTGTCGGTGAAGACGCCGTCGATGCCGGTGGCGAAGTACCGCTTGAAGGCGCCGAAGGCGTCCCCGTAGGCGTCCGCGTCGGTGCCCTTGCGGTACTCCGTCGGCAGGAAGGGGTTCTCGTTGCGCATGGTGTAGGGGTGCAGGACCAGCCCCACCTTGTGCGCGTCGGCGACCAGGGAGGTCTCCTTGTCGAGGCTGCCGTCCGCCTTCTTCGTGATGACGAGGTCGAGGGTCGGGCCGATGCCCTGGGCGTAGCCCGCGATCTCCCTGAGGCCCTTGGGGGTGATCAGGTCGGCGACGGTCCGCGGGTCACCGGTCTCCACGAAGTCCCAGGGGCGGGTGCCGGCGGCGGACAGGAGCACGACCAGGGGGTTGTCGACGAGCTTGTTCAGGCGCTGGATGCTGGTCGGCTCGAAGGACTGGAGGATCACCGGGGAGTTGCGCCTGTCCTTGCCGTGTTTGCGCAGCAGCTTCGCGACCCGCTCCTCCAGGCCCAGGCCGAGTCCCCGGAAGTAGGTGGGGTGCTTGGTCTCGGGGTAGATCCAGACCTGCTTGCCGCGCTTGCGGGTCTGCTCGTCCTGCCACTTCAGCACTTCTTCGAAGGTGGGGATCTCCCAGCGGCCGTTGTAGAGCGTGTTGTGCGGGCGGTTGGCCGGGATGCGTTCGATCGCGCGGAGCGTCTTGAGCTCGGCGAGTGTGAAGTCCTCGGTGAACCAGCCGGTGGTGGAGACACCGTCGAGGAGCTTGGTCCTCCTGCGGTCGGCGAACTCCTTGTGGTCGGCGACGTCGGTCGTGCCGCCGATCTCCGGTTCGTGGCGGCAGACGAGATGGCCGTCCCTGGTGGGGACGAGGTCACCGGCCTCGACGATGTCGGCGCCCAGGTCGAGGGCGAGCTGATAGGAGCCGAAGGTGTGCTCGGGGCGGTAGCCGCTGGCACCCCGATGGCCGATGACCGTCGGCACCGGCAGGCTCTTCAGCCCGCCGCCACCGTGCCCGGCGGATCCGGCGGTCGCGGCTCTCGCCGTCCCGGACAGACCCAGGACCGCTCCCCCGGCGCCGAACATCGCGGCCCCGAGAAGTGCGCGCCGTCCGGTGCCGTCCGTGTGCTCGTCCTGCGATCCCATGGGGACCCCTCCTGCCGTCGCCTCTTCGCTGCGGGCCGATCGTAGGTCCGGGTCCATGACGGGCGGGAGACCTCCGGCGGAACACGCGGGTGACAGGGGATGTCGTATGGGAACAGATGTCTGATGGTT
This sequence comes from Streptomyces sp. NPDC048523, assembly GCF_043199815.1. Classification (NCBI taxonomy): domain Bacteria; kingdom Bacillati; phylum Actinomycetota; class Actinomycetes; order Kitasatosporales; family Streptomycetaceae; genus Streptomyces; species Streptomyces sp. NPDC048523. The sequence continues at coordinate 127,214 of NZ_JBICWQ010000008.1, read as the reverse complement.
CGTCGGCTTCATGGCGGAGACCCGGGGTACGCGTCCACCGGGGCGACCTCCGTCACATCGTTCCGTCCGGGTTTCCGGGAGGCAACGGGGCCCATCCGCAGGTAAACGAGTGTCAACAGGGCGTAAGACCTCGGTGAACCCCGAGCGCCCGATGTGCACGATCCCCCGAGCCGCGAGTAATGTCCTCACCTGCACAGACTCATACAGTTTCCCTGGCCGTTCTCTTGACTCCGGAGGGCCCGTTGTCCCGCTTCGCGCTCATCAAGGCAGTGCTCGGACCGATCATGCGCCTGATGTTCCGCCCACAGGTGGAGGGCGCGGAGCACATCCCGGGTGACGGTCCCGTCATCCTGGCCGGCAACCACCTCACCTTCATCGACTCGATGATCCTTCCGCTGGTCTGCGACCGGCAGGTGTTCTTCATCGGCAAGGACGAGTACGTCACCGGCACGTCGCTGAAGGGCCGTCTCATGGCCTGGTTCTTCACCGGGGTCGGCATGATCCCGGTGGACCGCGACGGCGGCCGCGGCGGCGTGGCCGCGCTGATGACCGGGCGCCGGGTCCTGGAGGAGGGCAAGGTCTTCGGGATCTACCCCGAGGGGACGCGGTCGCCCGACGGCCGGCTGTACCGGGGGCGTACGGGTATCGCCCGTCTGACGCTGATGACGGGTGCGCCGGTCGTCCCCTTCGCGATGATCGGCACGGACAAGCTGCAGCCGGGCGGGTCGGGGATGCCGCGGCCCGGGCGGGTCACGGTCCGGTTCGGTGAGGCGATGGAGTTCTCGCGGTACGACGGGATGGGCCGGGACCGCTATGTGCTGCGGGCCGTGACGGACTCCGTGATGACCGAGGTCATGCGGCTGTCGGGGCAGGAGTACGTGGACATGTATGCGACGAAGGCGAAGGCCGCGTAGCGGTTCGTTGTCGGGTGCGGCGCCGTGGGGGCTTGTCGCTCCCACGGCGCCGCACGTCGATACGGGCCCGCTCTCCTAAAGGCCCTTGTCCAGCCGTTGGCCCCGCAGCATGAACCAGGCCGCCAGCGCCGTTGCCAGGAGTACCGCCGCGCCTGCGCCCGCCGCGATCGTGAGCCCCTCGACGAAGGACTCCCGGGCCGACGTCAGCATGGCCTGTGCCCCGTCCGGCGACATTCCCCGCGCCGCCTCCACCGCGCCGCCCAGGGACTCGTGCGCCTCCTCCGGGGTTCCGACCGGGGCCGCGAAGCCCCGGTACACGCCCGTCACGATCGAGCCCAGTACGGCGATGCCGAGGGCCGCGCCCAGTTCGTACGCCGTCTCCGAGACCGCCGAGGCGGCTCCCGCCTGTTCCTTCGGGACGCTGGACAGGATCACGTCCGCCGTCACCGTGAACGAGAAGCCCGCGCCTACGCCGACCACCAGCAGGGCGGCGCCCAGCATCGGGTAGCCCGTGGACCGGTCGAGCAGGGTCAGTGAGGCCAGGGCCAGGCCGATGGCGGCAAGTCCCCCGGAGACCACCGCCCGCACGGAGTAGCGGCGAGCCACCGTACCTGCGACCAGACCCGCCGCCACCGCTCCCACCGCCGCCGGGAGTTCCGCCAGGCCCGCTTCCAGCGGGCCCCTGCCCTGGACGAGTTGGAGGTATTGGGAGAGGAAGAAGACCAGCCCGGAGAGGCCGAGGATGGTCAGCAGGTCGGCCAGGACGGCGCCGCTGAAGCCGTGGTTGCGGAAGAGACGCATGTTCAGGAGGGGCGAGGGCAGGGTGAGTTGGCGCCGGACGAAGGTGTACAGAGCTGCCGCTCCCAGGACGCCCGCGGCGACCGGTTCCCAGCCGATGCCGTGTGCGGCGGCCTCCTTGACGGCGTAGACCACCGCGATCACGCCGACCAGGGACAGCGCCACGCTGGCCATGTCCCACGGCCCCGGGTTCGGATCGCGGGACTCGGGCAGGGACTTGATGCCGACGAGGACCAGGACCGCCATCACCGGCAGGTTGATCAGGAAGACCGAGCCCCACCAGAAGTGTTCGAGGAGGAAGCCTCCGACGATCGGGCCGATCGCCGTACCGGCGGAGGCGGTCGCGCCCCAGATGCCGACGGCGAGGCTGCGCTCGCGCGGGTCGTGGAAGAGGTTGCGGATCAGGGCCAGGGTGGCGGGCATCAGGGTCGCGCCGGCGACGCCGAGCAGCGCCCTGGCCAGGATCATCAACTCCGGTGTGGTGGCGTAGGCGTTGAGGACCGATATCGCGCCGAACGCCGTCGCGCCCAGCAGCAGGATCCGCTTGCGGCCGATGCGGTCGCCGAGGCTGCCCATCGACACCAGCAGGCCGGCGATGACGAACGAGTAGACGTCACCGATCCACAGGAGCTGGGTGCCGGTCGGCTCGAGGTCCTCGCTGATGTACGGGGTCGCGAGGCCGAGGACGGTCGCGTCGACGGCCACCAGCAGCACGGCGAGCACCAGGACGGACAGCGCGAGCCAACGGCCGGGGCGCTTCACCGCCTCGGTCGTGGTCGCCGGCTGCAGGGTGCTGGTCATGATTCCTCTCTCGGTCGTGCGGGATGACGCAGTGCGCCGCCGAGCAACAGCTCGACGGTCATGTGGTGGAAGTCCTTGGGGGCGCCCTTGCCGCTCTGGAGCATCCAGACGGCGGAGGCGAGCAGGCCGAACAGAGCCTCGGTGAGCCAGGCGGGCGTGAGGTCGATACGGAACTCGCCCTGCTGCTGACCGCGCTGGAACAGTGCGGAGATGCGGGCGTCGATCCGGGCCCAGCCGTCGTTCTGCTCCTCGCCCTCGAACAGCTGGTTCTCCGTGTAGAGGAAGGCGAGGAGGCCGGCCGCGGACTCGATCTCGCGGACCAGACGCCGTACGGCTTCGCTCGCCGGCCCCTCCTCCGGGCGGGCGGCCTCCAGCGCCTTCTCACACTCCTCGATGCCGAGCGCTTCCAGTGCCCGCACCAGCGCATCGCGCCCGGCGAAGAGGCGGTGCAGCGTGGCCCGGCTGATCCCGGCGGCCTTGGCGACCTCGTCCATGGTCGCGGTGGATTTGCGGGTCAGCAGGGCCGCGGCACTGCGCAGCACGTGGTCACGGTCGACAGCCATGAGACGACTATAGACCACATGAGACATTGTTGTCTCATGCCGGGCATGCTCGTCTCACCTGCGACCGTTGATCAGCGGTTTCGTCAGCGCCAGGGCAGCCGGGCGCGGCGCTCCCAGTACGCGCCCGGCTCCTCCGCCAGCGCCGCGAGCCGGGACAGTTGCTCGTCGTCCAGGTCCACGACGGCCGCGTGCAGGTTGGAGGCGAGCTGGCTGGTGGTGGCGGCTCCCGAGAGGACCACGCCGGCCCAGGGCCGGCGGAGGACCAGGGCGAGGGCTACGGCGTCACAGCCCAGGGACGTCTCGGCCGCCACGGCCTTCAGGGCGTCCGGAGCGTGGGGTTCGGCGAGCCTGCCGTTGGCCATGCCCTCCTTGACGATCACCGTGAGCCCGGCGTCATGGGCCTCGGCGAGGGCGGGGCCGGCCGAGGTCTCCAGGGCGTTGTACGTCGACTGGACGGTGCGGAAGAGGCACTCGCCGCCGACGGTCACCTCCAGTGCGGCACGGATCGCTTCCGCCTGGGCGGGGCCGCTGGTCGAGAAGCCGATGGTGGTGCCCTGGGCGGCCGCCTCGGCGAGCCTCGCGTGGAGGTCCTTGTCGGTGAGGGCCGGGCTGTCCGGGGTCACCGAGTGGATCTGGTAGAGGTCCAGCCGCTCGCCGAGCAGTTCGGCGGTCTCGGCGCGCTGACGGTCGTACGTCCGGACGCTGTGGTCCTTGATCTCGTGCTTCTCGGCGTCGGTGGTCCAGTCGGCGGTGTAGGTGTAGCCCCACTTGCTGCCGACGACCACGTCGTCGATGTGCGGGTTCCCGGTGAGCCAGTCCGCGAGGAACTCCTCGGAGCGGCCGTAGGAGCGGGCCACGTCGAAGTAGCGGACGCCCTGGACGTAGGCGGCGTCGAGGAGTTCGTGGGTGCGGGTGCGCAGCGTCTCCACGCTGCGGTCTTCTCCGAGGTCTTCGTCCCGGCCGAGGTTGATGTAGCCGGGGCGGCCGACTGCGGCGAGGCCCAGTCCGAGGTGGCAGGTGGGGGTGGTCGCTGTTGCCAGTCGGGCGAAGGGCATCGCGGGCTCCGTTCGGTCGGTCCGGTACGGCTTCCGACCAACGTACCCGCGATGACCTTCGGTGACCTCGGTGACCTTGGTGACCTTCGGTGGCCTTCGGTGGCCTTCGGTGACTGAACCCTAAAGGCCCTTGGCCTTCGCCCAATTGTGCTGAGCTGCCAGGTCCGCCTTCACTTCCGCCAGTTGGACCGCCACCGCGCTCGGGGCCGTGCCGCCCCTGGCGTTGCGGGAGGCGAGCGCGCCCGGGACGTTGAGGACCGTGCGGACCTCCGGAGTCAGGTGGGCGGAGATCTTGGCGAACTGCTCGTCCGTCAGGTCGTTCAGTTCCTTGCCCTCGGCCTCCGCCGCCTTGACGCACTCGCCGGCGACCTCGTGGGCGACACGGAAGGGGACGCCCTGCCTGACCAGCCACTCGGCGATGTCGGTGGCGAGGGAGAAGCCGGCCGGGGCCAGTTCCTCCATGCGGTCGCGGTTGACCGTGAGGGTCGCCATCATCCCGGTGAACGCGGGGAGCAGGACCTCCAGCTGGTCGCAGGAGTCGAAGACCGGCTCCTTGTCCTCCTGGAGGTCGCGGTTGTAGGCGAGGGGCAGGGCCTTGAGGGTGGCCATCAGGCCCGTCAGGTTGCCGATCAGGCGGCCGGACTTGCCGCGGGCCAGCTCCGCGATGTCGGGGTTCTTCTTCTGCGGCATGATCGACGAGCCTGTGGAGAAGGCGTCGTGCAGGGTCACGAAGGAGAACTCCTTCGTGTTCCAGATGATGATCTCCTCGGCGATCCGGGAGAGGTTGACGCCGATCATCGCGGTGATGAAGGCGAACTCGGCGACGAAGTCACGGGAGGCCGTGCCGTCGATGGAGTTGCCGACGCTGCCGTGCTCGAAGCCGAGGTCCTTCGCGACCGCCTCCGGGTCAAGGCCCAGGGAGGAACCGGCCAGGGCGCCCGAGCCGTACGGCGACACAGCCGTGCGCTCGTCCCACTGGCGCAGCCGCTCCGCGTCCCGGGACAGGGACTGGACGTGGGCCAGGACGTGGTGGGCGAACAGCACCGGCTGGGCGTGCTGGAGGTGGGTGCGGCCGGGCATGGCCACGTCCGGGTGAGCCTCCGCCAGACCGACCAGCGCGTCCTGGAGCTCGGCGATCAGACCGCCGATGATCCGGGCGTGGTCCCGCAGGTACATCCGGAAGAGGGTGGCGATCTGGTCGTTGCGGGAGCGGCCGGCGCGCAGTTTGCCGCCGAGGTCCGGGCCGACGCGCTCCAGCAGGCCCCGCTCCAGGGCGGTGTGGCAGTCCTCGTCGGCGATCGTGCCCACGAAGGAGCCGTCGGCCACATCGGCCTCGAGCTGGTCGAGCCCCGCGTGCATGCGCTGGAGCTCGTCCTCGCTCAGCAGGCCCGCCTTGTGCAGCACGCGCGCGTGGGCACGCGAACCGGCGATGTCGTACGGCGCGAGCCGCCAGTCGAAGTGGACGGACGCGGACAGCTTCGCCAGCGCCTCGGCGGGGCCGTCGGCGAAACGACCGCCCCAGAGCCGGACGTCACCGCTGTTGCTGCTCACTTCGTTGCTCCTCACCGCTGCACTCAACGTTATGCATGATTATGCAGAGTCCTGCATGATTCGTCAATCTGAGGTGCGGGCGGCGAGGAATTTGCGCTCCCTTTGAACACGGGAAACCGCTTGCCCGTACTTCCCGCCGAACGCAGGCGCCGCGTTTGTCAACACAGACCACTCCCGACCCCGAGTGAGGCATCCGCATGTCCAGGGCTCTTCCGAAGTACAACCAGCGCCGCGTGGCGATCATCGGCGGCGCCGCCGCCGTGGCACTGACCGGGGCGATCGTCGCCGGTACCGCCCTCGCCGGGGAGACCTCCAAGAGCAGCACCGCCACCGCCCGCACGCTGGCCGCCCCCGGCAGCATCACGTGCCCGGACGTGGCCTCCCAGCTGCCCGCGATCCCCGCGACCGCGCAGGCCGAGGTGGACCGCAACCTGGCGCTGCTCAACACCCAGATCGCCGAGGCCAACAAGCGACTCGTCGACACGGTCGGCCAGGGCGGAGCCAACTTCGTCCAGAACGCCATCCTCGGCCCGCTGGCCGACAAGCGGAAGTCGACCATCGACCGCATCGCCATCTCCATCGGCCGTACCGCGGAGAAGCCGCAGGGCCTCGACTCCCTGGCCACCTGCGCCCTCAACGCCGGCGGCGCGGCCGACACCGGTGCGGGCGCGGGCGAGGAGGCCGGGGCCGGCGCGGAGGCGGGGGCCACACCGAGCGAGGCGGCCGGCGCCGAGGAGACCGGGAACGCGGGGGACGCAGGGAACGCGGGCGACGCGGGTGAGGCCGCCGGCGCGGGCGCCATCTCCTGCCCCGACGTGGCCTCCCAGCTGCCCGCGATCCCGGCCACCGCGCAGGCCGAGGTGGACCGCAACCTGGCGCTGCTCAACACCCAGATCGCCGAGGCCAACAAGCGGCTCGTCGACACGGTCGGCCAGGGCGGAGCCAACTTCGTCCAGAACGCCATCCTCGGCCCGCTGGCCGACAAGCGGAAGTCGACGATCGACCGCATCGCCATCTCCATCGGCCGTACCGCAGAGAAGCCGCAGGGCCTCGACTCCCTGGCTGCCTGCACGCTCACCAAGTGACGTGACAGGCGCTGTGGCCGCCCCGTGTGAGCGCCGGCCGGGGTGGCCACGGGCGTCGTCGAGCAGATCGACGCCCGAATTCCTTAGACAGGCGAAAGGTATGCGCTCATAATCCTTAGATATGGGAAAGACTTATGAGCGCATAGACGGCCGGCTCCGCACCTTCATCGAGGCGCAGCCCCTCTTCTTCACCGCGACGGCTCCCCTGTCGGGCGACGGCACGGTCAACCTCTCCCCCAAGGGACTGCGCGGCTGTTTCGCGGTCCTCGACGAACTCACCGTGGCCTACCTCGACTTCGCCGGGTCCACCGCCGAGACGGTCGCGCATCTGCGGGAGAACGGCCGGATCACCCTCATGTGGTGCGCGTTCCAGGGGCCACCGAACATCGTCCGGGTGCACGGCCGCGGCGAGCCGGTCTTCCGGGACGACCCGCGCTTCAAGGAACTGCTCGCGCACTTCCCGGACATCGACCCGTCCCTGCACGGACTGCGGGCGATCGTCGTCGTGACGGCCGAACTGATCCGTGACTCCTGCGGTTACGCGGTGCCGTACATGGCGTACGAAGGCGACCGCGAGCTGCACGGCAAGCGGTTCGCGCGCGAGGACGACGAGTCGCTGAGCGCCTACTTCGCCAAGAAGGACCACATCGCCACGAGCCTGGACGGACTGCCCGGGCTGCCGTTGCCGTTGCCGCCGTCCACGGTCTGAGCCAGGCGAACACGCTCCGCTGCAGTCGCCGTTCTGGTGTCGGCACCGGGGGTACTCAGCTGATCACCGTCGTCGCCCCGACATCGAGCTCGACCCCGTCCCGCAGGTCCCACCCGGTGACCGTGCCCGACGTCGCCTCGCGGAACCAGCGGACGCACACGACACCGACCGGGCTGTACGGGCAGCCGTACGCCTTCGGGATCAAGGAGGCCCCGAGCGGGATCTCGTACAAGGACCTGACCGTGAAGCGGAGTTCGTGGCGGTCTCAGGACAACGCCTCGCTGTCCTACAACCGTTGGGGCGAGCTGCTCTGCGCCCCGCGCCCTGCCGGATCTCGGAGTCGGAGCACCTCATCTCCTGCTCGCCGCAGTACGCGTACGCGCTCGTCATCGGGGGAGACCACGAACGGCCCGTGCGGAAGCGGGGAGCCGGGATCTTCCTGCATGTCAACGGGCCAGGCCCCCACGGCCGGTTGGAGGTCGTCGCGCCGCTGCTCTCCGACCACCGCGATCTCCCCTCTCGCTGTCGGTGCCCGATGACATCATGTCCCTCTACGGGGAGGGCATATGGGACACGCGCGCAGAGCGCTGCTGATCGGGGTCGGGCGAGCACCTGCGACCGACGGACTGCTGGAGCCGCTCGACGAAGCGGTCGAGGCCGATCTGCGACTGATGGCCTCGGTCCTGGAGGGGGCCGACTACGAGGTGGAGGTCCTGGCGGACCCGGACCTCGACCTCATCCGGACGAAACTGTACGAGGTGGCTGGTGACGTGCCGGCCGACGGCACTCTGCTGCTGTACTTCACGGGGCACGGCATCCGGGTCGGCGGCAAGGACTACCTGGTTCCCGCCAACGCCAGACCCCCGCGCGAGGGCGCCTGGCGGGAGCCGTACCTGAGTTCGCTGCTGCCGGCGAGCATCAGTCCGCTGCTGGCGGAGTGCAAGGCCCAGGCCGTGCTCTGGCTCATCGACGCCTGTCGTACCGATCTCGGCGGGGGCGACACCGCCTTCGGTAACTCCATCGACAACGGCCCACCGAACGGCGGCTTCGCCGTACTGGCCGCCTGCTCCGCCGGTGAGCGCAGTGGTTACTCGGCGGAGGGAAGCTTCTTCACCCGTGGCCTCGCGGACGCGCTCAGCCCGCTGACACCCGCTCGGACCGTCGAAGAGGTTTTCGAGCTGGCTCGGTCCCGGACGGCCGCTGCCGCCCGCCGGCACCGGCTCACGCAAACGGCCTGGATCCACTACGGCACCAACGCCGAGGCGGCGACGCGCAAAGTGGAGATCTGTGAGGGCCGGCCCCTGCTGGAGACATGGCTGCGGGCGGCACGCGAGACACCGCTGTGGGAGCGGGTGCGACCGGAGGATCAGGGCCTGGTGCCCGAGTTCAGGGAACGCGTGGCCGTCTTCGTGGAGCAGTGCGCCCGGACGCTGCATCTCGCCCAGGGCCGGTTGCCCCGGCCCGACCCGTGGTCCGACGAGGCGTTTCCCGTCCGGCTGATCGGCACGGTGTTGCCCCGGGTGATGCCGGAGAGCCGGACGCTGTCCGCTGTCGAGGTGGCTCTTCTCGCCGCCGCCCCCTTTCTTCGGGAGGCATCCTGGGCCGACCGACTGAGCCAGGCTGTCGAGATCGATCCGTACGGCCCCAACCGGCCTCCGGGGACCGACGCCCACCGCAGGCACTACGAGCAGGTCAGGGCTCAACACTCGACGATCACTCGCAAAGGGGACCAGTGCCGCGCCCGTGGCCGGACGGAGGACGAGACCGCGGTCGCCATGTGGCTGGTGCACCGCTGGATCGCCGACCGCTTCGAGACCGACGACGAGCCCGTGCCGACGTCCCTGGCCGAGCCCTTGGTCGCGGCCCTGGGTGTGACGTCCGAGCGGGTGCGCGAGGTGGCGGAGCTGCTGTGCGCGGCGGCCTCGGCCATCAGTCTCGACGAACCGCCCGAGGATCCGTCCGGCCGCGGGCCCGGCAGAGTGGTCCTGCCGGACGGCCCGCAGCCGCTGCGGATGCGTCCCTTGGCCGCCCTGTTGCGGCTCGCCGGCGTCCTGTCGGTGGACGTGCGGATGTTCCCCGAGATCGCCGCCGAACACCTTGCCGTGACGGATCCGGTCCTGCCGCAGCACATCGTCGCCATCGCGCACGGTCTGAGCTGGGAGCGGGAGGACTCGGCACTGCACCTGGACGCGCCCTGCCCGCACCAGGCGGTGCACGCCGCCCTCGCCGAGATCACCGAGGAGGCCGACCAGCTCGCCGCGCGGATCCGCGACCGCGCCACCGAGCTGCCCGGCGCCGAGGCCTGCCTGCTGACGGATGTGCCGCGGCGTGTCACCGCCCGGTCCCTGAGACCGGCACGCACCAGCCGCGGAGCCGAGCCCTACGACCTGCCGCTGTTGCGTTTCCACCTCTCCCAGTCCGAGGTGCGTGAACTGCTGATGGGCGAGCAGCTGTACGGCGGAGACCCGACCCTCGCGCTGCGTGAGCTGTACCAGAACGCGATGGACGCCTGCCGGTACCGCGCGATGCGCTGGAAGTACCTCACGAGCAGCGGTGCGCGCCCCGCCGACTGGAACGGGCGGATCACGTTCACACAGGGCGAGGACGAGCGGGGGCGATACGTCGAGGCCCGGGACAACGGGGTGGGCATGAGCGCGGAGCTGCTCACCCACACCTTCACACGTGCCGGCAGCCGCTTCGAGCGATCCAAGGCATTCCGCAGGGAGCAGTCGCGCTGGTTGCGGCACGACCGCGCACTGCGGCTCTATCCCAACAGCCGTTTCGGCATCGGTGTGTTCAGCTACTTCATGCTCGCCGACGAGATGACGATCGTGACCCGCCCGGTCAGTCCCGACGGGATCCCCGCCGAGCACGCCCTGCGCGTCGACATTCCGGGGAGCGCCAGTCTGTTCCGTATCCGACGGCACACCGGGCCCGAGGATGGACTGGCGGAGGGAGGCACCCGGGTACGGCTCTATCTGCGGGAGGGAGCGGCCACGGAGGGGCTGTCGTGCACGCGGGTGCTCCGGGAGTTGGTCCGGCTGGGTGAGTTCGAGGTGGAGACCCTGGACGAGGAGGGGCATGGCCATCGGTGGCGGCCCGGGGAGTTGCAACCGCCGGTGAACAGCGGCACGTACGAGTGCCTGACCGCGATTCCCGACGTGCTGTGGTGGGTCGACGGCGAGGGGGCCGTCCTGTGCGACGGCGTGGCGACCGACCAGAAGCCGTTCGGCTATGTGCTGAACCTGACGGGTCCGCATGCCGGCAGGCTCAGCGTGAGCCGTACGGAGCTGCAGGACTTCGATCGCGGGTGGGCGGAGCAGCAGTGGCGAACAGGGGCCGAGGCGTTGTCGCGGTGGTCGGGGCTGACGGTGGCGTGGACGGCGGAGCTTGAGCGCAGGAGCCTGCGGGTGGCCCAGGTGCTCGACGAGGAGTGGCGGGGCAAGGGGGTCATGGTGACCCGGGAGGACGACGAGCCTCTGTCACTGGACGAAGTGGGCTGGTTCCGCTTCGACGAGCACCAGACGCCCGCCGGCATGGATGCGCGGATCGACCCGTGGCGCCGTGCCGTGCTCCGCGGGCGGTCGTACGGTGACCTCGCGCCGCCCCGCAGCCTCACCGGTTTTCCCGTACCCGCGCCCGGCGACGCGGACGTCATGGTCAGCAGCATCGGATCGTGGCGGCATGTCGCCGCCTATGCGGCCCGTCACGACATGACCCTCGCCGACCTGCTGCACCGCATGCGCAAGCTGCGTATCGCGGAGCCGGGCCTCTCGCCGCCCCCGACCGACGGAGCCGAGGGACTCGCCTGGGTTCCCTCGGAGCGTGACGCCCTCCTCGCGGATGCGCTGCGGGGCAGACTTGAATCCGAGAATTCCCACACGCGCGTCGTCAAGAGCGGCGACCGTATCGACGACCTCGGCGGCCTGGTGCTCGTCTCGGCGGCGCTGAACACCCCGCTGGGAGAACTGACTGAGCGGCTGGCCCGGCTCGCTCCGCTCCATGGCCTGGCGGTGCCCACACCGCCGGACCATCACGTGGACCACGTCTGTACCGAGGACGAGATCCGCGTCCTGTTCGTCGAGGCGGGTTACCAGACGCTGCGTCGCGTCGCGGGCCCCGCCGACATCCGTGCCGCCGCCCTCACTTCCGCTGAATCCGACGTATTGGCCCGTCTGAAGGAGTTCTCCTGGCTCGGCTGGACAACTCCTTCGCCGGTCGAGTGGGCGCCCTGGTCGGAGCTGGAGGCGGACAACGCCTACTTCGTGGACCAATCCGTTTCCCGACTGCCGGACGGACGCTTCCGACTGGACTGGGCCGCAACCATTTACGCGGCCGACCTTCTCCAGATCTCCCTTGCCGCCGCGGAGCAACGCGTGGCCGCGGTCGCGGCGGACCTCGGCCTGGTACACGAACCACGCTACGGCGACGGCCATCCGGCCGGCAGGGTGGTCCCCTCCCCCAGCACCGTCGAGTTCGTCGACTACCACGTGAGGTCGGCGGGGCGCGGCCTTGAGCGCGGTGTCAATCTGAGAGACCTCATCTTTTCCGAGACAGACGGCATGTCCACGGAGGAGGCAGTCGCCGGCCTGCGCGCCATGGGTGTCTCGGTGCCCGAGGGGTGGATCGACGGTTTTGACTCATGGAACAAGCTGGATCTGCGCACCCGTTATGCCCTCGCGGGAAACGATGCGGCCTACGACGACTACGACTTCCCCGCCGAGGCCCTCACCACTGCGGTGCTGGTCAACGCCGCCGCGCTCCTTCAGGAACCGCTGGGCGAGGTGTGGAGCCTCGCCGCCCAGCAGACTCCCGTCTTCGGACTCGACCTGCCGCCACTGCCACCGGCTCTCGCCGACCACCGTCCCTCCGAAAGTCTCTGCGACGCGCTGGGCACCTTCAGTACGCGCCACAGGGATGCGGGGCAGTCGGAGTGGATGCCTCTGACCCCAGTGGCACTGGCCCGTTACGCCAGGAGATTCGCCCTTCAACCAGCCATCGCTTACCAGCAGTTGTGCGAGTACGGCCCCCTCGGTGCTCTCGTTCCCCCGCTCACCGCGCAAGAGCTGGCCGGGTTGCCGCAGGAGGTCCCGGACGCTTGGGATCTCGTGGCCCTGTCCCCCGACCACCGGGGCTCCGCTCCCGAAAGCCCGTACACACCCCTCGACCTGGTCAGTATCGCCGCACGTCTCGGCGAACCGATCTCCGACACCGTCCGCAGGATCACGCCGTACCTCCCCCTGTTCGCCGCCCCCGCCGCCCTCCCCACGGCCCCCGACCCGGACACCGTCCCCTGCTGGCAAGACCTCACTCTCCTCACCCGGCACTTCGACGGCAGGCTCCCCGCCGTCGAAGGAGCCGTGACGCGACACCACATCGCGCTCGCCGCCGAGGCGACCCGTGAGAGTGAGGAGTGGATCAGGGGCCGACTACAGCTGTACGCAGGGATGTTCGGACTGACCATCCACGACTTCGACGAGCAGAACGAGAGCGGGACCCGCACAGATGACTGAACCCGAACCTCCAGCGCCTGCCCATGACTTCGCCCTCGCCTACGCCGAGGAGGACATGGGCCCGTCCGCCGCTCCCTTCGTTCGCACGCCGTCCGCCGACGGCCAGGGCGTCGTCGTCGAAGGCCTGTGCCCGCGCTGTCACGGACGGACGTCCACGGAGTACCGGTACGGGGCGCCCGGAACCGGCACCAAGGGGGTCAGAGCGTGGCTCACCGGCCGGCACCCCGCACCGGCCGAGGACGCCGACGCCGACCTCCTCACCCGCGAACTCCACTTCTGCGAGTGCGGGCATCCGCACACGAACCTTCCGCAGGACGCTCCTTTCACCGGATGCGGGGCCAGCTGGCGGATCGGCACCCCGACAGCGGGCAGGGTGTCGTGAGCGCGCAGTCCGACCGGCGCTGGGCGCAACTGGCCAGGGAGTCGGAGTTCTCCCAGCTCACCGAGTTGCGGAGGCAGGCTGAGGGCTGGCGCAACGGTTTGACCGGGCTCACCGCCCTGCTTGCGGTCATGGTGACGCTCCGCGGACGCGATGATCTGTCTCAGCTCCCGTCGGCCGCACGGCACACGGCCTCCGCCCTGCTCGGTACCGCGTTCCTCCTATTGGTCGTCGGCTCGGTGCTCGCGGTACGCGCGGCGCACGGTCGGCCGGGAGGCAGAGTGCTGCTGGCGGGGCAGGCGCTGCGCCGCTGGACCGAAGCGGAGACGGTTCGGGTCACCGGAGCGCTGCGGCAGGCATCGGTGTGCTGCGTCGCGGGGATCGTCCTGGTGTGCGGAGCGGTCGGGGTCGCCTGGACGACCACCGCGCCGCAACCGAGCCATGTGGTACGTGTGGTGACCACGAGCGGTGAGCGGTGCGGGGAGCTGCTGGGGGCCGGTCCGGACGACGTGGTGCTGCGGACGGACGCGGAGAAGCGGGTGGTGGTGTCGATGACGGCCGTGGTGTCGATGGTCCCGGTCGACTCGTGCGACGCCGCCCCCTGACGAGCCGCTCGGCTCACCCCGTGGGCGGAAGCCGGACGGCGAAGGTCGTCGATCCCGGCGCGCTCTCCAGCGTCACGCTTCCGCCGTGCGCCTCCACCACCGCCGCCACGATCGACAGCCCGAGGCCCGCGCCGCCGGTCTCCGCCTTGGTGCTGCGGTCGGCGCGGGTGAAGCGTTCGAAGACGCCTGGCTGGACGTCCTCGGGGATGCCGGGGCCGTTGTCGTGGACCTTCAGGAGCGCCGTGGTGCCGTCGGTCTCCAGCGACACCGTCACCTTGGTGCCGGCCGGGGTGTGCAGGCGGGCGTTGGACAGCAGGTTGGCCAGGACCTGGTGGAGGCGGTGTTCGTCGCCCGTCACCGTGACCGGGTCCTCCGGGAGGTCCAGCTCCCAGCGGTGACCGGAACCGGTGGCCCGCGCGTCCGTGAGGGCGTCGAGGACCAGGCGGGTGAGGTCGACGGGGGCGGCCTCCAGGGGGCGGCCGGCGTCCAGGCGGGCCAGGAGGAGCAGGTCGTCGACCATGGCGCCCATGCGGGTCGATTCGGCGGCGATGCGTTCCAGGGCCCGGGTGATCTCCGGCGGCAGCGGGCCCGGGTGCAGCAGGGCGAGTTCGGCGTGGCCGCGCACCGAGGCGACCGGGGTGCGCAGTTCGTGGCTGGCGTCGGCGGCGAAGCTGCGCAGCCGTTCCTCGCTGGCGTGGCGTTTGGTGAGGGCGTCCTCGACATGGCCGAGCATGCGGTTGAAGGCGCCGGCGACCTGGCCCACCTCGCCGCGCGGGTCGGACTCGGGAGCGCGGGGCGGCAGCGCCACCTCGCCGCTGGCCAGCGGGAGTTCGCTGACCCGGGTGGCGGTCGCGGCGACCCGGCTGAGCGGGCGCAGGGACCAGCGCACCCACAGGGCGCCCGCGACACCGGCGGCGGTGAGGGCGGCGCCGAAGACGATTCCGCCGACCAGTTCCAGGCGGTGGACGGTGGCCTCGACGGGCTCCAGGGGCAGGCCGGTGACCAGGATGTCACCGTCGAGGCCCCGGGTGGCGAGGAGCCGGTAGCCGCCCAGGGCGGCGAAGTCGACGCTGTGGCCCCTGCCGTCGACCGGGACCGCGGCGAGCCGTTTCCGGTCGACGGCGGTGAGGTCGACGTTCAGGGTGCCGCTCGAGCGGACGACCGCGGCATCGGTCACGGTGTCGTTCACGAGCCGGGCGCCGAAGGTGCCCGTCGCCTGCCGACGGGTGTCGCCGTGCTCGTCGCCGTCGTGATCGTCCTTCTGCGGCTTCCCCTTGAGTTCCAGGCTCACGGCGAAGCGGTTCCCGGCCTCGGTCAGCTGCTCGTCGAGGCGGTTGGTGAGGAAGCCGCTCAGGGCGAGGACCGCGGCCACTCCGACCGCGGCACAGCTCACCGCCAGCAGCACCACGAGGCCGAGGGTGAGCCGGGCCCGCAGCGTGTGCGGCCGCAGGTCCCTCACGGCGTCACCGGCTTGATCACGTATCCCGCCCCGCGCACGGTGTGGATCATCGGCTCGCGGCCGGCGTCCACCTTCTTGCGCAGGTAGGAGATGTACAGCTCGACGACATGGGCGCGGCCGCCGAAGTCGTAGGACCACACCCGGTCGAGGATCTGTGCCTTGCTGAGGACGCGGCGCGGGTTGCGCATGAGGAACCGCAGCAGCTCGAACTCGGTCGGCGACAGTTCGACCAGCTCGCCGGCGCGGGTGACCTCGCGGGCCTCCTCGTCCATGACCAGGTCGCCCAGGGCCAGCCGGGGGCCCTCGTCGAGCTGACGGGCCATGCCCGCGCGGCGCAGCAGTCCGCGCAGCCGGGCGACGACCTCCTCCAGGCTGAACGGCTTGGTCACGTAGTCGTCGCCGCCGGCCGTGATGCCCTTGATCCGGTCCTCGACCGCGTCCCGGGCGGTCAGGAAGAGCACGCAGACGTCGGCCTTCACGGTGTGCAGGGTGCGCAGCACGGCGAAGCCGTCGGTGTCCGGGAGCATCACGTCCAGGACCACGGCGTCGGGCAGCAGCTCCCGGGCCGCGGTGACCGCCGAGGCCCCGTCGCCGGCCGTGCGGACCTGCCAGCCCTCGTAGCGCAGGGCGCCGGAGAGGACCTCGGCGAGGTCGGGGTCGTCGTCGACGACGAGGACGCGCAGCGGGGTGCCGTCGGGGCGGGTGAGGGCGGGGCGGCCGGAGCGTGCGGTGTTCATGTCCTCTCCAGGATCACCCCTGGCCGGGGCGGCGGGAGCCCCGGAAAGCTCTGAGTTTCCTCTGAGTGCGCTCTGCGGGGTGCCCGTTCAGAGGGTCCTGAGAAGTTCGCCTTGCACAGTGGCGTCCGGGACAGGCGAGAGGACGCACCTATGACCACCGTGTACGAGCGGCGGGCCGCACCGGCCGTGGCGCCACCCGCGCGACGCTCCCCCGCGGGTGCCGTGTCGGCCCTGCTGTGGGCCGGGGCGGCGGCCGTGATCGCCCTGTGGTGGGCGGACACCGGTTCCGTGGTCGGTGCGGCCGGGTGGCTGACCGGCGGCGGACGGATCGCCGGGCTGCTGTGCGGGTACGCCTGCGCGGTACTGGTGGGTCTCATGGCGCGCGTCCCGCTGCTGGAGGAGCGGATCGGCTCGGACCGGGTGGCACGCTGGCACGCGATGGCCGGCCGCTACACCGTCTGCCTGCTGCTCGCGCACATCGGGCTGGTCCTCGCCGGGTACGCCGCCCAGGACAGCGCCTCGCTGTGGCACGAGACGGTCACCGTGGTCCTGGACTATCCGGAGATGCTCAAGGCGACCGCCGGCACGGTCATCCTCCTCGCGGTCGGCGTCACCTCCGCGCGCGCGGTGCGCCGCCGTACCGGTCACGAGTTCTGGTACTACGTCCATCTCCTCACGTACGCGGCCGTGTTCCTCGTCTTCGGCCACCAACTGGCCCTCGGCAACGACCTGAGCGGGAACGCCGTGGCCACGGCCGCCTGGTACACGCTGTACCTGGGAGTCGCGGCCCTGGTCCTGTGGTTCCGGATCCTCGCCCCGGTGCGGCTGAACCTGCGGCACCGGTTGCGCGTGGAGTCCGTGCACCAGGAGGCGCCGGGTGTGTGGTCCGTCGTCGTGCACGGCCGGGAGCTGGACCGACTGGGCGCGCGGGCCGGGCAGTTCTTCCGCTGGCGGTTCCTCGCCGACGGTCTGCGGTGGACGTCGACGCCGTACTCCCTGTCGGCGCCGCCCCGCCCCGACCGCATGCGCATCACGGTCAAGGCGCTCGGCGGTCACAGCGCGGCCGTGGCGTTGCTGCGGCCGGGCACGCGGGTGTGGGCGGAGGGGCCGTACGGCTCCCTGACCGGGGACCGGCAGACCTCCTCCAGGTCGCTGCTGATCGCGGGCGGGGTCGGTATCACCCCGCTGCGGGCGCTGTTCGAGACCCTGCCGGGCGAGGCCACCCTCCTGTACCGGGCACGCACGGTCGAGGACCTCGCGCTGGGCGGGGAGTTGGAGGCCGTCGCGCGCCGGCGCGGGGCGAAGGTGCACTACCTCCTCAACGGACCCCAGGGGCAACGGCCGCGGATCACCGCCGAGTCGCTGCGGTCGGCCGTCCCCGGTCTGGCCGGTCACGACGTCTACCTCTGCGGACCGCACGGGTTCGCCCGGGAGCTGTACGAGGAGCTGCGCGCCGCGGGAGTTCCCGATCGCCGTATCCACCACGAATCCTTCGAGCTGTGAGAACTGTGAGGCCGCACACGTGCACGCGTTGAGAAAGAACCGCCCGCTGCGCCGGATCGTGCTGGCGAGCGCAGCCACCGTCTCCGGCATGGTGATGCTGCTGTCGCTGAAGCCGCACAGCACGCCTGCCGTCGCCGTGACGACCCGGTCCACCGCCCCCGCGGTCACGGGGACCCGGACCGTCACCGGCGACACCGTCCAGACCCGCTGGGGGCCGGTCCAGGTCCGCATCACCCTCAAGGACGGCAAGCTCACCGAGGTCACGGCGGTCACCTACCCGACGGACAACCCGCGGGACCAGGAGATCAACAGCTACGCCCTGCCCCGGCTGCGGAGCGAGGCCCTCCAGGCCCAGAGCGCGGACATCGACACGGTCTCGGGGGCCACCTACACGAGCGATGGTTACCGCCAGTCACTCCAGTCCGCACTGGACTCCGCGGGCGGCTGAACACACCGGCGTCACGGCACGTATCTGAGGACCAAGGGACCACGCCCACCCCCCTTGCCCCCGTCCCCGGAGGAAACGTGACCACCACGCTCGCAGGCGGCCGCGCCGCCCGCCGTCAGACGATGCGCCGCATCCGCCCGCGCCGTTCCCCGGCGACCGTCCTGCTGATCGCCGTATGGGCGGGAGCGGCCGGTGTGCTGTGGCTGTGGTGGCACAACACGCCGTCCGTGGCCGACGACAACAGCAAGATCCTCAACGCGGGCCGGATCACCGGTCTGCTGGCCGGTTATCTGATGGCGCTCGTGGTGCTCCAGATGGCCCGGGTGCCCGCGCTGGAACGCCGCGTCGGCTCCGACCGGGTCGCCCGCTGGCACGCGATGACCGGCCGCTACACGCTCTGTCTGGTCGTCGCCCACGTCTTCCTGATCATGTGGGGTTACGCCCTGCAGGCCGGCAAGGGGCTCGGTGACATCGTCCAGCAGACGATGGACTCCATCAACCAGCTGCCGGACATGGGCAAGGCGGCCATCGGTACCGGTCTGCTGTTCGTCATCGGCCTGATGTCGATCGGCGGAGTCCGCCGCAGGATCCCGTACGACACCTGGTACCACGTGCACCTGCTGACGTACGCGGCGGTCTTCCTGACCTTCTGGCACCAGCTGACCACAGGCAACGACTTCGCGGTCGAGCCGGTCGCCAAGACCGTCTGGTACGCGCTGTACGGCTCGGTCACCGCGCTGGTGCTCTGGTACCGGATCCTTACCCCGATCCGGCTGAACCTGCGGCACCGGATGTACGTCGAGGCGGTCGTCGAGGAGACGCCCGGCGTGGTGTCGGTGCTGATCGGCGGGCGCAAGCTGCACCGGATGGGCGCGGAGGCCGGCCAGTTCTTCCGCTGGCGCTTCCTCGCGCCGGGCATGCGGTTCAGCTCCCACCCGTACTCGCTGTCCGCGGCGCCCCGGCCGGGCATGCTGCGGATCACGGTGAAGGCGATCGGCGACCACAGCGAGCGGCTGCGCGAGCTGGTGCCCGGCACCAAGGTGTGGGCCGAGGGGCCGTACGGCGCCCTGACCGCCCAGCGCCGGAGCCGCGGCAAGGTGTTGCTGGTGGCCGGTGGTGTCGGCATCACGCCGATGCGGGCCCTGTTCGAAACGCTGCCGGGCGCGGCCGGTGACATCACCCTGCTGTACCGGGCCAACACCACCCAGGACCTGGCCCTGTGGGACGAGCTCTCCGCCATCGCGGACGAGCGCGGCGCCCGTCTGATGTACGCGGTGAACAGCCCGGACGGGGAGCGCCCGGACATCTCCGCGGAGTCCCTCCAGCGCAAGCTCCCCGACATCGACAAGCACGACGTGTTCATGTGCGGGCCGAACGGTTTCGCGCAGTCCGTGTACGAAGCACTGCGCGGCGCGGGTGTGCCCGCCCGCCGCATCCATCACGAGTCGTTCGAGATGTGACGACGGGAATTCAGGAGCTGTTGAAGCGATGAGGAAGAGTCACCCCGTCCGTCGAGTCGTGCTCGCGACCGCCGCCACCGTCTCCGGTGTCGTGCTGCTGCTGTCGCTGAAGCCGTCCTCGGACCCCGCGTCCGCCCAGGCGGGCGGTGCGGTTCCGCAGCAGACGGCGGCGGCGCAGGAGTCGGCCCAGGGCGGCACCGGGGCGGCCGCCGGCGGCGCGGTCACCGGGGACGTGGTCCAGACCCAGTACGGACCCGTCCAGGTCCGCATCACCGTCAGCGGCAACAAGATCACCAAGGCCGAGGCGGTCCAGGCGCCCAAGGGCGGGACGAGCGACCAGAAGACCGCCCTGTCCGTACCGAAGCTCAACCAGGCCGTGGTCGCCAAGCAGAGCCCGGAGATCGACACGGTCTCGGGGGCGACCTACACGAGCGAGGGCTACAAGAAGTCGCTCCAGTCGGCGATCGACAAGGCGAACCAGGCCGCCTCCCAGGCCCAGCCTTCGGCGCAGCCGTCCCAGCCCGCCGGCGGCGCGGCGGCCGCCAAGACGGTGACCGGTGCCGTGTCGCAGACGCAGTACGGCCCGGTCCAGGTCCGGATCACCGTCAGCGGCGGCAAGGTCACCAAGGCCGAGGCCGTGCAGGCGCCGAAGGGCGGGACGAGCGACCAGAAGACGGCGCTGTCCATCCCGAAGCTCAACCAGGAGGCGGTGGCGGCCGGCAGCGCGGACATCGACTCGGTGTCGGGTGCCACCTACACCAGCGAGGGCTACAAGAAGTCGCTCCAGTCCGCGCTGGACCAGGCCGGTGGCTGACACGGTGGCCGAGCCGGCACAAGCTCCCGCCGCGGTACGTCACGCGGAGGAGGTCATGGGGACGGTCTTCTCCTTCGACGTCCGCGGCGGGGAACCCCTTGCCGTGCAGGCGGCACTGCGGGAGGCGGTGGCGGGGCTGCACCGCGTGAACGAGGTGTTCAGCACCTACCGCGACGACAGCCAGGTCTCCCGCCTGGCCCGCGGTGAACTGGCCCTGGACGACTGCGATCCCGAGGTCGCCGAGGTCCTCGAGCTCGGCGCCGAGGCCGAGCGGTCGAGCGACGGCTGGTTCAGCCTGCGCTACGAGGGCCGCCTCGACCCCACCGGCATCGTCAAGGGCTGGGCGGTGGAACGCGCGGCCCGCCGTGTCGCCGAGTCGGGCGCGACGGGCGTCAGCGTCAACGGCGGCGGAGACGTCCAGCTGCTGGGCGTACCGGGCCCGGAACGCCCGTGGCGGGTCGGGGTCTCGGACCCCCTGCGCCCGGGCGGCCTGGCCGCGGTGGTCTCGGCTGCGGGTGCGCCGGAGCTGGCCGTGGCGACGTCCGGCACGGCCGAACGCGGCGCCCACATCGTCGACCCCCGCACGGGCCGCTCCGCGGTGACGGACCTGCTGGCGGTGACGGTGGTCGCCCCGACCGTGACCTGGGCGGACTGCTGGGCGACGGCGGCGTTCGCGATGGGTTCGAGGGAGGGCCTGGCGTGGCTGGAGTCCTTGCCGGACGTGGAGGCCCTACTGATCACGGCGGGCGATGAGGTCAGGTGTACAGGGGGCCTGGCAGCTCGACTCGGGTGAGTCGATCTCCCTAGGGGCGCGGGGAACTGCGCGACCAGCCACGGACGACCCGCACCCGGCACACAACAGTTCCACCCCCTTCAGTGCCCGTTCTGAGCCAACCGCAACAAATGCTCGGCCAGCGCCTGCCCACCCGTAGGATTCCGGCTGATCAACATCAACGTGTCGTCACCGGCAATCGTCCCCAAGATGTCATGCAGCTCGGCCTGATCAATCGCCGACGCCAAGAACTGCGCAGCCCCCGGAGGGGTCCGCAGGACCACGAGATTCGCCGAAGCCTCCGCGGAGATCAGCAGCTCCTGTGAGAGCCGCCGCATCCGCTCCTCCTTGGCGGACTCCCCCAACGGCGCCCGAGGGGTCCGGAAACCCCCCTCACTGGGCACCGCGTAGATGAGGTCCCCGTCGTTGTTGCGGATCTTCACCGCGTTCAGCTCGTCGAGGTCCCGGGAGAGCGTCGCCTGCGTGACGCTCAGCCCGTCGTCGGACAGCAGCTTCGCCAACTGGCTCTGCGACCGCACCGGTTGCCGGTTGAGGATGTCCACGATCCGGCGGTGGCGCGCGGTACGCGTCTGCGGCACCGCGGGCCCCGCGACCCCGTTGTGCTCGTGATCCTGCGCATGGCTCATCGTCGTCTCATTCTCCGGATCATCCGTCTCCCTCGGCGGCACCCAGGATGCCGGGGAGAGCCTGAACAAGCGCGTCCACTTCGTCGTCGCCGAGGTTCAGCGGCGGCATCAGCCGTACGACATCGGGGGCGGGCGCGTTCACCAGGAAACCGGCGTCCTGAGCCGCCTGCTGCACCTGCGGCGCGAGCGGCTCGGTGAGCACGATACCCAGGAGGAGTCCGGCACCCCGGACGTGGGCGATCATGGGGTGCCCCAGTGACTCGATCCCGTCCCGCAACTTCTCGCTCTGCCGCTTGACGTTCTCCAGCAACCCGTCGTACGCGATGGTGTCGAGGACGGCGAGTCCCGCCGCGCACGCGACCGGGTTCCCGCCGAAGGTCGTGCCGTGCTGCCCCGGCTGGAGCAGCTCCGCGGCCCGCCCGAAGGCGACGGTCGCGCCGAGCGGCAGTCCGCCGCCGAGCTGCTTGGCGAGGGTGACCACGTCCGGCAGCACGCCCTCGTGGGCCTGGTACTCGAACCAGTGCCCGGTACGGCCGATGCCGGTCTGCACCTCATCCAGGACCAGCAGCGCGCCCTTGGCCGCCGTGATCGCCCGGGCCGCCTTGAGGTAGCCGGCCGGGGGCACCACCACACCGTTCTCGCCCTGGATGGGCTCGATGACGACGAGTGCGGTGTCCTCGGTGACCGCGGCGGCCAGGGCCTGTGCGTCGCCGTACGGCACATGTGTGACGTCGGCGGGCAGCGGCTCGAAGGGGGTCCGCTTGGCGGGCTGGCCGGTGAGCGCGAGGGCGCCCATGGTCCGGCCGTGGAAGCCGCCGTCGGTGGCGACCATGTGGGTGCGCCCGGTCAGCCGGCCGATCTTGAAGGCGGCCTCGACGGACTCGGCGCCGGAGTTGCAGAAGAAGACCTTGCCGTCCCGGCCGAAGAGCTGGAGCAGCCGCTCGGCGAGGGCGACGGTGGGCTCCGCCATGAAGAAGTTGGAGATGTGGCCGAGGGCGGCGATCTGCTTGCTGACGGCCTCGACGATCGCCGGGTGGGCGTGACCGAGCGCGTTGGTGGCGATGCCGCCGACGAAGTCGTAGTACTGCCTGCCCTCGCTGTCCCAGACCTTGAGGCCCTCACCGCGGACCAACGGCAGCCTCGGGGTGCCGTAGTTGTTCATGAGCGATCCCTGCCACCGCTCGGTCAGTTCCGCGTTGCTCATGAATCCCCCTGTCCGTCCGGCACGACCATCGTGCCGATGCCCTCGTCGGTGAAGATCTCCAGCAGGATCGAGTGCTGGACCCGCCCGTCGATGACCCGGGCCGTGGTCACGCCGTTGCGTACGGCGTGCAGGCAGCCCTCCATCTTCGGGACCATGCCGGAGCTCAACTCCGGCAGCAGCTTCTCCAGTTGGGAAGCCGTGAGGCGGCTGATCACCTCGTCGCTGTGGGGCCAGTCCTCGTAGAGGCCCTCGACGTCCGTGAGGACCATGAGGGTTTCGGCGTCCAGAGCAGCAGCGAGTGCCGCAGCCGCCGTATCAGCATTGACGTTGTAGACATGTCCGTCGTCCTGGCTACGGGCGATCGAGGAGACGACCGGGATCCGGCCGTCGGCGAGCAGCGCCTGGATCGCGCCCGTGTCGATCGCGGTGATCTCGCCGACCCGCCCGATGTCGACCAACTCGCCGTCGATCTCGGGCTGGTGCTTGGTGGCGCTGATGGTGTGCGCGTCCTCGCCGGTCAACCCGACGGCGAGGGGCCCGTGTTGGTTGAGCAGGTTGACCAGCTCGCGCTGCACCTGCCCGGCGAGCACCATCCGTACGACGTCCATGGCGTCCTCGGTGGTGACGCGCAGGCCGGCCTTGAACTCGCTGACGATGCCGTGCTTGTCGAGGGCGGCGCTGATCTGCGGGCCGCCGCCGTGCACGACGACCGGCTTGAGTCCGGCGTGGTGCAGGAAGACGACGTCCTGGGCGAACGCGGCCTTGAGGTCCTCGTCGATCATGGCGTTGCCGCCGAACTTGATGACGACGGTCTTGCCGTTGTGCCGGACCAGCCAGGGCAGCGCCTCGATGAGGATCTGGGCCTTCGGGAGCGCGGTGTGCTTACGGGTGGATCCAGTGCTCATGACGAGTACGCGCTGTTCTCGTGGACGTAGTCGGCGGTGAGGTCGTTGGTCCAGATCGTGGCGGTCTCGGACCCGGCGGCGAGGTCGGCGACGATGTGCACCTCGCGGTAGCGCATGTCGACCTTGTCGCGGTCCTCGCCGACGCCGCCGTTCTTGCAGACCCAGACGCCGTTGATGGCGACGTTCAATTGGTCGGGCTCGAAGGCGGCCTTGGTGGTGCCGATCGCGGAGAGCACGCGGCCCCAGTTGGGGTCCTCGCCGTGGATCGCGCACTTGAGGAGGTTGTTGCGGGCGATGGAGCGGCCCACTTCGACGGCGTCGTCCTCGCTCGCGGCGCCCACCACCTCGACCTTGATGTCCTTGCTGGCGCCCTCGGCGTCCCGGATCAGCTGCTGTCCGAGGTCGTCGCAGACGGTCCGTACGGCCTCGGCGAACTCCTCGTACTCCGGGGTGACTTCGGAGGCGCCGGAGGCGAGCAGCAGCACGGTGTCGTTGGTGGACATGCAGCCGTCGGAGTCGACACGGTCGAAGGTGGTCCGGGTGGCGGCGCGCAGGGCCCGGTCCAGGGCCTCGCTCTCCAGGTCCGCGTCGGTGGTGAGGACGACGAGCATGGTGGCGAGGCCGGGGGCGAGCATGCCCGCGCCCTTGGCCATGCCGCCGACGGTCCAGCCTCCCCCAGACTCCGTCCGGGGGGACCCCCAGGTCACGACGGACGTCTTGTGGACGGTGTCGGTGGTCTTGATGGCGATGGCGGCCTTCTCACCGCCGTGCTCGGACAGGTGGGCCGCGGCGGCCTCGACTCCCGGCAGGAGCTTGTCCATCGGGAGCAGCAGGCCGATGAGGCCGGTGGAGGCGACGGCCACCTCGCCCGCGCCGATGTCCAGCACCTCGGCGACCTTCTCGGCGGTGGCGTGCGTGTCCTGGAAGCCCTTGGGGCCCGTACAGGCGTTGGCGCCACCGGAGTTGAGGACCACCGCGGAGAGCTGACCGCTCTTGAGGACCTGCTCGGACCACAGGACGGGCGCGGCCTTCACGCGGTTGGAGGTGAAGACGCCGGCGGCGGCGCGGCGGGGCCCGGTGTTGACCACGAGGGCCAGGTCCGGGTTGCCGTTCTCCTTGATTCCGGCGGCGATACCGGCCGCCTGGAATCCCTTTGCTGCCGTGACGCTCACGGTGCGACTCCGATCGTGGAAAGACCGAGCTCCTCGGGGAGACCGAGGGCGAGGTTCATGCTCTGGACGGCACCGCCCGCGGTGCCCTTGGCCAGGTTGTCGATGGCGCTGATCGCGATGATGCGGCCCACGGACTCGTCGAGGGCGACCTGCACCTGAACGCCGTTCGAACCGTAGACGGATGCCGTGGCGGGCCACTGTCCCTCGGGGAGCAGGTGCACGAAGGGCTCGTCGGCGAAGGCCTTCTCGTAGGCGGCGCGGACGGACTCGGCGGTGACGCCGGGCTGCGCCTTGGCGCTGCAGGTGGCGAGGATGCCGCGGGGCATCGGCGCGAGGGTAGGGGTGAAGGAGACGCTCACCTCGGAACCGGCCGCCGCGCTGAGGTTCTGGACGATCTCCGGCGTGTGCCGGTGGCCGCCGCCGACGCCGTACGGCGACATGGAGCCCATGACCTCGCTGCCCAGCAGGTTCGGCTTGGGCGCCTTGCCCGCGCCGGAGGTGCCGGAGGCGGCGACGATCACGGCCTCGGGCTCGGCGAGGCCGGCGGCGTAGGCCGGGAAGAGGGCGAGCGTGACGGCGGTCGGATAGCAGCCGGGCACCGCGATCCGCCGGGTCCCCTCCAGCGCGGCGCGGGCTCCCGGCAGTTCGGGAAGGCCGTAGGGCCAGGTGCCGGCGTGCGCGGAGCCGTAGAACTTCTCCCAGTCGGCCGCGTCCTTCAGCCGGAAGTCGGCGCCCATGTCCACGACGAGGACGTCCGGGCCGAGCTGTTCGGCGACGGCGGCGGACTGTCCGTGCGGCAGGGCGAGGAAGACGACCTCGTGTCCGGCGAGGACATCGGCCGTGGTCTCCTGGAGTACCCGGTCGGCCAGCGGCAGCAGGTGCGGCTGGAGCGCGCCGAGCTTCTGCCCGGCGTTGGAGTTGCCGGTCAGCGCGCCGACCTCGACCTCGGGGTGCGCGAGGAGCAGTCGCAGGACCTCACCGCCCGCGTACCCGCTCGCTCCGGCCACCGCCGCACGTACCGCCATGTCATCCTCCTCCTGGACGGCATGACTATACGTTTCGCTGCACGTTTATGCAACCGAATGCATACTCACGCCCCTCTCCTGCGCACGGCTCCGAACACACCGAACCCGACGAGAACCGCGAGCGAACCGCCCCCGACCGCCGTGCCCAGTCGCAGCCCGGGTGGATGGAAAACGCAGGTGACGCGGGTCGAGGTGCCGTCGAGGGGGACGGCGACCAGGCCGTGGTACTCCTTCGCGGGTACGGCCGCCGCGTCACCGGCGGCGCAGCGCCAGCCGGCGATCCGGGGCGCGGCCACCACGGCGACGCCCTTGCTGGCCGCCGGGAGCTCGGCCCGGAGCGTGCCGCCGGAGCCGGAGACGGTCACCTTCGTGGCACCGGAGGCCTTGAGCTGCCGTACGACGGAGTGCAGGCGGCCGGTGTCCAGGCAGCCGACCGCCTGGTCCGGCACGACACCCAGCCGGCTCGGGGACAGCTCGATCGTGAGGCGCCCGGAGTCCGGGACCGTGCCGAGCCGCTGCATGGCGGCGATCTTGGTGAGGGGCCGCCAGTCGGCCCGGAACCGTCCCGTCAGGCCGTGGGCGGAGGGGCCGGTGAGCCGTGCGGTGCCCGCGAAGTGCGGCGCCCAGAGGTAGACCTCGCTGCCCGCCCGGCACCGGGCGGTGAGCGTCGCCTTTCCCCCCACCCGCACGCCCTGGCGCCGGTCGGTACTGCGGTCCGGTCGCTTTCCGGCGCTGTTGAGCACGGTGATGTGCGGCAGGGTGTAGACGCGGGCACCCAGCAGCAGTTCCTGGTTGCGGTACGGCGACGGCCCGAAGGCACCGGTCGCGGCGGACGGCCGTACCGTCACCAGGGGCGGGACGTCCTCGCGGGTCACGGTCTGCCCGCTGCCGTCCTGCGGGAACCAGTTCTGGTGCGGGTCCGGCGGGGAGTGCACCCGGGCGCCCACCGAGAAGATGACGTCCGTGACCGCGTTGTCCAGGCTCTGGAGGCTGCGGCCGCCCGAGGTCCAGCCGCCGCCGAGGGCGGTGAGCGTGCTGCTGAGCACGGCCGAGGTGTGGCTGCTGTAGTACTGGGCGCCCTGCCCGCCGACCTCCAGCGGGTCGTTGCCGACGGTGTGTTCCCGGCCCGGGTCGGTGCGGTAGCGGGGCCAGCCGTCGGCCTGGGCGATGGCGTTCGCCTGGTCCCGCTGCCGGTCGCCCCAGGGGGCGTAGTCGTCCATGTGCCCGAACCGCATCCGGGTGGCCACGGCGGAGGTGGCGGTGGCCTCACCGAGCTGGGTCCCGACGAGCAGGACGGCGGCGAGCGCTGCCGGCGCCATGCGCAGTACGGGTCGCTCACGGCCGAGCAGGACCAGCCCGAGCACCGCGCCCACCGCCGCGCTCACGAACACCGGCCAGGCGAAGGAACGGACCAGTTGGCTGCCGCTCGCGACGACCGCGATCAGCGCGAGCAGCCCGGCCGCCGCTGCCAGGGCCCGCCGGTCGAGGGGGCCGTAGGAGAGGGTGTGCCAGGCGGCGATCACCAGCAGGGCGCACACCACGAAGGTCTGGCGGTACGAACTGCCCTGCGGGGCGGCGAAGGCGTGCCAGAGCAGATGGGTCGGGCCCCACTGCATCGACAGGGTCACGACGAGCACCAGAAGCGTCCACCCGGCCCGCACCCGGCGGGGAGCCGCCCGGTGGAAGGGCAGGGCCAGAGCCAACAGCAGGGCCGTGGTGCCGACGAAGAGCGCCGGGGAGCCGAAGCTGTACGTCGTCGGCAGCAGCCGGGCCAGCAGGTCCTGCGTGCCCACCGGAGCGAACCGGGTGAACCGGCCCTCGGAGGCGTGCGCGCTGCCGAAGTACACGACCGTCACCAGGGGCGCGGCCAGGCCCATGCCAAGGGCGAAGGTCAGGGCGGCCCGGCCCGCCGCGGTGAGCCTGCGGCGGCGGGGCAGGTCGGCCAGCCACAACCGGAGCAGGAACACCAGAGCGGCGGCGAGCGTGGCCATGTAGGCCGTGTAGAAGTTGGCGATCCACGCGGCCGTCACCACCAGCACCCCGAGAAGCGGGCGCCGGCCGCTCAGGACCCACTCGCCGACCAGGCACAGCAGGGGCAGGGCGATCAGCCCGTCGAGCCACATGAGGTTGTACGAGGCGCTCGCCACCGTCCAGCCGCACAGGGCGTAGGACGCGCCCAGCAGGCCCGCCGCCCACCAGCGCCCGGACCGCAGCCTCAGCAGCAGCCGGGCCATGGCGGCACCGGCGCACGCGATCTTCAGCACGGTGATCACGTACACCGCGAGGTCGATCTCGTCCCGCGGGAACACCGCCACGAGCAGCGCGAACGGGCTGGTGAGATAGGTGCCGAGGTCGGGCAGGAAGCCGGCGCCGAATCCCGACTGCCAGTTGACGAGGAGGCCGCCGGTGCCCCGCCCGTGCAGCAGGTCCCACAGGTGCGCGTGGAACGGCACGTACTGGTTGCCCAGGTCGTTGACGTTCCGGGTGCGCGCCCCGAAGGGGTAACTGCGGGCGACGGCGTCGGCCGCGCAGAGCACGACAACGGTGATGGCCGCCGCCAGCAGGGCGGCCTGCCCCGGTCCGGGCTGCGGCCGCTCCCCCGTGAGGTCGTTCGCTGTCTTCGGTTCGGGCGGGACGGTCGGTCGCACACCCTGTTGACTGGTCAATTCAGGCCCCCGTCCGGGGTGTTCACCCCGTGCGTTGTCACTGCGCCGATTTAGACCATGGGTGCATACGGTTGGTTGTCCGACCGCCGATGGCGGTGAAGTGAACTCCGTACGACCCGGCGGCCAACGGCGGCCGAGGGGGACGTACGGGTGGAGGGAGCCGGCATGAGCGAGAGCACCACCCGCGAGGAGCGTTTCGCGCGCGGTCTGGAGATGCTGGGGAGTGTCAACCCCGAGGTAGGGCAGCTGGTCGTCGACTCGCTCGCCGACATCAGCCCGGAGATGAGCCACCAGATCATCGCGTGGGGGTTCGGCGAGATCTACTCACGGCCACAACTGGCTCCACGGGACCGCCAGTTGGTCACGCTGGGCATGCTCACCGCGCTCGGCGGCTGTGAGACCCAGCTGGAGGTGCACATCAACACGGCCCTCAACGTGGGCCTCACCCCGGAGCAGATCGTCGAGGCACTGCTGCAGTCGGCCGGCTACTGCGGGTTCCCCAGGGCCCTCAACGCCACGGCCGTGGCGAAGAAGGTGTTCGGCGAGCGGGGGCTGCTGCCCGTCGGACAGCAGCCCGCCGACCCGTCGGCTACCTCTGCCTGATCCTCAGGAAGGTGACCGAGTTCGCCGGGAAGGTGTACGAGAACTTCCCGGCGACCCCGTCGAAGGTGGACGTCACCGGGGCGACCGCGGTCGACGTCTCACTGTTCACGGCGTCGGGGCCGGCCGCCAGGGTGGTGACCCGGGCCTTGGAGGCGACCTTGGCCCGGCCCAGGTCGATCGCCGTACGGGCGGCCGCGTCCTGGGCGTTGACGACCTTGACGATCAGGTCACCGGTCTTCTGGTCCTTGGTGACGACCTGGCGGAACGGCTCGGCCGGCTTGTCGTCGGTGAAGCCGCCCCACTCCTGCCCGTCGAGATAGAGGGTCACCTGGCGGCCGCGCACCTTGACGTCGATGTCGTAGGCGCGGCCGGTCTCGACCGATCCGGCCTTGGAGATCAGCGTCGACTTTCCGCCGCCCACGGCCTGTTCGACGGCGCTCTGGGTGTTGTTCCAGCCGCCGATGTTCCACCAGTAGTAGTTGCCGGTGTCCTTCACTCCGAAGGCGACGAGGAAGCCCTCCTTGCCTGCCTTCTTGGTGGCCTTCACCTTCAGGTCGTAGTCGTGCCAGGACGGGTCACCGGCCGAGACCATGGTGTTCTCGGCGTTCACGTCCGTCTGCACGTACTGCCCGTCCTGGACGCTCCAGCTGCCGCCGCCGGTGTGGGTCCACTGCGCGGCACCGCCGCTGAAGTCGTCCGTGAGCAGGGTGTTCCCGTCGGCGCCGGTGACCTTCACGTCGTCGTACGCCGCCGTCGTCGCCCACGTGGAAAGGCCCACGGCGCCGGTGATCGGGGCGAGCAGCGAGGGCGTGCCGGTGGCCGTGGAGGGCACCACGCGGTCGCCGACGTTGTTCATGAACAGCTTCTGGACCTCGTAGTTGGCGGAGTTCCAGGAGGCGTGGTTGTTGAACCAGATCAGGTCCGGGCGCCACTGGACGTAGTCCTCATTGGCGAACAGCGGGGCGTAGGAGGCGAGTTTGACGACATCGGCGTTGCGTTCCAGGCCGGTCATGAACGCGGCCTCGGTGAGGCCGTTCTTGAAGGTGTTGCCCTGGGAGGCGTACTCGCCGAGGAAGACCTTCGGGCCGTTGCGGTCGTAGGAGTCGTAGCGGTCGTTGTTCTGCAGGAACCACTCCGGACTGTTGTAGTAGTGCTCGTCGACCATGTCGACCTTGGCGTCCTTGTTGAGCTGCCAGGCTGTGTCGAAGGTCGAACCCGAGTCGTCCGGGCCGGAGTTGGAGATCACCTGGATGTCCGGGTACTTCGCCTGGATGGCGGCGCGGAACTCCTTGAACCGGGCGAAGAACTCCTCCGGCAGGTTCTCCTCGTTGCCGACCTCGATGTGGGTGAGGTGGAAGGGCTTGGCGTGGCCCATCCTCGCCCGCACCTTCCCCCACGTGGAGCGCGCCGGGCCGTTGGCGAACTCGATGAGGTCGAGGGTGTCCTGGATGTGCCGCTTGAGCAGTGCCTCGTCGACGACGGCCTTGTTCTGGCCGCAGCCGGTCACCAGGGCGGGGACGACGGGCAGCGGCATGGCGCCGATGTCCTCGGAGAGGCGGAAGTACTCGTAGTAGCCGAGGCCGTAACTCTGGTTGTAGCCCCAGAAGTTGGCGTTGGTGGCGCGCTGCTCGACCGGGCCGACGGTGTCCTTCCACTGGTACGAGCGCTTGCGCTGGTAGCCGGAGGTCTCGCTGTAGTCCTCCATCGAGCCCGTGTTGACCAGGCAGCCGCCCGGGAAGCGCACGAAGCCCGGGTGCAGGGCGGCGACCTTCTCGGCGAGGTCCTTGCGCAGCCCGTTGGGTTCACCGCGGTAGGTGTCGCGCGGGAAGAGGGAGACCATGTCGAGGGCGGCCGCGGCGGCGGAGGCCACGGTGAGGCGGCCGTTGCTGCTGGTCCTCGTCGCGGTGAAGGCGGCTTTGTACTGGGCCCAGCCGCTCTTCGTCACGGCCACCTTGCGGGCGGTGGCGAGCGTGCCGTCGGCGTCCTGCAAGGAGACCGTGAGAGTCGTACCGGCGTCCGCGCGGGCCCACACCGAGAAGTCGTACCTCTTGCCCTCGTCCACGTGGATGCCGGTGTTGTATCCGGCGTTCGTGACGGACGAGCCGGCGGCCAGGGAGAGGTAAGTGCGGTTGCGCTCGTTGAGGCGCCCGCCGTCGTTCAGCGCCTGGGCGGTGCCCTGCACCGTCCACGAGGTCAGCGGGGTGTACGAGGAGTTGTCGGCGGTGGAGTACTCGAAGGACCGGTTCTGCACGAGCTCGGCGTACAGACCGCCGTCGGCGGCCCGGTTGATGTCCTCGAAGAAGACGCCGTACATCGTGTCGTCGATCTTCGCGCCCTTGGCGGCCGGGTCGACGGTGATCGCGTAGTCGGTGACGTCCTCGGCATGGGCGGGGGCGGGGACCAGACCGGCGGCCACCAGGAAGGCGGTGGCGCTGAGACCGAGTCTCCAGCGGGTGCGTGACATGGATGCTCCGCGGCTCTCTGTCGAAGGTGACGTTCGAAATATCAAACGATGATCAGCACTTCGAACGGCAAGATAGGGAGAGTGATCCTGAGCGTCAACAGGTCGCGCGGCTTCGAAAGTGTCGGAAGGGATCGGAGGGGCGGGGCGGATGGGCGGGTTCTGGCCAGTGACGGATGTGCTGGGATTCCTGGCCGGGAGCTGGCGGACCGAGCGAACCGTGCGGGATCTGGCGAGCGGGGGCGAGGGGCGGTTCTCCGGTACAACCGTTTTCGGCCGACTGGAGGGCGGCGGGCTGCTGTCCGAGGAGTCGGGCGTCTTCGTCTGGCAGGGCGTCCCACGCCCCGCGGAACGGACCCTCCGCTTCCTTCCGGGCGAGGCACCGGGCACGGCACACGTCCAGTTCTCCGACGGGCGCCCCTTCCACGACCTCGACCTGACGTCCGGCCACCATGTCGCCGACCACCCCTGCGCGGCGGACCTCTACCGCGGCGAGTTCACCGTCCTGGACGCGGACCACTGGCGCACGGTGTGGCGGGTCGGCGGCCCGGCGAAGGACCTGGTCCTGACGACCGACTACACACGCGAGGCGACGGAGGCGGACGACGCAGCCGAGCCGACCGGCGACGCCCGGCGCCCGGCGCCCGGCGCCCGGCGCCCGGAGACAGGGAACGGCTGACAGCCGCCGGCCCGAGACGGCCGACGACCCGCCGCGTGTGAGACCGCGGGCAGCCACCCGCACGAAACCGTCGGCGAGTCCCCCTGGGGCGTGTCTCTTTGACGGGTCCGATCAGTGATCACCGATGCGATGTGGAACCGGATCGAGCCGCTGACGCCGGCCGATCCGACAGTGGACGAGGGTGGGCCAACCACCGCCGGACCCCGCCCGCAAACGCCTGATCAGGTGGGCAATAAAGGGCACTTGGGAACGGGTCCTCGCGGCGGTCCTGGCAGCGGCGGACGCCGAGCCAGGAAAAGGGGGCGCCCGGCCGGTCCGAGCCCGAGAACCACGCACTCGGACGCTCCCGCGGTGGCTTGAACACGAAGGTCCACCTGGCCGGTGACAGCCGGGCACGACCTCCGTCCCTCCACGTCACCGCGGGCCGCGGAGCGGACTCGGCAGGCCAAGAACCCGCCCTGCGGTCGCGCTTGCCCGACTCAAGCAGTGGCGCGGCCTCGCAATGCGGACGGACAAGCTCGCCATCGCATACCAGGCCGCACTCCACCTTGCCGCCATCTTCATCTGGACCTCAAGGCAGCTCAGCGCTGCAGGGTGAGCAGGGCCGGCCGGTACGGCAGGGCCGGGTAGGGGGTGTTCGCCGGGAAGTCCTTGAGGCCCTGGTAGAGGAACTGCAGGTTGCAGGGATCGATGGTCATGGTCTGGTCGGGGTTGTTGCGGATCAGGTCACCGTGGCTGACGCCCCGGGCCCAGGTGGAACCGCTGTTGACCTGGCCCGCGAAGGGGCTGCTCTCGCTGCCGGCCTGGACGGTCCACGGACCGTTCAGGCTGGAGGCGGTGAACGAGCGGAAGTAGCGGTTCGTACCCTTCGCCTCAACGATCATGAGGTACTGGTCCCGGCCCTGGACCTTGTAGACCTCCGGCGCCTCGAACAGGTTGTCCTCGGTGTCGCTCATGACCGTCGTGTACGAGGAGCCGAAGCTGCTGGGGAAGTTCGCGAGCGGCATGCTCGCCCGGTAGATCTTGCCGTTGTCACCGGCGAAGAACAGGTACATGTTCTGGTTGTCGGCGATCATGGTCGCGTCGAGCGGGGCGTCGTGCTTCTCGGGATCGGGGTTCGGGGGGAGGCTGCCGGTGAACAGCGGCTGCGGGTCGGACCAGCCGTTGGGGTTGGTGGGGTCGCTGGACGTGCTGTAGACGAACGACGGCCACTGGTACACCAGCACCCAGATGTTCTTGGTCGAGAGGTAGAACAGTTCGGGCGCCACCGCGTCCCGGTTCGTCTTGTTCTGGGTGGCCGCCCCCATGTCCGACCAGTTCGTGAAGGGACTGAACCCCGTCGAGTGCCACTTGTCTCCGTCGGAGGTGGTCGCGTAGACCAGGTGCTTGCCGTTGTACGTGGTGGTGGCGAAGTCCTTCAGCGCGACCTGCCCGTTCGCCGGCTCCGCCAGCGGACCCGTCGAGGTCCACCGGTACGTCGACGGAAGAGCACACGCGTTGCTCGCCCCTGACAGGCCGGTCCACTTCTGGTTGGCGCCGCCGGTGCACGACCAGAGCCGCACCTCCGTGCCGTTGGCCTTGCCCCAGCCCGAGGCCTCCAGGCACAGCCCGGACCGCACGCCGACGATCGTGCCGTCGGGGTTCACCCGCCACTGCTGGTTCTCAGTGCCGGTGCACGTCCAGATCTGCACCGGGGTCCCGGCCGTGGTGCCGCCGTTCCGGGCATCCAGGCACTTGTTGCCGTACACGGTCAGCTGGGCGCTGTCCGTCAACGTCCACTGCTGGTTGATTCCACCGTGGCAGTCCCAGATCTGCACGTTCGCGCCGTCGGTCTGACTGAAGCCCGACACATCGAGACACTTGCCGGAATCAACACCGCGCACGGCGCTGGTGGTGGCCGCCTGAGCCGGGCCGGCGACGAGCAGCGCCGCCAACGCGGCCAGGGCCGCGACCACGGCGGCGAACACCGCGGAGGGGCGTCTGCGGCTGAAAGTACGTCTACGCATAAGGACCTCGTCATCCTTGAGCAAGCGCCTCCGGTGGGCCCGTCGGGGCTGCCCGGCGGCGTGGTGCGGCCTTGAGTGTTCGACATATCGAATGCTGGTCGAAGTGTCGAGCGAACTGGATAATAGAGTTCCGGTGATCAGCGTCAACACTTCTCGCAATATTCGCGGCCAGAAACGTGCACAGGTTGAAACCAGGCGGCTTCAAGTCCCTTGGTTGTACGGGCCTTTGGCGTGAGGCGACTCGGTGCCAGACCCTCGCTCGCGGCAGGGCCGGTCGTCCGCGGTGCGCGGAGCGTCGAGAACTCGCCGAGCGAGGTGCGAGGGCCTCGACGGCGACGCCCCGGACCGGGCGGTGGCTGCCCACCTCGCCGACCGGCACCACGCCACCGACCAGCACCACGAGGGGATCGTCGGCGTCCGCACCCGCAGGGCAGGTAGAGACAGGCTCTACGCCCGCACAGGCTGCGTCGGGACCCCCTCGAAACGTAGGTTCCAGCGGCCTGACCTGCCGGTCACGGTGGTCGCCGACAGGGGGCGTACGTCGATGTTCCAGTAGGTCGACGGCGGGGCCTTCAGCGCGTACACCAGCGCGGCCCGGATCACGGCGGGTTCCGCGACGGCGACGATCCGGCCGCCGTCCTCGGCCGGCCTGGTGTCGAGCCACTCCCCCACCCGCGAGATGAAGGTCAGCAGTGACTCGCCGCCGTGCGGGGTCGCCCGCGGGTCGGCGAGCCAGGCGTCCACGGACTCCGGCTCGCGGGCCATCGCCTCGCCGAGGGTCAGCCCGCGCCAGCGCCCCATGTCACAGTCGCGCAGGGCGAGCTGGACCAGAGGGGAGTAGCCGAGGGCGTCCCCGGTGGCGCGGCTGCGGGGCGTCGGCGAGCAGTACCGCAGCTCGGCCGCCGCGAGGGGCAGCAGCTCGCGCGCCACACCCAGCACCTCGTCCCAGCCGGCCTGGTCGAGCGGACGGTCGTCCTCGAACCGCTCGGCAAGCAGCGAGGAACTGCGCGCGGCGGCGACGAACGTGACCCGAAGTTGCATGCGGCGATCGTGAGCCGCGAAAGTGCGCAGGTCAAGAGGTGTTACCGGGGAGTTACCGAGGGTGCCCCGGGGCTCACTGCCCGGGGACCAGCGCCATCCACCGATCGGGCTCGGCGAGCGGCGCGAACCCCAGCTTCTCGTACACCCCGTGGGCGTCGTGGGTGGCGAGCAGAATGCGCCGGAGGCCGTAGGGCCGCAGGTGCTCGCACACGGCCCCGACCAACGCCGTGCCGATCCCCTCGCCCCGCACCGACCGGTCGACGTACACATCACACAGCCAGGCGAACGTGGCCAGATCGGTGATAACTCGCGCATAGGCCACCTGATCCCCTGATTCCACCGCGTACACCCCGAAGTTGAGCGACCCGGCGATCGCCCGGTCCTGCTTCTCCCGGGGCCGCCCCATCGCCCAGTACGCGTCGGTCGACAGCCAGTGGTGCACTCGCCCGGCGTCGATCCGGTCGGGGTCGGTGGAGATCTCGTAGCCCTCGGCGAGGGGCGGGGTGTCGTTCATGCCGGGAGATTCGCAGGCCCCGGCCGTCGCCGTCGAACTCTTTTCCCGAGAGGCGTTGTCAGTGCCGGGTGCGATGCTGCGGAGCATGACGGGGATGACGACCGCCACCGACTACGGGTGGCTGAAGGAGCGATACGCGCTTCTGCTGGAGGCGTACTGCGTCACGCTGGTCCGGGACATCACGCCCGAGGAGCTGCTGGAGCAGCTGGGGGCCGACGGACGGAGCCGGATCATCGGCGTGCTCGGAATGAGCGGACCGTCGCACGAGGCCCGCGCTCCCTCCCGGCGATTCGTCGGGGCGACGGCGATCGGCCACTGGACGCTGATGGTGGAGTTCAACGGCTACCTGGGCATCACCGACCAGGCCATGCTGCCCCTCTCGCGCGACCGCAGAGTGGTATCCCACTTCCTCAACGTCAACGCCGTGGACCGCTTCTGCTGGTACGAGGACGGCGATCTGCGCCTGCATTTCCAGCCCCTCTTCGCCGACGAGCGTTACGGCAGCCACCCCGACGAACTCCTCACCGAGATGCGGGAGTCGGGCTTCGACCTGACCGAGCGCGAGGAGGACGGCGATCACGACGCGTACTACTCGACCCTGACCGGGGCCTCCTTCGCCCTCGCCCACCGCCTCACCGGCATACGCCTGACGCCAGAGCTCTTCGCCACCGCCGAGTTCCTGTGCGGGGTCGCGCCGGTGCCGCGCGGCTAGAGCACCTCGTCACAGGCCGTACGGAGCCGTCGTACCCCTTCCGCGATCTCCCCCGCTCCCGCCACCGCCGCGAAGCTCAACCGGACGTGACCGGCGGGGGGTTCGGCGCTGAAGTACGGGCGGCCAGGGGTGATCGCGACGCCCGCGCGGAGGGCCGCGGCGGTCAGGGCGGTCTCGTCCGTACCGTCCGGGAGGCGGAGCCAGAGGTGGTAGCCGCCCGACGGGATGTGCGGGAGGGCGAGTTCGGGGAGGTCGAGGCGGAGGGCGGTGGTCATGGTGTCCCGGCGCATCTTCAACTCCGCCGAGATCGTGCGCAGATGGCGGGGCCAGGCCGGCGATCCGACGAGTTCCAGAGCCGCCTCCTGGAGGGGGCGGGGGACGAAGAAGGTGTCGACGATCTGGATCGCGCGCAGGCGCTCCAGCACCGGGCCGCGTGCGGCGAGCGCGCTCACCCGGAAGCTCGGCGAGGTCGCCTTGGTCAGCGAGCTCACATGGACGACGACTCCGTCGGGGTCCTCGGCGGCGAGCGGACGCGGCAAGGGGCCCGCGTCCTCGTGCACGAGCCGTCGTACGAAGTCGTCCTCGACGACGAACGCACCGGCCTCGCGGGCGATCCGCAG
The DNA here is from genome assembly GCF_043199815.1 of Streptomyces sp. NPDC048523. NCBI lineage: Bacteria > Bacillati > Actinomycetota > Actinomycetes > Kitasatosporales > Streptomycetaceae > Streptomyces > Streptomyces sp. NPDC048523. The sequence continues at coordinate 89,793 of NZ_JBICWQ010000008.1, read as the reverse complement.
CACCTCGCCCCGGCGGTCGGGGGCCAGCACCGCCCCGGTCGGGTTCTGGAACAACGGCTGGCACACGAACACCCGGGCGCCGGTCGCCCGGAACGCGTCGGCGAGCAGGCCCGGCTTCACCCCGTCCGGGTCCACCGGGACGGGGACGGGGCGAAGGCCCGCCGAGCGCGCGATCGCCAGCATGCCGGGGTAGGTGGGCGACTCGACGAGTACGGGCGCGCCGGGCGGGGCCAGTGCGCGCAGCGCGGTCGTGAGCGCCGACTGTCCACCCGCGGCGATCAGCACCTCCGCGGCCGTGACCGCCCCGCCGATGTGCCGCGCGAACCACTCGCGCAGCTCCGGCAGCCCCTCCGTCGGCGGCCGCCCCCAGGCCCCCGGGCGGCGGCCCGCACGGGCCAGGGCCGCGGACATCGCGCGCTCCGGCTGGAGAGTGGGGTGCAGATAGCCGCCGTTGAACTCGACCACCCCGGGCGGCGGGGCCGCCAGCGAGACCAGGACACCGGACGCGTCCACCGAGCGCGGTACGAGGTCGGCGGCGCCGTCGGCGCTCAGCGCGACCTCCTGCCAGGAGGTGTCCCCGGCCGCGGTGGCGGTGGTGCGCGGCTGCGCGCGGAAGGCGCCGGCGCCGGGGCGGGTGACCACCAGGCCCTCGGCGGCGAGCTGGGCGAGGGCCCGGGAGACGGTCACCGGGCTGACCCGGAACCGGTCGACGAGAGCTCGGCTCGACGGGAGCTTTCCACCTGGAGAGTAGCGGTTCAGCTCCCGCCGCAGCTGTTCCGCCAGTTCGGTGACGCTGCTACGCTCGTGCATGAGAGTACAGAGTAGCGCTATTGCATCGACCGTGATAGCGGTTCGCGCCCCCGCCAGGACCTTCGGCACCCTCCAGGCCGCTCTCGGGGTCGCCGCGTTCTCCCTCACCTTCCCCGCGACGGCGTGGGGTCTGGAGGGCTTCGGGCCGTGGTCCCTCGTCGCCGTGCGCAGCGTCCTCGCGGCACTCGTCGGCGCCGGCTGTCTGCTGGCCCTGCGCGTGCGGATGCCGAGCCGTCGTGACTGGCCCGGGCTCGCGGTCGTCGCCGCCGGGGTCGTCGTCGGCTTCCCGCTGCTGACCACGCTCGCTCTGCAGACGTCCACCACCGCGCACGCGGCGGTCGTGGTGGGTCTGCTCCCCCTGACGACTGCGCTGTTCTCCGCCCTGCGCATGGGCACCCGTCCCTCACGCACCTTCTGGACGGCCGCGCTGGCGGGCGCCGCCGCCGTGGTCGCCTTCACCGTGCAGCAGAGCGGCGGTGCCCTGACCGCCGCCGACCTGTATCTCTTCGCCGCGCTGCTGGTGTGCGCGGCCGGCTACACCGAGGGCGGCCGGCTGGCCCGGGTCATGCCCGGCTGGCAGGTCATCGCCTGGGCGCTGGTGCTGTGCCTGCCGATCGGCGTGCCGGCGGCGGCTCTCGCGCTGTCGTACGAGCCCGTGCACCTCACCGCGCACAGCGTCGCCGGGCTGCTGTGGGTGGCGGCGGGCTCGCAGTTCCTCGGCCTGGTCGTCTGGTACCGGGGCATGGCGGCGATCGGGATCCCCAGGGCCAGCCAGTTGCAGTTGGCCCAGCCCCTGCTCACACTGGTGTGGTCGGTGCTGCTGCTCGGCGAGCACCTGACGGTGGCCGCCCCGCTGACGGCCGCGGCGGTGCTCGTGTGCATCGCCGTCACCCAGCGGGCGCGGGGCTGACGGCGCGCACGCGCCGGTCCAACCGGGCCCCCGAGCCGTAAAATCGGGCCACGGACCGCTGCTCCCGCACTTGGTGATGAGGAGGCTCCAGACGATGCGTGCAACCGTGGGCGACCAGCTTGTCCAGCACGGCAGGGTGGTCGGACAGCAGGACAAGGTCGGCGAGATCGTCGAGGTGATGGGCCGGGAGGGCAATCCCCCGTACCGCGTCCGCTTCGAGGACGGGCACGAGGGCGTGTGCTCACCCGGGCCCGACACCGAGATCAGGCACCGGTTCCAGCAGATGGGCCGGTGACCCGGCGCGGGGGCGCCGCCGGCCCCTGGTAGTGGTCGGCGACCACCCGCGCCATCGCCCCGATACGGTCGGCGGTGACCTCCTTGGCGGCGAAGAAGACATGCCCGCGCACCTGTGGGTACTGGCGCGCGAGCGTGAGGTGCCGGGACAGCTCCGCGGGGTCCTGCCAGGCCGCGGGCTGCGCCGGATCCCCCGCCTTGTAGAGCGCCTCACCGAGGTACAGCCTGGTTCTGCTGCCGCGCGCCTGCTGCGCCCACCAGGGCACGAGTGCGGCGTAGTCGGCCGCCGCGAAGCCGATGTTCCAGTAGAGCTGCGGCACGAGGTAGTCGATCCAGCCCTCCCGCACCCACTTGCGGGTGTCCGCGAAGTTGTCGTCGTACGACTGCACACCCGCGCGCGTGTCCGAGCCGAGCGGGTCGGTGGCCGCGTTGCGCCACACCCCGAAGGGGCTGATGCCGAACTGTGCGGTGGGCCGGATCCGCTTGATACGGGCCGCGGTCTCCAGGACCAGCTTGTCGATGTTGTCCCGCCGCCAGTCGGCCCTGTTGGAGAAGGCGCCGCCGTACGCGTCGTAGGCCGCGTCGTCGTCGAAGGTCTGGCCGGCCACCGGGTACGGGTAGAAGTAGTCGTCGAAGTGGACCGCGGCCACCGGGTACTTGCGCACCGCGTCGAGGATCGCGTCCTGGACGAAGGCACGGACCTCCGGCAGCCCCGGGTTGTAGTAGAGCTTCCCGCCGTACGGCACCACCCAGTCGGGGTGGACGCGCGCGGGGTGCGAGGCGACCAGCCGCGTCGGGTCGGCGTGGTTGGCGATGCGGTACGGGTTGAACCAGGCGTGCAGTTGCAGGCCCCGCCGGTGCGCCTCGGCGACGGCGGTGCCGAGCGGGTCCCAGCCGGGGTTCACGCCCTGCGTCCCCGTGAGGTACTGCGACCAGGGCTCGTACGGTGAGGGCCACAGGGCGTCGGCGGTGGGCCGTACCTGGAACATCACCGCGTTCAACCGGTCCGCCGCCGCCCGGTCGAGGTGGGCGATCAGCTCCGCGCGCTGCTGGGCGGCACTCAGCCCCGGCCTCGACGGCCAGTCCCGGTTGGACACGGTGGCGAGCCACACTCCCCGCATCCCGGTCGCCGCCCGTCGCCTCGGGCGGCCCGGCGCGGCGGCCGCTCCCGAGGCCGTCGTCAGGGTGGACAGCGCGGCCAGCGCGAAGGCCCGGCGTGACAGACGTCCCATGTGCACACTCCCCCAACACCATGGATCCGCTCGGTCACGGATCGTTTCCGCGCCCAGAATGCCCGAACGATGGCGGACCCAGACGATCGATCATCGATACTTGGGAGTAACGTGCTCGAACGGAGCAGGATCCGGCCACGGCCGGCCTGCCCCCAGGTGAAGATCAGCGAAAGGGACGAAGTGACGGACTTCCCGGCCGGAGACATCGCGCGCGTAGGAGTGGTGGGCTGCGGCCAGATGGGGGCGGGCATCGCCGAGGTGTGCGCCCGCGCCGGTCTGGACGTGAGGGTCGCCGAGACCACCGGCGAGGCCCTGGAGATCGGCCGTACCCGGCTGTTCAACTCCCTGACGAAGGCCGCCGAGCGCGGCAAGATCACCGAGGAGGAGCTGGCGGCGACGCAGGCCCGGCTGAGCTTCACCACCGACCTCGGCGAGTTCGCGGACCGCGATCTGGTCATCGAGGCCGTCGTGGAGAACGAGCAGGTGAAGACCGAGATCTTCCAGGTGCTCGACCAGGTGGTGACCCGCCCCGACGCGATCCTGGCCTCCAACACCTCCTCGATCCCGCTGGTGCGCCTCGCGGTCGCCACCTCGCGGCCCGACCAGGTCGTCGGCATCCACTTCTTCAACCCGGCCCCGGTGCAGAAGCTCGTCGAGCTGATCCCGGCGCTCACCACCTCCGAGGGCACCCTGGCCCGCGCGCAGCAGTTCGCCGAGAAGCTGCTCGGCAAGCACGCGATCCGCGCCCAGGACCGCTCCGGCTTCGTGGTCAACGCGCTGCTGATCCCGTATCTCCTGTCCGCAATCCGGATGTTCGAGTCGGGCATCGCCAGCCGCGAGGACATCGACAACGGCATGGAGCTGGGCTGCGCCCACCCGATGGGCCCGCTGAAGCTGTCCGACCTGATCGGCCTGGACACCGTCGCCTCGGTCGCGTACTCGATGTACGAGGAGTACAAGGAACCGCTGTACGCCGCTCCCCCGCTGCTCCAGCGCATGGTCGACGCGGGCCGGCTGGGCCGGAAGTCCGGCTCGGGCTTCTACACCTACGGCTGACCCGCACCCTGTCCGTTCCAGGGTGCTGATGACACAGTGCTACGAACGCGGGCCCGGCACTCCTTCGAGTGCCGGGCCCGCGTCATTCACACACCGTGTGCGCGGCGGGCCCGCATATGCCTGTCGCACACTCTCCCCACGCGCTCACCAGGCGAGTTGACTCTTCATGCGCATGCAAGGGATGTGACGACTACGGAAAGGAGCGGACCTGTGACCGCCGAACCGGAGCATCCCGTGATCCATGGAGAACTCGCAGAGTTACGACGCCGCCTCGATGTCGCGTACGCACGCGTCGAGGGGGGACTGGCTCTGCTCAGTCACCGTACGGAGGAGACGGACAAGGAGATCGACGATCTGAGCGCCCGGATCATCGCCCTGGAGCACGCCCGCTGGCCGCTTCCCGCAGTCGCGGCGATCACCGCCGTGGGCGCGCTCGTCGTGGCGATCTGGCAGGCCCTCGGCCGCTGAGGCTCCGGGACATCGGTGGGGGATCAGGGCAAGCTGTCCTGACCGAGCCTCAGTTGGTGCAACAGGAGTAACGCGGCCGCCATGTTGGCGGCCGGGACCTCCCCGCGGACGACCATGTCGGGAACGAGCTTGAGGGGGACCCATTCCCGGCGGTCGGACTCGAAGTCGTCCACGGGGTGCCCGACGTACTCGCCCTCGTCGGCCCAGTAGATGTGGTGCCGGGCGTCGGTGAGCCCGTTGGAGGGCTCCACACTCATGAGGTGCTGGAGCGGCCCCGGCCGCCAGCCGGTCTCTTCCTCGAGTTCCCTGGCGGCCGCGACGGCGATGTCCTCGCCGTCCTCGACCACCCCCGCGGCGAGCTCCCAGCCCCAGCTGTCGGTGATGAAGCGGTGGCGCCACAGCAGCAGGACCTCGTTGGCCTCGTTCACCACCGTGGCGACGGCGACCGGCCGCAGCCGTATCAGGAAGTGGTCGAGATGCCGGCCGTCCGGCAGCTCGACATCGGCGAGATTGACGCGGAACCAGCGGTTTTCATACACAGTTCGTTCGTTCTGTTTCGTCCACTGCACGGTTCTGCCACCTTCCGTCGAGTAAGTGGCAATATCGCAGCAGGGACTGTGGGGTGTCGGCGTCCGTGTGCCGGCCTACAGGGGCACGCGCAGTGCGCCGTCGATCAGTTCGGCTGCCGCGGCCGTGCCCGCGCAGCCGCTGCGGACGAGGTGTTCGCGCACCGCTCTGAGTCTGTCGCGCAGCCGCTGGGACTCCATTCCGCGCGCTTGTTCCGCCATCTGTACGGCCGTGGCCACCGCCTTGTCGGCGTTGCCCTGGCGCAGCTCGATCGTGCTGAGCATGGCGAGCCGGTGCACCCGGCCCCGGTCGTGGGCCGGGTTGTCGACGGCGGCCGCCGCGTGCGCGGCCGCTGCCGCGAGCTCGCCGAGGCTGAGGAGCGCCTCCGCCACCTGGACGTTGACGAGGCCCGGCTGGACATAGCCGGTCTCGTCGGGCTCGTATCCGCGCCGGATGCGTTCGGCGGCCTGCTCGGCCCGCCGGATGCAGGAGAGCGCGGTCGTGCCGTCGCCGAGGTGGGCGTACGCCTTGGCCTGCATCGCGTAGAGGTCGCAGGCAAGCGCCGGGGTGATGTGCTTGCCGGCGGCCCGCAGCGCGGCCTCGGCGAAGGCGACGGCCTGGCGGTACTCCCGCATGAACAGGGCCTGGTTGACCAGCAGCGCGATGACGTACGCGCCGAGTCCGCGGTCGCCGCTGGCCTTGGCGAGCCTGAGGGCCTGGTGGAAGTAGCGCTGGGCGAGACCGTGGGCGTCGGAGTCGTAGGCGCAGATGCCGGCGACGGCGACCAGTCCGCCGGTGGCGCGGTGCAGTTGGCGGCCCGTCTCGTCGGTGTAGCTGCCGCGCAGCAGCGGGGCGGCCTCGGCGTTGAGGAAGCCGACGATCCGGCTCCGGGTCGCCACCCCGCCGGCCTTGCGGTACATCTGCTCGTAGTGGGTGCGTGCCGCGCGGAGCATCTCGATGTCGGCGTGGGTGACCCGGTGCCGGCCGCCGCGCGAGACGTCGACGTCCTCGGGCGGGTTCTCCCACTCCCACACGGGCATGACGGCGGGCGTGCCGGTGACCGCCGGGGCGCCCAGGATGTGCGGGCGTTGCTGTTCGTCGGAGCGCCACAGGGCGGTGGCCCGCTCGACGAAGCCGGACAGGGAGGTGCCGTGCGGGGCGGACGGTTCGCCGGGCACGCCGAGGCCGATGTCGTCGAGGGTGACGGGGCGTCGGAGCCGGCCCGCGAGCACCTCGCAGATCAGGTCGGGCACCTGGCCGCGCGGGCGCTGCCCCTTCAACCACCGTGCCACGGCGGTGTGTTCGTACCTGAGCGCGAGGCCGCGCGCCCTCCCCGCCTGATTCACGTGCGCGGCAAGCCCCGCGTGCGAGATCCCGGCTTCGTCGAGGATCGCGTCGAGCAGAGTGTTGGGCTGCATCCATGCCCCCCGGGTGGCTCGGTGCCGTCAGATTAGTGGGTACGCCTTCACACGGGGTGTGATCGGAGTGCCCGAATCCGCAGCGTGCGCGCACTGTTGCGGAGAGTTTCCAGCCGGTTGACTGAAATGCCTCGCAAGAGGACGGCCGGGCCGCCGGCTCCCCCTCGTACAGTGCGGTGGCCCGGCCGTGGACCTGACCGGGAAGGGTGAGGGTGCTGACGGTCGTTCCGAACTGCCAGTAGGGCGACGTCATCCTTGGGCGTGCCGCCCGTGTGGTCCAGCAACGCCGTGAAGACCCTGCCCACTACCGCCTCGGGTGGGACCTCCACGGCCTCTCGCAGGACGTCGGGCAGGGGGAAGAACCGGCCATGAGCGTCCCTGGCGTCCTCGGCGCCGTCCGTGTGCAGGACCAGGGTCTCGCCCGGGAGCAGACGGTCGCACTGCAGCCCCGACAAGTCGTCGGGCAGCGGGAACGGGCCGAGGGGAGGCATCGGGTCGGCGCAGGACAGCGGCTCGACCCCTGAGCCACCGAGCCGGTACGGCCACGGATGACCGCAGTTCAGGCTGCGCAGCCGGCCGTCCGCACCGATCTCCAGCAGCAGTACGGTGACGAAGTCCTCGGCGGCCGTGCCGTCCCGTTCGGCGCGCTCGCGCTCGCGCAGGTGCCGGGCGAGCGCACGGTCGAGTCTGCGCAGCACTCCCCCGAGTTCGGGCTCGTCATGGACGGCCTCGCGGAAGCTGCCGAGGACGGCGGCGGCCGTACCGATGGCGGCGAGGCCGTGACCGCGGACATCCCCCATGACGACCCGGACGCCGTGTTCCGTGGCGACCGCCTCGTACAGGTCGCCGCCGATGGTGGCGCCCCGGTCGGCGGACATCTGGGCGGCGGCCACGGTGAGCCCGTCGATGCGCGGGGGCAAGGACCGCAGGAGCACGCGCTGGGCGGCGCTCGCGACCTGGCGGGCCTGCCGGAGCTCCCGCAGCAGGGCGCGCCGGGCGTGGACGATCAGCCCAGTGCCGACCGCGAAGAACACGGCGGTGGTGACGACCCGGGCGCCCAGGGCGTTCTGCTGGGCGAGCGGGCGGGTCAGCTTGTAGGTGATCGCGACGGCACCCCACATGGTGGGCAGCCCCGTCGAGAGCACACGGCGCAGCGACCCCGCCCGGGGGACCGCAGCCTTGACGCACATCATGCCGATGGCCCCCCAAACAGGCCCTGCACACGCAATCGGACCGACCTCGAGAGGCCGGTCCGATTCTGTCGGCCGTATGGGCCACATGGGCCGGATCGCTGGGGGATCTCACCCTATCGAGTGAGGTGACCGCGGGTCCCGCACGCTCAGCCGCGCAGCACGGCCCCCGTACGCTCACCCGCGAGGGCGATCGCCGCGTCCCGAGCCGCGGACGCCTCGTCCACGGTCAGCGTCCGGTCCGCCGCGCGGAACCGCAGCGCGTAGGCCAGCGACTTCTTGCCGTCGCCCAGCTGCTCCTCGTTCTCGTACACGTCGAACAGCCGGATGGCCTCGAGGAGTTCACCGGCACCCGCACGCAGCGCGGCCTCGACCTCGGAGTGCGGCACGAACCTGTCGACGACCAGGGCGACATCCTGCGTGGCCACCGGGAACGTGGAGATGCCCGGCGCCTGCGGGGTGTCGTCGCCGGCCGCTTCCAGGGCATCCAGGTCGAGCTCCATCGCACAGGTACGGGCGGGCAGCCCGAACGCCTTCACGACCCGCGGGTGCAGCTCACCGGCGTGCCCCACCACGGTGTCCCCGACGACGAACTCGGCGCACCGCCCCGGGTGCCACGGCCCGTACTGACCACCGCGGACGACCAGTTCGACCCCGGCCTCACGCGCGACCAGGCGACCGGCCTCGACCGCGTCGGCCCAGTCGGCCGGGCGGCCCCTGCCCCACCAGCCGGCCTGCTCCCGGGCACCGGCGAGCACCGCGGCCACGTGTCGCGGCTGCTCGGGCAGGGCGGCGTCCAGCTCGGCGATCTCCGCGTCCGTGGGACGCCGGTCCACCGGCAGCACCGCGGCGACCCGCTGCTCCGAGCGCGGCAGGAAGACCAGCCCGGTCTCGAACAGCGCCAGATCGTGCGAACCGCGTCCGTCGTTGCGCCGCAGCGCGCCGAGCAGCCCCGGCAGCAGCGACGTACGCAGCGCGGGCTCCTCGTCGTTCAGCGGATTGGTCAGCCTCACGACACGGCGGGCCGGGTCGTCGGCCTCCAGGCCCAGCTGGTCGAAGACCTGCTCGGAGACGAAGGGGTAGTTCGGCGCCTCGACGTACCCGGCACCGGCCAGCACCCGGCCCGCCCGGCGGTGCAGCCGCTGGCGGTGGGTCAGGCCCCGCCCGGCCGGCGGCCTGGGCAGCGTGGAGGGCAGGTTCTCGTAGCCCTCAAGACGGATGACCTCTTCGGCCAGGTCGTTGATCTCCTGCAGGTCGGGTCGCCAGGACGGCACGGTGACGATCAGCTCGTCCTGCCCGTACACGTCGCAGCCGACTTCCTGAAGACGCCGTACGACCGTCTCGCGGCCGTAGGAGACACCCGCGACCTTGTCGGGGTGGTCCGCGGGGACGCTGATGGTGTGCGGGGCCGACGGGGCGGTGACCTCGGTGACACCGGCCTCGGCGGTGCCGCCCGCGAGCAGCACCAGCAGGTCGACCGTGCGCTGCGCGGCAGCGGCGGCGGCCTGCGGGTCGACACCGCGCTCGAAGCGCCGGGACGCCTCGGAGGACAGCTTGTGGCGGCGGGCCGTGCGCGCGATGGAGACCGCGTTGAAGTGGGCGGCCTCGATCACGACGTCCGTGGTGCCCTGAGCCTCGGAGTGGTCGGCGATCTCGGTGTTGGCGCCGCCCATGACTCCGGCGAGGCCGATCGGACCGCGCTCGTCCGTGATGACCAGGTCCTCGGCGTGCAGCTTCCGCTCGACGCCGTCGAGGGTGACGATCTTCTCGCCCTCCTCGGCCCGGCGCACGCCGATGGTGCCCTGGACCAGCGAGCGGTCGTAGGCGTGCAGCGGCTGGCCGAGCTCCATCATCACGTAGTTGGTGACGTCGACGGCGAGCGAGATCGGGCGCATGCCGACCTTCTGCAGCCGGCGCTGGAGCCAGAGCGGGGAGCGGGCCTCGGGGCTCAGACCGGTGACGGTGCGCGCGGTGAAGCGGTCGCAGCCGAACGGGTCGGAGACCCGGACCGGGTAGCCGAAGGCGTTCGGGCCCGGGACGTCGAGCAGGGCCGGGTCGCGCAGCGGGATGCCGTAGGCGATGGCGGTCTCGCGGGCCACGCCGCGGATGGACAGGCAGTCGCCGCGGTTGGCGGTGACGGCGATGTCCAGGACCTCGTCGACCAGCTCCAGGAGCTCGATGGCGTCCTTGCCGACCTCGGTCTCCGGCGGCAGCACGATGATGCCGTGGCTGCCGTCGTCGCCCATGCCCAGCTCGTCGCCGGAGCAGATCATCCCGTGGGAGGTCTTGCCGTACGTCTTGCGGGCGGAGATCGAGAAGCCGCCGGGCAGCGTCGCCCCGGGCAGAACGACGACGACCTTGTCGCCGACCTGGAAGTTCCGGGCGCCGCAGACGATCTCCTGCGGCTCACCGGTGCCGTTGGCCTGCCCGACGTTCACCGTGCAGAAGCGGATCGGCTTCTTGAAGCCCTCCAGCTCCTCGATGGTCAGCACCTGGCCGACGACCAGGGGGCCCTTGAGGTCGGCGCCGAGGTGCTCGACGGTCTCGACCTCGAGGCCCGCGGAAACGAGCTTGGCCTGGACGTCACGGCCGGTTTCGGTCGCCGGCAGGTCGACGTACTCCCGCAGCCAAGAAAGCGGGACCCGCATCAGATCTCCATCCCGAACGGCCGGGTGAACCGGACGTCACCCTCGACCATGTCTCGCATGTCCTCGACGTTGTGGCGGAACATCAGCATCCGCTCGATGCCGAACCCGAAGGCGAAGCCGCTGTACTTCTGCGGGTCCACGCCACAGGCGGTCAGCACCTTGGGGTTGACCATCCCGCAGCCGCCCAGCTCGATCCAGCCCTCGGAGGAGCAGGTACGGCAGGGGCGGTCGGGGTTGCCGACGGACTCGCCGCGGCAGACGTAGCACACCATGTCCATCTCGGCGGACGGCTCGGTGAAGGGGAAGAAGTTCGGGCGCAGCCGGGTCTTCATGCCCTCGCCGAACAGGGCCTGGACCATGTGGTCCATGGTGCCCTTGAGGTCGGCCATGGTCAGGCCCTCGTCGACGGCCAGCAGCTCGACCTGGCGGAAGACGGGGGTGTGCGTGGCGTCCAGCTCGTCGGTGCGGTAGACGACACCGGGGCAGATCACGTACACCGGCAGCTCACGGCTGAGCAGCGAGCGGATCTGCACGGGCGAGGTGTGGGTGCGCAGCACGACACCGGACTCGGTGCCGCCCTGGGGGCCCTCGACGAAGAAGGTGTCCTGCTCGCCGCGGGCCGGGTGGTCCGGGCCGATGTTGAGCGCGTCGAAGTTGAACCACTCGGCCTCGACCTGCGGGCCCTCGGCGACCTCGTAGCCCATGGCCACGAAGACGTCCTCGATGCGCTCGGAGAGCGTGGTGAGCGGGTGGCGGGCGCCGGCCGGTACGCGGTCGTACGGCAGCGTGACGTCCACCGCCTCCTCGACCAGCACGCGCTGGTCGCGCTCGGCCTCCAGCTCGGCCTGACGGCCGGCGAGGGCCTTGCTCACCGCGCCCCGGGCCTGGCCGACGAGCTTGCCGGCGGCGGCCTTGGCGTGCGGGGGCAGGGCGCCGATCTCGCGGTTGGCGAGGGCCAGCGGGGAGGCGCCGCCGGTGTGGGCGACCTTGGCCTCCTGGAGCGCGTCGAGGGAGTCCGCGGCGGCGAAGGCGGCGAGCGCCTCGTCCCGCATGCGCTCGATCTCTTCCGGTTTCAGGGCCTCGACCTCTACAGGGTCGTACGACTTGTTCGGTGCCGACATCTCTTCCCGTGCTTCCGATTGGCTGGCTGAAGGTCCCCGTCACCGACTCACTCAGCTGTCAGAGGGCCGTCCATGGGACACATGGGTGCCAAAGGCCGAGTCTAACGGGGTGGGGATGTGCGGATGCGCCCGCGGGCACTCAGCTCAGATAGGCCGGAGCGCTCACGGGCAACGTAAATCGGAACTCGGCGCCGCCCTGGGGGCCGCGGCCGACCGTGATGGTGCCGCCGTGGGCCTCGACGATGCCCTTGACGATGTAGAGCCCGAGGCCGGTGCCACCGCGCTTGCTGCCCCGCCAGAAGCGGGTGAAGACGCGGTTCATGGACTCCTCCGGGATGCCGGGACCCTCGTCGCTCACCGTGACCGACGTGCCGGTGTCCTCCCCTTCGCGGGGGGACGCCGTGGGCGTGATGTCAATCGTGACGGTTCCCTCGCCGTGCCGCACCGCATTTTCCAGCAGGTTGCTGAGCACCTGGTCGATCTTGTCGGGGTCGGCCCACAGAGCGGGCAGCGGCTGCTCCAGGCGCAGCAGGAACCGGTCGGCGGCGAGACCGGCGGCGACGTAGGCCTGGATGTGGCGTCCGACGGCGGCGCCGATGTCGACGGGCTGGCGGCGCACCTCCAGCCGCCCGGAGTCGATCCTCGAGATGTCGAGCAGCTCGGCGATGAGGCGGGTGACCCGGTCGGCGTCCGCGTCGACGGTCTCCAGCATCAGGCGCTTCTGGTCGTCGGTGAACCTCTCCCACTTGGCGAGGAGGGTCGCGGTGAAGCCCTTGACGGAGGTGAGCGGGGACCTGAGTTCATGGGCCACGGTGGCGATCAGCTCGGCGTGGCTGCGTTCGGTGCGGCGGCGGGCCTCGGTGTCCCGCAGGGCGACGACGACACGGTGGACGGGTCCGGTGGGCTCGCCGCGCACGTACTGCGCGGAGACGAGGACCTCACGGCCGCCCGGCAGCAGCAGGTTGCGCTCGGGCTGTCGCCTGCGGATGGCGAGCCCGCCGTAGGGATCGGTCAGCTGCCACCAGCGCCGCCCCTCCAGGTCCTCTAATGGCAGGGCCTTCTCCAGCCGCTGTCCGAGGGCGTCCTCGGCGGGCAGGGCGGTGATCCGGGCCGCGGCGGCGTTGAAGCAGATCACGCGGCCGTGCTCGTCCGCGACGACGAGGCCGTCGGGCAGCTGGTCGGGATCGATGCCGAGCTCGGCGAGTCCACCGGCACAGGCCTCGGACACGCCGTGCGCGCTCCTCGTGCCGACACTCATCCCCGCACCCCACCTCTCAGGCGTCTGAGGGGCCCCCGAGCTGGTCACCCTACTGGTTCTCGGTGACGGAGCGGCACCCTCCGGAGGCGCGCTGTGCACGGGCTGACGCGTAGAGACATACGGCGGCCGCAGTGGCGAGGTTCAGACTCTCGGCCTTCCCGTGGATCGGGACGCGCACCACGGCGTCCGCCAGTGCGCGGGTCTCCTCGGGGAGCCCCCAGGCCTCGTTGCCGAACACCCAGGCGGTCGGCCCGCCCATGGTGCCCTGGTCGAGCTCGGCGTCGAGGTCGTCGGTGCCGGCCCCGTCGGCGGCGAGGATCCGCACTCCGGCCCGCCTGAGCCCTTCGACGGCGTCCTCCACGGGCACGCCGACGGCGACGGGCAGGTGGAACAGGGAGCCCACGGAGGCCCGTACGGCCTTGGGGTTGTAGAGATCGACGGACGCGTCGGTCAGGACGACGGCCTCGGCACCGGCGGCGTCGGCGCACCGCAGGACGGTGCCGGCGTTCCCGGGGTCGCGCACGTTCGCGAGCACGGCGACGAGCTTGGGGCGCGCGGCGAGGATCTCCTCGAAGGGGGTGTCGAGGAACCCGCAGATTCCGACGAGCCCCTGCGGGGTGACGGTGGTGGAGATGTCGGCGACGACATCCTCGGAAGCGAGGTGCACACGGGCCCCGACGGCCCGGGCCGCTCCGATGATGTCGGCGTACCGCTCCGCGGCCTCGACGGTGGCGAACAGCTCGACCAGCCCGTGCCCGGCGGCCTCCCGCACGGCCTGCGGCCCCTCGGCCAGGAACAGCCGCTCCTTCCCCCGGAAGTTCCGCTTGGCGAGCCGCCGGGCGGCGGAGACGCGGGGGGAACGGGGGGAGATCAGCTCGGGGGTGCCGGGGGGCATGCTCTTCACCTTCGGGAGTGTCCGGGAAACAGTGGACCCGCAGGCTTCACAGCCTGCGGGTCCACACAGTCACGTCGGCCGAGGCCGGCGCGGCGTCACGCAGCCTTGGGGGCGTTCACGTCCGCCGGCAGCGCCTTCTGGGCGGCCTCGACGAGCGCCGCGAAGGCGGTCGCGTCGTTGACGGCCAGCTCGGCCAGGATCTTGCGGTCGACCTCGATGTTCGCCGCGTTCAGGCCCTGGATGAAGCGGTTGTACGTGATGCCGTTGGCGCGGGCAGCGGCGTTGATGCGCTGGATCCACAGCCGCCGGAAGTCACCCTTGCGCTTCTTGCGGTCGTTGTAGTTGTAGACCAGCGAGTGGGTGACCTGCTCCTTGGCCTTGCGGTACAGGCGCGAACGCTGACCGCGGTAGCCGGAGGCCGCCTCGAGGATCGCCCGGCGCTTCTTGTGGGCGTTGACTGCCCGCTTGACGCGTGCCACTTGTTAACTCCTTGTAGCGGGGCCGTGGTTGGACTCACACGGCCCGGTATCGATGGGGTCCCGGTCCAGACGTACGGCGCTCAGTGAGGGCGCCGCGTACGTCACTTGCCGAGAAGCTTCTTGATCTTCGCGGCGTCGCCCGGGGCCATCTCGGCGTTGCCGGTGAGGCGACGCGTCACGCGGGACGACTTGTGCTCGAGCAGGTGGCGCTTGCCGGCGCGCTCACGGAGCACCTTGCCGGAGCCGGTGATCTTGAAGCGCTTGCTGGCACCGCTGTGCGACTTGTTCTTCGGCATAGCGCCGTTATCTCCTCGTCGGTGGCGCTCCGGTGCCCGGTCCTGAAACCGGGCACTGTGAGCGTCGCTCTTGTATCGGTGGTGTCCTGGGGACTCGCGTCCCCGGGGGTCACGCCTCGGCGGAAGCCTCTGCCGGGGCCTCGACCTCGACCTCGGTCCCGTCCTCGGCCTCGGCGTGGTCGTCCTCGGCGGCGTTCTGCGACTTGCCGGGGTTGGCCTTCGCGTCTGCCTTGCGGGCTTCCTGCGCCTGGCGGGCCTCGGCCATCGCCTCGGTCTTCTTCTTGTGCGGACCGAGAACCATGATCATGTTTCGGCCGTCCTGCTTCGGGTTCGACTCGACGAACCCGAGGTCGGCCACGTCCTCCGCGAGACGCTGCAGCAGTCGGTAGCCCAGCTCGGGCCGGGACTGCTCGCGACCACGGAACATGATCGTGATCTTGACCTTGTCGCCCTGCTTGAGGAACCGGACGACGTGACCCTTCTTGGTGTCATAGTCGTGCGGGTCGATCTTCGGCCGGAGCTTCATCTCCTTGATGACCGTGTGCGCCTGGTTCTTGCGCGCCTCACGGGCCTTCATGGCCGACTCGTACTTGAACTTCCCGTAGTCCATGAGCTTGCACACAGGCGGACGGGCGGTAGCCGCCACCTCGACCAGGTCCAGGTCGTACTCCTGCGCAAGCTCCAGTGCCTTGGCCAGGGGGACGATGCCCACCTGCTCGCCACTGGGACCGACAAGTCGCACCTCTGGAACGCGAATCCGGTCGTTGATGCGGGGCTCGGCGCTGATGGATCCTCCTCGGTTAGCACCACACGGCGGTCTGGCGGACAGCCGCGTATGTCTCTTTTAGACTGACCTAACCGCGCCGAAGCACAAAAAATGCCCCGGACGATCACAGACGGGGCTCCAAAACACTGCCGGAGCACCGCCGCGATGACGCGGGGCGCGCTTTCGGGCGATTCCATCGTCCGTACGGAACGATGGTGACCGCCTGACCGGGGTGACCCGCCGCCCCTGGGGGCGGTCAGGTGGGAGATCGGAGCCTCCACTTGTGGGCCGGTCACACTTACACACAGGTGTGTCCGGCCGGTCGTCACACAAGGTTAGCAGCAACCCGGGGGTGGTGCGAACCGGCGTGCACCGGGCCCTATCGTGTGGGACATGAGTGACACCCCTCCCCCGTCCGCCGGGGCCCCCGACTTCGACGACATGACCCGCGACATCGCCGAGGTCCCCGCCGTCGAGGTGATCGTGACGGTCGCGGTCAACCTGATGAGCGCCGCCGCCGTGAAGCTCGGCCTGACGGAGGAGGGCGACAAGTACAAGGACCTGGACGAGGCCCGCAAGCTGATCCACGCCCTCGCCGGCCTGCTGGACGGGAGCGCGACGGAGATCAGCTCCTTCCACGCGGCTCCGCTCCGGGACGGCCTGAAGTCCCTCCAGCTCGCCTTCCGCGAGGCGTCCCTGGTCCCGGACGAGCCGGGCCAGGGCCCCGGTGAGAAGTACACCGGGCCGATCTACGGCTAGCTCATCCCCGTACGTACAAGGGCTCGCCCGGAGGCGTGGCCCCGGCCGGCAGCAGTGCCAGGTCGAGGCCCCGCACCAGGCGGGCCCTCAGTGTCTCGTCGGCGGCGAGGCGCTCGGCGACGGCCCGCGCGGCGTCCGCCGGCGACGCGGTGGGCTCCAGCACGAGGGCCAGGGTGCCGTCGGCCTGCCCCGGCCCGAGGTGGGCGCGGAGCACGGCGGGCTCGGCGGCCACGGCGTTCCGTACGGCCCCGACGACGGCCGGGTCGGCCAGCGGGTCGGCGCTCGCCCGGCCCTCGGCGAGCGCGAGCAGCGCGGGGCCGGTCAGCTCGAAGGGCACCGGACCGGCGAGGTCCAGGACGACCGTGTCCGCCTTCTCGTGCGCGGCGGCCTGCAGCGCCTGGTGCAGGGGTACGGCGACGGGGCGGGCCTCGGGGTCCCAGCGGGCGAGGGAGTCGGTGGAGGTGAAGGCGGGCAGAGCGGTCCGGGATCCGGCCTTCAGCGTCGGCACGGCCATGTCGCTGGTCTTCTCGCGGCGCAGCCCGTTCTCATCCTCCTCGACCTCGCCGAGCACGGCCACCACGGGGACGAGCAGCCGGGCGCCCTTGAGGGCCTCCAGGACGGGGTCCACGGCGGCACGGTCCTCGGCCCAGGCCGCGAGCGCCGCGCTCAGCCGGGGATCGGCGGAGCCGTCGTCGTCGGAGAAGCCGGGGTCGGGAATGTTCTTGTTCGCCACGGTCACCGACCCTATAGGGGGCTTGCTGCTGCGGTTGTGCGGGCCCGGAAACCCGCCCGTGACGGCTTTCACGGGTTTTTCAGAGTTCGCTGACACAGCTCTAACGTCCGTCTAACGGCCCGCACAGTCGGCGGCCCGAGCATCGGCGGCATGGAGTCCTCCAGAGCCGCCCGACGCCGCGCCCGCAGGTTCCCCCGACGGCCTTTGATGTACACCGCGCTCGCCTGCGTCGCCGTCGTCGGCGTCACGGCCGGCGGGACCGTGTACGTGAAGGCGCAGGCGCACTCCGGAGCGGGCGTCGTATCGTCGGCGGCGACGCCGTCGGCCCTGCCCTCGCCGGCGACCACGACCACGACTCAGGAGGCGGCCGTGGCGGAGCCGGTGGTGGATCTCGACGAGCGGCTGGCCGACGCCATGAAGTCGGTGAGCGTGACGGGCGAGCAGCGGGTCTCGGCGGCGGTGCTCGACCTTGAGTCGGGCGACAGCGCGGTCCACGGCGCCGGCGCCTTCGACACGGCGAGCATCGTGAAGGTCGACATCCTGGCGGCACTGCTGCTCCGGCACCAGGAGGCGGGTACGCGGCTGAGCACGCAGGAGAAGGCGTACGCCACGAAGATGATCCAGAACAGCGACAACGCCTCGGCGTCCGCCCTGTGGGACATCATCGGGAAGGCCCCGGGGCTCGACGCCGCCAACGAGAAGTTCGGGCTGACCGGTACGCGGGGCGGCGACGGGGCGCTGTGGGGGCTGACCCGGACGACGGCGGCCGACCAACTCGCCCTGCTCCAGCAGGTCTTCGGGGACGACTCGGAACTGAGCGAGGCCTCGCGGTCGTATCTGCGGGAGCTGATGGGGCAGATAGCGGCCGACCAGCGGTGGGGCGTGTCGGCGGCGGCCGACGGGTCCGGGTGGGCGCTGAAGAACGGGTGGCTGCCGCGCAGTACGACCGGGCTGTGGGACATCAACAGCATCGGCCGGGTGACGGTGGACGGCCACGCCTTTCTGGTGGCCGTGCTGTCGGACGGCAACACCACGCAGGCGAAGGGGATTTCGCTGGTGGAGGCGGCGGCGAAGGCGGCGGTGTCGGTGTTCACGGGTGCGGCGGTGCGCTGAGGGTTCAGAAGCCCTCGTAGGACCGGCGGGGGCCGCGGCGGCCGCGCCACAGGACCACCGCCGTGAACAGCAGGGCCACGCCCAGGCCGCCCGCCAGCGGAGCCGCCCAACTGACCGTGTCGTCCTGCGACTCGGCGGTGTCCGGGCCCTGGCCGAAGTACTTCTCGCCGTAGGCGGCCGGCTCCAGGCGCTCCGGCTTCAGGCGGGCCGCCGCCTCGAGCGCTGCCGCGGGGTCGACGAAGCCGAAGCCGCGGGAGTCGTCGCGGCCGCCGGCGGGGGCGTTGCGGGCCGTGTCCTCCAGGAGGCGCTTGATCTGCGCGGGCGTCAGCCCGGGGTGGGCGGCCTTGACGAGGGCGACCGCGCCCGAGACGAACGCGGAGGCGGCGCTGGTCCCCCAGCCCTCGTAGTACTTGTGGTCGGGGTCGGCGATGACCACGTCGTCGCCGGGGGCCGCGACCGTGGCGTACCAGCGGCGGGTGGAGAAGGAGGCGCGGGTGCCGAACTTGTCGACGGCGGTGGCGGCGATGACGCCCGGGTAGGCGGCCGGGTAGGAGATGTGGTCGCCCTTCTCGCCGCCGTTGCCCGCAGAGGCGACGACGACGGCACCCTTCCTGAGCGCGTACTGGACGGCGTCGTCCTCGCCGGCCTCGGGGTGCGCCGAGGCGGAGTCGTCGCCCAGGGAGAGGTTGATGACGTCGGCGCCGTGGTCGGCGGCCCAGCGGATGCCCTCGGCGAGGGCGTTGCCGCGGGTGTTGCGGGCCCTGGCGCGGGCCGGGTCGCGGTCCTCCAGGATCACGCGGACGGGGAGGATCCTGGCCTCGGGGGCGATGCCCATGACCCCGTCGCCGTTGCCGACGCCGTGTCCGTGACCGGCGATGATGCCGGCCATGGCGGTGCCGTGCCGGGCCCAGGCGCGCTGTCCCCGCACGGCCCCGAAGCCGATCATGTCCTTGCCGGTGAGGACGTTGCCGACGAGGTCGGGATGGTCGTTCTCGACGCCCGTGTCCAGGACGGCGACGGTGACCCCGGCGCCCTTGGTGGTCTGCCAGGCCTGCTGGGTGTGCATGGCGTCCAGGGCCCACTGCTTGGCGCGGATGCCGTCGGCGTGCGCGGCGGTGGGCGGGACGAGGGCGACGGCGGCGGCGAGCAGCACGCTCAGGAGACCCGCCCTGCGGGTGGTGACGCTCATGAGGGCTGCTCCGAGGGCGAGGTGACGGTCTTGCGCAGGGCGCGTTCGACACGGTCGGCCAGGCCCTGGGCCTCGTTGCCGAGGCCGGACTGGGCGGCGGGGGTGGTGTCGCCGGACTCCATGGCCTGCTCGGCGGGCTCGGGGGCGTCGACCGTACGGCCGTCCGCCCAGCCGGAGACGGCGTAGGCGACGACGGGGGCGTCGGTGAGGACGGAGATCGTCCAGGAAGCCCGCTGCCGGGCCCCGAAGTCGGCCGCGAGAGTGTTCTTCGCGGCGTACGGGAGAGGCATCAGGTCGGTGCGGGTCTCCAGGCCCTCTTTGGTGAAGCGGGTGTCGAGGGCGCGCATGGCGGCGGCGTCGGCGTCGGTGAAGAGGAGACCGACGGTGGTGACGTAGCTCTGGGTGGCGTCCGCGTAGGTGGCGCGCAGGAGGCGTTCGCAGCCGACGGGGGCGAGGGCCTTGCGCAGCAGGGGGTCGAAGGCGTCCTGGCAGCCGCTGTCGGGGGCGACGGCGATCCGCGTCCAGGTGCGGTCGGCTCCGCCGGGCCCGGCGCCCTGGCCGTCCACGGTCATCGGGAACAGCTGGTCGACGGGCACGCTGTGCCACAGTTCGCCGGCCGCGGCGAAGGTGTCGCCCGAACCCTCGTCCCCGGCGTCCCCGGTCAGCCAACTCCCGGTCACGGCACCGCCGATGAGCCCGAGTCCGAGCACGACGCACGCGGCCACGGCGGCGATCCGGGGAGGGATCCGCACCCCCCACGACCGCTCCTTGTAACCGACCTCGGGCTCTCCGAACGACACAACGGGCCGTCCGTTGCCGGGAGTTCCGTCATGCGGGGGCAGGGCGGCGCTCCAGGACAGAGCGGGGTCGGGGGTGAGTGCGGTGGGAGCCGGACGGGCGTCGGGCTTGGCCGGTACGGCGGTCGGGTGCGCCCGGGGCGCGGACGCCGTGGGAACGGGCCGCATCCGGAAGGTCGTCTCCGAGGCGGTCTCGGCGGGGGCGCGGGCAGGACGCGGCGGCACGGACGGCTGAGACCTCGGCCGGGGCGGCGCGGACGCGGTGCCGGAGTCCGTCGGGCGTGACTGGGGCCTGGCGGCGGGCGGCATCGGGCCGGGGGCGGCCGTGCGCGCGTCGGCGTCGGTGCCGGACCTGGACGGCGGCACGGTCCTGTCACCGCTGCCTGCGCGCGGTTCACGGTGACCGGAGGCCGGTGGGGTGTCGGGGAAGCGGGCCGAGGCCGGAGGCGGGGGCGGGATGCTGCCGGGGTAAGGGGCTCCCGAGTTCGCGGGCTCCGGGCGCCGGGTGTCCTGGGCGCCGGACGCGGACCGCGCGTTCGCTTCGGGGCCCGAGCCGGTGCGGGACTGCGCCGGTTCGGTGCCGGAGCTGTCCGCGGGCGCCGAGGGGGCGTCCCCATCGGCCCTACGGCCGTCCGACGTGGCGTGCGCCGCGCCGGGGGTCGGCGTCGGCGCCGGACCGGTGCCGTGCGTCGTGCGTATCGGTGGCCGACCCGCGGCGGTCGCGCGAGGTGCCGTAGGGCCGACGTCCTGTGTGTCGGACGGTGTGCGGGTGGCTGTCTCTCCCGAGCTCTGCCAGTCGAAGCCGCCGAACGTCGGCCGAGACGGTGTTCCGGTGCCCCGGCGAACCCGTTCGCCGAAGGCCTGCCAGTCGGAGTCGTCGTTCATCCGTCCGCCCGGCTCCACAATCTCTCGTTCGACCGAATGTCCCGGCTCCTCGGACCCGCCCTCGCCCACCGTCGGCGGCTGGGCCGGCCTCGGTGGGGTGGTCGGGCGTGGAGGAATGGAGGCGCGGCGTGCTTCCGTGCTCATGCACCCCCCGTTTCCTCATGTCCGGGCCGTTCGGTCGTGCGCGGGCCCGCGTCGGAGTCGTCGGTGTGGAAGACAGCCGTCCGGGCACACATACCCGCACGGAAGGGCCGGCATCCCGGCGCGGCGGCGACGGGGGCGAACAGCCCTGCGTGCGTGCGCGTCACTCTACGGGTTGTTCCTGGGCGAACGGGAACCAGTCCAGCAGGTCGGGGGCATCTGCCCGGAACGTCCCCCTACCCTGCGGTAATCCTGTCTGGCAGTCTTCGTCCATGACTGCGCGCGCCGCCGACCGGGCCCGTTACGACCGGGCCACAGCCCATCTGGACGCCCCCCTCGCCATCGTGGACCTGGACGCCTTCGACGCCAACGCGGACGATCTCGTCCGCCGGGCGGCGGGGAAACCCGTCCGCGTCGCCAGCAAGTCCGTCCGGTGCCGGGCACTGCTCGAACGCGTCCTGGCGAAGGACGGATTCGCGGGCATCATGTCGTTCACCCTCGCCGAGTCCCTGTGGCTGGCCCGGAGCGGATTCGACGACATCCTGCTCGCCTACCCCTCCGCCGACAGTGCCGGATACGCCGAACTCGCCGCCGATCCCAAGCTCGCGGCCGCCGTGACCGTGATGGTCGACGACCCCGCGCAACTCGCCTTCATCGACGGCGCCCGCGCGGGCGGCACCGAAGCCATCCGGGTCTGCCTGGAGTTGGACACCTCGCTGAAGCTGCTCGGCGGCAAGGTCCGGGTCGGTGCCCGGCGTTCACCCCTGCACTCCCCCGCCCAGGTCGCCGACATGGCCCGCGCGGTGGCTCGGCGCCCCGGGTTCGAGGTCGTGGGGATCATGGCCTACGAGGGACACATCGCCGGGGTCGGGGACTCCGTCGCCGGACGGCCGTTGCGTTCCCGGGCCGTCCGTCTCATGCAGGCCACGGCCCGCAAGGAGCTCGCCGAGCGCCGTGCCGCCGTGGTGCGCGCGGTGCGGGCCGTCGTACCGGACCTGGAGTTCGTCAACGGCGGCGGCACGGGCAGTGTGCAGCACACCGCAGCCGAGGACGCGGTCACGGAGATCGGTGCCGGTTCGGGGCTGTACGTGCCGAGGCTGTTCGACAACTACACGTCCTTCAGCGGGCGTCCGGCCGCGCTGTTCGCCATGCCCGTCGTGCGCAGGCCGGGGGTCGGCGTGGTGACCGTCCTCGGCGGCGGCTATCCGGCCTCCGGCGCGCCAGGACCCGACCGGCTGCCGGTGCCGTATCTGCCGGAAGGCCTGAAGTACGACCCGCAGGAGGGGCCCGGCGAGGTGCAGACCCCGCTGCTCGGCGCCCCCGCCGACGACCTGCTGCTCGGCGACAAGGTGTGGTTCCGGCACGCCAAGGCCGGTGAGCTGTGCGAGCGGTTCGAGAAGCTGCATCTGATCGAGGGGGACGCGGTGACGGCGACCGTCCCGACGTACCGCGGGGAAGGCCACACGTTCCTCTAGGTCAACGGCGTACGGACCGGATCCCGTGGGTGATCCGGTCCAGGCCGGGGGCGGGTGTGAGGGCCAGCGACTGGACGTAACCGTTCCTGTGGACTGAGCGGGAGCGAGTCCGTTCAGCCGCGCGCCCCGAACGGTCTTGGGCGAGCTGGTCCCCGGCGTACTCGACCCCGGGGCGGCGACACGATCGAGCTAATGCGGCCTTGTGTGCACTCCCTGGTGAGCAGCACCCACCCCCGGATCCCCGGGCCGTCTTCACCCACCAGCGCATCACGACGTCGTCCCAGGTTCGTCGACCAGGCGGGACGGGGCCGCGGAGGCCGTGGTGGGCGACGGGCTCGTGACGGTCGGTGCCGTGTCCGCCACCACGTCGTCGCCCCGGCCCCGGGCGAGGGCGAAGGCCCCGCCGACGATCGCGGCGGGCCGGGGCCCCGGGGACGCGCCGGTGGTCCGTCCAGGCGGTCCCGTCCCACCAGCGCTCCAGCTGCGGAGCGTCGGGGTCCGGGTACCAGCCGGGCGGGAGCGTCCTGCTCATGCGGGCACTGCAGGACGAGACCTACAGCGGTGTGACGTACGCCCCCGAGATCCCGCCGTCCACGAGGAAGTCGCTGGCGTTGACGAAGGAGGAGTCGTCGCTGGCCAGGAAGGCGACGGCGGCGGCGATCTCCTCGGCCTCGGCGAACCGGCCGACCGGAATGTGCACGAGCCGGCGCGCGGCCCGCTCGGGGTCCTTGGCGAACAGCTCCTGGAGCAGCGGGGTGTTGACCGGGCCCGGGCAGAGGGCGTTCACGCGGATGCCCTCCCGCGCGAACTCCACGCCCAGTTCACGGGACATGGCGAGCACACCGCCCTTTGAGGCGGTGTAGGAGATCTGGGACGTGGCCGCGCCCATCCGCGCCACGAAGGACGCCGTGTTGATGATGGACCCCTTGCCCTGCCGCCGCATGTAGGGGATGGCGGCCTTGCAGCACAGGTAGACGGAGGTCAGGTTGACCTCCTGGACGCGCTTCCAGGCCTCCAGGCCGGTCTCCAGGATGGAGTCGTCGTCCGGCGGTGAGATCCCCGCGTTGTTGAAGGCGACGTCGACGCTGCCGTAGGTGTCGTACGCCGTCCTGAACAGGGCCTCGACCTGGTCCGGGTCGGTGACGTCGACCTTGACGAAGAGCCCGCCGACCTCGTCCGCCGCGGCCTTGCCGCGGGGCTCGTCGACGTCGGCGCAGACGACATGGGCGCCCTCGGAGGCGAGCCGGCGGGCGGTGGCGAGACCGATGCCGCTGCCGGCTCCGGTGATGACGGCCGTACGGCCGACGAGACGGCGACACACGATCTGCTCGGTCGAAGAGGTCACTGGGCGGGGCCTTCCGTGCTGATGAAGACGTTCTTGGTTTCGGTGAAGGCGGTCAGGGCGTCCGGGCCGAGTTCGCGGCCGAGTCCGGACTGCTTGTAGCCGCCGAAGGGGGTCCAGTAGCGGACGCTGGAGTGGGAGTTGACGGACAGGTTGCCCGCCTTGACGGCCCGGGAGACGCGCAGGGCGCGGCCGATGTCGCGGGTCCACAGGGAGCCGGAGAGGCCGTACGGGGTGTCGTTGGCGAGCCGGATCGCGTCGTCCTCGTCGGTGAAGGGCAGCAGGACGGCGACCGGGCCGAAGATCTCCTCGCGGGCGGCCTCGGAGTCGGGCGCCTCACCGGTTAGGACGGTCGGCGCGAACCAGAAACCGGGCCCGTCGGGGGCGCTGCCCCGCAGACCGGGCGCGTCGCTCGGCACCAACGCCCGTACGCGGTCCAGTTGCCGACGGGAGATCAGCGGGCCCATCTGGGTCTTCTCGTCGGCGGGGTCGCCCACGACCACGGCGTTCAACGCGTCGGCGAGCAGTTCGCGGACCTCGTCGTAGACCGAATCCTGGACCAGGATCCTGGTGCGGGCGCAGCAGTCCTGGCCGGAGTTGTCGAGGAAGGAGAAGGGGTCGACGGCCGTCTTCAGGTCCGCGTCCGCGAAGACGATGTTGGGGCTCTTGCCGCCGAGTTCGAGGGTGACCGGCTTGACCTGGCGGGCGCAGCGCTCCATGACGTCACGGCCGGTGCGGGTGGAGCCGGTGAAGACGATCTTCGCGACGCCGGGGTGTTCGACGAGGGCGGTACCGGCGACCGGCCCGTGGCCCGGCAGCACCTGGAACAGGCCCTCCGGCAGCCCCGCCTCCAGGGCGAGTTCGGCGAGCCGCAGGGCGGTGAGCGGGGTGGTCTCGGCGGGCTTGAGGACAACGGCGTTGCCGGCCGCGAGCGCGGGTGCCGTGCCCCAGGCGGCGATCGGCATGGGGAAGTTCCAGGGCGCGATGACGCCGACCACGCCGAGGGGTTCGAGGAGGGTGACGTCGAGGCCGCCGGGGACCGGGATCTGGCGGCCGTTCAGCCGTTCCACCCCGCCTGCCGCATAGGCGAGCAGGTCACGGACGTTGCCGGCCTCCCAGCGGGCGTTGCCGAGGAGGTGACCGGCCTCGCGGACCTCCAGCCGGGCCAGTTCCTCCACGTGCCGGTCGACGACGTCGGCGAAGCGGCGCAGCAGCCGGGCCCGGTCGGCGGGGGCGAGGGCGGCCCAGCGGACCTGCGCCTTCGCCGCGCGGGCGACCGCCGCGTCCACGTCGGCCGCGGTGGCGGCGGGGACGGTGGCGACGACCTCCTCGGTGGCCGGGTTGAGGACGGTCAGATCGTGCTCGTAGGACGACGGGGACAACGAAGTACCTCTCACAGACGTTCGAAGGAGCGGCGCAGCTCCCAGTCGGTGACCGCCGCGTCGAAGGCTTCGAGTTCGACGCGGGCCATGTTGCGGTAGTGCGCGACGACCTCGTCGCCGAAGGCGGCCCGGGCGATCGGGCTGTTCTCCCAGAGCTCGGCGGCCTCGCGCAGGGTGGTCGGGACGTGGGCGTACTCGGCGGTGTAGGCGTTGCCGGTGCAGACCTCCGGCAGCTCCAGCTTCTGCTCGATGCCGTACAGCCCCGCCGCGACCAGTCCGGCGACCGCGAGGTACGGGTTGACGTCCCCGCCGGGGAGCCGGTTCTCGAAGCGCAGGGAGCGGCCGTGGCCGACGACCCTGAGGGAGCAGGTGCGGTTGTCGTGGCCCCAGGCGACGGCCGTGGGGGCGAAGGAGCCCGGCTGGAACCGCTTGTAGGAGTTGATGTTGGGGGCGTAGAGGAGTGAGAAGTCTCTGAGGGCCGCGAGCTGCCCCGCGAGGAAGTACCGCATCACGTCCGACATGCCGTCCGGGCCGGCCATGGCGTTGTCGCCCGCGGCGTCGGCGAGTGAGAGATGGATGTGACAGGAGTTGCCCTCGCGCTCGTTGTACTTGGCCATGAAGGTGAGCGACACGCCCTCCTGGGCGGCGATCTCCTTGGCGCCGGTCTTGTAGACGGCGTGCTGGTCGCAGGTGGTCAGGGCCTCGTCGTAGCGGAAGGCGATCTCGTGCTGGCCGGGGTTGCACTCGCCCTTGGCGGACTCGACGGTGAGCCCGGCGGCGGCCATCTCGTTGCGGATGCGGCGCAGCAGCGGCTCGATCCGTCCGGTGCCGAGCACCGAGTAGTCGATGTTGTACTGGTTGGCGGGGGTGAGCCCTCGGTAGTTCGCGTCCCAGGCCTGCTCGTAGGTGTCCTTGAAGACGATGAACTCCAGCTCGGTGCCGACCTGGGCGGTGTAGCCGAGTTCGGCGAGCCGCTCCAGCTGGCGGCGCAGGATC
The DNA here is from genome assembly GCF_043199815.1 of Streptomyces sp. NPDC048523. NCBI lineage: Bacteria > Bacillati > Actinomycetota > Actinomycetes > Kitasatosporales > Streptomycetaceae > Streptomyces > Streptomyces sp. NPDC048523. The sequence continues at coordinate 63,573 of NZ_JBICWQ010000008.1, read as the reverse complement.
TGGCGGGGCGCGGCGACGACCGGGGAGCCGTCCTCCCAGGCGAGGTCGGCGATCAGCAGGGCCGTACCGGCGTTCCAGGGCACGCGCCGCAGGGTGCCGAGGTCGGGGCGCATGGCGAAGTCGCCGTAGCCGCGGTCCCAGGACGACATCGCGTAGCCGTCGACGGTGTTCATCTCGGTGTCGACGGCGAGGAGGTAGTTGCAGCCCTCGGTGCCGTGGTGGAGTACCTCGTCGAGGAAGAAGCGGGCGGCGAACCGCTTGCCCTGGAGCCGGCCCTGCATGTCGGGGAAGGCCAGGACGACGGTGTCGATCTCACCGCCCGCGACGAGGGTGTGCAGCTCCTCGACGCTGAGCGGGGGTGTGCGGTCTGCCACGGGAGAGCTCCTTCGGCTGCTGCGCGTTTTTCCGACCGGGCCGGGAGCCATAAGGTATTGCTCTGAACCATTGCTTGGGAAGGGGGCTCGGCCATATGTCGGTGGATGCTGACGGCGGCCCGGACGACCGGTTGACTCCGGTGCTGCGGCCGGTCAGGGCGGGCAACGGCTTCGAGGAGGCGCTGGAGCAGATCCTGCAGGTGGTGCGGCTCGGGCTGGTGCCGGGGGGCGGGCGGCTGCCGGCCGAGCGGGAGCTCGCGGAGCGGCTCGGGATCAGCCGGGTGACGCTGCGCGAGGTGCTGAAGGTGCTCCAGGACCAGGGGCTGGTGGAGTCGCGGCGGGGCCGGTACGGGGGCACGTTCGTGCTGCCCCGCGCCCGGGCCGCGGTCGGCGAGGAGGAGCTGCGGCGCCGGATCGCCGAGGTGGACATCGAGGACGTGCTGCGTTTCCGGGAGGTCCTGGAGGTGGGCGCGGCGGGCCTGTGCGCGGCGCACGGCCTCACCGACGAGCAGGCGCAGCGGCTGCGCGAGGCGCTGGCGGCCACGCAGGAGGCGCCGCTGGCGGACTACCGGCGCCTGGACACCCTGCTGCACCTGACCCTCGCGGAACTGTGCGGCTCGCCCACGCTGACCGCGCAGTACGCCGCGGTACGGGCCTCGGTGAACGACCTCCTGGACTGCATCCCGCTGCTGGTGCGCAACCTGGAGCACTCCCAGCGGCAGCACGCGGCGCTGGTCGAGGCGGTGCTGGACGGGGACGCCGACGGGGCGCGGGAGATGATGCGGGAGCACTGCGGGGGGACGGCGGCGCTGCTGCGGGGATTTCTGGCGTGACCTTGCCGCCGGTGACCTCCGGGGGCAAAGGTATGACCGTGCGCCATTGCAAGCCTGGGAGGGCCGAGTGACCGTACGACCGCTGATCGGCGTCAGCACCTATCTGGAGGCCGGGGCGCGCTGGGGCGTCTGGGAGCTGGAGGCGGTGCTGCTGCCGGCGGGGTATCCGCGGCTGGTGCAGCGGGCGGGCGGTCTGGCCGCGATGCTCCCGCCGGACGCCCCGGAGCACGCGGCGGCGACGGTGGCCCGCCTGGACGGCCTGGTGATCGCGGGCGGCCCGGACGTGGAGCCGGTCCACTACGGCGCCACCCCCGATCCCCGCACCGGCCCACCCGCCCGCGCCCGCGACACCTGGGAACTGGCCCTGATCCGGGCGGCGTTGGCGGCCCGCGTTCCCCTGCTGGGGATCTGCCGGGGCATGCAACTGCTGAACGTCGCCCTGGGCGGCACCCTCACCCAGCACATCGACGGCCACGCGGAGGTCCCGGGCGTCTTCGGCAGGCACCCGGTCAAGCCGGTACCGGGCACGGTCTACGGCGACCTCGCCCCGGAGGAGACCTCCGTGCCGACCTACCACCATCAGGCGGTGGACCGCCTCGGAAGGGGCCTGCTGGTGTCGGCGCAGGCGTCGGACGGCACGGTGGAGGCGGTCGAACTGCCCGGCCCGCACTGGGTGCTGGGCGTCCAGTGGCATCCGGAGATGGGCGAGGACCTGCGGGTGATGCGGGGTCTGGTCTCGGCGGCCGGGCGGGCCTAGGACCCGCCCGGCGATCGCACGCACCGAACGCCGCTGCGTCTTCTGCGGACCCCTCAGAAGGACCCTAGGCCCGCGTCAGCGACAGCAGGTCCCTCGCCGGGCCCACCGGGCGGTGGCCCGTGGGCCACACCGCCCGCAGGTCGCGGGCCAGCGACACCCCGTCCACCGGCACCCGTACCAGTCGGCGCATCGACAGCTCCTCGCCCACGGCCAGTTCGCTCAGGACCGCCGGACCCGCCCCGCTCACCACCGCCGCCTTCACCGCCGTGGTGGACGAGAGCTCGATCAGCGGGCGGGCCAGGCCGCCCAGAGCCGCGTCCAGGACCTGACGGGTGCCCGAGCCCTTCTCCCGGAGGATCAGCGGTGTCGCGGCCAGTTCGGCGGCCTCCAGGGGACGTCGGCGGCGGGCCCAGACGTGCCCCGGGGCCGTCACCACGATCAGGTGGTCGTGGGCTATCACCACCGAGTCGAGGCCGGAGGGGACGGTCAGGCCCTCCACGAAGCCGAGATCCGCCTCGCCCGACAGCAGCCGCTCCGCCACCGTCGCCGAGTTCCCCGCGTGCAGCGACACCGCCGTGTCCGGGCGCCCCGCGCGCAGGGCGAGGAGCCACCCCGGCAGCAGGTACTCCGCGATCGTCATGCTCGCCGCCACCCGCAGCCGGGAGTCACGGCGGACCCGCAGTGCCTGCGCCCCGGCGTCGAAGGCCTCGGCCGCCTCCACGATCCGCCGCGCCCAGTCGGTCACCAGCGCCCCGGCGTCCGTGAGCCGGGAGCCCCGGGGCGAGCGGTCGACCAGGGCCACCCCCAACTGCCGTTCCATGGAGCGGATCCGGCTGCTCGCCGCCGGCTGGGTGATCCCCACCTCCCGCGCCGCCCCGCCGAGACTCCCGAGCCGCGCCACGGCCAGCAGCAGCTCCAGCGCCCCGAGGTCCGGTACCCGGTGCGCCAGCATCCCGCCCAATGCCGGCCGAACCTCTTCCTCACCGCTCATAAGACCAGCTTATGCCCTCATAGAGCCGTACTCCCTGGTCGCGGCCCTTTCCCGGCGGCACCGTGGAGCCATGGTCACCGCCGTCCGTCACCTCGGGCCGAACTGGTACGCCTGCGTCATGGGCACCGCGATCGTCGCCACCGCCGGCACCGCGCTCCCCGTGCACCTCCCCGGCCTGCGCACGATCTGCGCCGCCGTCTGGCTCCTGTCCCTCGCCCTGCTGCTCGCCCTCCTCGGCGCCCGGGCCCTGCACTGGCGTCACCACGCCGACCAGGCCCGCGCCCACCTCCGCGACCCCGCCATGGCCCCCTTCTACGGCTGCCTCGCCATGGCCCTGCTGGCCGTCGGCGGCGGTGCCCTCACCGCCGGCCGGTACTGGATCGGGACGACGGCCGCGGTCGCTCTCGACGCCGTGCTGTTCACCGCCGGTACGGCCGTGGGTCTGGCCGCCGCGATCGTCGTGCCGTACCTCATGGCCGTACGGCAGCGGGCCGAGCCGGGGCAGGCCACGCCCGTGTGGCTGCTGCCCCTCGTCGCGCCCATGGTGTCCGCCGCCCTCGGGCCGCTCCTCGTGCCGTATCTCCCCGCCGGTCAGCCGCGCGAGACCCTTCTCCTCGCCTGCTTCGCGATGTTCGGGCTCAGCCTTCTCGCCACCTCGCTGATGCTGCCGCTCGTCTTCGCCCGGATCGTCACCGGCGGCCCGCTCCCCCTCGCCCTCACCCCGGCCCTCTTCCTGGTCCTCGGCCCGCTCGGCCAGTCCACCACGGCCGTCGGCAAGTTCGCGGACGTGGCCCCCGGCGTCCTGCCGACCCCCTACAGCCAGGGCTTCGGCGTCCTAGCGGTCCTCTACGGCGTTCCCGTCATGGGGTTCGCCCTGCTGTGGCTGGGGCTCGCCACCGCGCATGTGGTCCGCGCCCGTCGGCTCGGGATGCGGTTCTCGATGACCTGGTGGGCGTTCACCTTCCCGGTCGGCACCTGCGTCACGGGCGCCGAGGCACTGGCCCGGCACACGGGGCTCGTCGTCTACGACTGGCTCGCCACCGGCCTCTACGCCGCTCTCGTCGCCGCCTGGACCACGGCCGCCGGGCACACCGCGCGCGGCCTGGTCAGCGGAGCGCTGCTCGCAGGGCCTCGCCCAGTGCCCGTGGTGCTTCGGCCAGCGACGGCCCATACCACGTCAGGTGGCGTCCGCTGACGAGGGCGCAGGGCAGACCGGGGAAGGCCTCCGGGCCGTCGTCTGCGGTGAAGCGGTACGGCTCGTCGGGCAGGACCACCACGTCCGGGGCCGCCGCCCGCAGCTCTTCCAGCGGGATCCGCGGATAGCGGTCGGCGTCACCGGCGTACACATGGTCCACACCGAGCCGGGACAGTACATCGCCCGCGAACGTGTCCCGGCCCAGCACCATCCACGGCCGCCGCCAGATCGGCACGACCGCCGTCGTACGGCGCGCCGGGGGCCGGAGCGCCGACCAGGCGTCCTCGGCCTCGTCCAGCCAGCGCGGTCGTACGGCGCCGCAGGCCTCGACGACCCGGGCCAGTTCGCGGAAGGCCTGCGGGACGTCCCGGACCTCGGTGACCAGGACCTCCAGACCCGCCTCGCGCAGGGCTCGGAGATCCGGCTCGCGGTTCTCCTCCTCGTTGGCGATCACCAGGTCGGGGGCGAGGGCGACGATCCGGTCGAGCTTCGGGTTCTTGGTGCCGCCGATGCGCGGGACGTCGAGATCGGCGGGGTGGGTGCACCAGTCGGTGGCGCCGACCAGGGCGCCGGGGGCCGAGCGGGCGATCGCCTCGGTCAGCGAGGGGACCAGGGAGACGACTCTCACTGCCGGGGCCGGTCCCAGGCCGCCTCGACGTGCTCGGCCACGGCGACGACAAGCACGCGAGTGTCCGCCACGGTCGCCCGCCAGCGGTGCCTCACGCCGCCGGTCAGGTACAGGGTGTCGCCGCGGCCCAGCCGGTACGCGCGCCCCTCGGCCTCGACGTCCACCCCGCCGTCGGCGACGTACAGCAACTGGTCGTTGCGGTACTGGAATTCACGGCCCGCGTCATGGTCGCCGGTGAACTCCTGAGCGTGCATCTGGTGGTGACCGCGCACCAGGGAGCGCATCCGCGGTTCACCGTCCGGCTCCGGGTCCTCGGCGTGGACGACGTCGACGCTGCACGCCGGGTCGGCGGCGGCGAGGAGTTCCACGGCCGTGGTGCGCAGGGCGTCGGCGACCTTCTCCAGGGAGCTGCGGCTGGGGCGGGCGCGTTCGTTCTCGATCTGGCTCAGGAAGGGGACCGAGAGGCCGCTGCGCTCGGCGACGACGGCGAGGGTGAGCTCCAGCGCGCGGCGCCTGCGGCGCACGGCCGCGCCGACCCGAAGGGGCTGTTCTTTGTGGTCGCCCATGGCTCCGGCTCCCTCCTCCGCTCGTCGGTCCTGTGACACGTCCCCTGATGAGTTGTCTGCACCCTACGCATGTTCGGCAAACCGTTTCACGCGGCCGTCACATCCATGTCATACGGCGTGCGACGGTACCTCACAGTTCGCGCCAGCCGAACGGCCCCCTGGAGAGAGCCAGGGGGCCGGGTTTCGGTCACCCGTCCGCTGCGGGCCGCCCAAGTCCCCTCGTCGGCATGAGAGTTCGGGCGATGGCGTAGCTCTATGTGGTTGGCCGGATCCTTACCGTGTGCCCGGAGCGGTTATGACGGTGTCATCCGCCCGACCATCTCCGGGTGCTTCTTCAGCCAGGCCGCGACCGCCTGCTCCTCGTGCCCCTGGCCGTACCGGTTGATCTCGCTCTCCAGAGTACCGAGCTCGTCCTCACTCATCCGGAAGCCCTTGATCCACTTGGTGAGCTGGGGGTACTGCCCGGGGAACTTCTCGTGGGAGATGGTGCGGATCGTGTTGCCCTCACCGAAGAGCTTCTTGTCGTCCTTCAGCTTGGTCAGGTCGTACTGGCTGTACGCCCAGTGCGGGGACCACAGGACGACCGCGACGGGCTGCTTCCTGGCGTAGGCCCGCTTGAGTTCGGCCAGCATCGCGGGCGTGGAGCCGTCGACGACCTCGTACTCCTTGTCGAGGCCGTAGCCCGGCAGAACCTTGTTCTTGAGGAGGTTCATCTCGCCGGTTCCCGGTTCGATGCCGATGATCTTCCCGTCGAACTCCGCGGCCCTGCCCTTGAGGTCCTCGTACGTCTTCACGCCCTTGACGTACGACGGGACCGCGACCTCCAGCGAGGTCGGCTCGTACCAGGTGCCGAGGTCGGCGAGGCTGTCCTTGCTCTTGTCCCAGTAGTTCTTCTGGGCGTACGGCAGCCAGGCGTCGAAGTTGAGGTCCAGGTCGCCGGAGGCGAGCCCGGTGTAGACCGGGCCGACGTCCATCTGCTTGAGGTTGAGCCGGTAGCCGCGCTTCTCCAGGACGTTCTTCCAGAGATACGTGACGGCGATGTCCTCGTCCCAGGGGAACCAGGCCACGTTCACCGGGCGCTGCGTCTCCGCCGCCGTCTTCTGGACGGGGGCCAGCTTGTCGACCAGGCCGGGGTGCTGCTTCAGCCAGGTGCGCACCGCGTCCTGCTGCTTGCCCTTGCCCGCCTTGTTGATCTCGGCCTCCAGGCCGGTGAGCTGCTTCTCGTCCAGCTTGAAGTTCTTCAGCCACTGCCCGACGACCGGGTTTTCGTCCGTGAACCCCTTGCGGGCCACGGTGTGGATGCCGTCGCCCGAGCCCCAGGCGCCCTTGGGGTCCTTGAGCTTCTTCAGGTCGTAGTCGTTGTACGCCCAGTGCGGCGACCAGAGCGTGACGACGACGGGGGCCTTCTTGGCGTACGCCCGCTTCAGCTCGGCCAGCATGGCCGGCGTGGAGCTGTCGACGACCTTGTACTCCTTGTCGAGGCCGTACGCCTTCAGGACCTTGCTCTTGAGCAGGGCCATCTCGCCGGCGCTCGACTCGATGCCGGTGATGTTCCCGCCGAACCGCGAGGCCTTGCCCTTGAGGTCGGCCAGGGAGTCGATGTCCTTCATGTACGAGGGGACGCTCAGCTCCAGAGACGTCTTGCCGTACCAGGCGCCGAGGTCGTCGAGCTTGCCGCCGTACTTCTTCCAGTACTGCTCGTGGGTGGTCGGCAGCCAGGCGCCGGTCATGAAGTCGGCGTTGCCGGAGGCGAGGGAGGTGTAGAGCGGCCCGGCGTCGAACTGCTTGGCGTCGACCTGGTAGCCGCGTTCCTCCAGGATCTCCTTCCACAGGAAGGTGGAGGCGACCCCGTCGTCCCAGGGGACGTAGCCGATGCTGATCTTCTTGCCCTGGCCGACGTCCTTGCCGCCGGAGACGGCCGTGGCCTCGCCCGAGGTGCCGCCGAAGATGCCCATGCCGCCCGCGACGAGGGCGAGGACGACGACACCGACCACGGCGATCTGCGGTCGGAGGCGGTAGGACCAGATCTTCACGCCGCCCTGGGTCGCGCGGGCCTTGGCGGCGGCGCGGCGGCCCAGCGGGGAGACCTGGGTGCCGAGCGCGCCGGTCATGCGGTCGAGGTAGATCGCCAGGATCACGATGGCGACACCGGCCTCGGAGCCGAGGCCCACGTTGAGCTGGCCGATGGCCTCGTTGACATCGCCGCCGAGACCGCCCGTGCCGACCATGCCGGCGATCGCGGCCATCGACAGGCCGAGCATGATGACCTGGTTGACGCCGGCCATCACCGTGGGCAGCGCCAGGGGGAGCTGGACGCGCAGGAGGGTGTCGCGGGGGGTGGTGCCGAACGCCTCGGCGGCCTCGACGAGCTCCTTGTCGACCTGGCGGATGCCGAGCTCGGTCATGCGGACGCCGGGGGCGAGCGCGAAGATCAGGGTGGCGACCATGCCGGCGGGGGCGCCGGTGCCGAAGAACAGGATCGCCGGAATGAGGTAGATCATCGCGGGCAGCGTCTGCATGAAGTCCAGCACGGGGCGGACGATCGAGCTGACCCGGTCGGAGCGGGCCGCCCAGATGCCCACCGGCACGGCTATGACCAGCGCGATGATCGTGGCGACGAGGACCAGCGAGAGGGTCGTCATCGCGTCCTCCCACAGTTCGAGGGAGTCGACGAAGGCGAATCCCGCCAAGGTGAGGACCCCGGCGAGGGTGCCGCGCAGCCAGAACGCGATCACGGCGAAGATCCCTGCGAGGAGCAGGGGGTGGGGCGCTTGGAGGACGGCGTCGATTCCCTCGTAGGTGTCGGTGAAGACGGTCTTGAGGAAGTCGAAGAGCCAGGACACGTGGTCGAGCAGCCAGTCGACGGTGTCGTTGACCCAGTCGCCGAGCGGGATCCTAGGCATGGGCCACCTCCGCGTCGCCCATGAAGGCGACCAGTCGCTGCTGCGGGACCACGCCGACGAGGGTGCGGTGCTCGTCGAGGACGGCCACCGGGTGCGTCGACCGGGCGCTCATCGCGCAGAGCTCGGTGAACGGTGTCTCGGGTGTCGCGGTCTCGCAGTGGCCCGCGCAACCGCAGTCGGCCTCGACGCCACTGACGTCCGTGTCCATGACGGCGGACGCGGTCAGGACACGGGAGCGGTCGACGTCCTTGGTGAAGGAGGCGACGTAGTCGTCGGCGGGCCGCACGAGGATGTCCTCCGCGCTGCCGGTCTGGACGATCCGGCCGTCGCGCATGACGGCGATCCGGTCGCCGAGCCGCATGGCCTCGTTGAGGTCGTGGGTGATGAAGACGATCGTCTTCTTCAGGGTCTGCTGGAGCTGCAGGAGCTGGTCCTGCATGTCCCGGCGGATCAGCGGGTCGAGCGCGCTGAACGACTCGTCCATGAGGAGCAGGTCGGCGTCGGTGGCGAGAGCGCGGGCCAGGCCCACGCGCTGCTGCATGCCGCCGGAGAGCTCGTCGGGCCAGGACTTCTCCCAGCCGCCCAGGCCGCAGAGCTCCAGGGCCTTCGTCGCCCGCTCGATCCGCTCGGCCTTGGGGACGCCCTGGACGGCGAGGCCGTAGGCGGCGTTCTCCAGGACGCTGCGGTGCGGGAAGAGCGCGAAGTGCTGGAAGACCATGCTGATCTTCTTCGCGCGTACGGCGCGCAGCTCGCGGTCGGTGAGCGCGGTGAGGTCCTGGCCGTCGAAGCGGACCTGGCCGGCGGTCGGTTCCAGGAGGCCGTTGAGCATCCGCAGCAGCGTGGACTTGCCGGAGCCGGACAGGCCCATGACGACGAAGATCTGGCCCGGGTCCACGGTGAAGGAGGCGTCGATCACCGCCGCCGTGGTGCCCTCGGCGCGCAGTCCCTCCCGGTCGGCACCCTCGCGGAGCCTGTCGACCGCCTCGTGCGGGCGTCTTCCGAAGACCTTGTACAGGTGTTCTGCCTCAAGCCTTGCTGACACGCGTGCCTCTCGTCTCTTCGACCACTGGGGGGAGACGAAGGGCCGCGAACAGTTGAAAGTGCAACCTGCCCCGCTCCGGGGCGGCGCCTGCCCATATGTCTCTGGGCCAAACACCCCCGTGTCCCGGCTCACAGGACGCCCACACCGCCGAACGAGTCAAGGGTCGACGGCCGGTGTCAGTGGGGTACGGCATGATGCGAGACGTGACCGGACGACTGATGCTCCTCGACACCGCCTCGCTCTACTTCCGCGCCTATTTCGGCGTGCCGGAGTCGGTGAAGGCTCCCGACGGCACCCCGGTGAACGCCGTGCGCGGCCTCCTCGAATTCATCGACCGCCTGGTCAAGGACCACCACCCCGACCTCCTGGTGGCCTGCATGGACGCCGACTGGCGACCCCAGTGGCGGGTCGACCTCATCCCCTCCTACAAGGCGCACCGCGTCGCCGAGGAGCGCGAGAGCGGCCCGGACGAGGAGGAGGTGCCGGACACCCTGTCGCCGCAGGTGCCGGTCATCGAGGCCGTCCTGGACGCGCTCGGCATCGCGCGCGTGGGGGTGGCCGGGTACGAGGCGGACGACGTGATCGGCACGTTCACCGCTCGGGCGACGGGCCCCGTCGACATCGTCACCGGCGACCGCGACCTGTACCAACTGGTGGACGACGAGCGCCGGATCCGGGTGCTGTATCCGCTCAAGGGCGTCGGCACGCTCCAGTTGACCGACGAGGCGTGGCTGCGCGAGAAGTATGGCGTCGACGGCCGGGGGTACGCGGATCTGGCGCTGCTGCGGGGTGACCCGAGCGACGGTCTGCCGGGCGTGCCCGGCATCGGCGAGAAGACAGCGGCCAAGCTGCTCGCCGAGTTCGGCGACCTGGCGGGGATCATGGCCGCGGTCGACGATCCGAAGACGAAGCTCACGCCGTCGCAGCGCAAGCGGCTGGACGAGTCGCGGCCGTACCTGGCCGTGGCACCGAAGGTCGTGCGGGTGGCCGGCGACGTCCCGCTGCCGCAGGTGGAGACCGCGGTTCCGCGTGCGCCGCGCGATCCCGCGGCGCTGGAGAAGCTCGCGGAGCGATGGGGGCTGGGAGGATCGTTGCAGCGGCTGGTGGCGACGCTCGGCGCGTAAATATTGCCCTCGCTTTCCACGAGTGGCACGCCATCGCCAAGGGGGCGGGTGCTAACTTAGGTAAGCCTAAGCGTAGGGAACTGGGAGGCCGCCATGGCAGAAGGACCGGGACGCAAGCCGCGGAAGCCCCACTCCGCACAGGTGGTCCGCACCGAACGCCTCACCCCGCACATGCAGCGCGTGGTGCTCGGCGGCGACGGACTCGCCGACTTCGGGGCGGACACCTGCACCGACCACTACGTCAAGATCCTTTTCCCGGCCGAGGGCGCGACCTACCCCGAACCCTTCGACATCGAGCGCATCCGCGAGGAGTTCCCGCGCGAGCAGTGGCCGGTGACCCGCACGTACACCGTGCGCCACTGGGACGCCGAACACCGCGAGCTCAGCCTGGACTTCGTGATCCACGGCGACGAGGGCCTGGCCGGACCCTGGGCGATGCGCGTCCAGCCCGGCGAGACCGTGCGCTTCATGGGCCCGGGCGGCGCCTATGCCCCGGACCCGGAGGCCGACTGGCATCTGCTCGTCGGTGACGAGAGCGCGCTGCCCGCGATCGCCCGCTCCCTGGAGTCGCTGCCCGACGGCGCCCGGGCGCACGCCTTCATCGAGGTCTCCGGGCCCGAGGAGGAGCTGAAGATCGACTCCGACGTGGAGGTCGTGTGGCTGCACCGCGGCTCCCGCCCCGTCGGCGAGGCCCTGGTCGAGGCCGTTCGCGCGCTGGAGTTCCCGGAGGGCCGGCTGTGCGCGTTCGTGCACGGCGAGGCGCACTTCGTGAAGCAGCTGCGCCATCTGCTGCGGGTCGAACGCGCCGTCCCGCGCGAGCACCTGTCGATCTCCGGCTACTGGCGCCTGGGGCACAACGAGGACGGCTGGCAGGCCTCCAAGCGGGACTGGAACGCGCGCATCGAGGCGGAGCAGGAGGGGGCGGCACCGGCCGCGTAGGCGGTTGGCCTCTCTCCCGTACGGCCGCTTCAGCGCGGTCCCGCTTGGGCGTACGGCCGCTTCGGCTCGGCCGTGAACGGGGCGGCACCTTCGAAGGTGCCGCCCCGTTCACGCGTTCACACCGACCGCTGGTACGACCGGAACGTCCGGATCGACAGCCACACCGCCACGACCGCCAGCCCGAGCAGCGCTCCCCCGCGGCCCAGCACCACGCCCCAGTCGGGATCGGCGGACAGGGCCGAACGGCCCGCCACCATCGCCCAGTTCAGCGGGTTGAAGTCGGCGATGTGCCGCATCCAGGAGGGCATCTGCGAGGGCGCCATGAAGGCGCTGGACAGGAACGTGAGCGGGAGCAGCAGGAAGGTGTTGATCCCGATGATCGACTCCCGCTCCCGCACCAGCATGCCGAGCGCGTTGGACAGCGCCCCGAAGACGGTGCCCAGCAGGACCGAGGCGAGCACCAGGACGGCGACTCCCGCGATGCCGCCCGGGTAGTCGGCGCCCCCGAGGAGCCCGAGCAGCACGATGACCACCGACTGGAAGGCGGTGACCAGGCCGTTGTTGACGACGTTGCCGTTCATCAGCGCGGCCCGGCTGACCGGAGTGGTCAGGAAGCGGTTGAGGGTGCCGCGCTGGATCTCGTCCAGGGTGGTCATCCCCGCCCACATGTTGGAGCTGAGCGCGCTCATCACGACCACCCCCGGGACCAGGTAGTCAAGGTACGAGGTGGTGCCGAAGCCACCGAGCTCGACGACCTTCCGGAAGAGGCTGCCGAACAGGAACAGCCAGATCACCGGCTGGACCAGGGTGATGACGGCGAAAGCGGGCTGCCGTACGAACACCATGAGCTGACGCTGCGTCATGTACCAGGTCTGGGAGACGGCCATGCTCATCGGGCACCCACCAGGTCTTCGGCATCGGAGTAACGGCGGCCCGCGTAGCGCAGGTAGACGTCGTCGAGGGAGGGGCGGGCGACGGTAGCGGTGGCGACCTTGACCCCGGCCCGCTCCAGCGCGGCGAGCAGGGCGGGTACGGCGGCTGCCCCGTCGTCGGCGCGGACGCTGACGCGGTGTCCGTCGGCCAGCACCTCGTGCACTCCCGGCACCCCGCGCAGGGCGCCCGTCAGCAGCGTGCTCCCCGCGTCGCCGAGCGGTTCGCGCAGCTCCATGTGCACGGCGTCGCCGCGGAGTTCGCCCTTGAGCGCGTCCGGGGTGCCCTCGACGACGATCCGGCCGCGGTCGACGACCGCGACCTTTTCGGCGAGCCGGTCGGCCTCTTCGAGATAGTGCGTGGTGAGCAGGATCGTCAGCCCCTCCTCCCCCGCGAGCCGGCCGATCTCGTCCCACATCGCGGTGCGGGCCTCGGGGTCGAGACCGGTGGTGGGCTCGTCGAGGAAGAGCACCTCGGGGCGGTGCACCAGACCGAGGGCGACGTCGAGCCGGCGCCGCATGCCGCCGGAGTAGCCCTTGACCGGACGCCGGGCGGCCTCGGTGAGCGTGAAACGCTCCAGGAGCTCGTCCACCCGCCGGTCCAGGGCGGCGCCCCTCAAGCCGTAGAGCCTGCCCTGGAGCCGGAGGTTCTCGCGGCCGGTGGCGACCGGGTCGGCGCCGGAGCCCTGGGCCACCACCCCGATGGCCCGCCGGACCCGGTCCGGGTGGCGCAGCACGTCGTGGCCGGCGACGGTGGCCGAGCCGGAGTCGGGGCGGGCCAGGGTGGTGAGGATCTTGACGGTGGTGGACTTGCCGGCGCCGTTCGGGCCGAGCAGACCGAAGACGCTGCCCCGTTCGACGACGAGGTCGATGCCGTTGAGGGCGGTGACCTCAGCGCCGTACGTCTTGATCAGTTGACGCGCCTCGATCGCGGGCGCACGGGTGTTCATGACAGGTGCTCTCCTGGTGAATGACGACTGATCCGCTGAAGGAGCACCGGGCTATCCTGGGTGTGCCGCACCTCGATCGCCTGGATGTGCCTCAGGGCGGATTCAGTTCGGGGTTCGAGGCCCCGGCGGGCTGCTGCAACAGCCGTGCCGGGGCCTGTTCTCGTTCAGAATCACGGTTCGTTCAGGTCATGGTTCGTTCAGTCACGGTTCGTGGAACGCCTTCCATTCCTCGATGCCGGGCAGCGTGCCCTTTCTGAGCTCGTCGAGGAAGCCGCGGACCCACTGCGCCTCCGCCTCGACCATGTGGAGCTGGTACTCGTTCTCCACGAGGAAGAGCCGGGGCAGCGTCTCGTACAGCTTCTCCAGCGCGCCTCGGCCGCTCGCGATCTGCACCTCCAGAGCGTCGAGCCGTTCTTTCAGCAGCGTGACCACGTCGTCGGGGTGGAGCACGCCGAGCAGTGAGAGCGCGGTCTCGAAGATCGGGTACTCCTTGGCCGGGAAGGCGACCAGGTCCGACATCCACTCGGTGGTCTCCTGGCGCCCGGCCGCGGTGATGCCGTAGACGGTCCGCTCGGGCCGGTTGCCCTGCCGCTCCACGTCCGTGACCTCGACGAATCCGTGCTTTTCGAGGTTCTGCACGACCGTGTAGAGGGAGCCGTAGTTGATCTTCGTGCTGGAGTCCTTGCCCTGGCGGCGCAGGGTCTGGGCGATCTCGTAGGGATGCATGGGCTTCTGCCACAGCGTCGCCAGCACGGCGAGCGCCAGGGGGTTGCGGAGCTTGCGACGCCCCATGATTCACCTCGCGTCCGAATATCCGTAGCCGAACATATCGCGAGCTACGAGAGCCCGTCAATAGACACGATGTATCGCGTATCGACGGTCCGCGCAAGCACGTGAGGACTTGGGCTCCGCGCCGACACGGCCGCGTCACGCACCCGAAACAGCTTCTCCCTAATTTCTGTCACCCGACAGGAATTCAGCTGCCGCACCGCTGTTCCGTGCTTCCGCCCTCATGCCGCCGAAGGCAGGTACCGCCGTGACGACGACCAGTCCCTCCGACGTCCGTCCCGATCCCCCGCACTCCCCTTCCCCCTCCCCCGACGACCGGTCCCTCACCGAGTTCGGCTACTCCCAGGAACTGCACCGCAGCCTGGGCCGGTACGCGTCCTTCGCGGCGGGGTTCTCCTTCATCTCGGTCCTGACGACCGTCTTCCAGTTCTTCGCCTTCGGGTACGCGTTCGGCGGCCCCGTCTTCTTCTGGGCCTGGCCGGCGGTACTGGTCGGGCAGCTGATGGTGGCCGCCTGCTTCGCGGAACTGGCGGCCCGCTACCCCCTCTCGGGCGCGATCTACCAGTGGTCGTCCCGCCTCTCCAACGCGACCTTCGGCTGGTTCGCCGGCTGGATCATGGTCATCGGGCAGATCGTCGTGGTCGCCGCGGCGGCACTGGCCCTGCAGATGGTGCTCCCGGCGATCTGGTCGGGCTTCCAGCTGGTCGGCACCGACCCGGCACCGACCTCGGCGGACGGCGCCGCCAACGCGGCCGTCCTCGGCGTGATCCTGCTCGTCCTGACGACACTCGTGAACGTCGTGGACAACCGTGTGATGTCCCTGATCAACCGGGTCGGCGTCACCGCCGAGATCATCGGCGCGGTCCTGATCATCGTGCTGCTGCTGACCCACTCCGAGCGCACCCCGAGCATCACCTTCCACACCACGGGCGCCGCGCAGAACGGCCTGTTCGGGGCACTGCTGGTGGGCTCGTTCACGGCGGCGTACGTGATGATCGGCTTCGACAGCGCCGGCGAGATGAGCGAGGAGACCCGCAACCCCCGGCGCACCGCGCCCCGTACGATCCTCACCGCGCTCGCCGCGGCCGGCGCGCTCGGCGGCCTGATCGTCCTGGCCGGCCTGCTCGCCGCCCCCAGCCTCACCGACGGCCATCTGTCGGTCGACGGCCTCAGCTACGTCCTCACCAGCAGCCTCGGCGACGGTGTCGGCAAGGCCCTGCTGGCCGACGTGGTGGTCGCGATCGCGGTGGCCACCCTCGCCATCCAGACCGCGGCCTGCCGCATGCTCTTCTCCATGGCCCGCGACGGCCAACTGCCCTTCGCGGGCCGCCTCGCGCGGGTGAACCACCGCACGGGCATGCCCACCGCCCCCGCTCTGGTCGTCGGCATCCTGGCCGCCGCGCTGCTCCTCCTCAACTTCGCCTCGCCGGAGGCCTTCCTGGCGATCGGCACGACCTGCATCGTGATGCTGTACCTGGCGTACGCGATGGTCACCGGCCCCTTGCTGATCCGCCGGGTACGCGGCGAGTTCTCCTCGTCAGGCACCGACGAGGAAGGCGCCCGCCTGTTCTCCCTGGGCCGCTGGGGCATCCCGGTCAACGCCCTGGCCCTCCTGTACGGCCTCCTGATGACCGTCAACCTGGCCTGGCCCCGCGCCGAGGTGTACGACCCGGCGGGCGGGCACTGGTACTTCCAGTGGTTCACGGTGCTGTTCCTGACGGTCACGGTGGCGCTTGGGGGGCTGTATCGGCTTCGGGGCGTACGGCGCGGGCTCACCGCGGAGAACGGGGCACCGCTGGCAGCGCCGTCGGAATCCGGCTGATCGCCGGTGCGCCGTTGGGCCCACCACGCGCAACGGCGATGACAGCACCGGCGCTTGAGCAGCGGCTCCGGTGCTGTCCCCATTCGACCGGACGTGGAACGACTACTTCAGCGCTCCGGACCCACCCAGCACCTCACCGCGATACCGCAGTCATCAGCAGCCCCTGCGGATTGATCACGGTCCGGACGCCGGCACGCACTTTGGCGCCGGGCACGGGGGTGAGTTTCCACCTGGATGCGATGGCGGCGAGGGCTATAACGCCTTGCATCATGCCGAAATTGTCCCCGATGCATTTTCGGGGCCCTCCGCCGAAGGGAATGAATGCAGCCCTCTCCGCTTCGGTCCGCGGCGTTTCGTTCCAGCGATTCGGATCGAATACGTCCGGCGCGGGAAAACTTTCGGGTTGATGATGTATGAGGTAGGGGCTGCAGATGATCGTCGTTCCACTCTCTATCTCGTGGCCGCCTAATTCTGTACGGGTGGTGGTCACACGAGTGAAGAGACTCCCGGGCGGGTAGAGCCGCAGGGTCTCCGTGATGATGTTGCGGGTGTACGCAAGTTCGTTCAGGCGATTGCCAGGAGTCGGCATACCGGCCAGCACGGTGTCCACTTCCTTGTGCAGCATGCCTTCGATGTCCGGCTGGGCGGCTATGAGGTGCAGAGACCAGGCGAGTGTTGCCGCGGTGGACTCCATGCCGGCGAAGAAGAAGATCATCGCCTGGTCGACCACCTCGTCGTCCGTCAGCGTCTCTCCCTCTTGCGATGACTCAAGGAGCGCCGTCAGGAGGTCCTCGCGGGTGGTCGCTCCGGCGCGACGCGCATGGACGGCTTCAGTCAGCGCTCGCCGGAGGCGAGCTCGCGCGGCGCGGTAACTCCGGTTGCCGGGAGTGGGGAGCTTACCCACGGACGGTGGCAGAAACATTCGCCGGTAACTGCCGCGGGACAGCGTTCCGAAGTCCCGGAGCATGCGGGAGAGCTCATCTTCCGTGAAGGTCTGGCCCAGTATCGAGGCGACGATGGTCCGCGCAGTCACCTCCTGCATCTCGGCGAGGACGTCGATGGTCTGTCCGTCCGTCCATCGATCAATGGTCGAGTAGATCGTCTCCGTCATCGTGTCGGCGTACTGGCCCAGGCTGCCACGGTTGAAGACCGGTTGGATCAGACGGCGTTGACGTCGGTGGGATGCATGCGGGCACAGGGCAAGCCCGTTGCCGAATCCTTCCCTCACCCGGTCGTACAGCAGGCCGCCCTTGTCGAACACCTTGTCGTTGAGCAGGACTTGACGTGTCAGCTGCGCGTCGCACACGACCAGGGCAGCCATGGGACCGATCTTGACCTCTACCAGGGTGCCGTGCGCGGCAAGCGAGCTGAGGAACGGCAGCGGGGCGCGCAGAAGGGATGGCGCGTGACCGATCAGCGGAAAGGATCCTGGAGCCCGAGGTATACCGGCCCGGTCCGTCATGTGTTCCTCCCTGGGCTACGAGGGATCAGAGGTGCACGACGCGCGGCGCGGTGGCGAAGCGTCGGCTGGTCCTGTGGAATTCCAGGCTTCCGCTCACCCAATTCTTGAGATTGGCTATGTAACACTTTCCCTCCATGCCGAGATGACTGACGATCCGCTTCTCGATGCGCAGGAAGGCGGCCAATTCGTCGTCTCGCCGCTCTCGGGCGTATGTGATGGCCGCTGCTGTCTCGCATCGACGCTGCCGTGCCACTGCGGTGATGAGGTTGGCAATCGCTGAATGGTCTCCCTGTTCCTTCTGGTAGGAGAACAGGTCGTTGTCCCAGGCGATGATCCGGTTGGCGGATCGGGAGAGCTGCTGCACGTCGGGATGGGCGCGTACCTCCTCAGGCAGGTGGTAGCGGTTGAGCAGGGGTAAAAGCTCAAAACAGGAAAGACAGCCGGAAGCCGATTCACGCATCGTGATGTAGTCGTCCAGAGCGGGAGCGTGTCCGGTGGCGCGGTACATGGTTTCCCAGAGTTGGCCGTTCAGGTAGTCACGGACAGCTTCCGTCCAGCGGACGAGTTGGGCGGGCGTGGCATGTTCGGCGATACGGCACCGAAGGTCGAACAGGGCACGCGCGTAGTTCTCTTCCGGCTCGTCTCCGGGCGCGAAGCCCGACACGGATCGCTTGAGTCGCAGCGTCAGATGGGCCATGTCCCATGCCTGGGCACCCGTGAACGCTTCGTCGCACACACCGTCGTCAAAGGCGTACAGCCATACGTACCAGTCTCCGGCGAGCCGGAGGAGATGGCGCTCCGCGTGCGGGTTGGTGAGGCCCAGCAGTGCGCCGATGTCACATTTCTCCAACCACTGGTGTCGTTCACCGGTCAACAGCCTGTACCCCTGCATCCACTGCACGGACGCGGCGAAGACATCGCGCGCCCAGGCGTTATCCCGTACCACGAAGGGTGTGGTCAGACTGTCCTGAATGCCACGGAGGTGCGCATGAACGCGTTCCTCTCCCCCGCCCCGCACGTCCTCCTTCTCGGCCAGGCGTATACGCACGCCCATCGCGTTCTCGTCCATGCTGAGCACCTCTTTCTGGTTGGCTCGTTCCCCGCGAGGTGTAATGCGCCACGACAACCCGGACAACCAGTGGTGAGGCGGGGCGCGGTGCAGGAGCAGCCGCAGCGGATTCCCGGACGGGCAGAGCATGTGGCCGGCCACATCGCCGCCGGTCGGCCCCGATGCACGCAGCGGGGCCGACCGGCGAAGCTCGGCCTCGACAGGCCGGGGCGGCGCATCCTCAGGCCGGCGTGAAACCACCAAGGTGCTGCAGACGCCGGGCAGCGGGTGAGGTCGTCAATTCAGTGGGGGTATGCCTCCCGTCGGTTCCGTCGGGTGGTTGCACAGCGCGAACGCAGGTTGGTTCGCTCGATCCGGAAGCCGGTGCCAGGAGAGGGCGGGCGGCAGGGGCGCGGAGGGGTCGGGCGTAACGTCCCTGCGAGTGACAGTCAGGCCCAGGAGTCCGCGCAGGACTTCTTTGTCCTGCCAGGCCTCGCGTACGCACCGGTCGGAGGTCAGATCCGTGTGCGCTGTCGGCGCGCCCGAGCACGGGCGTGCTCCAAGAGGGCCGAGGCAGTGATGGTCGCGGTGGGCGATGACGGAACGAGTGGCACCACGGGCTCCCCCTTCCACGGCGGTGCGAACAGACCGCACCTTCGGCCGTACACCTTAATCACATCGCAGTTCGGTCCAGACCGGAAGTGGCCGCCGTTGATTCAGACATGAACATGTTGCACTCACATGTGACAGTCGCCCGATCGGGACGTGCGCGCCCCTTTTCAGTCGAGGAGGACGCCGGCGAAACCGGATCACCGGCGCGCTCGGGGCGAGCCCCTGGGCTCAGGGCCAGAGGGCGGTCCGCACGGTTCCGCAGGACGGCGACCGGCTCATGCCCCGTTGTCAGCGCCCCCTCGTAAGCTTGATCGCGATGAGACGCAGACGCCCGGTCCCCCCGCCTCCCCTGCCGCAGCGCGACGGGGTCGATCCCGTGCGGGTGAGGCTGCCGCAGGGGACGGCGTGGGCGACCGTGCGCGATCACCTGGTGGAGCGGCTCGCG
This sequence comes from Streptomyces sp. NPDC048523, assembly GCF_043199815.1. Classification (NCBI taxonomy): domain Bacteria; kingdom Bacillati; phylum Actinomycetota; class Actinomycetes; order Kitasatosporales; family Streptomycetaceae; genus Streptomyces; species Streptomyces sp. NPDC048523. The sequence continues at coordinate 44,164 of NZ_JBICWQ010000008.1, read as the reverse complement.
GCCGAGGCGGAGGTGATCGACGAGATGCTGGACGCAGGGCTGATCGTGGACGCCGACGGACGGGCCGTGCCGCGGGACATGACGTACGTGCCAGGCATGTTCGTGTGGTTCCACCGGGAACTGCCGTACGAGGTGCCGGTGCCCTTCGCACTGGACGTCGTGCACCGGGACGAGCACATCGTTGTCGTCGACAAGCCGCATTTCCTGGCCACGACACCGCGCGGCAGCCATGTCACGGAGACCGCTCTCGCGCGGCTGCGCCGGGAGCTGGGCCTGCCCACGCTGGGCGCCGCCCACCGCCTGGACCGGCTCACCGCTGGGTTGGTCCTGTTCACTGTGCGCCCCGCGGAGCGCGGCGCGTACCAGTCGCTGTTCCGCGACCGGCTCATCGCCAAGGAATACGAGGCAGTGGCGCGGTACGCCCCCGCACTCACCCTGCCGCTCACCGTGCGCAGCCGGATCGTCAAGGAGCGCGGGGTCATGGCGGCGCGCGAGGTCGAGGGCGAGTACAACGCCGTCAGTGACGTGGAGTTGCTGGAGCGACGGGACGACGGTCTGGCTCGCTACCGGCTCCGCCCCCGCACTGGGCAGACGCACCAGCTCCGGGTGCATATGAGCACCTTGGGAGTGCCGATCCTCGGCGACCCCCTCTATCCCGTGGTGACCGCCCCCGTGGCGGACGGTGACTTCCGGCGCCCGCTCCAACTGCTGGCGCGGGCCCTTGAGTTCACCGATCCGGTCACGGGGCACGAGCACCGGTTCGTCAGCCCGCGTGTGCTGCAGGCCTGGTCGTCGTACGAGGAGTGGGCCGAGTAGGCCCGGTGCCCCGGCCGGCTCAGTCCCCGCGCCACCAGCGGAGCAGGCGGCGGAACACGCCCGGCCGACCGGCCGGTTCGGTCAGCGCGGTCGGCACCGGAGCTGTGGGATCCAGAGCTGTGGGCTGCGGCTGCGGCGTGCTGATCTGCCAGTCGGTCGGGCGTTGCCGCGGCACCGGGTTGGTGGAGGACCACTGCATGACGTCCTGCTGGGGCTTCGGCTCGAACCTCACCGGCAGCTCCACGAGGTGTCGGTTCATGATGGACGCCCGCCAGCGCAGTTCGTCCTCCTCACAGGCGAGTTGAACGTCCGGGAGACGGTTCAGCAGAGCGTCGACGCCCACGTCCGCGATGGCGCGGCCGATGTCCTGGCCCGGGCACTCGTGAGGACCGCCGCTGAAAGCGAGGTGGGAACGGTTGCCCTGCATGTTGGCCTTGAGGTCGGGGCGCACACGTGGGTCGACGTTGCCCGGGGCGATGCCCATGAGGAGGCCGTCGCCCTTGCGGATGCGCTGACCGCCGAGCTCGGTGTCCTGCTTGGCGAAGTAGCCCAGCATGGTGCTGAACGGCGGCTCGTCCCACAGGCACTGCTCAACCGCCTGGGGCACCGTCATCTGGCCGCCGTTGAGCCGGGCTCGGAACCCCGGGTCGGTGAGCACCACCCGCAGTACGTTGGCGAGCAGGTTGGCAGTGGCCTCGTACGAGGTGATCATGATGACGCGCAGATGCTGGCCGATCTCGTCGTCGTCGAGCCCCGCCGGGTGGTTGATCAGGTGACTGGTGAAGTCGTCCTTGGGATCGGCCCGGCGGCGGACGGTGAGCCGCATCAGGGCGTCCATGATGTAGGCGTTGCTCGCGATCGAGGTTTCGGTGCCCTTGAGCAGATCGCGGGCGGCATGCACGATCTCGTCGTTGTACTCCTCGGGCATGCCGAGGATCTCGCACATCACCGCCATGGGCAGGTGCTCCGCGAACTGGCTGACCAGATCCGCCCGGCCCTTCGCGCAGAACTTGTTGACGAGGTCATGCGTCGCGCGGTTGATGTAACGGCGGATCCCCCGGTGGTTGATGGTCGACATGGCGCTGGTGACCGCGCCGCGCAGCCGCCGGTGCTCGTCGCCCTCGGCGTGGCAGCAGATGGGCTGCCAGGCGACGATCGGCATGAGCGGATGATCCGGCTTGACCGTGCCGTCCTCCAGAGCACTCCACTGACGCGGGTCACGACAGAAGTGCGTGGGCGTACGCACCATGTGCATGTTCTCGCTGTGACCCAGCACGACCCAGATCGGCACGTCTTCATGCAGCAGCGCGGGAGCCACGGGGCCGTGTTCGGAGCGGAGCTCCTCATACACGGCCCCCAGGTCCTCCGCGCCGGGGCCGTACAGTCTGCGCAGCCCGCCGAGTCCGACGCCGTGCGCGGGGCAGCCGGGAGGCGGGGCGGCCGTGGAGTGGTCCGTACCGGCCGGGGAAAAGGGTTCAGGCGTCACGATGGTCGCTCCGAAGCTGAAGTTCATCTGTCGTACGGGAGGGCATGCGACGGGACGGCTCAGACCGGTGTCTTCTCCGTCGTCAGGGAGTGCAGGAACCGCAGCAGCGTCATCAGCACGTCCCGGCTCGACGCCCGCCGTCGCGCGTCGCATTCGAGGATCGGGATCTCCTCGCTCAGGTCGAGCGCACTGCGCAGGTCCTCGACGGCGTGGCGGGGGCCGTCGGGGAAGGTGTTGACGGCGACGACGAAGGGCACGCCGCGTTCCTCCAGGCGGTCCATGACGTCGAAGCTGACCTCGAGGCGTCGGGTGTCCACCAGGACCACCGCGCCGAGTGCCCCTTCGAACAGGCCGTTCCACAGGAACCAGAAGCGCTCCTGGCCCGGGGTGCCGAAGAGGTAGAGGACCAGCTGGTCGGTGATGCTGATGCGGCCGAAGTCCATGGCCACGGTGGTGGCCGTCTTGGTCTCGGAGCCGTAGTTGTCGTCGACCCCGATGCCGGCCTGGGTCATGGTCTCCTCGGTGGTCAGCGGTTTGATCTCGCTGACCGAGCCGACCATGGTCGTCTTGCCGACGCCGAAGCCGCCGACGATGACGATCTTCACCGCGGCCTCGGCGGTCGGGGGCAGGTGGTCCTCTGTTCGCGGACCGGGGATGGTGTCAGAGCCTTTGTAGTCCATGCATCACCGCTTCGAGGAGGGAACGGTCGGCCAGCGCCTGGCGGATCACCGGGGCGCGCGCCGTCACCAGTTCGGCCGTCAGCAGCTCGGTGAGCAGGACGGTCACCACGCTGAACGGCAGGCTGAGATAGGCGGACAGCTCGGCCACGGACAGGGGGGCCGTGCAGAGCCTGAGCAGCGCCGCCTGCTCGGGCGTGGCGGAGGGCGGCGGGTCGGCGTGCGCCACGATTAAGGTGACCAGGTCGAGTTCCGAGCGCTCGGTTCCGTCGGGGCCGGTGATGACGTACAGCCGCTCGGGGTTCTTCTTCGGTCCCTCGGGTGGGTCCTGGCCCTCCTGCGGGGGTGGCGGGGTCGGTTCCGGGCCGGCCTTGGGGAATCGCCGTCGGCGTTGCGGAGGAGTCATACGGTCTGCCCGTTGCGCCGGGGCGGGCTCGTCAGGTGCGCGCCGATGCGGACGACCAGATCGCTCATACGGGCGCTCATGTGGCCGGGTTCGGTGATGATGTCGGAGAGCACCGCGAGGTAGGCGTTGGGGCCCGCGGCCATCAGATAGAAGTAGCCCCCGTGGATCTCGATGAGGACCATCTTCATCTTGCCGTCACTGCCGGGGATCTCCCCGGCCACGGCGCCCGCCAGGCTCTGCAGGCCCGCGCACGCGGCGGCGACGCGGTCGGCGGTGTCCGGGTCCCCGCCGTGCCGGGCGATGCGCAGCCCGTCGGCGGAGAGCACCACGATCATCTGGATGCCCGGTACGCCTTTGGCGAGGTCCTGGAGCATCCAGTCGAAGTTGCCTCGCTGCTGGATCACTTGAGGTTCCCCTCGTCTTCGGCCTCGGTACGGGCCGGTTCGTCGGTCGGCTGGGTGACTGCGGAAGAGGTGGGCCGCTTGAGGCCGTCCATGAACGCCTGGACCCACAGGCCCGGCGGGGTGTCGTCGGGCTTCGGCTCGGGCTCGGGCTCGCGCTTGGCCGTCGACCAGATGGTCGGGCGGCCCTCCCGCTCGGCGCGTTCGATCTCGGCCTGCTCGGCGTAGCGCTGGGTGAACGAGGTCTTGACCCGGCTGCGGCGCTGCGGCAGCCCGTTGGCCGTCCACTCGGTGACCTCGGGGACGTCGTCCTCCATGGACACCGGGGTGGTGAACTTGGGGCTGGTGGGCCGGCGCTTCTTGATCGTGCGCTTGGGGCCGGGCAGGGCGCCGAGTTCGGCCTTGGGCACGGCGGTGGCACCGATGCCGTGGGCGAGGCCGACGCCGGGCTCGTCGGTGAGCATGTCGCTGGGCACGACGAGGATGGCGCGGACACCGCCGTACGCGGAGGCGCGCAGGGAGACCTGCATGTCGTACGCGGCGCAGAGGCGGCCCACGACGGCGAGGCCGAGACGCGGCGATTCGCCGAGGTCCTGGAGGTCCACGCCGGCCTTGGCCCGCTCCAGCATGCCCTCGGCCCGCAGCCGGGCCTCCTCGCTGAGGCTGACGCCGGCGTCCTCGATCTCGATGCAGACGCCGGTCTGCACCTCGGTGGCGGTGACGTGCACCTTGCTCTGGGGCGGCGAGTAGCGCGTGGCGTTGTCGAGGAGTTCGGCCGCGGCGTGGATGACCGGCTCTACGGCGGTGCCCTTGACGTTGACCTTGGCGATCGAGGAGAGGTCGATGCGCCGGTACTCCAGGATCCGGGACATGGCGCCGCGCAGCACGCTGTACAGCGCGACGGGCTCGGGCCACTGCCGGCCGGGGCGGCCACCGCCGAGGACGGAGATGGAGTCGGCGAGCCGGCCGATCAGCGCGGTGCCGTGGTCGATGCGCAGGAGGTCGTCGAAGACCTCGGGGTTGCGGCCGTGGTCCTCCTCCATCTCCCGCAGTTCGTTGGCCTGCTGGTGGACGATGGCCTGCACGCGCCGGGCGATGTTCACGAAGGAGCGCTGCGCGGCGTCACGCATGATCTCCTCGGTGTCGACGATGGTGAGCACCGTCTTGAGCAACCGGACCTGCGCTTCGGGCAGGTTCGCCCACGCGGAGTTGAACTCGCCGAGTCGGCGAATCACCTCTCCGGGGGAACTTCCGCGGCGCAGCCAGTCCAGCGCGGCGGGCGCGATCTCCTTCGCGAACCGGATCATGTCCTGGTCGTGGTCGGCGATCCGCTGCTTCAGATGAGCCGTGTGCTGGATGTGCTCGATTCTCTGGTCACGCAGTTCACGACCGCGCCGTACGGCCTCGGCCGCCACCGCGATCACCAGCAGCGTGGCGATGGCACCGCACCAGCCGACAGCGGCCCTGGCGGGCTGCTGCACCAGCGCGACACCGGCCCCGGTCGCCGCGGCCATGACTATGGCGGGGAGCAACAGCACGCGCGCATACGGCAGTTCACGGCGTCCTGGGGGGGATTGAACACTCACCATGTGGGCCCTCTGAGACGTATCGACGGGGAGTCGCACATATAGGGAACAAGCGCACGAATACACATCAACTCGGTGCGCTGCGGGCGAGCTTAGTCCGACCGGATCATCGCCGTGTCATATTCAGCAAGCGCCTGAAACGGGCATTGCGACTGGAGTAGCCTCGGTTCATTTACACGCTCCGAGATCAATCGAACACCCCGAGTCATGGCGTACGGGCGCACGAAACCCACTCACCGCGGTGAGTGAAGATCAGCTCTCGGCCGGGTGCCCGTCCTGGATTCCGGCGATGCGCAGGGCCGCGTCCGCGGTGGCCTCCGCGAAGACGGAGACGGGCCGCTCGGGGTCGGAGCGGTGGACCAGGATCACGCCCTCGATCAGGCCGAACAGCAGGTCTGTGCGGAGCTCGAGCTCACTCTTGGCGAGGGCGCCGCCCGCGGCCGTCGCGGCGAGCAACTGCCGGTAGGTGTCCTTGAGTTCGGCGCGCACGGCATGGAAGCCGGCGAACCGCTCGGCGCGCACCTCGGGCAGCAGATAGAGCCCGCCGAGGTTGTACGGGCCGCCGCACAGCACCTCGACGTCCGCGCGGCACAGCTCCCACAGCCTGCCCTCCGCCGGGGTCTTGTCGTCCGCCAGCAGCTCACGGGCGTACGCCAGCGAGGGCGTGACGGTGGACTCCAGGAGCTGGGCGAGGAGTTCCTCCTTGCCGGAGACGTAGTGGTACATGGACGCCTGCCGCATGCCCGCGCGCTCGGCGACGGCCCGGGTGCTGGTGGCGGCATACCCCAGGGAGGTGAACAACTCGGCTGCGGCGACGAGGAGTTCATCGCGTGGCGCCAGCCCGCTGTCCGGCCGCCGATCGGCCCGGGGCCTGCCGACCCGCCGCCCGGACTCCGCCGCCCCACCTGTCGTACCCATGCGTTCGATCCTCGCACACAGGGCGGGGGGTGATCGCCGGGTGATCTTCGGGCGCCCCCGGGACGACCACACCCGGGCTCCAGGAGCGCCCACCGAGGATCACCGGACGCACCCCCGCCGCCGAACGACACGCACACACCACCCCCCAGGGGCGCGGGGAACTGCGCGACCAGCCCCCACCGCCCCGCACCCGCCAACGCACCGCACCCCCCGCCCCGCCCCCGCCCACGCACCGCACCCCCCGCCCAGCACCCGCCAACGCACCGCATCCATCGCCCCGCGCCCGACAACGCGCGGAACCTGCCGCACCACCCCCGACGACACACACCACCCACCCCCCGACAACGACAACGCCCCCCGCCCCACCCCCGTGAGCCCCCGGTAACTCCCCCGCAACACCCGGGCAATCCCCCCGACCTACCCCGCCCTTAATTTCTGTCAAGCGACAGAAACACCCCCCGGAGCCGGAGGTCCGCCATGGCCACAGAGACCACATACGGAGCCCGAGCACACGCCCGCGCCCAGGAGGGCACCCGTGCCGAGGCCATGCCCGTCGTGCCGGCCGGCGACTGGCCGGAGCCGCCCTCCGCGGCGGGCCCCCTGGTGTGGGCGGAGACCGTCGCGGGCGGCAACTACACGCACCGCGTCCTCGCCCGCGGCACCGAACTGCGCCTCACCGACCTCCACGGAGACGCCTGCGCCCACCTGCTGCTGTACGCGGAGGGCCGCCCCTGGGAGCGCCTGAACGTCGCCGACACGGTCAAGGTCCAGTGGAACGCCTACCTCGGTGAGGGCCAACTGCTCCTGTCCGACCAGGGCCGCGTCCTCGCGAGCGTCGTCGCCGACACCTCCGGCCGCCACGACGCCCTGTGCGGCACCTCCACCCTGGCCCGCAACACCGAGCGCTACGGCGACGGCACCCCCCAGAGTCCCTCCCCCGCCGGCCGCGAGCTCTTCAAGCTGGCGGCCGCGAAGAACGGTCTCGAACCGCGCGATCTGCCGCCCTCCCTCTCCTTCTTCCAGGGCGTCCGGATCCGCGAGGACGGCACCCTCGACTTCACCGGCTCGGCGGGTCCCGGCGCCGCCGTGACCCTTCGCGCCGAACAGGACGTGACGGTGCTGATCGCCAACGTCCCGCACCCCGCCGACCCCCGGCCCGCCTACGTCAGCACCCCGCTGGAGGTCCTCGCCTGGCGCGCCGAGCCCACCCGCGCCGGCGACCCCCTCTGGGACGCCACTCCCGAAGGCCGCCGCGCCTTCCTCAACACCGCCGACTTCCTCGCCTCGAAGGGACGCGCATGAAGCTCGAAGGGACGCATACGCTCGACGGGACGCATACCAAGGCGGTCGTTCCGGCCCGGTCCGCCTGGTCCTCCGTCATCCGCGAGGGCGAGACGCTCACCATCACCGACCTGCACGGCAACCAGGCCGTCGACTTCCTCGTCTACGACGCCCACGACACGGCGGTCCGCTACAGCGCCCCCGACACCGTCCAGGCGCAGGGCGGCATCTTCCTCACCACGGGCAGCGTGCTGATGTCCAACGAGCACACCCCGCTGATGACGGTCACCGCCGACGACGTGGGCCGCCACGACACGGTCGGCGGCGCCTGCTCCAAGGAGTCGAACACGCTGCGCTACGGCCACCACACCTGGTCGCAGCACGCGTGCGTGGACAACTTCCTCGCCGAGGGCGCGAAGTACGGCCTCGGCAAGCGCGACCTCGTCTCCAACATCAACTGGTACATGAACGTCCCGGTCGAGAAGGACGGCACCCTAGGCATCGTCGACGGCATCTCCGCCCCGGGTCTCTCCCTGACCCTGCGCGCCGAGCGCGACGTACTCGTCCTGGTCTCCAACTGCCCCCAGATCAACAACCCCTGCAACGGCTTCGACCCGACACCCGTGGAAATGACGATCGGGTCTGTGGACGCGACGATCGGGGCCGGCGCATGACCTTCGACACCCTCCTCGTCGCCAACCGGGGCGAGATAGCGGTCCGGATCATCCGCACGGCCCGCGAACTGGGCCTGCGGACCGTCGCGGTGTACTCCGACGCCGACCGGGCCGCACCCCACGTCCGGCTCGCCGACGAGGCCGTACGTCTCGGCCCGGCGCCCGCGAAGGAGTCGTATCTCGACGCCGACCTGGTGCTGAAGGCGGCCAAGGACTCGGGCGCGGGCGCGATCCACCCCGGTTACGGATTCCTGTCCGAGGACGCCGTCTTCGCCCGCCGCTGCGAGGAAGCGGGAATCGTGTTCGTGGGCCCGGCGCCCGAGCAGCTGGAGCTGTTCGGCGCGAAGCACACGGCACGGGCCGCGGCCGAGGCGGCGGGAGTGCGGCTGGCGCCGGGAACGGGCCTGCTGCCCTCTCTCGGCGAAGCCCTCGAAGCGGCCGGAGCCATCGGCTATCCCGTCATGCTCAAGGCCACCGGCGGTGGGGGCGGCATCGGTATGTCGGCATGTCACTCCGCCGACGAACTGACCGACGCCTGGGACCGGGTGCAGCGCGTCGCCGCCGCCTCCTTCTCCTCGGCCGGCGTCTTCCTGGAACGGCTCGTCGAGCGCGCCCGCCATGTCGAGGTGCAGGTCTTCGGCGACGGCGAGGGCAAGGTCGTCACCCTCGGCGACCGCGACTGCTCCCTCCAACGCCGCAACCAGAAGGTCCTTGAGGAGGCTCCGGCACCGGGCCTTCCCGCCCACGTCCGCGCACAACTCGCGGTCAGCGCCCGCGAGTTGTGCGCCTCCGTCGGCTACCGCTCCGCGGGAACCGTCGAGTTCGTCTACGACGCCGCCCGCGAGGAGGCCTACTTCCTGGAGGTCAACACCCGTCTCCAGGTGGAGCATCCGGTCACCGAGGAGATCTACGGTGTCGACCTGGTCGCCTGGATGCTCCGCCTGGCCCGGGGCGAGCGGGACGTCGTACGGGAACCGGGGCCCCCGCGCGGCCACGCCGTCGAGGCCCGCGTCTATGCCGAGGACCCCTCCCGTGAACACCGGCCCAGCGCGGGCCTGTTGACCCGGGTCGAGTTCCCCAGCGGGGTCCGCGTCGACGGCTGGGTGGAGACCGGCACCGAGGTGACGACGTCGTACGACCCGATGCTCGCGAAGATCATCGCGTACGGCCCGGACCGTGCCCACGCGCTCCAACGGCTGGACGAGGCCCTGGCACGCACCCGCGTCGACGGCATCGAGACCAACCTGGGCCTGGTCCGGGCGGCGCTGGCCGACACCGACTTCAGGGCGGCCGCGCACTCCACGGCGACCCTCTCGGGGATTCAGGACCCGACCCCGCGCATCGAGGTCGTCGCGGCCGGCACCCTCACCACGGTCCAGGACTGGCCGGGCCGTACCGGCTACTGGCAGGTCGGCGTGCCGCCGTCCGGCCCGATGGACGACCTCTCCTTCCGGCTCGGCAACCGGGCGCTGGGCAACTCGGAAGCGGCCCCCGGCCTCGAATGCACCTTGCAGGGACCGTCGTTGAGGTTCACCCACCCCACGACCGTCTGTGTGACGGGCGCTCCGGCCCCGGTCACCGTCGACGGCACACCCGTGGCGCAGTGGGAGCCGGTGACCGTGCCCGCGGGCTCGGTCCTGGAGATCGGCGCACCCGCCGAACACGGCCTGCGGACGTACGTCCTGTTCACGGGCGGCCTCGACGTGCCGGCCTTCCTCGGCAGCGCGAGCACCTTCACGCTGGGCCGCTTCGGCGGACACGGCGGACGGGCCCTGCGGACGGGCGACGTACTGCACGGGTCGGTCCTGGCCGACGGCACGCCCGCTGAGGACCGCCCCTCCTCCACCTCCACCAGCCCCTCCTCCACCTCCACGCGCCCCTCCTTCACCTCCACCTGGCACATCGCCGCCGCCGAAGGCCCGCACGCCGCCCCGGAGTTCTTCACCGAGGACGACATCCGCGACTTCTACGCAGCCGACTGGAAGGTCCACTTCAACTCGGCCCGCACCGGTGTCCGTCTGGTCGGCCCCAAGCCCCGCTGGGCCCGCACCGACGGCGGCGAGGCCGGCCTGCACCCTTCCAACATCCATGACACGCCCTACTCGGTCGGCGCGGTCGACTACACGGGTGACATGCCGGTGCTGCTGGGCCCGGACGGGCCCTCCCTCGGCGGGTTCGTGTGCCCGGCGACCATCATCAGCACCGAGCGCTGGAAGCTGGGCCAGCTGCGCCCCGGTGACACGGTCCGCTTCGTCCCGGTGACCACGGACGGCTCGGCGCGCCCGGCGATCGTGGACGGCGGCATCCTCGCCCGCGACGGCGATGTGACCTACCGCCGCAGCGGCGACGACAACCTGCTGGTCGAGTTCGGGCCCATGCAGCTGGACCTGGCGCTGCGCATGCGCGTCCACGCGCTGATGGAGTCGGTCGCCGAACAGGGCCCGGACGGCATCACCGACCTCACCCCCGGCATCCGCTCCCTCCAGATCCGGACCGACCCGAACCGGCTGCCCCAGCACGAACTCCTCGCCGCCGTACGAGAGATCACCGCGTCCCTGCCCCCGTCCGACCAACTGGTCGTCCCCTCCCGCACGGTCCACCTCCCGCTCTCCTGGGACGACCCGGCCACCCGCGAGGCGATCGCCCGCTACATGGCGGGCGTCCGCGACGACGCGCCCTGGTGCCCGTGGAACATCGAGTTCATCCGCCGCGTCAACGGCCTGGACTCGGTGGACGACGTCTACCGCACGGTCTTCGACGCGGAGTACCTCGTCCTGGGCCTGGGCGACGTCTACCTCGGCGCCCCGGTGGCCACCCCCCTCGACCCGCGCCACCGCCTGGTGACCACGAAGTACAACCCGGCGCGCACCTGGACGGCCGAGAACTCGGTCGGCATCGGCGGCGCGTATCTGTGCATCTACGGCATGGAGGGCCCCGGCGGCTACCAGTTCGTGGGCCGTACGACCCAGGTGTGGTCGCCCTGGCAGCAGCGCGGCGCGTTCGAGCCCGGCTCGCCCTGGCTGCTGCGCTTCTTCGACCGCATCAAGTGGTATCCGGTGGACGCGGACGAACTCCTGGAGCTGCGCGCCGACATCACGTCCGGCCGCTTCGTGCCCCGTATCGAGGAGGGCACCTTCTCGCTCGCCGAGTACCAGACCTTCCTCGCCGAACACTCCGATTCCATCGCGGAGTTCAGGGAGCGCCAACAGACGGCCTTCTCGGCGGAGCGGGACGCGTGGGAGGCGGCGGGCGAGTTCGCGCGGGCCGAGTCGGTGTCCGCACCGGCAGCCGCCCCCGCAGACATCTCGGTCCCTGCGGGCGGCCGCCTGATCGAGGCCGAGTTCGCCGCATCCGTATGGCAGTTGAACGTAGAGCCGGGTGACGTGGTGACGGCGGGGCAGCCGCTGCTCGCCCTGGAGGCGATGAAGATGGAGTCCAGGGTGCACGCGCCGACGGCCGGCGTGGTCGCGGAGATCCTGGCCAGGCCGGGCGACCAGGTGGAGGCGGGGACGGCACTGCTCGTCCTGGCCCCGCCCGCACAGTGAAACCCGGCCGCACAGTGAAAGAGGAGCGAGCCATGTCCAGCACCGTCACCCGGGTCCGTGCCGCCTACGACCGCGTCGAGGCCGTGGACCGCCCCGAGATCTGGATCGACCTGCGTCCGCGGGAGGACGTCGAGCGAGAGGCCCGGTCGATCGACGAACGGCTCGCGCGAGGTGAGCGACTGCCCCTCGCGGGCCGGCTGTTCGCCGCCAAGGGCAACATCGACGTGGCCGGCCTGCCCACCACCGCGGGCTGTCCGTCGTACGCCTACCGTCCCGAGGCCGATGCCCCGGTGGTCGCGCGTCTCCGCGCGGCGGGCGCGATCGTGCTCGGCACCACGAACCTGGACCAGTTCGCGACGGGCCTGGTCGGCACCCGCTCCCCGTACGGCGCGGTCCGCAACGCCTACGATCCCCTGAGGGTGAGCGGGGGTTCCAGCTCCGGCTCGGCGGTCGCGGTGGCGCTGGGCATCGTCGACTTCGCCCTGGGCACCGACACGGCGGGCTCGGGCCGGGTCCCGGCCGCCTTCAACGGCATCGTCGGCCTCAAGCCCACCCGCGGCCTGGTCCCCACGGCCGGGGTCGTCCCGGCCTGCGCCTCGATCGACTGCGTGACCGTCTTCGCCCGCACCCTCCCGGAGGCCGAGCAGGCGCTGTCCCACATGATCACGGGCACCGCCCCATCCCTGCCCGGACGCCTCCCCGGCCCCTGGCGGATCGCGGTCCCCCCGCGCGAGCAGCTCGGCGAACTGGACGAGGGGTGGGCAGCGGCGTACGAGGAGGCAGTGGGTCAACTGATCAGGGCCGGCGCCTCGGTGCGCGAGCTCGACCTCACGCCCTTCACACAGGCGGCGGCGATGCTCTACGAGGGTGCGTTCGTGGCCGAGCGCTACACAGCGGTGGGGGCTTTTGTCGACAAGGCGATGGAAGCGAACGACGACTCCCTCGATCCCACGGTCGCCGCCATCATCACCCGGGCCCGCGACCTGCCGGCCCACCAGCTCTACGCCGACCTGGACCGCCTGGCCACGCTCCGCACCCGGGCCCTGGCCGAACTGGCCGACGCGGACGCCCTTCTCCTGCCCACCGCCCCCGGTCACCCCACCCTCGCCGAGGTCGCCGCCGACCCGCTGGGCGCCAACGCCCGCCTGGGCCGCTTCACCAACTCCACGAACCTCTTCGACCTGGCGGCCGCGGCCGTCCCGGCGGGCGAGGTGACCGGCCTTCCGTTCGGCGTGATGCTGATCGGCCCGGCGCACACCGATGAACGCTTGGCGAGCATCGCGCGCCTGCTCCGGCCGGAGACCCGCCTCGCGGTGGTCGGCGCCCACCTGACGGGGCAGCCGCTGAACCCCCAACTCCTCGCCCTGGGCGCCCGCCTGGACCGTACGACCACCACCGCGCCGGTGTACCGCCTGCACGCCCTGCGGACGACACCGCCGAAGCCGGGTCTGGTGCATGTCGGCGAAGGCGGTGCGGCGATCGAGACGGAAGTGTGGCGCCTGCCGGCGGAGGGCCTCGGCCGCCTCCTGACAGCACTCCCCCGCCCGATGACGCTGGGCAGCGTGCAACTGGCCGACGGCACCGCCGTCCCCGGCTTTCTCTGCGAACCCGGCGCTCTGAAGAACGCCGAGGACATCACGGAGTACGGAGGCTGGCGGCCCTATGTGAACGCCGAGTAGCACCACCCACCCAGGGGCGCGGGGAACTGCGCGACCAGCCACAGACCACCCGCGCCCGCCGACGCAGGATCACCCCACCGACGAGTAGGCCACAACCCCCCGCAGCAGCAGATCGACAGCCTTGCGCGCGTTCTTCGCGACCGTGGACCCCTCGCCCCCGGAAACCGGCGCCGCAGCCGAGATCTGCCCCAGCACGTCGATCACCTGCTTGCACCAGCGCACGAAGTCCCCGGCGGGCATCTCCGCCTCCCGCAGCACCTCGTCCAGCCCCTTGCCGGAAGCCCACATGTAGGCGGCCCAGGCGAAGCCGAGGTCGGGCTCACGCTGCCCCACGCCCTCGGTCTGGTTGATCCGGAAGTCCTCCTCCAGGGCGTCCAGCCGTCCCCAGATCCGCACCATCTCCCCCAGCGCGGCCTTCGCCTTGCCGGACGGCACCTTGGGCGCCATGGCGTCGTCGCCCGCCCGGGACTCGTACACCAACGCCGACACACAGGCGGCCAGTTCGCCAGGGGCGAGCCCCTCCCAGACGCCCTCCCGCAGGCATTCGCTGGCCAGCAGATCGAGCTCGCCGTACAGCCGGGCCAGCCGCTTGCCGTGCTCGGTGACCTCGTCGCCGCGCAGATAGTCCATCTCGGTCAGCAGGGCCACGATCCGGTCGAAGGTCCGCGCGATGGTGTTCGTACGTCCCTCGATGCGCCGCTCCAGCTGCGAGGTGTCGCGCAGCAGCCGGTGATAGCGCTCGGCCCAACGGGCGTGATCCTCACGGTCGTTGCACCCGTGGCAGGGATGTGCCCGGATCGCCGTCCGCAGCCGGGCGATCTCGCGGTCGTCCGCGGCCTGGGAGCGCTGCTTACGGGCCCGCTCCGGTGGGATGTGCCCGGCCTTGGTGCGCAGCGCGGAGGCCAGGTCCCGACGGGACTGCGGCGAGCGCGCGTTGAAGGACTTCGGGATCCGCATCCGGTCCAACGGCTCGACCGGCACCGGGAAGTCCATCGACGCGAGGCGCTTGACCTGCCGCTCGGCGGTCAGCACCAGCGGCCGCGGGCCGTCGTGGTGCTCGAAACCGCGGTGGCCGTTGGACCGCCCGGCGGGCAGGCCCGGGTCCAGCACCAGCGCGAGACCGGCGTACTTGCCCGTCGGCACATGGATGACATCGCCCGGCTTGAGCTTCTCCAGCGCCACGGCCGCCTCGGCCCGCCGCTGGGAGACCCCCTGCCGGGCCAGCTCCGTCTCCCGGTCCTTGAGCTCGCGGCGCAGCCGCGCGTACTCCTCGAAGTCGCCGAGGTGGCAGGTCATGGAGGCCTTGTAGCCGTCGAGCCCCTCCTCGTTGCGCTGCACCTGCCGGGAGATCCCGACGACCGATTTGTCGGCCTGGAACTGCGCGAACGACGTCTCCAGGAGCTCACGCGAGCGGTGCCGGCCGAACTGCTCGACCAGGTTGACCGCCATGTTGTACGACGGTTTGAAGCTGGAGCGCAGCGGATACGTGCGCGTGCCGGCGAGTCCCGCCAGGTGCTCGGGGCTGCTCCCGCGCTGCCACAGCACCACCGCGTGGCCCTCGACGTCGATGCCGCGCCGCCCCGCACGTCCCGTCAGCTGGGTGTACTCGCCGGGCGTGATGTCGGCGTGCTGCTCGCCGTTCCACTTGACGAGCTTCTCCAGCACCACGGAACGCGCGGGCATGTTGATGCCCAGCGCGAGCGTCTCGGTCGCGAACACGGCCTTGACCAGGCCCCGGACGAACAGCTCCTCGACGACCTCCTTGAAGGTCGGCAGCATGCCCGCGTGGTGGGCCGCGATACCGCGCTCCAGGCCCTCCAGCCACTCGTAGTACCCGAGGACGTGCAGGTCCTCGTGCGGAATGGACGCGGTGCGCTCCTCGACGAGGGCGCGCACCCTGCCCCGCGCCTCGTCGTCGTTCAGTCGCAGCCCCGCGTACAGGCACTGCTGTACGGCCGCCTCGCACGCGGCGCGGCTGAAGATGAACGTGATGGCGGGCAGCAGTCCCTCGGCGTCGAGGCGCTCGATGACCTCGGGCCGGCTCGGCGTCCACACCTTCGACCGCTGCCGCCGCTCGCGTTCCCGGTCGGCCTCGCGCATCGCCCGGCCGCGTCGGCGGTCCTGGTACGACGGCCGCTGGGCCTCCATGCGGGCCAGTCGCGCGAGATCGGGGTTGACGGCCTTCTTGTTGCCCTCGCCCTCCTCGAACAGGTCGTACATCCGCCGCCCGGCGAGCACGTGCTGGAACAGCGGCACGGGCCGGTGCTCGGAGACGATCACCTGGGTGTCGCCGCGGACGGTGTCGAGCCAGTCGCCGAACTCCTCGGCATTGGACACGGTCGCCGACAGCGACACCAGGGTCACCGACTCGGGGAGGTGGATGATCACCTCTTCCCATACGGCGCCCCGGAAGCGGTCGGAGAGGTAGTGCACCTCGTCCATGACCACATAGCCGAGGCCCAGGAGGGTCTGCGAGCCCGCGTACAGCATGTTCCGCAGGACCTCGGTGGTCATCACGACCACGGGGGCGTCGGAGTTGACGCTGTTGTCGCCGGTGAGCAGACCGACCTTGTCGGCGCCGTAACGGCGGCTCAGGTCGGCGTACTTCTGGTTGGACAGCGCCTTGATGGGGGTTGTGTAGAAACACTTCTTGCCCTGCTGGAGGGCGAGGTGGACGGCGAACTCGCCGACGATCGTCTTGCCGGAGCCGGTGGGGGCGGCCACCAGCACGCCCTTCCCGGCTTCGAGAGCCTTGCAGGCCTCGATCTGGAAGGGGTCGAGACCGAAGTCGTACATCTCGCGGAAGCCCGCGAGCGCGGTGGCCTGCTCGGCTGCCCGCAGGCGGGCTGCCGCGTACCGCTCGGCCGGTGAGAGGTCCTCTGTCATCGTGCTTTCGAGCGTACCCGGCACCACTGACAACAGGACGATCATTATCCGGATCGGAGCCCGCGAAACCTGCCCTTCACGCAGTTCAAGGGCCCACCACGGACACCGCTCCACGGATGCAGCGCGCCGTCAGCGGCAGGGGCCCGAGCGGCTCGCCGTCGGCGTACCCCGTGACGCCCTCGGCGGCGATCTCCACCTGCGCGGCCCGCACCACGGTGACCTTGGGATGGTCGACGTGGGTGCCCCGGTACACGCTCGGGAAGACCCGCAGCAGGGTCCTGCGGCTGCAGTCGCCGACCACGGTGAGGTCGAACAGCCCGTCGGTGAGGTCCGCGCCCGGGCAGATCCGCATGCCGCCGCCGTACGACGATCCGTTGCCGACGGCCACCAGCGTCGCCTCGACCTCGCGGACCCGGCCGTCGTCGAGCGTGATCCGGTACGGCACGGGCCGGAAGGCGGCCAGTTCGGCGAGCATCGCGAGGTCGTACTTGAGGCGGCCCGCGGGCCATCTCATGCGGTTGCCGCGGTCGTTGACGCGGGAGTCGAAGCCGGAGGCGAGGACGGTGGCGAACCAGTGGTCACCGACCTGGCCGAGGTCGATGTCGTGGAGGCGGCCCTCCTTGAGTGCCCCGGCGATCAGCCGGCCCGCGGCGGCGGGATCGCGCACCGGCAGCCCCAGTGCGCGGGCGAAGTCGTTGCCGGTGCCGACGGCGACCAGCCCGAAGGGGGTGGCGGTGCCGGCCACGGCCTGCAGGGCGAGGTTGGCCATGCCGTCGCCGCCGACGGCGATCAGGGCGCCGGTGCCGTCCGTGACGGCGGCACGCGCGCGTGCGAGGGCGTCGGCGGCGTCCTCGCCGAGCACGGTCCGCACGGCGAAGCCTGCCGCCCGCAACGCGGAAGCGGCCGGCTGCGCCGCGTGGGCGCCCCGGCCGCGGCCCGCGGTGGGGTTGACGAAGAGGGTGATCTCGCTGGTCACGGAAGTGACCTTACGAGCCGCTTCCCGGTCGTCAGGTCACGTCGTCATAACCGTTGACCCGGTCCGTGCCGGAGGGCTCGGGCAGTGCCCGGCTCGCGGCGACGGTCTCGATCTCGCCGATGTCCTCGGGAGTGAGATCCAGGTCGGAGGCCTCGTCGTCGTCGGGGCCCGCGGCCTCCCGGCGGCGCCGACGCCTGTCATTGACCAGGGAGAAGGCCACCGCGAAGAAGTACAGCACCCAGATCGGGCCGGCCAGCGCGAGCATGCTCAGCGGGTCCGTGCTCGGCGTCGCCACGGCGGCGAACACGGTGATGCCCATGATCATGCCCCGCCACCAGCCGAGCATCCGCTTGCCGGTGATCATGCCGGTGAGGTTGAGGAAGACCAGCAGCAGCGGCAGTTCGAAGGAGAGACCGAAGACGATCACCATGCGCGTGACGAGCTGCAGCAGGTCGTCGAGGGGCAGCAGGTTGTCGATGCTGCCGCTCGGCGTGAAGTCGATCAGCACCTTCGCGGTGGTGGGAAGCACCGAGTACGCGAAGTAGGCACCGCCCATGAACAGGGGGGCGCCGGTGAAGACGAACGCGTACGCGTACTTCTTCTCGTGCCGGTGCAGACCCGGGGCGATGAACGCCCACAGCTGGTACAGCCAGATCGGCGAGGCCAGGACGACACCCGCCGTCAACGAGACCTGGAGGGCCAGCGTGAAGGGCGCGAGCAGGCCGTTGATGGTGATCCGGGCGCACTTGTGAGTCGCGTCGGCCGAGGACGACTTGGCGAGCTCCGCGAAGCTCTGCTGACAACCGATCGAGTCGAGGATCGGCTTCGTCAGGAAGTTGATGATGTCGTTGTAGAAGAAGGCAGCGACGATCGTCACGAGGACGATGGCCAGCAGGGCCTTCGCGAGCCGGTTGCGGAGCTCACGAAGGTGATCCGCGAGAGGCATCCGCCCCTCGGGATCCCTCTCCTCTTTGCGGGCAGACTTCAGCAACCCACGTTCCCATCTCGTGCGGGCGGGCCGGAGGTCACCGGCCCCGCGTCAGCGCTTGGTCGTGTCCGTCGGCTCGCTGACCGGGCGCGAGCTGGTCACGTCGCCGGGGGCGGCCTGGATGGTGCGCTGGGACGGGCTCTGCTCGTCGGTGGTGGGCGGACCGGCCGGAGTGGCCGTGCTGCCGCCCTCTTCCTTCATCGCCTTGGCCTCGCTCTTGAGAATGCGAGCGGACTTGCCGAGCGAGCGCGCCATGTCGGGAAGCTTCTTCGCGCCGAACAGCAGGATGATGACGACGAGGATGAGAATGATCTCGGGGGCGCCGAGCCTTCCGAACATAAGTCTTTACCTTCTCACCGAGGCGGCTTGTGGGGTGCTGTCCGACCGGTCGGACATGTGTCCGATCAGCCGTGCTGGCAGCGATCGTAACGCCCAGGGGTGAACGCCTGGCAATCCCTGTGCGTACTCCCGGTTCGCGGCCGAGCCTCGTTATCCGGACCGCGACCAGCAGCGTACCTGGCGACCCCGCCCCGGTGACAGGGCGAAGTGGCCCAAAACGCATCCGGCGCGCGACTCACACCCGACTCTCAGCAGCACTCACCGTGAGTCCACAGAACGGGCCGTGCTCACCGCCGCCCGCTCCAGATCCTCCGCGGCCCGGTTGATGCGCCGCGCCGAGTCGGTGACCTGGCGCCCCAGACGCTGCGCCTCCACGAAGACCCGGACGGCGAGCACACCGAGAACGGCGAGACCCACGAACCCCACAGCTACCGCGAACATCGGCCAGAACATGGCACCGAGCCTAGAGGGTGGAGTGCAGCCGCAGCGTGCGGACCCCGCCGCCGGTCAGCAGCTCGACAATCCGCTCACCGGCGGGCTTGCGGACGGCCGCGCCGCACTCGGGGCAGGTGAAGGAGTAGAACGTGGCGCGGCTGGTCGCTCCGATGGCGAGGCGCAGGGCGGCGGCGGCCAGCTCGAACCGCTCCCGGCAGTCCGGGCAGCTCGCCCTGAAGGTCGCCGGCGCCGCGCTTCTCATCCCCGCGAAGGCGGCAGCCACCGTCATGCCCGCACCAGACGTCGCCGACTCGCTCAAAGCCCCTGCTCCTGCCTGTCGTACCCACCGTCGTGCACCCGCGCCCCCGGGGTCCTGCCCGCCTCGACCCCGTCGTAGGCCGCCAGGGCCTCGCGGGCCGCCTCACGGGCGCTGTCGGCGAGGTCACGCGGCGAGACGATCCGGCCGTCACGGCCGAGCCGGAGCGCCAGTCTGCGCAGGGATGCCGGGTCCGGGGTGCGGAGGGTAATACGCAGCCCGCCGTCGGAAAGCTCATCGGCGCTGTCGTGCGGGTAGTACTCGGCGACCCAGCGTCCGCCGGGGCCGACCTCGACGACCACCTCGGGGTCCTCGGCCGCGGGCTGCACGAGCCCCTCCGACAGGTCCCTGAGTTCGACCTCGGGCGGCGCGGACGGCTCGTCGAGGATCTTGATCTCGGCGACCCGGTCGAGCCGGAAGGTACGCCGCGCCTCGGAGCGGCGGCACCAGGCCTCGACATAGGTGTGTCCGACGCTGACCAGGCGGATCGGGTCGATCTCCCGCTCGGTGAGCTCGTCCCGGGCGGGCGAGTAGTAGCGGATCCACAGGCGCCGGCGCTCGGAGATGGCCCGGTCGACGTCCGCGAAGACCCCGCCCTCCGACTCGAAGGTCACCGAAAGACGCGCGCTGGCACCGGCGGTCTCACCGGCCGCCGTCTCCACCTTGGCGGTGGCCCGCAGCAGTGCCTGCCGGTCGCTCTCCCGGAGACCGGGCAGCGTGGAGACCGCGCGGGCGGCCACCAGCAGCGCGGTCGCCTCGTCGGCGGCGAGCCGCAGCGGCTCGGCCGTCTCCTCGCCGAGGGCGGCGGGATTGTGCCACCAGATCCGCTCGCCGTCGGTGTCGATGTCGAGCAGATCGCCGCCGCGGAAGCTGGTGCCGCACATGGGCAGCACATCGAGGTCGGAGACCAGCTCGTCCTCGGTGATCCCGAAGGCGCGGGCCACGTCCTCGACCCGCGCTCCGGGACGCTCCTTCAGATAGGTCACCAGCGAGAGCATCCGCCGGGTCTGGTCGATGGCGTTCGTGGGCCTGACCGGTTTGCCTGCCACAGTTCTCTTCCGTTCCCCCTCAGCCCTTGGCCACGGCGCGCAGCCGGTCCACCACGTCGGCCCGCAACTCGGCGGGCTCCAGGACCACCACGTCGGGACCGAACTCCACCAGCCAGGCGTCCAGGCCGTGGCCGTACGGGATCTCCAACTCGTCCCAGCCGTCGCCCAGTTCCCGCACCGAGGTGGCCTTCGCCCGCAGGGGGTACCCGGCGCCCGTGCGCAGCCGGATCCGCGCGCTGCGGTCGGCGGTCTCCCCCGCCCAGCTCGCCACGGTCTCGCGGACGGTGACGACGTCGGGCACCGGGGCCGTGAACCGGGTGCCGCGCGAGCGGACCTTGCCGGTGATCCGGGAGAGCCGGAACACCCGCTCGGCACCCCGGTCCCGGTCGAATCCGGCCAGGTACCAGTGGCCGCGCCAGCACTCCAGCGCCCACGGCTCGACATGGCGCGGCTCGGGGCGGGCGGCGGTGGCCTTGCGGTAGTCGAAGAGGACCGGGCGGCGGTCGCGGCAGGCGAGCATCAGCGGTTCGAAGGAGGCCTCGTGCACCGGGATGCGCGGCTCCAGGGCACCGTGCGACTCGTACGGGTCGACGTCCTCGGGCAGCCCCGCCGCGCGCAGTTTCTGCAGCGCGCCGCTGGCCGCGCCGGCGAGCCGGGCCTGCTGCCACACCTTGGCGGCCAGGCCCAGGGCGGCGGCCTCCTCGGCGTCGAGGGTGATGGGCGGCAGCCGGTTGCTGTCCCGGCGGGCGAGATAGCCGACTTCGCCGTCCAGGTTCTCAACGGTCTCGATCACGAGCCCGAGTTCGCGCAGATCATCCTTGTCGCGCTCGAACATCCGGTTGAAGGAGTCGTCGGAATTGGCTTCCAGGTAGGCCTCGATGGACTCCCTGAGCTCACGCTTGCTCAGCGGCCGTCGCGTCCCGAGCAGACACAGCGCCAGGTTCATCAGCCGCTCGGCCTTGGCAATGGCCATCGACGCCCTTCGCCTCCCTATGGTGCTTACGGACGATGACCGTACCGCCCCGAAGGAGCAAGGCAAAAGCCGAGGGCCCATGCCCGGACGGGCATGGGCCCTGGTCGATCAGGTCCGGTCGGACGTCGTACGACGATCAGACGCCGAGCAGGTCGACCACGAAGATCAGGGTCTCACCGGGCTTGATCGCCGGGGTGGGGCTCTGGTTGCCGTAGGCCAGGTGGGCCGGGATGGTCAGCTGGCGACGGCCGCCGACCTTCATGCCCTGCACGCCCTGGTCCCAGCCCTTGATGACCCGGCCGCCACCCAGCGGGAAGCGGAACGGCTGACCACGGTTCCAGCTGGCGTCGAACTCCTCACCGGTGCTGAAGGCCACGCCCACGTAGTGGACGGTGACGGTCTGGCCGGCCTGCGCAACCTCGCCGTCGCCCTCCCAGATGTCCTTGATCTCCAGGTCCGCCGGGGGCTCGCCGCCGGGGAAGTCGATCTCGGGCTTGTCGATGCTCACGTCACTCGCTCCTGCTTGTTCACGGAAAGGCAACAGGGACCAGTCTTACATCCCTGTCGCAGGGACCTGTGCGCATGTCCCCCGTGCGTCACATCTTGGCGAGGATGTCCACGGTGAAGACCAGCGTGGAGTCCTTCTCGATCCCGCTGCCGGCGGGCGGGTTGTCGCCGTAACCCAGCTTCGGCGGAATGGAGATCAGCACCCGGCTGCCCACCTTCTTGCCGGTCAGCCCCTGCGCCCAGCCCTTGACGACCTGCTGCAGCGAGAACGACGCCAGCTGCCCCCGCTTGTACGTCGAGTCGAACTCCTTGCCGGTGTCCCACACCACGCCCTTGTACTGGACGAGCAGCGAGTTCTCGGCCGTCACCTTGTCGCCGTCGCCCTCGATGACGTACTCCGCCACCAGCTTGGTCGGCGCGTCCGCCTTGGGGATCTCGATCGACGGCGCCTTGCCGTCGGTGTTGGTGCCGACCTTGGGCAGAGCGGCGTCACCCTGCGCGACCTTCGTGCCCTTGGCGGAGCTCTTCCCGTTGAAGGCGGCCTGCACATCGACGACGAACACCAGCGTGTCGGTGCCCTTGATGCCCGCCTGCGCGTTGCCCTGCTTGCCGTACCCCCAGGTCGGCGGGACCGAGAACTCGACCCGGCTGCCGGCCTTCTTGCCCGCCAGGGCGTACCGCCAGCCGTCGATGATGCTGTTCTGCGCGAGCTGGATGACCAGCGCCGTCTTGCGGTCGTAGGAGTTGTCGAAGACCTTGGCGGTGTTCCAGATCTGGCCCAGGTAGTGGGCCTGGATGTAGTCGCCCTCGGCGATGGTGGTGCCGCCGCCCGCGATGAGCGTCTTGACCGCGAGATCCTTCGACGGATCGCCGGTGCCCTTGGCGACCGTCGGCTTCTCACCGAACTTCGCGCCCGCCGTGACCGCCGGCAGCGGACCGTCGACGATCTTCGGCGCCGGTGGCGGGGAGGCCGAGGACGACGGCGAGGGTGACGTGCTGTCGCTCGCCTTGCTCGAGTCGGACTTGTCGTCACCGCATGCGGCGAGTGTGGCCAGTCCTGCGGGAACGGCAATGAGAAGGGAGCGTCGGCGCACGGTGAGAGCCTCGTAATCGGTCGATCTTGTTGATGGCGTGCGCGCAACTCTACGGCGTGAGAAGGGCGCCGTACGGGAAACGTACGGCGCCCGTGTTGCGTTCCGGCAGTGATGCGGAACGCTTTGCTCACATTCCGGCGATCAGTTTCTCCACCCGGTCGTCGACCGATCGGAACGGGTCCTTGCACAACACCGTGCGCTGCGCCTGGTCATTGAGCTTGAGGTGGACCCAGTCGACGGTGAAGTCCCGGCGCTGTTCCTGGGCCCTGCGGATGAAGTCGCCGCGCAGCCGGGCCCGAGTGGTCTGCGGGGGAACGGACTTGCCCTCGAAGATCTTCAAGTCGTTGCAGATACGGGCGGCTTGCCCCTTCCTCTCCAGAAGGTAGTACAGCCCACGACGGCGGTGGATGTCGTGATACGCGAGGTCTATCTGCGCGACCCGCGGGTGGGACATGGTCATGTTGTGCTTGGCCCGGTACCGCTCGATGAGCTTGTACTTCATGACCCAGTCGATCTCGGTGCCGATCCGGTCGAGGTCCTCCGCCTCGATCGCGTCCAGCGTGCGGCCCCACAGCTCCAGGACCTGGTCGACCGTGCCGGTGCGGATCCCGCGCCGCTCGACGAAGTCCACGGCCTTGTCGTAGTACTCGCGCTGCACCTCCAGCGCGGAGGCCTCCCGGCCACTGGCCAGACGCACCTTGCGCCGGCCGGTGATGTCATGGCTGACCTCGCGGATCGCCCGGATCGGGTTCTCCAGGGTCAGATCACGCATCACGGTGCCCGCCTCGATCATGCGCAGCACCAGGTCGGTCGCACCGACCTTCAGCAGCATGGTCGTCTCGGACATGTTCGAGTCGCCCACGATCACGTGCAGGCGGCGGTAGCGCTCGGCGTCGGCGTGCGGTTCGTCGCGGGTGTTGATGATCGGCCGGGAACGGGTCGTCGCCGAGGAGACGCCCTCCCAGATGTGCTCGGCCCGCTGGCTGACGCAGTACACCGCGCCCCGCGGGGTCTGCAGCACCTTGCCGGCACCACAGAGAAGCTGCCTGGTGACCAGGAACGGAATGAGAATGTCCGCGAGCCGGGAGAACTCCCCGTGGCGGGCCACGAGATAGTTCTCGTGACAGCCGTAGGAGTTGCCGGCCGAGTCCGTGTTGTTCTTGAAGAGGTAGACGTCGCCCGCGATTCCTTCCTCGTGCAGGCGTCGTTCGGCGTCCACCAGGAGTCCTTCGAGAATGCGCTCGCCCGCTTTGTCGTGGGTGACCAGTTCGGTCACGTTGTCACATTCGGGTGTCGCGTATTCCGGATGTGAGCCCACGTCGAGATAGAGGCGTGCGCCGTTTCGCAGAAAGACATTGCTGCTGCGGCCCCATGACACGACACGGCGGAAGAGGTACCGCGCCACCTCGTCGGGAGACAGGCGTCGCTGTCCCCTGAACGTACACGTGACGCCGTACTCGTTCTCCAGCCCGAAAATGCGGCGGTCCATGAGTGAACATTACGCCCGATCCCCCGAGCTGAAACGGGGTTCGGCAGCACGGTTTGGATCATTTTCCGATGAAGACGCAACCACCGCCCCTCCCACGGGAGCCGCGAGGACGCCTCCCGTGACCAGCAGAACCAGCAGCGACACACCCCCCGCGACCCCCGGCACGGCGAAGCCCCACAGGGCCCCGCCACCCTCGACGACCGGGCCCGCCAGCCCCGTTCCGACCGAGGCGCCCACGGTGAACGTCGTCACGATCCAGGAGAAGGCCTCGGTCACCGTCCCGGCCGGCGCGTGCCGGTCGACCAGGACGAACGCGCACGCGATCACAGGCGCCAGGAACACCCCCGCCAGGACCATCAGCAGCGTCATGGCGACCGCCCCCGGCATCAGCGTCAGCGGCAGGTAACACACCGCCAGCAGGCCCACCAGGACCCGCAGTCGCCGCGCGGGCTCACCGGCCCACTGCCGCGCCCCGTACACCGTGCCGCCCACCAGGGCCCCCAGACCGATCCCGGCCATCAGCCAGCCGTACACCGCATCCCCGCCGTGCTCGTCCGCGTACGGCACGGAGGCGACCGTGATGGACCCGAGCGCGATCCCCACGAACAGGAACGCGCCGAGCAGCACCAAGAGTCCGGGCGAGCGCAACGCGCCGAGCCAGTGCGCCTCACGCGGACCGGAGCGCCACGCGCGCGAGGGCGGCGACACCACGACCGAGAGCGCCCCGAGGACCCCGATGACGTTCAGCACCACCAGCGCCACCTGCGCCGACCACAGCGACACGCACAGCGTCACCAGCAACGGCCCCACGGTGAACATGACTTCCTGCGCCACCGCGTCCATGGCGTACGCCGTGTGCACCTGGTCCTCCCGGCGCAGCACGCTCGGCCACAGCGCCCGCAGCCCGCCCTCCAGCGGCGGCGTGAAGAGCCCCGCGGCCGCCACGGCCACATAGGCGAGCGGGAGCGGATCGGTGCCGGTGAAGGCGAACACGGCCATCGCGAGGGCCGACAGCACGGCGGACGGAAGCTGCACACGAGGCTGGCCGTGCAGATCGACCAGCCGCCCGAGCACCGGCTGCCCCACGGCGTTGGCGACCCCGTACACGGCCGCGAGAGCCCCGGCGAGGCTGTACGTACCGCCCTGCGCCCGGACGAACAGCACGATCGCGATCGCCGCGGTGGCGTTCGGCAGCCGGCCCACCAGCGTCCCCGTCAGCAGGCGCGCCGCGTGCCTCGCCCTGAGGATCTCCAGGTATCCCGCGGCCATGTCCCGCCTCCAAGTCATACGTATAACGTCGACTCCCATACGTACCATGTGCGCTGTTCGGACGTCCAGACGAAGGAGCGGACCCACGGTGGCACGCAGCAGCACGCGACCGACCAGCCGCGACGTCGCACACGCGGCCGGAGTGTCCCAGGCCGCCGTCTCCCTCGTCCTCGGCGACAAATGGCGCGGCCGGGTCTCCGAGACCACCGCCGAACGCGTCCGGGAAGCCGCCCGCGACCTCGGCTACCGCCCCAACCTCGCCGCCCGCAACCTCCGCCTCGGCCACACCCGCACGGTCCTCCTCGTCGTCCCCGCCCTCACGACCGAGTTCTTCGCCGGCGTCTACACCGGCGCCGCACGCGTCGCCGCCGACCACGGCTTCGGCGTCGTCCTCTACCCCTCCCCCGAAGGCATCGGCCCCGCCCGCGACCCCTTCGCCTCCTCCCAGGCCGCCCTCGACGGCGTCATCGCCTCCTCCATGGCCGCCGACGCCCTCACCGCCATCCGCGGCGACCAGCTCCCCCTCGTCATGCTCGACAGCGACCCCTCCGGCAGCCTCGGCGCCGCCACCGTCAACCTCGACATCGCCGACGGCATCCGCCAGGTCGCCACCCACCTCCTGGACCTCGGCCACCGCCGCTTCCTGCACCTCGCCGCCGACATCCCCTCCTGGACCTTCGAAATCCGAGCCCGCGAACTGGCCGCCCGACTCGACACGGTCCCCGGCACCACCCTCCGCACCGCCCACGCCCCCATCTCCATCGACGACGCCCTGACCGCCGCCGAGGCCGCCCTCGCCGCACCCGGCCCCCGGCCCACCGCCCTGGTCTGCGACGACGACAAACTCGCCGCCGGCGCCTACAAGGCCGTACGCCGACTCGGACTGCGCGTCCCCGACGACATCTCCGTCACCGGCCTCGACGACCTCGCCCTCGCCACCGCCATCGACCCCGAACTCACGACCGTGCGACTGGACGCCGAACTGTTCGGCGAACGCGGCATGGAAGCCCTCCTGGCCGTCCTGGAAGGCCGTACACCACCCGGTGGCGACATCCCCGTCGAACTGGTCGTACGAGGCTCCACAGCGCCCCCCAGCACCCCCAGCACCCCCTGAACGCCCTGCGCCCCGGCCGAGTGATCGGCCGGGGCACAGAAAGGGTGATCGTCGGGTGGAGCCCGCCGGGACTACTCGTCCTCGGCACCCTCCGCCTCGTCCGAACTCTCCGCCTCGGTGGACGCGCCACCGGCCTCCAGCAACCGGCCCAGCTGACGCCCGACAATGCGCTTGAACTTGCGCTTCTGCGGACGCGTACGGTCCAGCACCGCGACCTCCAGCCGCTCCGCCGGAATCTCCCGCTCACTGCCGTTCGTGTCACGGGACAACGCCTGCACGGCAAGCTTCAGCGCCTCCGCCAGACTCATACCGTCCTGGTGACGCTGATCCAGATAACTGCTGATCGTCTCCGCGTTGCCGCCCACCGCCACCGAGCCGTGCTCGTCCACGATGGAACCGTCGTGCGGCAGCCGGTAGATCTGGTCACCGTCCGGAGTCTCACCGACCTCCGCCACGACCAGCTCCACCTCGTACGGCTTCTCACCGGCCGACGAGAAGATCGTGCCCAACGTCTGGGCATAGACGTTGGCCAGACCACGAGCGGTCACATCGTCACGGTCATAGGTGTAACCACGAAGATCGGCATACCGCACACCACCGATCCGCAGGTTCTCGTACTCGTTGTACTTGCCGGCGGCCGCGAAGCCGATCCGGTCATAGATCTCGCTGAACTTGTGCAGCGCACGGGACGGATTCTCGCCGACGAACACGATGCCGTCGGCATACTGCAGCACGACCAGGCTGCGACCACGGGCGATGCCCTTGCGGGCGTACTCCGCCCGGTCGGCCATCGCCTGCTGGGGGGAGACATAGAACGGCGTCGACACCGGTTATCCGTCCCTTTCTGTGGAAGTCACTGCGATCACCTTGAACAAGACGGGTGGCGCCTACAGCAGCGCGGCCCGCGGGCCGTCGGGCTGCTCCAGCCGCCGCTCGAGAATCGAACGAGCGATCTCGGAGGACTCGTCGTCGGTGAGCCGGCGGAAGCCGTCCTCGGTGATCACGGTGACGATCGGGTAGATCCGGCGGGCGACATCGGGACCACCGGTCGCCGAGTCGTCGTCGGCCGCGTCGTACAGGGCCTGCACCACGAGCATCGTGGCCTCGGCCTCGCTCAGGGAGTCGTGGAAGAACTTCTTCATGGCACCGCGCGCGAAGATCGAGCCCGAGCCGGTGGCGGCGAAGTTGTGCTCCTCGGAACGGCCGCCGGTGACGTCGTAGGAGAAGATCCGCCCCCTCTCCCGGTCCACGTCGTACCCCGCGAACAGCGGCACCACGGCCAGCCCCTGCATCGCCATGCCGAGGTTGGAACGGATCATGGTGGACAGCCGGTTCGCCTTGCCCTCCAGCGACAGCTGGGCGCCCTCGACCTTCTCGAAGTGCTCCAGCTCCAACTGGAACAGCTTCACCATCTCCACGGCGAGACCGGCGGTGCCGGCGATCCCGACGGCCGAGTACTCGTCGGCCGGGAACACCTTCTCGATGTCCCGCTGGGCGATGACGTTGCCCATCGTGGCGCGCCGGTCACCGGCGAGCACGACACCACCGGGGAAGGTGACCGCCACGATCGTGGTGCCGTGCGGCGCCTCGATCACACCCTGCATGGGCGGCAGCTGCCGGTTGCCCGGCAGCATCTCCGGCTGGTGCTCGGACAGGAAGTCCATGAAGGACGACGACCCAGGCGTCAGGAAGGCAGCTGGTAGACGCCCGGTGCTACGAGTGTTGGCTTCCACGCGTTTCCTTCCAGGTAAGCGGCGGCCCGACGGACGGCGTCGGGATCATCTCCCAACTTGCCGATGGCCGAATTACAGTTGAAGCACAGTACGCCTCGGACCCTACCCGTCTTGTGGCAGTGATCCACATGCACGGCCGGAGCCTTCAGACAGATCACGCAGAGCCCCATCTGAGAGGCGACCATCTCGTCACGCTCGGCTTCGGTGAGGCCGTAGTGGCGCTTCAGGTGCCGCTCACGCCCGGCGACAGCTCGGCACGTCTTGCAGCGCGTCGACAAGCCGTCTGAGGCCGACGCGTTCCTGTGCCACTCACTCCACTGTTTGACTTCGTCGCACCCCAGGCAGTGTTTGTACCCTTCGGGCACATCCACTCGACGGACCTTCTTGCCCTGAGCCTCCCGACCACGGCGGTAGGCATCTGCCCCGCATTCGCGGCAACGGTCCTGAAGCCTGTCGAGCTTCGACCTGTTAGCCGCGAACGCGCTGGTAGGGAGAGTCCGCTTGCATGCCGAGCATCGCTTCTCGGCACCCAATTCGGACATTTACCGCTACTCCCCACCCTTCTGGACAAATGACCTCACGAAGTCCTCCGCATTCTCTTCGAGCACATCATCGATTTCGTCCAGAACCGAGTCGACGTCGTCGCTCAGCTTCTCCTGGCGCTCCTTCAGGTCCTCGGAACCCTGCGTCTCCGCAGTCTGCTCCTCGACCTCCTCGGTGTTGCGCGTGGCCTTCTGCTGTCCGCCGCCGGTGTCCTTGGTCGCCATAACCCCTCACCCCGCTCGGTTCGACGTTCTTGATCAGACCCTACAAGCAGGGTCTGACATCGGCCCCGTAGTTCCTACAACGTACGGGGGCCATCTCGATGATTCCCTCTGGCCGGGTTTTCCACCCTGCGGGACGACCCGGCCCGGGTATCGGTTCAGTTGCCCGACAGGACCCTGACCAGGTCTTCTGCCGTGCGACAGCGGTCCAGGAGCTCCTTGACGTGATTTCGCGTTCCGCGAAGCGGTTCGAGGGTTGGGACCCGCTGGAGCGAGTCCCGGCCCGGGAGGTCGAAGATCACGGAGTCCCAGGAGGCCGCGGCGACGTCGTCGGCGTACTGCTCCAGGCAGCGGCCGCGGAAGTACGCGCGGGTGTCCTCAGGGGGCTTGGTACGGGCTCGCTCGACCTCGTTCTCGTCCAGGAGGCGCTTGATGCGGCCGCGGGCCGCGAGCCGGTTGTAGAGGCCCTTGTCGGCGCGTACGTCGGCGTACTGGAGGTCCAGGAGGTGGAGTTTCGCGGCGTCCCAGTCGAGGTCGTCGCGGCGCCGGTAGCCCTCCATGAGTTCTCGCTTGGCGACCCAGTCGAGCTCGCCGGCGAGGCTCATGGGGTTGTTCTCCAGGCGGTTGAGGGTGTCCTCCCAGCGGGCCAGGATGTCCTTGGTCTGGTCGTCCGCGTCGGAGCCGAAGCGTTCTTCGACGTACTTGCGGGACAGCTCGTAGTACTCCATCTGGAGCTGGACCGCGGTGAGCGTGCGGCCGCTGCGCAGGGTGACCAGGCGCTGGAGCGTCGGGTCGTGGGAGACCTGGTGGAGGGTGCGGACCGGCTGGTCCACGGCCAGGTCCACCGCGATGAAGCCGTCCTCGATCATCGACAGGACGAGGGCCGTGGTGCCGAGCTTCAGGTAGGTCGAGATCTCCGAGAGGTTCGCGTCGCCGATGATCACGTGGAGGCGGCGGTATTTCTCGGCGTCGGCGTGGGGCTCGTCGCGGGTGTTGATGATGGGGCGCTTCAAGGTCGTCTCGAGGCCTACTTCGACCTCGAAGTAGTCCGCGCGCTGGCTGAGCTGGAAGCCGTGTTCGTGGCCGTCCTGGCCGATGCCGACGCGGCCGGCGCCTGCGAAGACCTGGCGGGAGACGAAGAAGGGCGTGAGGTGGCGCACGATGTCCGAGAAGGGGGTTTCCCGCTTCATCAGGTAGTTCTCGTGCGTGCCGTAGGAGGCGCCCTTGTTGTCGGTGTTGTTCTTGTAGAGGTGGATCGGTTGTGCGCCCGGGAGCTGGGCGGCACGCTCGGCGGCCTCGGCCATGATCCGCTCGCCGGCTTTGTCCCACAGGACGGCGTCCCAGGGGTTGGTGACCTCGGGGCTGCTGTATTCGGGGTGTGCGTGGTCGACGTAGAGCCGTGCGCCGTTGGTGAGGATGACGTTGGCGAGGCCGATGTCCTCGTCGGTGAGCTGGCTGGAGTCGGCGGCTTCGCGGGCGAGGTCGAAGCCCCGCGCGTCCCGCAGCGGATTCTCCTCCTCGAAGTCCCAGCGGGCCCGGCGGGCCCGGTGCATCGCCGCCGCGTAGGCGTTGACGATCTGGGATGAGGTGAGCATGGCATTGGCGTTGGGGTGGCCGGGGACGGAGATCCCGTACTCCGTCTCGATGCCCATTACTCGCCGTACGGTCATGCGGCCCTCCTTGCCCGGCGGCGCCCTCGGTCGGGGGCGGCGCTCAAGTACCGCTGGCGCTCCGGTGCGTGTGCGGTGCCCGTCCCCGCACTGCGCGACTCGGCGGTACCGAAGAGCCTAGAACGCCTCTGCGCTGGTGGGGAGATCATTTGCGTCATTGCCTTGCTCGCCTTTGGTCCGGTTAGTTGCCTGAAAAACAGTCGGCTGCGGGTACCCCGGTGAGGGCACCCGCAGCCGCCCTGTCCTTACAGGTACTGACCGGTGTTGGCCACCGTGTCGATGGAGCGTCCGGTGTCGGCGCCCTGCTTGCCGGTGATGAGCGTGCGGATGTAGACGATCCGCTCGCCCTTCTTGCCGGAGATGCGGGCCCAGTCGTCCGGGTTGGTGGTGTTGGGCAGGTCTTCGTTCTCCTTGAACTCGTCCACGCAGGCCTGGAGGAGGTGGGAGACGCGGAGACCCTTGGCGTTGTGATCGAGGAAGTCCTTGATCGCCATCTTCTTGGCGCGGCCCACGATGTTCTCGATCATGGCGCCGGAGTTGAAGTCCTTGAAGTAGAGGACTTCCTTGTCGCCGTTGGCGTAGGTGACTTCCAGGAAGCGGTTTTCCTCGGATTCCGCGTACATGTGTTCCACGGCCGTCTGGATCATGCTCTGGACGGTGGTGGCCTTGCTGCCGCCGTGCTCGCCGACGTCGTCGGAGTGCAGCGGGAGGCGCTCGGTGAGGTACTTGGCGAAGATGTCCTTGGCGGCCTCGGCGTCGGGACGCTCGATCTTGATCTTCACGTCCAGGCGGCCGGGGCGCAGGATGGCGGGGTCGATCATGTCCTCACGGTTGGAGGCGCCGATGACGACCACGTTCTGCAGGCCTTCCACGCCGTCGATCTCGGCGAGCAGCTGGGGAACGATGGTGTTCTCCACGTCCGAGCTGACACCGGAGCCGCGGGTGCGGAAGAGGGATTCCATCTCGTCGAAGAAGACGATGACGGGGGTGCCCTCGCTGGCCTTCTCGCGAGCACGCTGGAAGACGAGGCGGATCTGCCGCTCGGTCTCGCCGACGTACTTGTTGAGGAGCTCGGGGCCCTTGATGTTGAGGAAGAAGCTCTTGCCGGTGGCCTGGCCGGTGACTTCGGCGACCTTTTTGGCCAGCGAGTTGGCGACGGCCTTGGCGATGAGCGTCTTTCCGCATCCGGGGGGCCCGTAGAGCAGGACGCCCTTGGGCGGGCGCAGTTCGTGCTCCTTGAACAGGTCCGGGTAGAGGTAGGGGAGCTCGACGGCGTCTCGGATGGCCTCGATCTGGCCGCCGAGTCCGCCGATCTGTTCGTAGCCGATGTCGGGGACTTCTTCGAGGACGAGTTCCTCGACCTCGCTCTTGGGCACGACCTCGTAGACGTAGCCGGAGCGGGGTTCGAGGAGCAGGGCGTCGCCGGGGCGGATGGTGACGTCCATCAGTGGCTCGGCGAGCCGGACCACCCGTTCCTCGTCGGTGTGCCCCTGCACGAGGGCGCGCTGGCCGTCCTCGAGGATCTCCTTGAGGGTGACGATGTCGCCGACGCTCTCGTACTCCATGGCCTCGACCACGTTGAGAGCTTCGTTGAGCATCACTTCCTGGCCGCGCCGGAGCTCTTCGAGTTCGACGCTGGGGCTGACGTTCACCCGCAGTTTGCGGCCGCCGGTGAAGATGTCGGCGGTGCCGTCCTCGTTCGCTTCGAGGAAGACACCGAAGCCGGCCGGGGGCTGTGCGAGCCGGTCGACCTCCTCCTTGAGGGCCACGATCTGGTCGCGGGCCTCACGGAGTGTGTTGGCGAGTCGCTCGTTCTGGGCGGACACGCCGGCCAAGTTGGTCTGCAGCTCGACGATCCGCTCTTCGAGAATCCTCGTGTGTCGCGGAGAGTCGGCGAGCTTGCGTCGCAGGACGGCGATCTCCTGCTCAAGGTAGGCAATCTGCCCGGACGGGTCGTCGGACCCTCGTCCCGGGCGGATGCCGCGGTTCATGTCGTCGTCGTGGGCTGCCACGGTCCTCACCTCCTCCAAGGGGAGCTGGACGCTTCCAGACCCTACCTGGGTGGGTGTCGATTGAAACCCCTAGATCACAAAGACTGTCGAGGTGTGTCCGATCTTCACCCTTGCGCTCTCCCTCACGCCAGGGGAATACCCACCGAACAAGATTGGAAAGCTGCCGAAGGTAGGGTCGAAGTGTTCAACACCCGTCAGAGCTGGCCGGATTCCCGTTCAGCCGGACGCATAAACGGCAGGAGAGATGAGAGTGCAGCAGGAGGTCGGGGCCGGCGGCGAGACCCTGGAGGTCTGGATCGATCAGGACCTCTGTACCGGTGACGGCATCTGCGTCCAGTACGCGCCGGAGGTGTTCGAGCTGGACATCGACGGTCTGGCCTATGTGAAGGGCTCGGACGACGAGCTGCTGCAGGACAAGGGCGCCACAACGCCCGTACCGCTGCCGCTTCTCACCGATGTGGTCGACTCGGCGAAGGAGTGTCCGGGCGCGTGCATCCATGTACGTCGGGTTTCGGACAGCGTCGAGATCTATGGACCGGACGCAGAGCGACCGGAAAGCCACCCTGCGTGACGGCTGTCTGATTTCTCACAGATGTGATCGCTTCGGTCAGACGGTGTGCGTGCCCGCGGGGGTCGAGCGGATGAATGCCCCGTCCTTCCACTGCCATTTCGCCTTGTCCGTCACGTCCGGGCAGCAACTGGGTACGTCGGACGTGGAGTAGCCGAGCAGGGTCGCGAGGACGGCGCCGTCGCTCAGTGTGAAGTCGGTGACGGTGTTGCGGGTCTTCGGGCTCAGCAGCGTGGCGACGACCCGGGGTTCACCGGTGTCCTTCGCGTGTGTGATGACGTAGACGGCGTCGGGCGGGGTGCCCATGGGGGCGTCGCAGTGCACCACGACGACTGTTTCCGGCCGTCCGTCGCCGTCGAGGTCTCCGGAGACCCGTTTCTGCACTTTTGCCTTGACCGGGCCGCAGTCGATCGGGAAGTGGACGTCCGCGGGGTCGGGCGCCGTCGTGACCACCGGGGCGGGTCTGGCCTCGGGGCCGGCCGCCTGTGCCGCGGTGGCGGGGTTGGGCTGCAGGACCGAGGAGAGGGCCACGACTGCCGCCACGGCGGTGGCGGTGGCGACCCAGTGGATCGGGCGGGTGTGCGTGTGTGCCAGTTCCGGGACGGCGGATTGCTGCACTAGGAGCGTCTCCTGTGAGGGCTGTGCCGGTGGGGGGGTGGCCAGCATGGTGCCACACGTCACAGGCCTGGGGAACGGCGGGGTGGGTACGTGTCCTGGTTGCTCTGTGGCGGTTTCTGCCGCTCCCTCAACACGAAGACGCCGGAGTGGAGTTCTGCTGGTCTGCGGGAACTCCTCCCCGACGCCTGTACGTTGAATGCGGCACGGGGCCGCCTTAGCGGCCGGAGCCTCCGTCGGCGTTGGGGCCGGTGTAGTCCTCGCCGTAGGCGCCCTTTGCGGGGCGGCGGCGGCGCATGGGGGGCTCGACGCCGTCGGCGAGGCGGCGGGCGGTGAGGAGGAAGCCGGTGTGGCCGATCATGCGGTGGTCCGGGCGCACGGCCAGGCCTTCGACGTGCCAGTTGCGGATCATCGTCTCCCAGGAGGTCGGCTCGTTGAAGGAGCCGATCTCGCGGATGGACTCGACGGTCCGGGCGAGCTGGGTGGTGGTGGCCACGTAGCAGCACAGGATGCCGCCGGGCACGAGTGCCTTGGAGACGGCCTCCAGGCATTCCCAGGGGGCGAGCATGTCGAGGATGACGCGGTCCACGTCGGCGTCGGAGAGGTTGTCCTGGAGGTCGCCGACGGTGAGCTGCCAGGCGGGGTGCGGGCCGCCGAAGTAGCGCTCCACGTTCTGCCGGGCGATGTCGGCGAAGTCCTCGCGGCGCTCGTAGCTGTGCAGCATGCCCTGGTCGCCGATGGCGCGCAGCAGGAAGCTGCTGAGCGAGCCGGAGCCGACACCGGCCTCCACGACGCGGGCGCCGGGGAAGATGTCGGCGAAGGCGAGGATCTGCCCCGCGTCCTTGGGGTAGACCACGGCGGCGCCGCGGGGCATGGACAGGACGTAGTCGGGGAGCAGGGGGCGCAGCGCGAGGTAGGCGACGTTACCGGTGGTGCGGACAACGCTGCCCTCGGGTGCGCCGATCAGCTCGTCGTGCGGGAAGGAACCCTTGTGGGTGTGGAAGTTCTTTCCCTCTTCGAGCGTGAACGTGTAGTGGCGGCCCTTGGGGTCGGTCAGCTGAACCTGGTCCCCGACCTTGAAGGGCCCGCGCCTGCGGGCGGCACCGGTCGGTTCGGACATGTGAACAGCCTACCGGTCCCCGGAGGGGCCGCCGACCACTAGGAGGGTCTGGCCATGGCCTTCACGAAGGCGCGTTCCACGTCGGCCGCGGACAGGACGCCGTAGATCTCGCCGGTGTCCTCGACGACGAGGTATTCGGTGGCGGGGGTCGCGCGGAGGGTGTCCAGCAGGTCCTCCCCGGCGAGTTCGGCGGAGACGCGCATGCCGTCGGTGAGGTCCTGGGCGAGGCCGCTGACGGCGACCCAGGGGCGGCGGTGTTCCGGTACGCCGACGATGGCGGCCTCGCGGACGAGGGAGAGGGGGGTGCCGTCGGCGTCGACGACGACCAGGGCGCGGGCGCCGGCGTCGTTGGCGCGGCGCAGGGCCTCGGAGAGGGGCGTGTGGGTCTCGACGGGGACCGCGCGGCGGGTGAGGGTGCGGGCGCGCAGGTCGGGGAGGTGTTCGCGCAGGCGGGCCATGCGCAGGCTGTTGCCGGCGCCGGTCCAGATGATCGCGGCGAGGATCGCGGCGAGCAGGGCGTCCATGACGGTGTCCATGCCGACGTTGTCCTCGGCGGAGGAGCCGAGGGCTCCGGACTGGGTGAGCAGCGGGAGGCCGATGAGGACGCAGACGGCGAGGGCGCGGCCGACCCAGGCGGCGGCGACGGTGCCGGTCATGGGCCTTCCGGTGATCTTCCAGACGACGGCGCGGAGCATGCGGCCGCCGTCGAGGGGGAGGCCGGGCAGGAGGTTGAAGGCGGCCACGATGAGGTTGGAGACCATCAGGCCGGCGAGCAGGACGCCAGGGACGGTGCCGGGTTCGACGGGCTGCATGGCGAGGTAGAAGAGGCCGGCGAGGATCAGGGAGAGCAGCGGGCCGACGAAGGCGAGCACGAACTCCCGGCCGGGGGTCTCGGCCTCCTTCTCGATCTCGGAGACGCCGCCGAAGAACTGGAGCTGGATGCGGCGGACGGGGAGCTTGAAGCGCAGGGCCGCGACGGTGTGGGCCAGTTCGTGGACCAGGACGGAGGCGTAGAAGGCGACCGCGAAGAAGAGGGAGACGAGGTAGCGGGCGGCGCCGAGTTCCGGCAGCACGCGGTCCAGTTGGCCGCCGAACACCCAGGTGATGAGCGCGGCGACGAGGAACCAGCTGGGGGCGACGTAGACGGGCACACCGAAGGGGCGGCCCATCAGGAGTCCGCCGCGCGGCTGGGGGGACGGGGGCGGGGGGCTCTTGGGGGCGCCGGAGTGGGCGAGGGTGCGGTGGTCGTCGGTGGTGTCGGGTTCGCGGGGCGCTTCGGGTTTGCGCAGGTCGGCGGGTGCCTGGTGCGTCGCGTCGGGGGCGGGCGGGTGCTCACCGTCCCCGGTGCCGGTCTCGCTCCCGGAGGCCGCGACGTCGGTGGGCGCGGGGGTGGGCGGGGCCTGGACGGCATCGTCGTCCGCGGCCGGCCGGTGAGCGGTGCCGTCGGTTGCGCCCTCGGTGGGGGCGCTGGTGGACGGGGTCTGGTTCTCGTGCGGGTCGGGGGTCGTGGGGTCGGTGGTCTGGGCCGTGGGCCCTGCGTGGGGCTTGGCCGGCCGGTCCGTGCCGGACCGCGGCTGCCCGCTCCCGCCGCTCTCGTCCACGATGTCCCCTCGTTCGAAGCGTCTTCCGCGCCTGCCGTGCGGAAGGTCTCGGGTCGATGGTATGCGGCGGTCACGACGCGCCCGGCCCCGGCACCCCCGTGTTTCCTCGGGGGCCGCAGCGGTCACGGCGGCGAGTGGGTCACTGTCAGTGGCGGGCCGTATGGTCTGTGGTCATGGAGACGAGCACGGAGGGCGAGGCCGAGGCCGCCGTCCATGACCCGGGAACGCCGCACGCGGCGGTCACGGCGGAGACGCCGGTGGCAGCGGTCACGGCGGAGGCCGGGACGACCGAAGAACAGGCCACGGCACGGCCCGGGACGGGCGCGGAACCGGCCGCCGCCGAACCTGCGGCAAGCGGGGAACCGGCTGCCGCACGGTCCGAGGTCGGCGGGGAACCGGCCTTCCCCGGACCCGCTACGGGCGGGGGGCCGGTCGCGGCGGGGGCCGGGGCCGTGCCGGCGGTGGTCGTGGCCGGACGCGATGGTGGGGTAGCGCCGGTTGCGGGGGTGGCCCTTGGGACGGACGTCGGTGTGGTGGGCCGGTCCGTCGGTGTGATGCCGGTCGCGCCCGCCTCCCTGTCCCCTTCTCGTGCCAATGACTTCATGCAGTGTCCGTTGCTGTACCGGTTCCGGGTGATCGACCGGCTGCCGGAGAAGCCGAGCGCGGCGGCGACCCGGGGGACCCTGGTGCACTCGGTGCTGGAGCGGCTCTTCGACGCCCCGGCCGGGGAGCGGACCGCGCCCGCGGCCAAGTCGCTGATCCCCAGTCAGTGGGACCGGCTCCGGGAGAGCCGGCCGGAGGTGGTGGAGCTGTTCGCCGACGATCCGGAGGGCGAGCGGCTCGCGACATGGCTCGCCGAGGCGGAGCAGCTGGTCGATCGGTGGTTCACGCTGGAGGACCCGACGCGTCTGGAGCCCGCCGAGCGGGAGTTGTTCGTCGAGGCGGAGCTGGACTCGGGGCTGCGGCTGCGCGGGATCATCGACCGGGTCGACGTGGCGCCGACCGGCGAGGTGCGGATCGTCGACTACAAGACCGGCAAGGCGCCCCGGCCCGAGTACGCCGAGGGCGCGCTGTTCCAGATGAAGTTCTACGCCCTGGTGGTGTGGCGGCTGAAGAACGTGATCCCGCGCCGCCTCCAGCTCGTCTATCTCGGCAGCGGTGACGTCCTGACGTACGACCCGGTACTCGCCGACCTGGAGCGTGTCGAGCGCAAGCTGCTGGCGCTGTGGGAGGCGATCCGGCAGGCCACGCAGACGGGCGACTGGCGACCGCGGCCGACCAAGTTGTGCGGCTGGTGCGACCACCAGGCGCACTGCCCGGAGTTCGGCGGCACTCCCCCGCCCTACCCGCTACCGGTGACGTCCGCGACCGGCGAGCAGGGCAGAATGGGGCCGGACTAGCGAAGGAGACTCACGTGGCCATCCGCGTCCTACTCGTCGACGACCAGCCGCTGCTGCGTACCGGGTTCCGGATGATTCTGGAGGCCGAGCAGGATCTCGCGGTCGTGGGCGAGGCCGGAGACGGCCTTCAGGCCATCGACCAGGTGCGGGCGCTGCAGCCCGACGTGGTCCTGATGGACATCCGTATGCCGCGGATGGACGGTGTGGAGGCGACTCGGCAGATCACCGGTCCCGGGCGGGACGGCCCGGCCAAGGTGCTGGTGCTGACCACCTTCGACCTCGACGAGTACGTGGTGGAGGCGCTGCGGGCGGGGGCCAGCGGCTTCCTGCTCAAGGACGCCCCGGCCAACGAGCTCGTGCAGGCGATCCGGGTGGTGGCCGCGGGTGAGGCGATGCTCGCGCCGAGCATCACGCGCCGGCTGCTCGACAAGTACGCCACGCATCTGCCGTCCGGTGACGAGCCGGTGCCGGACACGCTGCACACGCTCACCGAGCGCGAGGTCGAGGTGCTGAAGCTGGTGGCGCGCGGGCTGTCCAACGCGGAGATCGCCGCGGATCTGTTCGTCAGCGAGACCACCGTGAAGACACATGTGGGTCATGTGCTGACCAAGCTGGGGCTGCGGGACCGCGTGCAGGCCGCGGTGTACGCGTACGAGAGCGGTCTGGTGCGTCCCGGCGCGCAGTAGACCGATCGGCTGAACAGCGAAGAGGGCGCCCCCGCCTGGCTGGGGGCGCCCTCTTCGTATGTGCGGCCACCGGATCAGCGCGCGCCGCCGGGGAGCAGCGCGCGCCGCCCGGTCAGCCCTTGCTGAGCTCCCAGAAGCGGAACACCGTGGAGGCGTCGAGGCAGTACTCCAGGCCGTAGACGTTGTCGCGCACGACGGCGTACTGCTTGGCCTGCCAGACCGGCAGGACGGGGACGTCCTCGGCGACGAGGTTCTGGAGCGTGCCGAAGGGGTCGTCCGTCGCGGCACGGTCCGGCTGGGCGGCGGTCTCGGGGATGAGCGAGCCGGTGATCTTGTTGTTGCTGTAGTTGTTGTCCAGCACGTTGCCCTTGCCGAAGAAGGGGGCCGTGAAGTTGTCGGCGTCGGGGTAGTCGGGCACCCAGCCCTTGACGTACACGCCGTACTTGCCGGCCGCGATGTCCTTCTCGTACTGGTCGAAGGCCACGGACTTCACGTCGGCGTCGAACAGGCCGCTGGCGTTGAGCTGCTGGGCGATCGTCTTGAGTTCCTGGTCGGTGGCGGGGCCGTAGCGCGACGGGGTCGACCACAGAGTCAGCTTCACCTTGCCGGTGATGCCCTCGCCGGCGAGGGCGGCCGCGGCCTTGGACCGGGAGGGCTGGGCGCCGTAGGTGTCGAAGAAGGCCGTGTTGTGGCCCGCGATACCGGCCGGGATGATCGAGTAGAGCGCGGTCGCGGTGCCCTGGTAGACGTCGTGGATGAGGGCTTCGCGGTCGAGGAGGTAGGCGATCGCCTTGCGGACGCCGAGCTTTCCCGTGACCGGGTCGTCCATGTTGAAGACGAGGTGCTGGACCTCGGCGCTGGTGCCCTCGACGACCTCGACGCCGGAGTCGGGCGAGGCGTTCTCGATGTCGGTGATGTCGCCGGCGCTCAGACCGCGGTAGGCGAGGTCGACCTTCTTGTCGGTCAGGGCGGTCTTCAGGGCTGCCTGGTCGCCGTGGAAGAACTTCAGCGTGACGCCGGAGTTCTGGGGCTCGGCGGTGCCCTTGTAGTTCTCGTTGACGGAGAACACGGCCTGGTCGTCGTCGAACGAGTCGAGCTGGTAGGGGCCGGAGCCGACCGCCTTGCTGTCCTTGCGCAGGCCGTCGGCGTCGTACTGCGTGTGGTCGACGATGGAGCCGGCACCGGAGGCGATCTTGCTCGGGAAGGTCGCGTCGGGGGTGTTCAGCCTGAAGACGACGGTCTCCTCGTCCGGAGTCTCGACCTTGTCGAGCATCGGGAACATGATCGCGGGACCGGCGTCGTCGTTGATCTTCAGCATCCGGTCGAAGGAGAACTTGACGTCCTCGGAGGTGAGCGGGTCACCGTTGCTGAACTTGAGGCCGGACCTGAGGGTGCACTCGTACACCTGGGTCCTGGTGTCCGTGAACTCGCAGCTCTTGGCCGCGTCCGGCTCCGGCTCCGTGCCGCCCTTGGGGAAGCTGAGCAGAGACTGGAAGACGTTGTTGAACAACAGCCAGGAGCCGGGGTCGTAGCCGGAGGCAGGGTCGGTGGCGAGGACGTCGTCGGACATCCCCATGACCACGGAGGAGCCGCCGGAACCGGAGTCCCCCGACTCCGTGCCGCAGCCGGTCAGCAGACCGGAGGCGAGCCCCGCCACGATCGGCAGGACCTGCCACTGGATGCGCTTGTTCACGTGCGAGTGCCTTGTCGTCGATTCTTGTGGAATCCCGGGCACCGTCCGCCTGGGCCCGGGTGAAGGAGGCGTCGGCCGGTCAGCCGCTCACGCCCTTGCCGAGTTCCCACAGCTGCAGCGTCGACGAGGAGTTGAGCGCGTAGGCGGTGCCCGTGACGTCGTCGCGCGCGGCGACGTACTGCTTGCCCTGCCACAGCGGCAGCACGGGGACGTCCTTGGCGACGATGTCCTGGATCTCGGTCAGGCTTCCGGACGCGGCGAGACGGTCGGCCTCGCGACGGGAGTCCGGGATGAGGGTGTTGCGGATCTCGCTGTTGGCGTAGGGCGAGCCGAGGAAGTTGTCCTTGTCGAGGAAGGGGGCGAGGTAGTTGTCGGCGTCGGGGAAGTCCGGGAACCAGCCCATGCCGTAGACGTCGTACTCGCCCTTCTGCTCCGCCGGGCGGAAGGTGGACCAGGGTGCGCCCTTGATGCCGACGTCGAAGAGCCCGCTGGCGTTGAGCTGCTTCTGGAGGTCCTCGAACTCCTCCTTGGTGCCCGGACCGTAGTGGTCCGTCGTGTAGTGGAGGGTCAGCTTCACCGGGGTGGTGACGCCGGCCTGGGTCAGCAGGGACTTGGCCTTGGTGACGCTCGGGTCGCCGTACTTGTTGAAGAAGGAGTTGGAGTGGCCGGTGATGCTGGCCGGGACCAGCGAGAAGAGCGGCTCGGCCTGGGTGCCGTAGACCTTGGAGACGAGTTCGCTGCGGTTGATGAGCTGGGCCATCGCCTGGCGCACGGCGCGGGACTTCACGACCGGGGCCTTGGTGTTGAAGGCGAGGTAGCGGATCTCCAGGCCGGCCATCTCGACGAGGTCGACGTCGCCGCCGGACTCGTTCGACAGCTTCTGGATCTGCTGGGGCGACATGGTGCGGGTGATGAGGTCGATGTCGCCCTTTTCGAGGGCGGTGCCCATGGCGTCGGCGTCCGCGTAGGAACGCAGGACGACCTTGTCGTTGTTCACCGTCAACGCCCCCTTGTAGTGGGGGTTCTTGGTGAACACGGCGTCGACGAGCTCGTCGTTCTTGACGTCGGCCTTCATGGTGTAGGGGCCGGAGCCGTCGACGTCGAAGCCGTCGCGGAGCTTGCTCTTCGCGTAGTCGTCGGGGTTGACGATGCCGGCGACCGGGGTCGACAGCTTGTACGGGAAGGTGGCGTCCGCGGTCTTGAGGTGGAAGATGACCTCGCGGTCGCCCTTGGTCTCGACGGTGTCGATGGTGGACAGCAGGGCGAAGACGCCGGAGTCGGCCTTGATGCCGCGGGCGCGGTCGATGGAGTACTTCACATCGGCCGCGGTGATGGAGTCGCCGTTCGCGAACTTCAGGCCGTCGCGCAGGGTGCAGACGTAGCGTTCGTTGCCGCTGTCGCTGAAGCCGCAGGACTGGGCGGCCTCGGGCACGGGGTCGCCCTCGCCCTTGGGCTGGATCATCAGGGTCTGCACGGTCTGGCGCAGGACGTTCCAGGTGCCGACGTCGTAGGCGTAGGCGGGGTCGAGCGGGGCGGGAGCTTCCTTCGTGGCGGTGAACCGGTCCGTGGTGCCGACGCCGATCGCGTCGTCCCCGCCGCTGCCGCTGTCGGAGCCGCCGCAGGCGGCGAGCACCGGCGCGAGCAGACCGATGACGGCCGGCAGCACCAAAGTCTTGCGGTTCATGCTCGGGTTTCTCCACAGCTGTTCAGTCCGTGTACCCGGCATGCAGGGGTTGGCGCGGCGGATCACGGGGTTAGGGCGATGTTCTCACCAGGAGATTAGTCCGCACCTGCAGGAGGGTTCGCAGCCACCGGAGTTGAGCGTCCATCACAGAGTGAAACCGGGTGTGGACGCACCGAAAGCCCGCCAGGGGAAGGATTGGTGCAGGGTTTCACCAATCGGGACACATGGGCGCGTCCGCGCCCCTCGATGGGGGGTGTCCGGCACAGCCTCGATCGCCTGTCGAGGGCCCGTCGAGTGGGGAACCTCACACCCGTAGGGGGGTGTGGCAGGCTGGAATTCGGGCCTCCGGGGCGCTGCGAATTCCTGCGGCAGGACTCTGGGGAATTACCGGGCTATCCGTGCTGCACGCTGGGTGAACACCCGAGGCATTTCCGTCATCGAAGGGTGATCAGGCCGCGCAGAAATGCCAGGTCGACGTCTTCGAGCGAGCCGACGACCGTGCGTCCGGGGGCCGGGAGGATGGGGGCCACGGAGGGCACGGCCACGACCTGGCAGCCGGCCGCCTCGGCGGCGGCGACACCGGTCGCGGTGTCCTCGACGACCGCGCATCGGGCGGGGTCCGCGTCGAGACCGGCGGCGGCGAACAGATACGGGTCCGGGTGCGGCTTGGTGCGCGGCACCTCGTCGCCGGCGACCGTGAGGGCGAAGTGCCGGTGACCGAGGGCGTCGAGGACCCGGTCGATGATGCGCCGGTGCGAGGCGGAGACCAGGGCGGTCGGGATCCGGTGCGCGGACAGTTCGGCCAGCAGCCGGGTGGCGCCGGGCATCAGGGGCAGGGCGTGGCCGATCCGTTCCTCGAAGCCCTGGTTGAGCAGGACGCTGAGCTCGGGAAGGGTGATGTCGGCGCCGGTGGCCTCGATCAGGAAACCGGCGCTGCGGGTCATGGGGCCGCCGACCACGACATGGCGCCAGGAGTCGTCGAGGGTGTGGCCGAGGCGGGCGAAGACCTCCACCTCGACGTCCCACCAGAAGCCCTCGGTGTCCACCAGGGTGCCGTCCATGTCGAGGAGGACGGCCTGGAGGGCGGAGCCGTCTGCCGTACGGGTGATCGGCGCGGGGACCGTACTGGTCATCCACGTACCTCCTTGGGGGGACGAGCAGGCCGGTTCCCACGAAAGGAACCGGCCTGCGGTGGACCGACCAGTGTACGACTTATCCGATCAGTGTGCTCGGTGATCCGGATCTCGGCGGCTCAGCGGGCGTTGAAGTACTTCGCCTCCGGGTGGTGGATGACGATCGCGTCGGTGGACTGCTCGGGGTGCAGCTGGAACTCCTCGCTCAGCTGGACGCCGATGCGCTCGGGGCGCAGCAGGTCGGCGATCTTGGCCCGGTCCTCCAGGTTGGGGCAGGCGCCGTAGCCGAGAGAGAAGCGGGCGCCCCGGTACTTCAGCGCGAACATGTCCTCGACGTCGCTGGGGTCCTCGCCCGCGAAGCCGAGTTCCGAACGCACGCGTGCGTGCCAGTACTCGGCGAGTGCCTCGGCCAGCTGGACGGACAGGCCGTGCAGTTCGAGGTAGTCGCGGTAGGCGTTGGCCTCGAAGAGCCTGGCGGTCTGCTCACCGATGCGGGAGCCGACGGTGACGACCTGGAGGCCGACCACGTCGGTCTGTCCCGACTCCTCGGGGCGGAAGAAGTCGGCCAGGCACAGCCGGCG
>NZ_JBICWQ010000007.1:0-436541 GCF_043199815.1 Streptomyces sp. NPDC048523 | reverse complement strand
CGCCCGGTTACATTTCGAACCCGGAAGCTAAGCCTTACAGCGCCGATGGTACTGCAGGGGGGACCCTGTGGGAGAGTAGGACACCGCCGAACAATCATTCAAAGGGTTGGATCCTGAACTTCGGTTCGGGGTCCAACCCTTTTTTGTTGGGCGTCACTTGAAGTTCACGTTGCACAACCACCATCGCCGGCATGGGTACTGCTGCAATGCTCAGGGCCGCCGGCGTCGGAGTCGGTGACGAGGTCGTCGTACCGGCCTTCGGGAACGTCGAGGTCGCCGAGGCGGTGACACTCACCGGTGCGCTTCCGGTGTTCGCGGACATACATCCGGTCAGCTACTGCCTTGACGCGTCCGCTGTCGAAGCGGCCATAACTCCGCGTACGGCGGCGGTCGTTGTCGTACACCGATTTGGGCGGCCGGCCGATATGGCAGCGCTCCTCGCGCTCGGGCTGCGGCGCGGGCTGTTGGTGCTGCAGGAGGGTGAATCCGAGGCCCCGTACGACGAGATCGCTCAGCGTCGCGAGCGGGCCGGCTATCTCGACGGGAGGTTGCGCGGGGTGCGCACGCCCGATGGCGGGGACGGGCACACCTACCACCAGTACGTCGTGCGGGTTCCCGGCAACGGGCGGCCGGACCGGGATGCGTTCGCCCGGGCCCTGCGGAGCAAGGGAGTTGCGTGCCGCGTGCCGGTGAAGACGCCCGTGCACCGGTTGCCCGAATTCCGGCGT
Organism: Streptomyces sp. NPDC048523; assembly: GCF_043199815.1. Classification (NCBI taxonomy): domain Bacteria; kingdom Bacillati; phylum Actinomycetota; class Actinomycetes; order Kitasatosporales; family Streptomycetaceae; genus Streptomyces; species Streptomyces sp. NPDC048523. The sequence continues at coordinate 435,813 of NZ_JBICWQ010000007.1, read as the reverse complement.
TGTGTGTCGCTGCCGGAGACGGAGCGAGCCGCCGACGAGACGCTTGCGCTGCCGGTGGAAGCTTCGCTGACCAAGCGGGACATGCAGCGCGTCGTGACCGCGTGCAATGCGCTCGGCGGACTGCTTCAGCCCGCTTCCTGAGCGAGTTGGGAGCACGGGTCTGTACGGGGTATGATCTATTCCGTTGCCGCGAGGGAAACCTCGAAAAGGCGACAGGCCCCCTTAGCTCAGTCGGCAGAGCGTCTCCATGGTAAGGAGAAGGTCAACGGTTCGATTCCGTTAGGGGGCTCCAGTCAAAAGGCCCCGCCCATTCGGGCGGGGCCTTTTTTGCGTTCTCCCTCAATCCTGCTGCAGGCCCGGGACGCGCATGGCCAGGATTGCCATGTCGTCGGACGGGGCGTCGGAGGCGAAGCGCTCGACCGCGCGCATGATGCGGGCCGCGACCGCGCCGGCCGTCAGGCCCGTACAGGTGGTGAGGACGTCGGCGAGACCGTCGTCGCCCAACATGCGGGTGCCTTCGCGGCGTTCGGTGACGCCGTCCGTGACGCAGAGAAGGACGTCGCCCGGGTCGAGGGTGACCGTCTCCTCGTAGAGTTCCAGGTCCTCCATGACGCCGAGGAGCGGCTGGGGTTCGGCGGCCGGTTCCACGGTGCCGTCCTGGCGCAGGCGGAGCGGGAGCGGATGGCCGGCGCAGACGATCTTCAGGCGGGCGCTGCCGTCCGCCTGCGGCCACAGCTCGCCGTAGAGGAGGGTCAGGAAGCGGCTGCGGGCGCCCTCGTCGAGGATCGCGGAGTTCAGGCGCTCGAGGACGGCCGGGCCGCTCAAACCCTCCCTGGCCAGGAGACGGAGGGCGTGCCGCGCGAGGCCCGTCACCGCCGCCGCGTTCGGGCCGGTGCCGCAGACGTCGCCGATGGCGAAGCCGTACGCGCCGTCGCTGATGGGGAAGACGTCGTAGAAGTCGCCGCCGACCTCGTTGCCCTCGCCGGCCGCGCGGTAGATGACCTCGACCTCGACGCCGTCGATCTCGGGGAGCTCGGGTGGCAGGAGGCTGCGCTGGAGGGACTGGCTGATGGCCGTGCGCTCGGAGTAGAGGCGGGCGTTGTCCAGGGCGAGGGCGGCCCGGCGGGACAGGTCCTCGGCCAGTTCCAGGATTTCCTGGCGGAAGTGTTCGTCGGCGGGCTTGCCGAGGGTCAGCATGCCGATGACGCGGTTGCGGGCGACCAGGGGGAGCACGACGGTCTCGCCGCCCACCGCGGAGGCCGTGGCGAGCGTGGGGCCGATTCCGGAGGCGAGTTGATGGGTGGGGCCGCCGCTGAGGCCGAGGCTGCGCATGGAGCTGCGCAGGGCCGCCTGGTGGGCCGCCTCGCCCGGGGCTGACCAGACCCGGGCGCCGGGGGTGGGGACCGGGTCCGGGGGCTGGACCTTCGACAGCAACGACTTGATGCCGTCGATGAGTTCCTCGTCCTCGTGCAGGACGTAGGACAGATAGGGATCCGAGGCCTGGTCGGCGATCGTGTAGACGGCGCACCAGGTGGCCAGGGTGGGGACGGTCATCTGGGCCATGAGGGCCAGCGTCTGGTCGCGGTCCAGGGTGCCGGCGAGGAGGTCGGATGCCTCGACGAGGAAGCTCAGGGAGCCGCGGCGCAGGCGTTCGAGCTCGCCCAGGCGGGCCGATTCGACGGCCAACGCGATGCGGTCGGCGGCGAATTGGAGGCGCAGGGCCTCTTCGTTCGAGTATCTGCCGGGGCCTTCGGCGGCCACGCCCAGGGAGCCGGTGAGGCGGCCCTCGACCTTCAGCGGGACCGTGACGACCGAGCGCATGCCGGTGCCGTTCAGGAGCGGTACCGCGCCGGGTAGGGCCGCGAGGTCGTCGTGGACGGCCGGCATGCGGGCGGAGCCGTAGCGGCCGGGGCCCGCCTCGACGGGCACGCGCGCGAAGCGCTGACGGGCGGAGGGCAGACCGGTGGAGGCGCGGACCTCCAGCTCCGTCTCGTCGTCGGTCGCGAGGAGGAGGAAGGCGGAGTCGCCGTCGAGCATGTCGCGCGCACGTTCGACCGTGCGCTGGAGGAGCCCGTCGAGGTCGTCCGGGGCCGGGGAGCCGATGAACACCTCGAAGGGGTCGGTGCTCTGGCCGTCGGCGGAGGTGGTCGTGTCCGAGGAGGGGACACGCAACGGGGTCTGGAGTACGGCGCGTTCGTGGTCGCGGACCAGGAGGCAGACGGTGGAGGGCTCGCCGCCGGTGTCGCGGACGCGCAGGTGGGAGGCGTAGACCGAGGTGACGCGGCCGTTGGCTGCCCTTATGCCGTAGCTGCCCTCCCAGCGCGAGAGCTGGAGTGCTTCGACGATTCCGGTGCCGGTGCCGGGGGTGTGCGGCCAGGCCGCGAGGTCGGTCAGGGGCTTGCCGATGACCTGCTCGGCGGCATACCCGAAGAGCTCCTCGGCATCCTCGTTCCACGAGGTGATGGCGCACGTACGGTCGATCTGGACGACGGCCACGCGGACGCGGCCGTCGGCCAGCGGGAGGAGGTCCGCGGGCAGGGCCGGGCCTGCCGCGCGGGTGCCCACGGGACGCCCGGGGAGGACAAGTTGGAACCAGACCTGCTTCTGGGTGGGTGTGTACTCGACACCCCAGCGGGCGGCGAGCGCGGCGCAGAGCTGGAGACCACGGCCGCCCTCACGATCGAGGTTGCCCATGTTGACGGCCTGGCCCTGGAGCGGGATCTCGCGCTCGGGATAGTGGTCGGCCACCTCGATCCGTACACCGTCGTCACTGCGCAGGCACAGAACATCGGCGGCGGTGCCCGCGTGCACCACGGCATTGGTGACGAGTTCGCTGGTGAGGACGACCGCGTCGTCCACGATGTCGGCGAAGCCCCAGCCCTGGAGTGTGTCGCGGACGAAGGAGCGGGCGGTGGCTACCGATCGTCCGACGGGCTCGAAGCTGGCGGCCGCGCGCGCGGTGATCACAGAACTCCTCGACCGGTTGTCGACGTGCAGGGCTGCCTGACCGACCGGCTCGTGCCGCTGTTGCGGCAGGCCGCCCGTCGGCCGGGGGTCCGGGGGCTGTCCCCCCGGGATCAGTCCGGTGGTCATGTGTGCGGCCGCCCTCCGATGCCCGCTCGTGCTCGTGCCACCGCCCAGGCCGGACGGACCGGCTCGGCTGGACAGCCGCATGCAAGGTTACTTACCTTCGACGGCCATGCGGATGCCGGTCTGCAGTGTTTCCGTCCGGAGGGTGTGCGGACGATGTGCGAAGCTGCCGAACTGTTATGGCCTGGTTCAACCAGGGTGAAACACTGGGCAGGCTCCTGAAGAAGGTTCGGGCAGGCCGAGTGGCTTGCGCGTACGGCGGGCAGCAGCCCGTGGTGCGGCTTTGCATGCCTGGCTGACATATCGCTGTAGTAAGCAGAAGTGCGCGGCGGCCACCGGTGTGCCGCGCGGTATCACCCGAGCACAGCAGTAACGGTCGACCCCTGCGGGAGGGACACAGTGGAGTCTGGCGCAGCGACGCGGGGCACTAAAACGCGCGCGAAAGACGGACAGTCCCCGAGCGGCCGGCGCACACCGCGGAGCGGGACCACCGCGGTGGACACGGCCGCCCTGGACCGGCTGATGGCGGCGCTGGTCTCGATGCGTGACGGAAACTTCCGCAAGCGGCTCACGGTGTCCGGCGACGGCGTGATGTCGGAGATCGCGGCCGTTTTCAACGAGGTGGCCGACCGCAACCTGCACCTGACGGGTGAGCTGTCGCGGGTGCGGCGCATGGTGGGTCGTGAGGGAAAGCTCACGGAACGGCTGGAAACAGGCGCCTGTGAGGGCTCCTGGGCGTCCGCCATCGATGCCTCCAACGCGCTCGTGGACGACCTCGTACGGCCTGTCTCCGAGGTCGGCCGGGTGCTGTCCGCGGTCGCGGAGGGCGATCTGTCGCCCCGTATGGAGCTCAGGACCCAGGCGCCGGACGGGACGGGGCATCCGCTGCGCGGGGAGTTCCTGAAGGTCGGGCGGACTGTAAACAACCTTGTCGATCAGCTCTCGACGTTCACCGACGAGGTCACGCGGGTGGCCAGCGAGGTCGGTACCGAGGGCAAGCTCGGCGGCCAGGCACGCGTGCGTGGCATGTCGGGCTCCTGGAAGGACCTGACCGAGTCCGTCAACACGATGGCGTACCGGCTGACGGCCCAGGTGCGGGACATCGCGCTGGTGACCACGGCGGTGGCCAAGGGTGATCTGTCCCGGAAGGTCACGGTTCACGTGGCCGGCGAGATGCTGGAACTGAAGAACACCGTCAACACGATGGTGGACCAGCTCTCGTCCTTCTCCTCCGAGGTGACCCGCGTCGCGCGCGAGGTGGGTGTCGAGGGCGAGCTCGGCGGCCAGGCGCAGGTGCCGGGCGTGGCCGGGGTGTGGAAGGACCTCACCGATTCGGTGAACCTCATGGCCGGCAACCTGACGGCCCAGGTGCGCGGGATCGCCCAGGTGACGACGGCGGTGGCCAGTGGTGACCTGTCGCAGAAGGTGACGGTCTCCGCACGCGGCGAGGTCGCACAGCTCGCGGACACGATCAACCAGATGACCGAGACGCTGCGGATCTTCGCGGATGAGGTCACCCGCGTGGCCAACGAGGTCGGTGCCGAGGGGCAGCTCGGCGGACAGGCGAACGTGCCGGGCGCGGCGGGGACGTGGAAGGACCTCACCGATTCGGTGAACACGGTCTTCCGGAACCTCACCACGCAGGTGCGGGACATCGCCGCCGTGACGACGGCGGTGGCCAACGGTGACCTGTCGCAGAAGGTCACCGTCGACGTGGCCGGCGAGATGCTGGAGCTGAAGAACACCGTCAACGGGATGGTGGACCAGCTGTCCGCGTTCGGTGCCGAGGTCACGCGCGTGGCGCGCGAGATCGGTGTCGAGGGCGAGCTGGGCGGGCAGGCGCAGGTGCCCGGGGCGGCCGGTACCTGGAAGGACCTCACCGACTCCGTCAACACGGCGTTCAGGAATCTCACCGGACAGGTGAGGAACATCGCCCAGGTGACGACGGCGGTGGCCAACGGTGACCTGTCGCAGAAGGTCACCGTGGACGTCTCCGGCGAGATGCTCCAGCTGAAGAACACCGTGAACACGATGGTGGACCAGCTCTCGGCCTTCGCCGACCAGGTGACGCGGATGGCCCGGGACGTGGGCACCGAGGGCCGGCTCGGCGGTCAGGCCGTCGTGCCCGGGGTCTCCGGGACCTGGAAAGAGCTCACCGACTCCGTCAACTTCATGGGCGGCAACCTCACCTCGCAGGTGCGGCAGATCGCCCAGGTGACGACGGCGGTGGCCCGGGGTGACCTGTCGCAGAAGATCGACGTGGACGCGCGCGGCGAGATCCTGGAGCTGAAGAACACCATCAACACGATGGTGGACCAGCTCTCCGCCTTCGCCGACCAGGTGACCCGAGTGGCCCGGGACGTGGGCACCGAGGGCCGGCTCGGCGGACAGGCCCAGGTGCCCGGTGTGGCCGGTGTGTGGCGCGACCTCACCGACTCCGTGAACGGAATGGCAGGAAACCTGACTGCCCAGGTGCGCAACATCGCCCAGGTGGCCACCGCGGTGGCCCGGGGTGACCTGTCGCAGAAGATCGACGTCGATGCGCGGGGCGAGATCCTGGAGCTGAAGAACACACTCAACACGATGGTGGACCAGCTCTCCAGCTTCGCCGACCAGGTGACGCGGGTGGCCCGCGAGGTGGGCACCGAGGGCATCCTCGGCGGCCAGGCCGAGGTGCAGGGTGTCTCCGGCACCTGGAAGGACCTCACGCAGTCCGTGAACTTCATGGCGAACAACCTGACCATTCAGGTGCGCAACATCGCCGAGGTCACCACCGCGGTCGCCAAGGGCGATCTCTCGAAGAAGATCACCGTCGATGCGAAGGGCGAGATCCTCGAGCTCGTCACCACCGTCAACACGATGGTGGACCAGCTGTCGTCCTTCGCCGAGCAGGTGACCCGGGTGGCCCGTGAGGTGGGCACCGAGGGGCAGCTGGGCGGTCAGGCGCGGGTGCCGGGTGTCACGGGCATCTGGAAGGACCTCAGCGACAACGTGAACCTGATGGCCAACAACCTGACCATGCAGGTGCGCAACATCTCCCAGGTCGCGAACGCGGTCGCCAACGGCGACCTCACGCGGACGGTGACGATCGAGGCGCGTGGTGAGGTCGCACAGCTCGCCGACACCTTCAACACCATGGTCAAGACGCTGAGCTCGTTCGCCGACCAGGTCACCAAGGTGGCCCGCGAGGTGGGCACGGACGGCATCCTCGGCGGTCAGGCGCGGGTGCCCGGTGTGGCCGGCACCTGGAAGGACCTCACCGAGTCCGTGAACCAGATGGCATCGAACCTGACCGGTCAGGTCCGGAACATCGCCATGGTGACCACGGCCATCGCCAAGGGCGACCTGACCAAGAAGATCGACATCGACGCCCGCGGCGAGATCCTGGAGCTGAAGACGACCATCAACACGATGGTCGACCAGCTGTCGTCCTTCGCCGAGGAGGTCACCCGGGTCGCCCGCGAGGTGGGTACCGAAGGACAGCTCGGCGGCCAGGCACGCGTGCGTGACGTCGACGGCACCTGGCGCGACCTGACCGAGTCCGTGAACGAAATGGCAGGAAACCTTACTCGCCAGGTACGGGCCATCGCGCGGGTCGCCACCGCGGTGACCCGGGGCGACCTGAACCTGAAGATCGACGTGGACGCGTCCGGCGAGATCCAGGAGCTCCAGGACTACATCAACAAGATGATCGCCAACCTGCGCGACACCACGATCGCCAACAAGGAGCAGGACTGGCTCAAGGGCAACCTGGCCCGTATCTCGGCGCTCATGCAGGGCCGCCGGGACCTGGAGGACGTGGCCTCGCTGATCATGAGCGAGCTGACGCCGGTGGTGACCGCCCAGCACGGCGCGTTCTTCGTGGCGATGCCGCTCCTGGACGGCAAGGACATGAGCACCGAGGCCGAGGATCAGTACGAGCTGCGGATGCTCGGGTCGTACGGCTACTCGATGGGGTCCATGCCGACGTCGTTCCGGCCGGGGGAGGCGCTCATCGGGACGGCCGCGGAGGAGAAGCGCACGATCCTGGTGGAGAACGCGCCCAGCGGCTATCTGAAGATCTCCTCCGGTCTCGGAGAGGCGCCGCCCGCGCAGGTGATCGTCCTCCCGGTGCTGTTCGAGGGCAAGGTGCTCGGCGTCATCGAGCTCGCGTCCTTCACACCCTTCACACAGATCCAGAAGGACTTCCTCAACCAGATCGCCGAGATGATCGCGACCAGCGTCAACACCATCTCCGTCAACACCAAGACCGAGGTGCTGCTGAAGCAGTCGCAGGAGCTGACCGAACAACTGCGGGAGCGGTCGGCCGAGTTGGAGAACCGGCAGAAGGCCCTCCAGGCGTCCAACGCCGAGCTGGAGGAGAAGGCCGAGCTGCTGGCCCAGCAGAACCGCGACATCGAGGTCAAGAACACCGAGATCGAGGAGGCGCGGCAGGTCCTGGAGGAGCGCGCCGAACAGCTAGCCGTGTCCATGCGGTACAAGAGCGAGTTCCTGGCCAACATGTCGCACGAGCTGCGGACGCCGCTGAACTCGCTGCTGATCCTCGCCAAACTGCTCGCCGACAACGCGGACTCCAACCTCACCCCGAAGCAGGTCGAGTTCGCCGAGACCATCCATGGTGCGGGCTCCGACCTGCTCCAGCTCATCAACGACATCCTCGACCTGTCGAAGGTCGAGGCGGGCAAGATGGACGTCTCGCCGACGCGTATCGCGCTCGTGCAGCTCGTGGACTACGTGGAGGCCACGTTCCGGCCGCTGACCGCGGAGAAGGGACTCGACCTGTCCGTGCGGGTCTCGCCCGAGCTGCCCGCCACACTGCACACCGACGAGCAGCGGCTGCTCCAGGTGCTGCGCAACCTGCTGTCCAACGCAGTGAAGTTCACCGACTCCGGGGCCGTCGAGCTGGTCATCCGGCCCGCCGGGCGGGAGGTGCCGGTCGCGATCCGGGAGCAGCTGCTGGAGGCCGGTTCGCTGCGCGACCCGGACGCCGACCTGATCGCGTTCTCGGTGACCGACACCGGTATCGGTATCGCGGCCAGCAAAATGCGGGTGATCTTCGAGGCGTTCAAGCAGGCCGACGGCACGACGAGCCGCAAGTACGGCGGCACCGGACTCGGGCTGTCGATCTCGCGGGAGATCGCACAACTGCTCGGCGGAGAGATCCACGCGCAGAGCGAGCCGGGACGCGGATCGACGTTCACGCTGTATTTGCCGCTGCACCCCAGCGAACTCCCGCCGCAGGGCTACCAGCACTCCATGCCCGCCCTGGAGGCCGGCGACCTGGTGGCGTCCGCGTCGGAGAACGGGCGGTCCGGGGTCGAGGTCGAGACGCCGGCCGAGGTGAGGTCGTACCAGGAGACACAGAACGGTGCCGCGGCGCTCTTCCGGCGCCGTCGCAGGACCGCACCGGCCCTCGAACAGCGGATCGGGCAGCCGGACCAGTGGTCGGCGGTGGAGCACCAGAGCACGCCGCAGCCGCGCCGGGGCATCCGGTTCGGCGGCGAGAAGGTGCTGATCGTCGACGACGACATCCGCAATGTCTTCGCGCTGACCAGCGTCCTCGAACAGCACGGACTGTCGGTGCTCTACGCGGAGAACGGCCGTGAGGGCATCGAGGTGCTGGAACAGCACGAGGACGTGGCGGTCGTCCTGATGGACATCATGATGCCCGAGATGGACGGTTACGCGACGACCAACGCGATCCGCAGGATGCCGCAGTTCGCCGGGCTCCCGATCATCGCGCTGACCGCCAAGGCGATGAAGGGCGACCGGGAGAAGGCGATCGAGTCGGGCGCCTCCGACTACGTGACCAAGCCGGTCGACCCCGATCATCTGCTGTCGGTGATGCAGCAGTGGATGCGGGGGGAGTGACGGGAATCAGCGACGTTCACGCGGAGTTGCTGACTCAGTGTGTCCGGCGCCGTGTAGAAGTACGGGATTCGGGGAACCTTCTGTTCTCCCACTACGTTTCTGCTTCGTGCACAGTGACATCACGGTGACAGGGTGTGGCGACAGACAGGGTGCGGCTACGATGACCGGCACAAGGACGGGCGGCGAAAGGGAGTCGTCCCCAGGGGCGGCACCCGGTGCACATCCGGGGCGAGGAGGGCGGGCCATGGTGCAGAAGGCCAAGATCCTCCTGGTCGATGACCGGCCGGAGAATCTGCTGGCGCTGGAGGCCATCCTCTCCGCGCTCGATCAGACACTGGTGCGGGCATCGTCCGGGGAGGAAGCGCTCAAGGCGCTGCTCACGGACGACTTCGCGGTGATTCTGCTGGACGTCCAGATGCCGGGCATGGACGGTTTCGAGACCGCGGCGCACATCAAACGGCGGGAGCGGACCCGGGACATCCCGATCATCTTCCTCACCGCCATCAACCACGGGCCGCACCACACCTTCCGGGGATACGCGGCCGGTGCGGTGGACTACATCTCCAAGCCGTTCGACCCGTGGGTGCTGCGCGCGAAGGTCTCGGTGTTCGTCGAGCTCTACATGAAGAACTGCCAGCTGCGGGAGCAGGCGGCGCTGCTGCGGCTCCAGTTGGAGGGCGGCGGAGGCAGGGCGGCGGTCGGGGACGCGAAGGAGCCGGCGGGTCTGCTCGCCGAGCTGTCCGCGCGGCTCGCGGCGGTCGAGGAGCAGGCCGAGGCACTCTCCAAGCAACTCGACGACGAGTCGGCGGACGCGGCCGCGGTCGCCACCGCGGCCCATCTCGAACGCAAACTCACGGGGTTGCGGCGGGCACTGGACGCGCTGGAGCCGGGCACCGGGAGTTCGCCGTCGGTGCCCTCGCAGAACTGAGCGGAACTGATCGGAACTGACGCGTGGCGCAAGTGTTCCCGCGCTTCCCGCGGGTGAGCCCGCGTCAGCTCGGCAGCTCTCCAGGCGCGACACGAACGGGTGAAGCAGTGGGCACACGTGTCCGCGGTCGTCTCCACCGGTAATCTCACACCTATGGCCTCACGTCCCTCGGCAGCCAAGAAGCAGCCCGCCAAGAAGGCTGCCGCTCCCGCGAAGGGTCCGGCGCGGAAGGCCCCCACGAAGAAAGCACCGGCGAAGAAGGCGCCCGCCAGGAAAGCCGCGGTGAAGAAGGCGGTGCCACCGAGGCCGGCGCCCAGCCCGACCGGAGGCGTCTACCGCCTCGTCCGGGCCGTCTGGCTCGGCCTCGCCCATGGCGTGGGCGCAGTGTTCCGCGGGATAGGGCAGGGCGCGAAGAACCTCGACCCCGCGCACCGGAAGGACGGCGTGGCACTCCTGCTGCTCGCTCTCGGCCTGATCGTGGCCGCCGGCACCTGGTCGAACCTGCGCGGCCCCGTCGGCAACCTCGTCGAGATCATCGTGACCGGCGCCTTCGGCCGGCTCGACCTGCTCGTGCCGATACTGCTCGCGGTCATCGCCGTACGGTTCATCCGGCACCCCGAGAAGCCCGAGGCCAACGGCCGGATCGTGATCGGTCTGTCGGCGCTCGTCATCGGCGTGCTCGGCCAGGTCCACATCGCCTGCGGCTCACCGGCCCGCAGCGACGGCATGCAGGCGATAAGGGACGCCGGCGGCCTCATCGGCTGGGGAGCAGCCACCCCGCTGACGTACACCATGGGCGAGGTCCTCGCCGTACCGCTGCTCGTGCTGCTGACGGTCTTCGGGCTGCTCGTCGTCACGGCCACCCCGGTCAACGCCATTCCACGGCGGCTGCGGGAACTCGGTGTGCGGCTCGGGATCCTCCCGGAACCGGTGGAGGACGAATTCGGCGAGGACGACGAGCGCTACGACGAGCAGTGGCGCGAGGCGCTGCCCGCGCGTGGGCGCAGGCGAGGTTCCGCGCCCGAGTCGTACGACCCCGACGGAGCGGAGCAGCAGGCCCTCACACAGCGTCGTGGGCGCCCCCGGCGGTCGGCGGTGCCGCAGCCCTCGATGGACCGGCAGATGGACGCCGTGGACATCGCCGCGGCCGCCGCGGCGGATCTGGACGGCGTCGTCATGCACGGCCTGCCGCCCTCGCCGCTGGTCGCCGACCTCACCCACGGCGTGAGCGTGGGCGACCGGGTGGAGACGACCCCCGTACCCACTCCGGTCCCGGCCGCGCGGCCCAAGCAGGAGACGCGCCCGAAGCAGGACAAGCTCAAGGTCGAGGTCGCCGACCTCACCAAGCCCGCTCCCGAGGCTCCGAGCGAACTGCCCCCGCGCGCGGAGCAGCTCCAGCTGTCCGGCGACATCACCTACGCGCTGCCCTCCCTCGACCTCCTGGAGCGCGGCGGGCCCGGCAAGGCGCGCAGCGCGGCCAACGACGCCATAGTGGCCTCGCTGACGAACGTCTTCACGGAGTTCAAGGTCGACGCCGCCGTCACCGGCTTCACGCGCGGGCCGACGGTCACGCGTTACGAGGTCGAGCTCGGGCCCGCCGTGAAGGTCGAGCGGATCACCGCGCTGGCCAAGAACATCGCGTACGCCGTCGCCAGCCCCGACGTGCGGATCATCAGCCCGATCCCCGGCAAGTCCGCGGTCGGCATCGAGATCCCCAACACCGACCGGGAGATGGTCAACCTCGGTGACGTGCTGCGGCTCGCGGCGGCCGCCGAGGACGAGCACCCCATGCTGGTCGCGCTCGGCAAGGACGTCGAGGGCGGCTATGTCATGGCCAACCTCGCGAAGATGCCGCACGTGCTCGTCGCCGGAGCCACCGGTTCCGGTAAGTCGTCGTGCATTAACTGCTTGATCACTTCCATCATGGTCCGCGCGACCCCCGAGGACGTGCGCATGGTCCTCGTCGACCCCAAGCGCGTGGAGCTGACGGCCTATGAGGGCATCCCGCACCTGATCACGCCGATCATCACCAACCCGAAGAGGGCCGCCGAGGCGCTCCAGTGGGTCGTACGGGAGATGGACCTTCGCTACGACGACCTGGCGGCGTACGGCTTCCGGCACATCGACGACTTCAACGAGGCCATCAGGAACGGCAAGGTCAAACTGCCCGAGGGCAGTGAGCGGGAGCTCCAGCCGTACCCGTACCTGCTGGTGATCGTCGACGAGCTCGCCGACCTGATGATGGTCGCCCCGCGGGATGTCGAGGACGCGATCGTGCGGATCACGCAGCTCGCGCGCGCGGCCGGCATCCACCTGGTGCTCGCCACCCAGCGGCCGTCGGTGGACGTCGTCACCGGTCTGATCAAGGCGAACGTGCCCTCGCGGCTCGCCTTCGCCACGTCCTCGCTCGCCGACTCGCGGGTCATCCTCGACCAGCCGGGCGCCGAGAAGCTGATCGGCAAGGGCGACGGGCTGTTCCTGCCGATGGGCGCCAACAAGCCCACCCGTATGCAGGGTGCCTTCGTGACCGAGGACGAGGTCGCGGCGATCGTCCAGCACTGCAAGGACCAGATGGCGCCGGTCTTCCGGGACGACGTCGTCGTGGGCACCAAGCAGAAGAAGGAGATCGACGAGGAGATCGGCGACGATCTCGACCTGCTGTGCCAGGCGGCCGAGCTGGTCGTCTCCACGCAGTTCGGGTCGACCTCCATGCTCCAGCGCAAGCTGCGGGTCGGGTTCGCGAAGGCGGGTCGGCTGATGGACCTCATGGAGTCCCGGGGCATCGTCGGGCCCAGCGAGGGGTCCAAGGCTCGTGACGTTCTTGTGAAGGCCGACGAACTGGACGGAGTGCTCGCGGTCATCCGCGGGGAGGCTTGATGAGAGCCCGGAGCGGGTGCGGCCACCGATGTTCGATCGTGACTCACCCGTAAGGGATCATCGAGCAACCGTTTCCCTTCGTCGTACGTCAAGTTGAGGGAAGCGAAAAGCCGCTGCCCCGCCATCGGTGTGTTCGGCCATTCCGATGGCGTACAAAGTCCCACCGCCCGGTTGCCCCACTCTTTCGCACCCCCCCTAGACTGAACCCCCAGCACAGGTGGCTATACGCTCGAAAGGCGCCCCCGTGTCCATCGGCAACTCCCCTGAAGACGAGCGTCCGTTCGAAGACGACCGGCAGGAAGCCCGCCTCTCCGTCGGCCACGCCCTGAAACAGGCGCGGATCGCGGCCGGGCTGACCGTCGACGACGTCAGCAACGCCACCAGGGTCCGTATCGCCATCGTGCATGCCATCGAGGCGGACGACTTCGCCCCCTGCGGTGGCGATGTGTACGCCCGGGGGCACATCCGGACCCTGGCCAAGGCCGTCCACCTGGATCCGGCCCCCCTGCTGGACCAGTACGCCGCCGATCACGGCGGTGGGCGTCCGGCGCCGACCCCGGCCGCCCCGCTGTTCGAGGCGGAGCGCATCCGTCCCGAGCGCCGCGGGCCCAACTGGACCGCGGCCATGGTCGCCGCGATCGTCGCCGTGGTCGGCTTCGTAGGGTTCACCGCCTTCAAAGGCGGCGACGACGGCGGGACGACGCAGGTCGCCGACGGCACCACGCCCGCCACCAGCAAGTCCCCGACGCCCAAGTCCGACAAGACCCCCGAGAGCCCGAAGCCCACGCCGTCGGACAGCGCCATCGCGGCTGCGCCCCAGGACAAGGTGACCGTCCAGGTCAGCGCCACCGACGGAAAGAGCTGGATCCTCGCCAAGGACCACAACGGCCGGACCCTCTTCGACGGGCTGCTCACCCAGGGCAACAGCAAGACCTTCCAGGACAGCGACAAGATCAACCTCGTCCTCGGTGACGCCGGGGCGATCCAGCTGTACGTGAACGGCAAGAAGATCGACGACGACTGGCAGCCCGGCGCCGTGGAGCGCCTGACGTACACCAAGGGCGACCCGCAGGTCGGCTAGACATCTGTTCGGTTTCTGTCGCGAAGGGGTTGGCCAGGATCGGCCAACCCCTTCGACGTGGGGTGTCAGCGGGACGAAGTAGTCTTGAGCCCATGCCTGAACGCCGTACCGTCGCACTCGTCACTCTTGGCTGCGCCCGCAACGAGGTGGACTCGGAGGAGCTCGCAGGCCGTTTGGAGGCGGACGGCTGGGATCTCGTGGAGGACGCCGCAGACGCGGATGTCGCCGTCGTCAACACCTGTGGCTTCGTCGAGGCCGCCAAGAAGGACTCCGTCGACGCCCTCCTGGAGGCCAACGACCTCAAGGGCCACGGCAGAACCCAGGCCGTCGTGGCGGTGGGCTGCATGGCCGAGCGGTACGGCAAGGACCTCGCCGAGGCCCTGCCGGAAGCGGACGGGGTGCTCGGCTTCGACGACTACGCCGACATCTCCGACAGGCTCCAGACGATCCTCAGCGGTGGTATCCACGCCGCGCACACCCCGCGCGACCGGCGCAAGCTCCTGCCGATCAGCCCCTCCCAGCGCCAGGAGTCCGCGGCGTCCGTCGCGCTGCCCGGACACGCGCCGGCCGCCGAAGCCCCCGAGGCGGCACCCGCCGACCTTCCGGAGGGGCTGGCTCCGGCCTCCGGCCCCCGTGCGCCCCTGCGCCGCCGTCTGGACGGCTCCCCGGTCGCCTCGGTGAAGCTCGCCTCGGGCTGCGACCGGCGCTGCTCCTTCTGCGCCATCCCGTCCTTCCGCGGCTCCTTCATCTCCCGCCGCCCCTCGGACGTCCTCAACGAGACGCGCTGGCTGGCCGAGCAGGGCGTCAAGGAGATCATGCTGGTCTCCGAGAACAACACGTCGTACGGCAAGGACCTCGGAGACATCCGCCTCCTCGAGTCCCTCCTGCCCGAGCTCGCCGAGGTCGACGGTCTCGAACGCGTGCGGGTCAGCTACCTCCAGCCCGCCGAGATGCGGCCCGGCCTGATCGACGTGCTCACCTCCACCCCCAAGGTGGTGCCCTACTTCGACCTGTCCTTCCAGCACTCCGCTCCCGACGTGCTGCGCGCCATGCGCCGCTTCGGCGACACCGACCGCTTCCTGGAGCTCCTCGACACCATCCGGGGCAAGGCCCCCGAGGCCGGCGTGCGCTCCAACTTCATCGTGGGCTTCCCCGGCGAGACCGAGGCCGACCTCGCCGAGCTGGAGCGGTTCCTGAACGGCGCGCGACTGGACGCCATCGGTGTCTTCGGGTACTCCGACGAGGAGGGCACCGAAGCGGCGACGTACGAGAACAAGCTGGACGAGGACCTCGTCGCCGAGCGTCTGGCGCGTGTCTCCCGGCTCGCCGAGGAACTCGTCTCGCAGCGCGCCGAGGAGCGCGTCGGCGAGACCGTGCACGTGCTGGTCGAGTCCGTCGACGAGGAGGGCGTGTACGGCCGCGGCGCGCACCAGGCGCCGGAGACCGACGGCCAGGTGCTGCTCACGAGCGGCGAAGGTCTGAGTGTCGGTCGTATGGTCGAGGCGAAGGTGGTCGGTACCGAAGGTGTCGACCTGGTGGCCGAGCCGCTCGACGGCTCGCTCGCGTGTAGTGAGGAGGCGGGCAGATGACCGGAGTTCCGGCGTCCGCTGCGGGTGGCCCCTCCGCCGCGAAGGGCGGACCGGCGGGCGCGGTCTCGGGCGCCGCGTCCGGCGCGGCACCGAGCACTCCCTCGGACCTGGTCTCCGGTACGGCCGCCGAGGTGCGCGCCGGTGCCGTCCCCGGCGTGGGGATCGTGGCCGGAGCGGCTTCGGAGGCCGACGTCGACTCCGGCGCGAAGCCCGCGCGCGGGGGGAAGATCACGGCCGCGGCCGTCAACCAGGCCAGCGTCTGGAACATCGCCAATCTGCTGACCATGCTCCGGCTGGTCCTCGTGCCCGGCTTCGTCGCCCTGATGCTGGCCGACGGCGGACACGACCCCGCGTGGCGCTCGTTCGCCTGGGCGGCCTTCGCGGTCGCCATGATCACCGACCTGTTCGACGGTCACCTGGCGCGTGCCTACAACCTCGTCACGGACTTCGGGAAGATCGCCGACCCCATCGCCGACAAGGCGATCATGGGGGCGGCGCTGATCTGTCTCTCCGGGCTCGGCGACCTGCCCTGGTGGGTGACGATCGTCATCCTCGGCAGGGAACTGGGCATCACCCTGCTGCGTTTCCTCGTCATCCGGTACGGCGTGATCCCGGCGAGCCGGGGCGGCAAGCTCAAGACCCTCGGCCAGGGCATCGCCGTAGGGATGTACATCCTGGCGCTGACGGGGTGGCTGGCCACCGCGAGGTTCTGGGTGATGGCTGTGGCGGTCGTGCTGACCGTCGCGACCGGACTCGACTATGTGAGACAGGCCATTGTCCTGCGCAGGCAGGGAATCGCCGAGCGCAGGGCGGCGTTGGAGGAGACGGAAGCGTGAATTCCCCGGCCGCTCAAGTGGTGCAACTACTCACCGTGAAGGGTCAGACGCTCGCGGTCGCCGAGTCGCTCACCGGCGGGCTGGTTGCGGCGGAAATCACAGCGGCTCCCGGCGCGTCCCAGGCGTTCCGGGGTTCGGTGACCGCCTACGCCACCGAACTGAAGCATGAGCTGCTGGGTGTCGACGCCACCCTGCTGGACCAGAGAGGTGCGGTGGATCCGCAGGTCGCGGCCCAGATGGCGGCTGGAGTGCGCAAGGCACTCGGCGCCGACTGGGGCATCGCGACCACCGGAGTCGCGGGCCCCGAACCGCAGGACGGCAAGCCCGTCGGAACGGTTTTCGTGGCCGTCGACGGGCCCTCCGCGGGCGCGTCCGAGGCAACGAATGGCGGGAAAGTGACCGCGCTGCGGTTGAACGGCGACCGCGCGGAAATTCGTATGGAGAGTGTACGGAGCGTACTCGCACTCCTCCTGGAGGAGCTCGCGAGCGAACAGACCGGGAATGAGCGGGCACAGGATACGGAACGGAACGGGGGGTTTTGATGTTTGCAGCCCTGAGTGAACACGACATCGCTCCCCGCACGGCCGCGGCGCAAGGCGGTACGGTGGGGCGTGAAGGATGCGGCTACGCGGTCCGAGGAGGGAGCCACCGATGATTCTGCTCCGTCGCCTACTGGGTGACGTGCTGCGTCGGCAGCGCCAGCGCCAGGGCCGTACTCTGCGCGAAGTCTCCTCCTCCGCCCGAGTCTCACTCGGCTATCTCTCCGAGGTGGAGCGGGGGCAGAAGGAGGCTTCCTCCGAACTGCTCTCCGCGATCTGCGACGCGTTGGACGTACGGATGTCCGAGCTCATGCGGGAAGTGAGCGACGAGCTCGCCCTCGCCGAGCTGGCCCAGTCTGCTGCGGCCACCCCCCGCGAGCCCGTACCGGCGCCCGTGCGCCCGATGCTGGGTTCTGTGTCGGTGAAGGGTGTGCCACCGGAACGAGTGACCATCAAGGCGCCGAGCGAAGCGGTGGACGTCGTAGCGGCGTGACGCTCGCGCTCGGTGTGCCATCGCGCTGATGGCTCGCCGAGAGGAAGTCTGCGAGGCCCCGGACGGGTTTCTCCAGCTGGTCTGGAGAGGCGCCGGTCGGGGTTTTCGTGCATCTTGGAGCGACGGCCGCGCCGATGCGTCCGTGTGCCCTTGGTGCGCCCTCCCCGGGAATGGGGCGGCCGTCTAGCGTCCGGGCCGGAGGTGGCTGCATGGCGGGGCCGACAGTACGCCGGGGGATGGCTCTCGGGCTCGGGGCACTGTGGTGGTGCGCTGTGGCGCGGCTGGTGCTGGCCCCGGACGCCGGGGTGCTCGAAGGGGCGGTCGCGGCGGGTGGGTGGGGGCTGAGCCTGCTGCCGGTGCACTGTGTGCCGAAGGCGCGGGCCGCGGGGGCCGTGGCCGCTGGACGGTGGCGTCAGGCGTGGCGGGCGGGGAGACCTGCGGGGGCGGTCGTGCACGCCGCGGAGGCCGGGGATGATGGTGCGGAGGCCGGGGATGATGGTGCGGAGGCCGGGGATGAGGGTGCGGCTACCACGGCATCGCCACCCCGCCGTTCGGGCGGAGGATCTGGCCCGTCGTGAAGGACGAGGCGTCGCAGGCCAGGTAGAGCACGGCGTGGGCGATGTCCTCCGGTTCGCCGACGCGCTTGAGCGGGGACATGCGGGACATGAGCGCCTCGGTGCGGGCCTGGGCCTCCTGGTCGTGGCGGTCGGTCATGGGGGTGCGGATCCAGCCCGGCGCGACGGCGTTGACCCGGATGCCGTATCCGCCGACCTCGGTGGCCAGGGTCTTGGTGAGCTGGACCACGGCTGCCTTGGCCGCGCCGTAGCAGAGCAGACCGGGGCCGCCCGTGTCCACGGCCCCGGAGGCCATCGTGACGATGCTCCCTCCCGTCTTCCGCTCGATCATCAGGCGGGCCGCTTCCTGGCAGGCGTGGAGCACACCCTTGAAGTTGACGTTCAGAACACGGTCGAGGTCCTCGTCCGTCGTCTCCAGGACCGGGCTGCTGTGCATGATCCCGGCGACCGCGGCCAGCACATCGAGGCGCTCGCAGGAGGTGATGGCCTCACGGAGCTGTTCGCGGTCGGTGACGTCGAGAGGGTGGGAGTGCGCGGTGCCGCCGGCGTCCTTGATCAAGGACGCCGTCTCGTGCAGTCCCGACGCGTCGAGGTCGGCGCCGTGGACGGTGGCGCCCGCCTGGGCGAGCAGGACGGCACTCGCGCGGCCGATGCCGCTGGCGGCGCCGGTGACGAACGCGGTGCGTCCGGTGAGGTCGTACGCGCTGACGGCCATGGAGCGACGGTACGAGCGTTTCTGACGGGGCGTCAATTGGTCGTACGGCGTGGGGTTCTGGGGGTGCCTTCGTCCGGTGCCCTGCGGTGTGGGGTGGGGCTCGGGGTCGGGCCGGTCTGGCAGTGCGGGCACCAGTACGTGGGGCGTTCTCGGGACCCGTCGCCCTGGTCGGCGACGCGGATGGAGGTGCGGCAGCGCAGGCACGGGCGGGGGGCGCGGCCGTAGACGAACAGGTCCTGGCCGCGGCGGCCCGTCGTGCCGGTCGTGG
The DNA here is from genome assembly GCF_043199815.1 of Streptomyces sp. NPDC048523. Taxonomy (NCBI): domain Bacteria; kingdom Bacillati; phylum Actinomycetota; class Actinomycetes; order Kitasatosporales; family Streptomycetaceae; genus Streptomyces; species Streptomyces sp. NPDC048523. Next base: position 416,951 of record NZ_JBICWQ010000007.1, on the reverse strand, counting down.
TGGTCGTGCCGGTCGTCCTGCGGATCGGGCGGTCGCGGTTGGCCTCCAGGAGTTTCTTGGCGAGCGCGGGGAGCTGTGCGGCGCGGTCTGCGGGGAGGGCGCCGACGGGGAGCCAGGGGGTGACGCCGAGCAGGAAGCAGAGTTCGCTCTTGTAGACATTGCCGATGCCCGCGAGATTGCGCTGGTCGAGGAGGGCCTCGCCGAGAGGGCGGGCCCGGTCCTGGAGCAGGTTGGCGAGGGCGCGCTCGGGGTCCCAGTCCGGGCCGAGGAGGTCGGGGCCGAGGTGGCCGACGGCCTTGTGCTCGTCCGCGGTGCGGATCAGTTCGAGGACGGGGAGGCGGTAGCCGACGGCTGTGCGGTCGGTGTTGGCCAGGATGGCGCGGATCTGGTGGGTGGGGCCGCCTGTCCAGCGCTGGTTCTCGGCGTACACCTTCCAGGAGCCGTCCATGCGGAGGTGGGAGTGGAGGGTCAGGCCGCCTTCGATGCGGGTGAGGAGGTGCTTGCCGCGAGGGGTGACGTCCAGGACCCTGCGGCCCGTGAGGTCGGCTGTGGCGTATTTCGGCACCCTGAGGTCGCTGCGGGTCAGCACCTTGTCCGCGAGGGCGGTGTGCAGGCGCTTGGCGGCTTGCCAGACGGTGTCTCCTTCGGGCATGGGTCAAGGGTGGCATGGGGATGGGGGTCTGGTGCGGCTGCGGGTGGTGGGTTCGGCCTCGGCTTCGCCTTCGGCCGGTTTGGTCCCACCCGCACCACCCGTGCGGGATTCATGGTCGGGTGCGGGTGGCCCCTGTGGGGCGTGCTCGTCGGCGGCTGCGGCTGCGGCGGCGTGGTGGGGCGTTCGTGGCGCGGTCGCGCTCCTGGGGCAGCCGGGGGCCGGTGCGCCGGGTGGGTGCTGGCGTTCGTGACGCGCGGGGCCGCGCCTCGTCCCGCCTTCCCCCCGGGCCCGGCGCGGGGCTGCGGCGACGGGGCCACGGTGCTGTGAGGTGTGGGGAGTCAGGCGCGTAGCCGCAGACCCCGTGGGGTGGCGATGAAGCCCGCTGTTTCCAGGAGGGTGCCGAGAGGGGAGGTCAGGGCTGCGGTGCCGTTGACGCGTTCCACTGTGACGGTGCCCAGCGAACCGGCCTTGGCGGCTGCGGCGAGGGCCTCGGACGCCGTGCGGAGACGGGGATCGTCGCTGGGGGTGGTGTCGGGGGCTGAGGGCCAGGCCAGGAGGGTCTTGCCGCCCCGCTCCATGTAGAGGGTGAGCTCGCCGTCCACGAGGACCACGAGGGAGCCCGCCTTGCGGCCCGGCTTGTGCCCTGCCTCGGTCGGGGGGTCGGGCCAGGGGAGGGCGGCCCCGTAGGCGTTGGCGGGGTCGGCTGCGGCGAGGACCACGGCTCGGGAGGCGTCGGAGGCGGTCTGTCTGCGGTTGCCGAAGCCGGAATCGTACGAGGGGGTGCCCTGCCAGTGCTGGGGGGTGGGCTGGGGCGGGTAGTCGCGCGGTGAGACGTACTCGTCGCGGGAGGCGGGGGACGCGGCGGGCGGGGAACCGAAAGTGAGGGCCGGGTCGGCTTCCTGGCCGGGGCCGTCGGGGTGGTCGAAGGCGCGGGTCCAGTCCCAGTCCTCGGTCGCGGGGTCGCCTTGTGCGCGGTCGTGGGTTGCCCCGGGGGCGTCGGGTGCCACGTCCGAAGTCCAGATGTCGGGAGCGCCGCTCTGCGGCAGCGGCTCGCCGCGGTCGCGGGCGTTGGACACCGCGCGGAGACGGTCGACCGCGCCGTCCATGGCGAACTGGGCGGCGCCGAGACCCTCCACCACGTAACCGCGGCGGGCCTGGCCACTGTCCTCGAAGGCGGAGAGGATGCGGTACGTCGCCGAGAAGCCGCCCTCGACACCCTCCGCCGACACGGCTCCCCGGGTGACCACTCCGTGCCGGTCGAGGAGGGTCCGGGCCAGGGCGTGGGCGCGCACGGTCGGGTCGGCCTCGCGGGGCGGGAGCAGGGACCAGCGGCCGGCTACGGTCGGCGGTCCGGTGCGGGAGGCGGGCCGGGCGGCCGCGGTGAGGGAGCCGTAGCGGCCGCGGGGGATCGTACGTTTCGCGCGGTGGGCGGTGGCACCGGCGGTGCGGCCGGAGCCCAGCAGAGAGCGCATGGGGGTGAGGGTGTCGTTGGTGAGCCGCCCGGACCAGGCCAGATCCCATAGGGCGTCGGCGAGTTGGGGGTCGGTGGCGTCGGGGTGGGTGGTGGCGCGGACCTGGTCGGCGATCTGGCGGAAGAACAGGCCGTAACCGCCGGTGAGGGCGTCCAGGACGGACTGGTGGAGCGCCGTCAGTTCCAGGGGGTGGGGAGGTGGCAGCAGGAGGGGGGCCGCGTCCGCCAGGTACAGGGAGACCCAGCCGTCCTTGCCCGGGAGCGCGCCCGCTCCGGCCCACACGATCTCTCCGGCGGCGGTGAGCTCGTCGAGCATGGCCGGGGTGTAGTTCATGACGCGTGACGGCAGGACGAGTTTCTCCAGGGCGGAGGCGGGCACGGAGGCGCCCTGCAACTGCTCCACGGCACGCACCAGCCCGTCGACGCCGCGCAGGGAGTGGCCCTTGCCGATGTGCTGCCACTGCGGCAGGAACTGGGCCAGGGCCGATGGCGGCACCGGTTCGAGTTCGTGCCGCAGGGCCGCCAGGGAGCGGCGGCGCAAGCGGCGGAGCACGGTCGCGTCACACCACTCCTGGCCGATGCCCGCCGGGTGGAACTCTCCCTGGACCACACGTCCGCTCGCGGCCAGGCGCTGCAACGCACCCTCGGTGACCGCCGTGCCCAGGCCGAAGCGGGCGGCGGCCGTCGCCGAGGTGAAAGGGCCGTGGGTGCGGGCGTAGCGCGCGAGGAGGTCACCCAGAGGGTCCTTGACCGGTTCGGTGAAAGCCTCCGGGACGCCGACCGGCAGCGCTGTGCCGAGGGCGTCGCGCAGGCGCCCCGCGTCCTCGATCGCCGCCCAGTGGTCGGCGCCGCCGACCCGGACCTTGATCGCGCGACGGGATCGGGCGAGTTCCTGCGCCCACTGTGGTTCGGCGCCGCGCTCGGCCAGCTCGGCGTCCGTGAGCGGGCCGAGGACGCGGAGGATGTCCGCGACGCCCTCGACGTCCTTGACCCGGCGGTCCTCGGCGAGCCACTGGAGCTCGCGCTCCAGCTCGGTCAGCACCTCGGCATCGAGCAGCTCGCGCAGCTCCGCCTGGCCCAGGAGCTCGGCCAGCAGACGCGAGTCCAGCGAGAGGGCCGCCGCCCGGCGCTCGGCGAGGGGCGAGTCACCCTCGTACAGGAACTGGGCGACATAGCCGAAGAGGAGGGAGCGGGCGAAGGGGGAGGGCTCGGGGGTGGTGACCTCGACCAGGCGGACCCTGCGGGACTCCAGGTCGCCCATGAGCTCGACTAGACCGGGGACGTCGAAGACGTCCTGGAGGCACTCGCGGACCGCCTCCAGGACGATCGGGAACGACCCGAACTCGCTCGCCACCTGGAGCAGTTGGGACGCACGCTGGCGCTGCTGCCACAAGGGCGTGCGCTTACCGGGGTTGCGGCGCGGCAGCAGGAGCGCCCGGGCGGCGCATTCGCGGAAGCGGGCGGCGAACAGGGCCGAGCCGCCGACCTGGTCGGTGACGATCTGGTCGACCTCGCCCTTGTCGAAGACGACGTCCGCGGCGCCCACCGGAGCCTGCTCGGCGTCGTACTCGGTGCCGCTCCTGGTCGGTTCCCGGTCGAGGAGGTCCAGGCTCATCATGTCGGCGTCGGGCAGTCGCAGGACGATGCCGTCGTCGGCGTGCATGACCTGGGCGTCCATGCCGTAGCGCTCGGAGAGCTTGGCGCCGAGGGCGAGGGCCCAGGGGGCGTGGACCTGGGCGCCGAAGGGGGAGTGGACGACGACCCGCCAGTCGCCGAGTTCGTCCCGGAAGCGCTCCACGACGATCGTCCGGTCGTCCGGGACATGGCCGCAGGCCTCGCGCTGCTCGTCCAGGTACGAGATGACGTTGTCCGCCGCCCATGCGTCCAGGCCCGCCGTGAGGAGGCGCAGGCGGGCGTCCTTCTTGGGCAGGGAACCGACCTCGCGGAGGAACGCGCCCACCGCGCGGCCCAGCTCGAGGGGGCGGCCCAGCTGGTCGCCCTTCCAGAAGGGGAGCCTGCCGGGGACGCCGGGGGCGGGGGAGACCAGGACGCGGTCGCGGGTGATGTCCTCGATGCGCCAGGAGCTGGTGCCCAGCGTGAAGACGTCCCCGACGCGGGACTCGTAGACCATCTCCTCGTCGAGCTCGCCGACCCTTCCGCCGCCCTTCTTGGGGTCGGAGCCGGCCAGGAAGACGCCGAAGAGGCCGCGGTCGGGGATGGTGCCGCCGGAGGTGACGGCGAGGCGCTGGGCGCCGGGGCGGCCGGTGATCGTGCCGGCGATGCGGTCCCAGACCACGCGCGGGCGCAGTTCGGCGAAGGCGTCGGAGGGATAGCGGCCCGCGAGCATGTCGAGGACCGCGGTGAAGGCGGACTCGGGGAGGGAGGCGAAGGGGGCCGCCCTGCGGACCGTGGAGAGGAGGTCGTCGAGCTGCCAGGTGTCCATGGCGGTCATCGCGACGAGCTGCTGGGCGAGGACGTCCAGGGGGTTCGCGGGGACCTTCAGGGACTCGATGGAGCCGGTCCGCATGCGTTCCGTGACGACCGCTGCCTGGACCAGGTCGCCTCGGTACTTCGGGAAGACCACGCCGGTGGAGACCGCGCCGACCTGGTGGCCCGCGCGGCCGACGCGTTGCAGGCCGGAGGCCACGGAGGGGGGCGACTCGACCTGGATCACCAGGTCCACCGCCCCCATGTCGATGCCGAGCTCGAGGCTGGACGTGGCCACCACGGCCGGGAGCCGGCCCGCTTTGAGGTCTTCCTCGACCAGGGCGCGCTGTTCCTTGGAGACCGAGCCGTGGTGGGCGCGGGCGATGACCTGGGGCGCGCCCTGGGCCGCGCCAGAGCCGCCCATGAGTTCGGCCGGGGCGTGGTGTTCGTCCAGGGGTTCGCCGGTGGCCCGCTCGTAGGCGATCTCGTTGAGTCGGTTGCAGAGGCGTTCCGCGAGGCGGCGGGAGTTCGCGAAGACGATCGTGGAGCGGTGGGACTGGACGAGGTCGGCGATCCGCTCCTCCACATGGGGCCAGATGGAGGGGCGTTCCGCGCCTTCGTTGCCCTCGGCGACCGGGGAGCCGCCGAGTTCGCCGAGGTCTTCGACCGGAACCACGACCGAGAGGTCGAACTCCTTGCCGGACTTCGGCTGGACGATCTCCACCTTGCGCTGAGGGGAGAGGTAGCGGGCGATCTCGTCCACGGGGCGGACCGTGGCGGAGAGGCCGATGCGGCGGGCCGGCTTCGGGAGGAGTTCGTCCAGGCGCTCCAGGGAGAGGGCCAGGTGGGCGCCGCGCTTCGTGCCGGCCACGGCGTGGACCTCGTCGAGGATCACTGTCTCGATGCCGGTGAGTGCGTCCCGGGTTGCCGACGTCAGCATCAGGAACAGGGATTCCGGAGTGGTGATCAGGATGTCCGGGGGGCGGGTGGCCAGGGCCCGGCGCTCGGCCGGAGGGGTGTCGCCGGAGCGGATGCCCACCTTGACCCCGGGCTCGGGCAGGCCCAGGCGGACGGATTCCTGGCGGATGCCGGTGAGGGGGCTGCGGAGGTTGCGCTCCACGTCGACGGCGAGGGCCTTGAGAGGGGAGACGTACAGCACCCGGCAGCGCTTCCTGGGGTCCGCGGGCGGGGGTGTGGAGGCAAGCTGGTCCAGAGCGGCGAGGAAGGCGGCCAGGGTCTTGCCGGAGCCGGTGGGGGCGACGACGAGCACGTCCGAACCCTCCGCGATGGCCTGCCACGCGCCGGCCTGGGCGATGGTGGGCGCGTCGAACGCTCCCGTGAACCAGCCGCGGGTGGCGGGGGAGAACCCGTTCAGGGCTCGGTGTGCAGGGCTGACCATGCGTCCATCCTGCACCCGAGCACTGACAATGGCCCTGACCTGCGGGTTGTCTTCGGCGATCGGGCGGGGGACGCCGGCGGCGTCTCCTCGCTGCTTCGCCCCCTCAAGGGGGCGGGGGTCCCCCACGGACCGGGGTTGCCGGACAGCCTGCCCCGACACCGCGGACGGCGTCGGCGTCGGCGTCGGCGTGACAATGGGCGCATGGCGGGTTTCAGGGAGCGGGCGCGGCACCGGCGGCGGTATGCCCAGTCGCGTACGGACGCCGACGGTGGGGGCAGGCCGGACGCCGCCGTCGTACGAGACGCCCTCGGGGTGGGGGTGGCCGTCGGACTGTCCGGGTTCGCCTTCGGGGTGACCTCGGCCGGCAGCGGGCTCACGCTGACGCAGACCTGTGCGCTCAGCCTCCTGGTGTTCACCGGTGCGTCCCAGTTCGCGCTCGTAGGAGCGCTCGCCGGCGGAGCAAGCCCGCTTGCAGCGGCCGCCGGGGCCTTCTTCCTTGGGGTGCGCAACGCGTTCTACGGGCTGCGGCTGTCGCAGTTGCTTGCCCTCCCGCGCCTGATGCGCCCCTTTGCCGCCCAGTGGGTCATCGACGAGACGGCGGCCGTTTCGCTGGCTCAGCCCACGCGGCGCAGTGCCCGCATCGGGTTCGCCGTCACGGGGCTGAGTCTGTACGTGCTGTGGAATCTGACGACCTTGCTGGGCGCCCTGGGAGCCGACGCGATCGGGGACACGCGCGCGTGGGGGCTGGACGCGGCCGGGCCCGCCGTCTTCCTGGCGCTTCTGGCGCCCATGGTGAAGAGCGGCACCGAGCGGGTCGTGGCCGGGCTCGCCGTGCTGCTGGGGCTCGGCCTGCTTCCTGTGCTGCCCGCCGGGGTGCCGGTGCTCGCGGCCGCTCTAGCCGCGCCTCTTGTCCTGTGGGTGCGAGGACGTCGTGAGCGGGTGCGGGGGGAGGGACGGTGAACGTCTGGGTCGCCATCGGGGCCACCGTCGTCGGTTGTTACGCCGTCAAGCTCCTCGGGCTGCTCGTGCCGGCGGGCGTTCTCGACCGGCCCCTCGTGAAGCGTCTTGCCGCGTTGCTGCCGGTGGCTCTTCTGGCCGCGCTCACCGCGCAGCAGACCTTCGCCGACGGGCGGGTGCCGGTGCTCGACGCGCGGGCCGCGGGGCTTGCCGCGGCCGCCGTGGCGCTGCTCCTGCGGGCGCCGTTCCTACTGGTGGTCGCGGCCGCGGTGGTCGTGACGGCGGGGGTACGGGCGATCGGGGCGTGACGGCGGCGGTGCGGGCCGTAGGGACGCGAGAGGCCGCCGTCACGCGGGTGTGGGCGTGACCCTTGTGTCGGCTCAGCCGACTTCGCGGCCGTAAGCGCGCAGGGTCTGCAGGGCCTCGATCGTCACCAGGGGGCGCGCTTCGGAGGCCGTGGTGGGTGCCCAGTGGCGTCGGCGGGTCGGCCAGCCGCCGTCCTCCCGCTGTTCGGCCGCGAGGAAGTCCAGCGAACGGGACATCTCGTCGTCCGTGAACCACGCGCGCGCGAGGGAGTCCGGCGTCTTCGCGTAGTCGTGCGGGAAGTGGTGCTCACCCGGGGCGTAGCCGGGAAAGACGGGGGACGCCTCGAGGTTCGAGGGGTCCAGCGCGGCCAGACGCTGCTCGCGCACCAGGCGGCCGAGGCGGTCGGCGGTCGCCTGCGCGCGCGGGCGGTCGGGGACGGAGTCCAGGAAGGTCAGCGCGGCCTGGATCTCGTCCGGGTGGGACACCTGGAGTGACTCAACGGCCTGCCAGCAGAAGTCCGTGGCCCGGAACAGCCAGGCGTGCCACACCTCGTTGCGGTGCAGCAGACCGACCACGGGGCCGGTGGCGAGCAGTTCGCTCGGCGGGGCGTCCACGACCGGCATATAGGGGGCCGTCGGATAGCCGCGCTGGGCGGGAGTGACCGCCGGGAGTGCGCCGTCCGGAGTGGACACGGAGGTGAGATAGCGGCACACGCGCTCCACACGCTGTCCGCCGCAGCGTCGGACGGCGTCCAGCACGCGCAGGGCGTGAGCGGTGTGCAGGGGCTGGCTGACCGGGCCGCGCAGATCCGGCTCCAGCGCGTGGCCGTAGCCGCCGTCCGCGTTGCGGTAGGCATCCAGGGCCGTCTCCACCGGGTCGGGGCCGCCGTTCAGGAAGTGGTACGCGAACAGACGCTGTTCCAGCACACGCGCGGTGAGCCAGACGAAGTGCTCGGCGCGGAAGAGCGGGGAGTGCGCCGGTGGCGTCTGGGGGAGTGGGGAAGCTCCTGTTTCGGGCATGCGTCAGACCGTAGGGCGGAAAGCGGTCTCGGCAAGCGGTCCCGGCCGAGGCCACCCCCAGGGGCGGGATACTGGAGTCATGCGGTTGACGGTCTTCTGGCAGCGGATGGCGGAACACTTCGGTCCGGGGTACGCCGACACCTTCGCGCGCGATCATGTGATGACGGAGCTCGGTGGGCGCACGGTGCACGAGGCGCTGGACGCGGGCTGGGACGCCAAGGACGTGTGGCGTGTGGTGTGCACCGTGATGAACGTTCCGGGCGAGCGGCACTGAGACGGCGTGGACATTCCGGGGAGACGTTGCGACCGGTGGGCGTGAATATCTCCCGAAAGTGGCACTGACCGGTCACGAAGATCGCAGGACGGCAGCCATTGTCAGTCGGGTGGGCGAGACTTGCTCCGTGGCACCCACTGACGAGTCCGGGCAGGCAGCCCAGCACGCATCTCCGCTCGGCGCGACGCCCCCCACGCGGCCCCCGGCCGACGGCGCCGGGCCGAACGCCCGCATGCCGCGCTGGCTGCCGCGTGCCATGGTGCTCGCGCTCGCCCTCATCGCCGTGTTCCAGTTCGGCAGTTGGGCCTTCCACCAGCTGATCGGCCTGCTGACCAACATCCTCATCGCCTTCTTCCTGGCCCTGGCCATCGAACCCGCGGTGAGCAAGATGGCCTCGCGGGGCATGCGCAGGGGGCTCGCCGCCTTCTTCGTCTTCTTCGGTGTGCTGATCGTGACCGCCGGCTTCGTCACGCTGCTCGGGTCCATGCTCGCGGGCCAGATCATCAAGATCGTCGAGGATTTCCCGGACTACCTCGACTCCGTCATCGCCTGGATCAACGGGCACTTCCACACCGAGCTGAAGCGGGTGGACGTCCAGGAGGGGCTGCTGCGCTCCGACTGGCTGCGCAACTACGTGCAGAACAGCGCCACCGGCGTCCTGGACGTCTCCGCCCAGGTCCTCGGCGGCCTCTTCCAGTTGCTGACGATCGGGCTGTTCTCGTTCTACTTCGCCGCGGACGGCCCCCGGCTGCGCCGCACGATCTGCTCCGTCCTGCCGCCCGCCCGCCAGGCCGAGGTGCTGCGCGCGTGGGAGATCGCCGTGGACAAGACCGGCGGCTACATCTACTCGCGCGGTCTGATGGCGCTCGCCTCCGGAGTCGCGCACTTCGTCCTGCTCCAGGCCCTCGACGTGCCGTACGCGCCCGTGCTTGCCGTGTGGGTCGGCCTGGTCTCGCAGTTCATCCCGACCATCGGCACCTATCTCGCGGGCGCCCTGCCCATGCTGATCGCCTTCACGGTCGATCCCTGGTACGCGCTGTGGGTGCTGGTCTTCGTGGTGATCTACCAGCAGTTCGAGAACTACGTCCTCCAGCCCAAGCTGACCTCGAAGACCGTCGACATCCACCCCGCGGTCGCCTTCGGCTCGGTCATCGCGGGCACCGCCCTCCTCGGCGCGGTCGGTGCCCTGATCGCCATTCCGGCGGTCGCCACCCTGCAGGCGTTCCTGGGGGCGTACGTGAAGCGGTACGCCGTCACCGACGACCCACGTGTCCACGGCCACCGGAGGCGGGGCGAGGGGCCCTCGCCGGTCACGCGTGTGCGTGCGCTGTGGCAGCGGCGGCGGCCGGAAACCCAGGACTCCGCCGACGGCGACGACTCGTCCTGAGGGTGCGGGTTCAGTAGGTGAGGGCGGCCCACACCGCGGCGCCGATGACGGCCGTGACGTAGGAGCCGAGCGCCGCGTACAGGAGCCGTCGCCGTAGTGGCTCGCTCCAGGGCGTGCGCGACAGCAGCCAGGCCAGTGCGGGCAGGACCAGGACCGCGTGCAGGCTCACACCGTGCAGCGGCTTGAGCGGGGCGGTCGAGTGGTAGGCCGCCTCCTGGTGGCCGGTGCGGGTGAGGACGACACCGCGCGCGATCATCGCGGCGCCCGAGGCGAGCGCGACCAGCAGGATGGCGAACCCCGACCGCACCGCCAGGTCCATCCCCGCCGGGCCCGAGGGCCGGTGGCGGAAGGAGGCGACCGCGAACACCGTCAGCAGCACCACCAGGACGCCGCCGCCCACCGCCAGCGTCATGGACACCGCCGTGTCGAAGGGTGTCTCCATGTCGAGGTGCGAGGGCACCCCGCGCCACGCCTGGAGGGTGATACCACCGACCTCCACCGCACAGTCCGCCGCGAACACCGCGAGGAGCAGGGCCCGTGGCCGCGGGCCGAGGCGCAGATACGACGTGACCCAGGTGACCGCGATCAGGGTCACCCCGAAGGACACCCCGAACGTCACCGGCTTGCGCCAGGAGACCGGTCCGTCCCAGGGGCCGCCGTCCACGGCGAACACCACCAGGTGCGCGAGCCCGGAGAGGACCAGGAGAAGACCGGTGATGTGGCACAGACGCTCCACGCGGCGTGCACCGCCGGCCCGCCGTACCGACGTCCGGGCCGGAGCCGGAGCCGGAGCCGCGGAAGCATCCGTCAGGGCCGGGTCCATCATGCCCGCGCTCCCTTCCGGGCCAGGCAGGCCGCGGAGAGACGGTCTCCGGTGTCCGGGGTCGGGATCCCACCCACACCGATGAACAGGGTGCGCCAGGTCGGCAGGGCCGCCGCCGCGAGCGGGATGACGAGGCCGGGCGGCACGGGGGTGGGCGAGGTCGCTTCTCGGGTGCTCGTCGGGGTCTGCATGGCACAAGACTCGCGGGGACGGCCCGTGCGGTCGTCGTACCGCCGAAGGCACCTGAAGTACGCCGGGGGAAGTAGCCGCAGAGGGGCCGGAGGAAGCCGCCGGAGCGGGCAGCGGGAAGTGTCCCGGGTGCCGCGTGGTGCGCTTGACACGAAAATCGAACATCCATTCATATGGAAGCTCCGGCGATGCCAACGACGGGCGTTTCGACATGGTTCGCATGGAGAAGTCCCCTAGTTATCCACAGGCTGGACGGGCGTCGGGGCGCATTGTCAGTGGCAGGCGTTAGCGTCTTTGACGTGAAGCGATCGACTCAAGCAAACCGGGTGGAACCCATGGCAGGAACCGACCGCGAGAAGGCATTGGATGCCGCTCTCGCACAGATTGAACGGCAGTTCGGCAAGGGCGCCGTCATGCGCCTCGGCGAGCGGCCGAACGAGCCCATCGAGGTCATCCCCACCGGGTCGACCGCACTCGACGTCGCCCTCGGCGTCGGCGGCCTGCCGCGTGGCCGCGTGGTGGAGGTGTACGGACCGGAGTCCTCCGGCAAGACCACGCTGACCCTGCACGCGGTGGCCAACGCGCAGAAGGCCGGCGGCCAGGTCGCCTTCGTGGACGCGGAGCACGCCCTCGACCCCGAGTACGCGAAGAAGCTCGGCGTCGACATCGACAACCTGATCCTCTCCCAGCCGGACAACGGCGAGCAGGCCCTGGAAATCGTGGACATGCTGGTCCGCTCCGGCGCCCTCGACCTCATCGTCATCGACTCCGTCGCAGCGCTCGTCCCGCGCGCGGAGATCGAGGGCGAGATGGGCGACAGCCACGTCGGTCTGCAGGCCCGTCTGATGAGCCAGGCACTGCGGAAGATCACCAGCGCGCTCAACCAGTCCAAAACCACAGCCATCTTCATCAACCAGCTCCGCGAGAAGATCGGCGTGATGTTCGGCTCCCCCGAGACCACGACCGGTGGCCGGGCGCTGAAGTTCTACGCCTCGGTGCGACTCGACATCCGCCGCATCGAGACCCTGAAGGACGGCACCGACGCGGTCGGCAACCGCACCCGCGTCAAGGTCGTCAAGAACAAGGTCGCGCCGCCCTTCAAGCAGGCCGAGTTCGACATCCTCTACGGCCAGGGCATCAGCCGCGAGGGCGGCCTGATCGACATGGGCGTCGAGAACGGCTTCGTCCGCAAGGCCGGCGCCTGGTACACGTACGAGGGCGACCAGCTCGGCCAGGGCAAGGAGAACGCGCGCAACTTCCTCAAGGACAACCCCGACCTGGCCAACGAGATCGAGAAGAAGATCAAGGAGAAGCTGGGCGTCGGCGTGCGGCCCGAGGAGCCTGCCGCGGAGCCGGGTGCGGACGCCGCGGTGTCCGCTGCCGCGGACGACGTCGCGAAGGTGCCGGCTCCGGCGGCCGCGAAGGCGACGAAGGCCAAGGCTCCGGCCGCCAAGAGCTGATCCCGTGACACGGCGAACCGACTGGGCTGAGTACGAGGACGCTCCGCGAGGGTGGAGCGGAAAGGGCGACGGGGGTTCTGCTCGGCCGGGCGGCGACGGGTACGGGGACGGCACGGGGCATGGAGCGGACGGGGGACACGGCCGTTCGGTGTCGTACGGCGACGACTTCGTTCACGGCGCCGGTCCGTCCTACCGCGGCGACCGTTCCCACAGTGACGGGGGGACGTACGGCGACGGTGGGCCGGGCGGCGACGAGTCCGGTGACGGGGAGGCGCGTGGTTCCGGGGCGTTCGGCCGGAGCTCGCGTCGAGGCGGCGGAGCACCTGGCGCGGGCGGTACCCGCGGGCGTCGGCAGCGCCGGCGCGGCTTCGGGGACTCGCCCGGTGAGGACGGAGGCGGCCCCTCCTTGTCGAGGGCCGAGCAGGGGGAGCCTCCGGCGGACCCGGTGGAGCGGGCGCGGGCGATCTGTCTGCGCCTGCTCACCGGGACCCCGCGCACGCGGAAGCAACTCGCCGACGCGCTGCGCAAGCGGGAGATTCCCGACGACGCCGCCGAGGAGGTGCTGTCGCGGTTCGAGGAGGTCGGGCTGATCAACGACAGCGCGTTCGCGGAGGCCTGGGTGGAGTCCCGGCACCACGGCCGGGGACTCGCCCGGCGGGCGCTCGCCCAGGAACTGCGCACCAAGGGCGTCGACCCCACGCTGATCGACGCGGCCGTCTCGCAGCTCGACTCCGAGCAGGAGGAGACGACGGCCCGCGAACTCGTCGACCGCAAGTTGCGCGCGACACGTGGCCTCGACCGCGACAAGCGACTGCGCCGCCTCGCAGGCATGCTCGCCCGCAAGGGCTACTCCGAGGGGTTGGCCCTGCGGGTGGTCCGGCAGGCGCTGGAGGAGGAGGGGCAGGAGACGGAGTTCCTCGGCGACGAGGGGTTCTGAAAGGGTTGTGCCCGGCGCGGGTGAGGCATCGCCGAGCAGGCAGGACCGGGCATCCCTGGCGGGATGCCGGCCCTGGGGAGATGCCCCGGTAGCGACCCTGGGCTGCAGGACCGCCGAGGAGCCGGCCGCAGATACCGGCCAGACCCTGCCGCCCGTGCCCACCCTCCTCGACGGCCTCAAGGAACTGCGCCCTCGGGGCAACAGCCGTCACCGACAGGCTCCGATCCGCTCGTAGCCCGCGCCTACCCGCCTACTGCCAGTCCTCCGGCCGCTCCACGTGCTCCAGTCGCAGGATCTGGCCCGTGCGGCTGTAGCGGCGGATCTGGGGGAGGGGCGGGTAGTAGGCGTGTACGGAGATCGCGTGGACCTCGGTGGACTCGTTGAGGACCTCGTGGACGTGGTGCTGCCCGAAGGAGCGGCCCTTGCCGGCGGGCAGTCGTCGCTCGCGGTCGACCTCGTCGGAGAGTTCCAGGGTCTTCCAGCCGTCGGCGGGCAGCCGGGCGGCGAGGGAGTTCTCCTTGAGCTCGCCCGCGGCGGTGATGAAGGCGCCGACGGACTCGGCGTGGTCGTGCCACCCGGTGCCGGTGCCGGGCGGCCAGCCGATCAGCCAGGCCTCGCTGCCGCCGGGCCCTTCCAGGCGCACCCAGGTGCGGCCCTCGGGGTCGAGCGGGAGCGAGTCGATCAACTCGGCGTCGGCGGCGGTGCGCCGTACGAAGTCGAGGAGTTCGGCCTGGGTGGGCGGCGCGACGGCGGCGGAGACCGAGGGGAAGGCGGGGGAGACAGACACGGGTACCGTCCTGAGAAAGTTCGCGACAGCGTGCCGTCGCACAGGCGCGGCACGCGGGAAAGAGGGAGAGGCGAATTCAGCAGGACGGGCGACACACGCAACCCGCATAGCGGACGAGGTCCATATGGACCCTCCGCCACAGGCGCACACAGGTGTCGGTCACGATCCGGAGTACACCATGAGGGCCCGAGGCGTTTCAACTCACTGTCACTATGTGGACGCACAGTGACAGTGAGCACGTCAACGCGAGCCGGCCCCCGCGTCCGCCCCGGTCTTCGCCGGAGGTCCTCCGAGCGCCGTCTCGGCCGCCGAGTACAGGTCGGCCGGGCGGACCCCGCTCAGTGCCGTGACGAGGTGGCCGTCGGGCCGTACGAGGAGGATCGTGTGCGGGGCCGCGCCCGGGTACTCCTCGGCGACCAGGAGCTCGGCGGAGTGCGGCAGTGCGGTCACCGCCGCGACCAGGCGGGGCATGATTCCGGCGGTCACCCAGTGCTTGCGCTCCCACACCCCGGTGCCCGGCGCGATCAGGACGACGAGCAGCGCGCCACGGCCGAGGCGCTCGCGCAGCCGTACGAACGAGCCGTCCTCGGCGGTGACCCGCACATCCGCGACCGGCGACCCCGGGAGCGTGTCCACGGGCACCTCTCCTTCGAGGTGCAGGGGCGCGAGGGGCGAGTCGGCGTACGCCCCGGGCGCGCCGAGCGGGCCGCGCCCCAAGTGACCGTCCGTGAGCAACGCGTCGTGGCCGCGGGCCGAGCCGGGGACCACCGAGCGCAGGCCTCCGCCGCCGCGCAGCAGTGGCAGCGCCTGGTCGGCGGTGCGCAGCCGACCGGCGACGACCGCGCGCCGCTCGGCCTGGTAGCTGTCGAGAAGGGCCTCGTGAGGGCCGTGATGCCAGGCCAGGGCCAGTTTCCAGGCGAGGTTGTCGGCATCCCGGAGACTCTCGTCGAGCCCCTGTGTGCCGAGCGCCCCGAGGCAGTGCGCCGCGTCCCCGGCGAGGAAGACCCGCCCGGCGCGCCAACGGCGGGCCAGCCGGTGGTGCACGGTGTGGACTCCGGTGTCGAGGAGTTCGTACGGCGGTGTCGAACCGCCCGTCCAGCCGGCCAGGGTCTCCCGGACGCGGGCGACCAGGAGCTCGGGTGTGACCAGGTCCTTGCCCGGCGGCAGCAGCCAGTCCAGGCGCCACACACCCTCGGGGAGCGGGCGGGCGCTGATCTCGCCGGCCGACGGTCCGGAGGTCCGCCACGGCGGCATCCGGTGGAGCAACGCCCGGTCCTCCCAGGGGAGTTCCACGCGCAGGGCGGCGACCGCGTGGCGTTCCACGGCCGTACGGCCCGGGAAGCGGATGTCCTCGAGCTTGCGCACGGTGGAGCGCGTGCCGTCGCAGCCGACCAGGTAACTCCCGCGCCACCACGTGCCCTTGGGGCCGCGGGTGTGGGCGGTGACGCCCGAGGGCTCCTGCTCGATGGTGTCGAGACGGCTGTCCGGGATGAGCTTGACCAGCCGCTCCTCGGCGAGGGCGGTGCGCAGGGCGCCGGTGAGGACGTGCTGGGCGAGGTGCAGGGGGGCGTCCCCGGTCTCGTCGAAGTCGACCTCGCGCATCACCTGCTTGCGACGCATCGACCGCCATCCGGACCAGTGCACACCCAGCTCGGTGACCGGCACCCCGGTCAGCCGTGACATGAGGGCGGCGGTGTCCTCGTGCAGGACGGCGGTGCGCGCCAGGCGGGGTTCGTCCTTCCCGGGGCCCTCGTCGAGGACCACGGAAGGGACCTCCTGGCGGGCCAGCGCCAGGGCGAGCGTGAGCCCGACGGGCCCCGCTCCGACGATGATCACCGGGTCCACGGCGCGGCGCCCCCTGCCCGCAGCGGAATGCCGGGAGATGTATGTGAACAGGAGGTTGGAGCAGGGTGCACGATCACAGAACGTATGCAACCTATTGCCGGTGCTTGCGTCAAGTGACGGAGGCAGTGGCGATCATGCCACTGCCTCCGTGTCGTCCGGGTGGACCGTTCAACCCACTTGACTGACTGTCAGAATCCGCCGCCGGTGTTCTCGCCGGTTCCGTAGGCACCGCGCACCGCCGCCGGGTTGACCTCCACCGTGTCCTCGCCGAGCACCGCCCCCGTGCTCTTCTTGCTGCGCCGCAGCCGGCGCTCCAGCCAGCCGGCGAAGCTGGTCAGGGTGAAGTTCAGCGCGATGAAGATCAGCCCCACGACGATGAAGCTGGGGATGACGTTGGCGTAGTTGGCGGCCAACGTGCTGCGGGAGTTGAGCAGTTCGGTGAAGCCCAGCATGACGCCGCCCAGCGCGGTGTCCTTCACGATGACGACCAGCTGGCTGACGATGGCCGGGAGCATCGCGGTGACGGCCTGCGGGAGCAGGATGCTGGACATCGTCTGGCCCTTGCGCAGACCGACCGCGAAGGCCGCCTCCGTCTGCCCCTTGGGCAGCGAGAGGATGCCGGCCCGGACGATCTCGGCGAGCACCGAGGCGTTGTAGAGCACGAGGCCGGCGACAACGGCGTACAGGGGCCGCTGCTCACTGCTGACGTCGGTGTACTGGACGTAGAACTGGTTGGCGAACAGCATGAGCAGCAGGACCGGGATCGACCGGAAGAACTCGACCACCGTGCCGGCCACGCCCCGCACCCAGGCGTGGTCGGACAGCCGGGCGATGCCGAAGACCGCGCCCAGCGGCAGGGCGATCACCATGGAGATCGCCGCGGCCTTGAGGGTGTTGCCCAGGCCCGGCAGCAAGTAGGTCGTCCAGGCCTCACCGGTGGTGAAGGGCTCCCAGAGGTTCCACTCCAGCTGCTTCTTGTCGTCCATCTTCTGCCACAGCCACCACAGGAGGAGGACGAGCAGGAGGGCGAAGACGATGGACAGGACCACGTTGCGCCGTTTGGCGCGGGGGCCCGGAGTGTCGTAGAGGACCGAGCTCATCGCTTCACCGCCAGTCGCTTGGCGAGCCAGCCGAGGAGGAGGCCGGTCGGCAGGGTCAGTACTACGAAGCCGAGCGCGAAGACCGCGCCGATGGCGAGCGTCTGGGCCTCGTTCTCGATCATTTCCTTCATCAGGAGGGCGGCTTCGGCGACGCCGATCGCGGCCGCCACGGTGGTGTTCTTGGTGAGCGCGATGAGCACGTTGGCCAGCGGGCCGATGACCGAGCGGAAGGCCTGCGGCAGCACCACGAGGCGCAGGGTCTGGCTGAAGTTCAGCCCGATCGCGCGAGCCGCCTCGGCCTGGCCGAGCGGCACCGTGTTGATGCCGGAGCGGATCGCCTCGCAGACGAAGGCCGCGGTGTACGCGGTGAAGCCGAGCACCGCCAACCGGAAGCTCAGGGTGTCGAAGTTGTCCGCCGCGCCCAGCGTCATGCCGAAGATGTCGGCGAGGCCGAGCGAGGAGAAGACGATGATGACCGTGAGGGGGATGTTCCGGACGATGTTGACGTAGGCGGTGCCGAAGCCGCGCATCAACGGGACCGGACTGACCCGCATCGCGGCCAGCAGGGTGCCCCAGATCAGGGAGCCGACGGCGGACAGGGCGGTGAGTTTCACCGTCATCCAGAACGCCTCGAGGACGTCGTAACCTTCAAGAAAGTCGAACACGATCTCCCGCGCTTCCGGGTGTGTGGCGTGTGTGTGGCGTACATGGACAGGCGCGGCGCGCCGCCGCCCTGATCGCGGCGGGCGGCGGCGCGCCGGTGGGTCCCTGCGTTACTTGACGATGACGCCGACCTTCGGGGCGGGCTCGTTCTTGTAGCCGGCCGGGCCGAAGTTCTTGTCGACCGCCTTCTGCCAGGAGCCGTCGCTGACCATCTTCTGCAGGGCGGCGTTGACCTTGTTCAGGGTCGCGGTGTCGCCCTTCTTCACACCGATGCCGTAGTTCTCGTTGCTCAGCTTGAGGCCGGCGAGCTTGAACTGGCCCTGGTATTTGTCCTGCGCAGCGAAGCCCGCGAGGATCGAGTCGTCCGTGGTCACCGCGTCCACGGCGCCGCTCTGCAGGCCGGCGATGCACTCGGAGTAGCCGCCGTACTGCTTCAGCTGGGCCTTCGGGGCGAAGTCGTCGTGGACGTTCTGCGCCGAGGTGGAGCCGGTCACGGAACACAGCTTCTCGCCGTTGAGGTCCGTGGCCTCGCTGATCTTGGAGTCCTTCTTGACCAGCAGGTCCTGGTGGGCCAGCAGGTACGGGCCGGCGAAGGAGACCTTCTGCTTGCGCTCGTCGGTGATGGAGTAGGTGGCCGCGATGAGCTTCACGTCGTTACGGGCGAGCGCGTTCTCGCGGTCGGCGCTCTTGGTCTCGACGAACTCGATCTGGTCGGGCTTGTAGCCCAGCTGCTTGGCCACGTACGTCGCCACGTCCACGTCGAAGCCGGAGAAGGAGCCGTCGGGCTTCTTGAGGCCGAGGCCGGGCTGGTCGTACTTGATGCCGATCTTGATCGTGTCGCCACCGCCGGAACCCGAACCGGAGCCCTCGTCCTTGCTGTCGCCGCCGCAGGCGGTCGCGGACAGGGCGAGGGCGAGAACGGCGGCCGAGGCGGCGGTGACCTTGCGGAGCTTCATGATGAACATCCTTTTGGGTGGTGAAGAGAGTCGAGCCGTCGGTGGTCGATCCGGGTGGCACGTCAGCTGTGCGCTACGTCAACGATGTGACACCTCAACGGTGTGACACGTCAGTGGTGCAGGATCTTCGACAGGAAGTCCTTGGCACGGTCGCTGCGCGGATTGCTGAAGAACTGGTCGGGCGCAGCCTCCTCGACGATCCGTCCGTCCGCCATGAACACCACGCGGTTTGCCGCCGATCGTGCGAAACCCATCTCGTGCGTGACGACGATCATTGTCATGCCGTCGCGGGCGAGCTGCTGCATGACCTCCAGCACCTCGTTGATCATCTCGGGGTCGAGCGCCGACGTGGGCTCGTCGAAGAGCATGACCTTGGGGTCCATCGCCAGGGCCCGGGCGATGGCGACACGCTGCTGCTGACCGCCGGACAGCTGGGCGGGGTACTTGTCCGCCTGGGTGGCGACGCCGACCCGGTCGAGCAGGGCGCGCGCCTTCTCCTCGGCCTTCTTCTTGTCGGCCTTGCGGACCTTGATCTGGCCCAGCATCACGTTCTCGAGCACGGTCTTGTGCGCGAAGAGGTTGAAGGACTGGAAGACCATGCCGACGTCGGCGCGCAGCCGGGCCAGTTCCTTGCCCTCCTGGGGCAGCGGCTTGCCGTCGATGGCGATCGAACCCGTGTCGATCGTCTCCAGGCGGTTGATGGTGCGGCACAGGGTGGACTTCCCGGACCCGGAGGGTCCGATGACCACGACGACCTCGCCGCGGGCGATCGTCAGGTCGATGTCCTGGAGTACGTGCAACGCGCCGAAGTGCTTGTTGACGCTCTTCAGGACGACCAGTTCGCCGGTCGCGGCCGCGTCTTCCTTGGCCACCGATACTTCGGTCATCGCTTACTGGCTCCGTCCTCCTCGGTTTCGGAGGACAGTAGTGACCCCATGCGACCAGCGTCATTAGTCTTGAGGGGAATCTGAGCATCACGATCCGATAGCAATCGGACACGTGTCGTAGCACTTGCGACCAGTAGCCATATCGGCCGGGTAACGGAACCCCGGCGCAACCGGAATCCTCTTGACGCCGTCTTCATCCATCAGCATGACTGCACGGTGCGCACGCGCGCGTGCGGAAGCATATTTCTACCTGTTCACTGCCTATTCAGATAGTACGTCCGATGGATAAAAGGGGGCCGGGGTGAGACTTCTCCTCGTCGAGGACGACAACCATGTGGCCGCCGCGCTCTCCGCGGTGCTCGCCCGGCACGGTTTCGACGTCACGCACGCCCGCAGCGGCGAGGAGGCACTCCAGGCGCTCGTCCCCGAGGGCGACGGCTTCGGCGTCGTGCTGCTCGACCTCGGTCTGCCCGACCAGGACGGCTACGAGGTGTGCGGAAAGATCCGCAAGCGCACCAGTACCCCGGTGATCATGGTCACCGCCCGCTCCGACGTCCGCTCCCGCATCCACGGGCTCAACCTCGGCGCCGACGACTATGTGGTCAAGCCGTACGACACGGGGGAGCTCCTCGCCCGCATCCATGCCGTCAGCCGGCGCACCGTCCACGAGGACACGCCCGGCGGCGCGGACACGGCGCTGGTCCTCGGAGCCGTACGCATCGAACTGCCGACCCGTCAGGTCACCGTGGACGGCACGGTCGTCCAGCTCACCCGCAAGGAGTTCGACCTCCTCGCGCTGCTCGCCCAGCGGCCCGGTGTGGTCTTCCGGCGCGAGCAGATCATCAGCGAGGTCTGGCGCACGAGCTGGGAGGGGACCGGGCGGACGCTGGAGGTACATGTGGCGTCCCTGCGCGCGAAGCTGCGGATGCCGGCGCTGATCGAGACGGTGCGGGGGGTCGGGTACCGGTTGGTGGCGCCGGGGGTGTGAGGCAGTGGGGGGCGGGGGCGCCGCCTCGGGGCCCGGAGCTGTGCGAGGCTCGGGGGAGGAAAACGGGTCGGGTGAGGGACGGTGGCTGTGGGCGCGGGTGAGCCGGGCGGTGAGGGTGCCCGCGGGGGTGGCCGGGGTCGGGGACAGGGCGGTGCGGGTGCCGGGGTTCGGCCGTGCCGGGGTGCGGTACCGCCCGCACCTCGACGTGCCGCCCGTGTGTGCCGGGGCTCGCGGCCGCGGTCCGGGGCGTAGGCGGGGTCGTGCGTACACGTCTGCTTCCGCTGCTCATCGTCCTCATGGCTGCCGTACTGCTGGCCCTGGGTGTGCCGCTCGCCATCGGTGTGGCCTCCGCGCAGCAGCAGAAGGTCGTCGTCGACCGGATCGACGACACCGCGCACTTCGCCGCGCTCGCCCAGTTCGTCACCGACGCCTCCGACGAGCGCCTGGAGACCCTGGAGAGCGAACTCGCCAGCTACTACAAGGTCTACGGCATCCGCGTCGGTGTCTTCTACGACGGTGACGTACCCATGGCCACGGCGCCCCGCGGCTGGTTCCTCCCCCACACGGGCGAGGTGCGCGACGCGTTCGGCGAGGCCCTGCTCAGCCGCCGCAGCCAGGACCCCAAGCAGGTGTGGCCCTGGCAGCGGGGCCGGCTGGTCGTCGCCTCGCCGGTGATCCGGGACGGTGACGTCATCGCGGTCGTGGTCACCGACTCGCCCACCGGGCCCATGCGTTCACGGATCCTGCACGACTGGCTCGTCATCTTCGCGGGCGAACTCGCCGCCATGCTGCTGGCCGTGGGCGCCGCGCTGCGGCTGACCGGCTGGGTGCTCAGGCCCGTACGGGTCCTCGACGCCACCACGCACTCGATCGCGAGCGGGGCCCTGAAGTCCCGGGTCGCGGTCGCCGGCGGGCCGCCCGAACTCCGCCGCCTGGCACGGTCGTTCAACGAGATGGCGGACAACGTCGAGGACGTCCTGGAACAGCAGCGGGCCTTTGTCGCCGACGCGTCCCATCAGCTGAGGAATCCGCTCGCCGCCCTGCTGCTCCGTATCGAGCTGCTCGCCTTCGAACTCCCCGAGGGGAACGCCGAGATCGCCTCCGTGCAGGCGGAGGGCAAACGCCTGGCCCAGGTCCTCGACGACCTCCTGGACCTCGCTCTCGCCGAGCACACCGAGGCGGACCTGAGAGTCACCGACATCGGCGAACTCACCGCCGAACGCGTCGCCGCCTGGACACCCACCGCGGAGGCCAAGGGAGTACGGCTCGTGGGCAGTTGTCCGCCCACCACCGCCTGGGCCGACCCCGTCACCCTCTCCAGCGCCCTCGACGCGGTCATCGACAACGCGCTCAAGTTCACTCCGGAGGGTGAGACCGTCGAGGTCGCGGTCGCCGCTGACGGGGACACCTCGACGGTCGTCGTCGCCGACCGCGGACCCGGGCTCACCGATGAGGAACTCGCGCGGGTCGGCGACCGGTTCTGGCGCAGCGGGCGGCACCAGAACATCAAGGGGTCCGGCCTCGGACTGTCCATCTCGCGGGCACTGCTGGCCGCGGGGGGCGGGGCGATCTCGTACGGCCGCCAGGAGCCGCACGGGCTGGTGGTGACGGTCTCCGTGCCCCGCAGCCGTCCTACGGCTTGACCGAGCGGTAGTAGCGGCGGGCGCCGTCGTGGAGGGGGACCGGGTCGGTGTAGATCGCCGTCCGTACGTCCACCAGCTGGGCGGAGTGGACGTCGTGGCCGATGCCGTCCCTGCTCTTGATCACGGTCCGGGTCAGCCACTGGGTGAGCTCGGGGTCCATGTCCTTGCGGGTGATCAGCAGGTTGGAGACGGCCATCGTCGGGACGGTCCTGTTGTTCTGGACGGACGGGTACGCCGACGCCGGCATGTTGGTGGCGCGGTAGTAGCGGGTGGGCTCTCCCTCGGCGTGCAGCTTCGCCACGAGGGAGGGCTCGATCGGGACGAAGCGGAACGCGGAGCGTTCGGCCAGCAGCTTGAGGCCGTCAGTGGGCACGCCGCCGGACCAGAAGAACGCGTCCAGACCGTGGCCGAGGAGCTTGGGGCCGGTGTCGATCCCCTGGGCGCTGGGCCGGATGTCCTTGTCCGGGTCGAGGCCGGCGGCGTTGAGCACGCGGTCCGCTATCAGTCGTACGCCGGAGTTGGGGGCGCCGATGGAGACGCGTTTGCCCTTCAGGTCGGCCAGGGTGCGGATGTCCGAGTCGGCGGGGACGACGAGCTGTACGTAGTCGTCGTAGAGGCGGGCCACGCCGCGGAGCTGGTCGGCGCCGGGGCCGCCGTTGTGCTGGTACGTCTCCACCGCGTCGGCCGCGGCGATGGCGAAGTCGGACTTTCCGGTCGCCACGAGTCTGACGTTCTCCTGGGAACCCGCGCTGGTCTCCAGTTCCACTTTCAGGTCGGGCATGTCCTTGTGGATCTCGTCGCGGAGGAGCCGGCCGTACTTCTGGTAGACGCCCGCCTTCGTGCCCGTGCTGAAGGTGATCGTGCCGGTCGGGGGGGTCTCGCCCAGCGGGAGCAGCCACCACAGGAGCAGGCCGAGGGCCACGAGGGTGGCGGCCGCGGTCTGGAGCGCCTGGCGGCGGGTGGGGCGGGGGAACGGCTTGGGCATGGCGGTGATCCTGCCAGGGGCGGTGGGGGGTGGCCAGCGGGTTCGGGTGCGGGTTCGGTGGGGGCGGGCGTTATGCGCAGTTCCCCGCGCCCCTGGATGCCTGCGGCGGCCTGTTCCGGTCCGGTGGGGGCGGGTGTAGCGCGTGCGGTGTGTTGTGGGTCGGTGCCGGGGTGGGGGGTGCCCGTCCTCGGTCCGGCGGCTCGGTCCCTTTGGGCAGGGCTCGGTGCCGGACGCCGGCCGCTGCGGGCGGACACCCCCCACCCCGTCCCCTTCCCGCCGTACGCGGGTGCACGAGTCCCACCCAGGGGCGCGGGGAACTGCGCGACCAGCCCCCACGGGCCCGCACTCGCCCGACGACCTGACCCGGCACCCCCATAGGCGCCCCGCTAAAGCCCAGCGCAGCGGCACCGCGGGGAACTGCGCGACCAGCCCAACCCTTCAGGCCCCGTCCCGCCCCACCGACGCCTCCGCCACCCGCGAACCGCTCTCCGCTGCCGTCGGAGACTCGCGGTGGGCCGTCAGTCGCGTCGCCAGGGGCTCTGTGTAGCGGGCCGTGAGGGGGCCGAGGATGACCAGGATGAGGACGTAGGCCGTGGCCAGGGGGCCGAGGTTGGGTTCTATGCCGGCCGAGACCGCCAGGCCCGCTATGACGATCGAGAACTCGCCGCGGGCCACCAGCGCGCCGCCCGTGCGCCAGCGGCCCTTGGGGGAGATTCCGGCTCGGCGGGCCGCCCAGTAACCGGTAGCGATCTTTGTGACTGCCGTGACCAGGGCCAGGGCAAGGGCGGGGAGGAGGACCGGGGGGATGCTCGCCGGGTCCGTGTGGAGGCCGAAGAAGACGAAGAAGACCGCGGCGAAGAGGTCGCGCAGGGGGCTCAGGAGAGTGTGGGCGCCCTCCGCCACCTCGCCCGAGAGGGCTATGCCGACGAGGAACGCGCCCACCGCTGCGGACACCTGGAGTTGCTGGGCCACGCCTGCCACCAGGATCGTCAGGCCCAGGACCACCAGGAGGAGCTTCTCCGGGTCGTCGCTCGAGACGAAGCGGGAGATCAGGCGGCCGTAGCGGACCGCCACGAACAGGACCAGGCCGGCCGCCCCGAGGGCGATCGCCAGGGTCAGGCTCCCGGCCAGCAGGCCCGCTCCGGCCACGAGGGCGGTGACGATGGGCAGGTAGACCGCCATCGCCAGGTCCTCCAGGACCAGGACGCTGAGGATCACCGGGGTTTCCCTGTTGCCGACTCGGCCGAGGTCGCCCAGGACCTTGGCTATGACGCCCGAGGAGGAGATCCAGGTGACGCCCGCCAGGACCACCGCCGCCACCGGACCCCAGCCGAGGAGCAGTGCGGCCGCCGCTCCCGGGAGGGCGTTCAGGGCGCCGTCGACCAGGCCCGAGGGGTAGTGGGCCTTGAGGTTGGTGACCAGGTCGCCCGCGGTGTATTCGAGGCCGAGCATCAGGAGCAGGAGGATGACGCCTATCTCGGCGCCTATGGAGACGAATTCCTCGCTCGCGCCCAGGGGGAGCAGGCCGCCCTCGCCGAAGGCCAGGCCGGCCAGGAGGTAGAGGGGGATGGGGGAGAGGCGGAAACGGGCGGCGAAACGGCCGAGGAGACCCAGGCCGAGGATGATCGAGCCGAACTCGATCAGGAGGACCGCGGAGTGCACGCGTTCACTCCCGCCCGAGGATCGCCGCGGCGGCGTCCACGCCCTCGCGGGTGCCCACGACGATGAGGATGTCGCCGCCCGCCAGGCGGAAGTCCGGTGCGGGCGACGGGATCGCCTCGGCCCGGCGCAGGGCCGCCACGACGGACGCGCCGGTGTCCGTGCGCATCTTCGTGTCGCCCAGGACCCGGCCGTTCCAGCGGGAGCCGGCCGCCACCTCGACGCGCTCGGCCACCAGGCCGAGGTCGGAGGTGTAGAGGAGGCTCGCGCTGTGGTGGGAGGGCTTGAGTGCGTCGATCAGGGCGCCCGCCTCGGAACCCGTCAGGCGCAGTGACTGGGCGCAGGAGTCGGGGTCGTCGGCCCGGTACACGCTCACCGTGCGGGCACCGTCGCGGTGCGCCACCACGGAGAGATGGCGGTCCTCGCGGGTCATGAGGTCGTACTGGACCCCGATTCCCGGCAGCGGCGTCGCCCTCAGGCGTGGAGCAGACACGTTTCTTCCCCTTGCAGTTCGTGTGATCACGGGTGCCGGGTTCGCATGCTGCCAGGCCCCCGTACGGTGGCGATATGGGTGACGTGACGGATATACGCGAGCGGCCGGGACCGGCGAGGCTGGGGCCTCGGGCGTCGGACGGGAGGAGTGAGGGCAGGGCCGTGTCGCTGTTCTGGCGGATCTTCTCGCTCAACGCCGCGGGCCTCGTCGTCGCCACCGCGCTGCTGCTGGGGCCGGTCACCGTGTCGACGCCCGTCCGGCGGGAGGAGGCCGTGATCGTCCTCGGAGGGCTCGCCCTGCTGCTGGTCGCCAACGCCCTCGTGCTGCGGGTCGGGCTCGTCCCGCTGCGGCGGCTGGGGCGGGCCATGGCAGCGGCCGATCTGCTGCGCCCCGGGGTGCGTGCCCCCGTCTCCGGTCCTTCCGAGACGGCCGCGCTGATCACGACGTACAACACCATGCTCGACCGGCTGGAGGCCGAGCGCGCGACCGGCGCGGCCCACGCGCTCTCCGCGCAGGAGCGGGAGCGCCATCGCATCGCGCGCGAACTCCACGACGAGGTGGGGCAGACGCTGACCGCCGTTCTGCTCCAGCTGAAGCGGGTCGCCGACCGGGCGCCGGCGGAGCTGCGGGAGGAAGTGGGGCAGGCGCAGGAGGCGACCCGGGCCGGCCTGGAGGAGATCCGCCGGATCGCGCGGCGGCTGCGGCCCGGGGTGCTGGAGGAACTCGGGCTGCCGAGCGCCTTGCGGTCGCTCGCGGCCGAGTTCACCACGCACGGGCTGACCGTGCGCCACCACGTCGGCGGCGAGCTGCCCCGGCTGACCGAGGAGTCGGAGCTGGTCGTCTACCGGGTGGCCCAGGAGGGGCTCACGAATACCGCGCGGCACTCCGCCGCCGACCGTGCCGAGGTGCGGCTCCAGCCGGTTTCGGGGGGAGTGGAACTCCTCGTGCGCGACAACGGCAAGGGGCTGGGCGGAGCGCCCGAAGGGGCCGGGATCCAGGGGATGCGGGAGCGGGCGCTGCTGGTCGGGGCGGTGTTCTCGGTGCGGACCGATCCCGGGCAGGGGACGGACGTGCGGTTGCGGATACCGGTCGCCGCGGGGGCGCGCTGATGCGGGAGCCGACGCGTGTGCTGCTCGCCGACGATCACACTCTCGTACGACGAGGGGTCCGGCTGATCCTGGAGGGGGAGCCGGACCTCACGGTCGTGGCCGAGGCGGGGGACGGCGCGGAGGCGGTGGAGCTGGCACGCGCGCGTGAGGTCGATCTCGCCGTACTGGACATCGCCATGCCGCGGATGACCGGGCTCCAGGCGGCTCGCGAGCTGTCCCGGCGGCTGCCGGACCTGCGGATCCTGATCCTGACGATGTACGACAACGAGCAGTACTTCTTCGAGGCGCTCAAGGCCGGGGCCAGCGGATATGTGCTCAAGTCCGTCGCCGACCGCGATCTCGTCGAGGCGTGCCGGGCCGCCGTACGCGACGAGTCCTTCGTCTACCCCGGTGCCGAACGGGCTCTCGTCCGCTCCTACCTGGACCGGCTGCACCGCGGTGACGACCTGCCCAGGCGGGCCGTCACCGAACGCGAGGAGGAGATCCTCAAGCTGGTCGCCGAGGGGCACACCACGAAGGAGATCGGCGAGCTGCTGTTCATCAGTGCGAAGACGGTCGAGCGGCACCGCGCGAACCTGCTGCACAAGCTGGGGATGCGGGACCGCCTGGAGCTGACCCGGTACGCGATACGGGCTGGGCTCATCGATCCTTGAGTCGGGCCTGCGGCTGGGTGGCCCGGCGTCGGCGCACCACATACGCGCCCGCGAGGCCGACCCCGCCGAGTGCCAGCGCCACGCCGATCGCCCGTTCGAAACCGGCCGGGCCCACACTGCCTCCGGAACCGCCCTGGACACCGAGGGTCGGAAGCGCCGTGGCCACACTCACGTCGGTGTCGCCCCTGTGCGGCAGCACCTCACAGGCGATGCCGTCGTCCCGGCCCTGGTCCTCGTCGAGCCGGTTGGGGTCGGAGCGGTCGAGGTCGAACTGCTCCTGCGCGTCCTCCTGGAAGCGGAAGTCGGCGCAGTCCAGGTCGCCTTGTGCGTGTGCGACGCCGGTCAGCGGTCCGGCGGTGGCCAGGACGGCCAGCGCGGCGCCGGTGAGCGTGATGCGTATTCCCATGGGTCGTGCCTTTCGGTGGGGCCGGAACAGCCGTCACCACGACGCTAGGGACGCGCCCGGCATCCGGCCCGTCGAGCTGGGCCGAACGGGCGCGCGTCGTCACAGGAGCGCGTCCCAGTCCTCGTCGAAGTCCGCGGGGTTGAGGAAGAGCACGTCCGCCGGCTCGGCCGGGCCCCGCAGGGACTGTTCCGTCCAGATGCACTTGCCCGTGGGGGTGTAGCGGGCGCCCCAGCGGGTGGAGAGCGCCGAGATGAGCTGGAGGCCCCGCCCGCCCTCGTCGGTCTCCGCGGCATGGCGGATCCGGGGCATGGTCTGGCTGCCGTCGTAGACCTCGCAGATCAGCTCGGTGGTGTGCAGCAGGCGCAGCCGGACCGGGCCGCGGGCGTGCCGGACGACATTGCCCACCAGTTCGCTGACCAGCAGTTCCGTGGTGGCGGACAGGTCGTCCAGGTCCCAGGCCGCGAGCTGTTCGCGGACGTGGCCGCGGGCCTGGCTCGCCGCCTTCGGGTCCTCGGGCAGGGACCAGGCGGCCATCCGGTCGGCCGGCAGCGCGTGCAGCCGGGCCACCAGGAACGCCGCGTCGTCGGCCGCCGGCTGGTCCGCCGGCAGCAGACCGGCCGTCAGCCTGTCGCACAGCCGTTCAAGGTCTACGGCGGTCCCGTCGGCGTGGGCGGCGCCGAGCAGCCGCGCCAGCTCGGCCATTCCCTCGTCGATCTCCCGCTTCGCCGACTCCACCAGACCGTCGGTGTACAGCACGAGCAGACTCTCCTCGGGCACCTCCAACTCGGCTGTCTCGAACGGCGGTTTGGCCGCGCCCAGCGGGGGATCGGCGTCCGGCTCGGGGAAGTGCACGGTTCCGTCGGGCCGTACCAGAGCGGGCGGCGGATGGCCGGCCCGGGCGATGGAGCAGACCCGGGTCGTCGGGTCGTAGAGCGCGTACAGACAGGTGGCGTACGACGCCTCGCTCATGCCGCCGACGATGTCGTTGAGGTGGCCGAGGATCTCGTCGGGCGGCAGCTCCAGGTCGGCCAGGGTGTGCACCGCGGTGCGCAGCCGGCCCATGGTGGCCGCCTCGGGCAGGCCGTGGCCCATCACGTCACCGACGACCAGCGCGACCCGTCCGCCGGACAGCGGGATGATGTCGTACCAGTCGCCGCCCACGTCCGCGCCCTGCCCGGCCGGCAGATAGCGCGCGGCCGCCGTGCACGCGGGCAGGTCGGGCAGGGCCTGGGGGAGCAGACTGCGCTGGAGTTCCCGGGACCGGGTGTGCTCGGCGTCGTAGAGGCGGGCCCGCTCCAGGGACTGGGCGACCAGGGCGGTGATCGTGGTGAGCAGCGCGCGTTCCTCGTCGTCGAGGACCCGGTGGCGGTCGAAGGAGACCACGCAGACGCCGAAGGTGTGCCCGGACGCCGTCAGCGGCAGGAACGCCCAGGACTTCTTGTCGCCGCGGGTGGGGAAGTCGGCGAGTTCGGGATAGAGGGTGGCGTACTCGCGCGCCGAGGAGATGAACAGCGGGAGGCCGGACGCGATGGTGTCCCAGGCCGGGTCGCCGGTCGTCGAGCGGCGGCGGCTGTCGAGGAGGGCCACGAAGTCCCGCGGGTAGCCGACCGCCCCGACGTGGTGGAGCCGGTCGCCCTCGCTGACCTGGACCATCAGCCCGGAGGCGGCGAACGGCGGCAGCACCCGGCGGGCGACCGCGTCGACCACGTCCCGGGAGGTCGTCGCCTTGGCGAGCTCCGTGGTCAGCTCGGCGATCCGCACCGCCCGCTCGGCCGCGGCCCGCTCCGCCGCCTGCCGTTCCTGCGCCAGCCGGCGCTTCTCCGTGACGTCCTGGAAGTAGAGGGTGCGGCCGTCGGGTCCCGGCACCAGCCGTACGTGCAGTCGCCGCCGGCACTCCGCGATGTACACGTCGAACCCGGCGGACCTCTCGTCGGCCGCGGCCTGCAGACAGCCCTCCTTCAGCCCCGGGACCTGCCGGGTGGCCGGCAGGTCCCACAGCAGGCGCCCGAACAGCTCCTCCTCGGAGAAGCCGAGGAAGCGTTCCGCCTCCAGGTTGGCGAAGGTGATCCGCCACTCGTCGTCCACCGCGAGGAAGCCGTCGCTCATGTGTCTCAGAGCTCTGCTGAGGGCGCCGCGCGCGGTGGGCGACTCGTTGCTCTCCCAGCCCACCCCGATCATCCGGAGGGGCTCGCCCCGCTCGTCGTAGGTGGCCCGGCCGCGGGCCTGCGTCCAGCCCCAGGTGCCGTCCAGGCGCCGTACGCGGTACTCGGCCTCGTAGACGCTGTGGTCGAGGATGGCCCGTTGCGCCGCTGCCAGCGTGGGCGCCAGGTCGTCGGGATGGACGATCCGCATCCAGTTGTCGATCCGGCCGGTGAAGTCGGCCGGGCGGGTGCCGTACAGCGCCAGAGCGGCCTCGTCCCAGATCAGGTCACCGTTGCGGATGTCCCAGTCCCAGGAGCCGACCTGAACCTCCTTCAGGGCCTGCCGGAGCCGTTCCCCGCCCAGTTCCGCCTGGGAGGGGCCGGACGGCGGCGGGGCCTGGGCCATGCGGTCCTCGGCCCAGGCGACGACGTCCCGCAGGAAGTCCCAGTGCTCCGCAGTGGGTTCGCCCCGCTCGCCGGCCAGGACCGTCAGCGCGCCGATGCTGCGCCGGCCGCTGAAGACCGGCAGGGCGGCGAGGCCGGTACCGGGCCAGGGAGCCTCCTGATGCGCGTCCTCGGACAGCGGTACCCAGACGCCCTCGCCCTGCTGAAGTGCGCGGGCCGGGGCCAGGGGGCCCTCCTGGTCGACGATC
This sequence comes from Streptomyces sp. NPDC048523, assembly GCF_043199815.1. NCBI lineage: Bacteria > Bacillati > Actinomycetota > Actinomycetes > Kitasatosporales > Streptomycetaceae > Streptomyces > Streptomyces sp. NPDC048523. The sequence continues at coordinate 386,682 of NZ_JBICWQ010000007.1, read as the reverse complement.
TCCCAGGAGCGGGTGAGGGCGGGTGGCAGGCCGACGGACGACACCAGGCGCAGCGCGGACATCGGGCCGCGCAGGTGCACGGTCCCGCCGAGCGCGCTCAGCTCGCCGACCGCGTGCCCGAGCGCCAGCCGGAAGACCTCGCTCTCGGTCGCACCAGGGGTGACCGTGCCGAGGAGAGCGAGCCGCGCGTTCATGGAGGGAACTTATCGTTCCCGTTTCCGTCCGAAACCTGCTTCACAGTTTCCGACAAGCTGTTTCCCGGCACTCTCTCACCCCAACTCCCCATACTTCACAGGAAGTTGCCGAAATATCAGCCGTGTACCGTGCCGTCGCACCGGGCAGTCTCCGATCATGAGGAGCGGCATGGACATCGGTGTCTTCATCCCCATCGGCAACAACGGCTGGCTCATCTCGAAGAGTTCCCCGCAGTACATGCCGACCTTCGAGCTCAACAAGGCGGTCGTGCAGAAGGCCGAGGAGCACGGGCTCGACTTCGCCCTCTCGATGATCAAGCTCAAGGGCTTCGGCGGCGAGACCGAGTTCTGGGACCACTGCCTGGAGTCGTTCACGCTGATGGCGGGCCTGGCCGCGGTCACCGAGCGGATCAGGCTGTACGCCTCCACGCCCATCCTGGCCCTCCCGCCGGCCATCGTCGCCCGCATGGCGGTCACCGTCGACTCCATCGCCCCCGGGCGGTTCGGCGTCAACATCGTCACCGGCTGGGCGCCCGGCGAGTACACGCAGATGGGCGTCTGGCCCGGCGACGAGCACTTCGGCAACCGGTACGCGCGCGCCGAGGAGTACGTGACGGTGATGAAGGAGCTGTGGAGCGAGGGCGTCAGCAACTTCAAGGGCGAGTTCTACGAGATGGACGACTGCGTGCTCTCACCGCGGCCGGCGAACGGGCACATCGACATCGTGGCCGCCGGACAGAGCGGCACGGGCATGCGGTTCGCCGCCGGGCACGCCGACTACAACTTCATCCTGGGCAGCGGTGTGAACACCCCGCTCGCCTTCGCGGACAGCGCGGCCACGCTCGTGGAGGCGGCGCGGGAGACCGGCCGGGACGTCGGCGCGCTGTCCCTGTTCATGGTCGTCGCCGACGAGAGCGACGAAGCCGCCCGCGCGAAGTGGCAGGACTACCACGACGGCGCCGACCGCGCGGCGCTGGCCTACATGGCGGGGGAGTCGGCCACGGACACCACCGCCGACGACTCCTCCACGGCCCGCACCATCGTGCTGCCCGAGGGCGCCGTGAACTTCAACATGGGGACGCTCGTCGGGTCGTACGAGAGTGTCGCGCGCATGCTCGACGAGATCGCCGGGGTCGAGGGGACCAAGGGGATCATGCTCGTCTTCGACGACTTCCTCGACGGGATCGAGAAGTTCGGCACGCGGATCCAGCCGTTGATGCGGTCGCGGGAGGGGCGGGCATGAGAAGAGGCCGGCGCTGTCTCGCACCGGCCCCTTCCGCACAGGTCACTCAGTCCGTACCGAACTCCATGGCGGCCCGGTCCAGCAGGGCCTCGTCCTCCGAGACCTCGCCGCGGGAGGCGATCGCCTCGGCGCCGCCCTCGGGCAGTTCCGGCATGGTGCCGATCAGGCCCGTCGCGGCGGCCTGGGAGGCGCCGATCGTGGGGCTGCCGGTGCCGATGAGGCCGAGACCCGCGTACTGCTCCAGCTTGGCGCGGGAGTCGGCGATGTCGAGGTTGCGCATGGTCAGCTGGCCGATCCGGTCCACCGGGCCGAAGGCCGAGTCCTCGGTGCGCTCCATCGACAGCTTGTCCGGGTGGTACGAGAACGCCGGGCCCGTGGTGTCGAGGATCGAGTAGTCCTCGCCGCGCCGCAGACGCAGGGTGACCTCGCCGGTGATCGCCGCGCCGACCCAGCGCTGGAGCGACTCGCGGATCATCAGGGCCTGCGGGTCCAGCCAGCGGCCCTCGTACATGAGACGGCCCAGGCGCCGGCCCTCGTTGTGGTACTGGGCGACGGTGTCCTCGTTGTGGATCGCGTTGACGAGGCGCTCGTAGGCCGCGTGGAGCAGGGCCATGCCGGGGGCCTCGTAGATGCCGCGGCTCTTCGCCTCGATGATCCGGTTCTCGATCTGGTCGGACATGCCCAGGCCGTGCCGGCCGCCGATCGCGTTGGCCTCCATGACCAGGTCGACGGCGGAGCCGAACTCCTTGCCGTTGATGGTCACCGGACGGCCCTGGTCGAAGCCGATCGTCACGTCCTCGGGCGCGATCTCGACCGACGGGTCCCAGAACTTGACGCCCATGATCGGCTCGACGGTCTCGATGCCGGTGTTGAGGTGCTCCAGGGTCTTGGCCTCGTGCGTGGCGCCCCAGATGTTGGCGTCGGTGGAGTACGCCTTCTCCGTCGAGTCCCGGTACGGCAGCTGGTGCGCGACCAGCCACTCGGACATCTCCTTGCGGCCGCCGAGCTCGGTCACGAAGTCCGCGTCCAGCCAGGGCTTGTAGATCCGCAGGTTCGGGTTGGCGAGCAGGCCGTAGCGGTAGAACCGCTCGATGTCGTTGCCCTTGAAGGTCGAACCGTCGCCCCAGATCTGGACGTTGTCCTCCATCATGGCCCGCACCAGCAGCGTGCCGGTGACGGCACGGCCCAGGGGCGTGGTGTTGAAGTACGCCCGCCCGCCCGAGCGGATGTGGAACGCGCCGCAGGTGAGCGCGGCAAGGCCCTCCTCGACCAGCGCGGCCCGGCAGTCGACGAGGCGCGCGATCTCGGCACCGTAGGCCTGCGCGCGGCCGGGCACCGAGTCGATGTCGGGCTCGTCGTACTGCCCGATGTGCGCGGTGTAGGTGCAGGGGATGGCGCCCTTGTCGCGCATCCACGCGACCGCGACGGAGGTGTCGAGACCGCCGGAGAAGGCGATGCCGACGCGTTCGCCGGCGGGGAGGGACGTGAGGACCTTGGACATAGGAAGATTATGCATCACCATGTATGGTCATGCAAAGCCCCCCTGGTCGCCCCGTACGTGATCCACGTCATCGTGGGGCGTACCGCTCAGCGCCGGCCGTGGGCGGTCGGGCCGTGCCGCTCCGGCAAGCGCCTACCCTTGACCCATGACCATCAGCAGCGACCGGAGCCCGGCAGTGGACGTTTCATCTCCGAAAACGTATGAAGTGCGCACGTACGGGTGCCAGATGAACGTCCACGACTCCGAGCGATTGTCCGGTCTGCTGGAGGAGGCGGGGTACGTGCCCGCCCCCGAGGGTTCCGACGGGGACGCGGACGTCGTCGTCTTCAACACCTGCGCGGTGCGGGAGAACGCCGACAACCGGCTTTACGGCAACCTCGGCCGGCTCGCGCCGCGCAAGGCCTCGCGGCCCGGCATGCAGATCGCGGTCGGCGGCTGCCTCGCGCAGAAGGACCGGGACACCATCGTGAAGAAGGCGCCCTGGGTGGACGTCGTCTTCGGCACCCACAACATCGGCAAGCTGCCCGTCCTGCTGGAACGCGCGCGCGTGCAGGAGGAGGCGCAGGTCGAGATCGCCGAGTCCCTCGAAGCGTTCCCGTCCACGCTGCCGACCCGGCGCGAGAGCGCCTACGCGGCCTGGGTGTCGATCTCCGTCGGCTGCAACAACACCTGCACCTTCTGCATCGTCCCGGCGCTGCGCGGCAAGGAGAAGGACCGCCGTACCGGTGACATCCTCGCCGAGATCGAGGCGCTGGTCGGCGAGGGCGTCTCCGAGATCACGCTGCTCGGCCAGAACGTCAACGCCTACGGCTCCGACATCGGCGACCGCGAGGCCTTCAGCAAGCTGCTGCGCGCGTGTGGCGCGATCGAGGGCCTGGAGCGCGTCCGCTTCACCTCCCCGCACCCGCGCGACTTCACGGACGACGTGATCGCGGCGATGGCCGAGACGCCGAACGTCATGCCGCAGCTGCACATGCCCCTGCAGTCCGGCTCCGACACGGTCCTGAAGGCGATGCGCCGCTCGTACCGCCAGGAGCGCTACCTGGGGATCATCGAGAAGGTGCGCGCCGCCATCCCGCACGCGGCGATCACCACCGACATCATCGTGGGCTTCCCCGGCGAGACCGAGGAGGACTTCGAGCAGACCATGCACGTCGTCCGCGAGGCCCGCTTCACACAGGCCTTCACCTTCCAGTACTCCAAGCGTCCCGGGACACCGGCGGCCACCATGGAGAACCAGATCCCCAAGGAGGTCGTCCAGGCGCGCTACGAGCGTCTCGTCGCCCTCCAGGAGGAGATCTCCTGGGAGGAGAACAAGAAGCAGGTCGGCCGCACCCTGGAGCTCATGGTCGCCGAGGGCGAGGGCCGCAAGGACGGCGCCACCCACCGCCTCTCCGGCCGCGCCCCCGACAACCGCCTGGTCCACTTCACCAAGCCCGACCAGGAGGTCCGCCCCGGCGACGTGGTCACGGTCGAGATCACCTACGCCGCCCCCCACCATCTCCTCGCCGAGGGCGCCGTCCTCGACGTGCGCCGCACGCGCGCGGGAGACGCGTGGGAGAAGCGGAACGCGGCCGAGGCCGCCAAGCCCGCGGGTGTCCTGCTGGGCCTGCCGAAGATCGGGGTTCCCGAGCCGCTGCCGGCGGCCACGAGCGGCTGCGTGGCGCACTGAGCGGGGACCGGGCCACTGCGCGCTGGGTCGTCGTCGTACAGGCCGGTACCGAGGGCGGGGTCGACGACGGCTCCGAAGAGGTGGCCCGCTTCGAGGGCACCCGGGAGCAGGCCCGCGCCCGTCTCTACGAGATCGCCTGCACGCATCGCCCGCGCTCCGGGCTGCGCCAGAAGCGCCGGGAGGTCTACCGGATCGGGGACGGGGATGCCTACTACGCGTACATCAAGGGCATGGTGTCCACCTTCGGCGTGACCTACCAGCTGGCCGAGCTGGTGTGGAGCACGGAACCCGGCCCGAAGCAGCCCTGACGATAGGCTCCTGATCATGCTTGTCGCCGCCGCAGTCTGCCCCTGCCCGCCTCTTCTCGTCCCCGAGGTCGCCGCGGGCGCCGCGCCCGAGCTGGACGCCGCGCGAGCCGCCTGCACGGACGCGCTGGGCGTGCTCGCCGCCTCTCGGCCCTCACTGCTCGTGGTCGTCGGACCCGCGGAGCAGAGCGGGCGCGGGGTGTTCCCCGAGGGCAGCCGCGGCTCTTTCCGTGGCTTCGGCGTGGATCTCGACGTGCGGCTCGGCAGGGACGCGGAGAGGGACACGGAGTCCGAGCGTGAGCTCCCGGCCTCCCTCGCCGTCGCCGCCTGGCTGCTGGAGCGCACCGGCTGGTCCGACGCCCCGATCGAGGGACTCGGAGTGGGGGAACCTCTGGAGCCCGAGCGGTGTATCAGGACCGGAAGGGACATCGCCGCCCGGGCCGAGCGGGTGGCGCTGCTGGTGATGGGCGACGCCAGCGCCTGCCGCACGCTCAAGGCACCCGGCTACCTCGACGAGCGCGCGGCTCCCTTCGACGCAGAGGTCGCGCGCGCTCTGGGTACGGCCGACGTGGCGGCCCTGCGAGCGCTGGACGCCGAGCTGGCGTACGAACTGAAGGCCTCCGGCCGGGCCTGCTGGCAGGTCCTCGCGGGTGCGGCGGAGGGCGCGGGCCTCGGCGGCTCGCTGCTGTACGAGGACGCTCCGTACGGCGTGGGGTACGTGGTCGCGACCTGGTCCTGACGGCCGTCGCAGAGCCGCGAGACCACGAGGCACGCAGCGCCCGTACGGGCCTGTACGCAAGTCCTGGGCGGGGCCCGGCAAACGGCGGACGGCCCGGGGCGTCCTGCCCCGCGGCCGTCCGTCGGTGTGCCGTGCTGCCGTTCAGGAAGCCGGCGGCGGTGAGGTCGGGGGCGCGCTGCCGCCCCCCGGTCCCTCTGTTCCGTCGCTGCGCGCGAGTCGGTCCATGGCGTCCTTGGCCTTGCCCGTGCCGGTCTGGATCCTGTCGCTGTACTTGCCCTTGGTCTTCTCGTCCACGGCCTTTGCGGCCTTGTCGAGACCGTGCTGGATCTTGCCCCCGTGCTGCTGCGCGAGGCCGGAGACCTTGCCCTTGGCCGGGCCGAGCTTGGCCTTGAAGTTGTCCAGGAGACCCATCGCTTGCCTTCCCACGCGGGACAGTTACGTGCGGGCGCCTTCGCCGGCCTCATGATCGGCCGCCTCGTCGGCGGACTGCTGCTTGGGGATCTCGACGCTCTCGGCGCCGGCGTCCTCGACGGCCTCCGCCGCCGTCGATCCGTCCGTGTCCTTTGCCGCGACGGTCTCGCCGACCTCGGCCTGCGGCTCGACCTGCGTCTCGCCCTCGGCCTCGGTCCGAGTGCCGGCCACGGCCGTGGCGTCGGTCGATCCCTTCGCTTCTGCCGCCTCCTCCGCCGCGGGCTCGGCCGTCGGGGTGTCGGCCTGCGTCTCGGCGGTTGACGCCTCCTCCGTAGCCTTCGACCTGCGGAGAAGTCGTGCGAAAACGCCCATATCCACTCCATACGTTACGCGTGCGGGGGAAATCCCGCGTCGTCCGGTGCGCCCGTTTGCGCCATCCGGATCGCCGCCTCCTTTGAACAGGGCGGCGGAAACCACGCAACTGGCAACGACCCCGGGCCCGGGCCGTCACGTAACTCGTTCGAGGTGGCAGCCCGAGGTTTGCGAGACTGGGGCGGTGAGCAGCACACCCCCCGCCCCCCGTGTCATCGCCGTCGTCGGACCCACCGCGGCCGGAAAGTCCGATCTGGGCGTTTTCCTCGCCCAACGACTGGGAGGCGAGGTCGTCAACGCAGACTCCATGCAGCTCTACCGAGGGATGGACATCGGCACCGCCAAGCTGACGCCCCCGGAACGCGACGGCGTCCCGCACCACCTCCTGGACATCTGGGACGTCACGGTCACCGCGTCCGTCGCCGAGTACCAGCGGCTGGCCCGCGCGAGGATCGACGCACTGCTCGCCGAGGGCCGCTGGCCGATCCTCGTCGGCGGTTCCGGCCTGTATGTCCGCGGGGCCGTCGACAACCTGGAGTTCCCCGGCACCGACCCCGACGTCAGGGCCCGGCTGGAGGAGGAGCTCGTCCTGCGCGGCTCCGGCGCGCTGCACGCCCGCCTCTCCGCCGCCGACCCCGAGGCCGGGCGGGCGATCCTGCCCAGCAACGGCCGCCGTATCGTCCGGGCTCTCGAAGTGATCGAGATCACCGGCAAACCCTTCACCGCCAACCTCCCCGGTCACGACTCCGTCTATGACACCGTCCAGATCGGCGTCGACGTCGCCCGGCCCGAGCTCGACGAGCGCATCGCGCGCCGGGTGGACCGGATGTGGGAGGCGGGCCTCGTGGACGAGGTGCGGGAGCTGGAGGCGCGAGGGCTGCGCGAGGGGCGCACGGCCTCGCGCGCGCTCGGGTACCAACAGGTGCTCGCGGCGCTCTCGGGGGAGTGCACGATGGAGGACGCGCGGGTCGAGACCGTCCGTGCCACGAAACGCTTCGCGCGCCGTCAGGATTCATGGTTCAGGCGCGATCCACGGGTGCACTGGTTGAGTGGGGCTGCGGCGCACCTCACAGAACTTCCGCAGCTCGCACTGGCATTGCTCGAACGACCGGTTACAGCCTGATCACGTCCTGGCATCGGGACGCTCCGGCCGCCATCCCGGCCTCCGGCGGCGTGCCATCATCGAGCTTCGATCGACCAAGTGAGTCCGAGTTGGGAGGGCGCGTGGCGATGGAGGCCGGCCCTCGCGACACCGCACAAGGCACCGAGCCCCTCACCGTCGAGAGCGGTGAACCGGAGCAGGACGCGGAGCGTCTGAGCCCCGACGGGCCCGACGACACCCTGGGCGGTGTGACCGCCGACGGCCCCGAGCCCGAGGAGATGTTCCCGGGCGGGGAAGAGGTCGAGGTCGAGCTGCGCCCACAGCGCCGTCTGCGGATCTGGCAGCTCGCCCCCATCATCTCGCTGGCCGCGGTCGGCTCGCTGATGTTCGCCTTCCCGCTGGCCTTCGACTTCGGTGACAGCGGAGCGGTGATCGCGATGCTGGGCCTGCTGATCTGCTCCTGCGCGGCCGGCTGGGGCATGATGGCCGCGCGCCGCGTTGGTTACACGTGGCCGGGCCTGCCGCGGCGCGGCGAGGACCGCAGGGCCGACTGGCGGGTCGTGACGGCATACGCCCTGCTGGTGGCACTGGTGATCGTGCTGGCGGTATGGCGAGTGGCGAGGCTGCGCTAGAGGCGCTTGTCGCTCCTGAGGGCGTGGAGAATCGCGCGACGAGCCCTCACCGGCCCGCGCCGTACGATCGAGACATGAGCACCCGGATCGCCTTCCTCAAGGGCCACGGCACCGAGAACGACTTCGTGATCGTCCCGGACCCCGAGAACGCCCTCGCCCTGCCCCCCGCCGCCGTCGCCGCCCTGTGCGACCGCCGGGCCGGCATCGGCGGTGACGGCCTGCTCCATGTCGTACGGTCCGCCGAGCACCCCGAGGCCGCGCACCTGGCCGGGGAGGCCGAGTGGTTCATGGACTACCGCAACGGCGACGGCTCCGTCGCGGAGATGTGCGGCAACGGCGTACGCGTCTTCGCCCGCTACCTCCAGCGCGCCGGTCACGTCACCGAGGGCGACCTCGCGGTGGCCACGCGCGGGGGCGTGAAGAGCGTGCACATCGCGAAGAACGGCGACGTCACCGTCGGCATGGGCAAGGCGCTGCTCCCCGCCGGGGACGTCACGGTGAGCGTCGGTGACCGCAGCTGGCCCGCACGGAACGTGAACATGGGCAACCCGCACGCCGTGGCCTTCGTGGACGATCTCGCGCACGCCGGCGACCTGTACTCCCCGCCGCCCTTCAGCCCGGCCACCGCCTACCCGAGCGGGGTCAACGTCGAGTTCGTGGTCGACCGCGGCCCCCGCCACGTCGCCATGCGCGTGCACGAGCGCGGATCGGGCGAGACCCGGTCCTGCGGCACGGGCGCGTGTGCCGTCGCCGTGGCCACGGCCCGCAGGGACGGCGTCGACCCGACGGCCACCGGCAGCCCGGCGACGTACACCGTCGACGTGCCCGGCGGCACCCTGGTGATCACCGAGCGGGCCGACGGCGAGATCGAGATGACTGGCCCCGCGGTGATCGTCGCCGAGGGCGAGATCGACGCCGACTGGCTTGAAAACGCGGTTCGTTGACCATATGAATCGTAAAGATCAGAGTGCCGGAGGCATGGATCCCCAGCCCTCGACCCCTTGTGCGATGCAGATTCACGGTCAGTCGCAGGTCAGGTGGCGCGGAATCGTAAACCTGCAAACCGTCGCTCGAATGGGTGATCCGTTTCACGCTCGCCGAGAGGCGGTCAGGTGGGCGTGATGGGCTCGGTAGCATCAAGCACCGGCCCGGACGGGGGACAGATGCCATCCCCTGAGCCGTGTCCGCCATGGGGCACCCCGTCCGCCGGTCCACGCAGCCGGAGGTGCCCATGAGTGCGGAGGCGACGAACCCCGCGACCCCAGGTCCGGTAGCAGGCCCGGCCGCCCGTTGGCGGGCGCGGATCGACCTGCGCCGCCTGGGCCGCGCCGCGCTGCTCGGCCCTGCCGCCCGCGACCGGCTGCCCGACGCCATCGGCCACGTCGCCGAGGCCCACCGCGCCCACTACCCCGACGCCGACCTCGAGCCCCTGCGCCGCGCCTGGGTCCTGGCCGAGTCCTCGCACCGCGGCCAGATGCGCAAGAGCGGTGAGCCGTACATCACACACCCGCTCGCCGTGACCCTGATCCTCGCCGAACTCGGCGCCGAGACGACCACCTTGACGGCCTCCCTCCTCCACGACACCGTCGAGGACACCGAGGTCACGCTCGACCAGGTCGGCGAGGAGTTCGGCGCCGAGGTCCGCTTCCTCGTCGACGGCGTCACCAAACTGGAGAAGGTCGACTACGGCGCCGCCGCCGAGCCCGAGACCTTCCGCAAGATGCTCGTCGCCACCGGCAACGACGTCCGCGTGATGTCGATCAAACTCGCCGACCGGCTGCACAACATGCGCACCCTCGGCGTGATGCGCCCCGAGAAACAGGCCCGCATCGCCAAGGTCACCCGTGACGTCCTCATCCCGCTCGCCGAACGCCTCGGCGTCCAGGCCCTCAAGACTGAGCTGGAGGACCTGGTCTTCGCGATCCTCCACCCCGAGGAGTACGAGCACACGCGCGAGCTGATCGTCGACAACGCGTCCCGCGCGGACGACCCGCTCGCCGAGATCGCCGACGAGGTGCGGGGTGTGCTGCGCGAGGCCGGGATCCCGGCCGAAGTCGTCATCCGGCCACGCCACTTCGTCTCCGTGCACCGCACGGCCCGCAAGCGCGGCAGACTGCGCGGCGCGGACTTCGGCCGTCTGCTGGTCCTGGTCGGCGAGGACGCGGACTGCTACGCCGTCCTGGGCGAACTGCACACCTGTATGACGCCGGTCGTCTCGGAGTTCAAGGACTTCATCGCCGTACCGAAGTTCAACCTGTACCAGTCGCTGCACACCGCTGTGGCCCGCGGCGACGGCCAGGTCGTCGAGGTCCTCATCCGCACCCACCAGATGCACAAGGTCGCCGAGGCCGGCGTGGTCGCGCTCGGCAATCCGTACGCGTCCCCCTCGGACCCCTCGGAGGAGCAGAGCGCGAACGCCGACGAGGAGCGGGTGGACCCCACCCGGCCCGGCTGGCTCTCCCGGCTCCTCGACTGGCAGGCGGCCGCGCCCGACGCCGACACCTTCTGGTCCACTCTGCGCGAGGACCTCGCCCAGGACCGCGAGATCACCGTCTTCCGGCCCGACGGCGGCACCCTGGGCCTGCCCGAGGGCGCGACCTGTGTGGACGCCGCGTACGCGCAGTACGGCGAGGACGCGCACGCGTGCCTGGGCGCTCGCGTCAACGGCCGTCTGGCGACCCTGAGTACCGTCCTGAGGGACGGCGACACCGTCCAGCTCCTCATGGGGCAGGACCCGGCCGCCGAGCCCTCCAAGGAGTGGCTGGAGCACGCGCACACGCCCGCCGCCCGGATCGCCATCCAGCGGTGGATCGCCACACACCCCTCGCACGAGGCGTCGGAGGAGGCCGGGGAGCGGAGCGGAACGACCGGCGTCACGGCTGAGGAAGCACAGGGCGCGCCGGCCGCGCAGGCCGCGCGGGGGGATGCCAACTCCTTCCGGCCCTCCGCGGCGGAGCCGTCGGCCGCGGACACGCCCGACAGCGTGGGCGGGAACATCGGCGAGCCGCAGAGCCCCGACGACCAGGCCGCCGTGGCCGTCGTCGACCAGCCCGGCGCGACCGTACGGCTGGCGGGCTGCTGCACGCCCGTACCGCCCGACGAGATCACCGGGTTTGCCGTGCGCGGGGGAGTGGTCACCGTGCACCGCGTCGAGTGTGACGCGGTGACCCGGATGAAGGATGCGGGGCGCAAGGAGGTCGGCGTTCGCTGGGGCGACACCGCCGAGTGCCGGGTCACGCTGTTCGCGGAGTCCTTCGGCCGCCCGCACCTCCTCGCCGACCTCACCGAGGCCATGGCCGGCGAGGGCGCCGAGATCGTCTCCGCGACCGTCGAACCTCCCAGCCAGCAGCGTGTTCGCCACACGTACACGGTCCAGCTCCCGGACGCGGCCCAGCTGCCCGCCCTGATGAGAGCGATGCGGAACGTGGCGGGCGTCTATGACGTGAGCAGGGCACAGACGCCGGGGGTGTGAGGCACGGCGCGGGGGCTGCGCCTGGGATGTGTTGGCGTTCTGGGGTGGGCCTGCCTTCGTCCGGGACGGTGGTGCCGTCTTGGGGGCGCGTCGGATCAGGGCCACGCCTTGGAGGGCCGCGTCGGGCCAGGGCCGACGCTCAGGGTGGCTCGTTCGCCGGGATCGACGCCTCACGAGCTCGCTCGGCAGGACGGCGCCGATGCCTTGGACGGCGCTTCCGGGACGGTGTCGGTGCCTCCGGGGGCATGCCCGGCCGGGCCGAGCTGGTCGCCGAGGCCCTGCGCGCACTCCGAAGGGCTCTTGCGCGTCACCGGCCTCTGGTCACCCTTCGCCTGCGCCGACGAGCCGGGCCATCCCGCCATCGCGCCCAGCTCGGGTGACGCCCGTGGCCCTCATCGCGCGCGTGCGGGACCGGTCGGTCCGGTCCGCAGGCCTTCGCGCGCGTGAGGATCGCTCGACGCGCCTTCACGCGCGCGTGGCGGGCCACAGGGCCGCAGGCGTCTCCTCAATGGAGCCTGGGGACCCCGTTCGAGTGGGCCGGTCGCGCGTCGCCGCCGTGGCGCACGCGCGTGCTGGTAGCGGTGGTCCATGCCGCTCACCCCCCACGTGCACCCCACCCACGCCGGCCGACCCGCTCCCGACGCCCTCCGTCGCCGTACCGGAAACGCCCGACGGCGCAAGGCGGCCGCGCTGCTCGCCTCCGCCGTCTCCGTCTGTCTGCTCGCCGCGAGCGCCCCGGCAGAGCCGCTCGGCGTCGGTGACCGCCTCTTCCCGCACCTCGGCAACCCCGGCTACGACGTGGCGTCGTACGACCTGTCCTTCACCTATTCCGGCAGCAACAGCAAGCCGCTCACGGCCGTCACCACGATCGACGCCTGGACGACGACCGAGCTCGACCGCATCAACCTCGACTTCGCGCACGGCGAGGTCCGGTCGGTCGTGGTCGACGGACGGCCCGCGGCCTTCACCGGCGCGGGCGAGGACCTCGTCGTCACCCCCGAGGAGCCGCTGCCCGGCGGCAGCTGGATGCGGATCACCGTCCGGCACACGAGCGACCCCGTCTCCGCCGCGGACCGGGACGGCGGCTGGGTACGCACGACGGACGGCCTCGCCATGGCCAACCAGGCCGACGTCGCCCACCTGGTGTTCCCCTGCAACGACCACCCCTCCGACAAGGCGATGTTCACCATCCGGGTCACCGCGCCCGACGGTTACACGGCCGTCGCGAACGGGCTGCCGACGGACGTGGACCGCGTCGGCCGGGCCACCACCTGGACGTACCGCACCCGGCACCCCATGGCCACCGAGCTCGCGCAGGTGTCCATCGGCCGCTCCACCGTGCTGCACCGCGACGGACCGCACGGACTGCCCGTCCGGGACGTCGTGCCCGCAAAGGACCGCGCCGCGCTCGAACCCTGGCTCAAGAAGACTCCGGGCCAGCTCGCCTGGATGGAGGACAAGGTCGGGCCGTACCCCTTCGAGACGTACGGCCTCCTCATGGCCGCAGCGGACACCGGCTTCGAGTTGGAAACCCAAACCCTCTCCCTCTTCGAGAAGGATCTCTTCACCGAGCCCGCCTACCCCAAGTGGTACGTCGAGTCGATCATGGTCCACGAGCTCTCCCACCAGTGGTTCGGCGACAGCGTCAGCCCCCGCACCTGGTCCGACCTGTGGCTCAACGAAGGACACGCCACCTGGTACGAAGCCCTGTACGCGGAGGCCAAGGCGGGCCGCACCCTTGATGCCCGTATGAAGGCCGCGTACGGCGCCTCCGACCGCTGGCGTGCCGCCGGCGGACCACCCGCCGCGCCCAAGCCGCCCAACCCCGGCCAGAAGATCAGCATCTTCCGGCCGAACGTCTACGACGGCGCCGCCCTGGTCCTGTACGCCCTGCGCCAGGAGATCGGCCGCGAGTCCTTCGAGAGGCTGGAACGGGCCTGGGTGCAGGAACACCGGGACGGCACGGCGTCGACCGCCGACTTCGTGCACCTCGCCTCCGAGATCTCCGGACGCGACCTCGGCGGCTTCCTCCACGACTGGCTCTACGGCGAGAAGACCCCGCCGATGCCCGGCCACCCGGACTGGAAGGCCGTGGCACCCGCCGCGCACCGGTGAAATAAGCCGGTGACGAGACGCCCCGTGCCGTGCGACCATCTTCAGGTCGGCGCGGCACGGGACGCGGGAATCTCCCGGGGTACTCGTGCGTTGTATGACTTGACCGCCGAATCGGCATCCTCATCGACGTAAGGATCAAATGACCTCCTCTTCATCCTCTTCCCAGGACACGCAGTTCCTCGCGCACACCTACGCCGAAGGTCTTCGGGCCGATGCCCTGATGGAAGAGGACGTCGCCTGGAGCCACGAGATCGACGGAGAGCGGGACGGCGAGCAGCTCGACCGCTCCGAGCGCGCGGCCCTGCGCCGCGTCGCCGGCCTCTCCACCGAACTCGAGGACGTCACCGAGGTCGAGTACCGCCAGCTCCGTCTGGAGCGGGTCGTGCTCGTCGGCGTCTGGACCACGGGGACCGCGCAGGACGCCGACAACTCCCTCGCGGAGCTCGCCGCCCTCGCGGAGACCGCGGGCGCGCTCGTGCTCGACGGTGTGATCCAGCGCCGCGACAAGCCCGACGCGGCCACCTTCATCGGTTCCGGCAAGGCCCTGGAGCTGCGCGACATCGTCGTCGAGTCCGGCGCGGACACCGTCATCTGCGACGGCGAGCTCAGCCCCGGCCAGCTCATCGCCCTCGAAGACGTCGTCAAGGTCAAGGTCATCGACCGTACGGCCCTGATCCTCGACATCTTCGCCCAGCACGCCAAGTCCCGAGAGGGCAAGGCGCAGGTCGCGCTCGCGCAGATGCAGTACATGCTGCCGAGGCTGCGCGGCTGGGGCCAGTCGCTGTCCCGTCAGATGGGCGGCGGCAAGGGCGGCGGCCTCGCCACCCGTGGTCCCGGTGAGACCAAGATCGAGACGGACCGGCGTCGGATCCGCGAGAAGATGGCGAAGATGCGCCGGGAGATCGCGGACATGAAGACCGGCCGCGAGATCAAGCGCCAGGAACGCAAGCGCCACAAGGTGCCCTCGGTCGCCATCGCGGGCTACACCAACGCCGGCAAGTCCTCCCTGCTCAACCGCCTCACGGGCGCGGGAGTCCTGGTCGAGAACGCCCTGTTCGCGACCCTGGACCCCACCGTCCGCCGGGCGGAGACCCCGAGCGGCCGTCTGTACACGCTGGCCGACACGGTCGGGTTTGTACGGCACCTGCCGCACCACCTGGTCGAGGCGTTCCGCTCCACCATGGAGGAGGTCGGCGAGTCCGACCTGATCCTGCACGTGGTGGACGGCTCGCACCCGGACCCGGAGGAGCAGCTGGCCGCCGTACGCGAGGTGATCAGGGATGTCGGCGCCACCGGCGTGCCGGAGATCGTCGTGATCAACAAGGCCGACGCGGCCGACCCGCTCACGCTCCAGCGGCTGATGCGGATCGAGAAGCGCTCCATCGCGGTCTCGGCCCGTACCGGCCAGGGCATCACCGAGCTGCTGGCCCTGATCGACAACGAACTGCCCAGGCCGTCCGTCGAGATCGAGGCGCTCGTGCCGTACACCCACGGCAGGCTGGTCGCCCGCGCCCATGACGAGGGCGAGGTGATCTCCGAGGAGCACACCGCGGAGGGCACCCTGCTCAAGGTGCGGGTCCACGAGGAACTGGCCGCGGATCTGGCGCCGTACGTGCCGGTGCCGGTTGTGGCCTGAGTGTTGTTGCTCTCCTGAGAGGCCCGCCCCTTCGAGAAGGGGCGGGCCTCTCAGCGTGTTCGGGTCACCGCCGGTCCTGGTCGTCAGGGTGCCGGAGGTCGTGGTCGTCGGGGTGCCGGAAGTCGCCGGGGGCCCTCACCGCCCCGCGAACTTCCGACTGACCGTGTCGTACACCCCCTCGGCCGCCTCACCCAGCCGGGGCCCGGCCAGCCAGCCCGCGTTCACCGGGCCGATGGAGGTGTTGGACACCAGCGCCGGCTCCCCGTCCGCGCCGGTCGAGACCCAGCCGCCGCCGGACGAACCACCGGTCATGGTGCAGCCGATCCGGTACATCGTCGGATCCGAGGCGTTGATCGACAGCCGTCCCGGCCTGTCCTGGCACTGATACAGCGTCTCCCCGTCGAACGGCGCCGCCGCGGGATACCCGTCCACCGTGATGCTCTCCACCCGCGGCACCGCCGGTGCGGCGAAGTTCACCGGCAGGGCCGAACCGACCGTCTCCTCCAACGACTTCCCGCTGCCACCCTCCTCCGGCGTCACATGGATGACGGCGAAGTCGTACGGGGCGCCCTCCCCGCCGGTCGGACCGCCCTGTGCGATCCACTGGTCCGAGGTCCCCGCCCAGTCGGCCCACCAGACGCCGTAGGGAGCGAGCTCGCCCTCGGTCGCGTCGGCCAACTCCTCTGCCGACAGGGCCCGGTCGTTGTACGAGGGCACGAACGCGATGTTGCGGTACCAGCCGCCACTCCTGCCCGCGTGCACACAATGCCCCGCCGTCCACACCAGGTTGGACTTGCCCGGGTGGGCCGGGTCCACCACGACCGTCGCCGAGCAGACCATCGTGCCTTCGGGGGAGTCGAAGAACACCTTGCCCGCCTCGGGAACGTTGTCGTGGTACGTAGGCGAGACGGCCTTCGCGTCCACCGGCGCCGGCTCCGGGTCGGTCACACCCCGGTCACCCGAGAGGTCGCTCTCCTGGACACCGCGGCCGGGATCCTCGGCCTCCCGCATCCGCTCCGGGTCCCACAGGCCCTCGATAATCGGGTTGACGTAGTCCTGGGCCTCACGCAGCCAGTCGTCCCTGTCCCAGTCCTTCCAGGCGCCGTTCTTCCACTTGTCCACATCGATCCCGTGCTCCTTGAGCCTGTCCCTGATGTCGTCCGGGATCGTGATCTTGCCGTCTCCCTCGGACGTGGCGGAGGCGGAGGCCTGCGCGTTCGCGTCAGGACCGCCGGAGCCGCAGCCGGTGGCGGTCAGTGTCAGCACCGAGGCGAGGGCCATGGCGGCCAGCACGGGGGAGGTTCTGCGGCGCGCGCCCCTTACACGTTCGCCGCGAGCCGTCAACGACTGCGGTTCGGATCGCATGCTCGGCCTCCCCCTGGTGTGGACGAACCCGGCGCCGTAACCGAGGACTTCCCGCAGACGCCCCCCGCCCCGCGAATTCGCCCTCCGGTACCGCGCCTTGGAACGGCATCACACACTATGCGCCCGCTATGGGCGGGTTTTGACGGAACCGCAACAGTCCCGTCACGCCAAAGATCTTCAGACCACCCGTAACCCGGTGATCGGTCCGGGGTTGGTAGCGGTGGGGGCTTGCTGCCAGCGGACGGTTCGGTCCCCCACGCCCCAATCCCCGAAGCCTTCCCGACAGTCGGGGCATCGATGTGCCGAGACGTCGAGCAAACGGTCCCGGGGCTCCGTATGTCGGGGCGGGTGAGTCCGTGAGGGAACCGCTTGCCCCTGCACAGCGCGACGACGGGAGAACCATGGCCGTGACCGACACCGCACCCGGCGAGGCCGCGGCGGGACCCGCCGCCGCGAGAGCGTCGCAGGACCGCTCCGCGCACGAGCAGATCCTGCGGCGCCAGTCGGCCCGCGAGTCGGCGGCGCGCACCTACGCCCGCGCCCTCCCGATCGTCCCCGTCCGCGCACGCGGCCTGACCATCGAGGGCGCCGACGGCAGCCGCTACCTCGACTGCCTCTCGGGCGCCGGCACCCTGGCCCTCGGACACAACCACCCCGTCGTCCTGGAAGCCATCCGCAAGGTCCTCGACTCCGGCGCGCCCCTCCATGTCCTCGACCTCGCGACCCCCGTCAAGGACGCCTTCATCACCGAACTGTTCCGCACCCTCCCTGCCGGGCTCGCCGGCCACGCGCGCGTGCAGTTCTGTGGCCCGGCCGGCACCGACGCGGTGGAGGCCGCCTTCAAGCTCGTACGCGCCGCGACCGGCCGCACCGGCCTGCTCGCCTTCGCCGGCGCCTACCACGGCATGACCTCCGGCGCGCTCGAAGCGTCCGGCGACGCCCTCGACGTACGGGTCGCCCGGCTGCCGTATCCGCAGGACTACCGCTGCCCCTTCGGGGTCGGTGGTCCGCTCGGTGCCGAACTCGCCGCGCGCTGGACGCAGTCCGTCCTCGACGACCCCAAATCGGGGGTGCCGCTGCCCGCCGGGATGATCCTCGAACCCGTCCAGGGCGAGGGCGGGGTCCTTCCGGCCCCGGACGAGTGGATGCGGCGCATGCGCCGGATCACGGCCGACCGCTCGATCCCCCTCATCGCCGACGAGGTCCAGACGGGAGTGGGCCGCACCGGCGCCTTCTGGGCCGTGGAGCACAGCGGCATCACCCCGGACGTGATGGTCCTCTCCAAGGCCATCGGCGGCAGCCTGCCTCTCGCCGTCGTCGTCTACCGCGACGACCTCGACGTCTGGGAACCCGGCGCCCACGCGGGCACCTTCCGCGGCAACCAACTCGCCATGGCCGCGGGCACCGCCACGATGGCCTACGTCCGCGAGAACGACCTCACAGCGCGCGCGGCAACGCTGGGGGCGCGGATGCTGGATCAACTCCGGTCGCTGGCGCGGGAGTTTCCTGTGATCGGTGATGTGCGGGGGCGGGGGTTGATGATCGGGATCGAGATGGTGGAGGCGGATGGTGAGAGTGAGCGTGAGGGCGACGGGTGGGGGGCCGGTGGGGCCGGGGGACTCGGTGAGGTTGGTGGGTCCGTGGTTGGTGGGTCCGTCGAGCTGTTGGACCCGGTTGGGCGGGGTGGCACCGGTGACGCGGACGCCGTGGTGATGCCCGGTGTCATTCCGTCTCCTCGCCCTGCCTCTCCGGAGCTTGCCGCCGCCGTCCAGCGGGAGTGCCTCCGGCGGGGCCTGATCATCGAGCTCGGTGGTCGTCACGCGAGCGTCGTCCGCCTGCTTCCGCCCCTCACGATCACCGACGAACAGGCGACCGCCGTCCTCGACCGCCTCGCCGACGCCGTGGCAGCGGTGGCCCGCGGTCACGGGCTCGGCGGTGATGGACAACGGCAGCATCGACGGTGCAGCCAGGGCGAGGGGAGCAGGTAGTTGCCGGGGTGGCGACGTGGGCCGGAGGAGCGGGGGAAGGTGGCGTGGTGGCGGGAGCGGCCCAGGCAGCTGGGGGCGCAGCCAGGTCCGCAATCGGACTGACTGCTCCTCCTGGAGCCGGTGTGACAGCGTCACCTGGGGCTGGGGCTGGGGCTGGGGCTGGGGCTGTGGCTGTGGGTGGTGCCAGTGCCGGCGCTGGGGCCGGAGCGGGACTCGCGGGCCGGGCTCGGGGTCGGCGGCCGGCTGGGGTCGGAGCTGGAATTGATGCCGGGGTCGGACTCCCGGCGAGGCCAGAAGCCGGACTCCGGCCCAGCCCCGCAGCAGCCACCACCCCCCGCACCACATGCCGGGCCGCACACCACTCAGCGGCACCCCGCAACGGCCGCTCCCATCACGCCGACTGCTCACCGATTCCCTCCCGAACACCGCTCACCTCCATCCGACTCGACCGCTCATCCCTCACCAACCCCCAGCGAGCCGCCCTGGCCGCAGCCTCACCTTTGGCCCGGCCCCGGCCCCAGCACAACAACCGACTCACGTCCCACCGGACAGCAGCCCCTCCCAGCCAGAACCGCCCCGAGGAACACCGAACTTGAACACCCCCACGCCCCCGCGCAGCTACTCCGACGCGGCCCCCTCCCCACAGCGCCGCCCCCGCGCTGCCCACACGCCGTCCCAGGGCGGGCCACCCGAACGGGAAAGCCTGCGCGGCGCCACTCCGGATCCCCTGAACCGGCCCGACCCCCTGAACCAACCCGACCCGCACACCGTGGCCGAAGCCGCGACCGTGGAGAACCTGCTGCGCTGCTGGGTCCGCGAGACCGGCCTGACCGCCCCCGCGAGCGGCCCCCTTCGTATCCCCCTCCCCGCCAGCGGCACAGCTCTCCTCGTCCCCGTGCACTACTGGTCCCCGACGGGCTGGCACCGCTTCGGCCGCCCCCGTCTCGCCGACGCCCCCGAACAAGCCCCGCCGGCCGACGCAGTCACCGTCGCTGCACTGCTGACCCGTGAGTCGCTGACAGAGACCTCCGCCTCCGCAGGCGGTGCCGAACTCGTGGCTCGCGTGGCCGACTCCGTCCGCCGCACCGCCACCTTCGTCGAAGAGCGCCGCAAAGACCCCGACGACGGCCCCGACCTCTTCCTCGCCGCCGAACAGTCGCTCGTCCTCGGCCACCCTCTGCACCCGGCCCCGAAGAGCCGCGAAGGTCTCTCCGAAGCCGAAGCAGCCTTGTACTCACCCGAATCGCGCGGCTCCTTCCGCCTGCACTGGCTCGCTGTCGACCCCTCCCTCCTCGCCACCGACTCGGCCTGGACCGAACGCGGCCGCCCCGTCACCGCCGCCCACCTCACCCAGCGCTTGGCCGGCCCCGACCTGGCGCTGCCGGACGGGCGTACAGCCCTTCCGCTGCACCCCTGGCAACTCCGCGAGGTCCGGCACCGCCCCGAGACCGCCCCTCTCTTCGATACCGGGCTGCTCCAGGACCTGGGCACCCACGGTTCCCCTTGGTACCCCACCTCCTCCGTACGTACGGTCCATCGCTCCGGCGCCCCCGCCATGCTCAAGCTCTCGCTGGGCCTGCGCATCACCAACTCCCGCCGCGAGAACCTCCGCAAGGAACTCCACCGCGGTGTCGAGGTGCACCGGCTCCTGCGCAGCGGCCTGTCCAGGGAGTGGCAGGCGACCCACCCGGCGTTCGACATCGTCCGCGACCCGGCCTGGCTCGCCGTCGACGGACTCGACGGCAGTCCCGTCCCCGGCATCGACGTGGTGATCCGGCACAACCCCTTCAGCCCTTCGCACGATGTCTCCTGCATCGCCGGACTCGTCTCACCACGTCCCCACGCCCGAGCCGGCGTCACCGGGGACCGCCCGGACACGGACGGGCCGCTCTGGCGGTCCCGGCTGGCCGAGGTCGTCACCGGCCTCGCCGCCCGCACCGGCCGCCCCCGAGGAGCCGTCGCCGCCGAGTGGTTCCTGCGCTACCTGGAACACGTCGTCCGCCCGGTGCTGTGGCTCGACGGAGAGGCAGGGATCGCGCTGGAGGCACACCAGCAGAACACCTTGGTCCTGCTGGACGGCGTCGGCTGGCCCGTCGGTGGTCGTTACCGCGACAACCAGGGCTACTACTTCCGCGAGTCCCGGAGGCCGGAACTCGACGCCCGGCTGCCCGGCATCGGCGCACACAGCGACACCTTTGTCTCCGACGAGGTCACCGACGAGCGTTTCGCCTACTACCTCGCCATCAACAACGTCCTCGGCCTCATCGGTGCGTTCGGCTCCCAGCGCCTGGCCGACGAACGGCTGCTGCTCGCCGCCTTCCGCCGCTTCCTCGCCGCTGTGGCCTCCGGACCCACCCGACTGCGCACCACGCTTCCCGGCCGCCTGCTCGACTCACCCGTCCTGCGCTGCAAGGCCAATCTGCTGACCCGAGTGCACGGCCTGGACGAACTCGTCGGCCCGGTCGACACCCAGTCCGTCTACGTCACCATCGCCAACCCCCTTCACTCCTGAGGAACATGACCCGCCCCGCCGCCTGAGAGGAGCGCCCCGTGTCTCCCACCGACGCGAGTGCCGACGCCGTTTCCGCCCCCTCGCCGGACGTCGGCAGCGACCACGAAGACACACTGGACCTCCGTCTGCCGGACGAACTGCTCGCCCTCTTCGAGACGGGACGGTCCGGCGCAGGCGACACCGATGTCGGAGCGGAGGGCGGGCAACAGAGCCCGGGCGACAGCACCGCCTCGCCCGACTCACTCACCCGGCCCGACTCACTCACCCCGCCTGGCTACGACCTGCTCGACGGCGTCGCCGAGTGGGGTCCGATCGCGACCCCGGCAGGCGTGTTCCACCTCGTGCCCGTACGCGTCGAGCGGGACCTTCCCCTCGTCTGCCGTTGGATGAACGACCCCGCCGTGACCGCGTTCTGGGAGCTGGCCGGGCCCCAGAACGTAACGGAGGACTACTTGCGGTCCCAGTTGGCCGGCGACGGACGCAGCGTTCCCTGCCTCGGGGTGTTGGGGGGCACCCCGATGAGCTACTGGGAGATCTACCGGGCCGACCTCGATCCGCTGGCCCGCCACTATCCGGCCAGACCGCACGACACCGGCATCCATCTCCTCATCGGCGCCGTCACCGATCGGGGGCGCGGTCTCGGCAGCACCCTTCTCAGAGCCGTCGCCGATCTCGTACTCGACAGGCGGCCCTCTTGCGCCCGCGTCATCGCGGAACCCGACCTTCGCAACATCCCGTCCGTCACCGCCTTCCTGCGCGCAGGATTCCGCTTCTCCGCCGAGGTGGACCTGCCCGACAAGCGGGCGGCCCTCATGGTCCGAGATCGGTCCCTGCGCGGTCTGCTGTAGCGACGCGTCATCACGCAATCACTTTTGGTACACCGCTCACGCCGAGTCGGTTCCCACCAAATTCCGGACACCGTCGGATCGGACTCGGTCCCGACCCAACCGGACCCGGCCGAAGCCGACCGGGGGCGAACCGATCCGACCCCCCATCCGACCCCCATCCCCGCTACCTCTCCAAGGAACCGGTCTTGATCCCACCCCTCGTCGCCGACTTGATCACCCCTTTGTCAGTGCCGAGTCGTAGGGTGGTCGCGCTATGACGAAGCCCTCACTCCCCGAACTCCTGCATGCTGCCGTCACTGCCGTCGGCGGTACGGAGCGCCCCGGCCAGGTGACCATGGCCGAATCCGTCGCGGACGCGATCGACGACGGTTCCCACCTGCTGGTACAGGCCGGCACCGGTACCGGAAAGTCGCTGGGCTATCTCGTGCCCGCGCTCGCCCACGGGGAGCGGGTCGTCGTCGCGACGGCCACCCTGGCCCTGCAGAGACAGCTCGTCGAACGCGACCTGCCGCGCACGGTCGAGGCGCTGCACCCGCTGCTGCGCCGCCGCCCGGAGTTCGCGATGCTCAAGGGCCGGTCGAACTATCTGTGTCTGCACCGCCTCCACGAAGGCGTCCCGCAGGACGAGGAAGAAGGCCTCTTCGACCAGTTCGAGGCCGCCGCGCCCACCAGCAGACTGGGCCAGGATCTGCTGCGGCTGCGGGACTGGTCGCAGGACACCGAGACCGGAGACCGCGACGACCTCACGCCCGGTGTGTCCGACCGTGCCTGGGCGCAGATCTCCGTGTCCTCCCGCGAATGCCTGGGAGCGACGAAGTGCGCCTACGGCGCCGAGTGCTTCGCCGAGATGGCCCGTGAGCGGGCCAAGCTCGCCGAGGTCGTCGTCACCAACCACGCGCTGCTCGCGATCGATGCCATCGACGGCGCCCCCGTCCTTCCCCAGCACGAAGTACTGATCGTCGACGAGGCGCACGAGCTGGTCTCCCGGGTCACCGGCGTCGCCACCGGCGAGCTCACCCCCGGCCAGGTCAACCGCGCGGTGCGCCGCGCCGCGAAACTCGTCAACGAAAAGGCGGCCGACCAGCTCCAGACCGCGGCCGAGGGCTTCGAGCGGCTGATGGAGCTCGCCCTGCCCGGACGACTGGAAGAGATCCCGGAGGACCTCGGCTACGCGCTCATGGCTCTGCGCGACGCCGCCCGTACGGTCATCTCCGGGATCGGAGCGACGCGCGACAAGTCTGTCCAGGACGAGGACGCGGTCCGCAAACAGGCGCTGGCCTCCGTGGAGGCGGTGCACGACGTGGCGGAGCGGATCACCAACGGTTCGGAGTGGGACGTCGTCTGGTACGAGCGTCACGACCGCTTCGGCGCCTCCCTGCGTGTGGCCCCCATGTCGGTGTCGGGCCTGCTGAGAGAGAAGCTGTTCGCTGACCGCTCCGTGGTCCTGACCTCGGCGACCCTGAAGCTGGGCGGAGACTTCAACGGCGTCGGAGCGTCCCTGGGGCTCGCTCCGGAAGGGACCGAGGGCGACGACCTGCCGCAGTGGAAGGGCCTCGACGTCGGTTCGCCCTTCGACTACCCGAGGCAGGGCATCCTCTACGTCGCCAAGCACCTCTCGCGACCCGCCCGCGACGGCGACCGCGGGGACATGCTCGATGAACTGACCGAGCTCATCCAGTCGGCCGGCGGCCGCACCCTGGGGCTCTTCTCCTCCATGAGGGCCGCCCAGCTGGCCGCCGAGGAACTGCGCTCCCGTGTCCCGGAGTTCCCCATCCTCCTCCAGGGCGAGGAGACCCTCGGCGAACTGATCAAGAACTTCGCGGCCGACCCGAAGACCTGTCTCTTCGGCACGCTGTCGCTCTGGCAGGGCGTCGATGTCCCCGGCCCCAGCTGCCAGCTGGTCGTCATGGACAAGATCCCGTTTCCGCGCCCCGACGACCCGCTGATGAGCGCCCGCCAGAAGGCCGTGGAGGAAGCGGGTGGCAACGGCTTCATGGCGGTCGCCGCCACGCACGCCGCCCTGCTCATGGCCCAGGGCGCCGGCCGCCTCGTACGGGCCTCGGGGGACCGTGGTGTGGTCGCCGTACTGGATCAGCGGCTGGCCACGGCGCGGTACGGCAGCTATCTGAAGGCGTCACTGCCCGACTTCTGGTACACCACGGACCGTAATCAGGTGCGGAAGTCGCTGGCGGCGATCGACGCGGCGGCGAAGGCCATGGAAGCGGCGGAGCTCGCCGCCGATGCCGAGAAAGCCCAGGCGGAGCTCGGCTGAACGACTGTTGGCCTGACCCGGCGCCGGGTCAGGCCAACAGGGGTGCGCGGCGATCCGTCACCGGGGCAGGACAGCGCAGGGCCCCGGAACCGGCGCAGGGGTTCCGGGGCCCGGTCGGGTCGGCGAGGTGTGCCGCGGGGCTCAGACGCGCCGCAGAACCGCTACTACCTTGCCGAGGATGGTCGCGTCGTCGCCTGGGATCGGCTCGTACGCGGAGTTGTGGGGGAGGAGCCAGACATGGCCGTCCTCGCGCTTGAAGCGCTTGACGGTGGCCTCGCCGTCGAGCATCGCGGCCACGATGTCGCCGTTCTCGGCGACGGGCTGGCGGCGGACGGTGACCCAGTCGCCGTCGCAGATCGCGGCCTCGATCATCGAGTCACCGACGACCTTCAGCACGAACAGCTCACCGTCACCGACGAGCTGGCGGGGAAGGGGGAACACGTCCTCGACGGATTCCTCGGCGAGGATCGGCCCACCGGCGGCGATCCGGCCCACCAGCGGGACGTATGACGCGGCCGGCTTGCCCGCGGTGTCCGTGGGCTGCACCGAGGCGCCCTGGTCCGAGCCGCGCACCTCGTAGGCGCGCGGGCGGTGCGGGTCGCGGCGCAGGAAGCCCTTGCGCTCCAGTGCCATCAACTGATGGGCGACGGACGAGGTGCTGGACAGCCCCACCGCCTGGCCGATCTCCCGCATGGACGGCGGGTAGCCGCGCCGCTGCACGGAGTCCCTGATGACCTCGATCACCCGGCGCTGCCGGTCGGTGAGCCCCGAGCTGTCCGCACGGATGCCCGGAGGTCGGCCCGGCAGGGAGCGCTTGTGCCCCTCGGGATTCACGGCTTCGTTCATCGCATGCACCGGCTCGAGTCGGCCCTGGGAACGGTCCTGGGCAGTGATGGTGGCACTGTCTGCGGTCGTGGTCACGTCGGCCCCTCTCGATGGTCTCCCTGCTGGACAACGGTAGTTGCTTTCGAAAGGTTGCGCCAAACACACGTTCGAGTGAAAAATCGCGAATCGCCTTTCGCGATGATGTGTCTGGGTGTATGGCCAACGCGCCGCCGCCGAACAAAAGGGCCCATTGCTGTACTCTTCACCGCCGGATGGCGACCTCGCGGGTTGTTGCCCCAGTCTGCCACCTGGTGCGCTGTGGGCCGGGTAGCGGCTCCCATCTGTGCGGGAATCCCACGTCCCCTCCTTGCGGTGCCCACGGTATCTCCGCATGCGCCGCAGCGATACGGCCGTGCGTCGTGTGGGCCTGAGCGCCGGGACGGTCGTATGGCACATGCCAATACCGGCGCGACACACGTGTGCGGCGTGTATGCCGTGCCAATCCCTACATGTAGTGCTTGGATTGCTACAGCAGCCCAGAAGTTGTGGTCCCCCGGGTCTCCGCGCCCGCTGCGATCGCCTATGCTGGGGGCTGCTTCGAGGGGCCCATGGGGCTCAGCGAGGCTATTGAGTCTGCTGTGAGGGAGGTTGGGAGTTCATGCACTGCCCCTTCTGCAGGCACCCCGACAGCCGTGTCGTCGACAGTCGTACGACCGACGACGGCACGTCGATCCGCAGGCGCCGCCAGTGTCCGGACTGCTCCCGTCGTTTCACGACCGTGGAGACCTGCTCGCTGATGGTGGTCAAGCGGTCGGGGGTCACCGAGCCTTTCAGCCGTACCAAGGTCATCAACGGTGTGCGCAAGGCATGCCAGGGGCGGCCTGTCACCGAGGACGCGCTCGCCCAACTCGGCCAACGGGTCGAGGAGGCGGTGCGGGCCACCGGAAGCGCCGAGCTGACCACCCACGACGTGGGGCTGGCCATACTCGGCCCGTTGCAGGAGCTCGATCTCGTCGCGTATCTGCGATTCGCCTCCGTCTACCGGGCTTTCGACTCGCTCGATGACTTCGAGGCCGCGATCGCGGAACTGAGGGAAGACACGGGACCCCCCGCCGCGGACGACGAGGACCGCGGTGAGGCTGTGGACGGCGACGAGGCCGTTGTGGAGAGCCGGGAAGACGATCGCGGGCCCGGAGGGACTGCTCAAGTCCCGGAGCCCGCCCGCGCCGCCGACTGATCGGCGGGCCGGGCCGGGACCCCGGACCGGCCGGACGGCGGCGAACCAAGACCTGTTGCGGGCGGTAGCGAGTGGGTGCCCGCAATACCAGACAGAACACCGTGCCACGGGAACAACGGGGCACTTCAGGGCGTTTTCGCCCGTACAGGGAGGCGGCATGACAGAGACGGCGAGCGGTCCGGCACGGAGTTCCCGCGCCAAGGGCACCAAGGCGGCTGCTAACAAGGGCCTGCGAATCGAGCGCATCCACACCACCCCCGGCGTGCACCCGTACGACGAGGTGGAATGGGCGCATCGTGACGTCGTCATGACCAACTGGCGCGACGGCTCGGTCAACTTCGAGCAGCGTGGCGTCGAGTTCCCCGACTTCTGGTCGGTGAATGCGGTCAACATCGTCACCAGCAAGTACTTCCGCGGTGCCGTCGGCACCCCCCAGCGCGAGGTGAGCCTCAAGCAGCTCATCGACCGCATCGTTAAGACGTACCGGAAGGCCGGCGAGGACTACAAGTACTTCGCCTCGCCCGCCGACGCGGAGATCTTCGAGCACGAGCTCGCGTACGCCCTCCTGCACCAGATCTTCAGCTTCAACAGCCCTGTCTGGTTCAACGTCGGCACGCCCCAGCCGCAGCAGGTCTCCGCCTGCTTCATCCTGTCCGTCGACGACTCCATGGAGTCGATCCTCGACTGGTACAAGGAAGAGGGCATGATCTTCAAGGGCGGCTCCGGAGCCGGCCTGAACCTCTCCCGCATCCGCTCCTCCAAGGAACTGCTGTCCTCGGGCGGCAACGCCTCGGGTCCCGTCTCCTTCATGCGCGGTGCCGACGCCTCCGCAGGAACGATCAAGTCGGGTGGCGCCACGCGCCGCGCCGCCAAGATGGTCATCCTCGACGTCGACCACCCCGACATCGAGGACTTCATCGAGACCAAGGTGAAGGAGGAGGAGAAGATCCGCGCCCTGCGCGACGCGGGCTTCGACATGGATCTGGGCGGCGACGACATCACGTCCGTCCAGTACCAGAACGCCAACAACTCGGTCCGCGTGAACGACACGTTCATGAAGGCCGTCGAGCAGGGCGGCAAGTTCGGCCTGACGTCCCGCATGACCGGCGAGGTCATCGAGGAGGTCGAGGCCAAGGCGCTGTTCCGCAAGATGGCCGAGGCCGCCTGGGCCTGCGCCGACCCGGGCATCCAGTACGACGACACCATCAACCGCTGGCACACCTGCCCGGAGTCCGGCCGTATCAACGGCTCGAACCCCTGCAGCGAGTACATGCACCTGGACAACACGTCCTGCAACCTCGCCTCGCTGAACCTCATGAAGTTCCTCAAGGACGACAGCAAGGGCAACCAGTCCTTCGAGGTCGAGCGCTTCGCCAAGGTCGTCGAACTCGTCATCACCGCGATGGACATCTCCATCTGCTTCGCGGACTTCCCGACGCAGAAGATCGGTGAGAACACGCGCGCGTTCCGCCAGCTCGGCATCGGCTACGCCAACCTCGGCGCCCTGCTGATGGCGACCGGCCACGCGTACGACTCCGACGGCGGCCGCGCTCTTGCCGGGTCCATCACCTCCCTGATGACCGGCACGTCGTACCGGCGGTCCGCCGAACTCGCCGCGGTCGTCGGCCCGTACGACGGCTACGCCCGCAACGCGCAGCCGCACCTGCGGGTCATGAAGCAGCACTCCGACGAGAACACCAAGGCCGTCCGCATGGACGACCTGGACACGCCGATCTGGGCCGCCGCCACGGAGGCCTGGCAGGACGTGCTGCGTCTCGGTGAGAAGAACGGTTTCCGTAACGCCCAGGCGTCCGTCATCGCTCCGACCGGCACCATCGGTCTCGCGATGTCCTGCGACACCACCGGTCTTGAGCCCGACCTCGCGCTGGTCAAGTTCAAGAAGTTGGTCGGCGGCGGCTCGATGCAGATCGTCAACGGCACCGTCCCGCAGGCCCTGCGCCGCATGGGCTACCAGGAGGAGCAGATCGAGGCGATCGTCGCCCACATCGCCGAGAACGGCAATGTGATCGACGCCCCCGGTCTCAAGCACGAGCACTACGAGGTCTTCGACTGCGCCATGGGCGAGCGTTCCATCTCCGCGATGGGCCACGTCCGCATGATGGCCGCGATCCAGCCCTGGATCTCCGGCGCGCTCTCCAAGACGGTCAACCTGCCGGAGACGGCGACCGTCGAGGACGTCGAAGAGGTCTACTTCGAGGCCTGGAAGATGGGCGTCAAGGCGCTCGCCATCTACCGCGACAACTGCAAGGTCGGCCAGCCCCTCTCCGCGAAGACCAAGGAGAAGGAGAAGGTCGAGGTCACGGAGAAGGCCGAGGCGACCATCCGCGAGACGGTCGAGAAGGTCATCGAGTACCGCCCGGTCCGCAAGCGTCTCCCCAAGGGCCGTCCCGGCATCACGACGTCCTTCACGGTCGGCGGCGCCGAGGGGTACATGACCGCCAACTCCTACCCGGACGACGGTCTCGGCGAGGTCTTCCTGAAGATGTCCAAGCAGGGCTCGACTCTCGCGGGCATGATGGACGCCTTCTCGATCGCGGTCTCCGTCGGTCTCCAGTACGGCGTGCCGTTGGAGACGTACGTCTCGAAGTTCACCAACATGCGCTTCGAGCCGGCCGGCATGACGGACGACCCGGACGTGCGGATGGCGCAGTCGATCGTCGACTACATCTTCCGCCGCCTGGCGCTCGACTTCCTGCCCTTCGAGACCCGCTCCGCGCTCGGCATCCACTCCGCCGAGGAGCGTCAGCGCCACCTCGAGACCGGCTCCTATGAGCCGACCGAGGAGGAGGTCGACGTCGAGGGGCTTGCCCAGTCGGCGCCGCGTGCCCAGGAGCTGAAGGCGGTCGTCACGCCGAAGGCCGAGGTCGAGGCGGTCAAGCCCGCCCCGCAGCAGGCGCACACCAGCGCCGAGCTGGTGGAGATGCAGCTGGGCATCCAGGCGGACGCCCCGCTGTGCTTCTCCTGCGGTACGAAGATGCAGCGGGCCGGTTCCTGCTACATCTGCGAGGGCTGCGGCTCGACCAGCGGTTGCAGCTGATCTGAGTCAGCCGTCCAGAGGGCGGTGCGGTCGGACATCGACCGCACCGCCTTCGGCTTTTTCCGTTTCTCCACGGGACGATCACACGTTAGGCTCCCCCAGCGCACGACCGGCGCGACGGCAGGGTGGGGGCACGGGGAACATGACTGAGCAGCAGATTGCCGCTGTCGCGGAGAGCGTGAGGCAGCCCGAGAAGGGCTCGAACGGGTGGGGCCAGGGCATAGCGGCACTGGTGTTGGTCGGGGGGCTCGCCGCTCTTTTGTTGTCAGGGACCTTTCAGCAGGAGTCCGGCGACCCCAAGCCGGCCGTGTGTGATGCGTCGGACGGTGCCCGGCCGTCGAAGCCCGCCTCAGGGGAGCAGTTGTGCAGAGCCCTGAACCGTGCGGACCTGCCTACGCTGCTCGGTACGCCGACGGAGTACGCGATGACCGCCAGCGGCAACGAGAGCATGAGCAGCTGGGCCGATGGCACCAAGACGGTCACACCCGAGGCGGAGGTGCAGCTGTCCAGTTACTCCGTGAAGCTCTCGACGTCCGACGACGACATTCCGGTGTCCGAGATGGCGGCCTTCCTGGGAAGTACCGCGGAGAGCAGGACGATAGGCGGACATCCGGCGGTCCTCTACTCGGACCGGACCATCGCCCTCAAGTTCGATCTCGGTGGCGGCAAGGTCGACTCCGGTCCCGGCGGTATCGCCCGCAGTCTGCTCGTCGCCAAGGACACCAAGGACGGCGGCGGCTACTACGAGGTCTCCATCTGGCGTCAGGACGACGTCGTACCCGATGACCTCGCGTTGTTCCGCGTCGCCGAGACGGTGCTGCCGACGGTCCCGGGCTGGACCGCCGGCTGAGGCGTCACGCCCGGCCCATGCTCCGGGTGAACGTCGCGGGGTCGTCCTCGAAGCCCTTGATTCCGGGATGGAAGTCCCAGGTACCGGATTCCTGACGGACGAACTCCCCGACTCTCGCGGCCGTAGCGCCGAGGACACTGCCGAAGTCGTCCTCGGCCAGGACCGTGTAGCCCTCACGTATACGCAGACCCGGGTTGAGCACGCCGACGAAGGTGCGGTGCGCGGAGCGCTGCTGGATGACGGCGCCGACGACCACGCGCGTGTACCGGGCGTCCAGCCGGTCGAGTTCGAGGGTCATGACCTCGTCCCAGCCGAAGCCCTTGC
Source organism: Streptomyces sp. NPDC048523 (assembly GCF_043199815.1). NCBI lineage: Bacteria > Bacillati > Actinomycetota > Actinomycetes > Kitasatosporales > Streptomycetaceae > Streptomyces > Streptomyces sp. NPDC048523. Next base: position 356,009 of record NZ_JBICWQ010000007.1, on the reverse strand, counting down.
CGTCCTTGCTGTCCCGGTTGAGATAGATGGTGCCGTCGGGGGAGCGGCTGTCGAAGTGCACCACATAGGCGGGATCGCCGTACGGGTCACCCTCCACGTAGGTCGCCGCGACGATGTCCAGGTCGGTGGGCGGCTGCCCCGCCGGACTCGGATCCCATTTGAGCGCGACCTCGACCTTGCGGATCCCCTTGTTGATGCCGCTCACCGGATTTCCCCTTCCCCCTGTGTCCACGGCCCGAACTGCCGGTCGGGCAAGACGTGTTGTCCATCCTGCCACGTGGGTCGGACACTTGGGGGCCTGCTCTGCCGCCGAGAGTGACCGGCGCCACGCTCCGTGGCCTTACCATGGCGCGGTGCTGGTCAAGTGGATTCGCTGCACCGTGGTGGACCGCCGCGGGTTCGAGCGGGGGCAGCGAAAGTGGGCGGGGCTTCTGGGAGAGCCGGGGTTTCGGGGACAGGGTGGAGGCTGGAGCCGGGGGCGGCAGGGTGTGGCGCACATCTTCTCCTTCTGGGAGAGCCGTTCCTTCTACGACTCCTTCATGGCGCGTTCCCACGACCGGCTCGCGGCAGCCCAGTCAGGCACGTTCAAGGACATCCAGGTCAAGCTGTTCGACTATCGCTTCGACGTGAAGACGGGCTTCGAGCCCCGCTTCACCGACGCCGATCTGGTGCGGTTCGCCCACTGCCGCGTCCACGAGGAGCGCGCGGAGCACTTCTCCCTCATGCAGGAGAAGGTCTGGAATCCGGCGATGGCGGGTTCCCCGGGGATGATCCGCGGCCTGTTCGGCGAGGCCCCCGGTCACGAGTTCCTCGTGCTCTCGATGTGGCGCTCGGCCGCCGAGCACGGCAAGTACCGCACCGAACGTGTGGAACGGCTCGCCCTGAGGGCGCAGACCGAGACCGATGTCGCCGCGCTCACGGGCGACATCCTGGACCTCGAACCTGCCTGGACGGTGTGAAACTCCGCAGGCGCCCCTTGGACCACACCAGGAGCAATCAGTGTCGTACCCGCGCCTGCTCACCCCCGAGGAAAAGCTCGCCGACGCGAAGAAGCTGTTGAACCTCCCGCGTATCGTCGCGATCTGCGGCTCCACCCGCTTCATGACCGAGATGACCGAGGCCGATCTGCGGGAGACCGAAGCCGGAAAGATCGTCGTCAAACCGGGCTGTGACATGAAGTCGCCGCACGAACTCTGGTCCGATCCTGTCGAGGCCGAGGCGCTGAAGGGGCGACTCGACGATCTGCACCGGGCGAAGATCCGGCTTGCTGACGAGGTGCTCGTGGTCGGCGACTACATCGGAGACAGCACCCGAGCCGAAATCGCCTACGCCCGGTCGCTGGGCAAGCCCGTGCGGTTCACACACCCCGAGGTCGACCCTGACGCCTGACCGCCCGCCGCCACCGCGTCTTGATCATCCAGGCGGCGGCCGATGGTGCGGGAAATGTGTGACCTACGCCGTATGGAGCCCGTACGAGTCCTCGATAGGCCCTCACCCGATCTAGGGTCTTGGCATGGCACGACCGCGGCGAATCATCCTTGTCCGGCACGGGGAGTCAACGGGCAATGTTGATGACACCGTGTATGAACGCGAGCCCGACCACGCCCTGGCCCTGACCGAACGGGGCTGGCGGCAGGCGGAGGAGACCGGAAAACGCGTGCGAGAGGTGCTGGGCCGCGAACGCGTCAGTGTGTACGTCTCTCCGTACCGTCGTACGCACGAGACCCTTCGCGCCTTTCATCTGGATCCCGAGCTCATACGGGTGCGCGAGGAACCCCGGCTGCGGGAGCAGGACTGGGGAAACTGGCAGGACCGCGACGACGTACGTCTCCAGAAGGCGTACCGCGACGCCTACGGGCACTTCTTCTACCGGTTCGCCCAGGGCGAGTCCGGGGCCGACGTGTACGACCGTGTCGGCGGCTTCCTGGAGAGCCTGTTCCGCAGCTTCGAGGCGCCCGACCACCCGCCGAACGTCCTGATCGTGACGCACGGCCTGGCGATGCGGCTGTTCTGCATGCGCTGGTTCCACTGGACGGTCGCCGAATTCGAGTCGCTGTCGAATCCGGGGAACGCCGAGATGCGGATGCTCGTTCTCGGGGACGACGGCAAGTACGCCCTGGACCGGCCCTTCGGGCGCTGGCGCGAGCCGCAGCCGTACGGGATCACCGATTAGAGTGGCAGACCGATGACCCCTGACTCCTCACCCGAAGTGCGTCTGCACCGCGCCCTGGCCAGCCTGCGTGGCCTGGCCGTGGGAGACGCGCTGGGCTCGCAGTTCTTCGTACCGGTGAACTACCCCCTGCTGAAGAACCGCGAGCTGCCGCCCGGCCACTGGCAGTGGACGGACGACACCGAGATGGCCTGCTCGGTCGTGGCCGTCCTGGCCGCCCACCATCGCGTCGACCAGGACGCCCTGGCTCACTCCTTCGCCGAACACCACGACTTCGACCGGGGCTATGGCCCCGCCGTCAACCGACTGCTGCGGCTGGTCCGCGAGGGCGGTGACTGGCGTGAACTCGCCGCGGCCCTCTTCAACGGCCAGGGTTCCTGGGGCAACGGCGCGGCGATGCGCATCCCGCCCCTCGGAGCCTTCTACGCGGACGATCCTGAACAGGCGACCCACCAGGCGGAGATCTCTGCGTACCCCACGCATCAGCACCGCGAGGCCGTCGTCGGCGCCATGGCCGTTGCCGCGGCCGCCGCGCTGGCCGCAGCTCCCAGTGGTCCGCCCAGTCCTGACGCGCTTCTGGACGGTGTCATCGCGCTCGTCCCGAAGAGCGCCGTCGGCGCCGGGCTGCGGCGGGCCCGCGACATGCTCGACTACGCCGACGCCTCCACCGTGGCGGCCGTGCTGGGCTGTGGGCGCCGTACGACGGCCCACGACACGGTGCCGTTCGCGATCTGGTCCGCCGCCCGGTCCCTGGACGCCTACGAAGAGGCGTTCTGGACGACCGCGCAGGTCGGCGGTGACGTGGACACGACCTGCGCCATCGTGGGCGGTGTGATCGCCGGGGGCGAGGCCGGCACGCCGCCCGCCGAGTGGGTGCACCGGACCGAGGCGTTTCCCGAGTGGTTGCAGGTGCCGGCGTAGCGCTCTTGCCGGTCGGCACAACGCCGTCGAAACTCTCTGTGCGTGTCCGGAACTCTGCGTAACCGGATGCTCGTTGTCGTGACAGTTGCCGTGCGGCGGATGGGCCGATGCACGCACAAGGCATGTGAGAGGGGCGGGTGTGGTCATGGGGTGGTTGGCGCTGCTCGCCCTGCTGTGTGCGGTTCTTCTGATGCGGATGGCCGGACCGCCGTCCTCGCCGTCGATCCCCCGGACCCGGTCCGGCCATCCGCGGCTCATCGAGAGCCCGGCTCCATCAGCCGAGCCCCGGACCCGCCGTGCCGGCGAGTGCATCCAGATCGCTCTTGCGGACCTTTATCACCAACGAGGCGCTGACCAGGGCGAGTACGGCCATCGAGGCGGCCGCCACGAACCCCGACGAGATGCCTTGGGCGAGTACTTCGTGTCCCCACGGGGCGGGCAGCTGGTGCGTCTTGGCGAACTCCGCCTTCTGCTCCGCCGAACCGTCGGCCATGAAATGCGGCAACTGCTTCTCCGCCTCGTTCCTGCTGGCCGATCCGAAGACCGTCGTCAGGATGGACAGACCCAGCGAACCGCCCACTTGCTGCGTCGCGTTGAGGAGACCGGAGGCCGCACCGGCCTCGTGCTGGGCCACACCGGAGACCGCGGTGATCGTCAGCGTCACGAAGTTCAGGCCCATGCCGAAGCCGAAGATCAGCATGGGGCCGAGGACTCCACCGGCGTAAGAGCTGTCGGAGCTGATGAGGGCCTGCCAGGCGAGCCCGGTCAACGCGAGCGCGGAACCCGTGAGCATGAACGGCTTGGGGCCGAGCACCGGCAGGAAGCGCTGCGACAGACCCGCGCCCAGTGCGATGACGACGGTCACGGGCAGGAAGGCGAGACCGGCCTCGATCGGGCTGTAGTCCAGGACGTTCTGGACGAAGAGCACGATGTAGAAGAACATGCCGAACATCGCGGCAGCGAGACTCAGCATGATCACGTATGTGCCCGAGCGGTTGCGGTCGGCGAACATCCGCAGGGGGGTGATCGGTTCCTTGGCGCGCGACTCGATGAACGCGAAGGCGAGCAGGAGTACCACGGCGATGCCGAAGGACCCGATGGTCAGGGTGTCCCGCCAACCCTCGTCGGCGGCGCGGATGAAGCCGTAGACCAGCAGGGCCATGCCACCCGTGGAGGTCAGGGCGCCCGCGACATCGAAGCGGCCGCTGTGCTTCGCGGACTCGCTGATGTAGAGCGGAGTGAGTACGGCGATCAGCACGCCGATCGGCACGTTGACGAAGAGCACCCATCGCCAGTCGAGCCACTCGGTGAGCATGCCTCCCGCCAGCAGGCCTATGGCACCGCCACCCGCGGAGACGGCGGCGAAGACGCCGAAGGCCCGGTTCCGCTCGGGTCCTTCGGGGAAAGTGGTGGTGATCAGCGCCAGCGAGGTCGGCGACGCGATCGCGCCACCCACGCCCTGCAGGACACGGGCGGCCAGCAGCTGCCAGGGCTCCTGGGCGAGACCGCCGAGCAGGGAGGCGAAGGTGAACAGCAGGATTCCGGTCATGAAGACCCGGCGGCGCCCGAGGATGTCACCCGCGCGGCCGCCCAGAAGGAGCAGGCCGCCGAAGGTGAGTGTGTAGGCGCTGACGACCCATGTGAGGTCGGTGGTGCTGAACTTGAGAGCGTCTTGAATGTGCGGCAGCGCGATGTTCACAATCGTCGCGTCGAGTACCACCATGAGTTGGCAGGCAGCGATGACGGCGAGCGCGATGCCGGGTCGCCCCTCCCGGCGGGCCGCACCTGGTTTCTGATCCTTGATCAATTGAGAGGTAGTCACTATGGGTCCCCCACAAGCGCTTTAGTGAACGGTCGCGTTCACTGTTGCGTCAACGGTAGTGAGTCCCCAGTAGTGAACGCAAGCGTTCACTTAAGTTTGTTGGCGTGCGGCGTGTCCCCCTGTGTCGCCGTGCGGTGCTGCGTCCCTCCCCGAAATCCCCGCTTCCCTGTTCGCTGGAGACACTCAGATGGTTACCTCGCGCTGGACGGCCGCCCCCGCTCGGACGGCCTCCCTGCGTCGGCGCGGCGTCGTGCTGGAGCGTGCGATCCTCGACGCCGCACTGGAACAGCTCAGCACCGTCGGCTGGAACGGCCTCACGATGGAAGGCGTCGCCGCCGGAGCCCAGACCGGCAAGGCCGCGGTCTATCGCCGCTGGCCCTCCAAGGAGGATCTCGTCGCAGACGCCCTTCGAGCCGGACTGCCGCGTTTCGAGGAGACCCCCGACCTCGGCGGGGTGCGCGAGGACCTGCTCGAACTGTGCCGCCAGGCGCGCGAGGCGATGTTCTCCCGCCCCGGCTTCGCCCTGCGTGCAGTCATTCACGAATGCGACCAGGTCCAGGCGGAACGCTTCCATGCCGTGATCTTCAACGGAGTCGTGGAGCCGAGCGTCAGGCTCCTTCGCGAGATCATCATCCGTGGGATAGAGCGGGGCGAGGTGCGTCCTGACGCGGCCAACGACTATGTCTTCGATGCCATTCCGGCCATGATGATGTACCGCTCCAAGATGCGCGGAAGCGAATGGAGTGACGAGGATGTCGAAGAGATGATCGACCAGTTCGTGCTGCCGCTGCTGCGGTCGGGCCGACCGTGAGTGCTCTCCGTGGACGTCTCGACGCCGCCCGGGGAACCGGGGTGTCGCAGGGTGATCCGGTCGGCGTAGGCTAAGGGCGCCATGCCGTACGAACCGCCTACTCACACCGTCGAGCGCTCCCTCCGCGCAACGACCGGAGCGAAGATCATTGCCGGTGTCGACGAGGTGGGGCGAGGTGCCTGGGCCGGCCCCGTCACCGTCTGCGCCGCCGTCACCGGACTGCGCCGACCGCCCCAAGGCCTCACGGACTCCAAGCTGCTCAGCGTCAAACGCCGTACCGAACTCGCAGAGGAACTGCGGACATGGGTGACGTCGTACGCGCTGGGGCACGCGAGTCACGAAGAGATCGACGACCTCGGAATGACGGCCGCCCTGCGGATCGCCGCCGTGCGCGCCCTGGAGGCACTCCCGGTCCGACCGGACGCGGTGATCCTCGACGGCAAGCACGACTATCTCGGAACGCCCTGGAAGGTCCGGACCGTGATCAAGGGCGACCAGTCGTGTGTGGCGGTCGCTGCGGCCTCGGTGATCGCCAAGGTTCAGCGCGACAAAATGATGGCCGAACTGGGTATGGAACATGCAGACTTCGGTTTCGCGGCCAACGCCGGGTATCCCTCGCCCGTGCACAAGGCCGCGCTGGAGGTTCGGGGCCCCACCCCGTACCACCGGTTGTCGTGGGCGTATCTTGATGCGCTGCCTCAGTGGCGGCACCTCAAGAAGGCCCGCAGCTGGGCGGACGGAAGCGTTCCGAAGATCGAGGGCCAGCTCGGCTTCGATTTCTGACGGTTCCGCTCGCACTGATGTGCCACCCGCTGGCGCGAGCCGCACCAACGTTTGATAAATATCAGCCCATGCCTCTCATTCCCGAGGAGCCTCAGATTCACGAGAGTGCCCAGGGTCCCCGCGCCACTCCGGCCAGTGGCCGCACCGCGCCGACCCCCCGCCCCGTACCCGGTCCACGCCCTGTGGCTCCGCCGCGCCCCGGTCGTCCCGGCCCGCTGAGGCCCGCACCGCCGGTGCAGCGGACGCCGCACGACGTGGCCGTGGCCAAGCCCGCAGTGCCGGGCCCCTCTGCCCCTGCCACCTCCGCCCCGACTCCGGTCCCGGCGTCGGTTGTGGCTTCGGCGGCCCCGCAGGTCCAGCTCATCCCGGCTTCGGCCGCTGGTGCGCTCGACGCTGCCGAGGAAGCCGTAGACCTCCTGTTGGATTCGGGCCGCGCCCCCGGTGAAGTGCTGGTGATCACCACCGGCGAACAGCATCCGTGGGCCACCCATGAGCTGTCCTTCGGTGAAGCCGCCTACTGGGCCCAGCACGACGCCGGTGACGACGTGTTCTACGCGGACGCCACCGCGGCCTCGCGGGCCGCGGCCCGTCCGGTGGTCGTGGTCGCCGTCAACGGTGGTTCCGCCGCCGCTGTCGCCGAGGGCCTGCCTCTGGCCCACGCCCGAGCCGGTGCCCTGCTGATCGTCTGCGGCGACCCGCAGCAGATCAACTCGGTACTGGGCGCCGGCGTCTGAGCCGGTCTCGGTGGGTCCGGAAGGACACCGGGGGTGAGCAAAGGGTGCCGCCTGCGCGGCACCTGCACGGCGAGCCCTTCGGTCCGCCCGCGTCTGAGTGGACGGCGGGCTCGGGCTTGCGGCCCTGCCGGTTCCAGGACGCGTGCGCTCGGTGCCGCGACGTCAAGGGCCGTACGTCATGGACGTACGGCCGAAGAACCGTGACCGGGGCGGACTCGGCTTCAGCGAGCCGCCGCGCGGCGCAGGACCTCCGAGGCGGCGCCGCCGGTGCGCGGCAGCAGAGGCGGTGACTCGGACGTGGCGAAGGGTTCCGGCGCGGAGTCCGCGTTCGGCCGGCGTCCGCCGCGTCCCTCGCCGAGCACCTGCCATCCGTCGCGCGTCAGCGTGATGTACGCCCCGCAGCGCAGCCCGTGCAGGGTGCAGGCGTCACGCAGGCCCCACATCCACGCGCCGTCCTCCTCCGTCCAACGCGCGTCGCCCTCACGGCAGTAGAGCAGCACAGCGGTGCGCACGGGGGTACGGCGCCGCAGGTCGTGCGGGATCACCCGGCGCAGCTGGGCCAGGAGCGTGTTCCGGAACATCCAGCCGTCGGCCGGAGCCGGGCGGCGCGTGAACGAGGCGCTCGCCCGCAGCCGTTCGTCCGGGTCGAGGACCGCCACGATCGCGGTCGCCGGTTTGGGACGGTGCCGCGAGTGCAGCCCGCTGACGACCTCGCGCGGATTGCGCAGCAGCGGGATGCCGGCCTCGGCCCACTCGGCGGGTTCGAGCAGACGGGCCAGAGGGTTGGCGGATGCGGCGGACAGGTCGGTTGACGACGTGGACGCCGCGGAGGACGGAGCGAATCCGAAGGTCACGGTCCTCCCTTCGGCTACGCGCCCATACGGCGGGCGGGGTCGGATTCGGGGGAGCGCGCACCGCAGGAGAGCCCTACCGGTCAACGGGCGAGGCCGTGCGGGGAGCGGACCTCAATTCTTCCTGTCGAACTTGGTTGCGGCAACGAGCAATTGGGCCCGCCGACCCGAATCAGGCTGTTCGTGGCTTATATCCCTACCCAGTGTTTTGCCGGGCGACGCCTGGGGCCTCCGAACCCGGCAACTCCAGGCCCGCATCGGTGCACGCGTGCGGGGCGCCGTCGCCTTCGGTGCTTGCTCAGCCACGTACGGCCAGCACCAGAGGCAACACCCCCTGAGCACCCGACCGCGACAGCAGTCGGGCGGCGACAGCGACGGTCCAGCCCGTCTCGGTCATGTCGTCGACGAGCAGTACCGGACCTGCGGCTGCCTGCAGCGCCTCCCGCAGGGGCTGAGGCACTACGAGTGCCCCGTGCAGGGCCCGCAGACGCTGGGCGCTGTTGGTGCGGGGGAGGGAGAGGTCGTCGGAGTGGTCCGTGTACACGAGGGACCCCAGGAACGGGAGGCGGCCGACAGCGGAGATCCGACTCCCCAGCGAGTGCACCAACTGGGGCCGGCTGCGCGAGGGAACGGTGACTACCCCGACAGGGCGGCCCGGTGCGTCCGGAGCGCCGGACGCCCAGCCGTCGGGCGACTTGGCCCAGTCGGCCAACACGGTCACGACGGCGTTCGCCACGTCGTCGGGGACGGGAGCGTCCGGAGTCTGGGGTGCGAGCAGCGGCCGCAGACGGTTGCCCCAGCCGATGTCCGACAGCCGCCCGAGAGCCCGGCCGGGCAAAGCCTGTTCGCCGGGCGGGATGCGGCCCTTCAGGTCGACGCCGATGGCGGGGAGGCCCGTGGGCCACATCCGGCGGGGCTCCACCACGACACCGGCACGGGAGAGCGAGCCGCCGGCCGTGTCCAGGGCTGCGGGGGAGATGTCGGCGGTGAAACGGGGGCCGGCGCAGTTGTCACAGCGGCCGCAGGGAGCGGCCTGCTCGTCGTCCAACTGCCGCCTCAGGAACTCCATACGGCAGCCCGAGGTGGTGACGTAGTCGCGCATGGCCTGCTGTTCGGTGGCGCGCTGCTTGGCGACCCAGGCGTAGCGCTCGCTGTCGTACGACCACGGCGCTCCGGTGGCGATCCAGCCGCCCTTGACCCGGTGGACCGCGCCGTCCACGTCCAGCACCTTGAGCATGATCTCCAAGCGGGTGCGGTTGAGTTCCACCAGCGGTTCGAGTGCGGGCAGCGACAGGGGCCGGTCCGCCTGGGCGAGGGTGTCCAGAGTGCGGCGTACGGCTTCTTCGGGAGGGAATGCGACGGAGGCGAAGTAGGACCAGATCGCCTCGTCCTCGCGGCCTGGCAGGAGCAGCACCTCGGCGTGCTCGACGCCTCGTCCGGCGCGGCCGACCTGCTGGTAGTAGGCGATGGGGGAGGAGGGCGAGCCGACATGGACGACGAAGCCGAGGTCGGGCTTGTCGAACCCCATGCCGAGCGCGGAGGTGGCCACCAGCGCCTTGACCTTGTTCGCGAGGAGGGCTTCCTCGGCCTGCTGGCGTTCGGCGTTCTCCGTCTTGCCCGTGTAGGAGGCGACGGTGTGCCCGCACTGTCGTAGGAAGGCGGTGATCTCCTCGGCGGCGGCGACCGTCAGCGTGTAGATGATGCCGGAGCCCGGCAGGTCGTCCAGGTGATCGGCGAGCCAGGCCAGGCGGTGGGCGGCGTCGGGCAGTTGGAGCACGCCGAGGCTCAGGCTCTCGCGGTCGAGCGGGCCGCGCAGGACCAGTGCGTCCGAGCTCATACCGGTGCCCAGCTGCTCGGCCACGTCAGCTGTGACCCGCGCATTGGCGGTGGCGGTGGTCGCCAGTACCGGCACGCCGGGCGGGAGGTCGGTGAGCATGGTGCGCAGCCGGCGGTAGTCGGGGCGGAAGTCGTGGCCCCAGTCGGAGATGCAGTGCGCCTCGTCGACGACGAGGAGGCCGGTGGCGGCGGACAGCTCAGGCAGGACGTTGTCGCGGAAGTCGGGGTTGTTGAGCCGCTCCGGGCTCACGAGCAGTACGTCCACGGTCCCCGCGGCGACCTCGGCGCGGATGGTCTCCCACTCCTCCGGGTTCGAGGAGTTGATGGTCCGGGCGTGGATGCCGGCTCGGGCGGCGGCCTCGACCTGGTTGCGCATGAGCGCGAGCAGCGGAGAGACGATCACGGTCGGCCCGGCGCCGCGCTCGCGCAGCAGGGCGGTCGCCACGAAATACACCGCGGACTTCCCCCATCCCGTGCGCTGCACGACCAGGGCCCGGCGTTTGTCGGCGACCAGCGCCTCGATCGCCCGCCACTGGTCCTCGCGCAGCCGCGCCGATCCGGTGCTGTCCCCGACGAGCCGGACGAGGATCTTGTCGGCAGCCTCGCGGAACTCCGTCTTGCTCGTGTGCGTCATGCCCCCATACAACAGGACACCTCCGACAGCGGGACATCGCGGCGGCCCGGCTGTGGACGACGAGACGGGGCTTGTCGTGGCCCTGATCGGACTTATCCACAGGCTCAAACGGAACATCGAGATCCGCGAGATCGTCTGCTCATGACGAATCACAGCGAAACGGCGGGACCCGCCGCAAACGGCAACAACCACGGACGGAACGGCGACGGACGAAACGGCGGATGGAGCAGCGGCGGACGGCACAGCGGCGGACGAAACGGCGACGGTCAGGACCACGACGGCTCGGGCATCGGGGACCGGGTCGGATTCGACGCACATGGCGCCGAACACCAGGTCACCCTGCGCACTCCGGGCGAACTGGCCGATGCCCTGCCCTACCTGCTCGGGTACCGGCCCGAGGACAGCATTGTTCTGGTCGCCCTGCACGACCGGGGTGGCCGTGGCCGCTTCGGAGGGCGGGCCCGGCTCGGCATTCCCGCGAACAAGGACGACTGGCCGGCGGTAGCCCGACAGCTGGCCCACGGGCTGATCACCGGCAGCGAGCGCAGGGGCGCCCGGCCGGAGCAGATGGTCGCCTACCTCTGCCAGGAACCGGGGGCCGGTGAGACGGGAAGGCAGATCACGGAGCGGCTCGCCCCGCTCGCCGGGCTGCTGCGCACGGAGTGCGGCCGGCTCGATGTTCCCGTGATCGAGGCGTTGTGCATCTCTGACGGCCGTTACTGGTCGTACTGCTGTCCGAGCCAGGAATGCTGCCCTGCGGAAGGACTCCCGATGGGGCTGCCCGGCACATCGGTGCTCGCCGCGGCGGCCACGTACGCCGGACTGCAGGTGCGCGGCACACTGCGCGAGCTGCGGGCCAGGCTGCAGCCCTGGGAGACCGCGGCCGCGCTGGAACAGGAGGCCGCCCTGGACACCGCCGGCATGGCACTGGTCCCCAAGATGCTCGACCAGGCGGGCCGGACGGACGTGGCCGAGGAGACGCTGCGCCTGGCCAGGCGCACCATGACACGCTTCGCTGAGGCAGTGCCTGTGTCGGGCCCGCTCCAGGCCGACCTGCGCGACGACGAGCTGCTGGGACACGAAGACGCGGCGCAACTCATTCTCGGCCTGCAGGACCGGACGACCCGGGACCGCGCGGCCGAGTGGATGGAGGCAGAGGAGGCCGGGCCCGCCCTGCGCCTGTGGCGCGCGTTGGCCCGCCGCTGTGTCGGACCCTACGGCGAGCACGCGGCGGCGCCGCTCACCCTCGCCGGGTGGGTCGCCTGGTCCGAGGGCGACGAGATCGAGGCCAGGGAGGCGCTGGCCATGGCCCTGGGCGCAGATCCCAGCTATCTCTTCGCCCGGCTCCTGCACCAGGCCTGCAACGAGGGACTCGATCCGGAGTCCATCCGCCGCTGCCTGCGCGCGGAACGCCAGGGACGCGACGCACGCGCGCGGTCGGAGGCCGCTCGATCCGGCGACGGAAAGACGACCGAGGACAGGATGCGACCGAACATGCCTGGCCCGGACGTGGGGCAGGCAGCATCCCGGCCAGGTTCCGCCGGAATGATCCAGCTGCCCGACACCTCGGAGGACGCGCTGCCCGCGTGCCCGTCCGGTGCTGAAGGTGCGTTGCCGCCGGGTCCATCAGAAGTCGAAGGCGCGCTCCCACCGTGCGCGTCCGCCGTCGAAGGTGCGTTGCCACCGAGCACGTCCGGTGGCGACGATGCGCTGCCGTCGTGCCCTTCCGATGCCGACCCGACTCTGTCGACGTCGGTGTCTACGGCCTCCCGTCGGCGCAGGCGGGTGCGTTCCGGCGCTCGTGCCGATGCTCGTCCCCGTTCCGCGGAGGCGGAGGGGCGACACCCCTGCGCCGAGGAGTCCCGCCCGCGCTCCCGTTCGGCCCGCGGTACGCGGCCCGGTGTCGTCCGCCGCACCACCGGCAAGGACGACGCCCGGCGCCCCGAGGGCACACGGCCCGGGGGCGGTGCCACCGAGGAAGAGGGATGAGCGATCGCTGGAAGCATGTCGCGCGCGGGTGGTCACACCTGTGCCGCCGGGTGCTAGCTCCGGGCCGCCGCCATTCGGTCGGCTTCCCGGCCCGTGGGCGTGACCCCGGACGGGCCCGTCCCGTTCACCTGAGTGGCGGAATCCCCTACCGGACCGTACCGCCGCATCGCCCATGCCCTTCAGGAGCCCCGCACCGGGCGCCGAACCCGCCCGAGCCGCACAGAGCGCAGAGGAAGCGCACCTTGCACCAGCCGACTCCGCCCTCCACCGGCGAAGGCCGCCCCGCCATCGGCGCGCCGACGACAGGGTGGAAGGGAAGCGCCGGTCCGCCGCCGCGGGCCACGGACACGGGCATGCCTGAGCCGAGGTTCCCCAGCAGCACCGAGCACACCTCGGTGGCGGCGGAACACCGCCCGGACCCGACCGCGGAACAGGATCGGGAGGGCACCGCTCCCTCGCTGTCATGGGACCGCGAACCGTCTCCGTCGGAGGGGGCCGTACGACGCCCCTCGACACCGGCGAGGCCGAGCCCGACTCCCACGCCGAAGGCGAGCCGTCCTCCCCGCCCACCTTCGGTCGTCCCGTCCGGACCGCCGCCACAGAGCCGCTCCTCGGGCCCGCGAGCCCCAGCCGACCTTCCCCCGGCACACTCGGTCATCATCTGCGTGGCGCTTCCCGGCCTCGCCATCTCCACGGCTCAAGGGCAGTTGACCGGTCAGGGACTGGAAGGCTTCTACCGCGCAGGCCGACGTGTGCTCTCCCGGTGTCAGATCCGTGTCGCCGGCCGCGAGCCACTCGCGGTCCAGGCACAGACGACCGCGGCGGATCGCGCACGCTTCGTGGCCACCGCGCGTGTCTCCCAGGGCGGCGGCCCGGATCCCGACGTGGTCGTAGAGCGCATCCGCCATGCGGACGGGACGGAACGCATCATGCTGCACAGCTCCGCCGCCCGCCCACTGCGCCTGCCGGTGGAGGTGGCACTCGGTACGGACCTGGCGGACCTGGGCGCGATCGCCTCGGGCCGAGCGGGACCCGAGCTGCCCGCGATCGTCCATGACTCCGGCCTGCGCTGGTCCTGCGCGGCAGGAGGGGCGTCGGTCACGGCCGACCCACCACCTGCCGACGCGCTCGCGTCGGCAGGCCTGCTGCGCTGGGAGCTCGACCTGCCCCCCGCAGGCACGGTCGCTCTGGAGCTGCGCGTCCGGCTGGAGGGCACGAGCCCTGTCCGAGCTGCGGGGCGCGTGGCGACCAGCCCCCTGGCTTCCGCCCGCGCGTCGGGGGACCACTCCGCGGTCCGGCCGCTCCTGCACACGAGCATCGACGATCTCCAGTCCCTGTTGCTGCGCGACCCGGCACACCCCACCGACACCCACCTCGCGGCCGGAGTCCCCTGGCGCTGCGGCCTGGCCCCCGCCGACGCGCTCATCGCGGCCCGTATGACACTGCCACTCGGCACCCGGCTCGCCGCGGGGACGCTGCGCAGCCTCGCGCGCACCCAAATCCGCGGACAGACAGCGCAGTCCGGCATGATTCCCGGGCCGCGCCGGGACGCGGGCGCCCATCTTCCAGCCGGCTGTACGGGTACCGAGGCCACCCTGCTCTTCCCCGCCCTCCTCGCGGAGGCGTTCCGATGGGGGCTCTCGCCACAGGAGACGGAAGAGCTGCTCCCGACAGTCGAGCGGTGTCTGAGCTGGCTGCGGACGGCCGTGGGGGAGGGAACATATCTGTGCGACCCACAGACGGGCGGCCCCGTCCGCTGTGAGACGCAAGCACATGCGCACCGCGCGGCCGTCCTCGGTGCCGACCTGCTCGACGCGTTCGACAGACCCGGTGGGGCGGCGCTGCGGCAGTGGGCCCGCGAACTACGCGTGGCCTTCCGCGAGGACTTCTGGATCGAGGACCGCAGCGGTGGTCGACCGGCGGCTGCGCGGGCCCCCGACGGTCGCCTCCTGTCGCACCTCGGCGCCTCGGCTGTCCATCTCCTGGACACCGGGCTGCTGGGAGGGGGCGAACAGGCACCCGGCCTGCTCGACAGGGTGCAGACCGAGCAGCTCGCCCGGCTGCTCGGAAGCCCGGCCATGGACTCGGGCTGGGGGCTGCGCGGACTGGGCACGAACGAGGCGGGCTACAACCCGTTCGGCCATCGCACCGGTGCCGTGAGAGTTCACGAGACGGCGATCGCCGTAGCGGGCCTGGCCGCCGCCGGGTACGAGAAGGAGGCCGACTCGCTCGTGCGGGGTCTGCTGGCCGCGGCGGAGGCCTTCGGCCACCGCCTCCCCGAGATGTACGCCGGTGAACAACGCACCGATGGGAGCGCCCCCCTTCCCCACCCGGCGGCCTGTCGCCCGGCGGCCACTGCGGCGGCCGCCGCAGTCCATCTGCTCAGCACCCTTGCGGGAATCCGCCCCGACGTCCCGGCGGGGACGGTCACGCTGCGCCCCGTGCGCAGCGCGCCTCTCGGAGAGATCGGTCTGACCGGCCTGAGGATCAAGGGCGCGCCGTTCTCGGTACGGGTCAGCAGGCTCGGACTCGCCATGGTCGAGGAGGCCGCCGAGGGGCTGCAACTCAGGACGTGACATCGAGCGACACCTGGTCCGCCAGAGGCGCACAGAGGGAGAAGGCACCTGTTCAGGTGGCAGTGGATCAACCGCCGATGCGACCGGCGAAGGGAGTGTTTATCGTCAGGCAGACGACTATGATCGCCGCATGCCCTACGACCCGTCAGCCTTTCCGCCCTTCGCCGTCACCGTGGATCTGGTCGTACTGACCGTGCGTCGTCACGCCCTGTGTGCGCTCGCGGTACGCAGGGGCGAGCCGCCCTTCCAGGGGCGCTGGGCGCTTCCCGGCGGTTTCGTGCGGGCCGATGAGGATCTGGCGCAGGCCGCTGCCCGCGAGCTGGCCGAGGAGACGGGGCTGCGCGCCCATGACCCGGCCGTCCCCGTCCAGGACAACGGAGCGCATCTGGAGCAGCTCGCGACGTACGGCGACCCCAAGCGTGACCCCCGGATGCGTGTCGTGAGCGTCGCCCACCTCGCCCTCGCCCCCGACCTGCCCGCCCCCCGGGCAGGCGGTGACGCCAGCAACGCACGCTGGGCACCCGTCGAAGAGCTGTTGCAGCAGGGCGGTCACGGCCGAGACGGCGAGCCGGTCGCGCCACTCGCCTTCGACCATGCGCAGATCCTGTCCGACGGGGTGGAGCGCGCCCGCTCGAAGATCGAGTACTCGTCGCTGGCCACGGCGTTCTGCCCGCCCGAGTTCACCGTCGGCGAGCTGCGCCGGGTCTACGAAGCGGTGTGGGGCGTGGCACTGGACCCGCGCAACTTCCACCGCAAGGTGACGGGCACACCGGGCTTCCTGGTCCCTACCGGCGGCACCACCACGCGGCAGGGCGGCCGCCCCGCACAGCTCTTCCGTGCCGGCGGTGCCACTCTTCTCAATCCCCCAATGCTGCGCCCCGAAGTGTGACAGACCCAAAAACGGGACATAACGCGCTATCTTGCTACGGGTGATCCAGGCGTTCGGACTGACCAGCCAATCCCACAAGGGCCTCCCGCCCGCGGTCGATGACGTGTCCTTGGAGGCCCGTGCGGGCCACGTCACCGCGCTCCTCGGAGCGACGGGCGCGGGCAAGACGACAACGCTCCGACTGATGCTCGAACTCCAACAGGGCCGCGGTCTCACTTACTTCAGGGGCCGCCCGCTGCACCGCATCGCGCACCCCGCGCGCGAGGTCGGCGTACTCCTGGGCGAGGTGCCCGGCCATCCCGCGCGCACGGTCCGCGGCCACCTGCGCATGCTCAGCGCCGCAGTCGGCGTCCCGGCCCGGCGCGCCGACGAAGTACTCGAAGTGGTGGGCCTGGTCAGCCTGCGCGACGAGCGGCTCGGCACGCTGTCGCGGGGCATGGACCGCCGCCTGGGCCTGGCCTGCGCCCTGTTGTCGGACCCGCACACCCTCGTGCTGGACGATCCCGCCGACGGGCTCTCCACCCGTGAGAGCCACTGGCTGCACGGCATGCTGCGAGCGCACGCCACCCAGGGCGGCACAGTCCTGTTCACCACGTCCGAGCCCAAAGAGGCCGCGCGCGCCGCAGACCACGTCATCACGCTCGAGCAAGGCCGACTCGTCGCAGACCAGGTTGCCGCGGAGTTCACCCGCACCCGACTCCGCCCTCGTGTCGCCGTCCGTACCCCCCATGCCGTCCGGCTCGCCGCCCTGCTCGCCAAGGAGGCCCGCACGGCTCAACGCTCCGTCGAAGTCGTCCGGGAAGGCGGCAACCGCCTGTCCGTGTATGGCAGTACCTGTGCCGACGTCGGCGAGACGGCCTTCCGCCACGGCATCCTGGTCCACCAACTCGCCGACGAGATGGGGGACATGGGGCCCGGTGCCGGGCCGTTTCCCGGCGAGACCGAGGAAGCGGCCCGGGACGCGAGGGAGGACGTGACGGAACCCGAGTCCGGTGAGCTCCCTGGCCATCGGGCCGTGGGGTTGGCCGGGACGGCACCGCGGGGCGGCCGAGCGCAGGACAAACCCGCGTCGCAGGACGGTTCGCACAGGCCCGGTGACCGGGTCGTGCCCGCCGACCGGAGGGCGCGCGGCGACCAAGCGGTACACGGCAGTCCAAACACCGACAGCGGCCCGACTGAGGGGCGCGGCGATACCGCTCCGAGCCCCACCACCGTCTCCAAGGCCCCCGCCCCCCTACCCCCACTCCCACCCCCCATCTCCGCTCGGTCCGCCCCCAGCCCCTTGCACCCCCTGCGCTACGAACTGCGTCGCGCGACAGGAATCGGCACCGGGTTCCTCACCGCGGCCGCCGTGCTCGTCACGTCCGCCCTCACCGCCGTACTCCTGGCGCGAGTCGGTCACACCCCGCAGGCACGTCTGCTGGCCGCGTGGCCGAGGGAGTTGCCGCTGCCCCCGGCTGCACTCGGAGCCGGCCTGCTCGGCGCACTCGCGTTCGGCGACGAGTTCCGCCACCCCGCCCTGGCTGCGGACCGCGGCAGCGTCCCCCGCCGACTGGGACTGCTCACCGCGAAACTCGTCGTCGCCGCCCTCACCGCCCTGATGCTGGCTTTTCTCGCGGTGGGTTGCGACGCCGAAGTGCTCTATCTCGTCTACGGACGGGAACTCGCGGAAGTTCCCGCGGATTGGCTGGTGCTGAGCGCGAGTTGGTTCGGGCTCGTGGTCGGGTGCGCCTGGGCCGGTGTCCTGGCCGCCGGCGTCTTCCGGTCCACCACGGCCGGGCTCGCCGCGGTGGTCGCCGTACCCGTTGTCGTCGTACCCCTTGTGCAGAAAGCCCTGGAGGGGGCGTCCCTGCGAGCGGCGGCCGGTCTTCCCGCGCGGCTGCGCGAGGTCTTCCTGCTGCAATGGCCCTTCGGCGGCGAGCGCTATCTCGTCGGAGCGGTACGTGTCATCGCCCAACCGGTGGGCGGGGCACTGACGTTGTCGCTGACCGCCCTGCTGTGTGCGTATCTGCTCACGACCCTGCGTAGCAGGGTCCGATGACGACCGACCGTGCGCTTCCGGTCCCGACCTGCGCACAACTTCCCGACGAAAGCGCATTTCTTTCCGATAAGGCGTCAATTGCGATGGGGTGAGCGATCACCCTTTCGTGTGCTTTTCACCAAAGACCTCAAGGGAGTTGGAGGCGGCGCCGACAAAGGATCCGTGAGTACCCTTGCGCACACCATGATGACCGCCGCCCGCTCCGCCGACTCCGGTCTGGCCGGCCCGGGCGATCTCGACCGCTACCCCTACGCCGAGGCCCCGGCCGCAGGCCGCGTCGGAGCCTCCGTCTGGGACGGCTCGGACCCGGAGCTGGGCCGCGTGGGCCGACGGGCCGCGGGCAGCCGCGGGCGCGGACTGCACGGCCAACTCGTCCAGCAGCTCGGCCAGATGATCGTCTCCGGTGACCTGGGAGCCGACCGGCCGCTGGTCCCCGAGGAAATCGGCCAGCGTTTCGAGGTCTCCCGTACCGTCGTCCGTGAGTCGCTCCGCGTCCTGGAGGCCAAGGGCCTGGTCAGTGCCCGCCCGAACGTCGGCACGCGCGTGCGTCCCGTCAGCGACTGGAACCTCCTCGACCCGGACATCATCGAATGGCGGGCTTTCGGACCGCAGCGCGACAACCAGCGCCGTGAGCTGAGCGAGCTGCGCTGGACGATCGAGCCGCTCGCCGCGCGCCTGGCCGCGGGACACGGCCGGGAGGACGTCCAGCAGCGCCTCGGTGACATGGTCGAGATCATGGGGCACGCCATGAGCCAGGGTGACGCGCTCACCTTCTCCCGTGCCGACGCCGAGTTCCACTCCTTGCTGATCCAGCTCGCGGGCAACCGCATGCTGGAGCATCTCTCCGGGATCGTCTCCTCCGCCCTCCAGGTTTCCGGCGGCCCGGTCGCCGGCTGTGACCGGCCGAACGAGTCGTCCCTGGCGCACCACGGCCGAATCGCCGACGCCCTCGCCACCGGCGATGCGGCGGCGGCCGAGGCGGCCATGCGGCAACTGCTCACCGTCCATCCCGAGGTGGAGCGCGTGGTGCCGGCCCCGCGCGAGCACTGACCGCGCACCGCGGGCGTCGCGGTCAAGGATGTCCTCCACCTCCTTCGGCATCGTCCGGCTGCCGAACCGCCTCCGTCGGACCCCGCAGGATCTCCAGGGACCCTGCGGGGTCCGACGGTCCGGGGCGGTGACGTCACCCCGGACTGTGGCGACCCGGACTGTGGCGACCCGTGCTGTGCCGACCCGTGCTGTGCCGACCCTGCCTCTGTCGATCCGGTCTCTGCCGACGGGGCCTCTGCTGGTCCGGGCAGGCGAGTGACCTTGTCTGTCCATGTCTGACTGTTTTTGCCTGCCTACGGGGTGTGACTCGGGCCACGCAGATTGGGCGTAACGCTCGCGGGAGCAGCGCGATGACCTAAGAGGTGACAGCCGCGGAGGGAATACGGACGCCGTTTCAGGCGCTGTGCATCTTCCCGGCTCCCCGCCCGCGCCGTCGGCCACTCCCAGGCCGGTGGTCGGCCTCTGTCCGCTGTGGACGGGGCCGGAAGCCGTTTTCCAACGTTCCGAGAGGTTGTTCGTGTCGGCCAGCACATCCCGTACGCTCCCGCCGGAGATCGCCGAGTCCGTCTCTGTCATGGCTCTCATTGAGCGGGGAAAGGCTGAGGGGCAGATCGCCGGCGATGACGTGCGTCGGGCCTTCGAAGCTGACCAGATTCCGGCCACTCAGTGGAAGAACGTACTGCGCAGCCTCAACCAGATCCTCGAGGAAGAGGGTGTGACGCTGATGGTCAGTGCCGCGGAGCCCAAGCGCACCCGAAAGAGCGTCGCAGCGAAGAGTCCGGCCAAGCGCACCGCCACCAAGACGGTCGCGGCGAAGACGGTGACCACGAAGAAGGCCACCGCCACCGCCACCCCGGCGGCCCCCGCCGCCGAGCCCGCAGTCGAGGGCGAAGAGCCCACGAAGCCCGCCGCGAAGAAGGCGGTCGCCACCAAGAAGGCGGCCGCGAAGAAGACGGTCGCCACCAAGAAGACGGCGGCGGCCAAGAAGACGACCGCCAAGAAGGACGACGCCGAGGTCGTCGAGGAAGAGGTCCTCGAGGACGCTCCCAAGACCGGCGACGAGCCCGAGGGCGCCGAGAGCGCCGGCTTCGTGCTGTCCGACGAGGACGAGGACGACGCGCCCGCGCAGCAGGTCGCGGCCGCCGGCGCCACCGCCGACCCGGTCAAGGACTACCTCAAGCAGATCGGCAAGGTCCCTCTGCTCAACGCAGAGCAGGAGGTCGAGCTCGCCAAGCGCATCGAGGCCGGTCTGTTCGCCGAGGACAAGCTGGCCAACGCCGACAAGCTCGCCCCGAAGCTGAAGCGCGAGCTGGAGATCATCGCCGAGGACGGCCGCCGCGCCAAGAACCACCTCCTGGAGGCCAACCTCCGTCTGGTGGTCTCCCTGGCCAAGCGTTACACCGGCCGCGGCATGCTCTTCCTGGACCTCATCCAGGAGGGCAACCTCGGTCTGATCCGCGCGGTAGAGAAGTTCGACTACACCAAGGGCTACAAGTTCTCCACGTACGCCACCTGGTGGATCCGTCAGGCGATCACCCGCGCGATGGCCGACCAGGCCCGCACCATCCGTATCCCGGTGCACATGGTCGAGGTCATCAACAAGCTCGCGCGCGTGCAGCGCCAGATGCTCCAGGACCTGGGCCGCGAGCCCACCCCGGAGGAACTGGCCAAGGAACTCGACATGACCCCGGAGAAGGTCATCGAGGTCCAGAAGTACGGCCGCGAGCCCATCTCGCTGCACACTCCTCTGGGCGAGGACGGCGACAGCGAGTTCGGTGACCTCATCGAGGACTCCGAGGCCGTCGTCCCGGCCGACGCGGTGAGCTTCACGCTCCTGCAGGAGCAGCTGCACTCCGTCCTCGACACCCTGTCGGAGCGCGAGGCGGGCGTCGTCTCGATGCGCTTCGGCCTCACCGACGGTCAGCCGAAGACCCTCGACGAGATCGGCAAGGTCTACGGCGTCACGCGCGAGCGCATCCGCCAGATCGAGTCGAAGACCATGTCGAAGCTGCGTCACCCGTCGCGTTCGCAGGTGCTGCGCGACTACCTCGACTAAGCCGTAGTCGTACGACACCGAAGGCCCGGCCCCTCCTCGGGGACCGGGCCTTCGTGCTGCGCGCACAGGCGCCCTGCATGACTCTGGGTTTCCGATCATCACCCCGAGTGAGGAGTATGCATGCGTCACCCCATTGCCCGGGCACTGGTCCGGCCGCTGGTACTGGCGGCCCTGGCGGCGGCCATACCGCTGGCGTCGGCCGCCCCCGTGGCTGCCGACAGCATCGTCGTCGGGGGCTTCCCGGTCGATGTGTCCAAAGCGCCCTTTACGGTTGCCCTGTCCAGCCGTGACCGGTTCGGAGGTACGCGCGCCGGGCAGTTCTGCGGCGGTGTCGCCGTCGGCCGCACCACGGTGCTCACCGCGGCCCACTGCATGGGCGAGGACGTCCTCGGGGCGCCGCCCGAGCAGGTGAGCGACTTCCGCGTCATCACGGGCCGTACGGATCTGCTCTCGGATCAGGGGAAGGAGATCGCCATACGTGAAGCCTGGGTGAATCCCGGCTACGACCCGCAGAGCAACGCCGGGGACTTCGCCGTCCTCACTCTCGCCGAGCCGCTGCCGCAGAACGCGGTTATCGCCATGGCGGCCGCCGGCGACACCGCGTACCAGCCGGGAACCGGTGCCACGGTGTACGGCTGGGGTGACGTCACGGGCGGCGGCGACTACGCGCGCAGTCTGCGGGCGGCACAAGTACACGTACTGGCCGACGCGGGCTGCACGGAGGCCTATCCGGGCGGCGCCGACGGCACCTACCGCGCCGACAGCATGCTGTGCGCCGGGGAGGACTGGGGCGGTCGTGACGCCTGCCAGGGGGACAGCGGTGGGCCGCTGGTCGCCCAGGGGAAGCTGATCGGGCTGGTGTCCTGGGGGAGCGGCTGTGGACGAGCGGGCCGCCCCGGTGTGTACGCCCGCGTGTCCGACGTCATGCGGACGCTGGGATCGGCCGGTCGCAACGCGGCCGACGGACGCCATGGAACCGCGTGACGGTGCCTTGGGGGCGTTGAGCGTCCTCGCGCAGGGCCATGAGGTCCTCGGAGAGCCATGAGTAAGGGCGGCTGCCCCTGGGAGCAGGGACAGCCGCCCTTATGCCGGCCTGTGCCGGAGCTGGCTCGTCGTGGACGCGAGGTGTCAGCGGTCTTCTTCTGAGACCGATGCGGGAACGGCCGTGAGCCGCTCCGTCTCGTCCTGTATCTCAGCGGCGATCTTCTTGAGTTCCGGCTCGAACTTGCGACCGTGGTGGGCGCAGAAGAGCAGCTCTCCACCGCTGAGCAGCACGACGCGCACGTACGCCTGGGCGCCGCAGCGGTCGCAGCGGTCAGCGGCCGTCAGCGGGCTCGCGGGGGTCAGAACAGTAGTCACGTCGCCTCTTCTCTAGCTCGACGAGCTGTCGTACCAGGGTCAACATCCAACCAGCCCCAAAACGTTCCCGCTCGGGGCTTCTCCCAGAGAGAAATTTTCCGGGCGGCTGGCTGCTGCCGGTTTGGCGGCGAATGTGCCGTATTGCGTGTCTGTGTGTCTTACGGTTTCGCGCTGTCGGTCAAGGTCGGTCCTCCCGGCTGGATTGCCGGTTGTTCATGAGGACGTGCCCGGAGCCTAAATGGTTCATGCCTGTAAGGGAACGTGATATGTACTTCACCCCATCGAGGGATCGAACAGGTATGCGACCCTGGACTACTCTGTGTTTCCGCACGAGGGTGGCGTTACAACGGCTCTACCAGGCCTCGGTACCCTCATGGCGGCGACCGAAGCCGCGCCCTTACCCACAAGGGCCCCACCTGAAATTCAGCGAGGAGCGAACCGCGTGACCGCCGAGACGTCCGTGCCGTCCACAGCTCTGCTGGCAGGAGCAGACCGGGACGGTTCCAACTACACCGCGCGGCACCTGCTCGTCCTCGAAGGGCTTGAGGCCGTACGCAAGCGCCCGGGTATGTACATCGGATCTACCGACAGCCGTGGCCTGATGCACTGCCTGTGGGAGATCATTGACAACTCCGTCGACGAGGCCCTGGGCGGGCACTGCGACCACATCGAGGTGATCCTCCACGACGACGCCTCGGTGGAGGTCCGGGACAACGGCCGGGGCATCCCGGTCGACATCGAGCCCAAGACGGGCCTGTCCGGCGTCGAGGTCGTCATGACCAAGCTGCACGCCGGTGGCAAGTTCGGCGGCGGCTCGTACGCCGCCTCGGGCGGACTGCACGGAGTGGGCGCCTCCGTGGTGAACGCCCTGTCCGCGCGGTTGGACGTCGAGGTGGACCGCGCCGGCAACACCCACGCGATCAGCTTCCGGCGCGGCGTGCCCGGTGCCTTCGCGGGGAACGGCCCCGATGCCAAGTTCGAGGCCGCGAGCGGCCTGCGCAAGGCCAAGAGGATCCCCAAGACCCGCACCGGCACGCGCGTGCGGTACTGGGCCGACCGGCAGATCTTCCTCAAGGACGCCAAGCTCTCCCTGGAGAACCTCCACGGGCGCGCTCGGCAGACCGCGTTCCTGGTGCCCGGCCTGACCATCGTCGTCCGCGACGAGTACGGCCTGGGCGAGGGCGGCAGCAAGGGCGAGGAGTCGTTCCGCTTCGACGGCGGCATCAGCGAGTTCTGCGAGTACCTGGCCACCGACAAGCCGGTCAACGACGTCCTCCGCTTCTCTGGCCAGGGCAGCTTCAAGGAGACTGTCCCGGTCCTGGACGAGCACGGCCAGATGACGCCCACCGAGGTCACCCGCGAACTCGGCGTGGATGTCGCGATGCGCTGGGGCACCGGCTACGACACGACCTTGAGGTCGTTCGTCAACATCATCGCCACGCCCAAGGGCGGCACCCATGTCGCCGGTTTCGAGCAGGCCGTCGCGAAGACGATGAACGAGGTGCTGCGCGCGAAGAAGATGCTGCGTGTCGCCGAGGACGACATCGTCAAGGACGACGCCCTCGAGGGCCTGACCGCGGTCGTCACCGTGCGCCTCGCCGAGCCCCAGTTCGAGGGACAGACCAAGGAGGTTCTCGGCACCTCGGCGGCCCGCCGCATCGTGAACACCGTGATCTCCAAGGAGCTCAAGGCGTTCCTGACGTCCACCAGGCGCGACGCCGCGGCCCAGGCGCGGGTCGTCATGGAGAAGGCGGTCGCCGCCGCACGCACGCGTATCGCGGCCCGCCAGCACAAGGACGCGCAGCGCCGCAAGACGGCTCTGGAATCGTCCTCGCTGCCCGCCAAGCTCGCCGACTGCCGAAGCGACGACGTCGACCGCAGCGAACTGTTCATCGTCGAGGGCGACTCCGCGCTCGGTACCGCGAAGCTCGCCCGGAACTCCGAGTTCCAGGCGCTGCTGCCCATCCGCGGCAAGATCCTCAACGTCCAGAAGTCGTCCGTCACCGACATGCTCAAGAACGTCGAGTGCGGTGCGATCATCCAGGTCATAGGAGCGGGGTCCGGCCGGACCTTCGACATCGACGCGGCCCGCTACGGCAAGATCATCATGATGACCGACGCCGATGTCGACGGCTCTCACATCCGGTGCCTGCTGCTGACGCTGTTCCAGCGCTACATGCGGCCCATGGTCGAGGCGGGCCGGGTGTTCGCCGCGGTGCCGCCGCTGCACCGCATCGAGCTCGTCCAGCCGAAGAAGGGGCAGGACAAGTACGTCTACACGTACTCGGACCGTGAGCTGCGCGAAAAGCTGCTGGAGTTCCAGAGCAAGGGCGTCCGGTACAAGGACTCCATCCAGCGGTACAAGGGTCTCGGCGAGATGGACGCCGACCAGCTGGCCGAGACGACGATGGACCCGCGGCACCGGACTCTGCGGCGGATCAACCTCGCCGATCTGGAGGCCGCGGAGCAGATCTTCGATCTGTTGATGGGCAACGACGTGGCGCCGCGGAAGGAGTTCATCTCGGGCTCAGCGGCGACGCTGGACCGGTCGCGCATCGACGCATAGCGCTGAGCCGGGGCCGGTATGACGACCGGCCCCGGCCTCATGTTCGGACGGGTTGGTGCGCACCCGCGGCACAGCCCTACAGCCTTCAAGGTCGGCCGAGGTGGGCGGGCAGCACGGTCGTCACCGCCACCCGGCGCTCATGACGTCGCCGGCGATGACTGACCGTGGCTCGGTGGCTGACCGTGGCGCAGGCGGTCGACGGTGCGCAGGCGGTCGACGGGGCGGGCCCGGCGGGCTTGGGTGCGGCGGTTGTCCACCCGTGGGTGGAGAGCCCGACTGCCCGGGAATCCACCCGTGATCCACCCCAGCTCCGATCTCCCGACCTGCGGATTTCCGTAGCTTCGAAGGTGTCGGCGGCGTCCGCTGCCGGAAGACCCTTCCTCGCTCACGGAGGCTGTGATGTCCGGGCTCGTCGATGCGTTGCTGATCGTGGTTGCGGTGGTCGTCGTGATCGCCCGGCAGTTCCGGGCGAGCCGGATCGACACCGGCCGGCGCTGGTGGCTCCTGCCCGCCGTCCTGGCGGTCGTGGCATTGCGCGAGCCGGGGCTGGTGGACGCTCATCACCGCACGGCATCCGTCACCCTGCTCATCGTCGAACTGTTCACCGGCCTCGCCATAGGGGCCGGCTGGGCCTGGACGAGCCGGACATGGACGGAGCCGGACGGCGAGGTGTGGAGCCGGAGTACCAAGGCGAGCGGGGCTGTCTGGGCCGTCGGCATCGCACTGCGCGTCGGCCTCTTCGCCCTGGGCGCGGCGATCGGTGTCCACCAGGACACCTCCGCGCTGCTGCTCGCCCTGGCGGCCACCCTGCTCGTGCGCTCCGGAATCCTCGTCCGGCGAGCGCACTCCCTGCGCCCTGCCGCCGCACCCGCCCCGGCGGCGTACGGTGAGCCCATGGTCCGGTCCACGGGGAAGGAACGCGTGTGACGGACAAGGCCTGGACTCGCTGGCCCTCCCGGGAGGCGCTCGGGCGTGAGGCGACCACGCGTCCTCGGCGTCTGCTCGGCTGGGTCACGCGGTCGCTGGTGCTCGTCATGCTCCTGTGGGGCGCTTTCCACAGCAGCCGTGTGCAGGGCTGGGGCGTGCTCGGAGCAGTGTCGGGAATCCTCCTGTCCGCCGTCGTCGCCTGGGCCCTCTTCCGCACCACCCTGGCGCACCGGCTCTGGCCCTCCCTGGCGCTCTACGGCGTCCTCCTGACGATCGCGGCCGCCGCCCAGGCCGCCGACTTCGGGGTCGTCGCCCTCGTGCTGTGGTGCGGCTGCGCCATCACCGCTCTGGAACGGCTGCCCATCGCCGCCGCCCTGCCCGTGACCGTGGTCGCCCTCGCCCTCTACGCCGCCTTCAACGACGACGTGTGGCTGACCACCCTGGCCACGACCGCGGGGCTCGCCCTGGCCGGCTATGTCCTGCGCTTGGACGCCGAGGCCCGTGGCAACGCCCAGCGGCTGCTCAAACAGGAGCGGGCCGCGCGGGCGGCCGAGGCGGAGTCGGCGGCACTTGCGGAGCGGGCCCGGATCGCTCGGGAGATCCACGACGTGCTGGCCCACAGTCTCTCGGCCCAGCTCGTGCACCTGGAGGCGGCCCGGTTGCTGATCGAGGGGGGTGCGGACCGGGAGCAGATACTCGAACGGGTGGTGGCGGCCCGGGGCATGGCCCGCGACGGTCTCGCGGAGACGCGGCAGGCGCTGTCGGCTCTGCGAGGGGACATGACTCCGCTGGAGGAGTTCCTGAGCCAGCTCGTCGGGACGGCAGACGGCGCCGAGACCACCATCTCGGGTGAGCGCAGGCCGCTGCCGGCCGAGGCATCGCAGGCGGTGCGCAGGGTCGCGCAGGAGGCCCTGACCAACGTCCGCAAGCATGCGCCCGGAGCCAAGGTCCGGATGCGGCTGGAGTACGGAGAGAAGCAGGTGACGCTGGTCGTACGGGACTCGGGTGGTTCGGCGGGCGACCTCACCACCACCGGAGGCGGGTACGGTCTGCTGGGGATGCGGGAGCGCGCCGAACTGCTGGGTGGTTCGCTGGACGCCGGGCCGGACGACGGAGGGTTCGTGGTGACGTTGAAGGTGCCGGTATGACCGTGGGGGCGGAGACGAAGTCCGCGCGGGTGGTGGTCGCGGACGACCAGACCGTGGTGCGCGAAGGCATCGTCATGCTGCTCGGTCTGCTGCCCGGTGTCGAGGTCGTGGGCGCGGCCGGGGACGGGGAGGAGGCGGTGGCGCTCGTCGCCGAACTCGCCCCGGACGTGGTGCTGATGGACCTGCGTATGCCCCGCTGCGACGGGGTGGAGGCGACCCGCAGGATCCGGGCCGAGTACCCGGGGACTCAAGTCGTGGTGCTGACGACGTTCGCGGACGACGAGTCGCTGTTTCCCGCGCTCAAGGCGGGGGCGCGCGGCTATCTCACCAAGGACGCGGGAGGTGACGAGATCGTGCGGGCCGTGCACAGCGTGCTCTCCGGGGACGCCGGACTGTCGCCGAGCATCCAGCGGCGGCTGCTGGAGCGGCTGTCGGACCCCGAGCCGCCGCAGCCGGTGCCCGCGGAGGCGCCCGACGGGCTCACCGCCCGTGAGGTCGAGGTGCTGGCGCTGATCGCCGAAGGGCTGACGAATCAGGAGATCGCCCGCGAACTGCATGTCTCCACAGCCACGGTGAAGACCCACATCAACAACCTCTTCGCCAAGACGGGCATCAAGGACCGTGCGCAGGCGGTGCGTTACGCGTACGCGAACGGGCTTGTACGGCCACCGATGGGAGGAGTCACCTGATGGGGTGAAGAGCACCGGGAAGAAGAGTCGGGGATCTTCCCGTTCTGTCCATCCTTGGGCATGCAGTCAAGCAACGCTCGTCCCCGCGGAAGCGAGGATGATGCCGAGAGTCCGGCCGAGAACCACGACGGCCACGATGTGGCGCGTGCCGAAGCGTCCGCCGGGGTGCGGTACGACGACCCCTGGTACGACGAGCTCGCCTCCGGCTGGGGCGAGACCGGCGGTGACGGCACATCCGCGGCACCGGTCGCGACGGCACGCGCGGAGCGCGAGGACCGGGCCGCCGCAGCGGCCGACGTCTACCTCGAGGTGCAGCGCAGCGCGGCCTTCCAGGAGGTGCGCAGCAGGTACCGCAGGTTCGTGGTGCCGGCGGGCATCGGGTTCTTCGCCTGGTACGTGGCCTACGTCGTGACGGCGACGAGCGCGCCGGGACTGATGGCGCGACCGGTGGCAGGCGCGGTGAACGTGGCGATGCTCGCGGGACTCGGGCAGTTCCTCACCACCTTCGTCCTCACCTGGGCCTACGCCCGGCACGCGCGGCTGCGCCGGGACCGGGCCGCCCTCGAACTGCGGTGGGACACGCAGGAACTGACGCGTACGGCCCGGGGCGGTGCGTCGTCGTGACGGTGGACCACCAGACTCTGGCGCTGTTGCTGTTCAGTGCGTTCGTCGCGGTCACGCTCGGGATCACGACGTGGGTGAGCCGCCACCGGCACGGTTCGGCGGAGGAGTTCTATGCGGGCGGGCGGTTGTTCTCGCCGATGGAGAATGGTTTTGCCATCGCGGGTGACTACATGTCGGCCGCCTCCTTCCTCGGTATCTCCGGGCTCATCGCGCTCTTCGGGTACGACGGCATGCTCTACTCGGTGGGCTTCCTCGTGGCCTGGCTGGTGGTGCTGTTCCTCGTCGCCGAACTGGTGCGCAACTGCGGGCGGTTCACGCTGGCCGACGTGGTCGCGGCGCGGATGAACGAGCGGCCGGTGCGGATCGCGGCGGGAACTTCCTCGGTCACCGTGTCCGTTCTGTATCTGGTGGCCCAGATGGTGGGCGCGGGCAGCCTCGTCGCGTTGCTGCTCGGAGGCACCAGTGAGGCGGCCCAGTCCTGGACCGTCATCGCCGTCGGGGCGCTCATGGTGATCTACGTGTCCCTGGGCGGGATGCGCGCGACGACCTGGATCCAGATCGTCAAGGCGGTCCTGCTGCTCGGCGGGACCGTCGCGTTGACCGTGCTCGTGCTGGTGCGGTTCCACGGCGACATCGACCAGTTGCTGCTCACGGCCGCGGAGCGCAGCGGCCACGGCCGGTCGTTCCTGGCACCGGGGCTGAAGTACGGCGGGGACTGGACCGCCCGCCTCGACTTCATCAGCCTGGGACTCGCCCTCGTACTCGGCACGGCGGGGCTTCCGCACATCCTGTCCCGCTTCTACACCGTGCCCACGGCACGCGCCGCACGGCGTTCGGTGGTCTGGTCGATCGGGCTCATCGGCGGCTTCTACCTCATGACGATCGTTCTCGGGTTCGGCGCCGCGGCGATCGTGGGGCCCGAGACGGTCCGGGGATCGAACGCCGCGGGGAACACCGCCGTTCCCCTCCTGGCCCTCGACCTGGGCGGCGGCGCCGACTCCACGGGAGGAACGGTTCTGTTCGCGATCGTCGCCGCCGTAGCCTTCGCCACGATCCTCGCCGTGGTCGCCGGCATCACCCTCGCCTCCTCGGCCTCCGTCGCCCATGACCTGTACGCCTCACTGCGACGTCGACGGGCCAGGCCTCGCAGTGAGGTGGCCGTGGCCAGGACAGCCGCCGTCGGGATCGGCGTGATCGCGATCGCCCTCGGCCTGCTGGCCCGCGATCTCAACGTCGCCTTCCTGGTGGGCCTCGCCTTCGCCGTGGCCGCGTCCGCGAATCTGCCGGTGCTGCTCTACTCGCTGTTCTGGCGCGGGTTCACCACCCGGGGTGCCGTCTGGTCCGTCTACGGCGGACTGATCCCCGCCATGGCCCTGGTGCTGCTGTCGCCCGTGGTGTCCGGCAGCCCGGAGTCCCTCTTCCCGGGTGTCGACTTCCAGTACTTCCCGCTGCAGAACCCCGGTCTGGTCTCCATCCCGCTGGGCTTCGTCGCGGGCTGGCTCGGCACGGTCACCTCGGCGGAGGTTGCCGACGAGGCCAAGCACGCGGAGACCGAGGTGCGGTCACTCACAGGGGCGGGGGCCGTGTAGGGACGGCGCCTGTGACCGGACGGTGCCCTCGTCGTCGTACGGCATCCGCCGGCAGGCCGTCTCGGGGCGCACGGCTATGGCGCCACCCACGCGTACCGGTGCTCCGGGCGCCCCGTGTCGCCGTATCTGAGGGACAGGCGGAGGCGGCCGGCCTGTTCGAGGTGGCGGAGGTAGCGCTGGGCGGTGGAGCGGCTGAGGCCCGTCTCGGCCGCGACCTCGTGGGCCGACAGCGGGTGGCCGGCGTGGTGCAGGACGCGGCAGATGAGGTCCGTGGTCGGCTCCGAGTGGCCGCTGGGCAGGCCGGGGGAGACGGGAGCCGAGGTGGTGCGCAGGGCGCTGAAGATGCGGTCGACCTGCTCCTGACCGGCGATGCCGTGGCCGCCGACCCGGTCGACGGTGCGGCGCAGGGCGGCATAGGAGTCCAGGCGGGTGCGCAGCGCCGCGAAGGTGAAGGGTTTGACCAGGTAGTGGAGGGCGCCCAGGCGCATCGCCGTCTGGACGGTCGTCACGTCCCCGGCTGCCGTGATCATGATGACGTCCGTGCCGTGTCCCTGTTCCCGCATGCGGTGGACGAGTTCGAGGCCCGTCTGGTCGGGCAGGTAGTGGTCGAGCAGGACCAGGTCGATGGTCCCGCGCTGCACGCTGGCCAGCGCCTGGGCGGCGCTGTGGGCGCGGGCGGCCACCCGGAAGCCGGGAACCTTGCCCACGTACTTCGCGTTGATCTCGGCGACACGGAAGTCGTCGTCCACGACCAGGACGTCAATCATCGGGCCTCTTTCCCTCAAGGCCTGGCGGGCGTCACGCCCGTGTTTCGGCTCCGCTGTTGTAGCGCGCGCAAAACGAGCACAACAGGCCGTTGCAAGCAAAAGAACGGCATGTGCCCAGAAGACTGATGCCGTGGCACAGGCCACATCTACCGTCCCCGGCCATGAGCGCAGACACTAGCCCCGCCATCGAACTGCGGGGCGCGAGCAAGACATTCCGGACCCCGTCGGGGGGTCTGCACACGGCCGTCAGCGGACTTGATCTCGCGGTGGGACGTGGGGAGTTCGTGGCGGTCGTCGGACCCACGGGCTGCGGCAAGTCGACCACATTGACCCTTGTCAGCGGGTTGGAGGAGCCCTCCGAGGGCGAGGTTCTGGTCGTCGGGGAGCCGGTCCGGGGAGTCGGGGACAAGGTGGGTTTCGTCTTCCAGCAGGACGCCACCTTCCCCTGGCGCACGGTCCTGTCCAATGTCATGGCCGGCCCGCGCTTCCGGGGCGTGCCCAAGGCGGAGGCCAGGCAGAAGGCGCGGGAATGGCTGGCCCGGGTCGGGCTCACGGCCTTCGAGGACCGCTACCCCCATCAGCTCTCCGGAGGCCAGCGCAAGCGGGTCGCGCTCGCCGCGACCTTCGTCAACGACCCCGAGATCCTGCTGATGGACGAGCCGTTCTCCGCGCTCGACGTGCAGACCCGGGCCCTGATGTCCGACGAGCTCCTCGAACTGTGGGAGGGCACGGGCGCCTCCGTCGTCTTCGTCACCCACGACCTGGAGGAGTCCATCGCGCTGGCCGACAAGGTCGTCGTGATGACGGCCGGGCCCGCCACCGTCAAGCAGGTCTTCGAGATCGACCTGCCACGGCCGCGCAAGGTCGAGTCGGTGCGCCTGGAGCCGCGGTTCATCGAGATCTACCGCGAGATCTGGCAGTCCCTCGGCGAAGAGGTCCGCATCACCCGGGAGAGGGGCGCAGCCCATGTCGCCTGAGGTCCTCAGCACACCGGTCGTGGACACGGCCACGCCCCCGCCGGACCGCGCGCACTCACGCGCGCGTGCCGCCCGCAGACGCCGCATCGTCGTCGCCGCCGCCCGCGTGCTGCTCCTGGTGGCCGTCCTCGGTCTGTGGGAAGTGCTCTCGCGGGCCGAGGTCATCGATCCCTTCAACTTCTCCATGCCCTCGAAGATCTGGGACCAGATCTGGACGTGGGTGACGCACGGGACCGCACTCGGTTCGCTGGGCGAGCAGGTCTGGTACACGCTGTACGAGGCGCTGCTGGGCTGGGTCGTCGGCGTGGTGGCCGGTGTGGTCTTCGGTATTGCGTTGGGGCGGATCACCTTGCTCGCCGACGTCCTTGGTCCATACATCAAGGTGCTCAACTCGATACCGAGGATCGTCCTTGCACCCATCTTCGTGATCTGGTTCGGACTCGGACCGGCCTCCAAGGTGGCCTCGGCCGTCGTCCTGGTCTTCTTCCCGGTCTTCTTCAACGCCTTCCAGGGCGCCCGCGAGGTGGACCGCAACCTGGTGGCCAACGCCCGCATCCTGGGCGCGAGCGATCGCAGGGTGACGCTTCAGGTCGTCATCCCGTCCGCGACCTCGTGGATCTTCACCAGCCTGCACGTCAGCTTCGGCTTCGCCCTCATCGGCGCGATCGTCGGCGAGTACATCGGCGCGACCAAGGGCATCGGCCTGCTCGTCGCGCAGTCGCAGGGCACCTTCAACGCGGCCGGTGTGTACGCCGCGATGGTCATCCTCGCCGTCGTCGCCCTCCTCGCCGAAGGTCTGCTCACCTTCGCCGAGCGCCGCATCTTCCGCTGGAAGCCGACAAGTTCGGACAGCTGAGGCCGTCCACGCAGCCGCCGCCTCCTCGCTCCAGCAGCCCCTCCGCACCGCCCCTCACAAGGACGTGAACTCCATGCGCAAGACCGCCAGATACACCTCCCTGGCCGCCGCCGGCCTGCTTGCCCTCACCTCGCTCACCGCCTGTGCCAACGACGCCGCCAGTACGGCCTCAGCCGGCTCCGGCAGCAACGGTGACGGCAAGGGAACCAAGGTCAAGATCATGGTCGGTGGCCTCGACAAGGTCATCTACCTGCCCGCGATGCTGACCCAGCGGCTCGGCTACTTCGACGCCGAGGGACTCGACGTGGAACTGCTGAGCGAGCCCGCCGGCGTCCAGGCCGAGACCGCGCTCGTCTCCGGCCAGGTCCAGGGGGCCGTCGGCTTCTACGACCACACTCTCGACCTGCAGGTGAAGGGCAAGGACGTGGAGTCGGTCGTGCAGTTCTCGCACGCGCCCGGCGAGGTGGAGATCGTCTCCAACAAGGCGTCCGCCGACATCACTTCGCCCAAGGACTTCAAGGGCAGGAAGCTCGGCGTCACGGGCCTCGGCTCCTCGACCGACTTCCTCACCAAGTACCTCGCCGTCAAGAACGGCGTGAAGGTCAGCGACTTCACCCCGGTCGCCGTCGGTGCGGGACCGACGTTCATCTCGGCGCTCCAGCAGGGCTCGATCGACGGCGGCATGACGACCGACCCGACCGTCGCGACGATCCTGGACAAGAAGGCCGGCAAGGTCCTCCTGGACATGCGCACGCCCCAGGGCTCGGACGAGGCACTCGGCGGGCCGTATCCGTCGTCAAGCCTGTACATGCAGACAGACTGGGTCAACGGTCACAAGGAGACCGTCCAGAAGTTGGCCAATGCATTCGTCAAGACGCTCAAGTGGATGTCCACCCACAGCGCCACCCAGATCGCCGACAAGATGCCCGCCGACTACTCGCAGGGCAACAAGCTGCTGTACGCGGTGGCCATCAAGAACACACTGCCGATGTTCACCGACGACGGCGTGATGCCCAAGGACGGTCCCGAGACCGTCGAGAAGGTCCTCAAGGCGTTCAACCCCAACATCCAGAACGCCGACGTCGATCTCGACAAGACGTACACGACGGAGTTCGTCGACAAGGCCGCGCAGAACGCCGGCTGAGCCTCCTCACGCGCGGGTCGCCCACACGTAACGGTGTTCCGGGCGGCCCGCGTCGCCGTACTTGAGGGTGAGTCTGGCCCGCCCCGTGCGCTCCAGGAGCTTCAGATAGCGCTGGGCGGTCTGTCGGCTCACCCCTGTCCGGTCGGCGATCTCCTGCGCCGACAAAGGCCCTTCGGCGTTCATCAGCGACCTGCGGACGAGCTCCACCGTGGTCGGGGAGTGCCCCTTGGGCAGATCGGGCTCAGCCGGCGAGGAGAGGGCACCGAAGATGCGGTCGACCTCCGCCTGTTCCGCCTCGCCGCCGCCGTCCAGGGTGCGCCGCAGCTCGGCGTACGCCTCCAGCCTGGCCCTGAGCCCTGCGAAGGCGAACGGCTTGACCAGGTACTGCAGCGCGCCATGACGCATCGCCGCCTGGACGGTCGTCACGTCCCGGGCCGCCGTCACCATGATCACGTCGGTCTGGTGGCCGCGCCGGCGCATCTCCTGGACGACCGCCAGGCCCGTCTCGTCGGGCAGGTAGTGGTCCATGAGGACCAGGTCGACGTGGGGGAGGCTCTCCAGCTGACGCAGCGCGTCCGCGGCGTTGTGCGCCTCGCCGGCCACGTAGAAGCCGGGGACCTTCTCGACGTAGGCGGCGTTGACGCGCGCCACGCGGGTGTCGTCGTCCACGATCAGGACCTCGATCATCGCGACTCCTCCTCGACGGCGGTCTGCCGGGTGGGCGGCGCGGTGAGCGCCGGCTGCGGCTCGGCCAGTGCGTCCGGCAGTACGACGGTGAACTCCGCTCCGCCGCCGCCGGCTTCGCCGACGGCCGCGCTGCCCCCCTGACGTTCGGCGAGCTTGCGCACGAGGGAGAGCCCGAGGCCGCGCTCTCGATGCGCGGGCGGCTCCTTGGTCGACCAACCCTCCGTGAAGACCAGTTCCCGCTGCTCCACCGGAATGCCGGGCCCGGTGTCCCGCACCCTGAGGACGGCGGTACGGCCCTCCGCGCGCAGCTCGACCTCCACGCGCGCGTGCGGTGCTCCGGCGACGGCGTCCAGGGCGTTGTCCACGAGGTTGCCGACGATCGTGACCAGTCCGCTCGGATCGACCAGCCGGTCCGGCAGCCGGGTCCCGTCGGAGACCCACAGGGCGACCCCGCGCTCGGCGGCGACGGTCGCCTTGCCCACCAGCAGCGCTGCGAGCAGCGGGTCCTCGATCTTCTCGGTGACCTGCTCCGCCGTGGCCCGGTGGTCGCCGACGACCTCTCCGACGAACTCCACGGCGTCGTCGTACATCTCCAGCTCCAGAAACCCCAGGAGCGTGTGCATCCGGTTGGCGTGCTCGTGGTCCTGGGCGCGCAGGGCGTCGATGAGGCCGTGGGTCGAGTCGAGCTCCCGGCCGAGCTGCTCCAGCTCGGTGCGGTCGCGCAGGGTGGCGACCGCGCCGCCGTCGTCGGTGGGCATGCGGTTGGCGACCAGCACCCGCTGGCCGCGCACGGTGACCAGATCGGTGCCCGCCACGCGTCCCGCCAGGACATCGGCCGTACGACCGTCACCGAGCGCCTCGTCGGGGGAGCGCCCCACGGCCTCGTCGCCGATGCCCAGCAGACGCCTGGCCTCGTCGTTGAGCAGGCGGATGCGTCCGGCGCGGTCCAGGGCGACGACGCCTTCCCGGATGCCGTGCAGCATGGCCTCACGCTCCGCGAGGAGCGCGGAGATGTCGGAGAACGCCAGGTCGCGGGTCTGTCGCTGGACTCTGCGGGAGATGAGCCAGGCCGCCAGCGCACCCACGGCGAGAGCCCCGCCGGCGTAGGCGAACAGTCCCGGGATCGCGTGGATCAGCCGCGCGCGCACGCTGTCGTAGGCGATGCCCACGGAGACGGCCCCGACGATGTGGTGCCCGCTGTCGTAGAGCGGCACCTTGCCGCGGGCGGTACGGCCCAGGGTGCCGCTGTCGATCTGCATGATCTCCTTGCCGGCCAGGGCCTGGCCCGGGTCGGTCGAGACGATCCTGCCCACCTCGCTGCGGGTGGGGTGCGACCAGCGGACACCTCGCCAGTCCATGACCACGACGTACTCGGCCCCGGTCGCCCTCCGGACCCGCTCGGCCTCCCGCTGGACGGGACCGTCGGGCAGCGGGGGTGTGTCCTTGACCTGCTCGGGGATCTGCGACTCCGCGGCGATGGTCTGGGCGATGGCCAGCGCCCGGCGCATCGCCTGGTCGTCCAGCTGATTGCTCAACGGCGCGAGGAACAGACCGGTCGCGAGCACCGCTACTCCCGCGGCGATCGCCAACTGCATGAGGAGAACCTGCGAGAACACCCGGCGGGGCAGGCCGAGGCGCAGGCGACGGGCAGGGGGAGTGCGGCTCATACCCCTGACGGTACGGGGAGGCACCGGATCCACCGAAGGGGGTGTGGCATGGATCTCTTGATCAATACGTTGACGGGTCAGCAGGCCCGGTCAGCACGCCAACGCTGTCGATGTCCTCAACTCACGCACCGCCACCACGTCCATCCGCGCGGGTGAGCCGAGCACCGACGCCCCGCAGCTCTCCGGACGGGGCGGCAGGGAGGCGCTCTGGGCCACGAGGACGCGCCAATGGCGGCCGTCGGCGTGTGCGACGGTCACCTCCCAGCGCGGGGCCGCGCCGTCCGTGCGTACGACGGTCAGGGCCTCGGCCGCGTATTCACGCACCGCCGTGCGGACGGCCAGCTCGGCCGCCTGGCCGGGACGCTCCCAGGCGGAGTTGCCGCGACACCCCTCGACCACGATCCGGCCCTCCTGGACGCTCTGGAGGACTTCCCTGACGGCATGGGCCTCGGCACGGCCGTAGGCGTAGCCGTACGGCAGGACGAGCAGCGTCGGGGAGAAGCGGTGACCACCCAGATGGGTGACCTCCCAGACGCCGTCGACGCCCGAGGCGGCCAGGTCCGCGGCGAGCGGACGGCCGAGGAGTGCGCAGCAGCGGTCCCGCTTGCCGTTGGTGCAGACGAGTGCGAGCGGATCGCCGGTGTGGGGGCGGCCCCCGAGCGTCGCGTCGAAGCTGCCGTGGTCACCCCTGCCGAGTGCGGCGAGGTCCAGGCCGAGCAGGTCCCACGGATCGCGGGTCGTCGCACCGCGCAGCCACACGTTGCCGGGCACGGTGTGGGCGGCGTACACCTGCCGGGTGGTGGCTGCTCCGCTGTCGGCGTGCCGTCCAGGGCGGCGGATGAGTGCGATGCGCACGCCCGTGCCCTTCGCCGCTGCCTCGAGGGCGCGGCCCAGCGCGGGGTCCAGGTGGCTCGACGTGAGCGCCTTGGCGCCCCAGGGACCCGACTGCTCCAGCAGCAGCCAGGTCCGCGCGGTGGCCGCGGTTCCGGAAACGGGCTCGTCGAGGTCGTGCGAGACCGTTGAGCAGGTACTCACAGAGGTGAGCCTAACCTGACTTGACGCGCGGCGACTTCCGGCCGGGCCTGTGTCAGGGCTCCGGCAGCGGCTGGGGTGGCTTCGGGCCCACATAGGTGCCGCTCGGGCGCATCCGCAGCGGGCGTTCCCCGTACTCCTCCAGCGCATGGGCGATCCAGCCCGCCGTACGGGCGACGGCGAAGACCGTCTCGCCGGCCGAGGCCGGCATCCCGGAGGAGGCGGTGAGCACGGCCAGGGCCAGGTCGACGTTGGCGTGCAGGGGGGCGTGGCGGGCGGTGGTGGCCACGATGTCGCGGGCCGCGAGGAGGGCGGGTTCGGCGCGCGGGATCCCCTCCAGGAGGGTGAACAGGGCACGCGCGCGTGGGTCCTCGCCCGGATAGAGCCGGTGACCGAGGCCCGGGATGCGCCGGCCGGCCCGCAGCTCCTCCGAGATCACGGGGGCCGCGTCGCCGCGGTCGAGCACGTCGAGCAGCAGCTTGTGGGCGAGCCCGCTGGCCGCGCCGTGCAAGGGGCCCTCCAGGACGCCGAGTCCGGCGGACACGGCCGCGTACGCGTGCGCGCGGGCCGATGCGGCGACGCGTACCGCGAGGGTCGAGGCGGCGAGGTCGTGGTCGACGAGAAGGCCCAGCGCGGTGTCCAGGGCGTCCAGGGACGCCTCGTCGGGCTTGCGTCCGCTGAGCCGCGTCCACAGCCGGGAGGCCAGCCGGCCGTCGTCACGGCGGCGGTCGTGGAGCACGGGTGGCAGCGCGGCGACGAGGGTGGGGATGAGGGTCCGGGCGCTCCCGAGCACGGCCTCCTCGGACAGGTCGAAACGCAGTGGGTCGGCCGCCGCGGCGGCGATCGCGGCGACGCGCAACCGGTCGGTGGGGCCGGTGTGTTCGGGCAGCGAGTCCACCGCGCGGCGGGCCGTGTCGACCGTGGCGTCGGGCGCGGTGAAGGTGACGCCGGGCTGCATGCGTCCCGTCCAGAGCCACTCCGCGATCTCTTCGTAGGAGTGGCGCGCGGCGAGTTCGGTCGCGTCGACGCCCCGGAAGTAGTAGCGGTCCCGGTCGATGAACGTGATGCGGGTCCGTACGGAGAGTTCACCGCCGGAGCCCGGACTCCCGCCGCCCTCCCGGCGGTTGCGCCGGGCGAGGGCCTCCACCTCCTTGGCGTCGAAGGTGCTGCCCCGGCCGCCGGGAACGCGTCGGCTGCTGAGCTGGCCGCGGCTCACGTAGGCGTAGACGGTCTCGGGCTTCACGCCCAGCAGTTCGGCGGCCTCCTTGGTGCTGAGCCGGTGGTCGGCGGGGCCGGGGAGGGGGGCTTGATCGCGCATAAGAGGTCACCGTATCCGCAACCGGGTAGGTTGATTAGACTGTATTGATTCAATCAATATTGACAGAGAATGAGTCAACCACGGACAGTTGAATCAAGTCCAGGGAGGAATCATGTCGGTCAACAGGTCCGCAACCACGCTCGTCGACGTACCGCGAGGACTCGCCGGAGTCGTCGTCACCGACACCGAGGTCGGGGACGTCCGGGGGCGCGAGGGGTTCTATCACTACCGCCAGTACTCGGCCGTCGAGCTCGCGCAGACCCGCTGCTTCGAGGACGTCTGGCATCTCCTGGTCCACGGCGAACTGCCGGACGCAGGACAGGCCGTGGCGTTCCGCGCCGAGACCGCCGCGCTGCGGCGACTGCCGGACGAGGTGCGGGCGGCGCTGCCCGCGATCGCGGCGGCGAGCGGAGGGTCGGGCCCCCTCGCCGGTATGCGCACGGCCTTGTCGCTGCTCGGCGCGGCGAAGGGGTTCCGGCCTGTGTACGACATCGGCCCGGACGAGCGACGGCGGGACACGCTGGCTGCGGCCGCGGCGGTGCCGACGCTGCTCACCGCGCTGCACCGGCTGGGGAAGGGGCTCGAGCCCGTGGAGCCACGTGAGGATCTCTCGTACGCGGCGAACTACCTCTACATGTTGACGGGCGCGGAGCCGGAGCCGCAGCGGGTCCGGGCGGTCGAGCAGTACTTGATCTCAACCATTGATCACGGCTTCAATGCATCAACCTTTACGGCACGGGTCATCGCGTCGACGGGGGCGGACGTGGTGGCGTGTCTGGTGGGGGCCGTCGGAGCCTTGTCCGGGCCGCTGCACGGGGGAGCGCCGAGCCGGGCCCTGGACACTCTGGACGCGATCGGCACGCCCGACCGTATCGACCACTGGATCCGTGAGCGCGTACTCGCCGGCGAACGGATCATGGGCTTCGGTCACGCGATCTACCGCACGGAGGACCCGCGTTCCCGGATGCTCCGGGAGGTCGCCCAACGGTTCGGCGGGCCCCGAGTGGACTTCGCCGTCGAGGTGGAACGCCATGTCGAGGCGATCCTCGCCGAACTGAAGCCGGGGCGGGAACTGCACACCAACGTGGAGTTCTACGCGGGCGTGGTCATGGAACTGTGCGGGCTGCCCCGCGAGATGTTCACGCCTACGTTCGCGGCGGCGCGGGTGGTGGGGTGGAGCGCCAACGTCCTGGAGCAGGCGGCGGACTCGAAGATCATTCGGCCGGTGGCGCGGTACGTGGGGGTGGAGGCGCCGGTGGCGGTGCCGGTGATGGCCTGACCTGGAGCTCTCAGGACGGATCCGGGGGCGTCACTCGCCGTATGTCGGCAAGTGCCTCCTCGAAGAGCTGGTAGGCCTGGCCGTCCGGGCTTTGTGGAGACATCCGCCGCTTCTGTTCGCGAGTGGTCTCCCAGTAGTGCCGGAAGACGTCGCTACTGAGCATCGTCTTCGCGGCCGCCCGGACGTCTGCGTCCGAGTAGGTGTTCCAACTGCGTGCCAGAACCAGGTGGGCGTAGACCAGATTCGAGTAGAGGTGCTGGCGGAGGGTCGCCTGCGGGCTTTCGCGATAGGTGGTCCATACGCTCGCGAGAGTGGGGTCGGCCATGGCCATCTGGGTGAGTTGGATGTGCAGCGCGCGCATGTCTGCTTCAGCACTGCGGCGCAACTCGGCGCGTGAGGCGGCAAGTTCCTCGCGTTGGAGCGTGAGTTCCTCGCGCTGTGACCGCAACTCGCGTTGCTGGAAAAACAGAGCGATCACCAGCATCAGAAGGGCGAGTCCTGAGAACACGGCACTCGCCCCGCCGAAGTAGTCACCGAGAGAGCTGAGCTCAGTCGCCGCTCTGCGGTCCCCGGCTACTTGCTGAACCCCGTCGATGAGCCATCTGCTGACGACTATGGATGCCAGACCCGTAGCGGCTACGCAGGTCACCGCAGCGGCGGCCCACGCTCCGATCGAAAGCAACGAACGACGGATACCGTGGCGCGCCACTGATCTCCTCCTCGTCGGCACGCTCAAGCCTTGCCCAGGCGCCGGTGGAAGAAACAGCTCCGGTTGGTCCTGGTGCCGCCCCCGGGGACGCCGACGCGCGGGTCTGTCCCCGGGTTCGGCTCGTCCTATTCGTCCAGTGCCTTCTTCGCTTCCCTGATGACCGAGCTGGGCACCACCACATAGGTGTGATGCGGTTCGGGGTCAGGCAGGCTGTGCTTCTTGCGGTTCTCCTCGGACAGCGCCGTGCCCATCACGGCGACGTCGTTGTTGTCGAGCAGAAATGCGGCAGGACAGCAGTCACCGTCGAGGCAGGGTCCGAGCCGCCTCAGTATCCGGTGCCTCCTGTGCGCAAGCCTGCGGGCCTCTGCGCGTCCAAGACGGACGGTCATGCGGATCTCCGATCGACTGGCAATGAGGCGGAACGAAAAGGGAGTGGAAGCGCGGGGGTGTGCGCTTCGCCGCATGGTGTGAGAGGGGTGGTTCTCGCCCGGGTGCCCTCCTGCGACCGAGTGGTGTCTCGGTGGGGGCGACGCCGGATTGCCGAGACGAGGTGATGTCACGGACCGGGCATGAGAGGTGACACAGGACTGCGAAGGGGAGATCAGGCGTCGGGAATGTCGGCCTTGGCCCTCAGGAGGGTCTCCCGGCTGATGACGACGATCCGCTCGTAGTCCGCCCGCGCGGCGTCGCGGGGGAGCTCGCCGTCGAGTTCCTCAGTGGCTTCCCGCCCGATGACGGCGAAGTCGCCGTCCTCGAGTTCGAAAATGTCCGGGCAGGTCTGGCCGGTTTGGCTTCCTCGCTCCCGTGGAGCAGCACCGATGCGGCGCACGATTTTCAAATGGATCCCGGTCCTTGGAACGTGTGAGTGGCTACGGCGGGGACACATTAGCGGCTCGAAGATGCGCACAACTCACATGTACTCCGGACGGACGCAACTTTATGCACGCAGTAACTTGCCCTACTCGGTGGGAGGTTCACCCACCACCCACCATTCCTCGGTGTCCGAGTCGTCCAAGTCCCGGATGAGGCCGTCCACCACGCGACCCAGGCGTGCCTCCAGCGAGGTGCCCAAGCTCGCCCGGTGATGGCGCGTGGCCTCCCAGTACTCGCGGAAAACCTGGTTCTGGCACATCACCCGAAGGTGTCCGAAGAGTTCCCGCAGACTGATCGCACCGATCCGGTGCGCGTGCAGGGCGTTGATGTACAGGGCATTGGCGAACAGGAACTGCCTCTGCTTCTCGCCCGGCACGTCGGATTCATAGGTGTCCAGTACTGCGGTCAGCGACGGATCGTCCATGGCTTTGCACAGCAGGTCGAAGTGCAGTCGGTGCCGCTCGCTCTGCGCACGTTGCTGCCGTCGCCGTACGCCCAGCAGGTAGGCGGCGACCGAGATCCCGGTCGCGGAGCCGAGCCTGCGTACCGCGCTTTTCTGTGTGGCCATGTCAACCCCCGGTTCAAACGGCCGTCCGCCGGTCGTCGGGGTGCGGGTCGACTGAAGGGGACCGGCGAGCGGTGGGCGGCGCTTGCCGTCTCCCAGGGTGCCGAGCGGCTCTGATCGGCGGGGGAGGCGGAGAGGAGGCGCACGGAGGGAAGCGAGGGTCGCACGAACCGGCGCCTTGCCCAACGTCTGCCCCGCCGGTGCTGCTAACAATCGTTCACTTCGCGGTGATTATTCCGGCTCGTATCCTGGTCCGGCATTCAAAGCTCGTACGTGCGCCGGGACCGCGATCCGGTGCACGCAGCAGCGCGAAAGAGGTCGTACGTTGAGTCAGCCGAGCGTGAGCCCCCGGCAGATCCCGGTCGTCGTGCTCGCCGGATTCCTGGGGTCCGGCAAGACCACGCTCCTCAATCACCTCCTGCACCGCAGCGGCGGCAGCCGTATCGGAGCCGTCGTCAACGACTTCGGTGCCATCGAGATCGACGCCATGGCCGTCGCCGGCGCGCTCGGCGACTCCACCGTCTCCCTCGGGAACGGCTGCCTGTGCTGTGCGGTCGATGTCGGCGAACTCGACCAGTACCTTTCCCGGCTCGCCCACCCCGACACCGGAATCGACGTCATCGTCATCGAGGCCAGCGGTCTCGCCGAGCCGCAGGAACTCGTCCGCATGGTGCTCGCCAGCGAGGAGACGCACATCGTCTACGGCGGTCTCGTCGAGGTCGTCGACGCCGCCGAGTTCGACGACACCCGCGCCCGGCACCCCGAGCTCGACCGGCATCTCGCACTCGCCGACCTCGTCGTGGTCAACAAGCTCGACCGGGCGGCCCCCCAGGACGCCGAGCGGGTTCTGGCGGTTGTCCGGTCCCTCGTCGACCGCGCCGCCGTCGTCCCGGCCACCTACGGCCGCATCGACCCCGAGTTCCTCTTCGACTGCCGGCCCAGCGAGGAGCGCATCGGACAGCTCTCCTTCGACGACCTGCACGACCACGACGACGACCATGACAGTGACCAGGACGACCACGACCACGCGGGGCATCTGCACTCCGCCTACGACAGCCTGTCCTTCACCTCGGACACGCCCCTCGACCCACGCCGGCTCATGGGCTTCCTCGACAGCCGTCCCGAAGGCCTCTACCGGATCAAGGGATACGTCGACTTCGGACCGTACGACGTCCGCAACCGTTACGCCGTCCATGCCGTGGGGCGGTTTCTGCGGTTCTACCCGGAGGCCTGGCCGCCCGGCGACCCCCGCCTCACCCAGCTCGTCCTCATCGGCTCCGGCATCGACGTGCCCGCCCTCGGCAAGGATCTGGAGGCGTGCAGGGCACACACGACAGACGCCCCGCACGCCGACGAGGCCGGCATGTGGGGCGTCCTGCGTTACGTACAGGGCACCGAAGAGGACCCCGAGGAACCGGCCTAGACCGGCCCCGCCACCACCGACACCGTCTTCGCCAGCGACACGCCCGAGCCGTCACGGCGCGGGTCCATCTCCGGGAGATCGGCCGGCGTGCCGTTCTTCTGCGCGGCGCGGGCCGGGACGGCGCCCGCCCAGGCCAGGGACAGGCAGTCCTCGCCCTTCAGGAACCGCTGGCAGCGGACACCGCCGGTGGCGCGGCCCTTGCGCGGGTACTGGTCGAACGGCGTGAGCTTGGCCGTCGTCTGGACCGAGTCGTCGAGCGTGCCGCGCGAGCCCGCGACCGTGAAGACGACCGCGTCCACCGCCGGGTCCACCGCGGTGAAGGCGATGACCTTGGCGCCCTCGGTGAGCTTGATGCCCGTCATACCGCCCGCCGGACGGCCCTGCGGACGGACCTGCGAGGCCTGGTAGCGCAGGAGCTGGGCGTCGTCGGTGATGAAGACCAGGTCCTCGTCGCCGGTGCGCAGTTCCACCGCGCCGACGATCCGGTCACCCTCCTTGAGCGTGATGACCTCCAACTCGTCCTTGTTGGACGGGTAGTCGGGGACCACGCGCTTGACGACGCCCTGTTCGGTGCCGAGCGCCAGGCCGGGCGAGGACTCGTCCAGCGTGGTGAGGCAGATCAGCGTCTCGCCGTCCTCCAGGGAGAGGAACTCCGACAGCGGTGCCCCGCCCGCGAGGTTCGCGGCCGACTCCGGGAGCTGCGGCAGGTCGATGACGTTCAGGCGGAGAAGACGTCCGGACGACGTCACCGCGCCGATCTCCCCCCGCGCGGTGGCCGGCACAGC
This sequence comes from Streptomyces sp. NPDC048523, assembly GCF_043199815.1. NCBI lineage: Bacteria > Bacillati > Actinomycetota > Actinomycetes > Kitasatosporales > Streptomycetaceae > Streptomyces > Streptomyces sp. NPDC048523. Next base: position 311,862 of record NZ_JBICWQ010000007.1, on the reverse strand, counting down.
CGAGATGATCACGTCGTGCTTGGCACGCTTCCCGCCGGCCTCCTCCGGGAACGGCTCGCCGTTCGCCGTACGGGCAAGCAGCCCCGTCGAGGACAGCAGCACCCGGCACGGGTCGTCCGCCACCTGGAGCGGTACGGCGGCCACGGGGGCCGTGGCGCCGGCCTCCAGCAGGACCGTGCGCCGCTCGGTGCCGTACTTCTTGGCGACCGCGGCCAGCTCGGCGGAGACCAGCTTGCGCAGTTCGGTGTCCGACTCCAGGATCCGGGTCAGCTCAGCGATCTCCGAGTTCAGCCGGTCCTTCTCCGACTCCAGCTCGATGCGGTCGAACCTGGTCAGGCGCCGCAGGGGCGTGTCCAGGATGTACTGCGTCTGGATCTCGCTCAGCGAGAAGCGCTCGATCAGCCGCTCCTTCGCCTGCGCGGAGTTGTCGCTGGAGCGGATGATGCGGATGACCTCGTCGATGTCGACCAGGGCGGTGAGCAGGCCCTCGACCAGGTGCAGCCGGTCGCGCCGCTTGGTGCGGCGGAACTCGCTGCGGCGGCGCACCACTTCGAAGCGGTGGTCGAGATAGACCTCGAGGAGTTCCTTGAGGCCCAGGGTGAGGGGCTGTCCGTCCACCAGCGCGACGTTGTTGACGCCGAAGGACTCCTCCATCGGCGTCAACTTGTAGAGCTGCTCCAGGACCGCCTCCGGCACGAAGCCGTTCTTGATCTCGATGACCAGACGCAGTCCGTGCGCGCGGTCGGTGAGGTCCTTGACGTCGGCGATGCCCTGCAGCTTCTTCGAGCCGACCAGGTCCTTGATCTTGGCGATCACCTTCTCCGGGCCGACCGTGAAGGGCAGCTCGGTGACCACCAGGCCCTTGCGGCGGGCCGTGACCGTCTCCACCGACACCGTCGCGCGGATCTTGAAGGTGCCGCGGCCCGTCTCGTAGGCGTCCCGGATGCCGGAGAGGCCGACGATCCGGCCGCCGGTGGGCAGGTCGGGACCCGGGATGTGCTTCATCAGGGCGTCCAGATCCGCGTTCGGGTAGCGGATCAGGTGGCGGGCGGCCGCGATGACCTCGGTGAGGTTGTGCGGCGCCATGTTGGTGGCCATGCCGACCGCGATGCCGGAGGCGCCGTTCACCAGGAGGTTGGGGAAGGCGGCGGGCAGCGCGCCCGGCTCCTGCTCCTGGCCGTCGTAGTTGGGTGCGAAGTCGACCGTGTCCTCGTCGATGGACTCCGTCATCAGGCTCGCGGCCTCGGCGGCGCGGCACTCGGTGTACCGCATGGCGGCCGGCGGGTCGTCGTTGCCCAGCGAGCCGAAGTTTCCGTGGCCGTCGATCAGCGGCACGCTCATCGAGAAGGGCTGGGCCATGCGCACGAGGGCGTCGTAGATCGACGCGTCGCCGTGCGGGTGCAACTTGCCCATGACCTCGCCGACCACGCGGGCGCACTTCACATAGCCGCGGTCGGGGCGCAGGCCCATCTCGTTCATCTGGTAGACGATGCGCCGGTGCACCGGCTTGAGGCCGTCGCGGGCGTCGGGGAGCGCGCGGGAGTAGATGACCGAGTACGCGTACTCGAGGTACGAGCCCTTCATCTCGTCCACGACGTCGATGTCGAGGATCCGCTCCTCGTACGAGTCGTCGGGCGGCGGGGTCTTCGTGCTGCGGCGGGCCATCGCTGCCGGCTCCTCTTTTCTGGTCGCTCGCCTACGGGTCGCTCACGTCGGCCCTTTGGCTCACTCTTGCTGAAGCGTGAACGGGTCTGCGCGGACCATTGTGGACCGCGGCACTGACAGTCCGGGCCAGGGCCCGGCCGGGCCGCCCGGCCCGGCAACGGCACAGCGCCTCCGTCACGGTTGCCCGCAGGCTACGCGATCCGCTGTGGGCGTACGCGCTCCGGGAACTTCGCCGAGGGTCCGCACGCTTGCATACAGTGGCAGGACCGGCAGGAAAACCGCGGTTTCCACGACCGCGAACGCGATCGAAGGGACGTACATGCCCATGGGTCACACGGCCACAGACCAGGCAGGCACCGGGGGCCTGACAGCGACCGAGCACCGCCTGGCCAACGGGCTGCGGGTGGTGCTCTCCGAGGACCACCTGACCCCGGTCGCGGCGGTGTGCCTCTGGTACGACGTCGGCTCGCGCCACGAGGTCAAGGGGCGTACCGGCCTTGCTCACCTTTTCGAGCACTTGATGTTCCAGGGCTCCGGACAGGTCAAGGGCAACGGGCACTTCGAGCTCGTCCAGGGCGCGGGCGGCTCGCTCAACGGCACCACCAGCTTCGAGCGCACCAACTACTTCGAGACCATGCCGACCCATCAGCTGGAGCTCGCCCTCTGGCTGGAGGCCGACCGCATGGGCTCCCTGCTGGCCGCCCTCGACGACGAGTCGATGGAGAACCAGCGCGACGTCGTCAAGAACGAGCGCAGGCAGCGCTACGACAACGTCCCCTACGGCACCGCGTTCGAGAAGCTGACCGCGCTCGCGTACCCGGAGGGTCACCCCTACCACCACACCCCGATCGGTTCGATGGCCGATCTGGACGCGGCCACGCTGGAGGACGCGCGCGCGTTCTTCCGCACCTACTACGCGCCCAACAACGCCGTCCTGTCGGTCGTCGGCGACATCGACCCGGAGCAGACGCTCGCCTGGGTCGAGAAGTACTTCGGCTCCATCCCCTCGCACGACGGCAAGCCCGCGCCCCGTGACGGCTCCCTGCCCGAGGTCATCGGCGAGCAGCTGCGCGAGGTCGTCGAGGAGGAGGTCCCCGCGCGCGCGTTGATGGCGGCCTACCGGCTCCCGCACGACGGCACCCGCGAGGCGGACGCGGCCGACCTCGCCCTCACCGTCCTCGGCGGCGGCGAGTCCTCCCGCCTCTACAACCGGCTCGTACGGCGCGACCGTACGGCCGTCGCGGCCGGCTTCGGCCTGCTGCGCCTGGCCGGTGCGCCCTCCCTGGGCTGGCTCGACGTGAAGACCTCCGGTGACGTCGAGGTGCCGGTCATCGAGGCCGCCATCGACGAGGAGCTCGCGCGGTTCGCCGCCGAGGGTCCCACGGCCGAGGAAATGGAGCGCGCCCAGGCCCAGTTGGAGCGCGAGTGGCTGGACCGGCTCGGCACCGTCGCGGGCCGCGCCGACGAACTGTGCCGTTACGCCGTCCTGTTCGGCGACCCCCAGCTCGCCCTGACCGCCGTGCAGCGCGTCCTGGAGGTGAGCGCCGAGGAGGTGCAGGAGGTCGCCAAGGCCAAGCTGCGCCCCGACAACCGCGCGGTGCTCGTCTACGAGCCCACCGCCCCGGCCGAGATCGCCCAGAGCGCCGAGGACGCAGAGGGCGCCGACGACCCGGACTCCGCGGCCACCGTGGAAGCGACCGACGAGAACGAGGAGGCGGCCAAGTGACCGAGCTCGCCGCGATGGAATTCCACCCGCAGCCGCAGGCGGGCGAGCCCAAGGTCTGGGCCTTCCCCGCCCCCGAGCGCGGGAAGCTCGACAACGGCCTCACACTGCTGCGCTGCCACCGGCCCGGCCAGCAGGTCGTCGCCGTCGAGGTGCTCCTGGACGCGCCCCTGGACGCCGAGCCGGTCGGCCTGGACGGTGTCGCCACGATCATGGCGCGCGCGTTCTCCGAGGGCACCGACAAGCACTCCGCCGAGGAGTTCGCCGCCGAGCTGGAGCGCTGCGGCGCCACCCTCGACGCGCACGCCGACCACCCGGGCGTGCGCCTCAGCCTCGAAGTACCGGCCTCCCGCCTCGCCAAGGCCCTCGGTCTGCTGGCCGACGCGCTCAGGGCGCCCGCGTTCGCGGACAGCGAGGTCGAGCGGCTCGTCCGCAACCGCCTGGACGAGATCCCGCACGAGCTGGCCAACCCGTCCCGTCGCGCCGCCAAGGAGCTCTCCAGGGAGCTGTTCCCGGCGGACTCGCGCATGTCGCGCCCGCGCCAGGGCACCGAGGAGACCGTCGAGAACATCGACTCCGCGGCCGTACGCGCCTTCTACGAGAAGCACGTGCGCCCCGCCACCGCGACCGCCGTGGTCGTCGGCGACCTCACCGACATCGACCTGGACGCGCTGCTCGCCGACACCCTCGGCTCCTGGACGGGGTCCACGGCCCGGCCGCGCCCCGTACCGCCGGTGACCGCCGACGACACCGGCCGGGTCGTCATCGTGGACCGCCCTGGCGCCGTCCAGACGCAGCTGCTGATCGGCCGTATCGGCGCCGACCGGCACGCACGCGTGTGGCCCGCGCAGGTGCTCGGCACGTACTGCCTCGGCGGCACTCTCACCTCCCGCCTGGACCGCGTGCTGCGCGAGGAGAAGGGCTACACCTACGGCGTACGGTCGTTCGGCCAGGTCCTCAGGTCCGCCCCGGACGGCTCGGGCGCCGCGATGCTCGCCATCAGCGGCTCGGTCGACACCCCGAACACCGGTCCCGCCCTGGACGACCTGTGGAAGGTGCTGCGCACGCTCGCCGAGGGCGGTCTGACCGACGCCGAGCGCGATGTCGCCGTACAGAACCTCGTCGGTGTGGCACCGCTCAAGTACGAGACGGCCGCGGCCGTCGCGAGCACGCTGGCCGACCAGGTCGAGCAGCACCTGCCCGACGACTACCAGGCGACCCTGTACCAGCAGCTCGCCGCGACCGGCACCGTCGAGGCCACCGCGGCCGTCGTGAACGCCTTCCCGGTGGACCGGCTGGTGACGATCCTGGTCGGCGACGCGGCCGCCATCAAGGAGCCCGTCGAGGCGCTCGGCATCGGCGAAGTCAAGGTCGTGACGGCCGAGTAGCGGGACCCCGGCCCCAGGGGCCCTGGTGACGCAAGCGTCACCAGGGCCCCTGGATGTCCGAATTGGGCAGGAGGTTGCCTGTCTGCCCTGTGGGATGCGCTACAAATCCCGTGATCGGTTTGGGGATTGAAAGTGGCCCCGCTTAGCGTCCTCTGGGCTGTCCGTCAGGCACTGCGCCGCGTCCGCGGCACCGGACAGCCATCGCCGAGTCCCCGCATGGCGCGAGCCAGGGGAGCCGGGGACCCAACCATGCGTCCCTGGGGTGAATCGGACGCCCGCGCACCGCGAGGGGGTCCGTAGGAGACCTTCCTGCTCCGAACCCGTCAGCTAACCCGGTAGGCGAGAAGGAAGGAAAGGACCGGCCACCACATGGCGTTCACCTGCGCCACCGGGAAGCACCGTCGTCCCAGCCGTATGAAGCGCACCACCGCCCGCGCGGCGGGCGTCGCGGCCCTCGCCACCACCGGCGTCATCGGCACCATCGCAGCCCCGGCGTTCGCCGCCGACAACTCCGTCGAGCAGACCGGTCTCATGCCCGTCGTCAGCGTCGGAGAGTCCCTCGCCGACCAGCTCGACGCCCAGGCCGAGGCGCAGGCGCAAGCCGCCGCGCAGAAGAAGGCGGCGGCGGAGGCCAAGCGCAAGGCCGAGGCGCGCGCCAAGGAGATACGCGAGGCCAAGGAGCGCGCCGCCCGCGAGGCCGAGCGCAAGCGCCTCAACCGCTTCGTCGCCCCGATCTCCGGCTCCTACGTGTCCACCGGCTACAAGAGCGGTGGCTCCCTGTGGTCCTCCGGCAGCCACACCGGTGTCGACTTCCACGCCGCGAGCGGCACCTCGGTCCACGCGGTCGGCCGCGGCACGGTCGTGGAGACCGGCTGGGGCGGGTCGTACGGCAACCAGATCGTGATCAGGATGGCCGACGGCACGTACACCCAGTACGGCCACCTGTCGTCCATCGGCGTCTCGGCCGGCCAGTCGGTCACCCCCGGCCAGCAGATCGGCCTCTCCGGCGCGACCGGCAACGTCACCGGCCCGCACCTGCACTTCGAGGCGCGCACCACCCCCGAGTACGGCTCGGACATCGACCCCGTCGCCTACCTGCGCTCGCACGGCGTGAACGTCTGACGACCCACCGCGCGATCTCCGCGAGGCCCCGGCTCCCCGAGCCGGGGTTTTCGTCGTTTCCGGGGCCCCGTTGTCCAAAAAATATCCCCGGATTCCGGTCCGCCGTCGGAAATTCCCGCTCATTGCAATAGAGTCACTGAACACACGTCAATCGGCGACGTTTCACGGGGATTAAGACGGAGGTCGGACATGCGTATTCCGGCGCACTCGGTATGCACGGCGATCCGGGACGACATCGTCGCCGGTGTCCACGAGCGCGGGAGCCGGCTCACCGAGGAACTGCTCGCCCGCCGCTACGGCGTCTCCCGGGTCCCGGTCCGCGAGGCCCTGCGCACACTGGAGGCCGAGGGCTTCGTGGTGACGCGGCGGCACGCGGGCGCGTGTGTGGCCGAACCGACCGAGCAGGAGGGCGCCGACCTCCTGGAGATGCGCATGCTTCTCGAACCGCTCGGCGCCTCCCGGGCCGCCCAGCGGCGCACCGAGGCCCATCTGAAGGTGCTGCGCGGCCTGGTCAGGCTGGGTCAGGAGCGGGCCAGGCGCGGCAACAGCGACGATCTGCGCTCGCTGGGGGGCTGGTTCCACGAGACGCTCGCGCAGGCCTCCGGCAGCCCCGCGCTGACCTCGATGCTGACCCAGCTGCGCCACAAGATCGCCTGGATGTACCTCGTGGACGCGCCCGCCAACCCGGTGGAGTCCTGGGCGGAGCACGGCGCGATCGTGGACGCGGTGGCACGCGGGGACGGCGAGCGCGCGCGGGCGATCACGGCGCTGCACACCGAGCGCTCGAGCGCGGTGCACCGGCTGCGGTTCACCTCCGGGCAGGACCGCGCGGACCGTGTGAGGACCTCGCAACATCCTGTAAACGTGACAGGTCTGCGGCATTAACACGGGCACCGTATACAAAGGGGTGGGAATTCGAGGGGGAGTATTTCCGCTGCCCGTAAAAGGGAAATGCGAAGGGCCCGCCCGGTAATTCGGGCGAGCCCCTCGGTGCTTTTAAGGCACCGTCCCTCAGACGGTCTCGGGAAGCTCCTCGAGCCCCTCGGCGACCAGCTTCGCGAGCCGGTCGAGGGCCGCGTCCGCGCCCTCGGCGTCGGAGGCGAGGACGATCTCCTCGCCGCCCTGGGCGCCCAGGCCGAGAACGGCCAGCATGGAGGCCGCGTTGACGGGGTTGCCGTCGGCCTTGGCGATCGTCACCGGGATACCTGCGGCCGTGGCGGCCCGGACGAAGATGGAAGCGGGGCGGGCGTGAAGGCCCTCGGCCCAGCCGACGTTGACGCGGCGCTCAGCCATGTGATGCTGCCCTTCGGTGTTCAGGGTTGTCTAGACCAGTTTCCCACACGTGAAGCGCCCCCGGACAGGACCTGAGGTTCCTGCCGGGGGAGTGGTCGGACCGCGGCCTCGGCCCGACTTCCGTCCTTGCGCGTCCTCGCGTGTTCTCCACAGACTGCCTCGCGCCGTTGTCGTACGCGAGCCGTACTCTGGGGCCCATGCAGAGCGCGTCGGACCGGCACGAGTACCCCGCCCACTGGGAGGCCGACGTGGTGCTGCGCGACGGCGGCACCGCGCGCATCCGGCCCATCACCGTCGACGACGCCGATCGCCTGGTCAGCTTCTACGAGCAGGTCTCGGACGAGTCGAAGTACTACCGCTTCTTCGCGCCCTACCCTCGCCTGTCCGCCAAGGACGTCCACCGCTTCACGCACCACGACTTTGTGGACCGGGTGGGACTCGCCGCCACGGTCGGCGGCGAGTTCATCGCCACCGTACGCTACGACCGCATCGGCGCCGACGGCATGCCCGCCACCGCCCCCGCCGACGAGGCCGAGGTCGCGTTCCTGGTCCAGGACGCCCACCAGGGACGGGGCGTCGCCTCCGCCCTCCTCGAACACATCGGGGCCGTCGCCCGCGAGCGCGGCATCCGGCGCTTCGCCGCCGAGGTGCTGCCCGCCAACGTCAAGATGATCAAGGTGTTCACCGACGCCGGGTACACCCAGAAGCGCAGCTTCGAAGACGGCGTGGTGCGCCTGGAGTTCGACCTGGAGCCCACCGACCGCTCGCTCGCCGTGCAGTACGCGCGCGAACAGCGCGCCGAGTCGCGGTCCGTGCAGCGGCTGCTCACCCCCGGCTCCGTCGCCGTGGTGGGCGTCGGACGCGCCCCGGGCGGTGTGGGCCGCAGCGTGCTCGGCAACATCAGGGACTACGGCTTCACCGGCCGCCTGTACGCCGTCAACAAGGCGTTCCCCGAGGACCAGAAGGACCTCGACGGCATCCCCGCACACCGCTCGGTGCGGGACATCGACGGCCCCGTCGACCTCGCGGTCGTCGCCGTACCGGCCGAGCATGTGCCCGAGGTCGTCGCCGAGTGCGGGGCACACGGCGTGCAGGGACTCGTCGTGCTCTCCGCCGGGTACGCCGAGAGCGGCCCCGAAGGGCGCGAGCGCCAGCGTGAACTCGTGCGCCACGCACGCGCGTACGGCATGCGGATCATCGGCCCGAACGCCTTCGGCATCATCAACACCTCCGCGGACGTCCGTCTCAACGCCTCACTGGCCCCCGAGACCCCCCGCCCCGGCCGGATCGGCCTGTTCGCCCAGTCCGGCGCCATCGGCATCGCCCTGCTCTCCCGGCTGCACCGGCGCGGCGGCGGGGTCACCGGCGTGACCGGCGTCTCCACCTTCGTCGCCTCCGGCAACCGCGCGGACGTCTCCGGCAACGACGTCCTGCAGTACTGGTACGACGACCCGGACACCGACGTCGTCCTCATGTACCTGGAGTCCATCGGCAACCCGCGCAAGTTCACCCGCCTCGCCAGGCGTACGGCGGCGGCCAAGCCCCTGGTCGTCGTGCAGGGCTCGGGCACCGCCCCGCAGGGCCACGCCGTCCGCGCCACCCGCCTGCCGCACGCGACGGTGTCCGCGCTGCTGAGGCAGGCCGGAGTGATCCGCGTGGACACCATCACCGAACTCGTGGACACCGGCCTGCTGCTCGCCCGCCAGCCGCTGCCCACCGGACCCAAGGTGGCGATCCTCGGCAACTCCGAGTCGCTCGGCCTGCTCACGTACGACGCGTGCGTGGCCGAAGGGCTGACGCCCTCACCCCCGCTGGACCTGACCACCGCGGCCGCGCCCGAGGACTTCCACGCGGCCCTCGCGCGCGCGTTGGCGGACGACTCCTGCGACGCGGTGATCGTGACGGCCATCCCGGGGGTCGGCGAGGGGTCCGCGGGAGACGCCGCCCTCGCCGAGGCGCTCAGGTCCGCGGCGGAGCAGGTCCCCGGCAAGCCGGTCCTCGTGGTCCACGTCGAACTCGGCGGCCTCGCGGAGGCCCTGTCGGCGGCGACCAGCACCGCGCCCCAGGCCACCGCGGGCCCACCGAAGATCCGTGCCGACCACCCGTTCCGCGCCTTGGACCGGCTGCGCACCGCACCGGGCCCCGCGGAGACGTCCGCCCCCGGGAACGGCGACCGCCTCATCCCCGCCTATCCCGCCGCCGAGCGCGCGGTGCGGGCCCTGGCCGATGTCGTGCAGTACGGCCAGTGGCGCCGGGAGTCCGCCGAACCGGGCAAGGTGCCCGAGTACGAGAACATCGACGAGAAGGGCGCCGCCACCCTGATCGACGGCCTGCTCACGCGCGGGCAGGGCCTCACCATCGGCACCGAGGACACCTGCCGACTGCTCGCCGAGTACGGCATCCAGGTCCACCGCGCCCTGCCCGCCGCCACCTCCGACGCCGCCGTCGAAGCCGCCGCCACCCTCGGCTACCCGGTCGCCCTCAAGGCCACCGCCCCGCACCTGCGCCACCGCGCCGACCTAGGCGGCGTACGCCTGGATCTCGCGGACGAGGAGCAGCTGCGGCGGGCGTACGCCGAGCTGACCGAGTTGTTCGGCACGCCCGACGAACTGCGGCCCGTGGTGCAGGGGATGGCCCCGCGCGGGGTGGACACCGTGATCCGGGCCGTCATAGACCCCGCCGCCGGCGCCGTGCTGTCCTTCGGGCTCGCCGGGGCCGCCTCCCAGCTGCTCGACGACACCGCTCACCGGCTGATTCCGGTCACCGACCGGGAGGCGGCGAGCCTCGTCCGATCGATCCGGACCGCGCCGCTCCTCTTCGGCTGGCGCGGTTCCACCCCGGTCGACACCCCCGCCCTGGAGGAGCTCCTGCTGCGGGTGTCCCGGCTGGTCGACGACCATCCCGAGGTCGTCGCGGTCACCCTGGAGCCGGTCGTCGTCGCCCCGCGCGGCCTGAGCGTCCTCGGCGCCTCCGTACGGCTCGCGCCACCGCCCGCCCGCGACGACCTCGGCCCGCGGACCCTTCCCGCGTACTGAGCGGCGGCGAGCGGTGCCTCGCAGTCAGCGCGCCACCGTAGGATGGACGTCATGGCCAAGACCAGTACGACGACCCAGGGGCTGCGTGCGGCGATCGAGCGCAGCGGCTACTACCCGGCCCTCGTGGCCGAGGCGGTGGAGTCCGCGCTGGGCGGCGAGCCCATCCGGTCGTACCTGGTCCACCAGGAGACGACGTTCGACCAGAACGAGGTGCGGCGGCACGTGACCGTGCTCGTCCTCACGGGCAACCGCTTCATCGTGAGCCACACCGACGAGCAGGCCGCGGACAGCACGTCCCCGACGCCGTACGCCACCACCTCCACGGAGTCCGTGAAGCTCGGCCGGATCTCGTCGGTCGTGGTCAGCCGGGTCGTCGCGAACCCGGAGCAGTACCAGCCGGGCACCCTGCCCCGCGAGGTCGTGCTGACCATCGGCTGGGGCGCCGTCTCCCGTATCGACCTGGAGCCCGCCGCCTGCGGCGACCCCAACTGCGAGGCGGACCACGGCTACACCGGCAGCTCCACCGCGGACGACCTGAGCCTGCGCGTCAGCGAGGCGGGGGACGGCCCGGACACCGTGCGCCAGGCGCTCGCCTTCGCCCAGGCCATCTCCGAGGCGACCGCGGACGTCCCCCGCTGATGGTGCAGCCCGCAGCCTGGGACCACCCCGAACCCCTGGCCCTCGACACCGCGCCCGTCCCCGAGTACGGCACCGGCTCCCTCGCCGACCTGCTGCCCACCCTCGCCGCCGGCATGGCCGTACCGGACATGACCGCCACGATCCAGGAGCTCACCCCCTCCGACCGGAACTGCGTGTTCCTGATCGACGGCCTGGGCTGGGAGCAGCTGAAGTCGCACCCGGACGAGGCGCCCTTCATGACCTCCCTGCTGGCCACCTCGCGCGGCGGCACCGGCCGGCCCCTGACCACCGGCTACCCGGCGACCACCGCGACCTCCCTCGCCTCCGTCGGCACCGGCCGGCCGCCCGGCGCCCACGGCCTGCCGGGCTACACCGTGCGCAACCCGGCCACCGGCGAGCTGATGAACCAGCTGCGCTGGCAGCCGTGGACCAAGCCGCACGTCTGGCAGCCGTACCCCACCGTCTTCCAACTCGCCGACCGGGCCGGGGTGCACGCCGCCCAGGTCTCCTCGCCCACCTTCCAGAACACCCCGCTGACCAAGGTCGCGCTCAGCGGCGGCACGTTCCACGGACGGCTGTCCGGCGAGGAGCGCGTGGACCTCGCGGCCGAGCAACTCGCCGCCGCCGACCGCTCGCTGGTCTACACGTACTACGCCGAGGTCGACGGCGCGGGACACCGCTTCGGCGTCGACTCCGACACCTGGCGCGGCCAGCTGATGTACGTCGACCGCCTGGTCCAGCGCCTCGCCGAGCAACTCCCGCCGAACAGCGCGCTGTACGTCACCGCCGACCACGGCATGGTCGACATCCCCTTCGACGAGCAGCACCGCATCGACTTCGACGAGGACTGGGAACTGCGCGCCGGGGTCGCCCTGTTGGGCGGCGAGGGCCGGGCCCGCCATGTCTACGCGGTGCCCGGCGCCGCAGGCGATGTGCTGACCTGCTGGCGCGAGGTCCTCGGCGAGCAGTTCTGGGTCGCCTCGCGGGACGAGGCCATCGCGGCGGGCTGGTTCGGGCCGCCGGACCACTTCGACGAGCGGGTGTACGACCGGATCGGCGACGTGGTCGCCGCCGCCCGCGACGACGTACTCCTCATCGCCTCCGAGCGGGAGCCGAAGGAGTCGGCGATGGTCGGCAACCACGGTTCCATGACCCCCGCCGAGCAACTGGTGCCGCTGCTCGAAGTACGCTCCTGAAGCCGACCCGCCTCCGTCTCCCACAGAACCGAAAGGTGCTCGACCTGCCATGCCCGAGCTGGTGTTCTTCTCCGGAACCATGGACTGCGGGAAGTCCACACTGGCTCTCCAGATCGAGCACAACCGTTCGGCGCGTGGTCTGACGGGCATCATCTTCACCCGGGACGACCGGGCCGGCGAGGGCAAGCTCTCCTCGCGGCTCGGTCTGGTCACGGACGCGGTCGAGGTCGAGGACGGCCAGGACCTGTACGCCTATCTCGTCGACCATCTCTCCCGCGGCGGCCGCGCGGACTACGTGATCGCGGACGAGGCGCAGTTCCTCACGCCTGAGCAGATAGACCAGCTCGCCCGTGTCGTCGACGATCTGGATCTCGACGTCTACGCCTTCGGCATCACCACCGACTTCCGCTCCAAGCTGTTCCCCGGCTCCCAGCGCCTGGTGGAACTGGCCGACCGGGTCGAGGTGCTCCAGGTCGAGGCCCTGTGCTGGTGCGGCGCCCGGGCCACGCACAACGCCCGTACGGTCAACGGCGAGATGGTGGTCGAGGGCGCCCAGGTGGTCGTCGGCGACGTCAACCAGGCCGACGACGTCGGCTACGAGGTCCTGTGCCGCCGGCACCACCGGCGCCGGATGACCTCGGGCACCGCACACGCGGCCGCGCTGTCCCCGGACGTCCTGCCCGTCCCGTCGGCCGGGGCACGCTTCTGACCTGACTCGGTCAGAGCTCTCAGTGCGGATTCTCGATCAACGAGAAGCGCGCCCCCTCCGGATCCGCCACCGTGGCCACGCGACCGTGCGGGCTGTCGTGCGGCGACTGCAGCACATGGCCGCCCAGGTCGGTGAGGAGACGGGCGGCGGCGGTCGCGTCGGCCACCTCGAAGTACGTCATCCAGTGCGGCCCCCGGTCGCGGGGGAGGGCGTGGCCGACGCCGTGCAGACCGGCCACGGGGCGGCCGCCGGCTTGGAGGGTGACGTAGTCGAAGTCGGCGGAGACCACGGGCTCGCCCTCGCAACCGAACACCGTCTCGTAGAACTTGGCGACGCTCACCGTCTCGAAGGTGAGCAGCTCGTGCCAGGCGGGAGTGCCCGGCACGCCCGCGACGGAGGTGCCCAGGTGGGCCGCCGCCTGCCACACGCCGAAGACGGCACCGGACGGGTCCGAGCCGATCACCAGACGCCCGGCCTCCCCGGCCTCCAGCGGGCCCACCCCCACCGTGCCACCGCACAGCCGGACCGACTCGGCCGTCAGGTCGATGTCGTCCGAGGCGAGGTAGGGCGTCCAGGCGACCGGAAGATTGCGGTCGGGCGGCGACTGCCCCATCCCGGCGACGTCCTGGCCGTCGAGCAGCGCGCGGACGTAGGGCCCGAGCTGCTGCGGTCCCGGCACGAACTCCCAGCCGAACAGCGATCCGTAGAACTCCTGGGTCGCGGCCATGCCGTGCACCATCAGACTCACCCAGCAGGGTGTACCGGGCGTGTGCCGAGCGGGCGGGGCGGCCGACCCCCTTGCCTCGGTCATCGTCACTCTCTCCTCGGCCCCTCGCGGTGGCCGTGTCGTGTCCGCTGTCGGGACCTCCGTGCCGATGCTCGCACCACCCGCGGCCGGCTGGCCGTTGCCACGCGATGGCCGACGGATGTCGATCGGCTGTACAGCATGTGCCCGTTCCCGTACGCCTGGTGACCGGGCCTGTCCGGCGGAGCAGAGTAGCCGGACATGGACGAGGCGGCCACCCGGTGCGCAAGGATGGTGGCCATGAACGCCATCATCTCCGCATCCGAACTCGCGAGCGCCCTGGCGGGTCCGAACCCGCCCGTGCTGCTCGACGTCCGCTGGCAGCTGAGCGTGGCCAAGGCGGCCGGTGAGCCACCCTTCGACGGCCGGGCCGAGTACGCGGCCGGGCACCTCCCGGGCGCGGTCTACGTCGACCTGGACCGGGAGTTGGCCGGCCCGGCCGGCGCCGGCGGGCGGCATCCGCTGCCGGACCTCGCGGAGTTCGGCGCAGCGATGCGCCGGGCGGGTGTCTCCTCCGGTACACCGGTCGTCGTGTACGACGGCGGGCAGGGCTGGGCGGCCGCCCGCGCGTGGTGGCTGCTGTCCTGGACAGGTCACCCGGATGTGCGAGTCCTCGACGGCGGGTTGACTTCCTGGCAGGGGCCGCTGCAGTCCTCCCTGCCGGGTCCCGCTCTCTCCGAGGGCGACTTCGAGCCGGTGCCCGCGGCGGCCGGTCTGCTCGACGCCGACGCGGCCGCGGCGCTGGCCCGCGCGGGTGTGCTGCTGGACGCACGAGCGGGGGAGCGCTACCGCGGTGAGGTGGAGCCGATCGACCGCGTCGGCGGCCACATCCCTGGCGCCCGGTCCGCGCCCACCACGGACAACGTCGGCCCGGACGGCCGCTTCCTGCCCGCGGAGGAGCTGAACGCCCGCTTCAAGGCCCTCGGCGCCACCGACGGCACCGAGGTCGGCGTCTACTGCGGTTCCGGCGTCTCCGGCGCCCACGAGGTCCTGGCGCTGGCGGTCGCGGGCATTCCGGCGGCGCTGTACGTCGGCTCCTGGTCGGAGTGGTCCTCGGACCCGGAGCGACCGGTCGCCGTGGGCCCGGATCCCCAGTAGCCCGCCCCTGCCCGGTACGACGGGAAAGGGCCGCACTCGACGAGTGCGGCCCTGATCCTCGTACGGCTGACTACTCCTGCTTCTTCCTGCGCGTGCCGAACACGATCTCGTCCCAGCTCGGGACCGCCGCTCTGCGGCCCGGGCGGACGCCGTCGGCCTCGGCCTGGCGGTCGGTCGCGCCGATGAGGCGGTCGCGGTGGCTGGCCACCGAACGCGGCATGAGGACGTCCGCGTAGGCGGAACCGGCCGAGGCCGCGGGGGCCGGCGGCTCCTCCACCTCCGGCTCCTCCTCGAGCGCGGGCGGTTCCTCGATGCTCGCCGTCTCGGACGGCCGCTCCGGTACGACCATGTCGCCCCGGAAACTCGGCACGGCCTCCAACAGGCTGGTCAGCGAGTCCCGTTCGGCGACGGTCTCCTCGACGGGCTCGGCCGGGGGCAGGCTCGGCCGGTCGAGAGCGCGGTCCAGCGGACGGTCGCGCGGCAGCCGTGCGATACGCGGCACGAAGGGAAAGCTGGGCTCCGGCGCGCCGAGGTCCTCGGACTCGCCGATGAGTGAGCGCGCCTCCTCGTCGACGGCCTGGACGAGCCGCCGGGGCGGGTCGTAGGTCCAGCTCGCCGAGTGCGGTTCACCCGCGACGCAGTAGACCAGCAGAACCTCCCAGGTGCCGTCGTCGCGACGCCACGAGTCCCACTGGACGGTGTCCTTCTCGGCGCCGCGCAGCACCAGCCGCTCCTGCACGGCCTCGCCGAGCTGCGGTCCGGCGTTCTCGCCGGGCCGGCGGACCGGGGTCTTGCGGGCTCGTTCGGCCATGAAGGCGCGCTCGGCGAGCACGGGGCCCTCGAAGCGCCGTACGCGGTCTACGGGGATACCTGCGAGCTGGGCTACCTCTTCCGCGGTGGCACCCGCGCGTATACGCGCCTGGATGTCGCGGGGACGGAGATGGCTTTCGACCTCGATCTCGATCTGGCCGAGGCGGGGACGGTCGCCGCGCACCGCCGCGCGCAGCCGCTCGTCGATCGGAAGCGTGTACTCCGTTGAGTCGGCAGCCTTCAGCACCAGCCGTGTGCCGTCATTGGAGACGGCCACGACACGCAGTTCGGGCATGGGGACCTCCCGGGTGGTGCCTGCCGACGTCACGTGCGTCGCTGCTTCCGCTAGTCGAGTGTGGCCTGCCCGGGTGCAGCCTGCCACAACCTTGCCGAGTTGCCCGGCGTGTCGGGCCAGGGCCCTGGATCGCCGTTATGGCACGGTTACCTATTCGCAACGCTAAGTGACCAACTCCGTCACCCTGTGCAACTGGCCCCCTCCCGGCCGCCCTTGAAGGCCACGGACGTCCTGGCGGGAGACCTGACCCAGGGCTCGCAACAGTACTCCATTTGGGCCACCTGCGTGGATTGGCGCGCCACTCGACTTCGTTCAAGAAACCCTGTCCGGCCGTTCGTTGAGCAGTTCTTGCGATCTTGGACGTGGCGTAGTTCACGGAATCGCCAGAAACGGAACTATTGCCTTCGTGCATATGTCCGGCGATCGCCCGGCTATGCCCCCAACACCCTGCGCAGATAGTCGTTCTGGAACCGCCGGTCGGGATCGAGGCGGTCCCGGAGCGCGGTGAACTCGCCGAAGCGCGGGTAGACGCGCGCGAAGTACTCGGCGTCGCGCGTGTGCACCTTGCCCCAGTGCGGGCGCCCCTCGTGCGCCGTGAAGATCCGCTCCGCAGCCGTGAAGTACGCCTGGTACGGCGTCCCCTTGACCATGTGGACGGCGATGTAGGCGCTGTCGCGGCCCGAGGCGGTGGACAGTGTGATGTCGTCGGCGGGCGCGGTGCGCACCTCCACCGGGAAGCTGACCCTGAGGGCGGACCGCTCGACCATCGTCCTCAGTTCGCGCAGCGTCTCCACGACGGCCTCGCGCGGGACGGCGTACTCCATCTCCACGAACCGCACCCTGCGGGGCGATGTGAAGACCTTGTACGGGATGTCGGTGTACGTCCGCGCGGACAGCGCCTTGCTGGAGATGCGCGCGATCGAGGGGATCGTGCCCGGCGCCGCGCGGCCGACCCACTGGGCCACCTGGAAGACGCCGTTGGAGAGGAACTCGTCCTCGAACCAGCCCTGCAGCTGCGGCACCGGCTTCTCCGGACCCGCGCTGCGGTTGTTGCGCTTGGTGTTGGTGGAGCCGGTGTGCGGGAACCAGTAGAACTCGAAGTGCTCGTTCTCGGCCCAGAGTTCGTCGAAGGCGCTGGTGACCTTGTCGAAACTCATCGGCTCCTCGCGAGCCGTGAGCAGGAAGATCGGCTCGACGGCGAAGGTGATCGCGGTGACGATGCCGAGCGCGCCCAGACCGATCCGGGCGGCCGCGAAGACCTCGGGGTTCTCCTTCTCGGAGCAGGAGAGCACCGAGCCGTCGGCCGTGACCAGTTCGAGTCCCCTGATCTGGGCGGCGATCGAGCCCGACTCGCGGCCCGTGCCGTGGGTGCCGGTGCTGGTGGCTCCGGAGACCGTCTGCTCCATGATGTCGCCCATGTTGGTTAGCGACAGGCCCTCACGCGCGAGAGCCACGTTGAGCCTCTTGAGCGGCGTACCGGCCTCCACGGTGACCGTCATGGCGTCCCGGTCAATGTTGCGTATACCGGTCAACAGTTGAGGGCGTATCAACACACCGTCGGTCGCGGCGATCGAGGTGAAGGAGTGCCCGGTGCCGACGGCCTTCACCTTGAGACCGTCCTCGGCGGCCTTCCGCACGGCAGCGGCCAGCTCGTCGACCGAGGCGGGCGTGACCTCCCGCGCGGGGCGCGCCGCGACATTGCCGCCCCAGTTACGCCACGTGCCGTTCCTCGCGCTCGCTGCCGTGCTCAACGCTGCCTCCCCGACGTGGAGCCGGCCTCTTGAGCCGGCGGTACCCGAGGAAACCGACCGCGACCGCGACGGCCCCGGACACCGCCGGAACCCCGTACCCGGCGCGCGCACCGGCCGCGTCGATCACCCAGCCGGCCACAGAGGAGCCGAGTGCGACCCCGACCGCGAGCCCGGTACTGATCCAGGTCATGCCCTCGGTCAGTTGCGCGCGTGGTACGTGCTGTTCGATCAGGGACATCGTCGTGATCATCGTGGGAGCGATGGACAGGCCCGCAACGAACAGCGCCACGGCCAGAAACGGCAAGTTTCCGACCAGTAGGAGGGGGATCATACTCACGGCCATGGCGCATATGCCCAGCAGCCAGCGAGGTTCGGGCCTGCCCGGGAAGTGCAACAGCCCGAAGACGAGGCCCGCGACACAGGACCCCGCCGCGTAGAGGGCGAGCACGAGGCTGGCGGCGCCCTTGTGGCCCTGCTCGTCGGCGAAGGCCACGGTGACCACGTCCACCGCCCCGAAGATCGCCCCGGTCGCCACGAAGGTGGCCACCAGGACCTGCAGGCCCGGCGCACGCAGCGCCGAACGGCCGCCGTCCTGCTCACGCGGGTGCGGAGCCGGCTCGGTGGCCCGCTGCGCGGTCAGCCAGAAGACACCGACCGCCAGGAAGCAGGCGGCGAGCAGCGGACCCGCCTCGGGGAACCAGGCCGTGGACAGCCCGATGGAGATGATCGGTCCGAAGATGAAGCAGACCTCGTCGACGACGGACTCGAAGGAGTACGCGGTGTGCAGCTGCGGGGTGCCGCGGTACACGGCCGCCCACCGCGCGCGGATCATCGCGCCGAGGCTCGGCACCGAGCCGATGCCGACGGCACACACGAACAGCACCCAGTCCGGCCACTCGAAGTGTGCCGCGAGCAGCATCCCGGCGGACGCCGCCAGCGCGACGAGGGTCGCCGGGCGCAGTACCCGCCGCTGGCCGTGCAGGTCCACCAGCCGGGAGACCTGCGGACCGATCGCGGCGGCGGCCAGGGCGATGGTCGCGGACAGCGAGCCCGCGAGACCGTACCTGCCGGTGAGCTGGGAGATCATCGTGACCACGCCGATGCCCATCATCGACAGCGGCATCCGGCCGACGAAGCCCGCGGCGGAGAAACCCCTGGAGCCGGGGGCGGCGAACAGGGCGCGGTAAGGGCTGGGCACAGGGTCTCCGGTCGGCCGGTGAGCGGCGGCTCGTGGGGTGGGTAAGGCGCGAAGGCGCCTCATACAGCTTACTGGTGAGGGACCCCCGCGCACCTGGCCGGGCGGCGGGAACCCGGCTGGTCACCCCGCCGTTTCCCGGCTGTCAGTACCGGATGACAGGATCGACCCATGCGAGACGCGCTCGACGCCACCCCCTACGACGCCCTGCTCCTGCTCTCGTTCGGCGGCCCCGAGGGCCCGGACGACGTGGTCCCGTTCCTGGAGAACGTGACGCGCGGGCGTGGCATCCCCAAGGAACGCCTGAAGGAAGTCGGTCAGCACTACTTCCTGTTCGGCGGGGTCAGCCCCATCAACGACCAGAACCGCGCCCTGCTGGACGCCCTGCGCAAGGACTTCGCGGATCACGGCCTGGGCCTGCCGATCTACTGGGGCAACCGCAACTGGGCGCCCTACCTCACGGACACCCTGCGCGAGATGGTCGCCGACGGCCATCGCCGCATCCTGGTCCTCGCCACCAGTGCCTACGCCTCCTACTCGGGCTGCCGCCAGTACCGCGAGAACCTCGCCGAGTCGCTGGCGGCCCTCGAGGCCGAGGGCCTGGAGCTGCCGAAGATCGACAAGTTGCGGCACTACTTCAACCACCCCGGGTTCCTGGAGCCCATGGTCGACGGGGTGATCGCGTCCCTCGCCGAGCTCCCCGAGGACGTCCGCGACGGCGCCCACATCGCCTTCTCGACCCACTCGATCCCGACCGCGTCCGCGGACACCTCAGGACCGGTCGAGGGCCATGGCGAGGGCGGCGCGTACGTCGCGCAGCACCTGGAGGTCTCGCGGCTGATCGCGGACGCCGTCCGTGAGCGCACCGGCGTCGACCACCCCTGGCAGCTCGTCTACCAGTCGCGTTCCGGCGCCCCGCACATCCCGTGGCTGGAGCCCGACATCTGCGACCACCTGGAGGAGCGCCACGCGTCCGGCGTCCCCGCCGTGGTGATCGCGCCCATCGGTTTCGTCTCCGACCACATGGAGGTCCTCTACGACCTCGACACGGAGGCGAAGGCCAAGGCCGAGGAGCTCGGCCTGCCGATGCGCCGCTCGGCGACCGTCGGCGACGACCCCCGCTTCGCCGCCGCCGTCCGCGACCTGGTCCTGGAGCGTGCCGCCGTCGAGCGCGGACAGGACGTCACACCCTGCGCCCTCGGCGCGCTCGGGTCCGGCCACAACGTCTGCCCGGTCGGCTGCTGCCCCGCCCGCGCCCCCAAGCCCGCCGCCGCGGGCGTCGACAGCCCGTACGCGTGAGGAGCCCCGTGACCGACCCCCTGCACGCGGAACTGCTGCGGCTGGCCCAGGAGGCCGCCCGCAGCGCCGGCACCCTGCTGCGGGACGGCCGTCCGGCCGACCTCGCGGTCGCCAGGACCAAGTCCAGTCCCATCGACGTGGTGACCGAGATGGACATCGCGGCGGAGAAGCTGATCACGGACCTGATCTCCGAGCACCGCCCGCACGACGGCTTCCTCGGCGAGGAGGGCGCCGCCACCGAGGGCACCAGCGGCGTCCGCTGGGTCATCGACCCGCTCGACGGTACGGTCAACTACCTCTACGGGCTGCCCACTTGGTCCGTCTCCATCGCGGCCGAGCAGGACGGAGAGACCGTCGTCGGGGTCGTCGCGGTCCCGATGCGCGCGGAGACGTACCACGCGGTCCGCGGCGAGGGCGCCTGGGCCACGGGCGCGTGGGAGGGCGAGCGCAGGCTGGCGTGCCGCCCGGCGCCGCCCCTGGAGCAGGCCCTGGTGTCGACGGGCTTCAACTACGTCACCGAGGTCCGCGTCCACCAGGCCGAGGTGGTCCGAAAACTGATCCCCCTCCTGCGGGACATCCGCCGTGGCGGCTCGGCGGCGGTCGACCTCTGCGACCTGGCCGCGGGCCGCCTGGACGGCTACTACGAGCGGGGCCTGAACGCTTGGGACTACGGGGCGGGCGACCTCATCGCCCGGGAAGCGGGCGTCCTGACCGGCGGCCGCCCCGGAGAGCGCCCGAACCCCGGCCTCACCGTCGCCGGCACCCCGGGAGTCTTCGAGCCTCTCCAGCAGCTCCTGGAGGACTTCGGCGCCTGGCACGACTGACCGGCAGACTCCGGGCGAACACGAGGTGAACAGGCCCGGACACCGACGCAGCGGGCCCCCGGCGCTGGATTCGCCGGGGGCCCGCTGTCGTGCCGGGAAGCCGATCAGACGCTAGACGCTGACCTCCACACCGTGTTCGGCGGCGAGGCGGCGCAGGTCGTCGAGCTCACCCTGCTCCACCTCGACGAGGAAGTCGTCGCCCTCGTCGAGAGCACGCGTCAGATCCGTCTCGGTCGCCCTTATGCGCTGCAGAAGTCCTGCGGTGAATGCGTCCATGCTGCGCCCCCTCGTCCTGGGTCGTGGGTCGGTGGCACGGGGGTGTGCCGTTCGGAAGGGGCGATCACGTCTCTTGCGGGTGCCCAGCGCAGCCCAGGCCGGGCGGCGACGGTGCCGGACACCCACGCCCGCTCTGCGGAAGCGGACAGCGCCGTGCCGCATGGTGGTACGGCACATGCAGAGCGTGATCGCGGGGTGTAAAGCCGTCCTCCCCCCGCTCCCTTCGACGGAAACCTCAACCCCGCGAGAAAATCCCGCATTCCCGCTCTCACACCCGTCTTTCAGTTGGCCCTCACCCGCCTTACAGCCGACTTATGGCCGAAAAGGGCAGGATGGAGGCCGACACTCACCGAACCCCTGCCCGCGCGTGCCCGAAGCGCGCTACGCGGGTGGACACAGGAAGGACAAGCGACGTGCGCGTACTCGTCGTCGAGGACGAGCAGCTGCTCGCCGATGCGGTGGCCACCGGACTGCGCCGGGAGGCCATGGCCGTCGACGTCGTGTACGACGGTGCGGCCGCCCTGGAGCGCATCGGCGTCAACGACTACGACGTGGTCGTCCTCGACCGGGACCTCCCCCTGGTCCACGGCGACGACGTCTGCCGCAGGATCGTCGAACTCGGCATGCCCACGCGCGTGCTGATGCTCACGGCCTCCGGTGACGTCAGCGACCGCGTCGAGGGTCTGGAGATCGGCGCCGACGACTACCTCCCCAAGCCCTTCGCGTTCAGCGAGCTGACGGCACGCGTGCGTGCCCTCGGCCGCCGCACCAGCGTCCCGCTGCCGCCGGTCCTGGAGCGCGCCGGGATCAAGCTCGACCCCAACCGCCGCGAGGTCTTCCGCGACGGCAAGGAGGTCCAGCTCGCCCCCAAGGAGTTCGCTGTCCTGGAGGTGCTGATGCGCTCCGAGGGCGCCGTCGTCTCCGCGGAGCAGCTCCTGGAGAAGGCCTGGGACGAGAACACCGACCCCTTCACCAACGTCGTGCGGGTGACCGTCATGACCCTGCGCCGCAAGCTGGGTGAACCCGCAGTGATCGTCACCGTCCCCGGCTCCGGCTACCGGATCTGATAACCCGTGGCCTCGACTCCCGCTCCTCCCCAGGCCCCTCCGAAGCCCACGTGGGACCCCAGGCGACCGGCGCCGCCGCTGCCGTGGCTGCGCCCGACCATCCGCATAAGGCTCACGCTGCTGTACGGCGGCATGTTCCTGATCGCCGGCATCCTGCTGCTGTCGATCATCTACCTGATCGCCGCCCAGGCACTGAACGTGGGTAGCCGGCTGCCCTTCACGATCACTGTGGGCAAGGTCGCCAGCGACACCTGCAACCTGCCCACGGACGTCCCGGCCGACGTCATGAACAAGGCCATGGAAAGCTGCGTCAACGCCCAGCGCCAGCACGCCCTGGACGACCTCCTCAGCCGCTCGCTGCTGGCCCTGCTCGGTCTGGCGATCATCGCCTTCGCCTTCGGCTATGCCATGGCGGGACGCGTCCTGTCGCCCCTCGGCCGGATCCTGCGCACCGCGCGCGCGGTGGCCGGCTCGGACCTGTCCCGCCGGATCGAGCTGGAGGGCCCGGACGACGAGATCAAGGAACTGGCCGACACCTTCGACGACATGCTGGAGCGACTGGAACGGGCCTTCACGGCCCAGCAGCGCTTCGTCGGCAACGCCTCGCACGAACTGCGGACCCCGCTGGCGATCAACCGCACGCTCCTGGAGGTGCACCTGTCGGATCCCGGGGCACCGGTGGAGCTGCAACAGCTGGGCAAGACGCTGCTGGCCACCAACGAGCGCAGTGAACAGCTCGTGGAGGGCCTGCTGCTGCTCGCCCGCAGCGACAACCAGATCGTCGAGCGCAAGCCCGTGGACCTCGCCGAGGTCGCCGAGCAGGCGGTCGACCAGATGCATGGCGAGGCGGAGGCCAAGGGCGTGGCGATCCGTGGCGAGCAGAAGTCGGCGGTCGTCCAGGGCAACGGTGTCCTGCTGGAGCGCATCGCCCTGAACCTGGTGCAGAACGCGGTGCGCTACAACGTGCCGGAGGACGGCTGGGTCGAGGTGACCACGGAGGTCCAGCACGGCCACGCTGTGCTCACGGTGTCCAACACGGGCCCCGTGGTGCCGGCGTACGAGGTCGACAACCTCTTCGAGCCCTTCAAGCGGCTGCGCGGCGCCGACCGCACCGGCAGCGACAAGGGCGTCGGTCTGGGCCTGTCCATCGTGCGGTCCGTGGCACGGGCGCACGGCGGGCACATCACCGCTCAGCCGCGCGAAGGAGGTGGGCTGGTGATGCGAGTCACCCTGCCTGTCTGAGACCATGGCCCCCGCACCGAGACCGACATACAGGGATGTTCGCTTTGCGCGGAATTTTCTGGGCACCTGGAGGACCACCCCCTGTGTGATCGATCACAAGGGAGAATTTCCCGCCATCCACTCTCCGTGATCATGCACCCTGTCGGAAAGCCGGGAACATCCGGGTTTTCAGGGGTCCTGATCACGGGAAGTACACGGTGAGACGCCTTTGAAGTGCGGGATTCGGACCGTGTACGGTCCCGATCGCCATCCAACCCGATCACTCAAGAGGGGTCCGGTTGGGTGTCGATTGAGTAACAGACCTTGATGTGAGGCAAAATCTCCGCCTCGGGTCGGGCACAAGTCCGGCCTCTCACGCGTTACGTGCGCTGGAGACACCGCAGACACCCAGAGGGGGAGAGCGACATGGCAACGGATTACGACACCCCGCGCAAGACCGACGACGACGTCGACTCGGACAGCCTTGAAGAGCTCAAGGCGCGTAGGAACGACAAGTCGACGTCCGCAGTGGACGTCGACGAGTTCGAGGCCGCCGAAGGCCTGGAACTGCCCGGAGCGGACCTCTCGAACGAAGAGCTGGCCGTCCGGGTACTGCCCAAGCAGCAGGACGAGTTCACTTGCATGAGCTGCTTCCTGGTGCACCACCGCAGCCAGCTGGCCCGGGAGAAGAACGGCCAGCCGATCTGCCGCGACTGCGACTGAGGGCGGGTCGGGCATGACTGGCTCGACCCCTCCTTGGAAGCGCCGCTCTCCCCGGCAGGGAGCGGAGCAGGGGCCGTCCGACGGCCCCCATCACGCGCGTGACGACGAGCGGGGCTCTTCCGGTCCGGGAGCCTCGCTCGAACCGGTGGCCGACCGGGCCGACCTCCCGGCGCCCACCGATTCGACCAGGACGCCCGCGCCCGTCGCGCGACGACGGGTGTCGGCGATCCGGGACAGGGCCCGGGAAGGGGTCCGCAAGGGCGGTAGCCGGGCCAGGGCGGGCCTGGCGTACCTCACGGACCGCATCATCGAGAACGCCCCGCGTATCCCCGTACGGGACCTCGCGACCCTCCGCCGCCAGTTCCCCGGCCTTGGACCCGAGCAGCTCGCGGACAAGCTCGTCGCGGGCGCCGCGAGCGCCACGGCGACGGTCGGAGCGGGGATCGGTGCGGCGGCGATGCTCCCCGTCCCGCCCGCGATGCCGACCGAACTGGCCGCCGAGATCACCGGCGTGGCCGCGATCGAGCTGAAGCTGATCGCCGAACTCCACGAGGTCTACGGCGTACGGCCGCCCGGGAACCTCAAGGAGCGCAGCACCGCGTATCTGAACTCCTGGTCGGGAGAGCGCGGGATCGACGTGAAGAAGCCGTCGACGGTGAGCGGCGCGCTCAACAGCCCGATGAAGCAGCAGCTGCGGCAGCAGATCATGAAGCGGATGATCCGCGACCTGCCGAACCTCATGCCGTTCCTGGTCGGCGCGGCCGTCGGGGCGGTCATGAACCGCAGGGACACCAGAAAGCTCGCGGAGCGGATCCGCAAGGATCTGCGCAAGGTCCAGGTGGCCTGGGACGAACTCCCCGCGCTGCCGGCGCTCGAGATCCCGGCCGACCCACTGGAGCTGGAGACGTAAGACTTCCGTGAGAAGTCCGGGCCTCACTGTCCCTGCGGTCGGGTGAAGCCCTGCACGAACGTGCTAGGCGGCGGCCGTGCGGGCCGTCTTCAGCGCCTCGGCCAGCCGCTCCGGCTCGCGCGTCGACAGGTAGAGATACGGCGTCGGGTCGTCCGGATCGGTGACCTCCACCTTCAGCGCCCTGGGGATGTAGGAGCGCAGCAGCAGAAAGGCCCGGGTGTCGGCCTTGTAGGTCCGCCAGGCCCGGGCCTCCTCCGGGTCCAGGATCTCCGTCTCGCCCAGCGCCGACACCGGGATCTTCGCCTCGCCCGCGATCAGGGAGTCCCCCACGACGCGGATGCGCAGCGAGCCGTAGGAGCTGGCGCAGATCGCCGCCGCGGCGGTGCCGCCGACCAGGCCGCCGAGCAGCGGAAGCGTCCCGAAGGGGAGCAGGATCAGCGCGAAGGCGACGCCGACCAGGAGGGAGATCAGCCACCAGGAGCGGGGGGCGGTGAGGCGTTCGTCGTACGGGGCGGCGGAGGGCTGCATGGAACCAAGCTTGGCACGGTGTCCGGGCACAGCCGATGTCAGGGGGAGTCGGCGCGAAGGGCCGTCAGGCAGGGTGGCGGTGGGAGACGGGCGGGCGGGTAAGGTCTGCGCCTGTGAGTGGTACTTCCCCGGCTCTGAAGCCTCCCGCCGACGCGGCGCGACCTGTGCGCCACCCGGACGCTCCCGCGCCCGGTGAGCTGCTCGGTGCGCACTACGGCCAGTGTTTCGGCTGTGGCGGCGAGCAGCCGCACGGGCTGCACCTGGCGGCGCGGGCCGGCGAGGGGGTCTCGGTCACCGCCGAGTTCACCGTGCGCCCCGCCCATCAGGGCGCCCCGGGACTCGCGCACGGCGGTGTGCTCGCGACCGCCCTCGACGAGACCCTGGGCTCGCTCAACTGGCTGCTGCGCACGATCGCCGTGACCGGACGGCTGGAGACCGACTTCGTCCGGCCGGTGCCGGTCGGCACGGTGCTGTACCTGGAGGCCGAGGTGACCGCGGTGGCCGGGCGGAAGATCTACTCGACCGCGACCGGCCGGATCGGCGGCCCCGAGGGGCCCGTCGCGGTCCGTGCCGACGCCCTGTTCATCGAGGTCAAGGTCGACCACTTCATCGACAACGGCCGCCCGGAGGAGATCCGGGCCGCCATGGACGACCCGGACCAGATCCGGCGTGCCCGTGCCTTCGAGGTGAACCCGTGAGCCGTGACCCCCTGAACGTGCTGATCCGGCGCGTCGACCCCGACGTACCGCTTCCGTCGTACGCGCACCCCGGTGACGCGGGGGCCGATCTGCGGACCACCGAGAGCCGTGAACTGAAGCCCGGGGAGCGGGCCGTACTGCCCACCGGGGTGTCTGTGGCGCTGCCGGAGGGGTACGCGGCCTTCGTGCACCCACGATCCGGTCTCGCCGCCCGCTGCGGTGTCGCTCTCGTGAATGCCCCGGGGACGGTTGATGCCGGGTACCGTGGGGAGATCAAGGTGATCGTGGTGAACCTCGACCCGCACGAGTCGGTGCGGTTCGAGCGTTTCGACCGGATTGCTCAACTCGTCGTCCAGCAGGTCGAGAGGGTCCGCTTCCAGGAGGTCGCGGAGCTTCCCGACTCGGCGCGGGCCGAGGGGGGCTTCGGGTCCACCGGCGGTCACGCCGCCGTGGGCGACGGGGGCGATACAGACGCTGAGGCCGCCGTGGGCGGCACAACGGGTGGGAATCGATACGCATCGGTCGTATCCGACCGGGAAGGACAGTGACGTGTTCGGACGTCGCAACAAGAAGGGTGCCGCCGAGGACGCGGCCGGCGAGGCCGAGCAGGTCGTCGACAGCGTCGGCACTGAGGCGGACGACGTAGAGCGCGAGCGCGTACGGCTGGAGCCGGAGCCGCGTCCCGACGGGCCCTGGGACGACACCGAGGTCCGCGACCCCGCTGAGGGCCGCGTGGACCTGGGCGGTCTGTTCGTACCGGGTGTCGACGGCATGGAGCTGCGGGTCGAGGTCGCGGGCGACGCGATCGTCGCGGCCACCGTCGTGCTGCGCGACAGCGCCATCCAGCTCCAGGCCTTCGCCGCTCCCAAGCGCGAGGGCATCTGGGGCGAGGTGCGCGAGGAGATCGGTTCCGGCATCACCCAGCAGGGCGGCATCGTCGACGAGGTCGAGGGTCCGCTGGGCTGGGAACTGCGGGCCCAGGTGCCGGTGCAGCTGCCGGACGGCACGGGCGGCTTCCAGGTCGTGCGGTTCGTGGGTGTGGACGGACCGCGCTGGTTCCTGCGCGGGGTGATCTCGGGGCAGGGCGCGGTGCAGCCGCAGGCGGCCGGGCTCCTGGAGCAGATCTTCCGGGACACGGTCGTGGTCCGCGGCGAGGGTCCGATGGCGCCCCGCGACCCGATCGTCCTCAAGCTGCCGAACGACGCCCAGATGGTCCCCGAGGGCATTCAGCAGCAGGACGAGGGCTCCCGTTTCTCCGGCGGCATGGGCCAGCTCCAGCGCGGACCGGAGATTACCGAGGTCCGGTAGCCGTACGACATCGAGGGCCGTACCCCGTCAGGGGGTGCGGCCCTTTTTCGTGCGCGGGACCTTGACGGCGGATTGGTCTGTACCTACCTTCTCGGCTCAACGCGTCTGTTCATAAAGGCGCTTGGCGTTCATATACGAGAACGGAAGGCCCCCCACCTATGCGCAGAACCGCTCTCCTGACCGCTGTCGCGGCCCTCGCCGCCGGTGCTCTCGCCGTGCCCGCCGATGCCGCGCCCGCCACCTTCGTCCATCCCGGAGTCACCGTCTCCCAGGGGCAGTTGGACTTCGCCCGCAGCAAGGTGAACGCGGGTGCCCAGCCCTGGAAGGGTGCCTTCGACGCGATGCTGGCGAGCAAGTACGCCGATCTGAACCGCACGCCCAAGCCGCGCGCGATCGTCGAGTGCGGGTCGTACTCGAACCCCAACTACGGCTGCACCGACGAGCGCGAGGACGCGATCGCCGCCTACACCGACGCCCTCGCCTGGTACATCACCCGGGACGAGCGGTACGCCAAGAAGGCCATCCAGCTCATGGACGCCTGGTCGGCCGTGATCACCGACCACACCAACAGCAACGCGCCCCTCCAGACCGGCTGGGCCGGCTCCTCGTGGCCCCGGGCCGCCGAGATCATCAAGTACACGTACAACGGGAGTTGGGCGAACTCCGGGCGCTTCGCGACCATGCTGCGCAACGTCTACCTGCCCGAGATCATCAACGGCTCGAACTCCAACGGCAACTGGGAGCTGTCGATGACGGAGGCGGCCGTCGGCATCTCGGTCTTCCTGGAGGACAAGACGTCGTACGACAAGGCCATGGCGAAGTTCCGCACCCGTACCGCGGCCTATGTCTACCTCGCCTCCGACGGTGAACTGCCGAAGACCGTACCGAGCCAGAACCTCGACACCCGAGAGAAGATCGTCAGTTACTGGCAGGGGCAGTCCACCTTCGTCACCGGGCTCACCCAGGAGACCTGCCGGGACCTCACGCACACCGGGTACGGCATCTCCGCGATCTCGCACGTCGCCGAGACGAGCCGGATCCAGGGGCAGGACCTGTACGGCACGGATGTGGGCGAGCGGCTGCGGCAGGCGCTGGGGTTCCAGGCGAAGTACGAACTGGGGACGGCCGTGCCGAGCTGGCTGTGCGGTGGGTCGCTGAAGCTCGGGTTCGGGCCGGTCACCGAGGTCGGGTACAACGCGCTGCACAATCGGCTTGGCATGGGCATGACCAACACGCAGGCGCTGACGGAGCGGAACCGTCCGGCGGGCAGCAACAACCTCTTCGTGGCCTGGGAGACTCTCACCCACGGGGACAACCCGAACTGAAACCGTTGAAGGCCGGGCGCCGGGCGGTGATACTGGCGCCCGGTTTCACACGTTCACGGGGTTTCACGGGTTCACGGGGTTTCACGGGGGAGGACGCATGACTCAGGTGGTCACCGAGACCATGGTGCGGGTCGAGGACATCCACAGGTCGTTCGGCGAGGGGGCCGCCGCGGTGCACGCGTTGCGCGGGGTCTCCTTCGAGGTGCCGCGCGGTGAGCTGGTCGCGCTCAAGGGGCGCTCGGGCTCCGGGAAGACCACGCTCCTCAACATCGTCGGCGGGCTCGACCGACCCGACCGGGGGCGGGTCGTGCTCGACGGGGTGGACGTCGCCGGGCTGGACGAGGATGGGCTGCTGGCCCTGCGCCGGGACCGGATCGGCTTCGTGTTCCAGTCCTTCGGGCTCATCCCGATCCTCACCGCCGCCGAGAACGTCGGTGTGCCGATGCGGCTGCGGCGGATGGACGCACGCGCGCGTGAGGAGCGCGTCGAGCTGCTGCTGGCCCTGGTCGGCCTCGCGGACCACGCGAAGCAGCGGCCCGGTGAGCTCTCCGGGGGCCAGCAGCAACGGGTCGCCATCGCCCGCGCCCTCGCCAACAACCCCGCCCTCCTCGTCGCCGACGAGCCGACCGGCCAACTGGACGCGGAGACCGGTCACGCCGTGATGGAGCTGATGCGGGCCGTCGTACGCAGCGAGAACGTCACGGCACTGGTGGCCACGCACGACGCGACCCTGCTGGACCTGGCGGACCGGGTGCTGGAGTTGGGGGACGGGGAGATCGTGGGGCGCTGAGGGGGTGCTCGGGGGCGGTCCCTTGGTTGGTTGGTTGGGGTGGCCGGGTGGGAGCGGCGTGCGCAGTGGTTGCGAGGGGGCTCAGTCGGTCGGTCCGGGGGCTCGCCGCGAGGGGTGCTTCGGCCTATGGCGGTGTGGGTGCGGACTGGGTGGCCCCGGGCCGGTGTGGCCGTGAAGGGTTACGGGGCGTGTGCGAGCGCTGGGCTCCGCCGAACTGGGGTGCAGCTCCGGCCCGGGAAGGCTGCGGAGTGTGCTGCGGGGGACCTCCGGGCCGGCGTCAAGGGTGCCGGGGCCGGCCGCGTGGCCGGGACCACCAGTGATCGCCGGTCGCTGTCGAGGCGCCGGGTGAACCATGCGTCCGGGGCCACCGGCTGGTCTCCGGGGCCCGCGTGCCGATGGCCGGGGCTGGCAGCCGGTTTCGGGGGCCCGCGTCACGACGTCCTGGATCACCGAGCCGAATTCCAAGGGCGCCTCACGGCGGGCAGGAGCCTCCTCCTGGCCTTCCGCTCCGGGGCCGGGTCGCCGCCTGTCCTGGGCCCCCACCCCGACGTCCTGGATCGCCGAGCCGGGTTTCAGGGTTCCGTCTCGACGGGCCAGGGGCTGCTGAGCCCGTCCCCGCCTCCCGAGGCCAGGTTGCCGAGTATGTCCCCCGGGCGAGTGTCGCGAGACCTGGGGAGTGCCGTCCCTGGCCCTCCGCGATGCCAGAGCTGCGGTGACGCTCGCCCGCAGGTGGGACAGGTCGTGGCCGGCCTCGCGGGCGGAGGCATGGGCCGCGGTTACGGGCAGACCGAGGTGACCGGCTTCGCGGTGACCGCAGCTGTGGCAGGGCACCGTCCCCACCGACGTGCCGTCCAGGATGCGTACGGCGGTGAAGGGGCCGGGGCGGCCCGCGTTGCCGGTGCCGGTGCCGCCGTAGGCGCGAGCCAGCCCCCAAGGCCCCCGTCACCACGTCCCCGCCTCCCGGCCCCTCTGCGAGGCCGGGTTGTCGAGTCCGTCCCGTCGGCGCGCGCCGCGAACCAGGGAATCACCGTCTCCGGCCCCCCGTAACCACGCCCCCATAACCATGCGCCCCGGCCCCCAGGAGCCCAGCGCTGCAGAGCCCCGCCCCCGGCCCTCGCCGTAAGCCCACGGGTTGCCGCCCCCGTCCCCGCCCCCCGCGAGGCCAGAACTGCCCAGTCCGACCCCGAGACCTCGTAGCTCCCCCCGCGTCAGAGTTGCGTCAAAGACCACCCCCGAGCCCCCTCCCGCCCCCTCCGCCCGGATCGGCGGCCGTAAGGTCGACGCTGCGTAGGCAGTGTTGACCGGAAGACAATGGACCCATGGGACGCGGCAGGCTTCGGATCTATCTCGGTGCGGCACCGGGCGTCGGCAAGACGTACGCGATGCTGTCCGAGGCGCACCGCAGGATCGAGCGGGGTACCGACTGTGTCGTGGGTTTCGTGGAGCACCACGGGCGGCCGCGCACCGAGGTGATGCTGCACGGGCTGGAAGCGACTCCGCGCAGGGAGATCGCCTACCGGGACTCCGTCTTCGGCGAGATGGATGTCGATGCCCTCCTGCGCCGCGCCCCCGCCGTCGCCCTGGTGGACGAACTCGCCCACACCAACATCCCGGGCTCGCGCAACGCCAAGCGCTGGCAGGACGTGGAGGAACTGCTCGCGGCCGGGATCGACGTGGTCTCGACCGTGAACATCCAGCACCTGGAGTCGCTCGGAGACGTGGTCGAGTCGATCACCGGGGTCCGGCAGCAGGAGACCGTGCCCGACGAGTTCGTACGCCGGGCCGACCAGATCGAGCTTGTCGACATGTCGCCCCAGGCGCTCAGGCGTCGCATGGCGCACGGCAACATCTACCAGCCGGACAAGGTCGACGCGGCGCTCTCCAACTACTTCCGGCCGGGCAATCTGACGGCCCTGCGGGAGCTCGCGCTGCTGTGGGTGGCCGACCGGGTCGACGAGTACCTCAAGCAGTACCGCAACGATCACCAGGTCTCCAGGATCTGGGGATCCAGGGAGCGGATCGTCGTCGGGCTGACCGGCGGGCCGGAGGGGCGGACGCTCATAAGGCGGGCCGCGCGCCTCGCGGAGAAGGGCGCCGGCGGCGAGGTGCTCGCCGTCTACATAGCCCGCAGCGACGGTCTGACCTCCGCCTCGCCCAAGGAACTCGCAGTCCAGAGGACCCTCGTGGAAGACCTTGGAGGAACCTTTCACCATGTCGTCGGCGACGACATACCGGCCGCGCTGCTCGACTTCGCGCGCGGGGTCAACGCCACCCAGATCGTCCTCGGTTCCTCCCGCCGCAAGACCTGGCAGTACGTCTTCGGACCCGGCGTCGGCGCGACCGTGGCCCGTGAGTCCGGGCCCGACCTGGACGTGCACATCGTCACCCACGACGAGGTCGCCAAGGGGCGCGGGCTGCCCGTCGCCCGCAGCGCCCGGCTGGGGCGGGCCCGGATCCTGTGGGGCTGGCTGGTCGGTCTGGCCGGCCCGGCGTTCCTGACGATCCTGCTCACCACCGTCGACCTCGGGCTCGCCAACGACATGCTGCTGTTCCTGGCGGTCGTGGTCGCGGCGGCCCTGCTCGGCGGACTCTTCCCCGCGCTCGCGTCGGCCGCGCTCGGCTCGCTGCTGCTGAACTACTTCTACACACCGCCCCTGCACCGCTGGACCATCGCCGACCCGAAGAACATCGTCGCCATCGTGATCTTCGTGGGCGTCGGCATCTCGGTGGCCTCCGTGGTCGACCTCGCCGCCCGCCGCACCCACCAGGCCGCCCGGTTGCGCGCCGAGTCGGAGATCCTGTCCTTCCTCGCCGGCAACGTGCTGCGCGGCGAGACCCGCCTGGAGGAACTCCTGGAGCGCGTCCGGGAGACCTTCGGCATGGAGTCGGCGGCCCTGCTGGAACGGGCGGGCGACGTCGAGCCGTGGACCTGCGCCGGCCGGGCGGGGCTCGGACCGCCCGTCGAGCGGCCGGAGGACGCCGACGTCGACATGCCGGTGGGGGACCACATGGCGCTCGCGCTCACCGGCCGGGTGCTGCCCGCCGAGGACCGCCGGGTGCTCGCGGCCTTCGCCGCCCAGGCCGCCGTCGTCCTGGACCGCCGCAGGCTCCAGGAGGAGGCCGACCAGGCCCGCACACTGGCCGAGGGCAACCGCATCCGTACGGCGCTGCTGGCGGCCGTCTCGCACGATCTGCGGACCCCGCTCGCCGCCATCAAGGCGGCCGTCTCGTCGCTCAGGTCCGATGACGTGGCGTGGTCCGAGGAGGACCAGGCAGCGCTCCTGGAGGGCATCGAGGAGGGCGCCGACCGGCTGGACCATCTCGTGGGCAACCTGCTCGACATGTCCCGCCTGCAGACCGGCACGGTCACCGCGATCATCCGGGAGATCGACCTCGACGAGGTGGTGCCGATGGCGCTCGGCGGGGTGCCCGACGGGAGCGTGGAAATGGACGTGCCGGAGACTTTGCCGATGGTCGCCGTCGACCCGGGGCTGCTGGAGCGGTCGGTGGCCAACCTGGTCGAGAACGCCGTCAAGTACAGCCCACCCGGCCACCCCGTCCGGGTCTCCGCCAGCGCCATCGCCGACCGGGTCGAGGTACGGGTCGTGGATCGCGGCCCCGGCGTCCCCGACGAGGCCAAGGAGCGCATCTTCGCGCCCTTCCAGCGCTGCGGCGACGCCCCGCGCGGCGCGGGGGTGGGGCTCGGGCTCGCGGTGGCCCGGGGTTTCGCGGAGGCCATGAACGGCACCCTCAACGCCGAGGACACACCCGGGGGCGGCCTCACCATGGTGCTGACGCTCCGCGCGGAGCACACACACGCGGAGCTCCTCGTGGACCCCTTCGCAGAGGCAGAGGCAGAGGCAGAGGCAGAGGCAGAGGCAGAGGCAACGGCAGCGGCAGAAGCAGAAGCAGCGGCAGAAACCGAAAGGCAGGCCACATGACCAGAGTGCTGGTCATCGACGACGAGCCGCAGATCGTGCGGGCCCTCGTGATCAACCTCAGGGCGCGCAAGTACGAGGTCGACGCGGCGCACGACGGCGCCACCGCGCTCCGGCTCGCCGCCGCCCGCCACCCCGACGTGGTCGTCCTCGACCTGGGCCTGCCCGACATGGACGGCGTCGAGGTGATCCGGGGACTGCGTGGCTGGACCCGGGTGCCGATCCTCGTGCTGTCCGCCCGGCACTCCTCCGACGAGAAGGTCGAGGCGCTGGACGCGGGCGCCGACGACTACGTCACCAAGCCCTTCGGCATGGACGAGTTGCTCGCCCGCCTCAGGGCCGCCGTGCGCCGCGCCGAGCCCACTGGGGGCGGCGAGGACGAGGTCCTGGTGGAGACCGACGAGTTCACCGTCGACCTGGCCGCCAAGAAGGTCCAGAGGCACGGCCGAGACGTACGTCTCACCCCCACCGAGTGGCACCTGCTGGAGGTGCTGGTCCGCAACACCGGCCGGCTCGTCGGCCAGAAGCAGCTCCTCCAGGAGGTCTGGGGGCCGTCGTACGGGACGGAGACGAACTACCTGCGGGTCTACATGGCCCAGCTGCGGCGGAAGTTGGAGGCGGACCCCTCGCATCCCAAGCACTTCGTCACGGAACCGGGGATGGGATACCGGTTCGAACGCTAGTGCTGCGGGTACAACGCTGTCGGCGCACCCCGGTACGCTTTCGGATATGAGTGCTGTTCCGCGTTCCGAGAAGCCGGTGGGCCGGTTCCGGCGCATGCTCGACCGGCTCTCCTCGTCTCAGGAGGACCTGGAGTCCGAGGAGCTGCGGGAGGACACCGAGACCGCAGGCTGCACTCGGATAGGCGACTGCCACGACCGCCAGATCGTGACCGTTACTGGTACCTTGCGCACGGTCACCCTGCGTCCGCGCGCGGGCGTCCCGGCCCTGGAGGCCGAGCTGTTCGACGGCTCCGCCGCCCTGGACGTGGTGTGGCTCGGCCGGCGGTCCATCGTCGGGATAGAACCGGGGCGCAAGCTGATCGCCTCCGGGCGGATCTCGATGAGCCGGGGCCGCCGGGTGCTGTTCAATCCGAAATACGAACTCCGACCCGTGGGACGGGAGTAGCCGGTGACGTCTCTCGACAAGCCGACCGAAGACACTCAGGCCGACGACGCACGGGCGGTGACCGAGGCCGCCCTGTTCGAGGCGTTCGGCGGCGTCCGGGGCATGGTCGAGACGGTCCTGCCGGGCCTGCTCTTCGTCACGATCTTCACCATCAACAAGGACCTGCACCTGTCGGCGATCGCCGCGCTCGCGGTGTCACTGCTGCTGGTCGTGGTCCGTCTGGTCATGCGGGACACCGTCAAGCACGCCTTCAGCGGTGTCTTCGGCGTCGCCTTCGGTGTCGTCTTCGCGATGATGACGGGCAACGCCAAGAACTTCTATCTCCCGGGCATGCTGTACACCCTGGGCCTGGGGCTGGCGTACATCATCACCACGCTCGCGGGTGTGCCGCTGATGGGGCTCATCCTCGGCCCGGTCTTCAAGGAGAACCTCTCCTGGCGGACCCGCAACCCCGGTCGCAAGAAGGCGTACTCCAAGGCCAGTTACGCCTGGGGCGGCATCCTGCTCGCCAAGTGCGCGATCCTCTTCCCGCTGTACTGGTGGGCCGACACCGCGCAGCTCGGCTGGGTCCTGGTCGCCCTCAAGATCCCGCCCTTCCTGCTCGCCGTGTGGCTCACCTGGGTCTTCCTCGCGAAGGCGCCGGCTCCGATCGACGTGTTCGCGGAGATGGAGGCCGAGGAGAAGGCCGAGGAGGAGCGCAAGGCGGCCGAGGCCGCGGAGCACGGGGACACGGAGGCCGCGGGCGGACGGCACCGGCGCGAGGCGTAGATCGCGGTACTGCCGATACTGCCGGCACTTCTTCTACGACGGCGGAGGGCGCCCTGCGTGTGCAGGGCGCCCTCCGCCGTCGTACCGCCCAAGTGGCTTCCTAAGAGGCTTCTTCGCGGCGGACCGACAGCAGGTCCTCCAGCTGTTCCTCGCGGGCCTGGGCGGCCACGAACAGGAGTTCGTCGCCGGCCTCCAGGGAGTCCTCCCGGGACGGGGTGAGCACGCGGGTGCCGCGGATGATGGTGACCAAGGAGGTGTCCTCGGGCCACTCCACGTCGCCGACCGTCGTGCCGGCCAGGGCCGACTCCTCGGGCAGGGTCAGCTCGACAAGGTTCGCGTCGCCGTGGCTGAAGCGGAGCAGGCGGACCAGGTCGCCGACGCTCACCGCCTCCTCGACCAGGGCGGACATCAGGCGCGGGGTGGAGACGGCGACGTCCACGCCCCAGGACTCGTTGAACAGCCACTCGTTCTTCGGGTTGTTCACCCGGGCGACGACCCGCGGGACGCCGTACTCCGTCTTCGCCAGCAGGGAGACGACCAGGTTGACCTTGTCGTCGCCCGTCGCGGCGATCACGACGTTGCAGCGCTGGAGCGCGGCCTCGTCGAGGGAGGTGATCTCACAGGCGTCGGCGAGCAGCCACTCCGCCTGCGGTACGCGCTCGACCGAGATGGCGGTCGGCGCCTTGTCGATGAGAAGGACCTCGTGGCCGTTCTCCAGCAGTTCGCCCGCGATCGAGCGGCCGACCGCACCGGCACCGGCAATGGCGACCCTCATCAGTGACCGCCCTCCTCTTCGGGGCCCTCGGCGAAGGACGCCTCGACCTTCTCGATGTCGTCCGTGCGCATCATCACGTGGACGAGGTCGCCCTCCTGCAGCACCGTCTGCGAGGTGGGCAGTATGGCCTCGCCGAGGCGGGTCAGGAACGCCACGCGGACGCCCGTCTCCTCCTGCATCCTGCTGATCTTGTGGCCGACCCAGGCGGTCGAGGCGTGCACCTCGGCCAGCTGGACCCCACCGGTGGGATCACGCCACAACGGCTCCGCGCCCGAGGGCAGCAGCCGGCGCAGCATCTGGTCCGCCGTCCAGCGGACCGTGGCCACCGTCGGGATGCCCAGGCGCTGGTAGACCTCGGCGCGCCGGGGGTCGTAGATGCGGGCAGCGACGTTCTCGATGCCGAACATCTCGCGGGCCACGCGCGCGGCGATGATGTTGGAGTTGTCGCCGCTGGAGACCGCGGCGAAGGCGCCGGCCTCCTCGATGCCCGCCTCGCGCAGGGTGTCCTGGTCGAAACCGACCCCGGTGACACGGCGACCGCCGAAACCGGAGCCCAGTCGTCGGAAGGCGGTGGGGTCCTGGTCGATCACGGCGACCGTGTGCCCCTGTTGCTCCAGGGCCTGGGCGAGAGCGGAACCCACTCTCCCGCAGCCCATGATGACGATGTGCACGACCGTCCTTCCGGTGTCAATAAGTACTGCTCAGCCACATCAGGGTCTCAGACCGACGCCCAAGCTACACACGGGCGTAGGACGACGGCACCCCTGTGCACGGTTGCCCCGACTTCGGGCCGGTCAGCGGCGGCTGATGCTGCGGACGCTCGCGAGCGTCAGGATCCCGAGGCCGACGAGGGCTGCCGCGGCGCCGATCAGCTCTGCGGTCGTGTGCATGGAACCTCCGGGAGCAGTAGGGGCGGGGTCCTGTCATATAGGCATGCCGCCCCGCTCACCTGCGCAATCCGTAGCCGGAGGGGGTCCGGATTTCACCCGGAGGGCAGATGCGGGGTGCCGGGTGGTTGTTCTTCCTTTCGAACGCTTACGCTTCTCTGTTGTGTCCAAACTGACCGACGTGCCCAAACGGATCCTCATCGGGCGCGCACTGCGCAGTGACCGGCTCGGGGAAACGCTCCTGCCGAAGCGCATCGCCCTCCCGGTGTTCGCCTCCGACCCGCTGTCCTCCGTGGCGTACGCGCCCGGCGAGGTGCTGCTGGTCCTGTCCATCGCGGGCGTGTCGGCGTACCACTTCAGCCCGTGGATCGCCGTGGCGGTCGTCGTGCTGATGTTCACGGTGGTCGCCTCCTACCGGCAGAACGTGCACGCGTACCCGAGCGGCGGCGGCGACTACGAGGTGGCCAACACCAACCTCGGCCCCAAGGCGGGTCTCACGGTCGCCAGCGCCCTGCTGGTCGACTACGTCCTCACGGTCGCCGTCTCCATCGCCTCGGGCATCGAGAACCTCGGCTCCGCGGTCCCCTTCGTGGTCGAGCACAAGGTGTTCTGCGCGATCGCCGTGATCATCCTGCTCACGCTGATGAACCTGCGTGGCATGAAGGAGTCCGGCTCGCTGTTCGCGATTCCGACGTACGTCTTCGTCACGGGCGTGTTCATCATGATCGCGTGGGGTGCGTTCCGCGGTCTGGTTCTGGGCGACACCATGCGGGCACCGACGGCGGACTACCACATCAAGGCCGAGCACCAGGGCCTGGCCGGATTCGCCCTTGTCTTCCTGTTGCTGCGCGCCTTCTCCTCCGGCTGCGCCGCGCTCACCGGCGTCGAGGCCATCTCCAACGGCGTACCGGCCTTCCGCAAGCCCAAGTCGAAGAATGCGGCGACCACGCTCGCGATGATGGGCCTGCTCGCCGTGACGATGTTCTGCGGGATCATCGTGCTGGCCATGGTCACCAAGGTCCGCATGGCCGAGAACCCGGCCGTCGACCTGATCCACAACGGCGTCGCGCTCGGCGCCGACTACGTCCAGAACCCGGTGATCTCCCAGGTCGCCGAGGCCGTCTTCGGCAAGGGCAGCTTCCTGTTCATCGTGCTGGCCGCGGCCACCGCGCTCGTGCTGTTCCTCGCCGCGAACACCGCCTACAACGGCTTCCCGCTGCTCGGTTCGATCCTCGCCCAGGACCGCTACCTGCCGCGCCAGCTGCACACCCGCGGCGACCGCCTCGCCTTCTCCAACGGCATCGTGCTGCTGGCCGGAGCGGCCGGACTCCTGGTGTGGATCTACGGCGCCGACTCGACCCGGCTGATCCAGCTCTACATCGTCGGCGTGTTCGTGTCGTTCACGCTCAGCCAGACCGGCATGGTCCGGCACTGGAACCGCCACCTGGCCACCGAGAAGGACGCCGCCAAGCGCACCCACATGATCCGCTCCCGCGCGATCAACGCCTTCGGTGCCTTCTTCACCGGGCTCGTCCTGGTCGTCGTCCTGGTCACCAAGTTCACCCACGGCGCCTGGGTGGCCCTGCTCGGCATGTGCATCTTCTACGCGACGATGACGGCGATCCGGAAGCACTACGACCGGGTGTCCGAGGAGATCGCGGCGCCCGAGGGCCCGAGCGACGACAGCCTCCGGCCGTCCCGCGTCCACTCCGTCGTCCTGATCTCCAAGATCCACCGCCCGGCGCTGCGCGCCCTCGCCTACGCCAAGCTGATGCGCTCGGACTCGCTGGAGGCCCTGAGCGTCAACGTCGACCCGGCCGAGACCAAGGCGCTGCGCGCCGAGTGGGAACGGCGCGGGATCGACGTACCGCTGAAGGTGCTGGATTCGCCGTACCGCGAGATCACGCGGCCGATCATCGACTACGTCAAGGGGCTCCGGAAGGAGTCGCCGCGCGACGCGGTGTCCGTGATCATCCCCGAGTACGTCGTCGGCCACTGGTACGAGCATCTGCTGCACAACCAGAGCGCGCTCCGGCTCAAGGGCCGGCTGCTGTTCACGCCGGGGGTCATGGTGACCTCGGTGCCCTATCAGCTGCAGTCCTCGGAGGCGGCGAAGAAGCGCGCTCGCAGGCGGCAGGATTGGAACGCGCCCGGCGCGGTGCGGCGCGGTCCGGCCGAGCAGCGGGCGAAGGAGACGCCGGCGCCGAAGTAGACTGGTGGGCTGTTGTCCTGGTGGGTTGTCGACCCACCGCTTCCCTTGACGTTGTGGAGTCACCCCGCCATGCAGGCAGAACCGAAGAAATCGCTGGTGGGGCTGGAGTTCGAAGTCGAGGTCGGCCCCGTCGCGCACGGCGGGCACTGCATCGCCCGCACGGACGACGGCCAGGTCCTGTTCGTCCGGCACACGCTGCCCGGTGAGCGGATCGTGGCCCGGGTGACGGAGGGCGAGGAGGGAGCGCGTTTCCTGCGCGCGGACGCGGTGTCGATCCTGGAGCCGTCCAAGGACCGCATCGAGGCGCCCTGCCCCTACGCCGGTCCCGGCCGCTGCGGCGGCTGCGACTGGCAGCACGCCAAGCCCGGCGCCCAGCGGCGTCTCAAGGGGGAGGTCGTCGCCGAGCAGCTGAAGCGGCTCGCCGGTCTCACCCCCGAGGAGGCCGGCTGGGACGGCACGGTCATGCCGGCCGAGGGCGACAAGCTGCCGGCGGGCGAGGTGCCCGCCTGGCGCACCCGCGTGCAGTACGCGGTGGACGCCGACGGCAACGCCGGTCTGCGCCGCCACCGTTCGCACGAGGTCGAGCCGATCGAGCACTGCATGATCGCGGCGCCGGGCGTCAGCGAGCTGGGGATCGAGGAGCGCGACTGGTCCGGGATGGCGTCCGTGGAGGCGATCGCGGCGACCGGCTCCCAGGACCGCATGGTCATCCTGGAGCCCCGCCCGGGCGCCCGGCTGCCGCTGGTGGAGCTGGACAAGCCGGTGTCCGTGATGCGCGTCGAGGAGCACGACGGCGGCATCCACCGCGTCCACGGCCGTGCCTTCGTGCGTGAGCGGGCCGACGGCCGCACCCACCGGGTGGGCAGCGGCGGCTTCTGGCAGGTGCACCCGCAGGCGGCCGACACCCTGGTGAAGGCGGTCATGCAGGGCCTGCTGCCGCGCAAGGGCGAGATGGCGCTCGACCTGTACTGCGGTGTGGGCCTGTTCGCGGGGGCGCTGGCGGACCGCCTCGGCGACAAGGGCGCGGTCCTCGGCATCGAGTCCGGCAAGCGCGCGGTCGAGGACGCCCGGCACAACCTCGCCTCCTTCGACCGGGTCCGCATCGAACAGGGCAAGGTGGAGTCGGTGCTGCCGCGCACCGGGATCACGGAGGTCGACCTGATCGTCCTCGACCCGCCGCGGGCGGGGGCCGGCCGTAAGACCGTCGAACACCTGTCGTCCCTGGGCGCGCGGCGCATCGCGTACGTCGCCTGCGACCCGGCGGCGCTGGCGCGGGACCTGGGGTACTTCCGGGACGGGGGGTACCGGGTGCGGATGCTCCGGGTGTTCGATCTGTTTCCGATGACGCATCATGTGGAGTGCGTGGCGATTCTGGAGCCCGCAGCGAAGGGCCTCTGAGCTGCGTATTCTCTCACTCCTGAGGCTGACCGTTGTGTGTGGTTGGGTCTTCCGAACGGCCGGGACGAGGCCGATGAGAGCACCCACGACCAGCAGCACGACGGGCGGTGCGACACGCAGGCGCTGTCCCAGGACGTTCCCGCCAGCACGGCCGCACTCAGGACGAGTTCCTGGTCATCTGGGCGCCGGTCGCAAGGGAGATACGTGGAAAACAGTCTCATTCCCTGAAGCGTGCTGCCTGCCGGCACAGGTGCTTTCCCTGTGTCAGCCCGTTTCGGCCATCGAATTCGTCCTCGACCCTGTCGCTTCCGCGGGCGTCCGCAAAGGGGAGAATTTCATGCGGGGAATTCCTTGTACAGGGGAGAGATCCTTACCCCCTTGCCGTGGACCGGGCGGTGCCACACTGGCGCCATGACCGGCGAAGCGCATCCGAACGAGTTGGGAGAATTCCTGAAGTCGCGTAGGTCCGAGCTGACCCCGCACACCGTCGGTCTGCCCGACACCGGCGGCCGACGCGTGCCAGGACTGCGCAGAGAAGAGGTCGCCGTACTCGCCGCCGTCAGCACCGACCACTACACCCGGCTGGAGCAGGGCCGCGTCCAGCCGTCCGCTTCATTGCTCGCCGCACTCTCCCGAGTCCTGCGCCTGTCCGGCCACCAGCGTGACCGCCTGTTCGAGCTGGCCGGTCGGCACCGGACGCCACACCGTCGGCCGACCGCGCAGAAGGCGCACACCCAATTGCGCCGCCTGCTCGACGATCTCACCGCGAGTCCCGGCGTGGTGATCGGCCGCCGTATGGACATCCTGGCCTGGAATCCACTCGCCGCCGCCCTGTTCACCGACTTCGCGAAGGTGCCGGAGAGCAGGCGGAACTGCGTCCGCATCCTCTTCACCGATCCCTCCATGCGGACCTTGTACGCGGACTGGCGGGCCGTCGCACGCGACTGCGTGGCCCGTCTGTGCGTGGCGGCCGACGAGTACCCCGACGATCCGCGGCTGGCCGGGCTGGTGGGTGAACTCTCCGTGGAGGACAGGGACTTCGGGCAGTGGTGGGGAAGCCGTTACCTACCGTCCCGAGGGGCGGGCGTCGAGAGGTTCCGTCACCCCATCGTGGGTGAACTCGTCCTGGACTGGTCCATCTTGACCTGCGGCGGAGATCCCGATCAGGAGCTCGTCGTCTGGACAGCCGAGCCCGGCACGCCGTCGTACGACGGACTGCGTGCCCTCGCCTCGCGGAGCACAGGTCGGCCTGGCGGGCTCATGACCGGCGGGTCCGACCGGTACGACGGGCCGACCGGTCATGCCGACCCGCGATGAAAAGGCGGTTCCCGGACCGGGGAGAAAAGCCTCCCCCTCACATTCCAGGTGAATGCTGCGATGCTCAATGCTGTGTACACCCAAGAACCTCTGCCCGAACTGGGAGAATTCCTCAAGGTGTGCCGGGCCCGACTCAGCCCGCGGGCCGTCGGCCTTCCCGAGTCGGGGGCACCACGGCGGGTGCCGGGGCTGCGCCGTGAGGAGGTCGCCCGACTCGCCGGGATCAGTCCCCGCGCTTATGCCCGGCTGGAACAGGGGCGCGCCCCGGTGTCGAGACCGGTGCTCGCCATGCTCGCCCGGGTCCTGCACCTCGACGACGACCAGGTCGCCCACTTGTTCGACCTGGCGTCGAAGGGCGACCAGGAACCCCGCCGCCTGTCGGCGCAGAAGGTCCACCCGCAGCTCAGGCGCATCCTGGACGACCTGACGACCACCCCCGCACTCGTCCTCGGCCGCCGCACCGATGTACTCGCCTGGAACCCCCTGGCAGCCGCTCTGCTCACCGACTTCGACAGGATCCCCGTGAAGAAGCGCAACTACGCGCGGCTGCTCTTCACCGACCCCGCCTTCCGGGAGCTCTGCCTCGACTGGAGGACGAACGCCCGGACCTGCGTGGCCCATCTGCGCCTGGAAGCCGTCCGGTATCCGGGCGACCCGGGGCTCGCCGCACTCGTCGGCGAACTGTCTGTTGCCGACGCCGACTTCCGGCAGTGGTGGGCCGGCCGCCAGATGAACGGCCTGCGCATGGGTACCAAGAGGCTGCGGCACCCGATCGTCGGCGACCTCACCCTCGACTGGGACAGTCTGACCTGCGCGGCCGACCCGACCCAGAAGCTGCTGGTCTCGACCGCCGCTCCG
This sequence comes from Streptomyces sp. NPDC048523, assembly GCF_043199815.1. Lineage (NCBI taxonomy): Bacteria > Bacillati > Actinomycetota > Actinomycetes > Kitasatosporales > Streptomycetaceae > Streptomyces > Streptomyces sp. NPDC048523. Next base: position 268,888 of record NZ_JBICWQ010000007.1, on the reverse strand, counting down.
AGCAGCCCGTCCCACGACGGGCTGCTCTTCCTGGCGTCGTGGACTGCGGACTCGCACCGGCCCGCGCGGGATGCGACAGCCTGAAGGCCGATGGCCCGGTTCGGGCGCTGTCCCGTGCGGCCAGGGGGCCATCGTGGCGCGCCCGGGAAGTGTGGCCGTCGGCACGCCGTCGTGGGGCCGGGGCCTGGCAAAGTCCGCCGCACGCCCCTGGGATCACGTCATACGACGGACTCGGGCCCGGGGCCCCGGGACGTGCGGTCGTTCCCTGTCCGAGCCCGACAGCTGTGAGGACAACTCCTCGACGAGTTCGACCAGATCCGTCGGCCGGTCGGGTCCCCATCCAGCCTCGCCGAGGTCTCGCGCGCCGCGTCGGTGAGGGTCAGGTCCATGCCCTCGCGGGTGGCCGGACGGCGCTGTTGGATCTCGTCCAGAGCGGCATCATGGCGTGCCCCGAAACGCGGGTGGGGCGCGGCTGGGAGGCGCAGTTCGCGATCAGTCACCACGGCCACTTCGCTCTGTCAATCATCTGTGGCCGGCCCTCTCGTCCGGCGGCGCCCGGATCGTATCCGTCTCCTCCGGCGACCACCACATGTCCGGCATCCGCTCGGACGACGTCCAGCGGGAGCGGGGTTACGACAGGCAGGCGTGCGGGCAGGCCAAGACCGCGAACGCGCTGTTCGCCGTGCACCTGGACAAACTTGCCAAGGACCACGGCGTCCGCGCGCGACCCCGGTTTCTTCAAGACCCCGCAGCAAGGGGCGGCCACACGACGTCGCCGAGCCCGCCCCCGCCGTCCTGCTGCACCCGCTGCACGGCGTCGAGAGCAGCCGTGCCAGCCCCCCACGCGTGCCCCGTATCAGAACGTCAGGACCAGTCGGCCCCGCACACCGCCCGCCGCGAGCAGCCGGTGTGCCTCGGCGGCCTGCTCCGCGGGGAACGTCCTGGCGACCCGGAGGGTGATACGGCCTTCCTCCACCTGCTGCCGAAGCCGGTCCAGCCTGGCGCGCTCCCGGGCGTAGCGGAACACGACGATCGGCGCGTAGACGATGCCGCGTTCGCCGGGACCGTCGTAGCCACGCAGTGTCACCACCCGGCCACCGTCACGCACCGCGCGGGCCGTGAGAGCGCCGAGGGACGCGCCGTCGAGGAGCCCGTCGACGCCCTCCGGGACCTGCGCACGCACCCGGTCCGGATACTCGGCTCCGCGACGAAGGACCACGTCGGCGCCGAGTTCCTTGACGAGGGTCTCGTCCTGCTCCGAGGCGTCGGCCACCACCCGCAGCCCGTCCGCCTTGGCGAGCTGGACGGCGTAACCGCCCACCGCTCCGGCCGCTCCGGTGACGGCGATGCTCTGCCCGGGTTCCAGGCCGAGCGTGTCCAGCGCCAGGCGCGCGGTCAGGCCGTTCATCGGCAGCGACGCGGCCTCCTCGTCGCTTGCGCCCTGGGGAGCGCGCACGACCGACTCCGCCGGTACGACGACACGCTCTGCATAGGCGCCGCGGGCGCCGTCGGCGAGCACGAACGCCATCACGTGGTCACCGACGCCCAGGACGGTGTCCGTACCGGCGCCGATCTGGTCCACGACGCCGGCGGCTTCCATGCCGGGAACGAACGGCGGCCGGGCGTCCGGCGACCGGGCGGGGCCGCTGCGCTGGAGGGCGTCGACCGCGTTGACGGTCGCCGCGTGCACCCGGATGCGCACCTCGCCGGGACCAGCCTCCGGGACGGGCAGGTCGAGGACACGGAGCACCTCCGGCCCGCCGAATTCCGTGAAACCTACTGCCTTCATGCGAAGCACCTCGTCTGACGAGCGGTCGCTGAGGTGTCCGACTCTGGCGTCTCGGGTGCGCCCGGAAAAGGGGAAAGATCTTGGCGGGGATGCCGCCGTAGGGGGGACGCATTTCTCCCCCCGTGCATGACAGGCTCAGGTGGTCGCGTCGGACGCCGTCGGTTTCTGGTCGGCGGTCCAGGAGGCGAGGAGACGCAGCCCGTCGTGGGACGGGGTCCCGGGTTCGGCGTTCCACACGATGATGTGCTGGTCGGGATCGGTGCCGCAGGTGAGCGTGTTCCAGTCGAGCGTCAGCTCGCCCACCACCGGGTGACGCAGCTTCTTGACGCCGTTGCCGCGCATCGCGACGTCGTGTTCGGTCCACCACTGCCGGAACTGCGCGTCACGGGCGGAGAGCTCCTGGACCAGTGCGGTGAGAGGCTGGTCGTCGGGGTAGCGCGCGCTCTCCATGCGCAGCTGGGCGATGGCCAGCCGGGTGACCTCCTCCCAGTCGACGTACAGCTCGCGCATCCAGGGCTCGGTGAACAGCAGCCGGACGAACACGCGCTCGTGCTCGGAGTAGCGCCCGAAATCGGTCCACAGAGCGGCGGCGAGCCGGTTCCAGCCGAGGATGTCGGTGCACCGCCCGATGACGAAGGCCGGGGAGGTCGTGAGGTCGTCCAGCATGCGCTGCAGTTGGGGGTCCACCTGCTGGCGCTCGCGGTACGTGGACGGGCGCCCCCGCTCCTTCGCCGCGAGGTGCACGAGGTAGGTGCGCTGGGCGTCGTTGAGGCGCAGCACCTGGGCGATCTCGTCGAGCAGGGGAGCCGATGCCGGTAGCCGTCCCTGTTCGATCCGGGTGTAGTACTCGGTGCTGATCGCCGCGAGGAGGGCCACTTCCTCACGGCGCAGCCCCTTCACACGCCGCCGATGCCCGCCGCGCAGCCCCACCTCGGACGGGGTGAGCTCGGCACGACGAGCCTTGAGGAACTCACCCAGCTCGTTCAGATGCGGGTTGCGGTTCATGACCTTCAGGGTGGCACAAAGGGCACGTGTTGTGAGGGGGACAGATCCGTCCCCTGTCTGTTCGGCCAGTGGGCGGTGAGCCCGTCGTTCCGCTGCCGCAGCAGAGCACCGCCCGGTTGTCAGCTCAGTGCTTTGACGAGTTCGTGGGCCAGGGGGACGGCCGAGTAGGGGTTCTGGCCGGTGTACAGCGTGCGGTCGACCTGGACGTGCGGGGTGAAGGGGTCGGCCTCTCGGTAGTCCGCCCCGAGATCGCCCACGAGACGGTCCTGCAGCAGCCATTTCGCACGGTCCGCGAGACCGTTCTGCTTCTCCTCGGCATTGGAGAGGCCGGTCAGGCGGTAGCCGGTGAACGGGGACGTCCCGTCGGGGCCGATGGTGGCCAGCAGGGCGGCGGGGCCGTGGCACACCAGGGACACCGGCTTGCCCGAGGCGAGCCACTCGGTGAGCAGCTTGCCGGACTCGGCGTTGTCGGGGAGGTCCTCCATCGGGCCCCAGCCGCCGGAGTAGAAGACGGCCGCGTAGTCGTCGATGTCCACGTCCTCGATGCGCAGCGGGTTCGCCAACTCGGTGGCCTTCCGCAGTGCGGTCCGCATGCGCTCGGCGCCTTCCTCGCCGCCGTTGAAGTCCGGGGTGAGGCTGAGGGCGTCGGCGGTGGGGGGCACGCCGCCGGGGGTCGCCGCGGCGATCTCGTGTCCGGCCTCCTTGAAGACCTGGTACGGGCCGAGGGCTTCCTCGGCCCAGAACCCGGCCGGCTGGCGGGTGCCGTCGGCCAGCGTCCAGTGGTCGGACGCGGTGATCACGAAGAGGATCTTCGCCATGGTTGTCGGTCTCCTGACGAGGGTGTCAGCCCTTGAGGGCTTCCTGGAGGACGTGGCTGTCGGCGGCCTGCCGCATACTCACGGCCTTGCCGTCGCGGACGGTCCACAGGTGGATGAAGCGGACGTCGGCCTTGTTCCCGGTCTTCGTCTCGGCGTGGTAGTGGCCGAACACGAAGACGTGGCCCTCTCCGTCCGCGTAGAACTCCTCGGGCACTGCGCCGAAGGACTCGTAGTTCGGCATCGTCCTGCCGAAGAAGTTCTTCGCCGCGTCGTCCCAGCCGTGGTAGACGCCGCTGTTGGGGAAGCCGGGGGTGATGTCCCAGACGAGGTCCGGCGCCATGACCTCACTCGTCACTTCCGGGGCCATCCCGGATTCGTACACCCGGCGAATGAGGGCGAGATGCGGGGAGTCGGACACGGTTTGCTCCTTGCTGAGGGTGGATCGGTGCGATGGGGAGGGCAGGTGTGATCAGGCGGCGAGGACGGTCTGGCCGGCGCGGAAGATCGCGGCCTGGCGTGCGACGCGACGCCCAGGTGCTCCGCGGTGGCGATGTCCGACGTGTGGACCGCTTCCGGAACGGCGTCGGTCGGGCTCTGGGCGCCGGCGCCGAGGAAGAAGCCCAGTCGGTTGATGTCGTCCTCGCTGCCGGTGGTGGAGTCCCGGCCCGGCAGCAGGCCCAGGCTGATGCCGTGCATGCCGTGCATGCCGTGCATGCCGTGCTGGGCGGCCGGGGTGGCGAAGTGGCCGAGGGCGGAGGACTTGTCGCCGCTCTTGGCTCCGGAGTCGGTGAAGCCCGCGGCCAGTCCGGCCCCCGGTCGACACCATCACCGACGGGCAGTGGGCACAGCTGGACGGATCCGGACGACATCGGAATGAAAGGAGATGGCGATGGTTGGGCGGCCGGGATCGGACATGGTGATCGTGCTCCTCGAAGGAATTCCGCTGTCAGAGGACGGCGAAGAACTTCACCATCTTGGTGATCGCCTGATCCATGTACTCGGGTACGTCGTACATGGCGATGTGAGTCGCACCGTCGACGACGAACAATTCCTTCGGGCCGCTGGAGAGCTCGTACGCCTGGTCGCTGAAAACCTTGGTGTCGGCCTTGCTTCCCGCGATGAGGAGCATCGGCTGCGTCAGCAGCTCCGGAATCTGGTCGAACGCCGAGAATGCGTACATCTTGTCCAGGCTGGTCAGCAGGAAACGACCCTTCGAACGGGGATGCCGGCCACGCGGAGTCCGGTAATAGTCGTATCCCTCACGCAGAAGGTCCGGTGTGTTGTCGTCGATCTCTTCCAGCGTCTCCGGGACGAACGGGGCGTAGACCGGCGCCGCTCCGTTCGCCTCCGCCGTGCGCTGCTGGGCGACCGCTTCCAGGGTCTTGATCTGTTCGGGCACCGGGGAGAGCCGGCCCAGGAAAGCCCGGGAGCCCTCGCCCATCGGAGCCGCGCTGACGGTGGCCACCGCCTTGAAGCGGTGTTCGGTCTGGGCCACGCTGATCGCGTAGCCGCCACCGGCGCAGATACCGAACACGCCCATCCGCTCGGTGTCGACGTACGGGAGAGTGGTCAGGAAGTCCGCCGCACACCGAGCGTCCTCGACTCTGGTCGGCGGGTCCTCCAAGAGGCGGGGTTCGCCGCCGCTCTCCCCCTGGTAGGAAGAGTCGTAGACCACCGTGACGAATCCATGGGCGGCCAGCCGCTTCGCGTACTGGCCGATGGTCTGTTCCTTGACACCGCCGGCCGGGTGAATTCCGACGAGGGCGGGGTACTTCTTTTCTTCGTCGAAATCGTCCGGCAGGTGAAGGTGTGCCGCGATTTCCACCGCCTTGTTCCTGAACGAAACAGTCTGGATCATGGCGCCTTTCACTTTCGTCGCCGTCGATCCGCCAAGCGGCGGTCCGCACACCATGATTCGCGGATGCGGAGATGCTGTCCACTCGCGATGGGGGGAGGAATTCGTCCCCTGGACGCGAATTCCCGGGTCGGCGACTGGCCTTCTCATTCCCCGGGTACGTTCCACAGCTCCGGCACCCTTGACAGGCTCGTGATTCGGGTCGTCGACGTCGGTCGCCTCGCTAACTGTCGACAACGCCGTCCAGCTGTACGCACGCACCTACGGAGCCCGCTTGGAGCAGGGCCAGGACGCCCGCACGGCAGTGGCCGGGTTGCCTCATCACAGGCTGTATCCGTGCCGACATCGATGCGGGTCGGCTCCCCGGTGACCTGGACGCCGACGGGTCGGCTGCCTTCTACGCCGCGGTCCAGGGGATGAGGCAGCGATGGCGGCCTTGGTTCTGCTACCCCCGCACCACACGACGGCTCGTGATTCACCATCACGTCCCGGCGACGCTGCAAGGGCGCTGCGTCTTACCCCCTCTGCGTGGAGCAAACGGGGAAGATTTCTCCCCCCTCACATCGCTCAGCTGCCGTGCAAGGCTCAACGGCACATCAGCGCGTCTTCCCACACAGCGGTGTCTACCAGGGCTGGGTGAGCGCGTGCAGCGACTTATCGGTGGAGTGGATGAAGATGACATTCGGCACGCGACGCACTCGGAGGGCCACCGCGGTACTGCTGGTGTCCGGGATGCTCGCCGCATCAGCGACGGTGACGGCGGCGGCCGACGCCGCAGGGCAGCCATGGATCGGCGGCTGGGAAGCCGGCATGACGGCCGGCGGGGCGAGTCTCTCCGACCGGACGGTGCGGATGGTGGTGCACACCAACATCGCGGGCAGGAAGGTGCGGCTGCGGCTGAGTAACGCATACGGCAGCGCGCCGCTGGTGATCGGTGCCGTGAGCGTCGCCGTACGCACCTCGGGCGGCAGTCTCGCCGCCCGCACCCGGCACAAGGTCACCTTTCACGGAGCCACCGGAGCGGTGATCCCGGCCGGGGGCGAACTCAGCAGTGACGCCGTCGACTTCACCACCGCCGCTGACGAGGACCTGCTGGTCAGCGTCTATCTACCCAAGACGACCGGCCCCGCCACCTTCCACTCCGTCGCCCGGGACACCAGCTACACCTCCAGGACGGGCGACCACACCGCGGACACCGGCACCGCGAACTACCCCAGTACGACCAGCTCCTGGTATTTCCTGGACGGCCTGGACGTTCTCAACCCCCGCGCACGCAGCACCCTGGTCGCCTTCGGCGACTCCATCACCGACGGATGGGGCTCTTCACCGGGCACCAACACCCGCTGGCCGGACGACCTCGCCCGCCGCCTCGCCGCGCAGCCGGGTGGCAGCCGCCTGGGCGTTGTGAACGCAGGTATCAGCGGCAACCGGCTCCTCACCGACGCACCGGCCGCCGAGCCCGAACTGGGCGTCAGCGGATTGGACCGCTTCACCCACGACGCCCTGGGCGAACCCCGGGTCCGCAGCGTGATCCTGCTCGAAGGCATCAACGACATCGGCAACAACGCCGGCCCCGGCGGCAAGGCACTCACCGCCCGGGACCTGATCGACGGCTACCGCGCCCTGATCGCCAAGGCGCACGCCGCCCACGTCCGCATCTACGGCGGCACCCTCCTCCCCTACAAGGACGCCGCCTACACCAACACCAAGGGCGACCCCTACTACACCGCCGCCGGCGACGCGATCCGCCAGAAGGTCAACCACTGGATCCGCACCAGTCATGCCTTCGACGGCACCATCGACTTCGCCAGGACGATGGCCGACCCGTCCGACCCGCTGAAGCTCCTGCCTGCCTACGACAGCGGAGACCACCTGCACCCGAACTCCGCGGGCGACCAGGCGATGGCGAACGCCATCGATCTCGCGCAGCTCCGCTGACCCGCACGCCGCGGGGCCGTCGGGCTCATTGAAGGGTCGGAAAGCGCGGCTTGACCTGCCATTTTTCTACGATCTTCGCTCCATGCGACATGTTTTCGATGACGTCGCACGCGGAGCGCGTGGCGATTCTGGAGCCGGTGGCCAAAGGTGCCTGACCTGGGCGGCCGGGAGGGAACGCGGAGAACTGGGCGCCGGGAGAGTGGCGTTCGGCCGGCTCAGCAGGGACGGCCACGGGTCGTCACGCCGTCGCGGTCAGCAGGTCGGCCAGGACGTCCGGGCGTTCCAGGGCGATGAAGTGGCCCGCCTTCAGGACCTGGGTGAAGTCGGCGGTCGGCAGCAGGTGCTTGTTGGCCTCGCGGTCCGAGAGACGGGACCAGTCCTTCTCGCCGTAGACGAAGTGGACGGGCGCCTTCACCTCGGGGTAGCGGGAGCGGGCCGCGATGAGGCTGGGCAGGGCCTGGTACACGCCCCGGGCTACGGTCGGGTAGCCGGGGCGGGCGCCCACCTGGAGGAGCTCGTCCACGTAATCCTCGCGCAGGGCGCTCTTGTCGCCGAGGCCGCCCTGCAGGATCTTGCGGAGAGCGGTCCTGGGCTCCACGCCGGCGATCACCGGGCCCACTCCGGGTGCGAGGACTCCGCCGACCACCACACGGGCGAGGAGACTGGAACGGGCGATTCCGCCGGGGAAGTCATACGTGTTCACCGCGATGACGCGTCGTACCCGGTCCGGCAGGTCGGCCGCGGTGGTCAGGGCGAGCACCGCCCCCATGGACTCTCCGACCAACGTCACGTCGTGGAGGTCGAGTTCGGTGAGCAGCCGCTCGACGCCCGCACGCATCGCCGGCTCGTCGTAGGACGCCCCGGGCACGATCTCGGAGTAGCCCATCCCCGGCAGATCGAGGGCGTACACGGTGTACCGGTCCGCGAGCAGCGGGATGAGGAGGCGGAAGTGCTCGGCCTGCGTGCGCACGGTGTGCAGCAGGACCAGGGGAGCGCCGGAGCCCGCCTTGAGGTAGCGCAGGGTTCCCTCGTGACGGTGACGTCCTGTGCGCGGGGTCAGGGTGTGGCTGGTGGTCCCCGGGATGTCGATGGTGGGGCGTGACGTCTGGCCGGGCTTCAGTGCGGTCATGTCCGCCTCCACAATGAGAAACTGATCGGTTTCCAGTACCGTAAACCGATCGGTTTCAAAGTGCAAGTGTGGCGAGTTCTCTGCCCGTCTGCCGGAGGAGCGGCCGGCGGATCGAGCCCGGCGGGATGTCGTGTGGCACTGGCATCCCGCTCGCGAAGTTCAGCCGGGACGGTCCCAGGCGGTGCCCGGCTGCCGGTGTGTGGGGAGTCGCGGATATGCGCCCGCCTCCTGCTGGGACCCTCGGGCAGAAGTCGGTCGGCGGCGTGCGGGGCGAACCCGGCGAGGCGTCCCCCACCGGCCGGCCCGAGCGTCCGGCGCCTCGCCCATGACCGCTGCTCGGGCGTTCGCCTCCCGCTCGACCGTGCGGCGGATCACGGTGTGCGCACGCCGATCCGGCCGCCCGGGTGCAGGGGCGTCACCGTGGCCACGGTGACCTCGGGGGCCGGCCCATGGCCGCCCGGTCTCTCGGGGAGCGCGTCGGTAGGGGCGGTCGGGAGGGACGCACTCACCCACACTCACCGCAGCCGCATTCCGCTCATCCCCCGTGACCGGGCTCCTTCGCCAGTTCGGCGTTGAACTGGGCGCCGACCAGTAGTGCCAGGTTGGACAGCCACAACCAGATCAGGAAGACCACGACGCCCGCGAGCGAGCCGTACAGACGGCTGTACGTGCCGACATGCGAGGTGTACAGGGCGAACCCGAGAGAGACGGCCAGCAGAAGGGCCACCGCCAAGGTGCCGCCGGGCGCCATCCGCCCGACGGGGCGGGAGCACCCCGGGCCCGAACGGTACAGAACGAGTACCAGGGCGACGGCCACCGCGGCGATGACCGGCCACCGCAGAGTGTCCCAGGCGGCCTGCGGTCCGGTGCCGAGATCCAGCGCGCTGCCCAGACGCCGGACGAGGCCGCCGCTGAGCAGCAGTGCGAGGGTCGACGTGAGGAGCAGGGCGAGCAGCACCAGGGCCGTGGCGACGATGCGCGGAGCGGTACGCCAGACCGGCCGGTCCGCGTCGATGCGGTGCATGGAGTACAGCGCCCGACGGAAGACGCTCAGATAGCTGCACCCCGACCACAGGGCACCCGTCCCTCCGGCGAAGATCAGCGTCCACGCCGTCGACTCCTGCCCGGCCATCTGCCGCAGGGTGCCGCGCAGCAGAGCACGGGACGCGGCAGGAGTGGCCTGCACCATGCGGTCGATGACGCCCGGCTCGGCGGTGGGCATGGCCAGACCGAGAATCGACAGGATCACCAGCAGCGACGGGAAAAGGGCCAGTACCGCGTAATAGGTCAGCGCCGCGGCCCAGTCGGTGATGTCGTCGTTCCAGACGGCCACCGGCGTCCGGCGCAGCGCCGTCCACCAACGGGCGGTACGCCCGTCTGCGTCATCCATGGCAGGGCTCTCTGTCCGTTCTGGCGGAGAGGGCGGCGTTGTCCGTGAGCCGCGGTCGCCGCGCCGCCTCGTGCGTTTCACAGGAAGCGGCGGATCGGTCCGACCGCGGCTTCCTCGACGCGTTGCAGCACGGCCCGCCGTCTCCACCGATGGAGGTCGATGTCCACGCTGCGCTCGAGGTCCGCCTCGTAGTCCCGGTCGAGGCAGGCGGTGAACTCCTCGTCCAGGACGGCGAGCATCACCTCTTCGTCGTGGTCCATGGACCGGCGGTTGAAGTTGGTGGATCCGATGAGCGAGGCCACCGAGTCCACGGTGATGATCTTGGCGTGCATCATGGTCGGCTGGTACTGACGTATGTGCACCCCGGCCCGCAAGAGACGCGTGTAGTGGTGCTGGCCGGCCAGTTGGCAGGCGCGCTGGTCGGTGTGGGGACCGGGCAACAGGATCTCGACCCGCACGCCGCGACGAGCGGTCTCGCACAGCAGGTCGATGAAGTAGGCGTCCGGGGCGAAGTAGGCGGTGGCCAGCCTGAAGCGTTCCTCGGCGGAGCTGAGCATGATCCTGATGAGCGTCTGCATGTCCTGCCAGCCGATGCTGGCGGAGCCGCGGACGACCTGTACCACCGACGAGCCCGCCTGCGCGTGTTCCGTGAAGCGGTCCCGGGTGTCGAAGAGTTCGTCGTGGCACTCGGCCCAGTTCTGCGCGAACGCTGCCGCGATGCCGTCGACGGCCGGACCGCGCACCTGGACGTGCGTGTCCCGCCACTCGGCGGGGTTGCGCGCGTCGCCGCACCATTCCTCGGCGATACCGACGCCGCCGGTGAAGGCGGTGCCCTCATCGACGACGAGGGCCTTGCGGTGGCAGCGGTGATTCTGCTTGAACGGCGACAGCCATGCGGGTTTGCGGAACCAGGCCACCTGCACGCCCGCGGCACTCATGAGGTCCAGCAACCGCCGCTCGATCTCCTTGGCGCCGAAGCCGTCGAGCAGCAGTCGCACCCGTACCCCCGCGCGGGCGCGCTCGGCCAGCGCGTCGGCGAAGTCGTGGGCGATCTGCCCCCGCCAGTACACGAACGTCATCATGTCGATGGTGTGCCGGGCCGAACGGATCGCCCCGAGCATCGCGGGGAAGATCTCGTCGCCGTTGCGCAGGGGCACCAGGTCGTTGCCCTCGGTGGCGGCCACGCCGATCAGCCGCTCCAGGCGGCGGCGCAGACGCTGCTTGCGCGCCTCCGGGTCGGGAGCGGTGTCCTGTGCGGAAGGTGCGGGTATGCCGCCGAGTGTCACGCCGGGTCTCCGAAGGGGTCATGAAGCGGGAACGTCACGGGGCCGAGCGAGCCCGAACAACCACCTTCCCGGTGGACCCCACGGCACACGATTACCCCGGCTCCGGGTTCCTGCGGCACGATGTCGCTGACACACCGCACCCTTGCGTGGCCCTTCTGGAGCCCTCGATCACATGCCCCCCGGGAGGCCCGCCGTATGAGGATCTCGCAACGCGCCCAGTCCGTCGCGCCGTTCTACGCCATGGAGTTCGGCAAGCACGCCGCGGCGCTGGAGGCCGAGGGGCAGCACGTCGTCAAGCTCAGCCTGGGGGAACCGGACTTCGGGGCGCCGCCGGCCGTGCTGGACGCGCTGCGGGGGACCGTGGGGAGCCGGCCCATGACGTACACGGGGGCGCTCGGGCTGCCCGAACTGCGGCTGGCCATAGCGCGGTTCTACGGTGAGCGGCACGGCGTCGACGTCGATCCGGGCCGGGTCGTCGTGACCGCCGGGGCGTCGGCCGCGCTGGTGCTGGGCGCCGCCGCGCTCGTCGATCCCGGGGACGAGGTGCTCATCGCCGACCCCTCGTACCCGTGCAACCGGCAGATCGCCGAGAGCTTCGGGGCGCGGGTCACGCTCGTGCCCACCAGTGCCGGCTCGCGGTACCAGCTGGACGCGGCCTCCGTACGGTCGTACTGGACGGAGCGCACCCGCGGGATCATGGTCGCGAGCCCCTCCAACCCGACCGGCACCTCCGTCCCGGCCGACGAGTTGGCGGCCATCTGCGAGCTCGCCCGGGAGCGGGACGCCTGGCGGATCGTCGACGAGATCTACCTCGACCTCGGTGACCACGACGAGCACGGGCGGCCGCCGCGCAGTGTGCTGTCGTACGACCCGGAAGCCGTGGTCATCAACAGTTTCTCGAAGTACTTCGGGATGACCGGCTGGCGGCTGGGCTGGTGTGTGGTGCCCGAGGCGCTGGTGCCCGCCCTGGAGCGGCTCGCCCAGAACTACATGATCTGTGCCTCCACCCCCGCCCAGTACGCCGCGCTCGCCTGCTTCACGCCCGAGTCGCTCGCCGTGTGCGAGGAGCGGCGGGCCGAGTTCGAGCGGCGGCGGGCCCTTGTCCTGGACGGCCTCGAGCAGATCGGGCTGCCGGTGCCCGTGCCGCCGGACGGGGCCTTCTACGTCTACTTCGACGTCAGCGGCACCGGGCTCACCTCGTGGGAGTTCTGCGGGCGGGCGCTGCGGGAGGCGCACGTCGCGCTCACGCCGGGGCGGGACTTCGGGGTGGCCACCGCCGACACCCATGTACGGCTGTCCTACGCGGCCTCGGCCGACGAACTGCGCGAGGGGATCGCGCGGCTCGGGAAGTTCATGGCCACGCTCGCCTAGACACGGCACGGGGGCCGGTCCGTGTGGACCGGCCCCCGCGTCATTCAGATGCTCCGACAGGTGTTCCGACAGGTACTCAGACCAGGTCGAAGCGGTCCAGGTTCGAGACCTTGACCCACGCGTCGACGAAGTCCTTCACGAACTTCTCCTTCGCGTCGTCGCTCGCGTAGACCTCGGCGAGCGCGCGCAGCTCGGAGTTGGAGCCGAAGACCAGGTCGGCACGGGTGCCGGTCCACTTCAGCTTGCCCGTCTCCGCGTCACGGCCCTCGAAGGCCGTCTGGTCCTCGGAGGTGGACTTCCACGTCGTGCCCAGGTCGAGCAGGTTGACGAAGAAGTCGTTGGTCAGGACGCCCGGACGGTCGGTGAGGACGCCGTGCGCCGTGCCGCCCTGGTTGGCGCCGAGGACACGCAGACCACCGACGAGGACGGTCATCTCGGGGGCGCTCAGAGTGAGCAGGTTCGCCTTGTCGAGCAGCAGGTACTCGGCCGGCAGGCGGTTGCCCTTGCCGAGGTAGTTGCGGAAGCCGTCCGCGACCGGCTCCAGCGCCGCGAAGGACTCGACGTCGGTGTGCTCCTCGGTCGCGTCCACACGGCCCGGCGTGAAGGGGACCTCCACGTAGTAGCCGGCGTCCTTGGCGGCCTGCTCGACCGCTGCGGCACCCGCGAGGACGATCAGGTCGGCCAGGGAGACCTTCTTGGCACCGGTGTTGAAGTCGGCCTGGATGCCCTCCAGGACGCGCAGCACCTGGGTGAGCTGCTCGGGGTCGTTGACCTCCCAGCCGCGCTGCGGCTCCAGGCGGATGCGGGCGCCGTTGGCACCGCCGCGCTTGTCGCTGCCGCGGAAGGTGGACGCCGAGGCCCACGCGGTGGAGACGAGCTGCGAGACCGTGAGGCCGGTCTCCAGGACCTTGGCCTTCAGGGACGCGATGTCACCGGCGTCGATGGTCTCGCCCTCGGCCTGCGGCAGCGGGTCCTGCCACAGCAGCGTCTCCGCCGGGACCTCCGGGCCGAGGTACAGGGACTTCGGGCCCAGGTCACGGTGGGTCAGCTTGTACCAGGCGCGGGCGAAGGCGTCCGCGAACTGGTCCGGGTTCTCGTGGAAGCGCTTGGAGATCTCGCCGTAGATCGGGTCGAAGCGCAGCGAGAGGTCGGTGGTGAGCATCGTGGGACGACGCTTCTTCGACGGGTCGTGCGCGTCCGGGATGATCTCCTGGGAGTCCTTGGCCACCCACTGCTTGGCGCCGGCCGGGGACTCGGTGAGCTCCCACTCGTAGCCGAAGAGGATGTCGAAGAAGTCGTTGCTCCACTGGGTGGGCTTGGTGGTCCAGGTGACCTCGAGACCGGAGGTGATGGCGTCGCCGCCCTTGCCGGTGCCGTAGGTGGACTTCCAGCCCAGGCCCTGCTCCTCCATGGAGGCGGCCTCGGGGTCGTTGCCGACCGCGTCGGCCGGGCCCGCGCCGTGGGTCTTGCCGAAGGTGTGACCACCGGCGATGAGAGCGACGGTCTCCTCGTCGTTCATCGCCATGCGGCGGAAGGTCTCGCGGATGTCGCGGGCGGCGGCCAGCGGGTCCGGGTTGCCGTTGGGGCCCTCGGGGTTGACGTAGATGAGGCCCATCTGGACCGCGCCGAGCGGGTTCTCCAGCTCACGGTCGCCGGTGTAGCGCTGGTCGTCGAGCCAGGTGGTCTCGGGACCCCAGTAGACGTCCTCGTCGGCCTCCCAGACGTCGGCGCGGCCGCCGGCGAAGCCGAAGGTCTCGAAGCCCATGGTCTCCAGGGCGACGTTGCCGGTGAGGATCATGAGGTCGGCCCAGGAGATGGACTGGCCGTACTTCTTCTTCACCGGCCACAGCAGACGGCGGGCCTTGTCCAGGTTGCCGTTGTCCGGCCAGCTGTTCAGCGGCGCGAAGCGCTGCTGGCCGCGGCCGCCACCGCCGCGGCCGTCGCTGATGCGGTAGGTGCCGGCGCTGTGCCAGGCCATCCGGATCATCAGCGGGCCGTAGTTGCCGAAGTCCGCGGGCCACCAGTCCTGCGAGGTGGTCAGCACCTCGGCGATGTCCCGCTTCACGGCGTCCAGGTCGAGGGCCTGGAACGCCTCGGCGTAGTCGAAGTCCGCACCCAGCGGGTTCGCCACGACCGGGTCCTTGGCGAGGATCTTCAGGTTGAGCCGCTCCGGCCACCACTGGCGGTTGCCGCCGCCCTGGGTGGGGTGCGCGGCGCGCCCGTGCGCGACCGGGCAGCCACCGGTGCCCTCGGGCTTGGGGTCGGTGACGATTGCGTCGTGGTTCTCAGACATGGAAGTCCTTCCGAACTGGGTGGATCACGGTGCTGAAGTAAGCCTTGATCAGGGTGCTGAAGTAAGCCTTTGGGCGGAGCAGTCGGGGCACAGGCCCCAGTAGATGACCTCGGCCTCGTCGATCGAGAAGCCGCGGTCGTCGGAAGCTGTCAGGCAGGGCGCGTGACCGACGGCACAGTCGACGTCGACGACGGCCCCGCACGACCGGCAGACCAGGTGATGGTGGTTGTCCCCGACCCGTCCCTCGAACCGTGCCGCGCTGCCGGGCGGCTCGAGGCGGCGCACGAGACCCGCCGCGGTGAGCGAGTGCAGGGCCTCGTACACGGCCTGGAGGGATATGTGGCCGAGACGGTCGCGCACACCTGTGGCGATCGCGTCTGCCGGGAGGTGGTCACCGGCCCGGACGGTCTCGAGCAGTGCGACGCGCGCGGCCGTCACCCGCAGGCCGGCACCGCGCAGCTCATCGGCGGTGTTCGGAAGCTGGGGGGCGGTCATGCGACCAACCTACCCCCACAAACACGAATGGTTCAAGAAATGGAACCGTTCCAAATTTGTGGCGCGTCGGATCGGGGGACCCTCTCAGCCGCGCAGGCGCTCACAACACTGGCCGCTCCGGTGTGCGTGCGGTGTAACCCCTGATGAACGGCACGGGAGACATCTGTGTAATGGGCGTTTCGTACGGTCGGGGGAGATCGAGTCGGCTGAGGTCAGGAGGCGTGCCCGTGGTGCGGACGGTCTGCTCGTACTGCGGTGTGGGCTGCGGCCTGGTCCTCGACATCGGGACCGGCCCGGACGGACGGCGTACGGTCCTGAAGGCGTCCGGCGACAAGGAGCACCCCGCCAACTTCGGCAAGCTCTGCACCAAGGGCGCGACCACCGCCGACCTGCTGGCCGCGCCCGGGCGGCTGGCCACGGCCCTTGTACGGCCCGAGCGGGGGGAGGAGCCGGCGCCTGAAGCCGTCGGCGCGGCGATCACCGAGACGGCCCGGCGGCTGCGGGAGATCGTCGACGAGCACGGCCCCGACGCCGTCTCGCTCTACGTGTCCGGGCAGATGAGCCTGGAGGCCCAGTACCTGGCCAACAAGCTCGCCAAGGGGTTCATCCGCACCAACCAGATCGAGTCGAACTCCCGGTTGTGCATGGCCAGCGCCGGCACCGGCTACAAGCTCTCGCTCGGCGCGGACGGGCCGCCCGGCTCGTACCAGGACTTCGAGCAGGCCGACCTCTTCCTCGTCATCGGCTCCAACATGGCCGACTGCCATCCCATCCTGTTCCTGAGGATGATGGAGCGGGTGAAGTCGGCGGGCGCCAAGGTGATCGTCGTCGACCCGCGACGCACCGCCACGGCCGCGAAGGCGGACCTGTACCTCCAGATCAAGCCGGGCACCGACCTCGCGCTCCTCAACGGCCTGCTGCATCTGCTGCACGCGGACGGCGACATCGACCCCGACTTCATCGCCGCGCACACCGAGGGCTGGGAGGCGATGCCGGAGTTCCTCGCCGACTACCCGCCCGCCACGGTGGCCGCCATGACAGGCCTCGCCGAGGAGGACATCCGGGAGGCGGCGCGGCTCATCGGCTCGGCAGGTGAGTGGATGAGCCTGTGGACCATGGGGCTCAACCAGTCCACCCACGGCACCTGGAACACCAACGCCCTGGTCAACCTCCACCTCGCCACGGGCGCCCTGTGCCGCCCCGGCAGCGGCCCCTTCTCCCTCACCGGCCAGCCCAACGCCATGGGCGGCCGCGAGATGGGCTACATGGGGCCGGGACTGCCCGGCCAGCGGTCCGTCCTCGTCGATGACGAGCGGGCCTTCATGGAGGAGCTCTGGGAGCTGCCCCCGGACACCCTGCGCGCCGACGGCGTCGGCAAGGGCACGGTCGAGATGTTCCAGAAGATGGCCGACGGCGAGATCAAGGCGTGCTGGATCATCTGCACCAACCCGGTCGCCTCCGTCGCCAACCGCCGCACGGTCATCGAGGGCCTGGAAGCCGCCGAGTTCGTCGTCACGCAGGACGTCTTCGCCGACACCGAGACCAACGCGTACGCCGACGTCGTGCTGCCGGGTGCGCTGTGGACGGAGGGCGAGGGCGTCTTCGTCAACAGCGAGCGCAACCTCACGCTGACCCCGGCGGTGGCCGACCCGCCCGGCGAGGCGATGGCCGACTGGCGGATCATCGCCGCCGTCGCCTGCGAGATGGGGTACGAGAAGGGGTTCTCCTACGACAGTGCCGAGGACGTCTTCGAGGAGATCAAGCGGGCCTGGAACCCGAAGACGGGCTGGGATCTGCGCGGGGTCTCCTACGACCGGCTTCGGCAGACGCCGGTGCAGTGGCCCGCGGCGAGTCCGGACGGGCCGGACCGGAACCCGATCCGGTACGTGGCGCAGGACGGTTCGCTGGCCTTCCCCACCGCGAGCGGGCGTGCCGTCTTCTACGCCCGGCCGCACATTCCGCCGGCCGAGATGCCGGACGACGACTACCCCTTCGTCCTGAACACCGGGCGGCTCCAGCACCAGTGGCACACGCTGACCAAGACGTCCAGGGTGGCGAAGCTGAACAAGCTGAACCCCGGGCCCTTCGTGGAGCTGCATCCGCAGGACGCGTCGGCCCTCGGGGTGGCCGACGGCGACTCCGTCGAGGTGGCCTCGCGGCGCGGGCGGGCCGTGCTGCCGGCCGTGGTGACGGACCGGGTGCGGCCGGGGTGCTGCTTCGCGCCCTTCCACTGGAACGACCTGTTCGGGGAGTACCTGAGCGTCAACGCGGTGACGAACGACGCCGTCGATCCGCTGTCGTTCCAGCCGGAGTTCAAGGTGTGCGCGGTGTCGCTCACGAAGGTGCCGACGCCGGTGGCCTTGCGGACACCGGCGGCCGTGATGGCTCCGGGTTCGGTAACCGGGCATGAGATCGCCGAGGTTGCTCCGGTTGCGTCCACGGCCGCGTCCGTCTTCGGCCTCGACCCCGCACCGCCGCCCGTCCTCACCGCGCAGGAGCGCCAGTACCTGGTCGGCTTCCTCGCCGGAGTCCCCGCCGGGGCGCCCGGGGTGCCGGTGCTGCCGCCCGACGCGCCCTTCAGTCCCGAACACGCCCTGTGGGTGAACGGCACACTCGCCGGGATGTACTCCCGGGCGGCGGCCACACAGCCCTCGGCCACACAACTGCGCCGTGAGGTCGTCATCCTGTGGGCCTCGCAGACCGGCAACGCCGAGGAGTTCGCCGCCGCCACCGCCGAGCGGCTCAAGACGGTCGGCCACCCCGCCTCGCTGCTCGGCATGGACGAAGCCGACCTCGGTGAACTGCCGCCCGGCGCCGACCTGTTGCTGATCACCAGCACCTTCGGCGACGGCGACGCCCCCGACAACGGCAGCGGTTTCTGGGAGACCCTGGCCGACCCCGGGACCCCCCGCCTGGAAGGCCGCCGGTACGCGGTGCTGGCCTTCGGCGACTCGTCGTACGACGACTTCTGCGGCCACGGCCGGCGCCTCGACCAGCGCCTCGACGAACTGGGCGCGCTGCGGCTCGCCCCGCGCACGGACTGCGAACCGGACTTCGAGGACGCGGCACACGGCTGGCTGGACCAGGTCCTGACGGCCCTGTCCGACCAGGCCGAGGCGCACTCCGGCACCTCGACGGCTGCCTCCGGTACGTCCGTCGCCCTCGCCGGTCCGACCGCGCGACCCGCCGCCCCCGCCCTGCCCGCCCTCCCCGTCACCCCGCCCCGCCCGAAGAAGCCCGCCCCCGTCCTCGCCCGACTCGCCGGCAACCGCCTGCTGAGCCTGCCCGGCGCCGGCAAGGAGGTCCGCAGGTTCACCTTCGACACCCGGGACGCCGAGAGCCCGCTGCTGTACGAGGCGGGCGACGCCCTCGGCATCCGGCCGCTCAACTCGGCCGACCTGGTGGAGGAGTGGCTCGCGGTCACCGGTCTGGACGCCGGGGCCGCGGTGGACGTCAACGGCGTGGGCGAGGTCGCGCTCGGCGAGGCGTTCAGGCGCCACCTCGACATCACCAGGATCACCCCCGGCCTGCTCCGGTTCGTCGCCGAACGCACCGGTGACGCAAGGGAGTTGAAGAAGCTTCTGCGCCCGGACAACAAGGACGAGCTCGCCAAGTGGGGCTGGGGCAGGCAGGCCGTGGACGTGATCACGGAGTACGCCGTGAAGGCCGGCCCGCAGGAGTGGGCGCAGGCCCTCGGACGCCTCCAGCCGCGCCTGTACTCCATATCGTCCAGCCCGCTGACCGACCCGCACCTCGTCTCGCTGACCGTCTCCGTGGTGCGCTACGAGAACCTGCACGGCAGGCCCCGCCAGGGCGTCTGCTCACCCTTCCTCGCCGACGCCGCCACGGACACCCCGGTGCCCGTCCACGTCCAGCGCTCCCCGCACTTCCGCCCGCCGGCCGACTCCGCCACGCCCATGGTCATGGTCGGCCCCGGCACCGGTGTCGCGCCCTTCGTCGGCTTCCTGGAGCAGCGCCGGGCGCTCGGCCACCGGGGCCCGAACTGGCTGTTCTTCGGCGAACAGCACAGGGCGACCGACTTCTACTACGAGGAGGAGCTGACCGGGTTCCTCGCGGACGGCACCCTCGCCCGCCTGGACACCGCCTTCTCCCGCGACCAGCGCGCCAAGGTGTACGTCCAGGACCGGATGCGCGAGCACGGCCCGCTGCTGTGGTCCTGGCTCCAGGACGGCGCCCACTTCTATGTGTGCGGCGACGCCTCCCGCATGGCGAAGGACGTCGACCAGGCGCTCCGGGACATCGCGGCCCTCCACGGCGGCCTGGACCAGGCGGGCGCGGCGGCCTATGTGAAGCAACTCGCCGCGGAGAAGCGCTATGTACGTGACATCTACTGACCGCACCCGTGGGCGGGGCTTCGGCCACACGTGGCAGTATCGGTCGCCATGAGGGCGTCCCCAGCGGTCCGCAGCCTGCGCGCGGCGGTGTTCGCCGCGCTCTGTGTGCTGCTGGCCGCCGGAGGACACACACTGGCGACCGGTATGGCGCCGCCGGTGTGGACACAGGCGGCCGGGTTCGTACCGGTGTTCGCGGCCGGGTGGCTGCTCGGCGGCCGGGAACGGTCGCTCGGGGCCATCGGCGCGGCGACGCTCACCTCCCAGGGCGGACTGCATCTGGCCTTCGGCTCGGTGCGACCCCACACGGTGATGGTCATGCACGGCGTGCGCATGACCCACACGCACGCGCACGCCCTGACCCCGCACGCCACCGCGGCCCACGTCTCGGCGGCCGTCCTGCTGACCTGGTGGCTGCGGCGCGGCGAGGCCGCCCTGTGGTCGCTCCTGCGCCGGGCGGCCGCGCTCGTACCGGGCCTCGCGGCCTGGTGGCAGGGGTACGGCGAAC
Source organism: Streptomyces sp. NPDC048523 (assembly GCF_043199815.1). Classification (NCBI taxonomy): domain Bacteria; kingdom Bacillati; phylum Actinomycetota; class Actinomycetes; order Kitasatosporales; family Streptomycetaceae; genus Streptomyces; species Streptomyces sp. NPDC048523. The sequence continues at coordinate 248,659 of NZ_JBICWQ010000007.1, read as the reverse complement.
CGGTCGCCCCGGACCCCGTCCGCCCACCGGCCGACGGCCCGCGCACCCCCCGCCCGGTCCTGCTCCGCCACACGGTCCACCGGCGGGGACCGCCCACGACGATCCCGTACGCGCTCTGACCCTCCACCCCTTCCTGTCAGTACGGAGATCCCTCACCCATGTCCTCAGCACGCATCGCCCTGCGCCGCGCCGGCCTCGGCACCGCCCTCGCCGCCTGCGCCGTCCTCACCGCCGCCGGCGTCGCCTCCGCGCACGTCACCGTCCACCCCGACAGCTACGCCAAGGGCGCCACCGACGGCGCCCTGACCTTCCGCGTACCCGACGAGAGCGACACCGCCAGCACCACGAAGGTCCAGCTGTTCCTGCCCACCGACCACCCCCTGCTCGGCGTGCTCGTCTCCCCGCACGACGGCTGGACCGCCGAGGTCACCGACACCAAGCTCAAGACGCCGGTCAAGACGGACGACGGCACGATCACCGACGCGGTCTCCGAGATCACCTGGACCGGCGGAAAGATCGGCCCCGGCCACTACGAGGACTTCGACGTCGCGTTCGGCCAACTTCCCGATGACACCGCCCAGTTGACCTTCAAGACCCTGCAGACCTACTCCGACGGCAAGGTCGTCCGCTGGATCGAGGAGGCCGCCCAGGGAGACGACGAGCCGGAGAACCCGGCGCCGGTCCTCAAGCTGACGGCGGGCACAACCGCGTCGGCCACCGCGTCGAAGACCTCCGCCGCCGCGCCTGCCAAGGCGTCCGCGAGCGACTCCACCGCCCGCGGTCTCGGCGTCGCCGGACTGGTCGTGGGCGTCCTGGGACTGGCGGCCGGCGCCTTCGCCGTCGTCCGGAGCCGCCGTGCGCGCTGAGCGGGGACCTGCGGATTTCCGTACCCACAGGTGACGACGGGTGCCCGGATGGGAGGATGAGGCGCCATGACTGCTGGGTGGTGTGCACGCACAGTACGGGCCGCGGTGTTCGCGGCCGTCTGTGTGCTGCTCGCCGCCCTGGGCCACGTCCTCATGTCCGGCGCCCAGGTGCCGGGCCGGACACTGGCCGCGGGCCTGGCCGTGACCGGTTGCGCGGGCTGGTGTCTGGCCGGCCGTGAACGCGGGCTGCCGCTGATCGTGGCCGTCGTGGTCGGCGCCCAGACGGCCCTCCACCTGGCGTTCTCCCTCGCGCAGTCCACAGCGGTGGCGCAGGACATGGGCGGGATGCACACGGAGTCCATGCACATGAGCGGCATGGACTCCGTCGATGCGGCCTCCATGGGGACCTCGTCGGGTGTCGGCGCCCTGTCGTTCCTCGTGCCCTTCGGGATGTACGCCGCCCACCTGCTCGCCGCACTCCTGACCGGCCTCTGGCTGGCGTACGGCGAGCGGGCCGCGTTCCGCATCCTGCGGGCCGTCGCGGCACGGCTGGTCGCCCCGCTGCGGCTGCTGCTCGCCCTGCCCGCCACCCCCGACCGCCCGCGTCCGCGGGCCTGCCGGCCCCGCTCGCAGCGGGAGCCGCGCCTTCTCCTTCTCGGCCACGCGATCAGCCATCGCGGTCCGCCCCCGGGGACCGCTGTCGCCTGACGACAGCCAGTGCGCCGAGGCCGCCCCTGCGCGACTCGGCCCCCGGCCGTACGCCCACGTGCACATCCACGCCGGCGCCGTACGACCGCGTCTCCTCACCGGACCGCCCCGCGCCCCCGTGTGCACAGCCGGCGGTCCGGATCACGGCTGACCCGAGAAGGACACCTGGTGATCACTTCCGCCCCGCCCGCCCCGGCCGACCCCCGCGCTCAACGGGAGTCCGCCGACGCCTCCGCCACCGCCTGGGCCCTCGCCGCCCGTGCCGGTGACACCGACGCCGTCGAGCAGTTCGTCCGCGCGCTCCACCATGACGTGCTGCGCTATGTCTCCTACCTCTGCGCCGACCCCCAGGCCGTGGACGACCTGGCCCAGGACACGTTCCTGCGGGCGCTCGGCAGCCTGCACCGGTTCGAGGGGCGGTCCTCGGCGCGGGCCTGGCTCCTTTCCATCGCCCGCCGTGCGGTGATCGACGGGTTCCGCCATGCCGCGGCCCGGCCCCGCCGGTACGACGGTTCCGACTGGCAGGCCGCGGCCGAACGCGCCCAACCGCGGGGCGTGCCCGGCTTCGACGACGGTATAGCGCTGCTCGACCTGCTGGCCGCGCTACCGGACGAGCGGCGCGAGGCGTTCGTGCTGACGCAGATGCTGGGGCTGTCCTACGAGGAGGCGGCCGTGGTGAGCGGGTGTCCTGTGGGGACGGTGCGGTCCCGGGTGGCGCGGGCCAGGGGAGTGCTGATGGAACTGGCGGGCTGAGAGCGCCTACGGCGGTGCGGCTCCCCCGGGAAAGGTCCGGTCACCGCTTGTTCCGGAGGTACCGAGCCGCCGTGGCCGCCGCGGCCAGACCTGCGAGCCCCGCCCCGGCCGAGGTCAGTGCCCTGGCCCTGCGGCTCGGGCCGGCCGGCCTCGCGCCCGGCGCCACACCGTACGCGCTGCCCGGTGCCCCCGGGATCGCGCTCGCCAGCAGCTCCGCCAGGTGCACCCCCTCGTGGCCGCCGCTGTCGAGCTCGTGGATCTGGGTCCGGCAGCTGAAGCCGTCGGCCAGGACCACCGTCTCCGGGGGCTCCTCGCGCAGCCGGGGGAGCAGGACGCGTTCCGCACACGCCTCGCTGACCTCCAGGTGGCCCGGCTCGAAACCGAAGTTGCCGGCGAGACCGCAGCAGCCGGAGTCGAGTCGTTCGGCGTCGACCCCGGCGCGGCGCAGGAGCTCCCGGTCGGCCTGCCAGTCCAGTACCGCGTGCTGGTGGCAGTGCACCTGGGCGAGAGCCTTTGCAGAGCGTTCCGGGACGTGCGGCGGCTCGTAGCCGGGGGAGTGCTCGGTGAGGAGTTCCGCGAGTGTGACCGTCCGGTCGCGCAGCCGCCGCACGTCACGGTCGGTGGGGAACAGCTCGGGCGCGTCCGAGCGGAACACGGCCGTGCAGCTGGGCTCCAGGCCGACCACCAGACCGCCCGCCCTGACGTGCTCGGCCAGCCTGCGCACGGTCCGGCCCAACACCCGCTCCGCGGTGGCGAGTTGTCCGGTCGAGATCCAGGTCAGACCGCAGCACAGCGGCTCCTTCGGCAGGACGACCCGCCAGCCCGCGTGCTCCATCAGGGTCACGGCCGCCTGTCCGATGTGCGGGTGGAAGTGGTTGGTGAAGGTGTCCGGCCACAGCAGGACGCTGCCGCGCGCCCCGTCCCCGTACGGCTCGTGCCGGGCGAACCACTGCTGCAGCGTCTCCCCGGCGAACAGCGGGATCTCGCGGTTCTCGACGCCCGCGAGCGCCACCGCCGCCCTGGACAGCGGCGGGGTGTGGGTCAACGCGTTGACGACGGGCCCGAGCCGGGTGCGTCCCACGACCTGCGCCACGGCGGGCAGCCAGCCCATGGAGAGATGGGCGCGGGGCCTGCGCCACCAGCGGCCCTCGTAGTGGTGGGAGAGGAACTCCGCCTTGTACGTGGCCATGTCGACGTCCGCCGGACAGTCCTTCTTGCAGCCCTTGCAGGCCAGACACAGATCGAGCGCGTCCCGGACCGCCTCCGACCGCCAGCCGCCCTGGACCGGGCTGTCGCCGTGCCCGTCGAGCATCTCGAACAGCAGCCGGGCCCGCCCACGCGTGGAGTGCTCCTCCTCGTGCGTGACCTGGTAGGACGGGCACATCACCGCGCCGCCCTCGGTGGTGTGCTGACGGCATTTCCCCACGCCCACACAGCGGTTGGCGGCGTCGGCGAAGGACCCGCCGTCGTGCGGGAAGCGGAAGTGCAGGTCGCGGGGGTCGTACGGCGCCCAGTCGCCGCCGAGGCGCAGGTTCTCGTCGAGTCCGTACGGCGCCACGACCTTCCCGGGGTTCATCCGGTCGAACGGGTCGAAGAGGGCCTTCACCTGGCCGAAGGCGGTGACCAGTCGCTCCCCGAACATGCGGGGCAGCAGCTCGCCCCGGCTCTGTCCGTCGCCGTGCTCGCCGGAGAGGGAACCGCCGAACTCGACGACCAGGTCGGCCGCCCGCTCCATGAACCGCCGGTAGGCCGCGACCCCGTCGGCGGAGTACAGGTCGAAGGGGATCCGGGTGTGCACACAGCCGTGCCCGAAGTGGCCGTAGAGACTGGGCCCGGTGTCGCTCAGGTAGCCGAACTCGTCGTACAGGCACCGCAGTCGGCGCAGGTAGTCGCCGAGCCGTTCGGGTGGGACCGCGGAGTCCTCCCAGCCCTCGAAGGTGTCGGGGCGGCCGGGGATGTGCGCGGTGGCGCCGAGTCCGGCCTCGCGGACCTGCCACAACTCCTGTTCGTGGGACGGGTCGTCGAGGAAGGCGACCTGGGGGTCGTGCTCCGACTCGTGCAGGCCGCCGAGCATGCGGTGGGCGTGTTCGTCGGCCTCCTGCGGGGTGTCCGCGCCGAACTGCACCATCAAGAAGGCGTTTCCCTCGGGGAGTTCGGCGCGGGCCTTGGGGTTGAGGCGCTTGATCCGTTCGTCCCGGATCAGCCGCGCGTCCAGGCCCTCCAGGGCGATCGGCTCGTACGGCAGGATCGCCGGTACCGCGTCCGCGGCCGTCTCGATGTCGGGGAACCCGAGGACGACCAGGGTGCGCTCCTTGACCACCGGGACCAGTTCCAGCTCCGCGCGCACCACCGTGACCAGCGTCGACTCGCTGCCGACCAGCAGCCCGGCGACGTCGAAGCCGTACTCCGGGAGCAGCGAGTCGAGGTTGTAGCCGGAGACGCGGCGCGGGATGTCGGGGAAGCGGGCGCGGATCTCGTCGGCGTAGGTGTCGCGCAGGGCGCGCAACTGCCGGTACAGCCGGGCCCGCAGATCTCCGTGCCGCTCGATCTCGGCGTACTCCTCGTCGCTGGTCTCCCCGCACCAGAACCGGGTGCCGTCGTACAACTGGACTTCCAGGCGTGCGATGTTGTCGACGACCTTGCCGTACGCCTGCGCGGTGGCCCCGCAGGAGTTGTTGCCGATCATGCCGCCGATGGTGCAGTTGGCGTGGGTGGCGGGCTCCGGTCCGAACCGCAGTCCCTGCGGGGCGAGTTGGCGGTTGAGTTCGTCGAGGACGATGCCGGGCTGGATGACACAGGTGCGGGCGTCGGGGTTTACGGACTCCAGACGGTCGCAGTACTTCGACCAGTCGATCACCACGGCGGTGTTGGTGCACTGTCCGGCGAGGCTGGTCCCGCCACCCCGGGACAGCACCGGCGCGTCGTGCTCGCGGGCCACGGCCACCGCCTCCGCGGCCGCTTCGGGCGTCCGGGGCACGACCACGCCGATCGGGGTCTGACGGAAGTTCGAGGCGTCCGTCGAGTAGGCGGCCCGGCTCCCGGCGTCGAAGCGGACCTCGCCGTCGACCTGCTCGCGCAGCGCGTGTTCCAGGGCCGCTGTGTCCGGCGTGGGTGCGTCGGGTCGGCGTACGGCAGGAGCGGGCAGGTCGGAGGTCGTCATGAGTCCCTCCTCCGGTGTCGGCGCGGGCACCGGCCGGGTACCCGCGGCCGCACCGGTGACTACTCCGGTGCCGGCTCCGCGACGAAGTCGGGCATCAGCGCGCACAACGCCTGGCGCTGCGCGGGGCCGACGAAGCGCCCGAAGGCCTCCTTGACCGTCTCGGCGAGTGCGTCGGAGGCGTCCTTGAGCAGCCCTCGGGCCTTCTCGGTGAGGGTGACCTCGATGCCCCGCTTGTCACCGCAGACCGATCTGCGAGTGACCAGACCGGCGTGCTGAAGGCAGGCGATCTGGTAGGTGAGGCGGGTCTTCGGGCGGCCCAGGAGCTCGGCGATCTGGGTCATGCGCAGGGCCTGGCCGGGGTGTGCGCCGAGCAGCGACAGGACCAGGAACTCGTCGTGCGAGACGTCCAGCCGTTCCTTCACGACGGAGCGCAGCTCCTGCTCGACGGCTCCCGTCGCGGCCAGCATCAGCATCCATGCGTGCAGCTCAGGGGGCAGGAGTCCGCCGGACGCGGCGGGACATTCGGACGGATCGGCCATGCTTCGAGTGTAGCTGTTGTTCAAATTTGGAGTATGCGCTAGCGTGACATCATCCAAATTTGAACTACAGAACCGAGGGATCATGACCGTCGCCGTCGAAACCGGGACCTGGCAGCTCGACCGGACCGCCACCACCGTCGCGCTCAAGCACAAGACCATGTGGGGCCTGGTGACCGTGAAGGGCGCCTTCGCCGGCGTGGAAGGCCAGGGCGAGGTGCGGGCAGACGGGTCCGCCGTCGGCACCGTGACCCTCGACGCCGCCTCCCTCGACACCAAGAACGCCAAGCGCGACGAACACCTGCGCGGCGCCGACTTCTTCGACGTCGAGAACCACCCCCAGATCACCTTCGCGGTGCGCAGCGCCGAGCTGCGGGACGGCGACCAGGTGCACGTGATCGGTCAGCTCACCGCGCGCGGCATCAGCCGCCCCCAGTCGTTCACCGCAAAGGTCGGCGACGTGAGCGCCGACGCGGTCACGCTGAACGCCGAGTTCTCGGTGGACCGCGACCAGTTCGGCCTGGGCTGGAACCAGCTGGGCATGATCCGCGGCCTGACCACGGTCACCGCCTCGCTCCGCTTCAAGCGGTCGGCAGCGTGACGTAGGTGCTCGACAGCGTCTGCGGCGAGGACGTGAACACCCGGAGCCGGATGTGCCGACCCGGCTTCGGGAGGGCGTACGTCCCCCCGGGCGGCCGCAGTTCATAGGTCGCCGTCGCGTGCGCGGTCAGCGTCCTGGGTCCCCGCAGGACCGAGAAGTACGGGTACATGCCCTGACCCCGGGTGAGGGTGAAATGGGGCGTGAGGGCCTCGTCGTCCGTGTTGGTGACACGGAGCGTCAGCCGGGAGAGCGTGCGGACGTCGTGCCGCACGGAGGTGACCTCCATGCGCAGGGGCGGTGAGCCGGTGGCCGCCAGCGCCGCGCTCGCCAGTGCCGGACTCAGCAGCAGAACAGCCGCGGCGATCCGTGCCGGACGCCGGTGCGGGCCGGTGAGCCGGCGGGTGAACGGCTGCCAGGCCCCCGCGAACTCCGGCGCGGGCGCGGTGACCGCCGCCGCCAGCCACAACGGGGTCATCATCAGGTAGTAGCCGTCCTGCGAACGCGTCGCCAGCCAGAAGGCCAGCCACGGCAGCACGGTCGCCGCCGGGCCGAGGCGGCGCACGAACACCACGAACAGCGCCAGCAGACCGGCGAGCAGCAGCAGACTCGCGTACCCGTACCAGTCGAGCCGGTCGCTGCCGCCCGTGAGATACAGCGACACGCCCACCAGGCCCTGGCCGTGCAGCACCGCGCCCTGGATCAGCGGCAGCGCGATCCCCTTCAGCCACGCGACCGGTTGGCTCACGACGAAGTACGCGTTGATCAACAGCCATACGGCGGCAGCGACCCCGGCGAGCCGCAGCACCACCAGCCCCGCCGCCCGCGCGCCGAACTCCCCGCGCCGTACCGCGTAGATCCCGGCGAGCAGGAACGGCGCGAGGAACCACGGCAGTTGCTGCGCCGCGCACGCCGCCCCCAGACAGGCGGCCTGCGCCACCCCGGTCGGACCCAGCCGCCCGCCCCGCCCGATCCGGGGCCAGCGCACCACCACCGGCACCAGCAGGGCCAGCGCCAGGATCGCGGGGTAACCGAGCCGGCCGTACATGGAGACCATCGAGAATCCCAGGCACGTCATCGTCGCCGCCGACCGCCACGGCGTCGGCAGCAGCCACCACAGCACGACCGTGCCGACGAGCAGCGCACCCGTACTCATCGCTATGGCCGGCAGACCGCCGTGGCCGAGCCACAGCAGGGGGGCGGTCAGCAGCGGGGCGAGCGGGGGATAGCCGTAGGTGTAGTCGTAGCCGCCCGTGACGGTCGGGGTGAGCGCGATGCCGTTGCCGCCGAAGAGCCAGGGCCAGGGACGGCCGTAGATCCCGTGCCCGGCGACCAGGTCGCGGGCCGCCTGCGCGGTGAGGACGGACTCGTCGGAGCCGCGGTGGAACAGGGCGAACGCACACAGGGCGAGCGTCAGACCGGTCACCAGCACGCACAGGTCCACGCGCGCGAGGGAGCGCCGGCCGCGCACGACCAGGGCGAGCACGCCGCAGACGAGGATCGACGCGTAACAGGCCGAGATGACCGCGGCCACGGCGGGCCGGTGGGTGGCCGCCTGTGTCCACACCTGGCGCGTGCCGATGAACAGGCTGACGTCCGCCAGCAGCGTCAGGACGCGATGCCACTGCGTGGGAGGTTCCGGGGCGGTGGACACCGCCGGCTGGGTCGGCCGGCCGGGCGCCGACAGCTGAGTTTCTGCCAGGAGCACGGCACCGGACGCTAATCGGACCCGGTGAGCGAGGTGGCGACGGAGGCCAAGAGTCCGGTGTGAGGGGGGTAAGACCCTTTCGTCCGGTCGAGGGTGACGTGATGTGTCCGCCGTGTCCGTCGCGGACCGTGTCGTTGTTGGGCCGAACGGGTGACTTGGCGTAAGAATTGGCTGGTGCAGGCATTGAATGCGAATCGGAGCGGGGGCAGCCGGTGAACAGGTACGACGTCACCGATGAACAGTGGGAGGGGCTCGCCCAGGTCGTTCCGTTGCGCGGGCGGGACGCGTGGCCGTCCGCGGTCGACCACCGGTCCGTGCCGGAGGCCGAGACCGAGGCCCGGCGCCGGTTCGTGGTCCTGCGGATCAACGTCTTCGCGGACGCCCGCGAGGTCGCCGAGACCCTGATGGCGGGCATCCCCGTCCTCCTCGACCTCACCAGCGCGGAGACGGACGTCGCCAAGCGGGTCCTCGACTTCAGCACGGGCGTCGTGTTCGGACTGGCCAGCGGGATGCACCGGGTGGACCGGAACGTGTTCCTGCTCACTCCGGCCGGCACCGAGGTGACGGGGTTGATGGAGAGCGCGGGGATGCCGGGGGCATAGCGGTTGGGGGCGGGGGCTGGTCGCGGGGGCGGCCTGGCTGATCTGCCGGCGCGGTAGTGAGGCTGGCGCGCTGGTTCGACGGTGGTCCGGTTGTGGGGCCGTCGGTCGACATGGGGGCGGGCTGCTTCCGGACGGACGTCACGGCCGGCCGGGGTGGCGTTCGCTCGTTCGTGGGAAGGCCGCGACGGAGGAACGGTTCGCCCCGTGGCGGAGTCCTACGGTCCGGATATGCGTGTGTCCCCCACCTCCTCCGTCGTACCGGCCCAGGCCGCTTCGCCGCTCGCGGAGTCGCCGCAGCGCCGGCCCGACCGGCCCTGTCTCACCGAGCTGCGGCTCTCCGCGTACGCCGGACACCGGCGGGCCGGGCTGCCGCTCGGGCCGCTGACCCTGTTCGCAGGGCCCAGCGGGAGCGGCAAGACGAGCGCGCTCCGGGCGTACGAGTCGCTCGCGCGACTCGGTGGCGGCGCGAGCCTCGATGAGGTGTTCCCGTACCCCCTCTCGTGCGTCCCCGACCGGGCCCGCCCCGACGCTCAGCGCCGTCGCGGCTTCCGGATCGGCTGCACGGCCGACGGGCCCGAAGGTCCGGTCCGGCTCGATGTCGCCGTCCAGGCCGAGCCCGAACTGCGCATCGTGGGGGAGCGGTTGACCTCCGGCGGGCTGGTCCTGCTGGAGACCGCCCTGCGCGACCCCTCCCGCCGATCCGTACAGGCCGCCTGGCACACCGCCGGGACCGCGCCGGTCACCCGCGCCCCGCTCCCGGACGACCAGCTCGGCACCCCCCTGCTGCCGTTGCGCGTGGCCGGCAAGACGGATGGACAGCGACGCGTTCTCGCCGCCGCCGAACAGATGGTCGTCGCCCTGCGCTCCGTCTTCGGCTGCGACCCACGGCCCGGACGCATGCGCCTGCCCGTCCCGACCGGTTCCGGACGGCTGCTCGGCGGCTGCGACAACCTCGCCGACGTCCTGTGGCGCACCCGCACGGAGTGCGGCCGACGGCACGCGCAACTCGTCGCCGCGGTGCGCGCCGGATGCGCGGGACCCGTCGCCGACGTGCTCGCCGAACCCCTGCCCGCCGACATGGTCCGGGCCCTGCTCGACCGTGGGGACGGCAGCCGGACGGAGCTCGGGCGGCTGGGCGACGGCGAGTTGAGGTATCTCGCCCTCGCCCTGGTGCTGCTCACCGGCCCCGGAGTGCTGGAGGTCGACCCGGCCGGTGAGGTGCCCGCGGCGATGCAGACGCTCACCGTGCTCGCCGACAACCTCGACCGGAGCCTGGACCCGCGGCAGCGGACCGAACTGCTGCGGCTGGCCGTGCGGATGTGCGAGCGCGGGCACATCAGGCTCGTCGGCGCGGTGAGCGACGCCTCGTGGGCCACGGGGGTGGACGGCGTCACGGTGGTACACCTGGAGCCGTGACCGAACCTCTTGACGTGGCGAAACTGCAGCGCAGGCTGGCCGACTTCGCGGCGGCCCGCGACTGGCAGCCGTACCACACCCCCAAGAACCTCGTCGCCGCGCTCAGTGTGGAGGCGTCCGAACTGCTGGAGATCTTCCAGTGGCTGACGCCCGAGGAGTCGACGCGGGTGATGGACGACCCGGACACCGCGCACCGCGTCACGGACGAGATCGCCGACGTGCTCGCGTATCTGCTCCAGCTGTGCGAGGTGCTCGGCGTCGATCCGTTGGCCGCACTGGACGCGAAGATCGACCGCAACGAGCGGCGGTTTCCGGCGCCGTGAGGAAGGGGTCAGTCCTCTTTCACTCTCCGTGATGAAAAATGGCTTCGAAATCGATTTGTTGTCCACAGATTTCCGTCTACCTCTGGTTTTTCGTTCCAGGCGACCTCACTCTGGGTAGTGGACAAGGGAGTTCGGGCGGACGTGCCCCGGGGTACGTCGCGACAGACGGGGGCAGCCGATGGACGCGGTGCGGCTCATCGTGACGAGCAGGCGTGCCCTGGCCGGGGGCGGCGAGGCGCCTCAGGTCATGGCGGAGGTGTGGCAGGCGCAGGCCCTGGCCCAGGCGATAGGGAGCCGCCTCGCGGTCGCCGGGCCCCCCGAACTCCGGGGCGAGGCGCTGGGATTGACCGAGCTGGCGGGCCGGGGCTGCGGAGTCCTGGAGCGTCCCGACATCGCCGTGGCGGAGTTGCGGGCCGCGCAGCTCACCGAACTCGGCGATGCCCGCCAGGCCCTTCTCTGCCTCGGCGGCCTCCTCGGCGAGGTGGGCATAGCCCTGGTCGGCCTCGCCTGCGCGGCGGACGACGAGACGACGTACTGGCAGTGCATGGAGGCGATCGACGCGGCGGACGAGTCGCGGGACCGGGTACTGCAGATGCTGCGAAGACTGGCGGACCGGGGGGAGGAGTTGCCCGAGGCGGGGTGAGCTTTTCGGCTGCGGGTGCGTCGTGGCTGGTCGCGCGGTTCCGCGCCCCTGAGTGGGTGCAGTCGAAGCAGCCCGGCTGTACCCACCTAGGGGCGCGGGGCAGTGACATCAGCGGCTCCGCCGCGGGGCGCGACCGGCCCCCACCGATCCGCAGCCACCGGACAACCCTCAGCCCACCCCCTCCTCACCGACCCCCAGCCCAGAATCCCCGGCCCCCTGAAGATCCGCATCCAACGCCGTCAGAGCCGCTGCCCAACCCCCCGCAGTCGGCGGCACGGTTTCTTCGGACATGAGGCCTCCTCGGCCCAAGGACCCCGGCGGAGGGGCCGACGCGGGTAACGGATCACGCACCGGCGACGACGAGCCGGCTCCACCTGCGCCAACGATCACCGCAGGGCTCGGTCACTGGCGGGGTCACAGGGACCGGTGGGACCACGGTGAACTCCTGCGTGCAGGATGGAATCATGGATCTCCGCATCTTCACCGAGCCCCAGCAGGGCGCGAGCTACGACACCCTCCTCACCGTCGCCAAGGCCACCGAGGACCTCGGCTTCGACGCCTTCTTCCGTTCCGACCACTATCTGAAGATGGGCGATGCCGACGGCCTGCCCGGCCCCACCGACGCCTGGATCACCCTCGCCGGTCTCGCCCGCGAGACCAAGCGGATACGCCTCGGCACCCTGATGACCGCCGCCACCTTCCGGCTCCCCGGCGTCCTCGCCATCCAGGTCGCCCAGGTCGACCAGATGTCCGGCGGCCGCGTCGAACTCGGCCTGGGCGCCGGGTGGTTCGAGGAGGAGCACACGGCGTACGGCATCCCGTTCCCGAAGGAGAAGTTCCCCCGCCTCCAGGAGCAGCTGGAGATCGTCACCGGTCTGTGGGCCACCGCGCCCGGCGAGACCTTCGACTTCCACGGCGAGCACTACGAGCTCACGAAGTCGCCCGCGCTGCCCAAGCCCGCCCAGGACAGGATCCCCGTACTGATCGGCGGCCAGGGCGCGACCCGTACCCCGCGCCTCGCCGCCCGCTACGCCGACGAGTTCAACATGCCGTTCGGCTCGCCCGAGGACAGCGAGACCCAGTTCGGCCGGGTCCGTGCCGCCGCGCAGGAAGCGGGCCGCGCGGCCGACGCGATCACCTTCTCCAACGCCCTCGTCGTGTGCGTCGGCAAGGACGACCAGGAGGTCGCCCGTCGCGCCGCGGCGATCGGCCGTGACGTCGAGGAGCTCAAGGCCAACGGCCTGGCCGGCACCCCCGCCGAGGTCGTCGACAAGATCGGCCGCTACGCCGCCGTGGGCTCGAGTCGGATCTACCTCCAGGTCCTCGACCTCGACGACCTGGACCACCTGGAGCTGATCTCCGCGCGGGTGCAGTCGCAGCTGTCGTAGACCGGAGCCTCCTGGTTATTCGAATGCGCAGGTGGGACCCGCTGTGGGAAGCTGAGAGCGTCGTCCTGCCGAGCCCCCGGGATCACCGTCTCGGGGGCTTTCGCGCGCACGGCATCCTGTCCCGTCCACCGGCCGGAAAGGCCACTCGCATGTTCCTGACGATCAGTACCACCGGCACTCCCGAGCGCCCCGCCACCGACCTCGGCTTCCTGCTGCACAAGCATCCCGACAAGGCGCAGGCGTTCTCCACCTCCTACGGCAGGGCGCACGTCCTGTACCCGGAGGCGGACGATCAGCGCTGCACGGCGGCGCTGTTGCTGGAGGTCGACGCGGTGGCGCTGGTCAGGCGCGGCAAGGGCAAGGGACGCGGCGGCGCCCCGGACGCGGCGCTCGCGCAGTACGTCAACGACCGCCCGTACGCGGCCTCTTCGCTGCTCGCGGTGGCGCTGAGCGCGGTGTTCTCCAGCGCGATGCGCGGGGTGTGCACCGCGAAGCCCGAACTGCCCTCGCAGCCGCGGCCGTTGCGCGTCGAGGTGCCCGCGCTTCCGGCCCGTGGCGGCCCGGAGCTCGTACGGCGTCTCTTCGAGCCGCTCGGTTGGGACGTGACCGTCGAACCGGTCGCGCTGGACACCGAGTTCCCCGAGTGGGGCGACTCGCGGTACGTCCGTCTCGAACTGGAGTCCACGCGGCTCACCGTCGCCGAGGCCCTGCGCCACCTGTACGTCCTCCTCCCTGTCCTCGACGACGCCAAGCACTACTGGGTGGCCTCCGACGAGGTCGACAAGCTGCTCAGGGCCGGTGAGGGCTGGCTGCCCGCGCACCCGGAGCAGAAGCTGATCACCAGCCGTTATCTGTCCCGCCGCTGGTCGCTGACGCGGGAGGCGATGGAGCGCCTGGAACTGGTGCGGCTCGCGGAGGCCGACGACAGCGCGGTCGAGGACATCGACAACGCCGTCGAGGCGGAGACCGAGACCGAGGAGAAGCCGACCCCGCTCGCCGTCCAGCGCCGCGAGGCGATCCTGGAGGCGCTGCGCGCCGCCGGTGCCGCCCGCGTCCTGGACCTCGGGTGCGGACAGGGCCAGTTGGTGCAGGCGCTGCTCAAGGACCCGAAGTTCACCGAGATCGTCGGCGTCGACGTGTCGGTGCGGGCGCTCACCATCGCCTCCCGGCGGCTGAAGCTGGACCGCATGGGGGAGCGGATGGCCTCCCGCGTCCAGCTCGTCCAGGGTTCGCTGGCCTACACCGACAAGCGGCTCAAGGGGTACGACGCCGCCGTGCTCAGCGAGGTGATCGAGCACCTCGACCTGCCCCGGCTGCCCGCCCTGGAGTACGCGGTGTTCGGCGCGGCCCGCCCCCGCACCGTCCTCGTGACGACCCCGAACGTCGAGTACAACGTCCGCTGGGAGTCGCTCCCGGCCGGGCATGTCCGGCACGGCGACCACCGCTTCGAGTGGACGCGGCAGGAGTTCCGTGACTGGGCGTCGTCGGTGGCCGAACGGCACGGCTACGGCGTGGAGTTCGTCCCGGTGGGGCCGGACGACCCGGAGGTCGGACCCCCCACCCAGATGGCCGTTTTCGAGATCAGCACAGCGGTGACCAGCACCGTGACCAGCACCGAGAAGGAGGCGAAGGCGGCATGACCGAGACCCAGCGCACGGGGCGGACTCTTCCCGTCACCGACCTCTCCCTCGTCGTCCTCGTCGGCGCCTCCGGCTCCGGCAAGTCCACGTTCGCCCGCCGGAACTTCAAGCCGACCGAGGTGATCTCCTCGGACTTCTGCCGGGGCCTGGTCTCCGACGACGAGAACGACCAGGGCGCGACGAAGGACGCCTTCGACGTCCTGCACTACATCGCGGGCAAGCGCCTGGCCGCCGGCCGCCGCACGGTCGTCGACGCGACCAGCGTGCAGTCGGACTCCCGACGGCAGCTGATCGACCTGGCCAAGCAGTACGACGTGCTGCCCATCGCCATCGTGCTCGACGTGCCCGAGGAGGTGTGCGCCGAGCGCAACGCGGGCCGCACCGACCGGGCCGACATGCCGGTCCGGGTCATCAAGCGCCACATCCGCGAACTGCGGCGCTCGATCCGGCACCTGGAGCGCGAGGGCTTCCGCAAGGTGCACGTGCTGCGCGGGGTGGCGGACATCGAGAACGCCACCGTCGTCACCGAGAAGCGCTTCAACGACCTGACCCAACTCACCGGCCCCTTCGACATCGTCGGCGACATCCACGGCTGCGCCTTGGAACTGGAGTCGCTGCTGGGCAAGTTGGGCTACGCAGACGGCGTGCACCCGGAGGGCCGTACGGCCGTCTTCGTCGGTGACCTCGTCGACCGCGGCCCGGACAGCCCCGGTGTGCTGCGCCGCGTGATGTCGATGGTGAAGTCGGGCAACGCGCTGTGCGTGCCGGGCAACCACGAGAACAAGTACGGCCGTTACCTCAAGGGCCGCAAGGTCCAGCACACCCATGGCCTTGCGGAGACCATCGAGCAGATGGAGAGCGTCACGGACGAGTTCCGGGCCGAGGTGAGGGAGTTCATCGACGGCCTGGTCAGCCACTACGTCCTCGACGGCGGCCGCCTGGTCGTCTGCCACGCCGGTCTGCCGGAGAAGTACCACGGCCGCACCTCAGGGCGGGTCCGCTCGCACGCCCTGTACGGCGACACCACCGGTGAGACCGACGAGTTCGGGCTGCCGGTGCGCTATCCGTGGGCGGAGGACTACCGCGGCCGGGCGGCCGTGGTCTACGGCCACACCCCGGTCCCGGAGGCGACCTGGCTCAACAACACGATCTGCCTGGACACCGGAGCGGTCTTCGGCGGCAAGCTCACGGCACTGCGCTGGCCGGAGCGGGAGCTGGTCGACGTACCGGCGCAGCAGGTCTGGTACGAGCCGACGAAGCCGCTGAAGTCGGAGGCGCCCGGCGGGCAGGACGGCCGGCCCCTCGACCTTGCCGACGTGCACGGCCGCAGGGCGGTCGAGACCCGGCACCAGGGCCGGGTGGCGGTCCGCGAGGAGAACGCCGCCGCGGCTCTGGAGGTCATGAGCCGCTTCGCGGTGGACCCGCGGCTGCTGCCGTATCTTCCGCCGACCATGGCACCGACGGCGACCTCGCGTGTCGAAGGCTTCCTGGAGCACCCGGAAGAGGCCTTCGCGCAGTACGCGCAGGACGGTGTCGAGCGGGTCGTGTGCGAGGAGAAGCACATGGGTTCGCGGGCGGTGGCCCTGGTCTGCCGGGACGCGGAGGCGGCCCGCAGGCGCTTCGGCGTCGACGGTCCGACCGGCTCGCTGTACACCCGCACCGGCCGGCCGTTCTTCGACGACGAGTCGGTGACGGAGGCGATCCTGGACCGGTTGCGCACGGCGATCGGCGAGGCGGGTCTGTGGACCGAACTCGCGACCGACTGGCTGCTGTTGGACGCCGAGCTGATGCCGTGGTCGCTGAAGGCCTCCGGTCTGCTGCGGTCGCAGTACGCGGCCGTCGGCGCCGCGTCCGGCGCGGTGTTCCCGGGCGCGCTGGCCGCGCTCCAGGGCGCCGCGGACCGGGGCGTGGACGTGACGGACCTGCTGGGCCGCCAGCGTGAACGGGCCGACGCGGCGAGCGCGTTCACCGACGCGTACCGGCGCTACTGCTGGACCACCGACGGCCTGGACGGTGTCCGCCTGGCCCCGTTCCAGATCCTCGCGGTCCAGGGCCGCAGCCTCGCCGCGCTCCCGCACGACGAGCAACTGGCCCTCCTCGACCGCCTGGTGGAGCACGACGGCACGGGCCTGCTCCAGACGACCCGGCGCCTCTACGTCGACACCGGTGACCCGGAGTCGGTGCGGGCGGGCGTCGACTGGTGGCTGGAGATGACCGGGCGCGGCGGCGAGGGCATGGTCGTCAAGCCGCTCGGCGCGGTGGTCCGCAGTACGGAGGGCCGTCTGGTCCAGCCCGGCATCAAGTGCCGCGGCCGGGAGTACCTGCGGATCATCTACGGTCCCGAGTACACCCGTCCGGAGAACCTCGACCGGCTGCGCAAGAGGTTCCTGAACCACAAGCGCTCTCTCGCGATCCGTGAGTACGCCCTCGGTCTCGAGGCCCTGGACCGATTGGCGGAGGGCGAGCCGCTGTGGCGGGTGCACGAGGCGGTGTTCGGGGTGCTGGCGCTGGAGTCGGAGCCGGTGGACCCGCGTTTGTGAGGCGTGGGTCATCCCACCAACCGCAACCGCTCCCCGCACACCCCCACCTCCACGGTCTGCCCCCACGTCAGCTCCAGCGAGTCGCCCTCCATCCCGTCCCCGAAGGCGATCAGGCGTTCGGACTCGATGGTGAGGCGGAGGCGGGCGGGGGCGGGGAGTTCGCCGGCGGTCAGCGACGTGCCGGTGGCCGGGGAGGGCCAGGCCTCGCGGACGAACCAGACCAGGCGGGTCTCCGTCGGGGCCGGCAGCCGTAGGGCGGCGCCCCGCTCCTGCCACACGGACCGGAGCCAGCCCGTGGCTCCGGTCCCCGTCCCCACCAGCACCCCGGAGGAGGCCTGGGCCTCGACGACACCCCCGTCGCCCTCCAGGCCCAGGCGGTATCTGGCGGTCTGGTGTCCGGCGGCGCCCAGGTAGATCTCGTTCAGCGCGACGAGCCGCTGGGTGTCGTCCGCCACCGCCTCGACCATCGTCAACTCGTCGACACCCGCACCGGACGCCGTCAGCAACTTGGCCGTGTCCCGCGGTCGGTGCCGCACCAGGACACCGGGGTTGCGGCCGGGCTCGGTGTCGATGCCCAGCACCGGCTGCCCGGAGAGGTACTTGGCCACGTTCGCCACCAGTCCGTCCTGTCCGACCACGATCACGACGTCCTCGGGAGCGAACAGGAAACGGTCCAGGTCGGCCCGCTCCACCCGCGCCTGGCGCCAGGTCAGCGGAATCGCGGAGGTCACCTCCGCGAGCGCCCGCCGGGTGCGGTCGTGGCGTTCGGCGACCTCCCGGATGTCCCGGCCCCGGGAGGAGAGGAAGAAGGCGGCCTGGCCGTGGGTGCCGTGGTGGGCCACCAACTCCTCGTACTCCGTGGTGCGATGGACCAGGACCGCGCGCGGCGCGAGACTCACTCCGGCTCCCGTGCGCCCAGTTTGGCCAGGAGTCCCGTCAGTACGTCGGGGGAGATCGTCACGCTGTCGATGTTCGGCAGGTTCTCCGCGAGCCGGGTCCCGGTGAGGGCGTGCAGCGTGGCGACGTCGACCTCCGCGTGCACCTTCAACCAGGCGGCCTGCGCCTGTGCCTTGGCGTCGCCGACCGCGCGCACTCCGTCGGCCTCCGCGCGAGCCAGCCGGACCGACCGCGTCGCCTCCGCCTCGGCCCGGACCGCGTCCGCCGCCGCGTGCTCCTCGGCCTCCCGGCGGGCGTTCGTGCCCCGCTGGTCCACCAACTGCTCCTCGCGGCGGGCGAGTTCGATCTTGCTGTCCAGTTCGTTCTCGGCGATGGCCCGCTCGCGCTCCACGGCGACGGCCCGCCGTTCGTAGGTCGCCCGGTCGGCCTCCTGCTGGATCTGTTCGCGGGCCGGGGTGCGCAGGGCCCGTTCCACCTCCGGTTCGGGACGCAGCGCCATCACGCGTACGGCGACCACCTCGATGCCGGTGGCCGGCAGCCGTGGCTCGGCGTCCAGGCCCGCCGCGACCCGCTCGCGCACCGCCGCCACCCCGTCGACCAGGGCGACGGACAGGGGAGTGCGGGCCAGTACGTCGAGCGCGTGCTGCTGGGCCGTCTCCGTGAGCAGTGTGCCCAGTTGCTCCAGGGGCGCACCCCGCCACACTCCGGTGTCCGGGTCGATCGAGAAGTCCAGACGGGCGGCCGCGAGCGCCGGGTCCCCGATCCGGTAGGTCACGGTCGCCTGCACCGCCACGTCCTGGAAGTCGGACGTACGGGCGTGGAAGGTCATGGCCAGCTCGCGGTCGTCCACCGGGACTTCGGAGAGCGCGGCCGTCAGTGCGCGGAACCAGAAGCTGAGCCCGGGACCGTCGTGCAGCAGTGTGCCGCCGCGGTGGTGCCGGATGTGCGCCGTGGGTGCGCCGCGCAGATGGCGCCAGCCGAGGCGCCGGGTGATGTCGGCCATCGAGCCCCCTCTTTTCGTCTGTTGGACGATAACCGGAAGAGCGAGTTGTCGTCAAGGGGACGAGAACAAGAAAGCCGGTCGGACCGCGGGTCAAGAGGCCCCTCGGTGGTCAGGATGGAGGCATGGGATTCCATGTCGACTCCGAAGCCGGGCGGCTCAGCCGCGTCATCCTGCACCGGCCGGATCTCGAGCTCAAAAGGCTCACCCCCAGCAACAAGGACGCACTCCTCTTCGACGACGTGCTCTGGGTGCGCCGGGCGCGCGCCGAGCACGACGGGTTCGCCGACGTGCTGCGCGACCGCGGTGTCGCCGTGCACCTCTTCGGCGACCTGCTCACCGAGGTCCTGGAGATCCCGCAGGCCCGGTCGCTCGTGCTCGACCGGGTCTTCGACGAGAAGGAGTACGGCCCGCTGGCCACCGACCACCTCCGGGCGTCCTTCGAGGCGCTGCCCGCCGGAGAACTCGCGGAGGCGCTCGTCGGCGGGATGACCAAGCGGGAGTTCCTGGAGGCGCACCCGGAGCCGACCTCCGTGCGCTTCCATGTGATGGACCTCGACGATTTCCTCCTCGCCCCGCTGCCCAACCACCTCTTCACCCGCGACACCTCGGCCTGGATCTACGACGGGGTCGCCGTCAACGCCATGCGCCGGCCGGCCCGCCGGCGCGAGACGGTCCACTTCGAGGCGATCTACCGCCACCACCCGCTCTTCCGTGACGAAACGTTCCACGTCTGGTCGGAGGGCCAGGCCGACTACCCGTCCACCATCGAGGGAGGCGACGTCCTCGTCATCGGCAACGGCGCCGTCCTCATCGGCATGAGCGAGCGGACCACGCCCCAGGCCGTCGAGATGCTCGCGCACAAGCTGTTCGCCGAGGGCTCCGCGCACTCGATCGTGGCCCTCGACATGCCGAAACGGCGGGCCTTCATGCATCTCGACACCGTGATGACGATGGTCGACGGCGACACCTTCACCCAGTACGCCGGGCTCGGCATGCTCCGGTCGTACACCATCGAACCCGGCGTCGGCGACAAGGAACTCAAGGTCACCGACCACCCGCCGGAGCACATGCACCGCGCGATCGCCGCCGCGCTCGGGCTGAGCGAGATCCGGGTCCTGACCGCCACCCAGGACGTGCACGCCGCCGAGCGCGAGCAGTGGGACGACGGCTGCAACGTCCTCGCCGTCGAGCCGGGTGTCGTCGTCGCCTACGAGCGCAACGCCACCACCAACACCCATCTGCGCAAGCAGGGCATCGAGGTCATCGAGATCCCGGGCAGCGAGCTGGGGCGGGGCAGGGGCGGGCCGCGCTGCATGAGCTGTCCGGTGGAACGGGCGGCCGTATAGGGAACCCGTGTGCGCAGGGTCGTACAGCTGTCTGTATATAAATGCTGAAGGTCGTATAGACTTCCAAGGTCCGTCTGATCACGTACCTCTGGAGCGCCCCCCCATGGCGACAGTTCCGACCGCCCTCGCCGGCCGTCATTTCCTCAAGGAGCTCGACTTCACCGAGCAGGAGTTCCTCGGGCTGGTCGAGCTGGCGGCCGAGCTGAAGGCCGCCAAGAAGGCGGGGGCCGAGACCCGGTACCTGAGCGGGAAGAACATCGCGCTGATCTTCGAGAAGACCTCGACGCGCACGCGCTGCGCGTTCGAGGTCGCCGCGGCGGACCAGGGCGCCTCGACGACCTACCTGGACCCGTCCGGCTCGCAGATCGGGCACAAGGAGTCCGTACGCGACACCGCGCGCGTGCTCGGCCGTATGTACGACGGGATCGAGTACCGCGGGGACAGCCAGCAGAAGGTGGAGGAGCTGGCGGCGTACGCCGGGGTGCCCGTCTACAACGGGCTCACCGACGACTGGCACCCCACACAGATGCTGGCCGATGTGCTCACGATGACCGAGCACACCGCGAAGCCGGTCCGGGAGATCGCGTTCGCCTACCTCGGTGACGCGCGGTTCAACATGGGCAACTCGTATCTGATCACCGGTGCGCTGCTGGGCATGGACGTACGGATCGTCGCGCCGACGGCCTACTGGCCCGCGCAGGACATCGTCGAGCGGGCGCGTGCGCTCGCCGTGGACAGCGGGGCGCGGATCACCCTCACCGAGTCGCTGCAGGAGGGCGTGCGAGGGGCGGACTTCGTCGCGACCGACGTCTGGGTCTCCATGGGCGAGCCGAAGGACGTGTGGGACGAGCGGATCGCCGCGCTGTCGCCGTACGCGGTGACCATGGACGTGCTGCGGGCCACGGGGAACGCGGACGTCAAGTTCCTGCACTGCCTGCCCGCCTTCCACGACCTCGGTACGAAGGTGGGCCAGGAGATCTTCGAGACCCACGGCCTCGACTCCCTGGAGGTCACGGACGAGGTGTTCGAGTCGGCGCACTCGGTCGTCTTCGACGAGGCGGAGAACCGCCTGCACACGATCAAGGCCGTGCTGGTCGCGACCCTGGCCTGAACCTCACGCCGGGTGCCACTGAGGCGGCACCGCCTTGAGGTGGAACCACACCGCCTTGCCGGTCTCGGTGGGGCGGTGACCGCACGACGAGCTGAGCGCCCTGATCAGGAGCAGCCCCCGGCCGTGCTCCTGCCAGGGATCCGGTTCCGTGGTGTCCGGCCGGGTGAGATGCCCCGGAGGCGCCGGGTCCGGGTCGTGCACCTCCACCTGGCAGCCGGTCGGCAGCAGCTCCACGACCAGCTCTATCGGGGTGTCGCCGACCGTGTGCTCCACGGCGTTCGCCACCAGCTCGGCCGTCAGCAGCTCCGCGGTGTCGCAGTCCGCCCCGTGCTCCAGCTCGGCCAGCGCGGTGCGGACCAGAGCGCGCGCCACGGGCACGGCCGCGGCGGAATGCGGCAGCGCGATGCGCCAGGACGCGGAGGCTGGGGGGCGATCTTGCAAGGCGGTTCCGTTCATGAGCAGGCTGTCCTGCTTTCAACCCGATGAATGGTACGGCGCCCTCGGCAGAGTCGTCCGGCGGGCACCGTACGGGACCTTCGGCCCCGTTGGCAGGCGGCTTACCCGTAGCAACGGCTTGCCTCCCACGGCTGATCCCGCCGTTGCCGGTCTGTCGACGAGCCGTGACGGATGTGACGGGGCCAGGTCACATCCGGACACCTCTCGCACCTCTATCGCGCACTCATGACGACAGTCAAAGATGAGTGATAGCTTCGAAGGGCAGAGCGCACCTGGAACCTCGCCACTCGCACGTCGTCCGAGCACTCCGAGCACGAGGAGGCCGCACGATCATGAGCCCCTTCACCGGCTCCGCCGCCCGCACCCCCGACTGGCAGCATCTGCGCGTCGACCTCGCCGACGGCGTCGCCACGGTCACCCTCGCCCGCCCCGACAGACTCAACGCGCTCACCTTCGGCGCCTACGCCGACCTGCGCGACCTGCTCGCCGAGCTGTCCCGCGAGCGTTCCGTGCGCGCCCTGGTCCTGGCCGGTGAGGGCCGCGGGTTCTGTTCCGGCGGTGACGTCGACGAGATCATCGGCGCGACCCTCGCCATGGACACCGCCCAGCTCCTCGACTTCAACCGGATGACGGGCCAGGTGGTGCGGGCCGTACGGGAGTGTCCGTTCCCGGTGATCGCGGCCGTGCACGGGGTGGCGGCGGGCGCCGGCGCGGTCCTCGCCCTGGCGGCCGATTTCCGGGTGGCGGACCCCTCGGCCCGCTTCGCCTTCCTCTTCACCCGGGTCGGCCTGTCCGGCGGCGACATGGGCGCGGCCTATCTGCTGCCCCGCGTCGTCGGCCTCGGCCATGCCACCCGCCTCCTCATGCTCGGCGAACCGGTCCGCGCCCCCGAGGCCGAGCGCATCGGCCTGATCAGCGAACTGACGGGGGAGGGCGGCGCGGACGAGGCGGCCCAGGCCCTGGCCCACCGCCTGGCCGAGGGCCCGGCCCTGGCGTACGCACAGACGAAGGCCCTCCTGACGGCGGAACTGGACATGCCGCTGGCGGCCTCGGTGGAACTGGACGCCTCGACGCAGGCCCTGCTGATGAACGGCGAGGACTACCGGGAGTTCCACGCGGCGTTCACGGAGAAGAGGCCGCCGAAGTGGAAGGGGCGGTGATCATGTCCACGTCTGTCCGACGCATCGCGATCATCGGCGGCGGTCCTGGTGGGCTGTACGCGGCAGCTCTGCTGAAGCGGCTCGATCCCGGACGTGAAATCACCGTCTGGGAACGCAACGCCCCCGACGACACCTTCGGCTTCGGAGTGGTCCTCTCCGACGAGACCCTCGGTGGCATCGAGCACGCCGACCCGGTGGTCTACGAGGCGATGCAGGCCGACTTCGTCCGCTGGGACGACATCGACATCGTGCACCGGGGCGTCCGGCACACCTCCTCAGGACACGGCTTCGCCGCCCTCGGTCGCAGACGACTCCTGGAGATACTGCACGACCGCTGCCGCGCGCTCGGCGTGGACCTCCGCTTCCGTACCCGGGCCCCGGCCGGTCTCGAAAAGACGGACGACCTCGTCATCGCCGCCGACGGAGTCAACAGCACCACACGCGGGGCCCACGCACCCGTGTTCCGCCCCCATGTGACCTCGCACCACTGCCGCTACATCTGGCTCGCCGCCGACTTCGCCTTCGACGCCTTCCGGTTCGAGATCGCCGAGACCGAGCACGGCGTGATGCAGCTCCACGGCTACCCCTACGGGCCCGACGCCTCCACCGTGATCATCGAGATGCGAGAGGAGGTCTGGAGGGCGGCCGGCTTCGACGAGGTCGGCGCACAGGAGTCGACGCAGAGCTGCGCCAAGATCTTCGCCGAAGCACTCCGCGGCCGCCCCCTCCGCTCCAACGACTCCACCTGGACCACCTTCCGCACGGTGGTCAACGAACGCTGGTCGCACGGCAACACCGTGCTGCTCGGCGACGCGGCCCACACCGCCCACTTCTCCATCGGCTCCGGAACCAAGCTCGCCGTGGAGGACGCCCTCGCCCTGGCCGCCTGCCTGGAGGAACACCCGTCATTGACACAGGCGTTGGCGGCCTACGAGGCGGAGCGCAAACCCGTCGTCGCCTCCACGCAGCGCGCCGCCCGCGCGAGCCTGGAGTGGTTCGAGAACCTCGGCCTCTACCTGGACCAGCCGCCCCGCCAGTTCGCCTTCAACCTGCTCACCCGCAGCCGCCGGGTCACCCACGACAACCTGCGCCTGCGCGACGCCCGCTTCACCGGCGCCGTGGAGCGCGAGTTCGGCTGCCCGCCGGGCACGCCCCCGATGTTCACCCCGTTCCGGCTGCGCGGTCTGACCCTGCGCAACCGGGTCGTGGTCTCACCGATGGACATGTACTCCGCCACCGACGGCATCCCGGGCGACTTCCACCTGGTCCACCTGGGGGCCAGGGCGCTCGGCGGCGCCGGGCTGGTGATGACCGAGATGGTGTGCGTCTCGCCCGAGGGGCGCATCACGCCCGGCTGCACCGGCCTCTACAACGGCAGACAGGCCGAGGCGTGGAAGCGGATCACCGACTTCGTCCATGCGCGGTCGCCGGGCACCGCGATCGGTGTGCAGCTCGGCCACAGTGGCCGCAAGGGCTCGACCAAGTTGATGTGGGAGGGCATCGACGAGCCGCTGACCGAGGGCAACTGGCCGGTCGTGGCGCCGTCCCCGATCCCGTACAAGCCCTCCAACCAGACCCCGCGCGAGCTCAGCCGTGCCCAACTGACCGACATCCGCCTGCAGTTCACGCAAGCCGCCGTGCGGGCCGCCCGAGCCGGCTTCGACCTCCTCGAACTGCACTGCGCCCACGGCTATCTGCTCTCCGGCTTCCTCTCCCCGCTGACCAACCGCCGCACAGACGCCTACGGCGGCTCGCTTGCCAAGCGCCTCCGCTTCCCACTCGAAGTCTTCGACGCCGTCAGGGGAGTGTGGCCGCAGGAACGGCCCATGACCGTCCGTATCTCCGCCACCGACTGGGCCGAGGGCGGCAACACGGCCGCGGACGCCGTCGAGATCGCCCGCGCCTTCGCCGCGCACGGCGCCGACGCGATCGACGTGTCGACCGGGCAGGTCGTGGCCGAGGAGCACCCGGAATACGGGCGGTCGTACCAGACGCCGTACGCCGACCGGATCCGCCACGAGACCGGCGTCCCGGTGATCGCGGTCGGCGCCATCTCCTCCTGGGACGACGTCAACTCACTGATCCTGGCCGGGCGTACGGACCTGTGCGCGCTGGCCCGCCCGCATCTCTACGACCCCCACTGGACCCTGCACGCGGCCGCCGAGCAGGGGTACGACGGTCCCGGCGTCGCCTGGCCCGACCCGTACCGCGCGGGCAGCCGCCGGCCACAGACCGGCCGCACGGATGCCCCGAAGCCCCGGCTCGGACTGGGGGCTTGAGGGGCCGCTCCTCTCGGCGCACCGCGCGACTGCGACGGCCCGGGATCACAGACCGGCGAACGTGGCCCCCGCGTCCCGCAGCCGCTCGTGCAGGCCCCGGAACACCGCCGCCGCCCGCCCGCCCGGCCAGTCCTCCGGGAGCAGCGCGGCAGGCAGCCCGGGGTCGGCGTAGGGGAGGTGGCGCCAGGAGTCGAGGGCGAGGAGGTAGTCGCGGTAGGCCTCCTCCGGCGGAGTGTCGGCCCGCTCCTCCCAGTCGTGCAGCACGCGCGCGTGGCGGTCGAGGAACGCCTCGTGCTCCTTGGCGATCGCGGCCAGGTCCCACCAGCGGGAGACCGCCTCCACGGTCGCCGCGAAACCGAGATGCTCGCCGCGGAAGAAGTCCACGTACGGGTCGAGCCGCAGCCGCTGGAGCGTGTGCCGGGCCTCCTCGTACAGTCGCGCCGGGGCGATCCACACCCCGGGGGCCGCCGTGCCGAAGCCGAGTCCGGCCAGTCGGGAGCGCAGCACGTGCCGCTTCTGCCGCTCCGACTCGGGCACCGAGAACACGGCGAGCACCCAGCCCTCGTCCTCGGGCGGGGTGACCGCGTAGATGCGCCGGTCGCCGTCGTCGAGCAGCTGGCGGGCGTCCGGGGACAGCGCGTAGCCGGCGGCGCCCTGTGCCGTGCGGGTCGGCAGCAGCAGCCCGCGCCGCTTGAGGCGGGACACCGACGACCGTACGGAGGGGGCGTCCACGCCGACCGCGGCCAGCAGCCGGATCAGCTCGGCGACGGGCACGGGGCCCGGCATGAAGCGGCCGTAGGCTCCGTAGAGCGTGACGATGAGAGACCGTGGTGCATGCTGGTCGGACACGTTGATCATCTTAGGTCGTGTGGATCACTGCTGGTCACCATCGGTGCGCAGCCTGAACCGCTGGAGCTTTCCGGTCGCCGTGCGCGGCAGCGCGTCCAGGAAGACGATCTCGCGCGGGCATTTGTAGGGTGCCAGTTCGCCCTTGACGAAGGCGCGCAGCGCGTCGGCATCTCGTTCGGCGCCCTCCTTCAGGACCGCGAAGGCGACGACGACCTGACCACGTGCCTCGTCGGCCCGCCCCACGACCGCCGCCTCGACCACGTCCGGGTGTCGCAGCAGGGCGTCCTCGACCTCCGGTCCGGCGATGTTGTACCCGGCGGAGATGATCATGTCGTCCGCGCGGGCCACATAGCGGAAGTAACCATCGTTCTCGCGGATGTATGTGTCGCCGGTGATGTTCCAGCCGTCCCGCACGTACTCGCGCTGCCGGGGATCGGCGAGATAACGACAGCCGACCGGGCCGCGTACGGCGAGCAGTCCGGGCTCGCCGTCGGGCTTCTCGTGACCCCTCTCGTCGACCACGCGCGCGTGCCATCCGGGTACCGGCACCCCGGTCGTCCCCGGCCGGATGTCCTCGTCGGCCGCGGAGATGAAGATGTGCAGCAGCTCGGTGGCGCCGATGCCGTTGACGATCCGCAGCCCGGTCCGCTCCCGCCAGGCCCGCCAGGTGGCCGCGGGGAGGTTCTCACCGGCGGAGACACAGCGGCGCAGGGACGAGACGTCGTACGCGTCGATCCCGTCGAGCATGGCGCGGTAGGCGGTGGGCGCGGTGAAGAGAACGGAGACCCGGTGCTCGGCGACGGCCTGCAGCAACTGCTGGGGACCGGCCTGTTCGAGGAGGAGGGAGCTGGCGCCCGCGCGCATCGGGAAGACCACCAGACCGCCGAGCCCGAAGGTGAAACCGAGCGGCGGACTGCCCGCGAACACATCGTCCACATGGGGCCGCAGCACATGCCTGGAGAAGGTGTCGGCTGTCGCGAGCACATCCCGGTGGAAGTGCATACAGCCCTTGGGGCGCCCGGTGGTCCCGGAGGTGAAGGCGATCAGCGCCACGTCGTCGGCCGCGGTCTCCACAGCGGGGTACGGCGTCTGGGGCGCCTCGCGGTTCAGGAGGTCGTCGGGGGCGTCGCCGCCGTACGTCGTGATCCTGAGGCCCGGTATCTCGGCCTTGGCGAGGTCGTCGACGGAGCGTATGTCGCACAGGGCGTGCTCTATGCGTGCGATCCCGCACATCGTGGCCAGCTCGTGCGGGCGCTGCTGGGCCAGCACCGTCACGGCGACCGCGCCGGCCTTCAGTACCGCCAGCCAGCAGGCCGCGAGCCAGGGCGTGGTCGGGCCGCGCAGCAGGACACGGTTGCCGGGGACGACCCCGAGGTCACCGGTGAGCACATGCGCGAGCCGGTCGACCCGGGCGCGCAGTGTGCCGTACGTCCATGTGTCCCCGGCCGGGGTGTGGAAGACCGGGCGGTCGTCGGGCGGGCCCGTCAGCAGCTCGGCGGCACAGTTCAGCCGATCGGGGTACCTCAGCTCCGGCAGGTCGAAGCGGAGCTCCGGCCACTGCTCGGGGGGCGGGAGGTGGTCGCGCGCGAAGGTGTCGACATGGGCCGAGACGTTCATGGCGGGTCGCCCCCTTGCCTTGTGGGCCGCGTGGGCCGAGTGGGCCGCCTGGTGGGCGTCGATGGTGGGCTCGCACAAGGAGCGTATCGTGTTGGTGACGACAGTCAACGGCGCGCGATACTGTCGTGGAGTCCTGTCGACGAGAGGGGACCGGCAATGCCCGCATTCTCACTCGCACCGTCACAGACCGCCCGGTGTGCGGAGCTGCGTGCCCTCGCCGCGGAACGGCTGCGCCCGCTCGCGGAGAAGGGCGAGCCGGGGCATGTGAACCGTCCGCTGATCGCCGAGCTCGGTCGACTCGGCCTGCTGGAGCGGCTGTTCACCTCCGGGGCCCTCGACCTCTGTCTGATGCGGGAGTCCCTCGCGTACTCCTGTACGGAGGCGGAGACGGCCCTCGCCCTCCAGGGTCTCGGCGCCCACCCCGTCCACGCCCACGGCAACCCGGCCCAGCGGGAGCGCTGGTTGCCGGCGGTCGGCGACGGCAGCGCGGTGGCCGCGTTCGCGCTGAGCGAGCCGGGGGCGGGGTCGGACGCGGCGGCACTGTCCCTGTCCGCGGTCCCCGACGGCCCCTCCCGCTGGCGGCTGACCGGGGAGAAGTGCTGGATCTCCAACGCCCCCGAAGCCGACTTCTACACCGTCTTCGCCCGGACCACCCCCGGCGCCGGAGCCCGTGGAGTGACCGCCTTCCTCGTGCCCGCCGACCGTCCCGGTCTCACCGGCACCGCCCTCGACATGCTCTCCCCGCACCCCATCGGCGCCCTCGCCCTCGACGCCGTTCCGGTGAGCGCCGACGACGTCCTCGGTGAGGTCGACCGCGGTTTCCGGGTCGCCATGGGAACCCTCAACCTCTTCCGGCCCAGCGTCGGCGCCTTCGCGGTCGGCATGGCGCAGGCGGCGCTGGACGCGACCCTCGCGCACACCGCCCGGCGGGAGGCCTTCGGCGGCAGATTGAGGGACCTCCAGAGTGTCGCCCACACCGTCGCCGAGCTGGCCCTGCGCACGGACGCGGCCCGCCTCATGGTGTACGCGGCGGCGACGGCGTACGACGAAGGCGCCCCGGACGTGCCCAAGCGGGCGGCGATGGCGAAGCTGCTGGCCACCGAGACGGCGCAGTACGTCGTCGACACCGCGGTCCAGCTGCACGGCGCGCGCGCCCTCCAGCGCGGACATCTGCTGGAGCACCTGTACCGGGAGGTGCGCGCCCCGCGCATCTACGAAGGGGCGAGCGAGGTGCAACGGGGCATCATCGCCAAGGAGTTGTACGCGAACCTGGAGGCCTCGTGAGCGCCGAGCGCATCAACCCGCCCGAACTCTCCCCGCCCACCGGCTTCTCGCACGCGGTCGTCGCCACCGGGTCCCGGGTGGTCTTCCTGGCGGGGCAGACGGCCCTCGACACCGACGGCAAGGTGGTGGGCGACTCCCTGCCGGAGCAGTTCGAGAAGGCGCTCACCAATCTCCTGACCGCCCTCGCCGCCGCCGGCGGTACCCCCTCCGACCTCGCCCGGGTCACGGTCTACGCCACCGACATCGCCGCCTACCGCACCCACGCCCGCGAACTGGGCCGTATCTGGCGGGAGTTGGCGGGCCGGGACTATCCCGCGATGGCCGTCGTGGAGGTCGTGCGCCTGTGGGACGACCAGGCGGCGGTGGAGCTCGACGGGTTCGCGGTACTGCCCTAGCGGCGCCGGTCTTCCGGCGCGAGGCCGCCGTATGCCGCCGATGATCAGGCGGCGACGGCCAACTCTCCGGTCGGCACCCGGTGCGGGGCGACGACGCGGCCGTCGGGAAGCAGCTCGCCGGTGTCGTCGAAGACGATCGCGCCGTTGCACAGCAGGTTCCAGCCCTGCTCGGGATGGGCGGCGACGATGTGCACGGCGGTGTTGTCGGACGAAGCGCACGAAGACTGGTGAGAACACATGGCGCACCTCCACATTGGTTGGACCGTCCCTGTGGGGGCCGTATCCGTATGGGTAGACCATGCTCCCGTCGCGGACTCATCGGAACGGTCCGACGTGAAGCGTGACAACACGCGGACAACTCTCGGACGGTTCCACGACGCTCGGTGCGGACTCGCCACCGAAGGAGTGACGATCACGGCTGTCCGGGCGCGTACCCGGTAGCAGTGGAGACCCTCACTCCACTCATCCGGGAGGTACCCCCCATGCCTGTTCGCCTCGCTCTCACCGCCGCTGCCGGTGCCGCACTGTTCCTGCTGGCCGCCCCCGCACTGCCCGCGAGCGCCGACGCGTCCGAGACCGTCACCGTCGACTCCGTCGGCCGTATCGCCGAGGACGGAACCGTGACTTTGTCCGGCACCTACCGCTGCACCGCCGGCACGGGCCCCGTGTTCGTGAGCTCCTCCGTGGGCGGGCGCTCCTCGTCGGTGCGCTACGGCATCGGCGGAACCCGCGCGGTGTGCGACGGCGTGCAGCGCAGCTGGGAGAACACGGGCAAGGTCACCTCGGGCGCCCTCGAACCGGGTGCGGCCCACGTCGAGGCCACCCTCATGGAACTCAGCCTCCAGGGCGGTCTGCCGCTGCCCCGCTTCCACGCCGCCGAGCAGCGGGACATCACGCTGACGAAGGGCTGAGTACGGCCCACGCTCCCCACCGGGCGGTCAGCGCACGAGTGTGATCTCCGGCGGCCACAACACACCCTCGGCCAACAGCAGGGCGGGACCGAGGTGTTGAGGGCACACGACCAGCGGTGGCCGGGCATGGCAGGCGATCTGGAAACGGGCGCGGGCCCCGCACTCCTCCCCGTCCCGCGGACCGGAGTGCCGGCTCGCGCACCGCAGCGCGGGCGGGGTGTCCCCGGCGGTCACCGCAGGACCGCCCGGACGTCGGAACCGTGTTCGAGGGTGGCCAGGGCCATGGTCTCCTCCTTCGGGGCGGCGGCCGGGAGCGGGCCGGGCGGACGCACCACGCAGGCCTTCACGCTAGGAACGGGCAGGCCGGACGGCCTGCCCGGAAGGCCCGTACGAGTGAGAGGGGAGCGGCGGCTCCACCGAGCCGACCGGCTGGACAGGGACCCGCCGGTCATGTCTCCGGACCGGTCAGGTGTGCGCGGATCGTCCACGGGCGCCCACCGTGCCCGGCCGGGTTCGGTGGTCCGCAGGGCCGAGGGGGTGGATTCGTCCGGTCACTGCGGTGGCGAGGGTGCCTGCGCGGCCCCGCACCTCCGGGCCTCCTCAGACCGGATACGCGTGCGTCTGCGCCGCCTTCACCGCCGCCCAGACCTCCGCGCCCGGGTGCAGGTCGAGCTCCGCGGCGGCCACCGTCGTGAGGTCCGCCACGAGGGGGAGCTCGCCCGTGAGGTCGGCGCGGATCTGGTCGCCGTGGGTCTCCAGGCCGGCGACCTCGCACCGCCAGTGGTTGCGGGCGCTGGAGCCGGTGGGCGGTTCGCGGTGGAGGGTCACGGCGCTCGGCGGGAAGGCCACGAAGACGGGGCCCGTGAGGTCTTCCGTGGTGATGAGGGCGGGCCCCGCCTCCAGGCGGACCGTGTGCCCCTCGGCCTCGCCCCGGTAGAGGTTCAGGCCGACCAGCCGGGCGATGTAGTCGGTACGGGGGTGGCGGGCGATGTGGGAGGGGGCGCCTTCCTGGACGACCGTGCCGTGTTCGACGACCACGAGGCGGTCGGCGAGGACCATGGCGTCGAGCGGATCGTGGGTGACGAGTACGGCCACGGCCTCGAACTCCGCCAGGTGGCGCCGGAGTTGGGCTCGGACCTCCAGACGGGTGCGGGCGTCGAGGGCGGCGAGGGGCTCGTCGAGGAGCAGCAGCCGGGGGCGGGTGGCCAACGCCCGCGCCAGCGCGACGCGTTGGGCCTGCCCGCCGGACAACTTGCGGGGCTTGGCGGCCGCGTGGGCCGCGAGGTCCATACGGTCCAGCCACTCGGCGGCTCGTGCGCGGGCCGCCACCTTGCTCGCGCCCTGGCAGCGCGGGCCGAAGGCGATGTTGTCCAGGGCGCTGAGGTGCGGGAAGAGCAGATAGTCCTGGAAGACGACGCCCACCGGGCGGGACTCCGGCGGCGTACGCTCCAACGCGGCGCCGTCCAGCCGTAGATGACCTTCGGTGAGCGGGGTCAGCCCGGCCAGCGCGCGCAGGGCGGTGGTCTTCCCGGCACCGTTCGGGCCGAGCAGGGCGACGACCTCGCCGTGGGCGACCGACAGCGACACGTCGAGCCGGAAGGCTCCGCGGTCCACGACGAGACGGGCGTCGAGACCGCCGGGGGCGGCGGGCGCGTCCGGTGTCGCGTCGGGGGCGGGGCGGGGCTTCTCGGTCATCCGGCTGTCGTCCAACGGTGTCATCCTGCCGTCATCCAACGGTCGCGCAGTCCCGCCAGTACCGCCACGGACACGGCCAGCAGGACCAGGCTGAGGGCGACGGCCGCCTCCGGGGCGCTCTGGAGGGCGAGGTAGACGGCCAGCGGCATGGTCTGGGTGCGGCCGGGGAAGTTGCCGGCGAAAGTGATCGTCGCGCCGAACTCGCCCAGCGCCCGCGCCCAGGCCAGCACCGCGCCCGCCGCGATGCCCGGCGCGATCAGCGGGAGGGTGACCCGGCGGAACGCGGTGAAGCGGGAGGCGCCCAGGGTCGTCGCCGCCTCCTCGTAGCGCGGGTCGGCGGCCCGCAGGGTGCCCTCCACGCTGATGACGAGGAACGGCATCGCCACGAACGCCTCCGCGACCACGACCCCGGCGGTGGTGAAGGGCAGTGTGATCCCGAACCAGGCGTCCAGCCACTGCCCGACGACCCCGTTGCGGCCCAGCGCCATGAGCAGGGCGACACCGCCGACGACCGGTGGGAGGACCAGCGGCAGGGTGACCAGGGCACGGACCAGACCGCGGCCGGGGAACTCGACGCGGGCCAGCAGCCAGGCCAGCGGGACCCCCAGCACGAGGCTCACCGCGGTCGCGGCCGTGGCGCAGATCAGGGACAGCTGGAGCGCCTGCCACACCTCGGCGCCGGTCAGCTGCTCGGGCATGCTCCGCCAGGGCGCCCGTACGAGCAGGGCGATCAGCGGCACGATCAGGAACGCCAGACCCATCAGCGCGGGCACGAGGAGAGGCAATGGCACACCGCGGCCGCCGCCGGCCGTCCGGACGCGCCGACGCCGCGGCCCGCCCCGGAGGGTCTCGGTCGCGGCATCGGCCCTGCTCGACGAGGGAACGGTCACGGCTCGAGGAACCCGGCCCCGGTCAGGACCTTCCGGCCCTCGGCGGACCGCACGAGCGCGATGAACGCCTTCGCGGCGTCCGTGTGCCGCGTGCTCTTGAGCAGGGTGATCGGGTAGTCGTTGACGGCGTCGGCGGACTCGGGGAACTCCACGCCCTCCACCTTGTCACCCGCCGCGCGCACATCGGTCCTGTAGACGACGGCCGCGTCGGCCTCCTTCAGCTCGACCTTCGTCAGCGCGGCCTTGACGTCCTGCTCGTAGGAGACCGGGGTCAGCTTCAGTTTGCTCGCGCCGAGGGCCTTCTGCGCGGCGGCGCCGCAGGGCACCTCCTTGTCGCACAGCACGACCTTCAGGTCCTTGTTCGTGAGGTCCTTCAGCGACGCCACCTTGTCCGGGTTGCCGGGCAGGGTGGCGATCTCCAGCTGGTTGCGCACGAAGGTCACGGGTGTGCCGGAGGCGTCCCCGGCGTCCGTGACGATCTTCATCGTCTTGGGGCTGGCGGACGCGAAGACGTCCGCCGGTGCGCCACCGGTGATGCTCGCGGCGAGCGAGTCGCTGCCCCCGAAACTGAAGGTGACCCGGGTGCCGGGGTGGTCCTGCTCGAACCGCTTGCCCAGGGCCGTGAAGCTCTCCTGGAGGGAGGCGGCGGCGAAGACGGTCACCGTGCCGGAGAGCCGGTCCGAGGCGGAGGAGTCCGGCTTCGAGGACGAGGAGTCCGAGTCGGACGACGAGCAGGCGGTCAGGGCCAACAGCGCGGCGACACCTGCACCGGCCACCCGCAAGGCCCGGCGGGTCCGGCGCACGGTAGGGATCATCACGGGTCCACTTCCTTTGGTCCTCACGGGCACATGCCGATCATACTGACGCAGATGCAAGGGCAAAGTCACCTGTCGCATCGCATGAGCCGGATACCTGATCCATCAGGTTGGCATGTGCGTTTGTACGGTATGCGGCTCGATGAATGGTGTTGCCGCCGGTTGATCCGGGTGATTACGGTCGGCCCCATGGCGGATGACGAACCCACGCGCGCGGCGAGACTGCTGGACGCCCAGGCGAAGGCCGAGCGGCTCTTCGCGGAGATCGGGGAGCGCGGGCTGGTCGTGCCGGGCGAGGGGGAGCAGGCGGTCAGCGACCGCATCCGGGACCTGGCGAACGACCTGTTCGGTACCACCCGGCACTGGCACAGGCGGATCGTGCGCTCCGGACCGAACACGCTCAAGCCGTACCGGGAGAACCCGCCGGACCGCGTGATCGGCGCGGACGACATCGTCTTCGCGGACTTCGGCCCGATCTTCGAGGAGTACGAGGCCGACTTCGGCCGCACCTTCGTCCTCGGCGACGACCCGGTCAAGCACCGCCTCCGCGACGACCTGCCGAAAATCTTCGCCGCGGGCCGCAGCCGCTTCGAGGCCGACCCGGAGATCACCGGCGCGCGCCTGTACGCCGAGATCGAGCAGCTGGCGACCGGGTCGGGCTGGAAGCTGGGAGGCTGGCACGCCGGCCACCTGGTCGGCGAGTTCCCGCACGAGTGGATCGACGGCGCCGACGTGGAGTCGTACATCACCCCCGCCAACGACACCCCGCTGCGCCGCACCGACAGGGCCGGACGCCGCTGTCACTGGATCCTGGAGGTCCATCTCATCGACGAAGAGCGGGAGTTCGGCGGCTTCCACGAGGAACTGCTCACCCTCTGACCCGGGCGGTGGCCGTGCTCAGGTGCGGTCGATGTGCACGTTCGTCGACTTCACCCGGGCGGTGGCCTCCACCCCGACCTCCAGGCCGAGTTCCTCCACGGCCTCCCGCGTCAACAGCGACACGAGCCGGTGCGGGCCCGCCTGGATCTCCACCTGGGCCGCGACATCACCGAGCTTCACCGCGGTGACGATGCCGGGGAAGGCGTTGCGGGCGGAGGTGTGGGAGGTCTCCTCCTCACCGCCGTCCCCCTTGGCCAGCTCCACGGAGAAGGCGGCCAGGTCCCGCCCGTCGATGAGGCGCCGACCGCTGTCGTCCCGGTGGGTGGGGACCCGCCCGGCGTCCGCCCACCGCCGCGCGGTGTCGGGGCTGACGCCGAGCAGCCGTGCGGCCTGGCCGATCGTGTAGGACTGCATGGCCGCCAACATAGGCGCCCTCGCGTCCCGGGGCGCAGTCGACCCGCGCCACCACTTCGTCCTGGACGTCAGATGTCCCGGAAGATCTCGATCTGCGCCCCCACCGAGTTGAGCCGCTCGGCCAGGTCCTCGTAACCGCGGTTGATGACATAGACGTTGCGCAGGACGGACGTGCCGTCGGCCGCCATCATCGCCAGCAGGACGACCACGGCGGGGCGCAGGGCCGGCGGGCACATCATCTCGGCGGCCCGCCAGCGGGTCGGTCCCTCCACCAGCACCCGGTGCGGGTCGAGGAGTTGGAGGCGGCCGCCCAGCCGGTTCAGATCCGTCAGATAGATCGCGCGGTTGTCGTAGACCCAGTCGTGGATGAGGGTCTGGCCCTGTGCGACCGCGGCGATGGCCGCGAAGAACGGGACGTTGTCGATGTTCAGGCCGGGGAACGGCATCGGGTGGATCTTGTCGATCGGCGCCTCCAGCTTGGAGGGCCGGACCGTGAGGTCGACCAGGCGGGTACGGCCGTTGTCGGCGAAGTACTCCGGCGTACGGTCGTGGTCGAGGCCCATCTCCTCCAGCACCGCGAGCTCGATCTCCAGGAACTCGATCGGCACCCGGCGCACCGTCAGCTCCGACTCCGTCACCACGGCCGCGGCCAGCAGGCTCATCGCCTCGACCGGGTCCTCGGAGGGGGAGTAGTCGACGTCCACGTCGATGTGCGGCACGCCGTGCACGGTCAGGGTGGTGGTGCCGACGCCCTCGACCTTGACCCCCAGGGCCTCCAGGAAGAAGCAGAGGTCCTGGACCATGTAGTTGGAGGAGGCGTTGCGGATGACGGTGACGCCGTCGTGGCGGGCGGCCGCGAGCAGCGCGTTCTCCGTCACGGTGTCGCCGCGTTCGGTCAGCACGATCGGACGGTCGGGGCGGACCGCCCGGTCTACCCGGGCGTGGTACTGGCCCTCGGTCGCCGCGACGTCCAGACCGAACCGGCGCAGCGCGATCATGTGCGGCTCGATGGTCCGGGTGCCGAGGTCGCAGCCGCCGGCGTACGGCAGCCTGAAGCTGTCCATGCGGTGCAGCAGCGGGCCCAGGAACATGATGATCGAGCGCGTGCGGACGGCGGCCTCGGCATCGATGGCGTCCATGTCCAACTCGGACGGCGGCACGAGTTCGAGGTCGACGCCGCCGTTGATCCACCGGGTGCGCACCCCGATGGAGCTCAGCACCTCCAGAAGGCGGTAGACCTCCTCGATGCGGGCGACCCTGCGCAGCACCGTGCGCCCCCTGTTGAGGAGCGAGGCGCACAGCAGGGCCACGCACGCGTTCTTGCTCGTCTTGACGTCGATCGCGCCGGACAGCCGACGGCCGCCGACCACCCGCAGATGCATCGGGCCCGCGTAGCCCAGAGAGACGATTTCGCTGTCGAGTGCTTCACCGATACGGGCGATCATCTCAAGGCTGATGTTTTGATTGCCGCGCTCGATGCGATTGACGGCGCTCTGACTGGTGCCGAGCGCCTCGGCAAGCTGCGACTGTGTCCAGCCCCGGTGCTGCCGGGCGTCACGGATGAGCTTGCCGATACGTACGAGGTAGTCGTCTGCCATGGGGTTGAGGCTATCTCAGATATGAGATGGCGCATTCCCGAGGGGTCCGTTCGGGGAGGGGTCCGGGCGAACCTGAGGAAACGTCAGTGACGCTTGGCGGTACGGGTCCGACGCCATCCGAAAGGTCCGGGCAAATCAACCGATGTCGTACGACGTCCCGTGCTGCTGTGCGTGTGCTTCGGTCCGTGGCTTCCGCCGCCGGTCGTGATGGACCAGGAGCGCCGGTTGATGTTCAGCCGCACCCCGGGAAGAATCCGGAAACTCTTGCGGAACGTGAGCGGCATGGGGGCCTCCCGTTGAAGGTCGGTCGCGTGCTTTCGATGCCGTTCGAATACCCCGGCTCGGCGAAGTGATGGGTACCGGGTTCACACCGGCCCGCTGTTATGGGGGAGTTGGGCAGTCGAACGTGTCTGCCGAGGCCGAACGTGCCCAGGCGCCGGCCTGTCACGTGCTGCGGAGCGAGGGCGAGTGGCACCTCTGAGTCGGCGGCGGAGTGTCACGGCTCGCCGGTGTTCGGTGTCGGTGCCGGTGTGCATGTGCCCGAGAGGGGCTGGTGCGGGATGGTCACGGTGAGCGGCAGGCGAGGGCGGTCTCGCAGGGGGATCCGGCGAGCGCCGCCGGAACGTCGGCGGCCGGAACGGCCTGTCTCCGCCAGGCCCACGGGGAAGCGCGACAGTGGCGCCTCCGGAAGAGAAGGCTGCGGCACCCGAGAAGGGCGGAGGTGCGGTCGTCGACGCTCCGTGTGAACGGGGTCGCCCCGGTTTCGCCGGGACATCGCAGCGAGGCCGGGCATGACCATTCCGGCCTCATGTACTAGAGTTATCTCGACATCGAGATATCTGCCGAGGCGTACCGCAGTCACACGTTCGCCGGGTCTGGCAGTAAGGCGTACCTAACTTAGCCTTACCTTAGCGGATCGGCCAGGACGGCGTGGCGGCAGGATGCGGTGGTAAGCGCACAAAAATGAAGGAGACTGTCGTGTCGGCGAACAGCTTCGACGCCCGCGCCACGCTCAGCGTGGGCGACGAGTCGTACGAGATCTTCCGGCTGGACAAGGTGGAGGGCTCGGCCCGCCTGCCGTACAGCCTCAAGGTTCTTCTGGAGAACCTGCTCCGTACCGAGGACGGCGCGAACATCACCGCCGACCACATCCGCGCCCTCGGCGGCTGGGACTCCCAGGCCCAGCCGTCGCAGGAGATCCAGTTCACGCCGGCCCGCGTGATCATGCAGGACTTCACCGGCGTGCCCTGTGTCGTCGACCTCGCCACCATGCGTGAGGCCGTCAAGGAGCTCGGCGGCGACCCCGCGAAGGTCAACCCGCTCTCCCCGGCCGAGCTGGTCATCGACCACTCCGTCATCGCCGACAAGTTCGGCACGAACGAGGCCTTCGCACAGAACGTCGAGCTGGAGTACGGCCGCAACCGCGAGCGCTACCAGTTCCTGCGCTGGGGCCAGACCGCGTTCGACGACTTCAAGGTCGTCCCGCCGGGCACCGGCATCGTCCACCAGGTGAACATCGAGCACCTGGCCCGGACCGTCATGGTCCGCAACGGCCAGGCGTACCCCGACACCCTCGTCGGCACCGACTCGCACACCACCATGGTCAACGGCCTCGGCGTGCTGGGCTGGGGCGTCGGCGGCATCGAGGCCGAGGCCGCGATGCTCGGCCAGCCGGTCTCCATGCTGATCCCGCGCGTCGTCGGCTTCAAGCTCACCGGTGAGCTCAAGCCCGGCACCACCGCCACCGACCTCGTGCTGACCATCACCGAGATGCTGCGCAAGCACGGCGTCGTCGGCAAGTTCGTCGAGTTCTACGGCGAGGGCGTCGCCGCCACCTCCCTCGCGAACCGCGCCACCATCGGCAACATGTCGCCGGAGTTCGGCTCGACCGCCGCGATCTTCCCGATCGACGACGAGACCATCAAGTACCTCAAGCTCACCGGCCGCTCCGAGCAGCAGCTCGCGCTCGTCGAGGCGTACGCCAAGGAGCAGGGCCTCTGGCTGGACCCGAAGGCCGAGCCGGACTTCTCCGAGAAGCTCGAGCTGGACCTGTCGACGGTCGTCCCGTCGATCGCCGGTCCGAAGCGCCCGCAGGACCGCATCGTCCTCGCCAACGCGGCCGAGCAGTTCGCGACGGACGTCCTCAACTACGTCGACGCCCCCGTCGCGCAGACCGCTGCCGCGTCCGCCTCCCCGGTCGACGAGGCGAGCGCCGAGTCCTTCCCGGCCTCCGACGCCCCCGCCTACGGCAGCCCGGAGAACGGCGCCGGCGCACCGCAGCACGACGCGGGCACCGGCGCGGCCGTCCCGTCCAACCCGGTCACCGTGACCGCCCCCGACGGCTCGACGTACGAGATCGACCACGGCGCGGTGACGGTCGCGGCCATCACCTCCTGCACCAACACCTCCAACCCGTACGTCATGGTCGCCGCCGCGCTCGTCGCGAAGAAGGCCGTGGAGAAGGGCCTGACCCGCAAGCCGTGGGTCAAGACCACCCTCGCCCCGGGTTCCAAGGTCGTCACCGACTACTTCGACAAGGCGGGGCTCACCCCCTACCTCGACAAGGTCGGCTTCAACCTCGTCGGCTACGGCTGCACCACCTGCATCGGCAACTCCGGCCCGCTGCCGGAGGAGGTCTCCCAGGCCGTCAACGAGCACGACCTCGCGGTCACCTCGGTCCTCTCCGGCAACCGGAACTTCGAGGGCCGTATCAACCCCGACGTCAAGATGAACTACCTGGCCTCCCCGCCGCTGGTCGTCGCGTACGCCCTCGCGGGTTCCATGAAGGTGGACATCACGCGCGATGCCCTCGGCACGGACCAGGACGGCAACCCGGTCTACCTGAAGGACATCTGGCCCTCCGAGGCCGAGGTCAACGACGTCGTGGCGAACGCCATCGGCGAGGACATGTTCAACAAGTCCTACGCCGACGTCTTCGCGGGCGACGCCCAGTGGCAGGCGCTGCCGATCCCCACCGGCAACACCTTCGAGTGGGACGCCGAGTCGACCTACGTCCGCAAGCCCCCGTACTTCGAGGACATGACGATGGAGACCACCCCGGTCTCCGACATCACGGGCGCCCGGGTCCTGGCCAAGCTGGGCGACTCGGTGACGACGGACCACATCTCGCCCGCCGGCGCCATCAAGGCCGACACCCCGGCCGGCAAGTACCTCACCGAGCACGGTGTGGAGCGTCGTGACTTCAACAGCTACGGCTCGCGCCGCGGCAACCACGAGGTCATGATCCGCGGCACGTTCGCCAACATCCGTCTGCGCAACCAGATCGCGCCGGGCACGGAAGGCGGCTACACCCGCGACTTCACCGTCGAGGGCGCCCCGGTGTCGTTCATCTACGACGCCTCCCGCAACTACATCGAGCAGGGCATCCCGCTGGTCGTCCTGGCCGGCAAGGAGTACGGCTCCGGCTCGTCCCGCGACTGGGCCGCCAAGGGCACCGCGCTCCTCGGCGTCAAGGCCGTCATCGCCGAGTCGTACGAGCGCATCCACCGCTCGAACCTCATCGGCATGGGCGTCCTGCCGCTGCAGTACCCGGAGGGCGCGAGCGCCGAGTCCCTCGGCCTGACCGGCGAGGAGACCTTCTCCTTCACCGGTGTCGAGGAGCTCAACAACGGCACCACGCCGCGCACGGTCAAGGTCACCACCGACACGGGCGTCGAGTTCGACGCGGTCGTCCGCATCGACACCCCCGGTGAGGCCGACTACTACCGCAACGGCGGCATCATGCAGTACGTGCTGCGCAGCCTCATCCGCAAGTAAGCCCTTCCGGACTCCTTTCCGGAGTTCTTTCGGGCGCCTGAGGGCCGCACTCCCGGTGACGGGGGTGCGGCCCTTCGCCGTACCCCCGTCACCGCAGGTCATCACCCACCCTCAGGTGGAACACAGGATTCCCTCAGCGGGCCGGGACACGATCGGTACATGACCAGCACCTCCGGGCCCCGAACGGGCCGTGTACGCGTGCTCATCGTCGACGACGAGCCCGCACTCAACGAAGTGCTGTCCGTCGCCGTCACCGAGGCGGGCTGGCGCCCCTATCCGGCCCTGGACGGGCGCAGCGCGCTGAGGACCGCACGCGACTGCGCACCGCACGCCGTCGTCCTCGACGGGATGCTGCCCGACCTGGACGGCCTCCAGGTGCTGCGCCGGCTGCGCTTCGAGACCCCGAAACTGCCCGTCCTCATGCTCACCGCCCGCGACGCCCTGGAACACCGGCTCGACGGGCTGGAGGCCGGTGCCGACGACTACGTCACCAAGCCCTTCTCCCTGGAGGAGGTCGTACTGCGGCTGCGCGCACTGCTGCGCCGGGCCGGGTCCGGGCACGGACGCCCCGACGACCGCGTCCATGTGCTCGGCGACCTGGTCCTGACCGAGAACACCCGCGAAGTGCGCCGCGCGGGCGAGCCCGTCCAGCTCACCGCGAAGGAGTTCGACCTGCTCGGTCTCCTGCTCGGCCACCCGCGCCAGGTCCTCAGCAAGGCGCAGATCCTCGACCACGTCTGGAGCAGTTCCTTCGGCGGCGGCAATCTCGTCGAGGTCTACATCTCCAGCCTGCGCCGGAAGATCGACAGGGGACGGACACCGATGATCCACACCGTGCGCGGTCTCGGGTACTCCATCAGCGCCGCGGAGGACGGGAGATGAGCCGGCGGTCGAGCGCGAGGACGCGCACCCGTTCCACCCGCACCCCTTCCACCCGCACCCGCCTGCTCGTCTTCGTCAGCGCCACGCTGGTCGTCATGTGCGTCGCGATGGGCCTGATCACCACGCTCTTCCAACACGCCTATCTGATGGGCAACCTCGACGACCGGGTCCGCGACACCGCCGAACGGGCCCTGGGAGGAGCCTCGTTGCACCAGGACCACCAGGACGATCTGACGTTCCTGGGGGAGAGCGGGCAGCCCGCCGGAATGCTCGCCGCCCGGCTGGACGAGGACGGCGCCGTCGTCTCCGCGGCCGTCGTCGTCCAGGACGGCCCGACCCGCGGCCTCGGTACCGGCCAGCGCACCGCCCTGGCCGGCATCCGGGCGGACGGGGCGATGCACACCCGGACCGTGCCCGGCCTCGGCACCTACCGGGTCACCGTCCTCGTGGACGGAGGTGTCCGGGTCCTCGCCGGCCTGCCCATGGACGACGTCCAGAACATGATCAGTGGACTCGTGATGATTGAGACGGGCGTCGCCGTGGCCGGGCTCGCCGTCGCCGGCTGCGTCTGCGCGGTGGTCATACGGCGGCAACTGCGCCCCCTCGGCCGGGTCGCCGCCACCGCCGCCCAGGTCTCCCGCGCCCCGCTCGGGCACGGCGAGGTCACCGGCCTGCCGCGGGTACCCGAGCGGGACACCGACCCCGACAGTGAGGCCGGCCAGGTCGGCGCCGCGCTCAACCATCTCCTCGACCACGTGGAGTCCTCCCTCGCCGAGCGGCAGCGCGGCGAGGAGCGGATGCGGCG
The DNA here is from genome assembly GCF_043199815.1 of Streptomyces sp. NPDC048523. Classification (NCBI taxonomy): domain Bacteria; kingdom Bacillati; phylum Actinomycetota; class Actinomycetes; order Kitasatosporales; family Streptomycetaceae; genus Streptomyces; species Streptomyces sp. NPDC048523. The sequence goes on along the minus strand of NZ_JBICWQ010000007.1, from coordinate 206,715 downwards.
CAGCCAGGAACACATGCGGCGCTTCCTGGCCGACGCCAGCCACGAACTGCGCACACCGCTCGCCTCGATCGCCGGATACGCCGAGCTGATGAACCGCGGCACCGACCGCATCGAACCGGTGCTGGCCTGGCGCCGGGTCTCGGCGGAGTCGGCACGGATGACGGGCCTGGTGGAGGACCTGCTCCTGCTGGCCCGCCTCGACGAGGGCCGCCCCCTCCAGTCCGCCGAGGTGGATCTGGCGGGACTGGTCGCGGAGGCGGTGTGGGACGCGCGCGCGGCGGGGAGCGGCCACGACTGGCAGCTCGAACTGAGCCTGGACACCCCGGCGTTGGTGACCGGAGACGCGGCCCGCCTGCACCAGGTGGTGGCCAACCTCCTGGCCAACGCGAGGATGCACACACCGGCCGGCACGAGGGTGACGGCAGCGGTGGAGTCCGCGGACGGTCGTTGCGTGATCCGCGTCCGCGACAACGGCCCCGGCATCCCCCCGGCCCTCCTGCCCACGGTCTTCGAACGCTTCACCCGAGCAGACACCTCCCGCTCCCGAGCCGACGCCAACTCCGGTGGCTCCGGCCTGGGTCTGGCCATCGCGGCGGCGATCTCGGCGGCCCACGGAGGCCACATCCAGGTGAACAGCGTCCCGGGACGCACCGAGTTCACGATCGAGCTCCCGGCGGCCCTGGAGACGGCGGTGGAGGAGGAGCGGGCGGTCTCGGGCAACGGGGCGTCGGTGTGATTGCGTGGGTTGATCATCTCTCAAGCGGTCAGACCCTCACTCCGGTCGCAGGATCGAAAACCAGTGGAGCCGCGCCGCTGACCGCCATTACCGTGCTGCCGAACCGGGTTCCCCAGGCAAGGACGTGCCGTTGTACACCGTGTGAGACCCCCCGAGCGCTGATCGGTCGCGCGTCGCACCTGTGCGCCGCGCTGCTTTTTGCTGCGGACTTCTCACTGAAACCGGTGTACTCCTGTGCTCACCGACTGGGTGGTCATGCCCACCTGCCTCCCGCTCGTTCTCCGCCGTTGTCACGCGTGCGCATCGCAACGCTTCCGGGCGAACGGCAAGTTTCGCGTCAACGCGAACCACAAGCTCATCGACGCCTGGCTCCTCGTGCTCTGCACTGTCTGCGGGGACACGGCGAAGCTCACGGTCCTGGAACGGAGCCGTGTGTGCGTTCCGTACGACCTGAACTGCTGGACCGGCTGCACGCCAACGACCCGGGCCTGGCAGCCGAGTTGCTCCAGGACCCGGTCCTGCGACGCCGTAACCGCACCGCCCTGGACTGGGACGGCGCCTGGCGCCTCGACACCGGCGGAACGGCTCATCTCAACCGCGAGGTGATCGACGTATCGGTCCGTTTCGCGGCGCGGATACCCGTCCGTCCGGTGCGGCTGATCGCCGAAGGCTGCGGCCTTTCCCGGACCGAGGTCGAGAAACTCATCACGGAGGGCAAGCTGGTCTCCGGGGTCCGGCTGAACGCCAGACTCTCCAGCGCCTTCACCTTCACGCTCAAACGCTGAGCCCTGGGACGGTCACCTGGGGCCCGGCGTAGCCAGACCCCAGGTGCCCGCGAGGTGGGCAGCACCTGCCACCGCCCCACCGCCCCACCGGCCGACCGTGCGATACCTGCCCGACGGCTACGGGCTCTGGAAGGGCGCGAGTCGAGCCCTCGGCCGTCCGACGGCACCCGGCTCCCCGACCTCCCGCAGCACTGCGCTACCACCGCCCCCGGCGAACTCCGCGACCGCCTGCCCCACCAGAACGCGGCCGGTACTTACCAGGGGGACGCGGGACCGCACCGAGGCGAAGACACCGCCAGCTGTTTACAGTCGCCCCGGTTCGCGCTACCTTCCGCAACACGTGGGGTGGGAGCGCTCCCATTCGGACGGACCGGAACCCGCCCGCCGGTCGCCCCCATCCCACGGCAGCCACAGGCAACCACACACCCCACACGGCCCGTACCCCAAGGAACGGACTGGACTGTCATGATCCTGACAAAGTTATCGAGGGTGACACGCCCCAGAGCCCTCTTCCTGGTCCTCGTCTCCCTGCTCGCCACCATCCCCGCCCTCAGTCTCGTCCTCACGGCCGGCGGCAAGGCCGAGGCCCACGGCACCCCGATGAAGCCCGCCAGCCGTACCTTCCTGTGCTGGCAGGACGCGCTGACCGACACCGGTGAGATCAAGCCGGTCAACCCGGCCTGCAAGAACGCGCAGGCGGTCAGCGGCACCACACCGTTCTACAACTGGTTCTCCGTACTCCGCTCGGACGGCGCCGGCCGCACCCGCGGCTTCGTGCCGGACGGCCAGCTGTGCAGCGGCGGCAACACCAACTTCACCGGCTTCAACGCCGCCCGCGACGACTGGCCGCTCACCCATCTCACCGCGGGCAAGACGGTCGACTTCTCCTACAACGCCTGGGCCGCGCACCCGGGTTGGTTCTACGTCTACGTCACCAAGGACGGCTTCGACCCCAAGAAGACCCTCACCTGGGACGACATGGAGGCCCAGCCGTTCCTCAGCGTCGACCACCCGCCGCTCAACGGCAGCCCGGGCACGGTCGAGGCCAACTACTCCTGGACGGGGCAGCTTCCGGCGAACAAGTCCGGCCGCCACATCATCTACATGGTCTGGCAGCGCTCGGACAGCGCGGAGACCTTCTACTCCTGCTCCGACGTGGTCTTCGACGGCGGCAACGGCGAGGTCACCGGCATCCACGAGCCCGGCAACCCGTCCGAGCCGGTGCCCGGCACCTGCACTGCCACCCGCAAGACCACGGGCAGTTGGAGCGGCGGCTACCAGTCCGAGGTGACCGTCACCAACTCCGGCGACGTGCCGATGCTGGGTTGGATGGTCGACTGGACCCTGCCGACCGGACAGAAGGTCGACAGTCTCTGGAACGGCAACGCCACCTACACCGGCCAGGCCGTGATGGTGCACAACGCCAACTGGAACGGCTCGCTCAGTCCGGGACAGAGTGCGACGTTCGGATACGTCGTCACCGGCTCCGGAGGCGACACCGCCACGGCACTTCCCTGCCGCGTCGGCTGAGCCGCCGTCAGCACACGCTCGGACCTTCATGCTCAGGGCGGACCCGGTGGGGCTGTGCGCCACCGGGTCCGCGAGCCGTGCCGGCGCAAGGGGGGTGATGGCCGACACGGATGGTGCATGGCTTGTGAGACGCGACGCGCGACAACGTTGTCGAGTGGTCTACACCTGACTCTACCGCGTCAACGGACAACGATGTCAACTCAGTTGGGGGTGGCCGCGCCCGACCCTCCTCGCCGCGTACGACAACACCGGGATCTCGGACGACACCGGCGACCACGACGAGGCCGACTACGACGGCGGCGGCTGGAGCTACTCCCGCCAGGCGCTGGAGACGGCCGGCCTCACCCCGGGCGAGCGGGGCACAACCAACGGCCTGACCTTCACCCGGCCGAACTCGCCGAGCGGCCGACCCGACAACGCGACGGCATCGGGTCAGACCATCCAACTGGGCGAGCCGGTCGACCAGTTGTCCTTCGTCGGCAGCACGGTCAACGGCAACCAGGAGAGCCGGGCCACCATCACCTACACCGACGGCAGCACCGGCACGGTCGAACTCGCCTTCACCGACTGGACCGTCGAGGGAGGCGGCAGCCCCCCACGAAGCCGTTCACGGCGCCGGAGGGCAAGAGGATCGCGAGCGTGACACTGCCGCAGAACACGGACCTGCACGTGTTCACCCTGGCTACCGACTGAACTCCAACACCTCGCGCAGCCAGTCGAGTTGGCGCCGCACCTGCACCGCGTCGCCGCCCTCGTGGCCGTTGTACGGGTAGGCGTGGATCTCCTTGCGGGGGTCCACGCCGGTCAGTTCGCCGTAGCGGTTGAAGGCCGCGTACGCCCCGCTCGGCGGGCACACCGTGTCACGCAGGCCCGTTCCGAAGTGGGCCGGGGCGGCAGCGCGCCGCGCGAAGGAGACGCCCTCCACGTACGAGAGCGTGCGGTACGCGGCCTCCTCCACGCCCCGGTGCACCGAGAGGTACGCACCGATCTCGCCGTACGGACTTGCGTCGGTGAGGTCCAGGGCCCGCCGGATCCCGCACAGGAAAGGCGCGGTGACCAGGACCGCCGCCAGATCCGGTACCAGCCCCGCGACCGCCAGCGCCAGTCCGCCGCCCTGGCTGTTGCCGACGGCCGCGACGCGGGACGCGTCCACACCCGGAAGGGCGCGCACAGCGGCCACCGCACGCACCGCGTCCGTGATCAGCCGCCGGTAGTGGTAGGCGCGCGGATCGAGCAACCCCCGTACCGCGGGACCCGGACCGCCCGGTGCCGAGGCGTGCGGGTCGGGGGTCGCGCCGCCGTTGCCGTACTGGTCGCCCTGGCCGCGGTTGTCCATCAGCAGGTGCGCGTACCCGGCGTTCACCCAGGTCAGCCGCTCGTGGGGGAGGCCGCGGCCACGGCCGTAGCCGGCGTACTCGACGACCGCGGGCAGTGGCTCGCGCACCCCGGTGGGTCTGCTGTACCAGGCGCGTACCGGATCGCCGGCGAAGCCGCGGAAGGTCACGTCCCAGGTCTGGGCCAGCCGCAGCCCGCTCTCCGCCGGGCGCACCGACACCAACACGTCCGGCTGCGCCGCCTCCTTCAGGGTGTCACGCCAGAACTCGTCGAAATCCGGGGGTTCCCGGACATCGGGACGGTAGTGCTCCAACTCCCTGACGGGCAGGTCGAACGCAGGCACAGGGCACCTCGCATGTGTCGGTCCATTTAGTGAAACTTGCGGAGAGAGCCGGGATGTCGCTCCCCTGTCCTACCCCACTCCTACCCCAGGTATCTCCTGCCCGCCCCATTGACAGCGCTTTCTCCGGCACTCTAAGTTGCCGCGAAGTTACCGGTAAGCGCTCGAAAGTTTCGGTTCCGTGCCTCCGTCTGAGAGGACCGAGCATGAGCACATCCGTCAAGTCGGCCTCTCCACCGTCCAGCGTCCAAGACCCCCCCGTGGCCGCACCCCACCCCTCGCCGCGCAGGAGTTGGCGCCGGACCCTGCGCCGCGACTGGCAGCTCTACTCGCTGGCCGTCCTGCCGCTGCTGTTCTTCCTGGTCTTCCGTTATCTGCCGATGATCGGCAACGTGATCGCGTTCCGGCGCTTCGAGCCCGGCGGTTCGATGTTCGGCGAGGACTGGGTGGGTCTGCGCTATGTGCGCATGTTCCTCGGCGACCCGACCTTCTGGCAGGTGTTCCGCAACACCCTGTGGCTCGGCGGGCTCACGCTGGTGTTCTGCTTCCCGATCCCGATCGTCCTCGCCCTGCTGCTCAACGAGGTGCGCCGGCGGTCCCTGAAGCGGTTCGTGCAGTCGGTGTCGTACCTCCCGCACTTCCTGTCGATCGTGATCGTCGCGGGCCTCACGATGCAGATGCTCGCCACCGACGGGCCGGTCAACCATGCCCTCGGCTGGTTCGGCCACGAAGAGATCCGCTTCATCCAGGAACCCGACTGGTTCCGCACGATCTACGTCGGCTCGGAGGTCTGGCAGACCGCCGGCTGGGGCACGATCCTCTACCTCGCCGCGCTCACCACCATCGACGAGGACCTGTACGAGGCCGCGCGCATCGACGGCGCCAACCGCTGGAAGCAGATCTGGCACGTCACCCTGCCCGGCATCCGCCCCACCATGATCACGCTGTTGATCCTCAACATCGGCACGTTCATGGCGGTCGGCTTCGAGAAGGTCCTGCTGCTCTACAACCCGCTGACGTACCCGACCGCCGACGTGATCTCGACGTATGTCTACCGGGCGGGAGTCGAGTCCAACAGCTTCAGTTACGCCGCCGCCATCGGCCTGTTCGAGGCGGTCATCGGCCTGGTCCTGATCACGACCGCCAACACGCTCTCGCGCCGCACAGTGGGGACCAGCCTGTGGTGAGGACGAGCCGTTCCTACCGGGTCTTCCAGGGCGTCAACGGGATGGTCCTCACCCTCGTGGTACTCGTGACCCTGTACCCCTTCGTGAACATCGTCGCGAGGTCCTTCAGCGGGGAACGGCAGATCCGGGCCGGTGAAGTGACCCTGTGGCCCAAGGGGTTCAACCTCACCACGTACCGGATCGTCTTCCAGGACTCGATGTTCTGGCGGAACTACGGCAACACCGTGTTCTACACGCTCGTGTCCACCGCCGTGGCCATGGTCCTGACCACCTGTTACGCCTACGTCCTGTCGAAGAAGCACCTCAGGGGGCGCGGACTGCTCGTCGGCATCGCCGTGTTCACGATGTTCTTCACCGGCGGCCTCATCCCGAACTACCTCCTGGTCACCCACCTCGGGCTGAAGAACAGCGTCTGGGCCATCGCGCTGCCCAACGCGATCAGTGTCTTCAACCTGCTGGTGATGAAGGCCTTCTTCGAGAGCCTGCCGACCGATCTGGAGGAGGCCGCGCAGATCGACGGCCTGAGCACCTACGGCATCCTCCTCAGGATCGTGCTGCCGCTGTCCAAGGCGGTCGTGGCGACCATGGTGCTCTTCTACACGGTGTCCTTCTGGAACTCCTGGTTCAGCGCGTTCCTCTACATGGACCACTCCGACCTGATGCCGGTCACCGTCTATCTGCGCAACCTCATCGCCGGTGCCACCGGGGGCGGCAACGCGGGCGCCGGCACCGCGGAGCTCAGCCAGGTCGGCGCGAGCATCCAGGCGGTCACGATCGTGCTCACCGCGCTGCCGATCATCTGCGTGTACCCGTTCGTCCAGCGTTTCTTCGTCTCGGGCGTGATGCTCGGCGCGGTCAAGGGCTGACAGCCCATCAATGTACTTACGGAACAAGGGAGTATCCGTGGAGAACACCGGACAGCTGTCACGGCGTCAGATCCTGGCCGCCGCGGGATTCATCGGCCTCGCCACCCTCACCGGCTGCGGCAGCGGCGACGACGGAGGCGACTCCAAGGACCTGTCCAAGAAGCAGAACGGCGCGATGAAGGAGTACCAGGCGGGCCAGCAGTTCAAGGCCACCAAGGCGCTGTCCTTCTCCCTGCTGCACAACGACAACCCGGTCTACCCCCTCAAGAAGAACTGGCTGTTCTGGAAGGAGGTCACCCGGCGCACCGGCGTCACCATCAAGCCCCTCGACGTCCCCCTGGCCGACTACGAGAAGAAGCGCAGCGTCCTCATCGGCGCGGGCGACGCGCCCTTCCTGATCCCGAAGACGTACCACCCCTCCGAGGTGGCCTTCGTCTCGTCGGGAGCCATCCTCCCGGTCAGCGACTACACGCACCTGATGCCCAACTTCCGCGACAAGGTGAAGAAGTGGAAGCTGGAGCCGGAGCTCGACTCCATCCGCCAGTCCGACGGCAAGTACTACCTGCTGCCCGGCCTGCACGAGAGGCCCAAGGCCGGCTACTCGCTGTCCTTCCGCACGGACGTCCTCGACCGGCACGGACTGTCCCTGCCCACGACCTGGGACGAGGTGTACGACGTCCTCAAGGCGCTCAAGGCGGAGTACCCGGACAAGTACCCGTGGACGGACCGCTGGAGCACCAACACCCCCTTCCCCTGCGGCGCGTTGTTCGGCTATCTGGGCCAGGCGTACGGCGTCCGGGCGGGCTGGGCGTACGACAACATCAGCTTCGACGCCAAGAAGCAGAAGTTCGTCTTCACGGCGACCCAGGACGGCTACCGGCAGATGATCGAGTACCTGAGAAAGATCGTCGCCGAGAAGCTGCTGGACCCCGAGAGCTTCACCCAGCAGGACGACCAGGCCATTCAGAAGCTGCTGGCCGAGAAGTCCTATGCGATCAGCGCCAACCCGCAGGAGCTGGTCCAGAACTACCGCTACAACCTGAACAAGCAGGTCAAGGGCTCGACGATCGAGATGGTCCCGGTTCCGCTCGGTCCGGCAGGACCGGTCCTGCTGAGCGGCATCCGGCTGGAGAACGGCGTCATGATCTCCAGCAAGGCCCTCAAGAGCGCCGACTTCGTCGCGATGATGCAGTTCGTGGACTGGCTCTGGTACTCCGACGAGGGCCAGAAGTTCTGCAAGTGGGGCGTGGAGGGCGTCACTTACACCGAGTCCGGCGGCAGGTACACGCTGAAGCCCGGCATCTCGCTGATGGGCTCCGATCCCGACGCCCCGAAGGACCTCCAGAAGGACTACGGCTTCTTCAACGGCGTGTTCACCTACGGCGGCAGCTGGGAGCTGGTGTCCTCCAACTTCAGCCCGGACGAGAAGAAGTTCCAGGACGTCATGTCCCGGCGCAAGGAACTGCCCGTCGACCCGGCGCACCCCCTGCAGTCCTTCGAGCAGGAGCAGGCGACCCTGTGGGACACCCCGCTCAAGGACCACGCCATCCAGAACACCCTCCAGTTCGTGCTCGGCAAGCGCCCGCTGTCCGAATGGGACGCGTTCGTCGCCGAGTTGAAGGCGAAGAACATGCAGCAACTCGTCGACCTGCACAACAAGGCGCACGAGCGTTTCCAGAAGGAGAACGGGTGATCTTCCGCGTCCCCATCGAGCCGTCCGGACCCTTCTCCGACGCCTGGCGCCACTGCGTGGGCACCGGGCGGATCGAACTCGCCCTGCGCCGCGACTACCAGGACTCCCTGAAGCTGCTCCAGCGCGAGATCGGCTTCCGGTACATCCGGGGCCACGGGCTGCTGAGCGACGGCATGGGCGTGTACCGGCCGTACGAGTGGCCCGAGGGCGTCCGGCACGTCCGGCACTCCTTCACCTACGTCGACCAGGTCGTCGACGCCTACCTGGAGCTCGGCATCCGCCCCTTCCTCGAACTCGGCTTCATGCCGACGGAGTTGGCGTCGGGGGAGCAGACCGTGTTCTGGTGGCACGGGAACGTCACCCCGCCCCGGTCCGAGAAGGAGTGGGCCGACCTGGTCCGGGCGACCCTCAGGCATCTCATCGACCGCTACGGTCTCGCCGAGGTGCGCACCTGGCCCATCGAGGTGTGGAACGAGCCCAACCTGCCCGACTTCTGGCAGGGCGCGGACGAGAAGGCGTACCACCGCCTGTACGAGGTGACGGCGGGCGTGGTGAAGGACGTGGACCCGGATCTCCAGGTCGGCGGCCCCGCGATCTCACCGGCCGCCGACGAGTGGCTGGACCGCTTCGCCGAGTTCGCCGCACAGCGCGACGTCCCGGTGGACTTCGTGTCGAAGCACGCCTACACCTCGGGCCCCGCCCGGCACGTCCCCTTCGGCACCCACCAGACCCTGGCACCGGCCCAGGACCTCCTGGACCAGTTCGCCACGCCCCGCGAACGGCTGAAGGGCACCCGGCTCGCGGAACTGCCCGTGCACATCACGGAGTTCAACTCCTCCTACCGCCCCGACAACCCGGTCCACGACACCGCCTTCCACGCGGCGTACCTGGCTCCGGTCCTCGCGCGCGGCGGCGATCACGTCGACTCCTTCTCGTACTGGACCTTCAGCGACATGTTCGAGGAGAACGGCCCGCCGACCGCGCTCTTCCACGGCGGCTTCGGTCTGCTCACCCACCGACAGGTGCGGAAGCCGACCTACCACCTCTACGCCTTCATGGCCCGCATGGGCCCCGACCTGCTCACCCGTGGCGCCGACCACCTGGTCACCCGGCACCCCGACGGCCGGGTGACCGTCCTCGCCTGGGCGCCGGTCGACGCGAGCGGCGAGACACCCGGGCCGTCCCGGCACCGGCTGCGCCTGTCCGTGCCGCTGCCGGGTGCACGGGAGGCGTTCGTACGGCGGTCCGTGGTCGACGAGGAGCACGGCAACGCCCGCACGGCCTGGCAGCGGATGGGCAGCCCGCGCTCACCCCGCCCGCACCAGCTCGACGTACTCCACGAGGCCGCCGAACCCGGCCGGCAGCACCTGCGGCTGCCGGTCGAGGACGACCGGACCGAACTGGACCTGACGCTGGCCCGACACGAGATCACGCTCGTGGAGGTGAGCCCGGTCGTGGAGGAGGCACCGGAGTGGTGGGACGAACGCCGACTGCTGGGGACGGGGCCGCGGTGAGCCGGGTGAGCCGGGTACGGGCGGCAGCCGGTCGCACCCGGGCGGCGGCACACGCCACCCCGGCACGGCCGGGAGCGGGTCCCGGGGTGCGCGCCGTCCGGCCCGGCACCGCCCCACGCCGGCCACCCGCCGGGCGACGGCCCCCGGAGAACCACGAGTTCCCCGCCGCCGCCCCTCACCCCACCGCCTCCGCCGCCCCCTCCTTCGGCACCGGCTCCCTCTCCCGTGCCGCGGCCCTCATCCACACCCTCGTCACCGTCGAGGCCCTGCTGCTCGGTGCCGCTTCCCCGGGGCTGGCGGGTCTGCTCCTGTTGGGCCCCGCCCCCGCCAACCTCCCGCTCGCCGCCGTATGCCTGCTGCCCCTCGGCCCGGCCACGGCCGCCGCCCTGTACGCCCTCCACCACCGCGACCGCGACCTCACCGACCTCCACCCGGCCCGGTCCTATTGGCGCGGCTGGCGGCTCAACGCCGTCCCCGCCCTGCAACTGTGGACACCCCTGCTGGCCTGGCTCACGGTCATCGCCTTCACGCTCACCCACTTCACCGCCACCGGTCTGCCCGGCTGGTGGGCCGTACTGCTCGCGGCGATCGGCGTCGGCTCCCTTCTCTGGGGTGCGCACGCGCTCGTCCTCACCGCCCTGTTCGCCTTCCGGGCGAGGGACACCGCACGCCTCGCCGGCTACTTCCTGTTCCGGCACGGCCGCGCCACCCTCGGCGCCGCCTCGCTGCTCGTCCTGTCGGCCGCCGGGACCGCCGTACTGACCGAGGCGCTGCCCGCCCTGCTGGCGGCCCCGCTGCTGCTGTCCCTGCTGCACAGCAGCCGCCCGGTGATCGCCGAGACCCAGGAGGACTTCACCGCATGAGCCCGTCGAGCTCCAAGATCCCCTACGGCGGCGACTACAACCCCGAGCAGTGGCCGCAGGAGGTCTGGGACGCCGACCACCGCCTGTTCGGCCGGGCCGGCATCGACACCCTCACCGTCGGCGTCTTCTCATGGTCCCTCACCCAACCCGCCGAGGACACCTACGACTTCACGGTCCTCGACCGCATCCTGGACCGGGCGGCGGCCGAGGGTCGACAGGTCTGTCTGGCCACCGGCACGGCCGCCCTGCCGCCCTGGCTCGCGCACCGGTATCCCGAGGTCAACCGCACCGACTTCGAGGGCCGCCGGCACCGCTACGGGCAGCGCCACAACTTCTGCCCCAGCTCACCGGCGTACCGCCGACTCGCCACGGCCATGGCGGAACGACTCGCCGAACGGTACGCGGACCATCCGGCGTTGCTCGCCTGGCACATCAACAACGAGTACGGCGGCGTCTGTTACTGCGATCTGTGCGCCGAGGCCTTCCGGGACTGGCTGCGGAACAGATACGTCACTCTCGACGCCCTCAACGACGCCTGGTGGACGACCTTCTGGTCGCACCGCTACACCTCCTTCGAGGAGATCGAACCGCCGAGCGCCCTCACCGAGCACTGGCGTGGCCCCGACCACACCGCCTTCCAGGGCATCACGCTCGACTACTTCCGCTTCACCACCGACGCGCTGCTCGGCTGTTTCCTCGCCGAGAAGGAGGTGATCCGCACCCATGATCCGGTCACCCCCGTCACGACCAACTTCATGGGCATGTTTCGCCCCCTCGACTACCACCGCTGGGCACCCCACCTCGACTTCGTGTCCTGGGACAGCTACCCGCCCCTGGACGCCCCGCCGACCTGGGCCGCCCTGGCCCACGACCTGATGCGCGGCCTCAAGGGCGGTGCTCCCTTCTGGCTGATGGAGCAGACCCCGTCCACCACCGCCTGCCGTGACGTCAACCCTCTGCGCAGGCCGGGAGAATTGCGCCTGGCCACCTACCAGGCGATCGCCCACGGCGCCGACGCGGCCCTCTACTTCCAGCTGCGCGCCTCCCGGGGAGCCTGCGAGAAGTACCACGGAGCGGTCATCGGCCACGCGGGCCGCGACGACACCCGGGTCTTCCGGGAAGTGGCCGCCCTGGGCGAGGAGTTGGAGCTGCTCGGCAACGCGTCGCTCGGCGCCCGCACCCCGGCCCGCACCGCCCTGCTCTTCGACTGGGACAGCTGGTGGGCCCTGGAGATCTCCGACGGCCCCTCGCGCCTGGTCCGGTACCAGGAGGTGGTGCACGCCTACTACCGGGCCGCCCGCGAGGCAGGCGCGGACGTGGACGTCGTCCCGCACACCACCGACCTCACCCCGTACGACGTGGTCGTCGCCCCCGCCCTGCACATGGTCAAGGGCGACCTCGCCGCCCGCCTCGAAGCGGTGGCGGAACGCGGCGGCACGGTCCTCGCCACCTTCCTCTCCGGCCGGGTCGACGAGCACGACCGGGCCTTCCTCACCGATGTGCCCGGTCCCCTCGCGCCCCTGATGGGCATCCGGATCGACGAGTGGGACTCCCGTCCGCCGGAGTTCGCCCAGCCCGTCCCCGAACTGGGCTCGGAGGGCAGACTCGTCTTCGAGATCGTGCGGCCGCGGGGTGCCGAGACGGTCGCCACGTACGGCGCGGACTTCTATGCCGGAACCCCCGCCGTGACCCGCAACCACTACGGGCAGGGCGAGGGCTGGTACGTCGCCACCGCCCTCGACCAGCCGGGTGTGAACCAGGTGGTCCGCCGTGTCCTGGCCCGCCACGACCTGATCGGCCCGTACGCCGGGCACGAAGGACTGGAGGTGGCGGCCAGGACGGCCACTGACGGAAGCCGCCTGCTGTTTCTTCTCAACCACGCCGAGCTCGAAGTCGAGTTGGCGGCCCACGCCACCGCGACCGACCTGCTCACGGGGAAGCGGACCGAGATGGGCGCCCCGCTCGCTCTCGACCCGCGGGGCGTTGCCGTCCTGCGTCTTCAGTAGATCGTCCGCCCCTGCTCGTCCGGCACCCCCGACTTCCGGAAGAAGTAGCTGTTGACCTGATCGCGCCACTCGCGGGCACTGCGGAGCTGCTCCTCGAACCGCTCCGTCACCCGCGCGTGGCGCGCCGGGTCCACGAGACCCGCCAGCGAGGCCCACGCCTCCCGGGCCGCCTCCACCTCCGCCACCCCCTCGAAATGCGTGTCATAGATGTGCTGGATCACCGTCTTGCCGCTGTGCAGCATGTGGTCGTACGACACATGGTGGAAGAACAGCAGCAGCTCGTCCGGGCAGGCCTCCGCGGACTCGTACACCTCCGCCCAGGGCTTCGCGTACTGCCCCGCATACCCGGTCCCGCTCGCCACGCTCCGGTCGACACCGAGGCCGTCGCGGTCGGCGAAGTGGTAGGTGCCCCACGGGCTGTACTCGTACCCGTCGACGCTCGGCCCGTAGTGGTGCCCCGGCTGGACCATGAAGCCGACTCCGAGGGGCGCGGTGTACTTCTCGTACGTCCGCCATGATCCGGTCAACACCGCTCGCACCCCCGCCGCCGGCCCGGCTCCGAAGGTGAGCCCGATCCATTCGTCGAGGACGTGATGCGGATCGGATCCCGGCTCCCAGGCCAGCCGCCCGAACGTGTACAGGTTCGCCTGGGCCAGCGGATGCCCGGTCCAGAACGGGTCGTTCCCGACGTTGGACACGGCGACGAGCCCACCGCGCGCCAACTCACCGACCGTGGAATCCCCGTTGATCCCGAAGCGCAGTACGTCGCTCCACATCGGCCCGAGCCAGCACGTGTGCCGCTGCTGCCCGGTGTACTCCTGCGTCGCCTGGAGCTCCACCGCGAGCCGCGTGCCGGGCATCGCCCCAATCAGGGGTGAGACCGGCTCCCGCACCTGGAAGTCCATCGGCCCGTGCTTGACCTGGAGGACGGCGTTGTGGGCGAACTCCCCGTCCAGCGGCACGAAATGGTCGTACGCGGCCCGCGCCCGGTCGGTCGAGCGGTCCCGCCAGTCCTGGCGGTGGTCGTAGACGAAGGCCCGCCAGTGGACCGTGCCGCCGTGCGGTTCCAGAGCGGCGGCCAGCATGTTGGCGCCGTCGGCGTGGGTGCGCCCGTACGCGAACGGGCCCGGCTGTCCCTCAGAGTCGGCCTTCACCACGAACCCGCCGAAGTCGGGGATCGCCGCGTACACCCGCGCGGTCGCCTCGGCCCACCACGCCGACACCTCAGGGTCGAGCGGATCGGCCGTCGTTAAGCCGCCCAGCACCATCGGCGCGGCAAAGGTCACCGAGAGGTGGACGCGAATCCCGTACGGCCGCAACGCGCCCGCGATGGCGGCTACTTCACCGATCCGGTCGGTCAGCAGCCGTGCCTCGGTCGCGTGCACGTTGACGTTGTTGACGGCCACGGCGTTGATGCCGCAGGCCGCGAGCAGTCTGCCGTACCGCCGCACCCGCTCCCACTGCCCGCGGGCCCGCCCGTCCTCCCAGAACAGCGACCCGCCGGCGTATCCGCGCTCCACCTGGCCCATGACCGGGTGCACGGCCACGTTGTCCCAGTGGTCGAGCATCCGCAGCGCCAACTGCGGTCGGTGCTTCTCCAGTTGGAGCTGCCCCTGGAACGCCGCCTCTCCGAGCCGCACGACATGGAAGAACCCGTACAGCAACCCGCGCGCGCCGGACGCCGTGACGGTCGTACAGCCGTCACGGCGTCCGAACATGAACCCCTCGGAGCCGTCGTCACCGTTGAGCTCCAACATCAGGTCGCAGGCCCCGGGTTCGCGCGAGACGCTCCCGCCGAACCGTTCGCAGGCCTGAGCCACCTCCCCGTGGACCGTGTCCACCAGTGGATGCGAGCCGCGGATCAGGGTCCGCCGGGTGCCGATCGGCCGGAACGCCCCGTCCGGCAGCCAGGCCGGATCGACACCCTGCATGAGACCCCCAAGGCTCCTGCTCAGGCGAGCAGTTCGACTTCCGAGACCACCGCCTCGCCGTCGAGCACGAGACGGTACTTCCCGTACGTACCCGCGGACCTCACGGAGAACGCCCGTGTCTGCCGGTCCCATGCGAAGGCCTCACCGGAGCGCCGGTCGAGGGTCTTCCACTTGGTCCCGTCGTCCGAGCCCTGGAGTGTCCAGCCGCCCGGCGCCTTCGCGTGGTCCCGGGACGATGTCACCGTGTACTGCAGGGCCTTGACCGATCCGGACACCGGCAGATCCACCGAGGTCACGGTCGCGTCCGTCGCGGAGGTGTTGTCGAACAGCGCCCCGTCACCGGCGAGCACGTCCGCACGCGGCGTCGGCACCTCGTCGTCGTGGGTGATGGACACCGGGGCCGCGTTCCTGCCCGTGCCCCACTTGGACGGCCGGGGACCCATGTCGAAGTCCAGGACAGCCCCCTTGGACAGGACCGAGTGGGGGAGCGAAGTCGACGTCCAGGGCCTCCCGTTGACCTTCAGGCCCTGTACGTACACGTTCCGCGCACTGTTCTTCGGCGCCCTGACCACCAGATCCCGGCCGTTGTCCAAATGGACCGTGGCCTTGGTGAACAGCGGTGAGCCGACTGCGTATTCGCCGCTGCCCATCACCAGCGGGTAGAAGCCCAGCGCCGAGAACAGGTACCAGGCCGACTGCTCGCCGTTGTCCTCGTCGCCGTGGTAGCCCTGCCCGATCTCGCTGCCGACGTACAGCCGCGACAGCACCTCACGGACGTTCTTCTGCGTCTTCCACGGCTGACCGGCCGCGTCGTACATGTAGGTGACGTGGTGGGCGACCTGGTTGGAGTGGCCGTACATGCCCATCCGGACGTCCCGCGCCTCCGTCATCTCGTGGATGACCCCGCCGTAGGAGCCGACGAACTCCGGCGAGGCCGTCTCGGGCGTCGCGAAGTACTCGTCCAGCTTCTCGGCGAGCCCGGAGCGGCCGCCGTACAGATTGGCGAGGCCCCGGCTGTCCTGCGGGGCGGTGAAGGCGTAACCCCAGCCGTTGGTCTCGGTGTAGTCGTAGCCCCACACGCGAGGGTCGTAACTCGACGACGGGACACGCCAGTTGCCGTCCGCGTCCCGGCCCTGGAAGAAGCCCGCCTTGGTGTCGAAGAGGTTCACGTAGTCCCGGGCCCGGTTGAGGAAGTACTCCGACTCCTCCCGGTAGCGCTTCTCGCCGGTCTTCGCGTACAGCGCCTGTCCCATCCGCGCGATGCCGTAGTCGTTGAGGTAGCCCTCCAGCGCCCAGGACAGGCCCTCGTGGGTGTCGGTACTGGTGTAGCCGAGGAAGGGCGAGGTCTCCATGCCCTTGCGGCCCACACCGGAGGACGGGGGCGCGACCGTGGCGTTCTTCAGGGCCGCGTCGTACGCCGACTTCGCGTCGAAGTCGACCCCCTTGACGTACGCGTCCGCGAAGGCGACGTCCGAGGAGGTGCCGGTCATCAGGTCCGCGTAACCGGGCGAGGACCAGCGGGAGGTCCAGCCGCCGTCCTTGTACTGCTGGACGAACCCGTCGACCATCTCGCCCGCCTGAGAGGGCGTCAGCAGGGAGTACGCCGGCCAGGTGGTCCGATAGGTGTCCCAGAAGCCGTTGTTGACGTACACCTTGCCGTCGACGATCTTCGCCCCGGTGTGCGTCGGGGTGTCGGGGGAGGGCATCGGGGAGAACGGCGAGGCGTACCTGTACGTCGAACCGACCTTCTCGAAGCCGGAGTTGGGGTACAGGTACAGCCGGTACAGGCTGGAGTACAGCGTGGTGAGCTGGTCCTGTGTGGCACCCTCCACCTCGACCTTGCCGAGCAGCCGGTCCCAGGCTCGCCGGGCACTTCCCTTCACGTCGTCGAAGGACGTGCCGTCCGGGATCTCCTGCCGCAGGTTGTCCCTGGCCTGGTCGAGGCTGATGAGCGAGGTGGCGATGCGCAGGGTGACGGTCCGGTCGGCGCCGGCGTCGAACCGCAGATAGCCCTTGACCCCGCTCGACGAGCCCTCCTTCACCGCCCGGTCGAACTCGCCGTACACGAAGAGCCGGGTCGCTCCCGTCGACAGCCCGGACTTCACGTCCGAGTAGCCCGTGAAGGTCCCGCTCGCCTTGTCGAGTGTCAGCCCCGCCTGGTCCGTCACGTTGTCGAAGAGCACACTCGCGTCGTCGCCCGGGTAGCTGAAGCGCAGGACCGCCGCGTGGTCGGTGGGCGCCATCTCCGCCTTCAGCCCGCTCTCGAACCGCACGCCGTAGTAGTACGGCCGCGCGGTCTCGTTCTCGTGCCGGAAGGCCAGCTCCCGCGCCTCCCGGCCGGTGTCCGGGGTCCCGGCGGCGGCCGACGGCATCACCTGGAAGGTCTGCCGGTCACCCATCCACGGGCTCGGCTCGTGGCTCGCGCTGAACGCCTGGATCGTCGGCAGGTTGTCCGCGTTGTTGGCCCGCGCGTAGTCGTACAGCCAGCTCAGCGAGGACGCGTTGGTCACCGGCGTCCAGAAGTTGAAGCCGTGCGGCACGGCCGTCGCCGGGAAGTCGTTGCCGCGCGAGAAGCCACCGCTGGAGTGGGTGCCGCGGGTGGTGAGCGCGTAGTCGGACGGATGCGCCTTGGGCTCCTCGGGCGCGGCCCGCTCCAGCGTCACGTCGTCCAGCCAGCCCCGGAACTTCGCCGGCCCGCTCGGGGAGTCGTATCCGACGAGGATCCGGTCGACGGTCTTCCCGGCCGCGACCGACCCGATCCGCGCGGCCACGTGGTTCCACTGGTTGACGTAGAGCGCCTTCGAGGCACCCTGCCCCTGCGGCGACAGCGTGAATCCGTGCTGGTCACGCGCCCCGAGATCGCTCAGGAAGGTGCCGTCGGTGAAGGCCAGGTCCACGGCGACGTTCGTCGCGTCGTAGTCCCGGTCGCCGTCCGCCATCGCCGGGAAGATCCGGTAGGACAGCCGGGTGAGCGCGTCGACCTTCACGTCCACGTCGAAGACCTTGTTGTACGAGTACGCCCGCCCGACCGCGGTGTGCCGTCCGGCGTAACGCAGGGCTCTCTTTCCGGTGAATCCGGCGCCCGCCTTCGCGGTGGGCGATCCGCTCGGACCGCGGTCGACCAGCGAAAGCATGTCCGGCGGCACCGGCCCCTCGCCGCCGCCCGTGGACAACTGCACATCGGCCAGTTGGAGGATGCCGGAGGCGCCGTTGTTCTTCGTGATCTCGAGCCGGAAGTGCTGGTATTCGGCCGGATCCGCGATGTCGTACGACTTTGTCCGGAACCGTTCGTCGAACGATTCGCCGAAACGGGTGTCGAGGGTCTTCCAGTCCTTGCCGTCCGTCGAGCCCTTCAGCGTCCAGTCGCTGGGATCGCGCTCGGCGGCGTCATTGGCCGAGGTCAGCGCATAGGTGACCACCTTGAGCGGCTTGGCCAGGTCGAACTCGGCCCAGCCGGTGGACTCGAAGGCCAGCCACTTGGTACCGGGCTCGCCGTCGACGAGGTTCTCCTTCACCTCGCCGCCGCCGGTGTTCTCGGCGCTCGCCCGGACGTCCGTGACCTGGTCGGTGACATTGCCAGGGATGCCGGTGCTGTAGCCGCCGTCGACGCCGGAAGCCCGGTCGCCGTCGACGCTGCTGTTCCAGTCCGGCGCCGGTTCGCCGGCCTCGAAGGAGGAGGCGAACCCCCGGTCCGCCGGGGCCGGGGCCTCGGGCAGGGCGACCGCAGCGCCCTGCGAGCCCACCGTCACGCAAAAGGCGGCCGTGATCACGACCGCCGTACTCCGTCTGAGCCGAGTTCTGTACCGATCCATCGGCGAGTACCCTCCCTGCACAAGGACGGACAACGTTGTCACACAATCCGTGCAAGGATCAGTAGTGGCCCAAGTGGTCAGTGCTGTCAAGTGTGTTGACTGTGGCATTCGGGGCTTATGTCGAGGATTTTTCCGGCAAGCTTCGCACAGGGCGCTCATATTTCCGCGAGGTCTCAACTCGAAAACACCCATGGCCAACATTGCATTCGATCTTGCTACGCCGACCGGAAGTGGACTATACCTGTCGGCGATTCACCCCTCTTGAACGAACCTCTTGCACGAAGCTCCTGCACGAACCTGCTTGACCTGACCGCGGTGCCGGGGAGGATCCGGTTCACCGCCTGAGTCCTGGAGAAGGCGAGGACTTGAGCATGGGATCCACTTCCGCAGACAGCCACGGTGATGAAGGTGTCGGCCGCCGCGATCTGATCAAGCGGTCCGCCGCGCTCGGACTGGCCGCCGTTCCCGCGACCGGGTTTCTGTCCGCCTGCGCCAGCGGCGGCGGCGACGATTCGAGTGACGACAGCACCAAGGGCACCGCCTCGAAGGACAACCCCTTCGGCGCGGCGAAGGGCAGCAAGCTCGACGTCGTGATCTTCAAGGGCGGCTACGGCGACGACTACGCCAAGGCGTGGGAAGCCGACTTCCAGAAGAAGCTCGGGATCACCTCCACCCACACCGGCACCCAGGAGATCACCGGAAAGCTCCAGCCGCGCTTCAACGCGGGCAACCCACCGGACATCGTCGACGACTCCGGCGCCCAGCAGATCAAGGTCGACGTCCTCTACAAGAACGGGCAGCTGCTCGATCTCGCCGAGGTTCTGGACGCGCCCGCGATCGACGACCCGAGCAAGAAGGTCCGCGACCTCATCATCCCGGGGACCCTCGACGCGGGTCTCCAGGGCGGCAAGGTCGTCGCCCTCAACTACATCTACACCGTCTGGGGCCTGTGGTACTCCGGCAAGCTCTTCAAGGAGAAGGGCTGGGAGGAGCCCAAGACCTGGGACGACTTCCTCGCCGTCTGCCAGGACGCCAAGAAGCAGGGCATCGGCGGCCTCGCCCACCAGGGCAAGTACCCGTACTACATCAACGTCGCCATCATGGACCTGATCGCCAAGAAGGGCGGTCTGGACGCCATGAAGGCGATCGACAACCTCGACCCGAAGGCCTTCGTCGGCTCGGACGCGGCCCAGGCCGGCGTCGAGGCGATCTACGAGGTGGTGGAGAAGGGTCTGTTGATGCCGGGCACCAACGGCCTCACCCACACCGAGTCCCAGACCCGCTGGAACCAGTACAAGGCCGCCTTCATCACCTGCGGTTCCTGGCTGGAGAACGAGCAGCTCAAGCAGACGCCGGCGGACTTCGACATGAAGTTCATGCCGATGCCGCTGCTGCCCGACAGCGCGCTGCCCTTCGAGGCGATCCGGGCCGGCTCCGGTGAGCCCTTCATCATCCCGGCCAAGGCCAAGAACCTGGCGGGCGCGAAGGAGTTCATGCGGCACATGCTCTCCAAGGAGTGGTCCACGCTCTTCGCCAAGGAGGCCAACTCCCTCACCATCCTCAAGGACGGCGTGGACCCGAGCGTGAAGCTGCGCCCCGGCACCCAGTCCACCGTCGAGGCCTCGAAGGCGGCCGGTGACGACACCTTCCGTTACCTGTACACCGAGTGGTACAGCGAGATGGGAGCGGCGATCGAGGCCGCGTCCAACGAGCTGATGGCCAAGCGCATCCAGCCGAAGGAGTGGCTGAAGCGGGCCCAGGCCGCGGTCGACAAGCAGGCCAAGGACCCGGCCTCCAAGAAGAACCACCGGGACTGACCGCAACGCCGTTTCCCGGGCCGGAGTGCTCCGGCCCGGGAAAGGACCCCAGGGGCAGGAATCGCCAATGCACAAAGGGCAGTACAGGTTCGTCGCGGGATTTCTCCTCGCTCCCGTGTCGCTCTATCTGATCTTCGTGATCTGGCCTTACATCCAGACGATCGGCTATTCGCTGACCGACTGGAAGGGGCAGTCGCAGACGTTCAAGTTCATCGGCCTGGACAACTACAAGGCGCTGTTCCAGGACGACGTCTTCATGCAGGCGATCTGGCACAACATCCTGTTCCTGATCTTCATCCCGGTGATCACCATTCTGCTCGCCCTGTTCTTCGCGTTCATGCTGAACGCGGGAGGCCGCAGCAGGGCCGGCGGGGTGCGGGGAGTCGCCGGATCGCAGATCTACAAGGTCGTCTACTTCTTTCCCCAGGTGCTCTCGCTGGCGATCGTGGCCGTGCTGTTCAACGCGGTGTACCGCAGTGACGGCGGCGGACTCCTCAACGGAATCCTGATCAAACTCGGCCTGGTCTCCGCCGAGAATCCGATGGAATGGCTCAACGAGCCCGACCTGGTGCTGTGGATGCTGGTCATCGCCGTGGTGTGGCACGGAGTCGGCTTCTACCTGGTGCTGTTCTCGGCCGCCATGCAGTCCATTCCGAGGGACATCTACGAGGCCGCGCTCATCGACGGCGCGGGCCGCAACCAGTCCTTCTTCCGCATCACGCTGCCACTGCTGTGGGACACCGTGCAGACCGCCTGGGTCTATCTGGGCATCGTCGCGATGGACATGTTCGTGCTGGTGTCGTCGATGACCCAGAACATGGGCGCCTACGGCGGCGGCCCCGACCATCACAGCGACGTGATGTCGACGGTGATGATGCGCAACTTCCAGTACTTCGGCAAGAGCGGATACGCCTGCGCGATGGGCGTCGTCATGCTGCTGCTCACCCTGGTCCTGTCCGTGGTCATGCTGCGTGCCACCCGCCGCGACCGCGTCGAGTTCTGAGCGGGAGAGATACGACGATGAGCGCACCCATCAAGGAGACCGCCGCCGTCCCGGCACAGCGGGCCACGGGCGCGGCCCCGGCCCGCCCCGGCAGCGAGCGCAGCGAGGGCGTCGTCCTGAACGCCTTCTCGCACGGGTTCCTCGCGCTGTGGGCCCTGCTGATCGTGCTGCCACTGCTGTGGCTGGTGCTCAGCTCCTTCAAGACCGATGTCCAGATCGGCGGTTCGGCCTTCGGCTGGCCGCAGAACTGGTCCCTCGACGTCTTCGGACGGGCCTGGGACAAGGGCATCGGCGACTACTTCCTGAACACCGTCATCGTGCTGGTCTTCTCGGTGCCGCTGACGATGCTGCTCGGCTCCATGGCCGCCTACGTCCTGGCCCGCTACCAGTTCTGGGGCAACAGGTTCCTGTACTTCTTCTTCGTCGCGGGCGCGATGTTCCCGGTGTTCCTGGCCCTGGTCCCGCTGTTCTTCATGGTGAAGCGGCTGGACATGCTGAACACCTACCAGGGGCTGATCCTGGTGTACGTCGCCTACTCGATGCCGTTCACGGTGTTCTTCATGCACGCCTTCTTCCGGACGCTGCCGACGGCCGTCTTCGAGGCCGCGGTCCTCGACGGCGCCTCGCACACCCGGACCTTCTTCCAGGTCATGCTGCCCATGGCGAAGCCGGGACTGATCAGTGTCGGCATCTTCAACACCCTGGGCCAGTGGAACCAGTTCATCCTTCCCACGGTGTTGATGCAGCCCCAGAGCGGCGATGATCCGGAGCGCTATGTGCTGACCCAGGGCCTGATCCAGCTCCAGCAGCAGATGGGATACGCGTCGGACCTGCCCGTGCTCTTCGCCGGGGTGACCATCGCGATGATCCCCATGCTGGTGGTGTACCTGTCCTTCCAGCGCCAGGTGCAGGCGGGGCTGACTTCGGCGACCCTGAAGTAGCGCTGCGCGAGCGCACGCACGCGCACCGTCCCCGCCTTCGGTGACGGTGCGCTCACGTGTGCCCTACACCCCGGATAGTGTTCAACCTCTTGACGGGAGGCGACCCGAACGGCTCAGCTTAGAGTTCACTAGTTGGACATAGACGGGGCCTCATCGATGCGGTCCCCGCGCGCAGGAGGTCGTCGTGGAGACTCCGGGGTCGCAGTCGTCGCTGCACCGAGCCAACCTGGAGCGGGTGGTACGGGCCGTCCGGCTGGCCGGGTCCCTCACGCAGGCGGAGATCGCCCGGACCACGGGACTGTCCGCCGCGACCGTCTCCAACATCGTCCGTGAGCTCAAGGACGGCGGAACCGTCGAGGTCACGCCCACTTCGGCGGGTGGCCGGCGGGCCCGCGCGGTCTCCCTGAGCGGAGACGCGGGCATCGTCATAGGGGTGGACTTCGGGCACACCCATCTGCGCGTCGCGATCGGGAACCTCGCCCATCAGGTGCTCGCCGAGGAGTCCGAGCCGCTGGACGTGGACGCCTCCTCCAGTCAGGGCTTCGACCGGGCGGAACAGCTGGTCAGCAGGCTGATCGAGGCGACCGGCGTGGACCGCTCGAAGATCGCCGGCGTGGGCCTCGGCGTGCCCGGCCCGATCGACCTGGAATCCGGCTCCCTGGGCTCCTCCGCCATCCTGCCGGGCTGGATCGGCACCAAGCCCGCCGAGGAGCTCGGGGGGCGCCTCGGCGTGCCCGTCCACGTGGACAACGACGCCAACCTGGGCGCCCTCGGTGAGCTCGTCTGGGGCAGTGGCCGGGGGGTGCGCGACCTGGCGTACATCAAGGTTGCGAGCGGTGTGGGCGCCGGTCTGGTGATCCAGGGCAAGATCTACCGCGGCCCGGGTGGCACAGCGGGAGAAATCGGGCATATTACTCTTGATGAGTCCGGCCCCGTCTGCCGTTGCGGCAACCGCGGCTGCCTGGAGACCTTCGCGGCCGCGCGCTATGTGCTCCCGCTGCTCCAGTCCAGCCACGGCACCGATCTCACCATGGAAGGCGTTGTTCGACTCGCACGGGACGGAGACCCTGGCTGCCGTCGGGTGATCGCCGACGTCGGCCGACACATCGGCAGTGGAGTCGCCAATCTCTGCAACTTGCTGAACCCGAGCCGAGTCGTCCTGGGCGGTGATCTCGCCGAGGCCGGTGAGCTGGTGCTCGGGCCGATCAGGGAGTCCGTCGGCCGCTATGCGATCCCCAGTGCGGCACGTCAACTGAGCGTGCTTCCAGGGGCACTTGGAGGTCGCGCGGAGGTGCTCGGAGCGCTCGCTCTCGCCCTCAGCGAGATGGGCGATTCGACCCTTTTGGACAGCACGCTGCATGCGGCGGCACCTGCCTTCACTTAGAGAACGCAGGACGCCGTTGCCATCTCGTTAAGTATTTACTTCTTGACGTCGCACGTGCGGCCGAGTTGACTTCCAGCCACCTCGGCCGCAACGACGCGGCCTCGTCAGGGAGGTTTCTCAAGTGAACACGCTCATGCGTCGTGCCGCCGTGTCCGTAGCGATTTCGGCTCTCGCCGTCTCGGTCGCCGCCTGCGGCAAGGCCGGCGACGACAACAGCGGCAGTGACAGCAGCAGCTCCGGCTCCGGCAGCAAGTCGATCGGCCTGCTCCTGCCCGACAACGTCACCGCGCGGTACGAGAAGTTCGACAAGCCGTACTTCGTGGCCAAGGTCAAGGAGCTGTGCAGCGACTGCACCGTCTCCTACGCCAACGCCGCGGCCGACCCGGCCAAGCAGGCCCAGCAGATGAGCAGCATGGTCACCAAGGGCGTCAAGGTGATCGTGGTCTCCGCGCAGGACTCCGCGGCCATCAAGTCCTCCATCGCCTCCGCGGTCAGCAAGGGCGTCAAGGTCGTCGCGTACGACCGTCTGGCCCAGGGCCCGGTCTCCGCGTACGTCTCCTTCGACAACGTCAAGGTCGGCGAGCTCCAGGGTCAGGCCCTGCTCGACGCGCTCGGCTCCAAGGCGACCCCGAAGTCCAAGGTCGTCATGATCAACGGTGACGACGCCGACCCGAACGCCGCGCAGTTCAAGGAAGGCGCGCACAAGGTCCTCGACGGCAAGGTCGACATCGCCTACGAGCAGTCCGGCCTGTGGAAGGACACCGTCGCCGCGCAGAAGGTGTCCGCGGCCATCACCCAGCTGGGCGCCAAGAACATCGCGGGCGTCTACGCCGCCAACGACGGCATGGCCGGTGGTATCGCCAACACCCTCAAGGGCGCGGGCATCAGCACCATCCCGCTGACCGGTCAGGACGCCGAGCTCGCCGCCATCCAGCGGATCGTCGCCGGCACCCAGTCCGCCACGGTCTACAAGGCCTACAAGCCGGAGGCCGACACCGCCGCCGAGCTCGCGGTCAACCTGCTGCAGGGCAAGGACATCAAGTCCCTGGCCGACACCACGGTGACCAGCGGCTCCGGCGACAAGGTCCAGGCGAAGCTGCTGACCCCCGTCTCGGTGACCGTCAAGAACATCAACGACACGGTCGTCAAGGACGGTCTGTACAAGGTCACCGACATCTGCACCGCGGACTACGCCGCCGCGTGCAAGAAGGCCGGCCTTCAGTAAGAGCCGCTGAGCCCTCGGGGCGAGTCCTTCGACGGACCCGCCCCGACAGGCAGGCACAGAGCCTGTCCGGCGCCCGCACCGCCTTCATACCCCGCTGCGGGGCGGGCGCCGGACGGAAGCATGGCGGACGCAGCCGTTGCCAAGAGGCATCGGCCGCGCGCATGTTCGACTAGTAAATGCGTACCAACGGCACAACTCGTCAGTCGAGTGCTACGAGCCGAGTGCCGTGCGTACGACCCCTCCGCGCCTTACCCATAGCGCGGCATCCCCGCCGGTCAGGCGGCGAAGGAGATGGTTCACGTGTCCGCTACGCCCGTGCTGGCGTTGCGCGGAGTCTCCAAGCGATTCGGTGCGGTGCAGGCCCTCACCGATGTCGAACTGGAGGTCCACGCCGGTGAAGTGGTCGCCCTTGTCGGCGACAACGGCGCCGGAAAGTCCACGCTGGTCAAGACGATCGCCGGTGTCCACCCCATCGATGAGGGCATCATCGAGTGGGACGGCAACCCGGTCAGCATCAACAAGCCGCACGACGCCCAGGGACTCGGCGTCGCGACGGTCTACCAGGACCTCGCCCTGTGCGACAACCTCGATGTGGTCGGCAACCTCTACCTCGGACGCGAGCTGCTGCGCCGCGGCATCATCGACGAGGTCACGATGGAGCAGAAGGCCCGCGAGCTGCTGAGCACGCTCTCCATCCGCATCCCGAGTGTGCGCATCCCGATCGCGAGCCTCTCCGGCGGTCAGCGCCAGGTCGTCGCCATCGCGCGCGCCCTGATCGGCGACCCCAAGGTCGTGATCCTGGACGAGCCCACCGCCGCCCTCGGTGTCGAGCAGACCGCACAGGTCCTCGACCTCGTCGAGCGGCTGCGCGAGCGCAACCTCGGCGTCATCCTCATCAGCCACAACATGGCCGACGTGAAGGCAGTCGCCGACACCGTCGCCGTGCTGCGGCTGGGCAGGAACAACGGTTCCTTCTCGGTGAAGGACACCAGTCAGGAAGAGATCATTTCCGCGATCACGGGTGCCACGGACAACGCCGTGACCCGTCGCGCGGGGCGTCGCAGCACGGAGGCCGCGAAGTGAGCGACACATCCAAGGTTTCCAAGGCGGACGCCGCGACGAAGGGCCAGACCACGGTCGCCCCCGCCGACGATCCCACCGCCGCGCCGGTCTCGGTGGTCGACCCCCGGCTGCTGGTCCGCGAAGAGGGCCTCAAGGGCTACTGGACCGAGTTCACCCGCAAGGTCAAGGGCGGTGAGCTGGGCTCCCTGCCGGTCGTGATCGGCCTGATCGTCATCTGGGCGATCTTCCAGTTCAAGAACGACCGCTTCCTGAGCGCCGACAACCTCTCCAACATCAGTTACTACATGTCGGCCACCGGCATGATCGCCATCGGCCTGGTGTTCGTGCTGCTGCTCGGCGAGATCGACCTGTCGGTCGGCTCCGTCAGCGGCCTGGCCTCCACCCTGTTCGCCGTGTGGGTGGTGCAGCACGGCATGAACGCCTGGCTCGCGCTGCTCCTGGCGATTCTCGTCGGCATCGCCATCGGCGCACTGCACGGCTGGTTCTTCGCCAAGATCGGGGTGCCGGCATTCGTCGTCACTCTGGCAGGCCTCCTGGGCTGGAACGGTCTGATGCTGTGGCTGCTGGGTTCCAGCGGCACCATCAACATCCCGTCCGACTCGGGTCCGATCCACCTGCTCGGCCAGAACTCCTTCTTCATGGACCAGGCCATCATCGGCGGGTACCTGCTGGCCGGCCTCGCCGTCGTGCTGACCCTCGTCGGCAACTTCGGCGAGCAGCGGCGTCGCAAGGCCGCGGGCGTGCCCTTCCGGCCGACCGGCGAGATCCTGCTGCGCGTCGGCGCGCTCGCCGTCGCGTCCTTCGTGGCCGCGGCCGTGCTCAACAACGCGAACGGTGTCTCCAACTCGCTGGTGATCTTCCTGGCGGCGCTGGTGATCGTGGACTTCGTGCTGCGGCGTACGACGTACGGCCGCAAGGTCTTCGCGGTCGGCGGCGGCATCGAGGCCGCCCGTCGTGCCGGTATCAACGTGCCGATGGTCCGGATCACCGTCTTCGCCATCTCCGGCGGGTTCGCGGCGATCGGCGGTATGTTCTTCGCCGGTCAGACCGCGAGCGCGACGCTCAGCGCCGGCGGCGGCAACACCCTGATGCTCGCCATCGCGGCGGCCGTCATCGGCGGTACGAGCCTGTTCGGCGGCCGCGGTTCGGTGTGGTCCGCCCTCCTGGGCATGCTGGTCATCCAGTCCATCACGACCGGTCTGGACCTGCTGAACATGAACGCCTCGATCCAGTACATGATCACCGGTGGTGTTCTGCTGGGCGCGGTCGTCATCGACTCGGTGTCGCGCAGGTCTCAGAAGGCGGCGGGACGCGGATAGCCCCTGGTCGCACCCTTCAGGTCGATCCCTCTTGCCCGGCACCCACCAGGTGCCGGGCAAGATTGTTCTCGCAGAACATTAGACTCGACCCGCCCGGCAAAGCTCGATCAGCTCTAACGCAAGGAGGCACGGGTGCCGCTGCTGACCCGTATCAGGGGACCGCGCGATCTGGACCGGCTCAGCCTCGAGGAGCTGGACCAGCTGGCGGAGGAGATCAGGAGCTTCCTCGTCGGTGCGGTCTCCAAGACCGGCGGCCACCTCGGCCCCAACCTCGGTGTGGTCGAGCTGACCATCGCCCTGCACCGGGTGTTCGACTCGCCCAAGGACCGGGTCCTCTTCGACACCGGCCACCAGTCGTACGTGCACAAGCTGCTCACCGGGCGCCACGACTTCTCGAAGCTGCGCTCCAAGGGCGGGCTGTCCGGCTACCCCTCGCGCGCCGAGTCCGAGCACGACGTCATCGAGAACAGCCACGCCTCGACCGTCCTCGGCTGGGCCGACGGCCTCGCGAAAGCCAACCAGGTCCTCAAGCGGGACGACCACGTCGTCGCCGTCATCGGTGACGGCGCCCTGACCGGCGGTATGGCCTGGGAGGCGCTGAACAACATCGCCGACGCCAAGGACCGTCCGCTCGTCATCGTCGTCAACGACAACGAGCGCTCCTACGCGCCGACCATCGGCGGCCTCGCCAACCACCTCGCGACCCTGCGCACCACCGACGGCTACGAGCGCTTCCTGGCCCGCGGCAAGGACCTCCTGGAGCGCACCCCGGTCGTCGGCCGGCCGCTCTACGAGACCCTGCACGGCGCCAAGAAGGGCCTCAAGGACTTCATCGCGCCCCAGGGCATGTTCGAGGACCTCGGCCTGAAGTACGTCGGCCCCATCGACGGCCACGACATCGAGGCGCTGGAGTCGGCGCTGGCCCGCGCCAAGCGGTTCGGCGGCCCGGTCATCGTGCACTGCCTCACCGAGAAGGGCCGCGGCTACAAGCCCGCCGAGCAGGACGAGGCCGACCGCTTCCACGGCATCGGCCCCATCCACCCCGACACCGGCCTGCCCGTGAAGGCCTCCGCCGCCAGCTGGACCTCCGTCTTCGGCGACGAGATGGTCAAGCTCGGCCGTGAGCGCGAGGACATCGTCGCCATCACCGCGGCGATGCTCCAGCCGGTCGGACTGAAGAAGTTCGCGGACACCTTCCCCGACCGCATCTACGACGTGGGCATCGCCGAGCAGCACGCGGCCGTGTCCGCGGCGGGCCTCGCGACCGGCGGCCTGCACCCCGTCTTCGCCGTCTACGCCACCTTCCTGAACCGCGCCTTCGACCAGGTCCTCATGGATGTCGCCCTGCACAAGTGCGGCGTGACGTTCGTGCTCGACCGGGCCGGTGTCACCGGCGACGACGGCGCCTCGCACAACGGCATGTGGGACATGTCGATGCTCCAGGTCGTGCCGACGCTCCGGCTCGCCGCCCCGCGCGACGCCGAGCAACTGCGGGCCCAGCTGCGCGAGGCCGTCCAGGTCGACGACGCGCCGACGGTGCTGCGCTACTCCAAGGGCGTCGTCGGCCCCGCCGTACCCGCCGTGGGCACCGTCGGCTCCATGGACGTCCTGCGCGAGCCGGGGACGGACAGGCCCGACGTGCTCCTCGTCTCCATCGGCGCCCTCGCCCCGATGTGCCTGGAGATCGCCGGACTGCTGGACAAGCAGGGCATCTCCGCCACCGTCGTCGACCCGCGCTGGGTCAAGCCCGTCGACGAGGCCATGGCCCCGCTCGCCGAGCGGCACCGCGTGGTCGTCACCGTCGAGGACAACAGCCGTGTCGGCGGAGTCGGCTCGGCGATCGCACAGGCCCTGCGCGACGCGGGCGTCGATGTCCCGCTGCGCGACTTCGGCATCCCGCCCCGCTTCCTCGACCACGCGTCCCGCGCCGAGATCATGGCCGAGATCGGGCTGACCGCGCCCGACATCGCCCGCCAGGTCACGGGTCTCGTCTCGAAGCTGGACGGCCGGTACGACAGGGCCCCCGCCGAGGCGGAGCCCGCCCGCGACTAGCGCCTTCCCAGCTCGGCCGTACGGGCCGGTGACACCACTCTTGGCAGTGGTGTCACCGGCCCGTTCGCGTGAATCCGCCCGTGCCGGGGCATACGACCTACGCCCCCTCTCGATCATGTCGGGGACGACACAGCGTGGGAGGTACCCGTGAGCAGCACCCTCTTCCGGACGAAGAAGGTCGAGCAGTCCATCCTCGACACCGAGGAGCCAGAGCACGCGCTCAAGAAGTCGTTGTCCGCGCTGGATCTGACCGTCTTCGGCGTCGGTGTCATCATCGGCACCGGCATCTTCGTCCTGACCGGCACCGTCGCCAGGAACAACGCCGGCCCGGCGGTCGCCCTGGCCTTCGTCGTGGCCGGCGTCGTCTGCGCGCTCGCCGCGCTCTGCTACGCCGAGTTCGCCTCCACCGTCCCGGTGGCCGGGTCGGCGTACACCTTCGCCTACGCCTCCCTCGGTGAACTGCCCGCCTGGATCATCGGCTGGGACCTGGTCCTGGAGTTCGCGCTGGGCACGGCGGTGGTGTCCGTCGGCTGGTCCGGCTACATCGCCTCGCTGCTGGACAACGCGGGCTGGCATCTGCCGGCGGCGCTCGGCAGCCGCGACGGGGCCCACGGCTTCGGCTTCGACATCCTCGCCGCCGCGCTCGTCCTGGTGCTCACCGGCATCCTCGTCCTCGGCACCAAGCTCTCCGCGCGCGTGACCTCGATCGTCGTCGCCATCAAGGTGGCGGTCGTCCTGACCGTGATCGTCGCCGGTGCCTTCTTCGTCAAGAGCGGCAATTACCACCCGTTCGTCCCCGAGGCGAAGGACGTGCCGGCCGGTGACAGTCTCCAGTCACCGCTGATCCAGCTGATGTTCGGCTGGGCGCCCTCCAACTTCGGCGTGATGGGCATCTTCACCGCCGCCTCCGTCGTCTTCTTCGCCTTCATCGGCTTCGACGTCGTCGCCACGGCCGCCGAGGAGACCAGGAACCCGCAGCGCGACATGCCCCGCGGCATCCTCGGCTCCCTCCTCATCTGCACGACCCTCTACGTGGCCGTGTCGATCGTCGTGACCGGCATGCAGAAGTACACCGACCTGTCCATCACGGCCCCGCTCGCGGACGCCTTCAAGGCCACCGGCCACCCCTGGTTCGCCGGCTTCATCAGCTTCGGCGCCGCGGTCGGTCTCACGACGGTGTGCATGATCCTGCTGCTGGGCCAGACCCGGGTGTTCTTCGCGATGAGCCGCGACGGACTGCTGCCCACGTTCTTCTCGCACGTCCACCCGAAGTTCAGGACCCCGCACCGCCCGACCATCCTGCTCGGCGTGATCATCGCGATCGTCGCCGGCTTCACGCCCCTGAGCGAACTCGCCGAACTGGTCAACATCGGCACCCTGTTCGCCTTCGTGGTCGTCGCCATCGGCGTGATCATCCTCCGCAGGTCCCGCCCGGACCTGCCCCGCGCCTTCCGCACGCCGTGGGTGCCGTTCATCCCGATCCTGTCGGTGGCGGCCTCCCTCTGGCTGATGCTCAACCTCCCGGCCGAGACCTGGCTGCGGTTCGCGATCTGGATGGTCATCGGCTTCGCCGTGTACTTCCTCTACGGCCGCAGCCACAGCCGCCTCGGCCGGAGCAGGGCGACGACGGCCGGCAAGACGGAGTGACCCGGGGGGGTGCAGCCAGGCAGGTGGCTGCACCCACCTCCGGACGGCACAACGGCGTACATCGGAACGCGCTCACGGCCGAACCGTCCGCGGCCCCGCCACCTCCGCTCCCAACTCGCCGACCCGCCGCCGAAGTTCACGGTCCGCGGTGACCACCAGCACAGGCCGCTCACCGGCCTGTGCCACCAGCTCCACCATCCGGTCGTCCCCGCTCCCCGCGGCCGACTCGACCCGGACCCCCGGTACGGACTCCACCCCCCGAGCCGCCCCCTCCACCACCAGCACGATCTCCACCGCCCCGTCCCGCCCCGGTACCCCGTCCACCGCCAGCCGGTCCCGCAACCGCTCCGCCGCCCCCCGCCGGTCCCGCCACCATCCGTCCGGTACCGACCCGACGACATTCGCGGCATCCACGACGACCAGCAGCACGTCACTCATGCCCCCAGCGTCCCACGACCGGCCCACCCGAAGACGGCGCCAACAGCCCGATTAGAGTGGACCCGTGTCAATGGTCCGTACAGTGAACGGCGACTGGCTCATCCGCGCCCGCGACGGCCGACTCGGCGTCTACGTCACCCGTGACGAAGCGGTGTGGTGCAGGGCGGAGAGCCGCCCGGGCGGCGACACCTGGCTGCCCTGGCGCAAGGTCGGCGGCGAGCAGCGCCTGCACCCCGGCCTCGCCGTGGGACACGGGCCCGACGGCTACGCACACCTCGCCGCCTGGCGGCCCACCAAGGGCAAGGAGTCGGGCCTGGTCCACTCCACGCACTTCCGCGTCCACCTCGCCGCCCTCGACTGGAGTCCGGTCGGCCACCCCGACAGAGCCGGCGCGCGCACCGGCACACCCGCCGTGGCCGTCGACGCGGAGGGCCGGGCGCATGTCTTCGTCCGCAACCGCGGCGACGGTGTGCACGCCCTCATCCAGAAGGAGCGCGGCGGCTGGAACGCCTGGGCCGACCTCGGGGGAACCGGCGTGCACGAGCAACTGACCGCCGTGACAGGGGAGTCGGGCCGGATCGAGCTGTACGGCACCGACCCGGCCGGCGTCCTGCGCTGGCGCCAGGGCGAGGCGGGCGCGCCTCCCGTCCCCGCCGACCCGCTGCCGGTGCGCGTCGAGCCGGGCACACTCAGCGCGCTGCCCACCTCGAAGGAGCACATCACCCTGTTCTTCGCGGACCCCGAGGGCATGCTCTACGCCTGGCGTCCGGACACCGAGCCCACCCCGCTGCTGGCGGCGGCCGGCCCCGGCCCGGCGGCCCTGCTGCGCTGCACCCTCGAGGGCCACGACTGCACGCTGCTCGCCCAGCGTTCGGCCTCCGGCCGGGTGGCCTTCGCCGCCTGTCCGACCGAGCAGGAGTCGGCGGGCCTGTGGTGGACGGAGTCCGGGCCGCAGTTGCCCGCGGGCACGGCCGTGGCCCTCGCCGAGGACGCGGATGGCCGTATCGTGGCCGCCACGGTGACCCCCGACGGCGACCTCCGGATCGCCCGTCAGAAGGACGAGCCGGGCCTGGCACTGGCGGCCTGGCAGGAGGTCTGACGGCCCGGTTCCGGGTACGTGGGCCTCGAAGCGGCCTCCGCCGTTCTCGCCGGGACCGAACGCCAGAGGGCCCCCGCCCGGAAGTCCGGAGCGGAGGCCCTCTTCACAGCCGTACGAACCGTTACGCCGGGACCGACGCCACGCCCGGAGCCAGGAACTTCTTGCCGTTCACGCGCTCGGAGACACCCTCGCGGTCCAGGTACGGCGTGATGCCGCCCAGGTGGAAGGGCCAGCCGGCGCCCGTGATCAGGCAGAGGTCGATGTCCTGCGCCTCGGCGACGACACCCTCGTCGAGCATGAGCCCGATCTCCTGCGCCACGGCGTCCAGGACGCGCTCGCGGACCTGCTCCTCGGACAGGACCACATCGCCCTGCTTGAGCAGCGCCGCGACCTCGGGGTCGAGCTCGGGCTTGCCACTGTCGTAGACGTAGAAGCCGCGCTTGCCCGCCTTGACGACGGCCGCGAGGTTCGGGGAGACCGTGAAGCGGTCCGGGAAGGCCCGGTTGAGGGTCTCCGAGACGTGCAGACCGATCGCGGGACCGACCAGCTCCAGGAGGACGAGAGGAGACATCGGCAGGCCCAGGGGCTCCACCGCCTTCTCCGCCACGTCGACCGGGGTGCCCTCGTCGATGACGTTCTGGATCTCGCCCATGAAGCGGGTGAGGATGCGGTTCACGACGAACGCCGGGGCGTCCTTGACCAGCACCGCGGTCTTCTTCAGCTTCTTGGCGACGGCGAAGGCGGTGGCCAGCGACGCGTCGTCGGTCTGCTCACCGCGGACGATCTCCAGGAGCGGCAGGATCGCGACCGGGTTGAAGAAGTGGAAACCGACGACCCGCTCGGGGTTCTTCAGCTTCGACGCCATCTCGGAGACCGACAGCGAGGAGGTGTTGGTGGCGAGGATCGCGTGCGCCGGGGCGACCGCCTCGACCTCCGCGAACACCTGCTGCTTGACGCCGATCTCCTCGAACACGGCCTCGATGATGAAGTCCGCGTCGGAGAAGCCCTCCGCCTTGTCCAGCACACCGGTGACCAGGGCCTTGAGGCGGTTGGCCTTGTCCTGGTTGATACGGCCCTTGCCGAGCAGCTTCTCGATCTCGGCGTGGACGTAGCCCACACCCTTGTCGACACGCTCCTGGTCGATGTCGGTCAGCACGACCGGCACCTCCAGGCGGCGCAGGAAGAGCAGCGCGAGCTGGGAGGCCATCAGACCGGCGCCGACGACACCGACCTTGGTGACCGGGCGGGCCAGGTTCTTGTCCGGAGCGCCCGCGGGACGCTTGCCACGCTTCTGCACCAGGTTGAACGCGTAGATGCCGGAGCGCAGTTCGCCACCCATGATCAGGTCGGCGAGGGCCTGGTCCTCGGCGTCGTAGCCCTGCTGGAGGTCGCCGTTCTTGGCGGCGGCGATGATGTCGAGGGCACGGTAGGCGGCCGGAGCGGCCCCGTGCACCTTCGAGTCCGCGATGAAGCGGCCCTTGGCGACGGCCTGGTCCCAGGCCTCACCGCGGTCGATCGCCGGACGGTCGATGACGATCTCGCCCTTGAGGACGGACGCCGTCCACAGCAGGGACTGCTCCAGGAAGTCCGCGCCCTCGAACAGCGCGTCGGCGATGCCCAGTTCGTAGACCTGCGCGCCCTTGAGCTGCTTGTTCTGGTTGAGGGAGTTCTCGATGATGACGGAGACGGCCTTCTCGGCGCCGATCAGGTTCGGCAGCAGGGTGCAGCCGCCCCAGCCGGGGACCAGCCCGAGGAAGACCTCGGGGAGCGAGAAGGCGGGCAGGGCCGCGGAGACCGTGCGGTAGGTGCAGTGCAGACCGACCTCGACGCCACCGCCCATCGCCGCGCCGTTGTAGTACGCGAAGGTCGGTACCGCGATGCCCGCGAGGCGCTTGAAGACCTCGTGGCCGCCCTTGCCGATGGCGAGCGCGTCCTTGTGCTCCTTGAGGAGCTCGACGCCCTTGAGGTCCGCGCCGACGGCGAAGATGAACGGCTTGCCGGTGATGCCGACACCGACGATCTCGCCGGCCGCGGCCTCCTTCTCGACCTGGTCGATGGCGGTGTTCAGGTTCGCCAGCGAGGCCGGGCCGAAGGTGGTCGGCTTGGTGTGGTCGAAGCCGTTGTCCAGCGTGATGAGGGCGAAGCGCCCCGCGTTGAACGGCAGGTCCAGGTGGCGTACGTGCGCCTGGGTGACGACCTCGTCCGGGAACAGCTCGGCCGCACCCTTCAAAAGCTCCGTGGTGCTCACTTGCTGCCTCCGGCGTCCTTGTGGTTCGGGTTCTCCCAGATGACCGTCGCGCCCATGCCGAAGCCGACACACATGGTGGTCAGGCCGTAGCGGACCTCGGGCTGCTCCTCGAACTGACGGGCCAGCTGCGTCATCAGACGCACACCCGAGGAGGCCAGCGGGTGACCGAAGGCGATCGCGCCGCCGTACTGGTTGACGCGCGCGTCGTCGTCCGCGATGCCGTAGTGCTCGAGGAAGGCCAGGACCTGGACGGCGAAGGCCTCGTTGATCTCGAACAGGCCGATGTCGGAGATCGACAGGCCCGCCTGGGCGAGCGCCTTCTCGGTGGCCGGGATCGGGCCGTAGCCCATGACCTCCGGCTCGACACCCGCGAAGGAGTACGCCACCAGGCGCATCTTCACCGGCAGGTCGTTCTCGCGGGCGAAGTCCTCGGAGGCGATGAGGGAGGCGGTGGCGCCGTCGTTCAGACCGGCCGCGTTGCCCGCGGTCACCCGGCCGTGCACACGGAACGGCGTCTTCAGCCCGGAGAGGTTCTCCAGGGTGGTGCCGGGACGCATCGGCTCGTCGGCCGTCACCAGACCCCAGCCGGTCTCACCGGCCTCCGGGTTGGTGCGGCGCACCGAGATCGGCACCAGGTCGGCCTGGATCTTGCCGTTGGCGTACGCCTTGGCGGCCTTCTCCTGGGAGCGCACGGCGTACTCGTCGGCGCGCTGCTTGGTGATCGTCGGGTAGCGGTCGTGCAGGTTCTCCGCCGTCATGCCCATGAACAGGGCGGACTCGTCGACCAGCTTCTCGCTCACGAACCGCGGGTTCGGGTCCACGCCCTCGCCCATGGGGTGGCGGCCCATGTGCTCGACACCGCCGGCGATGGCGATGTCGTACGCCCCGAAGGCCACGGAACCGGCCACCGTGGTGACGGCGGTCAGCGCGCCGGCACACATGCGGTCGATGGAGTAACCGGGTACGGACTGCGGCAGACCGGCGAGGATCCCGGCGGTACGGCCGATGGTGAGCCCCTGGTCACCGATCTGCGTGGTCGCGGCGACGGCGACCTCGTCGATCTTCTTGGGGTCGAGACCCGGGTTGCGGCGCAGCAGCTCCCGGATCGCCTTCACGACGAGGTCGTCGGCGCGGGTCTCGTGGTAGATGCCCTTCGGGCCCGCCTTGCCGAACGGGGTGCGGACGCCGTCGACGAAGACGACGTCCCTGACGGTACGAGGCACGATGGCTCTCCTCCAGATGCGGGATCTGCACTGCTGCGATGCGCTGAGCGCGCGCTCAGGACCCATGCTACTTATGAGTAACGTGACTGCACAGTCCTGGGGGAGGGAGCGGCGAAGGTCACACCGCGGGAGGCGCCGTGGAACCCCGCGGTGTCAGTACCGGAGTGGGTACGGGGTGCGAGCCGGGTCCCTCGCCGGTGATTACTCCGAACAGGGTCCGCGCCGCCTCGGCACCGAATCCGTGCACGTCGTGGCTCATCGCGGAGAGCGTGGGATGGGTGAGCCGGCACAGCTGGGAGTCGTCCCAGGCGAGCAGCGAGACGTCGCGCGGGACGTGCAGGCCCATCTCCGCGGCGACCGACAGCCCGGCCACCGCCATGATGTCGTTGTCGTAGACGATCGCCGTCGGCCGGTCCGTCGGCGGGGAGGTCAGCAGGGACCGGGTGGCCCGCCCTCCGGCCTCTCCCGAGTAGTCGGTGGTCACCTGCCAGGCCCCGGCCAGCCCGAGCCCGCGCGCCGCGTCGTCGAACGCGGCCGTCCGCATCGCCGTGTGCCCCAGCGCCGCCGCACCCCCGACCCGGGCGATCCGCCGATGTCCCAGCGCCGCGAGATACCGCACGGCCTCCGTCACGGCGGTCGCGTCGTCGGTCCACACGGAGGTGAGACCGCCGGTGAGGGAGGGGTGCCCTACGGCCGCCACCGGCATCCCCAGCCGTTCGGCCGCCGCGACACGCGGATCGTCCGCCCGGAAGTCGACCAGGATCGACCCCCCGACCTGGCGTCCCCGCCACCACGACTCCTGGAGCCCGACCTCCTCCTCCACGTTCCGCACGAGCCGCAGCAGCAGCGAGCAGTTCCGCTCGATCAGCACGCTCTCCACACCCGACACGAACTCCATGTAGAAGGGTTCGAGCCCCAGCAGCCGCGCCGGCCGGCAGATCGCGAGCCCCACCACGTCCACCCGCGACCCGGCCAGCGTGCGTGCCGTGAGGTTCGGTGCCCAGCCCAGCTCCCGCGCGGCCTGGAAGATCCGGTCCCGGGTCGCCTCCGACAGCCCCGGTTTGTGGTTGAAGGCGAGCGACACGGCCCCCTTCGACACGCCGGCGCGCGCGGCGACGTCCTTGATCGTGACGCGCGAGGCCGGCTGGGCTGTCATCGGCCGGGCTCCAGGCAGTACAGGGCGGACCGGGCGGCATCCGCGTCAGGAGTCTCCCAGCCGCTGACCCCGATGGTCACCCGCTCCCCGGGCAACAACGTCACCAGCCCCCGGTCGGCCCGCGCCGCCGGATCCAGCCGGTCGGCCTGGAGCAACAGATCCCGCACGAGGGTGCGCGCGGTCACCGTCACGGCGCCGGGTGCCACGGACACGTCGAACTCGGGCCTGGGATAGGGAATGTCACGATCGGGAGAGGGAAAGTACAGGGCCCTGAGCGCCTCCGTGACCTGGCCGCCCGCGGAGTCCTGGCCCGCGCCCGGGGCGGCTTCGGAGTCCAGGCCCGCACCCGCGACGGCTTCCGGGTCCTGGCCCGTTCCCGCGGCGGCTTCCGAATCCAGGCCGCCGGATCCCGCGCCCGAGCCTTGAGCCGAGCCCGAGCCTTGAGCCGCGCCCGAGCCTTGAGCCGAGCCCGAGCCCGAGCCCGAGCCCGAGCCCGAGCCCGAGCCCGAGCCTTGAGCCGCGCCCGACCCCTGACCCGCGCCCGCGCCGGTTCCCGCGCCGAGGCTCCGGCCCGAGCCCTGGCCTACGCCCGAGCCTTGAGCCGTGCTTGCCCCCTGGCCCGCGCCCGAGTCCTGGCTCGCGCCCGCGGCGGCTTCCGGGTCCTGGCCCGTTCCCGCGGCGGCTTCCGAATCCAGGCCGCCGGATCCCGCGCCCGAGCCTTGAGCCGAGCCCGAGCCCGAGCCCGAGCCCGAGCCTTGAGCCGCGCCCGAGCCTTGAGCCGAGCCCGAGCCCGAGCCCTGACCCGCCCCCGAGCCTCGACCCGTGCCTGACCCCTGATCCGCACCCGCACCCGCACCCGCACCCGCCCCCAGACCCGCACCCGCGCCGCTCCCCGCGCCGACCCCCCGGCTCGCAGCCCCGCCGGCCTCCCCGCTCCGCCCCGGACCGCCGCTTCCCCCCGCGTCCGCCACCAGGAACTCCTTCGCCCCCACCGGCTCCAGCTCCGCCGGTACCGCCACCTCCGTGACCCCCCGCCGGTCCGCGCGGAACGCCACCTCGGTCTCGCCGATCACCTCGCCGTCCACCGACATCCGTCGTAGCCGCAGCACCCCCGCCCACGGCTCGCCCGCCTGATTGACGACGGCCAACACCCGCCCCTGCTCACGCTGTTGAACCGTCAGCAGCCGGTCCGCGTACAGTCGCCGCAGCTCGTGATAGAGCGGCTTCTCCCGTCCGTCCCCGTCGACGGCCGCCCAGGACGTCACCGGCCAGCAGTCGTTGAGCTGCCACACCACCGTCCCCGCGCACACCGGCCAGTGCGACCGCCAGTGCTCGATCCCGGCGGCCACGGCCCGCGCCTGGTTGACCTGCATGAGGTAGTGCCAGCGGTCGAAGTCCCCCTCGGGGAACACGAAATGGCGCTCCAGGCCGCGTCGGAGCTTGCCGTTCCCGTCGTCCGCCTTCTGGTGGTGCAGCACACCGGGGGAGTCCGCGGCGAGCTCCTCCCCGGGCAACGCACGCGCGAGCGTCGCGTACGCGGGCGGTGCCTGCCACCCGAACTCGGCCACGAACCGCGGGACGTCCTCGCGGTACCCGGCGTAGTCGAGGCGGTTCCACACCTCCCAGGAGTGGTGCGTCCCGTGCGCCGGGTCGTTCGGATGGTGCTCCCACGACCCGGACCAGGGACTGCCCGCCGTGTACGGCCGCGTGGGGTCCAACTCGGCCACCACCCGCGGCAGTACGCCCAGGTAGTACGCCTCGCCCCAGGAGTCCCCGGCGAGCCGCGCCTCCCAGCCCCAGTCCCGGAATCCCCACAGGTTCTCGTTGTTGCCGTTCCACAGCGCGAGCGAGGGATGCGGCATCAGCCGTACGACGTTCTCCCGGGCCTCCGCCTCCACCTCACCCCTGAGCGGCTGCTCCTCCGGATAGGCCGCGCACGCGAAGGGGAAGTCCTGCCAGACCAGCAGGCCGAGTTCGTCGCAGACGTCGTAGAAGTCCTCGCTCTCGTAGATCCCCCCGCCCCAGACCCGCACGAGATCGACGCCCGCGCCGGCCGCCTGCCCGAGCCGCTCCCGGTAGCGCTCGCGGGTGATCCGGGAGGGGAACACGTCGTCCGGGATCCAGTTCACGCCGCGCGCGAAGAGCCGCTCGTCGTTGACGACCAGACAGAACCCGGTGCCGTGCTCATCGGCCGACCGGTCCAGCTCGACCCTCCGGAAGCCGACCCGGCGCCGCCACACGTCCAGCGGACCGCCCTCGTGCAGCAGCGTCAACTCCACGTCGTACAGCGGCTGTTCACCGTAACCGCGCGGCCACCACAGCCGCGCGTCCGGCACCTCAAGGCGTACGGTCCCCGAGGTCCCGTCGATCGCCGCGCGTCCCCGTACCCCGCCCACGGAGGCCTCCACCGTCAGCGGTGCCTCGACCCTGGCCCGCTCCACGTCGACCGCCAACTCCACGACGCCCACGCCCTGTTCGACGGTCACCAGCGGCCGTACCCGGGCGATCCGGGCCGTCGACCATCGCTCGAGCCGCACCGGCCGCCAGATCCCGGCCGTCACCAGCGTGGGCCCCCAGTCCCAGCCGAACGAGCAGGCCATCTTACGGAGGTACTGATAGGGCTCGGCATACGCGCCGGGCCGCTCGCCCAGCTTCCCGCGCACCGCCTCGGCCTCGGCGTACGCGGAGACGAACCGCACGGCGAGCCGCCCGGACATGCCGGTCACGTCGAAGCGGTACGAGCGGTGCATGTTCCTCGTCCGGCCCAGGAGTCGGCCGTCGAGCAGGATCTCGGCCGCGGTGTCCAGACCGTCGAAGACGAGGTCGGTCTGCTCATGCCCGTTCGTGGGTGCCAGGTCGCGCTCGTAGGTCCACTCCCGCCGCCCCACCCACGCGACCTCGTTCTCGTTGCGCCCGAGAAAGGGATCCGGGATCACTCCGGCGGCCAGCAGATCGGTGTGCACACAGCCCGGCACGACGGCCGGCAGCGCACCCCCTTCGTGCCGCAGGATCCATCCGTCGGTGAGCGGTGTGGCCTGAAGCATGTCCCCACTCCCTAAACCGATCAAGTCCAGTACTGCGGAAGCTTTTTGGTACCGCTGCCATCGTTGGCGAGATAGGGACTTTACCGGTTAAGAAAACGTTGTCAGAGTACCGAACCAGCCAACCCGCTCGTGCTCGTCCGTCCCGTGAACGGAGCTGATGCACATGAACCGCCGTACAGTCCTGGCCATGGCCGTGGGAGCCGCCCTGCTGATCCCGGGGTGCACCGGCACCGGAGGCTCGTCGAAGGGTGCCGACGCCAAGGCCCCTGACGACCCGTCAAAGGTCTCCGGAACCATCAAGGTCCTCACCGTCCGCACCGACCTCGTGCAGGACGGCACGATGAAGAAGTACGCCGCCGAGTTCAACAAGACCTACCCCAAGGTCAAGGTGGAGTTCGAGGCCCTCACGAACTACGAGGCCGAGGTCAAGATCCGGATGAACACCGAGAACTACGGTGACGTCCTGCTGATCCCCGCGGTCATCAAGAAGGCCGACTACCCGAAGTTCTTCGCCTCGCTGGGCACCGAGGCCGAGCGCGGCAAGAAGTACCGCTTCACCGACTACACCACCGTCGACGGCAAGGTCTACGGGCAGAGCCCGATCGGCGTGGCCCCCGGGTTCCTCTACAACAAGCGGATCTGGAAGGAAGCCGGGGTCACCGCATGGCCCACCACCCCGGCCGAGTTCCTCCAGGACCTCAAGGCCATCAAGGCCAGGACCGACGCGATCCCGTACTACACCAACTTCGCGGCCGGCTGGACGCTCACCTCGTGGACGTCCGTCGACGGCGCCGTGCACTGCGATCCGCAGGCCACCACCAAGCTCGCCGAGGGCGACCCGTGGGCCGAGGGCGCCGACCTGCGCGTCGGTGACACCCTGCTCCACGACATCGTCAAGGCGGGCCTGGTCGAGAAGGACCCCACGACCAGCAACTGGGAGGAGTCCAAGCCCCGCACCGCCAAGGGCGAGATCGCCACGCAGTGGCTCGGCACCTGGGCGATCGTGCAGTTCCAGGACGCCGCCAGGAAGGCCGGGGTGAACCCCGACGACATCGGCTTCATGCCCTTCCCGTCGCAGACGGACGGCAAATTCTGCGCGACCGTCGCGCCGGACTACAACCAGGCCGTCAACGTCCACTCCAAGTACAAGGAGGCCGCCCGCGCCTGGATCGACTGGTTCACCGACAAGTCCACGTACGGGAAGGACAACCTGGCGATCTCGCCGCTGAAGAACGCCTCCATGCCCGAGGTCCTCAAGCCGTACGAGGAGCAGGGCGTGAAGCTCATCGAGGTGGACGACTCCAAGGGCGCCCGGGTCAAGCAGGTGGACAGCGACTCAGAAGTGGGCATCTACGCCCCCGAGTACCGCCAGAACCTCGTCGACCTCGCCCGCGGAGCCCGCAAGGGCAGTCTCGACGGCTTCCTCGCCGATCTGAGCAAGCGCTGGACGGATGCCCAGAAGAACCTGGGGTCCTGATGACGGACACCACACAGAAGGCGGCCGTGGAGGTGATCCCGGCCGCCCCCGTCCCGGAGCCCGCCTCGCGCCGGACCCGGACATGGCGGCGCCTCACGCCCTGGCTGTTCCTGATCGCCCCGCTGGCCCTGCTGATCACCTTCACCTACGCGCCGATCGTCAACATGCTCGCGTACAGCTTCACCGACTGGGACGGCGTCAGCCCCGTGCTGCACTACACGGGCGCGGAGAACTACCAGGAGGTGTTCACCCGCCCGGATCTCTTCGAGGTCTTCTGGGTCAGCGGCTACTACCTGGCCGCCTCCGCGGTCCAGATCATCCTGGCGCTCTACTTCGCGACGGTTCTGAGCTTCAACGTCCGCTTCCGGAACTTCTTCAAGGGCGTGCTCTTCTTCCCGTACCTGATCAACGGGGTCGCGATCGGGTTCGTGTTCCTCTACTTCTTCCAGGACGGCGGCACCCTCGACTCGGTGCTGAGCCTGTTCGGCGTCCACACCGACCACGCCTGGCTCGGCACCCCGGCCTCCGCGAACACCTCGCTGGCCGGCGTCTCGGTCTGGCGCTACCTGGGCCTGAACTTCGTCCTCTTCCTGGGCGCGATCCAGTCCATCCCGGGGGAGCTGTACGAGGCCGCGGAGCTGGACGGGGCGGGCCGCTGGCACCAGTTCCGCCACATCATCGCGCCGGGCATCAAACCGATCCTGACGCTGACGGTGATCCTCTCGATCTCCGGCTCGCTGTCGGTCTTCGAGATCCCGTACATCATGACCGGCGGCGCGACCGGCACCGAGACCTTCGTGATCCAGACGGTCAACCTGGCCTTCCGCTTCAACAAGACGGGCCTGGCCTCGGCGGCCGCCGTCGTCCTCCTGCTGATCATCCTGCTGGTGACCTGGGTGCAGCGGCGCCTGGTCCCCGACGACAAGGTGGACCTCGTATGACCCGCCGTACGATCGCCCGCGTCCTGGTCCAGCTGTCGCTGATCGCCGCGACGGTGGTGGTCCTGCTCCCGCTCGTGGTCGTCCTGCTGACCTCCCTCAAGTCGGAGAAGGAGATGGCGAACACGAGCGGCGCCCTCGACCTTCCGCACGACCCGCTGAACTTCCACAACTACGTGGCGGCGTTCCAGGACGGCGGGATGCTCTCCGCCTTCACCAACACGGCGATCATCCTGCTGGTCTCGGTCAGCGGCACGGTCCTCATCGGCTCGATGACGGCCTACGCCATCGACCGCTTCACCTTCCGCTTCAAGAAGCTGGTGGTGGCGCTCTTCCTGACGGCCGCCCTGGTGCCCGGCGTCACCACCCAGGTGGCGACGTTCCAGATCGTCAACAGCTTCGGCATGTTCGACTCGCTGTGGGCACCGATCGCCCTCTACATGGGCACGGACATCGTCTCGATCTACATCTTCCTGCAGTTCGTCCGCTCCATCCCGATCTCCCTGGACGAATCGGCTCGCCTGGACGGCGCCAACGCCTTCACGATCTACCGGAAGATCATCTTTCCGTTGCTGAAGCCGGCGACGGCGACCGTGGTGATCGTGAAGGGCATCACCGTCTACAACGACTTCTACATCCCGTTCCTGTACATGCCCTCGAAGGATCTTGGCGTGATCTCGACGTCGCTGTTCCGCTTCAAGGGCCCGTACGGGGCCCACTGGGAGGTCATTTCGGCCGGAGCGGTCCTGGTGATCCTGCCGACCCTGATCGTCTTCCTGTCGTTGCAGCGCTTCATCTACAACGGCTTCATGAGGGGCGCGACCAGATGACTCCCCGGGGGCGCGGGGAACTGCGCGAGCCACCACCACGCACCCGCAGCCGCCGTGTCCCAGGAATCACCCACGACGGCTAGGCGGAAAGCGCGGCCACCAACACAGGAGTCACCTGTTCCACCTGCCACGCTCGAGCCCCGTAACCAGCCAACGCCGCTCCCACCGACTCCGCACTGACATCGGCCGGCGGCTCCCAGCAGACCCGCCGCACGGTGTCCGGGGTGATCAGGTTCTCCTGAGGCATGTTCAGGGTCTCGGCCAACGCGGAAACCGCGGCCCGGGCGGCGGACAGCCGTGCGGCCGCCGCGGGATCCTTGTCGGCCCAGGCGCGCGGAGGCGGAGGCCCCGTCACCGGCTGACCGGGCTGCGGCAACTGCGCCTCGGGAAGAGCCCTGGCCCGGTCCACGGCCGCCTGCCACTGCTCCAGCTGGCGCCGCCCCATCCGATGCCCGAACCCGTTCAACGCGGCCAGCGCATGCACGGTGACCGGCACGGCGAGCGCCGCCTCGACGATCGCCGCGTCGGACAGCACCTTGCCCGGCGACACGTCCCGCCGCTGGGCGATCCGGTCCCGTGCCTCCCACAGCTCCCGCACGACGGCCAGCTGCCGGCGCCGCCGT
This sequence comes from Streptomyces sp. NPDC048523, assembly GCF_043199815.1. Lineage (NCBI taxonomy): Bacteria > Bacillati > Actinomycetota > Actinomycetes > Kitasatosporales > Streptomycetaceae > Streptomyces > Streptomyces sp. NPDC048523. The sequence goes on along the minus strand of NZ_JBICWQ010000007.1, from coordinate 162,570 downwards.
ACCTTGTGCATGCCGGAGGTCCGGCGCCAGGGTTCCTTGCGCGGCTCGGCCGGCGGGGCCGAGGCGATCGCGTCGAACTCCTGGAGCGCCCACTCCAGCTTGCCCTGCCGGTCGAGCTCCTTCTCCAGCGCGTCCCGCAGATCGACGAGAAGCTCCACGTCCAGGGCGGCGTACCGCAGCCAGGGCTCGGGCAGGGGACGGGTCGACCAGTCGACGGCCGAGTGGCCCTTCTCCAGTACGAAGCCCAGCACGCCCTCGACCATCGCGCCGAGCCCGACCCGGGGGAACCCGGCGATCCGCCCGGCCAGCTCGGTGTCGAAGAGGCGGGTGGGGATCATGCCTATCTCGCGCAGACACGGCAGGTCCTGTGTGGCGGCGTGCAGCACCCACTCCACACCGGAGAGGGCCTCGCCCAGACCCGAGAGATCGGGACAGGCCACGGGGTCGATCAGCGCGGTCCCCGCTCCCGCGCGGCGCAGCTGCACGAGGTACGCGCGCTGTCCGTAGCGGTAGCCGGACGCCCGCTCGGCGTCGACGGCGACGGGGCCGGAGCCCGCGGCGAAGGCGGCGACCACCTCGGCGAGCGCGTCCTCGTCGGCGATCACGGGCGGGATGCCCTCGCGCGGCTCCAGCAGAGGGATCGGAGCCTCCGCGACAGAAGATCCGCCATCGTCCGGAGGGCCGCCTCCGGTGGTTCGCAGTGAAACGTCTGCTGCGGTGTCTTGGGCGTCGGTCACATGTCAAGGGTATCTGTGTATGGACAGCGCCTGCCGACGGAACGTTCCGTCGGCAGGCGCTTGGGGGTCGTAAACCAGTCAGCTCGGTGAAAGCCCTGGTTCACGTCCGTGAACAGTGCGGCTCGAAGAGCCTCAGTGGATGATGCCGGTACGGAGGGCCACCGCCACCATCCCGGCGCGGTCTCCCGTGCCGAGCTTGCGGGCGATCCGGGCGAGGTGGCTCTTGACGGTGAGTGCGGACAGGCCCATCGAGACGCCGATCGCCTTGTTCGACTGCCCTTCGGCCACCAGCCGCAGAACCTCGACCTCACGGCCGGAGAGCTCGCGGTAGCCGCCCGGGTGGCTCGGGGCACCCGGGGGGCGGCGGTGCATACGGGCGGCGGCGGCGCCGATGGGGGCGGCTCCCGGTCGGGTGGGGAGCCCGAGGTTGGTACGGGTGCCGGTGACGACATAGCCCTTGACGCCGCCCGCGAGGGCGTTGCGCACGGCGCCGATGTCGTCGGCCGCGGAGAGGGCGAGGCCGTTGGGCCAGCCCGCGGCGCGGGTTTCGGACAGCAGGGTCAGGCCGGAACCGTCGGGGAGGTGGACCTCGGCGACGCAGATGTCTCTGGGACTGCCGATTCGGGGACGGGCCTCCGCCACGGACGAGGCTTCGATGACATCGCGCACACCGAGCGCCCAGAGGTGACGGGTGACGGTGGAGCGGACACGCGGGTCGGCCACGACCACCATGGCGGTGGGCTTGTTGGGGCGGTAGGCGACCAGGCTTGCGGGCTGCTCGAGGAGAACGGACACCGGGCCTCCTGGGGTGCGGGACGGCTTGGGAAGGTCACAGACGTCTTCGGCACCGAACCCGGCGTCCTTTAGAGAATGATCACGATCTAGTGAGTAACAATTAGTGCAATTCGGACGTACGGTCGATCGTTCGGTGAGCAAATCGGTTCGTTCGATGGCTCACTCCTGACTGAAAGTGGCCGTATCGACAAATTGATGCTCCATGTGGGTGGCCAGTACCGCTGGTCGGGCAGGGGGTCAGCGCGCCTGGGGATCCCGCCGCTGCGGCAACGTCACGACCGACGCGTCACCCGGGCCGGCCGGCGGCAGACCCGCGACCTGGGCCAGCAGATCGCACCAGGCGATGAGGTGCCCCGCCGTGTCCGGCACACCGCCGAGGCCCTCGAGGGGCGTCCAGGAGGCACGGATCTCGATCTGCGAGGTCGCGGGGCGCTCGGACAGACCGCCGAAGTAGTGCGAGCTCGCGCGCGTGACGGTGCCGCTCGGTTCGCCGTACGACAGCCCGCGCGCCGAGAGCGCGCCGGTCAGCCACGACCAGCACACCTCGGGCAGCAGCGGGTCGGCGGCCATCTCCGGCTCCAGCTCCGCGCGCACCAGCGTCACCAGCCGGAAGGTGCCCCGCCAGGCGTCGTGGCCGTCCGGGTCGTGCAGCAGCACGAGGCGCCCGTCGGCGAGGTCCTGGTCGCCGTCGACGACGGTCGCCTCCAACGCGTACGCGTGCGGGGCGAGCCGCTGGGGCGCGCGGGTCGGCTCGATCTCGATCTGCGGCCGCAGCCGACTGCCGCGCAGGGCGTGAACCGCGGCCTGGAAAGCCGGCGGAGCCGCACCGCTCCCCTCCCGGTCACTCCCCTTCGCGTCGTCCATTCCACCCGAGTCGTCCGACAGTCGTCCTTGTGCCGCAGCCATGCGGGAAGGTTAAGGGGAAGGGGGGCGTGGTGCGGGCCTAGACACCCTGACTCGACTCCATGCCCACACAGACACCGCGCACTCGGCACGCATCGCACCGTGCGAGACTTTCCGACGTGAGTGCACTCGAGACGCCGCCGTCAGCCACGTACGAATCCGCCTTCCTCAAGGCCTGCCGGCGCGAACCCGTGCCGTACACCCCGGTGTGGTTCATGCGCCAGGCCGGGCGCTCGCTGCCGGAGTACCGCAAGGTCCGCGAGGGCATCCCGATGCTCGAGTCGTGCACGCGCCCCGAGCTGGTCACCGAGATCACTCTCCAGCCGGTGCGCCGTCACGGCGTCGACGCGGCGATCTACTACAGCGACATCGTCGTCCCGCTCAAGGCCATCGGCATCGACCTCGACATCAAGCCCGGTGTCGGCCCGGTCGTCGAGCACCCCATCCGCACCCGCGCCGACCTGGCCCAGCTGCGCGACCTCACCCCCGAGGACGTCTCCTACGTCACCGAGGCCATCGGCCTGCTGACCCGCGAGCTCGGCCCGACCCCGCTCATCGGTTTCGCCGGCGCGCCTTTCACCCTCGCGAGTTACCTCGTCGAGGGCGGCCCGTCCCGCACGTACGAGAACGCCAAGTCGATGATGTACGGCGACCCCGAGCTGTGGGCCGACCTCCTCGACCGCCTCGCCGAGATCACCGCCGCCTTCCTCAAGGTCCAGATCGAGGCCGGCGCCTCCGCGGTCCAGCTGTTCGACTCGTGGGCCGGCGCCCTCGCCCCCGCCGACTACCGCCGCTCGGTCCTGCCCGCCTCCGCGAAGGTGTTCCAGGCGGTCGAGGGGTACGGCGTCCCCCGCATCCACTTCGGCGTCGGCACCGGTGAGCTGCTGCCACTGCTGGGCGAGGCCGGCGCGGACGTCGTCGGCGTCGACTGGCGTGTCCCGCTCGACGAGGCCGCCCGCCGCGTCGGCCCCGGCAAGGCGCTCCAGGGCAACCTCGACCCGACGGTCCTGTTCGCGTCCACGGAGGCCGTCGAGGCCAAGACCCGCGAGGTCCTCGACTCGGCCGAGGGCCTGGAGGGCCATGTCTTCAACCTCGGCCACGGCGTCATGCCGGCCACCGACCCGGACGCGCTGACCCGCCTCGTGGAGTACGTCCACACGCACACCGCCCGCTGAGTCACCACGTGTGCCGGGGCCGCGCCTTCCTGCCGAACAGCAGACCGCGCGGTTCCGGCGGCGGGGGAGTGCCCGGCTTCAGCGGCCAGGCGAGCAGCATCCCGGCGAGGAAACCGACCACGTGCGCCGCGTACGCCACCGTGCCCGCCGCGGAGACGCCCTCGCCGGACGAGTACACCGCCTGGAGCCCGAACCAGAAGCCCAGCACCAGCCAGGCCGGCAGTCGCAGCGGCAGGAAGACCAGGAAGGGCACCAGGACCCACACCCTGGCCTTCGGATACAGCACCAGATAGGCGCCCAGGACCCCGGCGATCGCCCCCGAGGCGCCGATCAGCGGGTCACCCGAGTCGGCGTTGAGCAGCGCGAAGCCGTACGACGCCGCGTAGCCGCAGACGACGTAGAACAGCGCGAAGCGCACATGTCCCATGCGGTCCTCGACGTTGTTGCCGAAGATCAGCAGGAACAGCATGTTGCCCAGCAGGTGCAGCCAGCCGCCGTGCAGGAACATCGCCGTCAGGACCGACAGCGCGGGCGACTTGTCGTAGTCAGGCGGGGCCACCACACAGCCCGCCGAGCCCTGTGCGCTCGTGCCGACGTCGCCCGTGGGGACAAGCCGCGGCATCTGATGGTGGATCAACTCCTGTGGGACCGCCGCCCAGTGGTCCAGGAACGCCTGGAGATGGCACAGCTGCGACAGGCTGCTGTCGCCCGCCACGGAGCCGGCCAGGCCGGGCGTGTACAGGAACACCAGGATGTTCGCGGCGATGAGCGCGTATGTCACCACGGGGGTGCGGCGCACGGGGTTCACGTCATGGACGGGGATGACCACAAGGAAGTACTGCCCCCGATGGGCCCCTCGAATCGGTGCCTTGTCGGTGAACACCCGCACGCACGCGTGCGTATGTCTCCTCAACCGCCCGCGGCACGGGGAAGGCGGGCCGCGGGGACTACGTGAGGAACAGCGATGAACGACCGTATTACTCCGCCGATGCACGCTCTTCCCGACGGTGAGGCCGAACTTTCCCTGGTGGTGCGACTGCCGTGGGAGGACGTGGCGAGGCTCGGTCAGGAGGCCGGGCGGCTGGCGGCCCAGATGCAGCGGCCGGTGACGCTCGACGAGGCGGTGAGCAACCGGCTCAGGTCCACCCGGGCCGGGACCCACGCCAAGCCGGCGGGTGAGCAGCCGGCCGCGATGCCCAGCAGCGCCAGCGCCTCCGTCTCGGCGCTGCCGCCCCGGCCGCCGGCCGACCAGGCCCGCCAGGCCATCGAGCGGATCAACGGGACGGCGTAGCGCTCAGGAGCCCCGCACCTTCGCGACGGCCTTCCTGGCCGCCACCAGCACCGGATCCCACACCGGGCTGAACGGCGGCGCGTACCCCAGGTCCAGGGCCGTCATCCGTTCCACCGTCATCCCCGCCGTCAGGGCCACCGCGGCGACGTCGACCCGCTTTCCGGCGCCCTCTCTCCCGACGATCTGCACGCCGAGCAGCCGCCCCGTGCGGCGCTCGGCGAGCATCTTCACCGTCATGGCGGAGGCGCCCGGGTAGTAGCCGGCCCGGCTGGTGGACTCGATGGTGACCGACACGAACTGCAGGCCCGCCCGACGGGCGTCCTTCTCGCGCAGTCCGGTGCGGGCGATCTCCAGGTCGCAGACCTTGCTGACGGCCGTGCCGACGACCCCGGGGAAGGTGGCGTAGCCGCCGCCGACGCCCGTGCCGATGACCTGGCCGTGCTTGTTGGCGTGGGTGCCGAGCGCGATGTGGCGCTCCTGCCCGGACACCAGGTCGAGGACCTCCACGCAGTCACCGCCCGCCCAGATGTTCTCGTGGCCGCGCACCCGCATCGCCAGGTCAGTCAGCAGGCCGCCGTGGCTGCCCAGCGGCAGGCCGGCCGCCCGCGCGAGCGTCGTCTCCGGGCGCACGCCGATGCCGAGGACCACCACGTCCGCCGGATACTCCGCGTCCTCCGTGGCCACGGCACGCACCCGGCCGTCCTCGTCCGTGAGCACCTTGGTCACCGCGGCGTCGTTGACCATGGTGATGCCGAGGCCCTCCATCGCCTCGTGCACCAGCCGGCCCATGTCGGGGTCGAGCGTGGACATGGGCTCGCTGCCGCGGTTGACGACCGTCACCTCGTAGCCGCGGTTGATCAGGGCCTCGGCCATCTCCACACCGATGTAACCGGCGCCCACCACCACCGCCTTGCGGCCACGCGTGCGTGCCAGCGTGTCGATGAGCGCCTGGCCGTCGTCGAGGGTCTGCACCCCGTGCACACCGGGGGCGTCGGCGCCCGGCATGTCCGGGCGGATCGGGCGGGCGCCGGTCGCGATCACGAGTTTGTCGTACGACGTCCAGGACTCGGCCCCCGAATCCAGGTCACGCGCGCGTACCCGCTGCCGCTCGACGTCGATCTCCGTGACCTCGGTGCGCATGCGCAGATCGATGCCCCGCTCCCGGTGCTCCGCGGGCGTACGGGCGATCAGCTGGTCCGGCTCGGTGACGTCACCGCCCACCCAGTACGGGATGCCGCACGCCGAGTAGGAGGTGAAGTGGCCCCGCTCGAACGCCACGATCTCCAGCTCGTCGGGGTCTCTCATCCGGCGTGCCTGCGACGCCGCGGACATTCCCGCGGCGTCGCCACCGATCACGACCAGACGTTCCCTCGTGTCCCGCGTACGGCTCATGTTCATGTGAACACGCTACGAGGGCCCAGCATTTCAGCCCCGCTCGCCCCGCTCCTGCGTACGTCCCGGCTCCTGAGCGCCTCCCGGGTCCGGGACGGGACGCGCCACGGGCAGCGGGCCCAGCGCGGTCGAGGCGGCCGCGGGCGCGGGCCGGCGCGGCAGCCGGGGCCGGACCAGCCGCAGCCACACCAGCACCAGCAGCGCGATCCCCGCGAGGAACGGCAGCACCGCGGCCACCGCCACCACGACCCAGCGCAGCATGGTCACGAACGCGTCCCAGCCGCCCGCCAGCGCGTCCACGACGCCGGGGTCGTCGTCCTCCGCGGCCTGGACGACCGGCGACTCGGACAGGGACAGGGTGATGGTGGCCAGGCTGGTGCGGTCCTTCAGGGACGCCTGGCGGGCGAGCAGCGACTCCAGGTCTGCCTGACGGGTGCTCAGCTCGCCCTCCAGGGTGACCACGTCACTCAGCCTGGTCGCCTTGTCCATCAGCTCCCGGATCCGCGCCACGCTCGCGCGCTGCGTCGCGATCCGGCTCTCCACGTCGACGACCTGGTCGGTGACGTCCTGCGCGTTCGCGGTGCGCTCCAGGAGCTTGCCCGCGCCCTCCAGGTCGCCGAGGACCTCGTCGTACTTCTCGACGGGTATCCGCAGCACCACCTCCGTCTGCTCCCGGCCCTCCTCGTCCCGGGAGGTGGACTCCTTGCCGACGAACCCGCCCGCGTTCTCGGTGGTGGTGCGGGCTGCGGCGAGCGCCTTCGGCACGTTCTTGACCTGCACGGTCAGCGTGGCGGTGCGGATGATGTGGTTCACGGCGGGCTGGGGCGCGGTGGTGGCCTGCTTGCCGCCCGCGCCGGCCTCGGCGCCGGCCGCGCCGTCCGCCCGGCTCTGCGCCGCCTTGTTGTCGGACAGGGCGCTGCCGCCGTCGCTGCTGCTGCTGGCGCCTCCGCTGCACCCGGTCAGGGCGAGGCCCGCGGCGAGCAGGAGGCCGGCCAGGGCCTGCGCGGGCCGTACGGAATGTCGTGATCGTGATGTGCGCATGGGCGTTCCCCCCGAGGGTCGTGAACAACTGCGTGAACAACTGACGGTCCTTCGACGCCGGAGGGGGCGTGAACGTTGGACTCCGGCGGTCCCGATGCGGTCACGGTCAGGACTCGTGAAGGACACCGGGCCGCCGGAGCACTGTCAGTGGGGTCTGAGAGGCTGGGGCCATGAGCGGATCACAGGTCGTCGTCGTGGGAGCCGGCATCGCGGGACTGGCCGCGGCCCACCGGCTGCTGCAGCGCGGCGCGCGCGTCACCGTGCTCGAGGCCTCGGACCGCGTCGGCGGCAAACTGCTGCCCGGCGACATCGCGGGCGCCCGCGTCGACCTCGGCGCCGAGTCGATGCTGGCCCGCAGGCCGGAGGCGGTGGCCCTCGCGCGTGAGGTGGGCCTCGACGAGCGCCTCCAGCCGCCGGCCACCGCGACCGCCTCGATCTGGACCCGTGGCGCCCTGCGCCCCATGCCCAAGGGCCACGTCATGGGCGTCCCCGGCACCGCCGAGGCCCTCGCCGGGGTGCTCTCCGAGGAGGGCCTGGCCCGCATCGAGCAGGACGCCGGCCTGCCCCGCACGGAGGTCGGCGAGGACGTGGCGGTCGGTGAGTACGTGGCGGCCCGCCTGGGCCGCGAGGTCGTCGACCGCCTCGTCGAACCCCTCCTGGGCGGCGTGTACGCGGGCGACGCGTACCGCATCTCGATGCGCTCGGCGGTCCCGCAGCTCTTCCAGGTGGCCAGGACGCACTCCTCGCTCACCGAAGGCGTGCGCGAGATCCAGGCGCGCATGGCGGCCAACCAGCAGACCGGGCCGGTGTTCATGGGCATCGAGGGCGGCGTGGGCACCCTTCCGCTCGCCGTCGCCGACGCGGTCCGGGCGCGGGGCGGCGAGATCGTCACCGGCGCCCCGGTGAGCGAGCTGCGCCGCGAGCCGTCCGGCGGCTGGAAGGTCGTGACCAGGGACCGGGAGCGCGTCCTGCACGCCGACGCCGTGATCGTCGCCGTCCCCGCCCCGGCCGCCGCGGGCCTGCTGCGCGCCGAGGCCCCTGGGGCCGCCACCGAGCTCGACACCGTGGAGTACGCGTCCATGGCCCTGGTCACCCTCGCCTACCGCCGCTCCGGCACGGCCCTGCCCGCGGGCAGCGGCTTCCTCGTCCCGCCGGTCGACGGCCGCACCATCAAGGCGTCCACCTTCGCCTCCCAGAAGTGGGGCTGGATCGCCGACGAGAACCCGGACGTCGTCGTCCTGCGCACCTCGGTCGGCCGCTACGGCGAGACGAAGATCCTGGAGCGCGACGACACCGACCTCGTGGACGTCTCCCGTCGCGACCTGCGCGAGGCGACCGGCCTCGACGCCATGCCCCTGGAAACCCGTGTCACCCGCTGGACCGACGGCCTGCCCCAGTACCCCGTCGGCCACCACGCGCGCGTGGCCCGCATCCGGGAGCACGTCGCCGGGCTCCGGGGCCTCGCGGTGTGCGGCGCGCAGTACGACGGCGTCGGCATCCCCGCCTGCATCGCGAGCGCCCACGCGGCCGTCGACCAGATCCAGGGCGACCTGACCGCCGTACGGGAGCTCACGGCCAACCCGGTGCAGAGCCTGCACGGCGGAGCGGGAGAATAGGGGCCATGAGCAACGACGCCCCCACCCCCGAGTCCGGCAGGGTCCCGAACAAGGGCAAGCTGGCCAAGGACCTCAACGAGGTCATCCGTTACACGCTCTGGTCCGTCTTCAAGCTGAAGGACGTGCTCCCCGAGGACCGCACCGGCTACGCCGACGAGGTCCAGGAGCTGTTCGACCAGCTCGCCGCCAAGGACGTCACGATCCGCGGCACCTACGACGTGTCCGGGCTGCGCGCCGACGCCGACGTCATGATCTGGTGGCACGCGGAGACCAGCGACCAGCTGCAGGAGGCGTACAACCTCTTCCGCCGCACCAAGCTCGGGCGCGCCCTTGAGCCGGTCTGGTCGAACATGGCGCTGCACCGCCCCGCCGAGTTCAACCGCTCGCACATCCCGGCGTTCCTGGCGGACGAGCACGCCCGCGACTACGTGAGCGTCTACCCGTTCGTGCGGTCCTACGACTGGTACCTGCTGCCCGACGAGGACCGCCGCCGCATGCTCGCCGACCACGGCAAGATGGCCCGCGGCTACCCGGACGTCCGCGCCAACACCGTCGCCTCCTTCTCCCTGGGCGACTACGAGTGGATCCTGGCGTTCGAGGCCGACGAGCTCTACCGCATCGTCGACCTCATGCGCCACCTGCGGGCGTCGGAGGCGCGTATGCACGTCCGCGAGGAGGTCCCGTTCTACACGGGCCGCCGCAAGGACCTCGGCGACCTCGTGGCGGGCCTCGCCTGATCAGCGGGCCGGTGTGCCGGCCGCCTTCCGGGAGCCGCCCTTCGGCTCGGGCTCGGGGTGCGGGGCGCACGCGGCGCGCCGCACCGGGAGGCGGCCGTCCAGCAGGTAGGCGTGCAGGTATCCGTTGACGCAGGGGTTCGGGCCGCCCGCGATACCGTGCGTGCCCGCGTCCCGCTCGGTCACCAGCACCGAGCCGGACAGCCGCCGGTGCAGCTCGAGAGCGCCCTCGTACGGAGCGGCCGCGTCCCTCTCGGCGGCCAGGATCAGCGTCGCGGGCAGCTCACCGGGCCCCGTCCGCACGTCCAACGGCTCCTGCCGGGCCGCGGGCCAGTACGCGCAGGGCAGGTTCATCCACACGTTGTCCCAGGTCTCGAACGGCGCCACCCGCGCCAGCCGGGTGTTGTCCCGGTCCCACACCTTCCAGTCCGTCGGCCAGGGCGCGTCGTTGCATTCGACAGCCGTGTAGACCGCGTTGGAGTTCTCCGCCTCCTTCGCCGCCTCCTGATGCGGTCCCGCCTGCTGGATCAGCGGCTTCGGATCGCCCTTGAGATACGCCGACAGCGCCTGCGCCCGGTGCGGCCACAGGTCGTCGTAATAGCCGGCCGACAGGAACGCGCCCTGGAGCTGGCCCGGTCCGACCTTCCCGCCGGCCGGTTCGGCGGCCAGCTGCGCCGCCGCCTTGTCGTAGCTGCGCAGCACGTCCTCGGCCGTGGCTCCGAGCCCGTACACGTCGTCGTGCCGGGCAACCCACTCCCGGAAGTCCGTCCAGCGCTCCTCGAAGGCGGCCGACTGGTCCAGGTTGTTGCGGTACCACACCTGCTCGGGGGCCGGGTTCACCGCCGCGTCGAACACCATCCGCCGGACGTGCGAGGGGAACAGCGCCGCGTACAGCGCGCCGAAGTACGTCCCGTACGACGCCCCCATGAACGTCAGCCTCTGCTCGCCCAGCGCGGCCCGCAGGACGTCGAGGTCCCGGGCGTTGTTCAGGGAGGTGTAGTACGGCAGGGCCGCGCCCGCCCGGTCCGCGCACCCGCGCGCGTACGCCTTCGCCTGCGCGACGCGTTCCTTCTTGTACGACGGCGAGGGGTGCGCCGGCGCCTGCGTGGGCGCCTTGAGGTACTGCTTCGGGTCCGTGCAGGACAGCGGTGCCGAACGGCCCACCCCGCGCGGGGCATAGCCCACCAGGTCGTAGGCCGCGGCGAGCCCCTTCCACTCGGGGAGCGCGCCGACCAGCGGGAAGTACATGCCGGAGGCGCCGGGACCGCCGGGGTTGAAGACCAGGGCGCCCTGCCGGGGCACCCGGCGCTTGCTGTTGTGCGGGTCCTTCTGGGTGGCCCGCACCCGGCTGACGGTCAGTTTGATCTGCCGGCCGTCGGGGCGCGCGTAGTCGAGCGGGACGGACACCGTGCCGCACTGGATGCCGTCGGGCAGGTCCTCCACCGCGGGGCAGGTGCCGAAGCGGACGCCGACCGCTCCGGCGCGCGCGGCGGCGACGGCGGTGCCGTGGAGCTCCGCCGCGCCCGGGGCGGCCGGAGCGCCCCCGGCCGGTGCGGCGGTGAGCGTGGCCAGGAGCAAGGATCCGGCGGCCGTGTAGAGGGCGGGAGCTCTCATCGGTGTCCCCTTCGGTGCGCGGCAGCGACAAAAGGGAAGTTTCGTTCGGCCGTGGGCGAGGGCAAGCATCGCCCCGCCGGTGTCGGCCCCAATGCCTCCGTGCGCCCCCGGGCAAGGGCTCAGTCGCGGTGCGGGCGGTGGTGTTTCTCGCCGTGTCCGCCGGGCCGCTCTCCGCGCCGCTCCTCGCCGGGACGGCCGTGGTGCTGCTCACGGTGGGCGAAGGCCGCGCGCAGGTCCGGTTCGCCGACCGCGCTGATGCCGCGCACGGCGACGCAGGTGAGATACGTCCGCTCGTCCGTGCCCCCGGCGCGCCGGGTCAGGGCGCCGAGCAGCCGCTGGCCCGCCGGGGACGCCCAGCGCGAGTACGGGTGGACCTCCATCCGTGCGATGGCCAGACAGCTCAGGCTGAGGGCGAGCGGCAGCGCGAACCAGAGGGCGACCAGGTGCCGCGGCATCTCCGACGGGGCGGGCGCCAGCAGCGCGATCGCCCCCAGCGCGACGACGGCCCCCGCGGCCAGCCGTACCTGGCGGACGCCCGCCGCGATGCCGGACCGGGAGCCGTCGGGCACGGCGAGCCCCGCGTCCACGAGCCGGTCGGCGAGGCTGCGCACCGCGTCCGCCGAGGCCGCGTCCGCCCGCACCGGAGCGATCCGGGACTGTCCCTCGGGCCCGATGGCCCCGATGACCGTGCGCTCCATCTCGTCCCGCCCGCGCGGATCGACGACGGTCGCCCAGCCGGTGTGGGCCAGCAGCAGCCGGCGCTGCCGGGCCATCGAGACGAGCGTGAGATCGGCGACCCGCCGCGGTCCGCCGGAGAGGAACGCGGCCTCGTACAACGTCAGATCATGGGCCCGGGCATCCGCGTCCGGGGCCGCCGCGTGTACGGCGGCCAGGCACAGCCGCGTACACGCGGTACCGGCGACGGCCCAGGCCAGGAGCAGCAGGAGAACCCAGAACATGCCGCGTTTCTATGCCAAAGGCTCCTGGCGGCGCCATGGGCTGTTCACGATCCGGACGATGTGTTGTCGGTGTGTGACGTTCCGTTTGTCCGCGAGTGCACTACGACGGGACGGGCACCGGGGGCGGACTGGAGGCGGCGGGAGGAAGGGTGAAGGTCGTGGCGTACGGCGACGGGGTGACCGGGACGACCGCTCCCGGGTCGGCCGTCGGACCGGGCGGCGCGGGGGAGTTGGTGATCGGCGGGGTGCTGCCCGCGGCCAGGTCCCGGGCCAGGGCGCCGAAGTCGACGTATCCGGTGGCCTCCAGGATCTTGATGTGGTCCAGCACCGTGCTGTTGGCGTCGTCGGCCAGGGCGCGCACCAGGGAGTTCTGGGTGCTCGCGCGGACCTGGGCGACGACGGAGAACACCCGGCCGTGCGCGAGACGCAGGATGTTGGCGAACTGGCGGTCGTATTCGACGCCCTGGGCCTGGTCCAGGGTGCTGAGCCACTGCTTCTGCTGCTCGTTGGGCTCGTTGGGCAGGGCGAGTCCGAGCTTCGAGGCCACGTCACGCACGCGTGCGTCGAGGAAGGTGTGCCCCTCCACGAGGTGCTGCCCTGCCGTCCGCACGGCCTGCGTCGTCCCCTTCTGCTGCGCCTGCTGTCCCGCGGGCAGCTCCCACAGCCCCGCCAGCCGCACCTTCGTGACGAAGTCGCGGTCCAGCGCGGAGAGCGGCCCGTACGGCGTCGTCACGATCCCGGCGTTGAGCACGCTCACTCCCGTGCCGGAGCGGTCGGCGTAGGACCAGATCGGGACGAGCAGCGCCACGAGGGTCGCGGTCAGGCCGGCGATGATGACGCCGGTGCCGGAGAAGATGCCTCGTCCCTTGACGGGCGGTCGTGGTCGCGGTCGCATGGTGCCTCCTGTTGCGGCACCGCACGCTAGTGAGTCTCAGGTGCGGGGTTGACATATTACTGCCGGGTCAATGTCGATTTCCCCGGGCACCGCGGCAGCGGCCCGTGGCCCCGAGCCCCCGCCCCCGTCCCGTCACCGCCGCAGCAGCACCCTCCGCGTGGCCCGAGCCAACCGGAGCGTCGGCCTCCGGGATGTCGGTGCCGGTCCCGACCGCTCCAGCCACCACTCTCGCAGCTCCCGCTGCACCCGCGCGTCCCCCGGCTCCCCGCCCAGCGACAGCTCCCCGTCCAGCAACAGCTGCTCGGCGAAGTTCAGCGCGTCCCACCGGTACCCGTCCGTCATCGGCGCCCCCTGCGCGTACCTCAGGAACGCCGGCCGGTACCCCGCCCCGAGGATCACCGGCAACTCCGGCGCAACCTTGGCCACCACATCCGCCCGCTTCCCCGCGAGCGCCCGTGCCTGCACCCCCAGCCGCACCCGGTCGAAGCCCTCCGGCACCGGCGTCCCGGCCACGAGCGCGGACAGCAGCGCGGTCTGGGCGAGGGCGAGCCGCTGGCGGGCGAGGTCGGTCGGGACGCTCGACGGCTCGGCGGCAGCGCGCCACGCGCCGTCGGTCCGGGCACCGCCCCCCTTCTCCACCGCCTCCCGGATCGCCGTCAACTCCCCTTCCAGTTCGGCCGGTTCGGGAAAGTTCTCGTCCCGCTCCAGCAGTACCCCAGGCGGCGAGATGCGGGACGCGAGGTCGGTGAGGATGTCGAGGACCGGCCGCGGAACCGGGTGGGCGTGGCTGTCGTGCCACACCCCGTCCCGCTCGAAGCCGCCCGCGACATGGACGTAGGCGAGGGCCTCCAGGGGAAGCCCGGCGAGCGCCTCGGCCGGGTCCTCGCCGCGGTTGACGTGGTTGGTGTGCAGGTTGGCCACGTCGATCAGCAGCCGTACCCCCGTCCGGTCGGCGAGGTCGTACAGGAACTGGCCCTCGGTCATCTCCTCGCCCGGCCACGAGATCAGTGCGGCGATGTTCTCCACGGCCAGCGGCACCGGCAGCGCGTCCTGCGCGATGCGGATGTTCTCGCAGAGGACGTCCAGGGCGTCGCGGGTGCGCGGGACGGGCAGCAGATGTCCCGCTTCCAGCCGCGGGGAGGCGGTCAGCGGGCCGCCCGCCCGGACGAACGCGATGTGCTCGGTGACCAGGGGAGAGCCCAGCGCCTCGGCCCGCTCGGCGAGCGCCTGGAGCCGCCCGGCGTCGGGCCGGTCCGCTCCGCCGAGGCCGAGCGAGACGCCGTGCGGCACCACGGTCACCCCGCGCTCGCGCAGCCGCCGCAGCGACTCGGGCAGATGTCCGGGGCAGACGTTCTCGGCCACGACCTCGACCCAGTCGATGCCCGGCATGCCCTCCACGGCGTCCGCGATCTCCGGCCGCCACCCGATCCCCGTGCCCAGTCGCTCCATGGTCCGTCCCCTCCTCGGCCGCTCCCGCATCCGCTCCGGTCGTCGCCCCCGCGGCGTGACGGAGGTATGGCCCCGGGGCCCGGGCCCCAACCGTCCCGGCAGGACGTTCAGAGCAACATTTGAGGTTCGGGCAGGGCGAGGTCACCCGCCCGTTCCGGGCCACGACTGCGGCTCCCGGCCCAGCAGCCGCAGCGTCTCCTCCAGCGGCCCGGCCCCCTCCGGAACCTTCAGCGCGGGCGCGAACGCGAACCCGGGGCCACGGCCGGCCGGATCCACCAGAACGCGCCGGGCCACCGCCAGTGCCGCGACGAGGACCTCGTCGGCCAGCCGGAGCCGCACGCCGAGCGCGGCCGCCACGTCCCACGCGTGCACGACGTAGTCGACGAGGTGGAAGCCGATCGCCGTACGGCCGGCGAACCCTCCGCCCAGCTCCGGGAGCACGAACTCCCTTTCCGGCACGCCCGGTTCGGCGAACGCCGAGAGCACCGCGTCCGCGGCCGCGCGATGCGCCGCGGCGGGCTCGCCCACCCCGTCCGGTTCCCGCCAGTACTCCAGCTCGCCGCCCGCGCCCCGTGCCGCGGCCGCGAACCCGCGGTGCTGCGCGGTCATGTGCGCCACCAGTCGCCGCAGGTTCCACCCCTGGCAGGGAGTGTCCCGCGCCCAGTCCGAGTCGTCTGCGCCCCGGGCCGGCTCCACCACCCGCACGGCCTCCTGTACGGCGATCCGGTCCAGCTCGACGACATCCATCCGAACTCCCATGAAGTCGGTGCCCATGCCCCGACCCTAAAACTAAACGAACGATCGTGCTACTAGTTTCCGGGAGTGAAACGGCTCGGCGACCGGCCGGCTCAAGATCTCAGCCCCGCAACCGTGAGGCGATGCCCCGCCGGGCCCTGGCATAAGGCGCGGCCTCGCCGTGCAGCACCGACATCGCGTTCGCCGTCTCCATCAACGCGACGACCTCGAATGCGAGTTGGGACGGATCGGTGTCCGCGCCCAGCTCACCCGCGGCCCTCGCCCGCTCGGCACACCTCTCCAACTCCCCGAGCCAGGCGCGCTGTGCCTCGACGAGAGCGTCATGCACCGCCCCCTCGCGCGCGTCGAACTCGGCCATCACGCCGTAGAAGAAACAACCCCCCGGGAAGACCCGCTCCTCGGAATAGCGCAGCCAGCCCTCGCACAGGCCCCGCAGCCGGGCGAGCCCGTCGGCCGTCTCGGGTACCGGGTCCAGCACCTCGGCGACGAAGATCCGCGAGGCCTCCCGCACGGTCGCCAGTTGCAGCTCCTGCTTGGACCCGAACAGGGCGAACACCCCGCTCTTGCTCAGCTCCAGCTCCCCGGCCAGCCGCCCCACGGACAGCGCCTCCAGCCCCTCGACCGAGGCGATGTCGACGGCCCGCCGCAGCACGGTCCGCCGGGTGCGGTTGCCCCGCTCGACGCGCCCGTCGACCCCGGTCATCGCAGCGCCGGATGGTCCGCGACGACGGTGCAGGAGCCCGGCGCGATCTCGGTGAAACCGGCGTCGCGGACCAACGGCAGCCCGCTGGTGGTCAGTTCGGCCCAGCGCCCGGGCTCCGCCGTCCGCACGGCGAGCGGGAACCCGGCGTCCCGCCAGGCGGCCCGCTCCTCGACCGACAGTTCCCACCAGGCCAGTTGGGCACCGTGACCGGCCTGGGCCATCGCCTTGCCGGCCGACATGTCGAGATCCGGGTTCAGCCACAGCACCGGGGCGGTCACATCGGCCTGCGCGGGCGGCTCGGGGTCGTCGAGGTCCGTACCGGAGACCTGGAGCTTGGCCAGCTCCTTGGGCCACCCGTCCAGGGGCACGGGCGGAAACACCCGCACCTCCGCCGACTTCCCCGTCACCGTGATCCCGGGCAACGCCTCGGCCCGCCGCCACTCGGCGCCCCGGGCCCGCCGTACGACCTTCCGGATCCGGGCGTCCTGCCAGTCCCGCACGGCCTCGGCCCACTCCCCGTCGCCGGCCGAACGCTCGTCGCCGAGCAGGACGAGAACGGCGCGGGCGGCGGTCTGCAGGGCGTCGGTACGGGCGGGCGGAGCGGCCTTCTCGATGCGGACGACCAGGGGCAGCACGAACTGGGGTGCCTGGTCGCGTGCGGTCGGCTCGGTACGGAAGGGGCTGTCGGTCGAAGGCGTCACGTCGTGGCTCACCCGGACAACCCTAAGGTCACCCGGAGCAGGCCGTCCGCTGCGCCTCCTGCCACTCGCACACCGGGCACAGCGTGATCCCCTTGTACGACTCCGGATACTCCGTCGGCTCCCGGCACACCACACATTCCGCGTACGGCGGCCCGTCGGCAACCGGAGGCTTCGGCCCCTCGCCGATCGTGCAGTAGTCCTCGCTCATACCTCCAGCCTAGGACCCCATCAGCCTAGGACCCGATCAGCTCGGACACCTTCACGAACCGGAACCCCCGCGCCCGCAGCTCGGGCACCACGGCCCGCACCACCCGCTCCGTCGTCGGCGCGGCACTGCGCGTGCAGTGCATGACCACCACCGACCCCGGGCGCACCCCCTCCAGCACCTGCCGGGACACGGCTGCCGCGTCCGTCGCGAACGCGTCCCCGCTCACCACGTCCCACTGCACGGCGGTCACCCCGACCGGGGTCAGCGCCTTCAGCGCCCGCCGGTCGTAGCAGCCGCCGGGAAAACGGAAGTACGGCCTCGCGTCCGGCACCCCCGCCCTGCGGAACGCCTCATAGGCCCGCTCCACGTCGGCCCGCATCCGGTCACCGGAGACCGTCGGCAGCCCGTAGCAGTCGTCGGTGAAGGCGTAGTGGCTGTAGGAGTGGTTGGCGATCTCGAAGAGCGGGTCCCGCGCGATGGCACGGGCCTGCCGTGGATACTCCTCGGCCCACCGCCCGGTCATGAACACGGTGGCCGGCACCTTCAGCGCCCGCAGCGCCGCGATCAGCCCGGGATTGTCGAAGCGCTCGCCAGCCGCTGCCCGGGCCCCCTGGTCCGCGGTCATGTCGGCGTCGAAGGTGAGCGCGACCGTCCTGCCGTGGGTGCGGGAGCCGTTCGTGAAGACGGGGGTCAGGCCTCCGGGGCCGGGGGCGAGGGTGGGGGGCGCGGAGGGTGCGGACGTCGCGGAGGGTGCCGGGCGGGCCGGCCGAGGGGCCTGGTGGGGAGCGGCGGCGCAGGCCGTGAGGGCGGCACCGAGGGCACAGGCGGCGGTGACGCGTCGTACAAGAGTGATCACCGTATGAAAATATGGCGAACCGTACTATTTACCTCTCACCCCGGCCGTGGACGTCACCCGCTCAGATGTCCCGCCGCTCCAGCGGCTTGGTCGCCGGTCCCTGGATCACCTTGCCGTCCGTGTCGAAGCGGGAGCCGTGGCACGGGCACTCCCAGGCGTCCTCGGCCCCGTTGAACGAGACCAGGCAGCCGAGGTGGGTGCAGCGGGGGGAGACGGCGTGGAGGTTGCCGTCGTCGTCGCGGTAGACCGCGAGGCGGTCGCCGTTCACCCGGACCACGGCACCCTCTCCCGGCGGCAGGGACTCCAGCGGGGGCGCGGGGCGCAGGCGGTCGCCGACGAAGTGGCGGGCCACCTTCCCCTGGGTCTTGAGGAAGGTCGGGGCCTCGCGGACCGTCGACAGCAGGCGGCGCGGGTCGTACAGCTCGCTCCACGCGCACTGCTCACCGGTGATCTGGGCCGCGAGGAGCCGGCCCGCCATGATTCCGCCGCTCATGCCCCAGCCGCCGAAGCCGGTGGCCACGTAGGTGTGCCGGGCCCCCGGGTGCAGCGGGCCGACGAGCGGCACGGTGTCGGTGGGGTCGTTGTCCTGGGTGGCCCAGGCGTGGGTGAGCTCGACGTCGGGGAAGTGCCGGGTGGTCCACGCGGAGAGGGCGTCGAACCGGGCCCGGGTGTCGCCCGTGCCGGGGGTGAAGTGCTCGCCGGTGACGATGAGCAGGCGCCGGTCGGCGTCCCAGGGGGCCGTACGGACCGAGCGGGTGTCCTCGTCCGGCGTGATGTACATGCCGTCCGGATCCCGCTCCCGGTCGATCGTCCCCGCGACGACCAGCTCACGGCGCGGGGAGAGGCGGGTGAACAGCAGGGCCCGGTCGAAGATCGGGTAGTGGGTGGCGACCACGACGTCCCGGGCCGTCACCGTGGCCCGCGTGTCCGTCGACAGCCGGCACGGCTCGCCCTCGTCGAGCCCGAGGACGGCCGTGTGCTCGTGGACGGACGCACCGGAGGCGACGAGGTCCTCGGCAAGCGCCAGCAGGTACTTGCGCGGATGGAACTGCGCCTGCCCGGTCACCCGCACCGCGCCCGCCACCGGGAACGGCAGCCCGGTCTCCGTCACGAACGACGCCGGAAGGCCCGCCTCCCGGGCGGCCGCCGCCTCGGCCCGCAGTTCCTCGACCCGGCTCTCGTCACGGACGTAGGTGTAGGCGCTGCGCTGTTCCCAGTCGCAGTCGACGCCCAGCTCGGCCGCGATCTCGGCGGCCCGTTGGATCGCCTCGCTCTGCGAGCGGGCGTACAGCCGGGCGCCCTCGGGGCCGCGGGTGCGGCGCAGCTTGTCGTAGATCAGTGTGTGCAGGGCGGTCAGCTTGGCGGTGGTGTGCCCGGTGACGCCGGCGGCCACCTGTCCGGCCTCCAGGACCGCCACCCGCCGCCCGGCCCGCGTCAGCTCCCATGCCGTGCTCAGCCCGGCGATGCCGGCGCCGATGACGGCCACGTCGACGTCGAGGTCCTCGGTCAGCGGCGGCCGGGGTCCGCCGGGTGCCGTCTCCAGCCAGTACGAGCCCTTGACATGCCGGTTCTCGGTCATGTGCCCCGAGTACCCCGGGATTCACTGTTCCAGCAGCCGCCTGCGGGCTTCCTCCACGTCGAAGTCCGCCTCCGGGTAGTGCGGGTCGAGCTCCGACAGGTGCTCCAGGAGGAGCCGGCTCACCGCCCAGTTCCGGTACCACTTGCGGTCGGCGGGGACCAGGTACCAGGGGGCGTGCGGGGTCGAGCAGCGCTCCAGGGCGAGCTCGTACGCCTGCTGGTAGGCGGGCCACAGGGCGCGGTCGTCGATGTCCGAGACGTTGAACTTCCAGTGCTTGTCCGGGCGGTCGAGGCGCTTGAGCAGGCGGTCGCGCTGTTCGCCGTACGAGATGCGCAGGAAGCACTTGACCACGGTGACGCCGTCGTCGGTGAGGGCCTTCTCGAAGCGGTTGATCTCGTCGTAGCGGCGCTCGATCTCGGCGGCCGGGGCGAGCGCGCGGACGCGGGCGATGAGGACGTCCTCGTAGTGCGAGCGGTCGAAGATGCCCAGCTCACCGGCGTGCGGCAGGGCTTTTTTGATCCGCCAGAGGAAGGGGTGTCCCAGTTCCTTGGGCGTGGGTGCCTTGAAGGCCCGGATACGGCAGCCGGACGGGTTGAACAGGCCGATGGCGTGCTTGACCGTGCCGCCCTTGCCGCTGGTGTCCATGCCCTGCAGCACCAGCAGGACCCGGCGCCGGTCGCCGGCCGTGCTCGCCGCCCACAGGCGTTCCTGCAGGTCGGCGAGCGGGGTGGCCAGGTCGGTCATCGCGGCCAGGCCCGCCCGCTTGTCACGGGGACCGGCCGGGGTCTCCCGGGCGTCGTGGGCGCTCAGGTCCACCGGCTCGCCGCCCGGCACGCGCAGCAGCTCGCGCAGGGCGAGGTCGTCCGCGCCCTTCCTCTTCGCCTGCTTCGCCGCGTGGGTCTTCGAGCCCTTCTTCGCCATGGGGCACCCCTTCCGGTCCGGGTCCGGCCCCTCGATCCTGCGCCGGGGGACCGGAGCGCGCCAGCCGTCGTGGCGGGCGGCTACCTGCGCCAGGGCCCCGTCACCGCGAAGGTCGTCCCGGGCGTGTAGCAGTTGACGTACATCGTCTGCCCGTCGGGGGAGAAGGTGACGCCGGCGAACTCGCCCCACTCCGGGGCTTCCGGGGTGCCGATGTTCTGCCGGCCGCGGGCCATCGCGTAGACCTCGCCGTGCCGGGTGACGCCGAAGACGTGCTGGGCGCCGTTGCCGTCCTCGCACACCATCAGGCCGCCGCTCGGGGCGAGGCAGATGTTGTCCGGGGACTCGCCGGGCAGTTGCACATCGGTGTCCGGGCCGAAGACGATCACCAGGGTCAGCCGGCGCTCCGAGGGGTCGTAGCGCCAGATCTGCCCGAAGTGGTCGGCGGCAGAACCATCGGCGCTGCGCGCGAACGACGACACGAAGTAGACGCTCTTGCCGCCCCAGTAGCAGCCCTCCAGCTTCTGGGCGTGCGTGATGCCCTTCGGGCCGAAGTCCTGGAGCCGGACCGGGGTTTGGGTGGCCAGCGGGTCCGGTACGTCGACCCACTCGATGCCCTCGAAACAGGCACCGGTCTCCTGGATCGCCGAGAGGTCCGGCACGCCCGGCACCCGCATCGCCTGGAGCCGGCCGCCCGCGCGCAGTGAACCGAGGCCGCCCTCGGGCCTGTTGGGCAGGAAGCGGTAGAAGAGGCCGAAGGGTTTGAGGAAGGCGTCCTCGGTCTCGTAGACGATGCCGCGTTTCGGGTCGATCGCGATGGCCTCGTGCTGGAAGCGGCCCATCGCGGTCAGCGGGACCGCGCCACTCTTGTGCGGGTCCGTCGGATCGACCTCGAAGATGAAGCCGTGGTCCTTGGTGTACCCGTTGGTGCCGGCCTTGTCCTCGGTCTCCTCGCAGGTCAGCCAGGTGCCCCAAGGGGTGTGCCCGCCCGCGCAGTTGACGGCGGTGCCGGCGATGGCGACCCGCTCCGACAGCACGTTGTTGCGGGAGTCCAGCGTGAGGGCCGTACAGCCGCCCTTGCCCGCCGGGTCGTAGGTCAGGCCCTCGACGGTGGGGACGGCGATGGCCGCGGTGGGGCGGTTCTCGTGGTTGCGGACCAGGTGGACCCGACCGTGTCTGCCGGGCAGTGCGGTCATGCCGTCGTGGTTGGAGGGGACCTTGCCCTCGCCGGAGCGGAGCTGGTCGCCCTCGCGGGACAGGACCTTGTAGCGGAAGCCCTTCGGCAGGTCCAGCAGCCCCTTCGGGTCGGGGACGAGGGGGCCGTAGCCGGTGTGGCCGAGGGACTGGGCGGCGGCGGTGCCGGCGAAGAGTTCGGACAGGGCGCCGGTGAAGGCGATGCCCACGCCCAGGGCGCCGGTGCGGGCCAGGACCTGACGTCGTGTCGCCGGAGAACCGGACAGAGACATGCGAAGCAACCTTCCTGCTGGCGGACAGGACTGTGACGTCGCTGTGTCTATCACCTGGGTCGGCCCGCGGGAACCACGCGCGTAGCGTGTCCCTGCCCCTCACGTCCCGGTCGGGCGCTCCTGCGCCCGCTCCAGGAAGCGCAGCAGCTCCACCGGGAAGGGCAGGACGAGCGTCGAGTTCTTCTCGGCGGCCACCGCCACGACCGTCTGGAGCAGCCTGAGCTGGAGTGCGGCGGGCTGCTCGGACATCTCCTTGGCGGCCTCCGCGAGCTTCTTCGAGGCCTGGAGCTCGGCGTCGGCGTTGATGATCCGGGCGCGCCGCTCACGGTCGGCCTCGGCCTGCCGGGCCATTGACCGCTTCATCGTGTCCGGCAGCGAGACGTCCTTGATCTCCACGCGGTCCACCTGCACACCCCAGCCGACGGCCGGGCTGTCGATCATCAGCTCCAGGCCCTCGTTGAGTTTCTCGCGGTTGGACAGCAGGTCGTCCAGCTCGCTCTTGCCGATGATCGAGCGCAGCGAGGTCTGTGCCATCTGGGAGACGGCGAACCGGTAGTCCTCGACCTTGACCAGGGCGCTCGCCGCGTCGATGACCCGGAAGTAGACGACCGCGTCCACGCGCACGGTGACGTTGTCCCGGGTGATGCCCTCCTGGCCCGGCACCGGCAGCGTGACGATCTGCATGTTCACCTTGTGCAGCCGGTCCACGAACGGCACGATCGCCGTGAACCCGGGCTCGCGCACCTCGCCCGCGAGGCGTCCGAGGCGGAAGACCACCCCGCGCTCGTACTGCTTGACGACCCGGGCCGCCGCCGCGAGGTAGACGACCCCGGCGGAAGCGGCCGCCACGGCCGCCGTCAACAGTTCCTGGAGCATTCCGACCCCCTCGTCGAGAGGTCTGTATGTCTGCTCCTGCAACGATATGCCCGGTGCCCGGTCCGGGGCCACGACGGGCCCCGGACCGGACGGGGAGCGCTACGGAGTGGTGGCCTTCGCCAGCTCCGGCTCCGTGACCCGGACGGGTTCGGTGCCGACCGCGCTGTGCCGCTCGGCCCAGTTCTCCAGGGCCGTACGGCAGGCGTGGTCCAGGTGGTGCAGACCGGACAGGTCCAGCTCCACGGGCCGGTCCTGGGGCAGCGACTCCAGGGTGTCGAGGATCTTCGGCAGCCGGAGGAAGGTCGCGTTGCCCGACAGGTGCGCCTGGATCGGGCCCGCGCCCTTGTCGACGATCTCCAGCTTGAGGTGCGAGGCCTCCCACGCGGTCTTGACGACCGCCAGGGCCAGACCGATCAGCACGCCCTCGAACATGTTCACCGCGACGATCGAGACGGCGGTGGCCACCAGGATCAGTGCCTCGCCGCGGTGGCTGCGCCACAGCGACACGATCTCCCGGAAGGGGATCAGCTTGAAGCCCGCGTGGATCAGGATGCCGGCGAGCGCGGGCAGCGGGATCAGCGCCAGCGTCGAGGGCAAGAGAGCCGCGAACAGCAGCAGCCACACGCCGTGCATGACCCGGGACGCCTTGGTCTTCGCGCCCGCCTGGACATTGGCGGAGCTGCGCACGATGACCGCTGTCATGGGCAGGGCGCCGAGCGCGCCGCACACCGCGTTGCCCACGCCCTGGGCCATGAGCTCCTTGTCGTACTCGGTGCGCGGACCGTCGTGCAGCCGGTCCACCGCCGCGGCGCTGAACAGGCTCTCGGCGGAGGCGATCAGGGTGAAGGCGATGATCGTGCCGAAGATGGCGGGGCTCGCCAGTTCGCCGAAGGCGTCCATGCCGGGCGGCTGGATGGAGTCCAGCAGGCCGTTCACCTCGACGGTCGCGACCGGTGCGTCGAGGACCAGCGTGGCCAGGGTGGCCAGCAGGACCGCGGCGAGCGCGCCCGGCACGGTCTGTGCCTTCTTGGGGAGCCTCTTCCACAGCAGGAGCACCGCGATGGTGCCCGCGCCGACGGCGAGCGAGGCGAGCGCCGTGGTGCTGCCGAGCGCGTCGACGGCGGCGCCGGGCAGCCCCAGGATCTTGTCGAGTCCGGAGGCGGGGGCCTTGAGACCGGCCGCCGAGTAGAGCTGGCCCGCGATGATCACGAGACCGATACCGGCCAGCATGCCCTCGACGACCGAGACGGATATCGCCCGGAACCAGCGCCCCAGCTTCAGGGCGCCCATGGCGAGCTGGATCAGTCCGGCGGCCAGCACGATGACTCCGAGCGCGGGCAGTCCGAACTCGTCGACCGCCTCGAAGACGAGCACGGTCAGACCGGCCGCGGGCCCGGAGACCTGGAGGCTGCTGCCCCGCATCAGGCCGGTGACTATGCCGCCGACTATGCCGGTGATCAGGCCGAGTTCGGCCGGGACGCCGGAGGCGACGGCCACGCCCACGCAGAGCGGGAGCGCGACCAGGAAGACGACCAGGGAGGCGGCGAAGTCCTGCCGCAGGTGAGGGTATTTGGTCATCATGCCGATCACAGACCCTCGAACGCGTCGGTCTCGGCGCGGTGGACGCGCACCGCGCCCGTGTGCACCTCGTAGTACCAGGCGTGCAGGGTCAGTTGGTCCTCCGCGAGCTTCTTGTCGATGAAGGGGTACGACCTCAGGCGCAGGATCTGGGCGAGGACGTGGCTCTGCACGCCCTCGGCCACGCACGGGTCCTCGGCGGCTCCCGCGGGGCGGGGGGTGGCGCGCGTGAGCCAGTCGCGCACGGCCGGTACCGCGTCCAGGTCGTCGCCGCGGACGAGGGCGCCGACGGCGCCGCAGTGCGAGTGCCCGCAGACCACGATGTCGCGGACGCCCAGCACCTCCACGGCGTACTCGATGGTGGCCGCCTCGCTGGTGGGGTGCTCCGAGGCGTAGGGGGGAACGATGTTGCCCGCGGTGCGCAGCTCGAAGAGCTCGCCCGGGCGGGCGCCCGTGATCAGGGCCGGGACGACCCTGGAATCCGAGCACGTGATGAACAGAACCTGGGGGGACTGGCCTTCGGCCAGCTTGGCGAACTCCTCAGGGCGCTGTCCGAACGTACGGGCGTTGTCGATGAGGGGCTGCATGTGGTGACTCCTCCTGGCGCGTGTGGGGGCGCGTCGGGTTACCTGGCGCGCCGAAGGGCGCGTCGGCTTACATGACAGGTGGGGAACGCAGGTGGGGCTGCTCTGCTGTCAGCAGCGGAAGACCTGAAGTGCCGCCGGGGCGTGGGCTGTCGAGGGTCTCGACAGGGGGAACTCGCCTGATGCGACCCGCTCGGGCGCGGCCGCCGGCTGCTGAGCCGGCAGTGAGCGCTCGGGCCCCTCGGGGGCGAAGTCGACGGCGCGGTGCCGGTCGCGGGTGCGCAGGGGGCCGGTCGGGTCCCCGACGTGGTTGCAGTGGCGTTTGCCCAGGGCTTCGGCGCGTGACGCCTTGCCGGAGAGCTTGATTCCGGGAAGAGCTTTGGCCTCAGCCTGACGGCTCGTGTGCGCGGTTGCGAATGCCCCGGAGGATGCGAAGAAAGGGAGCGCCAGAAGAACGGCGGCGAGGAGCGCTACCACGGTCCGTACCGTCGTACCTCGGAACATGCGCCCCCCTCTCGACAGTTGGCACTTCTAGTCCAGACCAAGTACTGGTCAATGACTGGTCAAGAAACACCTTAGCTCGGCAAAGTCGTTTGCTGGGTTAACTTAACGTTTCCGGCTGAAGAGAGGCTGAAGCGCGCCGGGTCGCTGACGCGAACTGGCCCTTGACGTGCGAGGTTTCGCTGATTAACGGACGAGATCCTTGGCGTCGCGCGCCAGCGCCGTCAGCCGGGATATCGCACGGAAGTACTTCTTGCGGTAGCCGCCGTTCAGCATCTCGTCGCTGAACAGCCGGTCGAAGGGCAGTCCGGAGGCCAGCACCGGGACCTCGCGGTCGTAGAGGCGGTCCGCGAGCACCACGAGCCGCAGCGCCGTCGACTGGTCCGGCACCGGCTGCACGTCGGTGAGGCAGACCGCCCTGAGACCGTCGGTCAGCGCGCCGTAGCGGCTGGGGTGGACCTTGGCGAGGTGCGCAAGCAGGCTCGGGAAGTCGTCGAGCGAGGCGCCCTCGGTGGCGTACGCCGCCCTGGTGACCTCCTCGTCGGTGAACGGCGCCGGGGCCTCGGGCAGTCCGCGGTGGCGGTAGTCCTCGCCGTCGATGCGCAGCGGGCGGAAGTGGGCCGCCAGGCCCTGGATCTCGCGCAGGAAGTCGACGGCCGCGAACCGGCCCTCGCCGAGCTTGCCCGGCAGGGTGTTGGAGGTGGCGGCGAGCGCCACGCCCGCGTCGACCAGCTTGCCCAGCAGGGTGGAGACCAGGACGGTGTCGCCCGGGTCGTCCAGCTCGAACTCGTCGATGCACAGCAGGCGGTGGCCGGAGAGTGTCTGGACGGTCTTCTGGAAGCCGAGGGCGCCGACCAGGTTGGTCAGCTCGACGAAGGTGCCGAAGGCCTTGAGGGAGGGCTCGGCGGGGGTGGCGTGCCAGAGGGAGGCCAGCAGATGGGTCTTGCCGACGCCGTACCCGCCGTCGAGGTACACACCGCGGGGGCCCGCCGGGGCCTTGGCCGCCCGGGCCTTCCCGAAGCTCTTTCCGAGACCGAGGAAGCCGCGCCTGCCGCCGCCGGCCGCGTGCGCGCCGCCGAGGCCCGCCGCGAAGCCCTCCAGGGCCCGGACCGCCTCGGTCTGGCTGGGCTGGTTCGGGTCCGGGATGTACGTGTCGAAACGCACCGAGTCGAACCGCGGCGGCGGCACCATCTCGGCGACCAGCCGGTCCGCGGGGACGTGCGGCTCACGGTCGCACAGGGACGGCGGGACGGTCTCGGTCATCGAGCCGGACCCGGACGCGGCGGGGGAAGTAGACACGGTTCACCATGCTAAGGGCCGTGCCACACTGCACGACATGCGACGCCTGTTCCCTGTGACCGACGAGACAGTGACCCGGAGCCCGGAAGCCGAGGCCGGCCATGACTGGAGCCTCGCCGAGCTGGCCGCCGCCTACGCGTACCCCGAGCTGGGGCCCGGCCCCGGCGGGCCCGAGGTGTGGCTGCGCGCCAACATGGTCTCCACGCTGGACGGGGCCGCCCAGCACGACGGCCGCTCGCACCCCATCTCCACCGCGACCGACATGCGGATCTTCGGGACGCTGCGGGCCCTGGCGGACGTGGTGATCGCCGGTGCGGAAACGGTCCGGCAGGAGGGCTACCGGCCCGCACGCGTGCGTGACGAGTTCGCGCAGGCGCGGGAGGCGGCCGGACAGGGACCGGTGCCGGCGATCGCGGTGATCACCGCGAGCCTCGACCTGGACTTCTCGCTCCCGCTGTACACCTCGCCCCTGGTGCCCACGCTGATCCTGACGGGCGCGGCGGCGGCCCCGGACCGGATCGCCGCTGCCGAGAAGGCGGGCGCGCGGGTGGTGATCGCCGGGGACGGTGCCGGCGTGGACCCCGCGCGGGCCGTACGGGCGCTGGCCGAGCTGGGACACACCCGACTGCTGACCGAGGGCGGCCCGCGGCTGCTCGGGCAGTTGGTGGCCGCCGGGGTGCTCGACGAGCTCTGTCTGACCCTGTCCCCGATGCTCACCGCGGGAAGCGCACAGCGGATCGCCGGGGGGCCGTCGGTGGCGGTCCCGGCACGGTTCGTACTGGACTCCCTGCTGGAGGAGGACGGATTCCTTTTCAGCAGGTATCGCAGGCACTGACCGTCCGAACCCGAGTTCGATCGGTGGCGCCGGGACCGACATCGTCGGAATCTGTCGTTCCGGTTGGCTTCCGGCGGGCACACTGAATCCGGCAGTACCCGTGCGATAACGGGGCAGGATGGTTTCCGCAGCGCGCAGAGAAGGGGACGCCCGGTGTTCACCAGCGTTTTGATGATCGAGAAGGCCCTGACGTCCGCCGACGTGGAGTTCGTCACCACGTTGCACGGTGACGAGGCGGTTGCGTTCCATGTGCTGCTCCAGCCGCGCGGGGACCAGGCCGACCGGCTGCTGCGGGCCATCGACGACGTGGCGCTGGGCGAGCTGGACGAGGCCGTACGGGAGCGGGAGACGCCCGAGGGCGAGGCCGCGAAGGGCGTGGGGGAGCGGGCCCTGGAGGTCTCCCTGCAGGCGCTCAGGGTCTCCGGGAGCGAGGCGGAGGGGCGGCTCATCGAGGACCACCCCCTGGACGCGCTGAAGTCCCTGGTCGACGAGATCGGCGCGGACGAGGTGATCGTCCTGACCGACCCGCACTACGTGGAGGAGTTCTTCCACCGGGACTGGGCGTCCCGGGCCCGTCACAAGGTGGGCGTACCGGTGCTGAAGCTGTTCTCGCACAGCAAGGCATAGGCTGAGCCCGGCATCCGTACCGCACCATCTTGGGGAGACACACGCATGGCACCCGGCCTTCCTACCGCCATGGACCGACCGCACTTCATCGGGATCGGTGGGGCCGGGATGTCGGGGATCGCGAAGATCCTCGCGCAGCGCGGCGCGAAGGTGGCCGGCAGCGACGCCAAGGAGTCGGCGACCGCCGAGGCGCTGCGGGCGCTCGGCGCGACCGTGCACATCGGGCACGCGGCCGAGCACCTGGCGGCCGACGCCACCTGTGTCGTCGTGTCGTCGGCGATCCGGGCCGACAACCCCGAGCTGGCCCGGGCGGCCGAGCTGGGCATCCCGGTCGTGCACCGGTCCGACGCCCTCGCCTCGCTGATGGACGGCCTGCGCCCGATCGCGGTCGCGGGGACGCACGGCAAGACGACCACCACCTCGATGCTGGCCGTCTCCCTGTCCGAGCTGGGCCTCAAGCCGTCGTACGCCATCGGCGGCGACCTGGACGCCCCCGGCTCGAACGCGCTGCACGGCGAGGGCGAGATCTTCGTCGCCGAGGCGGACGAATCGGACCGCAGCTTCCACAAGTACGCCCCCGAGGTCGCGATCGTCCTCAACGTCGAGCTCGACCACCACGCCAACTACGCGTCGATGGACGAGATCTACGAGTCCTTCGAGACCTTCGTGGACCGCATCGCCAAGGGCGGCACGCTGGTCGTCAACGCGGACCACGAGGGCGCCCGGGAGCTGACCCGGCGGGTCACGGCGAGCGGCGTGCGCGTGGTGACGTACGGTGACGCCGAGGACGCCGACGTGCGCGTCCTGTCGGTCGTGCCGCAGGGCCTAAAGAGCGAGGTCACCGTCGTCCTCGACGGCAGCCGGCTCACCTTCACGGTCTCCGTCCCCGGCCGCCACTACGCGCACAACGCGGTGGCCGCGCTGGCCGCGGGCGTGGCGCTCGGTGTCCCCGCCGCCGAACTCGCGCCGGCCCTGGCCGCGTACACCGGGGTCAAGCGGCGCCTGCAGCTGAAGGGCGAGGCGGCCGGAGTGCAGGTCATCGACTCCTACGCCCACCACCCCACCGAGATGACGGCCGACCTGGAGGCCATGCGCGCGGCCGCCGGGGACGCCCGCATCCTCGTCGTCTTCCAGCCCCACCTGTTCTCGCGGACCCAGGAGCTCGGCAAGGAGATGGGCCAGGCCCTCGCGCTCGCGGACGGCTCGCTGGTCCTGGACATCTACCCGGCCCGCGAGGACCCGATCCCCGGGGTGACGAGCGAGCTGATCATCGCGGCGGCGCGGACCGCGGGCGCGGACGTGACGCCGGTCCACGACACGGCGGACGTGCCCGAGGCGGTCGCGGGAATGGCGAAGGCCGGTGATCTCGTTCTCACCATGGGCGCGGGTGACGTGACGGACCTTGGCCCGCTGATCCTGGACCGTCTCGCGAAGTAAGGGGCTGAGCTTCATGTCGTACGACGTCGAAAAGCCGGACGAGCAGTGGCGTGCGGAGCTGAGCCCGGCCGAGTACGCCGTACTCCGCCAGGCCGGGACGGAACCCGCCTTCACCGGTGAGTACACCAACACCAAGGCCACCGGCGTGTACTCCTGTCGCGCCTGCGGTGCCGAACTGTTCACCTCCACCACGAAGTTCGAGTCCCACTGCGGCTGGCCGAGCTTCTACGACCCGAAGGACACGGACGCGGTCGAGCTGATCCAGGACCGCTCGCACGGGATGGTGCGGACCGAGGTGCGCTGCGCCCGCTGCGGCTCCCATCTCGGCCACGTGTTCGAGGGTGAGGGGTATCCGACGCCCACCGACCAGCGGTACTGCATCAACAGCGTCTCGTTGCGGTTGACGGCGGACGAGGACTGACAGAGCGGTTCCGGTCAGGTGTCCTCCGGACACCGACCGATCAACTCCGGCCATGTGGGCCTTCTTTGTGATGCGGTGCCGAGTGCGCGGGCGGGATACGGTGCGGACTCGGTGATCCAGAAGGAGGCCCGATGCGCGTCGGGACAGTGTCCGAGGTCCGGCCCGTGTCGGAGTTGCTGGTCGAGAACGCCTCGCGGTACGGCGGCAGGCTCGCCTTCGCCGACGACCGGCGGGCGGTGAACTGGGCCGAACTGGAGCTGCGCACACGGCGGTTGGCGGGCGCGCTCGGGGTGCGGCGCGGGACCAGGGTGGCGTTCTGCCTCGACAACAGCGTCGAGCTGGTGGAGGGGTTGCTCGCCACGGTCCGGGCCGGTGCCGTCGGGGTGCCGCTGAGTCCGCGCGGGACCCATGCCGAACTCGCGGCACTGCTCGCCGACTGCGATCCGGACGTACTGGTCGTCGACCGGCGGCAGTTGGCGCGGATCGCCAGCGTGGTCGGCGAGCGGTCACCGCGGCTGGTGGTGACGGGGGAGGGGCCGGCGCCGGAGGGGGTCGTGCACTTCGACGACCTGGTGGCGCACGGCAGTTCACCCGCGCCCCGCGACGACCTCGGTCTGGACGAGCCCGCCTGGCTGCTGTACACCTCCGGCACCTCGGGCACGCCCAGGGCCGCGATCGCCAGCCAGCGGTCCGCGCTGTGGTCGCCGGTCGCCTGCTATGTGCCGCGGCTGGGCCTCTCGGCGGACGACCGGCTGCTGTGGCCGCTGCCGCTCGCGCACACCTACGCCCACTCGCTCTGTGTCCTCGGTACGACCGTGGCGGGCGGCAGCGCGCGGATCACCGCGGAGCGGGAACCGGCCGCGCTGGTACGGCTGATCGAGGAGTTCGCGCCGACCGTGCTGGGCGGAGTGCCGCTCACCTACCAGCAGTTGCTCGACGCCGGACTCGGCGAGGTGCCCTCGCTGCGGGTATGCGTCACCGCCGGGGCACCGAGCGGTCCGGAACTGCGGGAGCGGGTCGAGGAGCGGCTCGGGGCACCGCTGCTCGACGGATACGGCAGCACCGAGACCTGCGGCAAGATCGCGATGGAGTCGCCGGCGGGGCCGCGGGTGCCGGGCAGCAGCGGGGCCGTGCTGCCGGGCATGGAGGTCCGGCTCGTCGATCCCGGCACCGGGACGCAGGTCGTGGGCGCCGAGGGGGAGATCTGGGTGCGCGGGCCCGGCGTGATGCTCGGCTACCTCGACGGCGCCGGGGTGGCCGCCGACGGCTGGTACCGCACCGGTGACCTGGGACGACTGGGCGAGCACGGGTACCTGACCGTCACCGGGCGCGCGAACGACCGGATCGTCCGGGGCGGGGAGAACGTCGACCCCGTCGAGGTCGAGCAGGTGCTGCGCGCTCTGCCCGGGGTACTGGACGCGGCCGTGGTGGCACGACCGCATCCGCTGCTCGGCGAGGTCCCGGTCGCGTTCGTCGTACCGGGGGAACGGGCCCTCGACACGGGCGCCCTGCTGCGGGCCTGCGCCGAGGTGCTCTCGGCGCACAAGGTCCCCGAGGACGTCCTGTTCACCCCGGCCATCCCCCGCACCGCGGCCGGAAAACCCCGGCGGGCCGTCCTCCGGGAGGGCCTCGCCGCCCGCCCGGCGGAGGAGGCCCTCGCGGGGCTCGCCGACCGGCCCCCGGCGGAGCGCCGGGCGGCGCTGACCGAGCTGGTGTGCGCACAGACGGCGGCGGTCGGCGGGGCGGGGAGGCCCGGCGAGCCGGTTGCGGATGACGCCTCACCGGTCCCGGACGGATCCGCGAGCACCCCGCCGGCCGTCCTTGACGAGGCACCCGTCACCGACGCCTCCGCGATCGACCCCCACACAGCCTTCACCGACCTCGGTCTCACCTCCATGGGCGCGATGACCCTGTGGCACCGGCTCGGCCTCCGCACCGGACTGCGGCTGCCCGCCACCCTCGTCTGGGACCACCCCACGCCCGCCGCGGTCGCCGCCCACCTGGACGAGCGGCTGCACGGCGGCGGGCAGGAGAGCACGGCCCCGCGCCGCGGCCCCGCCGCCGAGCCGATCGCGATCGTGGCCGTCGGCTGCCGTTACCCGGGCGGAGTGCGCTCGCCGGAGGACCTCTGGCGGCTGGTGTCCGACGGGGTGGACGCCACCGGGGAGTTCCCGGCCGACCGGGGCTGGGACCTCGACGCCCTGTACCACCCCGACCCCGACCGGCTCGGGACGACGTACACCCGACGCGGTGGCTTCCTCACCGACGCGGCCGACTTCGACCCGATGTTCTTCGGGATCTCGCCGCGCGAGGCCACGGCCACGGACCCGCAGCACCGGCTGCTGCTGGAGGTCGCCTGGGAGACGCTGGAGCGGGCGGGCATCCCCGCGCCCGCGCTGCGCGGAAGTGCCACCGGCGTCTACGTCGGTCTGATGCACGGCGGATACGGCGGCGGGGCCTCGCAGCACCCGCTGGAGGCGCACCTCGGGGCCGGGTCGGCGGGCAGCGTGGCCTCCGGGCGGATCTCCTACGTGCTGGGCCTGCGCGGTCCGGCCCTGACCGTCGACACGGCCTGCTCGTCCTCCCTGGTCGCCATGGACCTGGCCGCCGCGGCGCTGCGCGCGGGCGAGTGCACTCTCGCGCTGGCCGGCGGGGTGACCGTACTGGCCAGTCCGAAGCCGTTCGTGGTGTTCAGCCGGCAGCGCGGACTGTCGGCGGACGGCCGCTGCCGGTCCTTCGCGGACGGCGCGGACGGCACCGCGTGGGCCGAGGGCGTCGGCCTGGTGCTGCTGGAGAAGCTGTCCGACGCCCGGCGCAACGGCCACCCCGTCCTGGCCGTGCTGCGGGGCTCCGCCGTCAACCAGGACGGCGCGTCCAACGGGCTCACCGCGCCCAACGGCGAGGCCCAACGGGAGCTGATCCGGCTGGCGTTGGCCGACGCCGGACTGGACACCGCCGATGTGGACGTCGTCGAGGGCCACGGCACCGGGACCGCGCTCGGCGACCCCGTCGAGGCGGGCGCCCTGCTGGCCACCTACGGCCAGGGCCGGGACCCCGGCGACCCGGTGTGGCTCGGCTCGGTCAAGTCGAACTTCGGGCACACCCAGGCCGCGGCCGGAGTGGCCGGCGTCATCAAGATGATCGAGGCCATGCGCCACGGCGAACTGCCCAGGTCGCTGTACGCGGAGCAGCCGTCGCCGCACGTCGACTGGTCCGGCGGGGCGGTACGGCTGCTGGAGCGGGCCCGGCCCTGGCCGGAGCGCGACCGGCCGCGCCGGGCGGCGGTCTCGTCCTTCGGGATCGGCGGGACCAACGCGCACGTGATCATCGAGGAACCGGAGGAAGCCGAGGCGGAGGACCGGCCGGAGAGCGTCCGCCCGGGGCCGGGCACCGTCATCCCCTTTCTCGTCGGCGGCAGCGACGAGACCGGACTGCGCGCCCACGCCCGGGAGTTGGCGGCCGCGCTGGCCGATGTCGACGGGGAAGCGGCCGTCCTGGACGTCGCGCACTCGCTCGCGACCACCCGCGCGCCCCTCCGGCACCGCGCCGCCGTACTGGCCACCGGCGCCCACGGACTCCTCGCCGGACTGAGGGACCTGGCCGACGGCACCGACAGCCCCGCACTGCGCAAGGGCACCGCGCGCGGCACCGTAAAGGTGGCGCTGCTCTGCGCGGGCCAGGGCTCCCAGCGGACCGGCATGGGCCGTGAACTGGCTGCCCGGTTCCCCGTGTTCGACGCGGCTTTCACCGAACTGTGCGATGCCTTCACCCCGTTGCTCGACCGACCCCTGCGCGAGGTGATCGACGACCCCGACAGCGACCTCCTGCACCGCACCGACTACGCCCAACCCGCCCTGTTCGCCTACGAGGTCGCGCTGCACACCCTCCTCGCCGACTGCGGAGTACGGCCGGACTTCCTGCTCGGCCACTCGATCGGCGAACTGGCCGCCGCCCACATCGCGGGCGTGTTCTCGCGGGCCGACGCCGTACGACTGGTCACCGCACGTGGGCGTCTGATGGCCGAACTCCCGTCAGGCGGTGCCATGTTCGCCGTACGGGCGCCACTGGCCGACGTGGTGAAACGGCTCGAGGAGGAACCCGGTGCCCGGGTCGCCGTAGCGGCGGTCAACGGTCCCGAGTCCGTGGTGCTGTCCGGTGACGAGGAGGCGGTGTCCGCGCTGGCCGCCCGACTCGGGCGTACGGCAACCCGGTTGCGGGTCAGCCACGCCTTCCACTCGCCGCTGCTCGACCCGATGCTGGACGGGTTGCGGGAGGTCGCCGAGTCGGTCACCTACCACCGGCCGTCCGTACCGGTGGTGTCGACGCTGACCGGCCGTCCGGAGCCGGACGCGATCCGGACCGCCGAGTACTGGGTACGGCAGGCGCGGGAGACCGTGCGGTTCGCCGACGCGGTGCAGTGGCTGGCGCGGACGGGCGTGACGGCGTACCTGGAGGCCGGGCCGGCGGCGGCGCTGAGCACGGCGGCCGAGGAGTGCGTCGAGCCGGCCTCCGGAGTTCTGTTCACCTCCGGTGCCGAGACGGCCGTGGCCCTGGCGGAACTGCACGTCCACGGCGTGCCGGTGGACTGGCGGGCCGTGTACGCGGGAACCGGCGCCCGGCGGCGGCCGTTGCCGACGTACCCCTTCCAGCGGCAGCGCTACTGGCTCGACGTGAGCGAGCGCGGCGGCGGTGGCGAGGGGAAGCTGGTCGGTGAGGCGCAGCCGGACGCAGACGGGCCCGGGACCCGGTACAGCGGTGCGTTGTCCACCGCACGGCAGCCCTGGCTCGCGGACCATGTGATCGGCGACCGGGTGCTGGTGCCCGCGACGGTATTCGCCGAGCTCGCCTTCCGGGCGGCGGGGACCGACGTGGCGGAGGGCGCGCTACGGCTGTCCGAGCTGGTCCTCCACGAGCCGCTGGTGCTGCCCGCGTCGGAGCAGGTGCCGGTCCAGGTGGTCGCGGACGCCCCGGACCGGGACGGCAACCGGCCGGTCACCGTGTGGGCACGCGTGGGAGAGACCTGGACCCGCCATGCGGGGGCGTCGGTCGCCCCGGTCGGCACACCTGTCGCAGCGGCTCAGGACACGCCGTGGCCCCCGGCCGGTGCCGAGGAGGTGGCCGTCGAATATGAGCGGCTCGCCGCGTACGGGCACCACTACGGGCGGGCCTTCCGCGCGGTCACCGGGCTCTGGCGGCGCGGTGCCGAGATCTTCGCCGAGGTGGCGCTGCGGCCGCGGGAGGCGGCGGAGGCCGGCGCGTACACCGTGCACCCGGCGCTGTTCGACGCCGCCCTGCACGCCGCGCTGCTGGCCGAGGGGCCGGGGGAGGGGCCGGGCGAGGCGCGGGTCCCGCTCGCCCTCACCGGTGTGACCGTGCACGCGCAGGGTGCCACCGCCGCGCGGGTACGGCTGGAGCGGCTGGGGGCCGACGAGGTACGGGTGACGCTGACCGGAGTCGACGGGCGGCCGCTCGCCACCGTCGAATCCTTGGTCACCCGGGTGACGAAGATCCGCCCGGCGGAGCTGTACAAGGTGGCCTGGCGGCCCGCCACGCAAGGCGGCCACGCCGGTACCGACCATGAACTCCTCGACACGGCGGACCTGTTGGCCGAACCGCACGAGGACATGCCGGGCCGGGTCCGGGAGCTCGTCACGGCCGCCCTCGCCCGGGTGCGCGAGTGGGTCGCCGACACCCGTCCGGGCCGACTGCTGGTGCTCACCCACCACGCCACCGGGGACGACCCGGACCCGGCGCAGGCCGCCGTGGCGGGGCTGGTGCGCAGTGCCCAGTCCGAGCACCCCGGCCGGATCGTGCAGATCGACCTCCGCGGCGGCACCGCCACGCGCCCGGCCCTGGACGCAGCCCTGGACGCGGCCCTGCGCACCGGCGAGCCTCAACTCGCCCTGCAGGAGGGCACGGTCCTGGTGCCCAGGCTGGTCGCCGCGGGTCCCGCGACTGCCGCCCCGCCCGCCCTGGACCCCGACGGCACCGTGCTGATCACCGGGGGCACCGGAGCGCTCGGCGCGAGTCTCGCCCGGTATCTCGTGGCCGAACACGGGTCCCGGCACCTGCTGTTGGCGAGCCGCGGCGGCCATACTCCCGACTGGGCCGCCGAACTCCCCGCGGAGGTAAGGGTGGTGGCCTGTGACGTGAGCGACCGGGCGGCCGTCGACGCACTGGTCGAGTCCTGCCGGCCGCCCCTGACCGGTGTGTTCCATCTCGCCGGAGTGGTGGCCGACGGCGTGGTGGACGGCATGACACCCGAGCGGGTGGCAGAAGTGCTGGCGCCCAAGGCGGACGCCGGCTGGCATCTGCACGAGGCGACCGCGGACCTGGGACTGGCCGCGTTCGTGCTGTACTCCTCGGCCGCCGGAGTGCTGGGCAGGCCGGGACAGTCCAACTACGCGGCCGCCAACGGCTTCCTCGACGCACTCGCCGCGTACCGGACCGCCCGCGGGCTGCCCGCGCGGTCCCTCGCCTGGGGCCCTTGGACCACCGCCCGTGACGACGGCGGCATGGCCGGCCGGGTCGCGCCGCACCTGCTGACCGAGGGCGGGGTGCCCGCCGTCACCGAGCCGGAGGGCGTCGAACTGCTGGACTCCGCGCTGCGTACGGCGGCACCGGTGCTGGTGCCCGTCCCGTTCGCCCGCGCCACG
The DNA here is from genome assembly GCF_043199815.1 of Streptomyces sp. NPDC048523. NCBI lineage: Bacteria > Bacillati > Actinomycetota > Actinomycetes > Kitasatosporales > Streptomycetaceae > Streptomyces > Streptomyces sp. NPDC048523. Next base: position 125,968 of record NZ_JBICWQ010000007.1, on the reverse strand, counting down.
CAGAGCGGCTCGCCGCTCCCGCTGCTCGCCGACCTGCATCCGGCGCGCCCGGCCCCGGTCACCGTGTCACCGGCGGCCGACCAGGCTCCCGGCGCCTGGCGCAAGAGGCTCGCCGCGACTCCCGAGGCCGACCGCGAGGCTGTCCTGGCCGGTCTGCTCCGCGCCGAACTGGCAGCGGTGCTCGGCTTCCCCGACGCAGACGCGTTCCCCGCCGACCGCGAGTTCGGACAGCTCGGCTTCGACTCGCTGACGGCTCTCCAGTTCCGCAACCGGCTCAGCGCGTTCACCCGGGTGCGGCTGGCGCCGACGGTCGTGCTCGAACACCCCACGCTGGAGGGGCTGTCGGCGCACCTTCTCACCGCGTTGAGGGAGGCGGGTGCGCTGCGAGAGACGGCGGACACCCCGACGGCGGAGACGATCGCTCAAGTACCCGAGTCCGCGTACCCGTTCTCCACCCTCTACCACCGCGTCCTGCGCGAGCAGGGCCCGTTGGAGGCCATGACCTTGCGGTACGTCGCCTCGTACGCCCTGCCGTCCTTCACCGCGGCCGACCGCACCCGGTACGCCGTCGAACCGATCCGGCTCGCCCGGAGCGGCAGCGGCGGGCGGGCTGCGGCGCTCGCCTACCTTCCCGACTACCTCGCCCCATTCCACCGTGTCCCCACCGGTCTGGCCGCGCAGTTCGACGGGGAACGGGACGTGTACCTGCTGGAACACCCTGGGTTCGGCGCCCGCAGGGCGGTTCCCGACTCGATGGAGACGCTGGCCCGGGCGCACGCCGACGCGGTCCGCGAGCTCGCCCGGGGCGGTCCTGTCGTCCTGGTCGGTTACTGCGCCGGCGGCGTGATCGCGCACGAGGTGGCACGCCGACTGGCGGCCGATGGAGTGCCACCGGCCGGTGTCGTCCTGATCGACTCCCACGCGGGCGTGCTCCAACGCGGTGACGCGCGCGCCCTTGCCCTGATGGCGGCCGGGGCCGCCCTGCCGGAGGACGTCGTCGCGGAGTTCGACGACTCGTTGCTGATCGCGGGCGGCGGCTATGCGCGCGTTCTCGAGGGATGGCACCCCGAGCCGGCCCCCGAGTCGGCCCCCGAATCGTCCGCCGTGTCCGTGCCGACGCTGCTGCTGCGCGGCCGGCCGACCGCCGAGATGCGGAGGATCGACCCCGAGGGGGACTGGCCGCCGCGCTGGCCGCTCCCCCACGACGCCGTCGACGTCCCCGGCGACCACTACTCCGTCGTCCACCAGGACGCCGACTCCACGGCCGCGGCGATCCGCGCCTGGCTGCCCGCGTAACTCCCCGACCGAGAAGTGGAGTTCCCGATGAACCCCGAGTACGACCTGATCGTCGTCGGTGGCGGGCCGGCCGGCTCGACCGCCGCGGCCGCCGTGGCGATGCGCGGACACCGGGTGCTGCTGCTGGAGCGGGAGACCTTCCCGAGGTACCAGATCGGCGAGTCGCTGCTGCCGGCGACCGTGCACGGCCTGTGCGGCATCCTCGGTGTCGCCGACGAGGTCGCCGAGGCCGGGTTCACCCTCAAGCGCGGCGGCACCCTGCGCTGGGGGCGCGACCCGAAGCCGTGGCAGTTCTCCTTCTCCATGACACCCCGGCTGCCCGAACCCACGGCGACGGCCTTCCAGGTGGAGCGCTCCCGGTTCGACGAGATCCTGCTGCGCAACGCCGCCCGCGTCGGCGCCGAGGTCCGCGAGGGCAGCCCGGTGCGCCGGATCGTCGCCGACGACGAGCGGGTGCGCGGGGTCGAGTACACCGACAGCGACGGCAACGCCCGTACCGCGTACGGCCGTCACGTCATCGACGCGTCCGGCAACACCGGCCGGGTCCACCCCGGGGTGGCCGGCACGCGCGTCTACTCCGACTTCTTCCGCAACCTCGCCGTGTTCGGGTACTTCGCCGGTGGACGCCGGCTGCCCGAGCCGAACCGGGGCAACATCTTCTGCGCCGCGTTCGACGCCGGCTGGCTCTGGTACATCCCGCTGCGCGACGACCTGACCAGCGTCGGCGCCGTGATCTCGCCCGACCACCACCCGGCCGTCCAGCGGGACCCGCGGGCCGCCTGGCAGGACCTGATCCGGGCCTGCCCGGAGGTCGCCGAGCTGCTCGACGGAGTGCCGGCCGCGACCGAGCCGCCGTACGACCGGGTGCGGGTGCGCAAGGACTGGTCGTACTGGAACACGTCCTTCTGGACGCCCGGCATGGCGCTCGTCGGCGACGCCGCCTGCTTCGTGGACCCGGTGCTGTCCTCCGGGGTCCATCTGGCCACCTACGGGGCCCTGTTGGCGGCCCGCGCGGTCAACTCCGCGCTCGACGGCAGTGTGCCCGAGGAGCGCGGCTTCGCCGAGTTCGAGGCCCGTTACCGGCGCGAGTACGGGGTGTTCTACGAGTTCCTCATCGCCTTCTACGACATGGAGCGCAACGACCGGTCGTACTTCTGGTCCGCGAAGAAGGTCACGAAGGTCGACAGCACCGAGGTGGCGGCCTTCGCCGAGCTGGCCGGCGGACTCGTCTCGGGTGACACGGCGGTGCTGGGACCGGAGCGGTTCGGGGACCAGTGGAGCGCCGCGGCGGCCGAACTGGACGGCGCGGTCGGCCGGTTGGCGACGTCGGGCGAGCGGACGAACCCGCTGCTGTCCACGCGGGTCGTCGGCGAGACCTTCCGGACCGGCAACGACCTCCAGGAACAGGCGCTCTACGGTGGCCCACTGGACGACACCGCGCCCGCCGCGCCGGGCCGCCTCGTCGCCTCCGCCGACGGGCTGGGCTGGGAGCGGGGGCGGTGAATGGCAGAACCACTGGTATGTTGACTTTCGGCTGAGCGAGCCAGAGGATTCCAGGGGTGACGCCTACCGAGTACCCGTCTGCCCGCACCGCCCTCCCCGTCGACCTCGACGAGGCCGCCCACCGCTGTCTCGTCGCCGGGTTCGAAGGCACCACGGCCGTCCCCGACACCCTCAAGCGGCTCATCGACCGCGGGCTCGGCGGGGTCATCCTGTTCACCCGCAACGTGCGCGACGCGGAACAGGTGCGCCGCCTCACCGACACCCTGCGGGCCCTGCGCCCCGACCTGCTGGTCGCCATCGACAACGAGGGCGGCGGCATCGGGCACCTGGTCGCCGCGGGCGCCCCGGAGGTCCCCGGCTCCTACGCCCTCGGCGTCGTCGACGACCCGCACCTCACCGCCCGCTGCGCCGACGCCCTCGCCGGACACCTGGCCACCCTCGGCATCACCGCCTCCTACGCCCCCGTCGCCGACGTCCAGCGCGAGGCCGGCAACCCGATCGTGCGCACCCGCGCCTTCGGCACCGACCCCGAACTGGTCTCCCGGCACCTGAGCGCCTGGATCGCGGCCACCGAGGCGCGCGGCATCGCCTCCTGCGCCAAGCACTTCCCCGGGCACGGCGGCACCCTCACCGACAGCCACCACGAAGTCGCCGTCGATCCGCGGCCGTACGAGGAACTCGACCTCGGCCCCTTCCGGGCCGCGATCGCCGCGGGCGCGCCGATGCTGATGAGCGCGCACGTCGTCTTTCCGGCGCTGGACGCCAACCGGCCGGCCACGCTCAGCCGGCGCATCCTCGGGGATCTGCTGCGGCACGAGCTCGAGTTCGACGGAGTGCTGGTCAGCGACGCGCTGGAGATGAAGTCGATCGCGGACCTGTACGGGGAGGCCGCGGGGGCGCGGATCGCCCTCGCCGCCGGAGCGGACCAGGTCATCGTCGCCGTGGCGGATCTGGGGGTGACCCTGGACTGCCGGGACGCCGTGCTCGAAGCGCTGCGGGACGGGGTGCTGGGCGAGGAACGGGTGCGGGAGGCGGCGGGGCGGGTGCAGCGGCTGGTGGAGCGGTATGCGACGCCGGCGGACGAGGTCGCCGTATGGGACGACGGGGCGGGGCTGGAGGCGGCTCGGCGGGCTGTGCGGGTACCTCCGGTGGGTGTGCGGGGGGCCCATGTCGTGGACCTGTTCCCGGCGCCGCACCCTGCTCTGAACTGGGGTGGGGAGGACCTGTTGACCGAGGTGCTGGCCGTTGATCCGACGGCCACGGGGACGGCGGTCGCGGGGGAGCCGGCGGATCTGGACGGTGTGGTCGAGGGGATTCTGGCCAAGGCCGGGAGTGCTCCGCTGGTCGTGGCTACCTGTGATGAGGGGCTGTCTCCGTGGCAGGCCCGCATGAGGGATGAGCTGGTGGCCCGGCGGCCGGGGGCGGTGCGGGTGGCCACGGGGCTGCCGGAGAGGGATGCTGTTTGCTCTTATGGGCGGGGGAAGGCCAATTTGCGGGCGGTGGCCGAGGTGCTGGTCGGGGCGCGGTGACGTATCTGCGGCCCGGTGGGGGCTGGTCGCGCAGTTCCCCGCGCCCCTGAAGGGGCGCTCACCTTACCGAAGTCGTATGAGCTCCTTGATTCCCTTCGACGCCAGGTAAGTGTCATCCTCCGCCTGTTCCGCCAGTACCACCGCAGGACGCACCCCCTGCCGGCGCAACCGCATCCACTCCTCGAAGTACGCCCCGCCCGGTCCAGACACCGATCGCGTGGACGGTGTGCAGTCCAGGACCAGGGCCGCTTCGCGCGGCTCAGCCGACAGTGATCCAGCGCGCAGTTCGGCGATCGTCGCCGCCACCGCCTCCGCGATCGGCTTGGGCCGTCCCTTCGAGTCGAAGAGCCCCAGCGTGTACTCCAGTTCCGGGAAGTCCGACAGTGAGCGGTCCACGTCGTGGGAGCACCACCACGTCACGCCCCACAGGTCCGCGCACCCCGAGGCGTTCAGGATCGTCTCGCGGGCGAAGTGCGGGGCGTCGGCGGCCGGGATGTGGGGTTCGGGGGCGCCCGTCTCCTGGATCCAGACCGGGCGGGACGGGTCTTCGGCGTAGGCCTTGGCGAGTTCCGTGCCGTACTCGGCGAGGTGCAGCACCTGCGGGGAGCGCGGGCCGTAGAGGCTCGCGCAGCCGCCGGAGAAGACCCAGGGGTGGACGGTGGTGACGTCCCCCTTGCGGGCCGACGCCTGTGGGGTGAAGGGGTGGTCGTCGCCGTACCAGGCCGCGTCGTAGGCGGAGTGCGTGACCAGGCCGCCGTTCGTGCCGAGGCCCTCCCGGGCGGCCGCGAGCAGGGAGTCCAGGTAGTGGTCGACCTCGGCCGCGGTCACCGGGTTGTGCTCGACGAGGTTGTTGAGCTCGTTGCCCAGCTGGAGGCCGATGAGGTTCGGGCGGCCGGCGAGGGCGCGGCCGAGGGTGCGGAGCAGGTCCGCCTGGGCGTCGATCGCCTCCGGGTCGGTGAAGACGTTGCGGTGGTGCCAGCTGCGGGTCCACTCCGGGTAGAAGTCGAAGCTCGACAGATGGCCCTGGACGCCGTCCACCAGCACGTCGAGGCCCGCCTCGGCGGCCAGGTCGACCAGCTGGGCCAGCTCGTCCACGGCGGCGGTGCGGATCAGCGTGCGGTTGGGCTGCAGGAGCGGCCAGAGGTGGAAGACCCGGACGTGATCGAGGCCGAGCCCGGCTATCTGGTCCAGATCCGCGCGGGTGCGGGCCGGATCGAAGTCGTGCCAGGCGTGGAACCAGCCGTGGCGGGGCGTGTAGTTGACGCCGAAGCGGAGCGTGGGAATGGGATCCTCCTCGGGCCGGGCCCTTGTCCTGCACGAATGTATCAATCACCATAGTCATCGATGGGTAATGATTTGAACCATGAACCGCGCGACGGGGGCGACTTGGTCGTCGGCCTCGACGCCGGCGGCACCCGCACCCGTGCGGTCCTGGCCGCCGCCGACGACGGTCACGTGCTGGGCGAGAGCACCGGCGGCCCCGGCAACGCCATGACGGTCCCGGTCCCGCAGCTCACCGACCACCTCACCGAGACACTCGCCCGGGTGCTGCCCGAGGCGGTGCGCGCCCGGGTGGTGGCCGTGACCGGCGGTTTCGCGGGCGCCACAGCGGCCTCCGAGGACGACCCCGGCACCGGCAGGGCACGCACCGCCCTCACCGAGGCCCTGCGCCGCCTCGCCGTCCCGACCGGCCGGGTCGGCGTCTGCAGCGACATCGAGGCCGCCTTCGCCGCCGCCCCCGGCATCCCCTCCGACGGTCTCGCCCTGGTCGCGGGCACGGGCGCGGTGGCCATGCGCATCACCGGCCGGCACGCCACGACCACCGTGGACGGCGACGGCTGGCTTCTCGGCGACGAGGGCAGCGGCTTCTGGATCGGCCGCAGCGCGGTCCGCGCCGCCCTGCGCATGGCCGACGGCCGCGGCCGTCCGACGGTCCTCGCCGGCTGGCTCGGCCACGCCCTGGACCTGCCGGTCGACGTCCTCCCGAAGGGCGGAATCCCTTCCTACGACCGTGGCGGCACCGTCCTGCCGAGCGGTACCGCGGCCCACCCCACCGGCGTCCCCGGCTGGGAACGCGCCCGGCGTGAGGACTTCCGCCGCCATCTGCTGCCCGCCGTCCTGGCCGATCCGCCGATCCGGCTGGCCCGTTTCGCCCCGCTGGTCGCCGAGGCGGCCGCCGAGAAGGACGCCGTGGCCGAGACCATCCTGAGCGAGGCGGCGGACCACCTGCTGGAGTCCGTACGGGCGCTGGATCCCCGCCCCGGCGAGCGGATCGTCGCCACGGGCGGGCTCCTCGGTCCCGAGGGGCCGCTCACCACCCCGCTGGCTGAACGGCTCCAGGCGCACGGCCTCACCCTGGACTGGGTGGCCGACGGCTGCCCCGGCGCGGTCGCCCTCGCACGGCTGGCCCACCTGTCGTGAGCGAGGCCATGTACCGCGAGGCCGTGTACCGCGACCCCGCCGCCCCGCTCGAAGCCCGCGTCCAGGACCTCCTGTCCCGAATGACCCTGCGCGAGAAGGCAGGCCAGCTCAACCAGCGGATGTACGGCTGGGACGCCTACCGCCGCACCCCCGACGGCGGCTTCGAACTCACCGAGGCCCTGCACGCCGAGACCGACCGCTTCGAGGGACTCGGCGCCCTGTACGGCCTCCAGCGCGCCGACGCCTGGTCCGGGGTGGACCACGAGAACGGACCCGGCGCGCGGGACGGGGCCGCCCTCGCCGAGCTGGTGCAGCGGCATGTCGTGGCCCGGAGCCGGCTCGGCATCCCCGCGCTGTTCGTCGAGGAGGTCCCGCACGGACTCATGGCCCTCGACGGCACGGTCCTCCCGGTCAACCTGGCGATCGGCGCCACCTGGGACCCCGCCCTGTACGAGCGTGGCGCCGCCCACGCCGCCGCCGAACTGCGCGCCCGCGGTGGCCACGTGGCCCTCGTCTCGGCGCTGGACATCTCCCGCGACCCGCGCTGGGGCCGCACGGAGGAGTGCTTCGGCGAGGACCCGTACCTCGCGGCCCGGCTGACGCAGGCGCTGGTCCGGGGCATGCAGGGAATGCAGGGCAGCTACTCGGACGGCCTCTTCGCCGCCGACAAGGCGCCCGTCGTCCTCAAACACTTCGCCGGGCAGGGTGCCACCGTCGGCGGCCGCAACTCCGCCGAGTCGGAGCTGGGTTGGCGTGAGCTGCACGAGATCCACCTGCCCGCCGCCCGGGCCGGTGTCCGCGCCGGTGCCGCCGCCGTCATGGCCGCGTACAACGAGGTCGACGGCATGCCCTGCTCCGGCAACCGCGCCCTGCTCACCAGTCTGTTGCGCGAGGAGTGGGGCTTCGACGGGCTCGTCATGGCGGACGGCCTCGCCGTCGACCGGCTGGCCCGGATCACCGGCGACAAGGTCACCGCGGGCGCGCTCGCCCTCAACTCCGGTGTCGACCTGAGCCTTTGGGACGAAGGCTTCACCCACCTGGAGGAGGCGGTCGAGCGGGGACTGGTCAAGGAGACCGTCCTCGACGCCGCCGTCGCACGTGTCCTGCGCCTGAAGTTCCGGCTGGGACTGTTCGAGCGACAGCACCCCACGGCCCCCGCGCCGGCCGGCGGGGACGAGCTCAGCAAGGAGGTCGCCCGGGCCGCCGTCACCCTCATGCGCAACGACGGTGTGCTGCCCATCGGCGGGAACGTCTCCCGGATCGCCGTGCTCGGGCCCCAATCCGCCACCACCGCGCACCAGTTGGGCGACTACACGGCTCCGCAGCGCCCAGGCACCGGCAGCAGCGTCCTCGACGCCCTGCGCAGGCTCGCCCCGCCCGGCCTCGACATCCGCCACGCCCCGGGCTGTGCCCTCACCGGCGACGACCTCTCCGGCATCCCGGCGGCGATCGCCCAGGCCGCCGCGTCCGACCTCGCCGTGCTGGTACTGGGCGGCAGCAGCGCCCGTACGCCCGGGACCGAGTTCGACGCCAACGGGGCCGCGCGCACGGCGGTCTCCGAGATGACCTGCGGCGAGGGCGTCGACCTCGCCGGGCTGCGGCTGGGAGGTGCTCAGTACGCGCTGCTGGACGCCGTGGTGGCGACGGGCACACCGACCGCGGTCGTGCTGGTCCAAGGGCGCCCGCACGTGCTGCCGGACACCGCGCCCGCCCTGCTCACCGCCTGGTACCCCGGCCCCTGGGGCGGCGAGGCGATCGCCGAGGTGCTGCTCGGACTCGCGGAACCGGCGGGCCGCCTGCCGGTGTCCGTCCCCCGCTCGGCGGCCCAACTCCCCGTCCACTACAACCACAAGGACACCGAGTACGGCGGATACGTCGACGACAGCGCCGAGCCGCGGTACTCCTTCGGGCACGGGCTGTCGTACACGAGCTTCGCGTACGGCGAGCCACGCCTCACGGGACGCACGGTCGAGGTGGACGTCACCAACACCGGTCGGCGGTACGGGCGTACGGTCGTCCAGGTCTATCTGCGTCGGCTGATCACCCCCACCTGGCCGCGCACCCTCGAACTGTGCGCGTTCGAGGGGGTGAGCCTGGCGCCGGGCGAGCGCCGTACGGTGACCCTGCCTCTGGAGGGCATCGGCGGCACGGTCGAGATCAGGGTCGCCGCGTCCGCCCGGGAGGCGCTCGGAGCCCGGGGTCAGAGCTTGACGGCCCCCGACGAGACGCCCTTGTAGAACCACCGTTGGGTGATCACGAACAGCACCAGCACCGGGACCACCGAGATCACCGAACCGGCCATGACCATCCGCTGGTCGTAGCCGAACGACGAACTCTGCAGGCGCGAAAGCCCCAGCGTCAGCGTCATGTTGCTCTCGGAGCGCAGCACGATCAGCGGCCACAGGAAGTCGTCCCAGGCGCTGATGAAGGTGTTGATGACGACCACCAGGATCGCGCCCCACGCGGACGGCAGATACAGGTGCCGGAAGCGCTGCCACTCGTTCGCGCCGTCGAGCATGGCCGAGTCCTCGATCTCGCGCGGGACCGCGAGGAACGCGCCGCGCATGAGGAGGACGTTGATGGCGCCGACGAAGCCGGGCAGCCACACGCCGGCCAGGCTGTCGACCAGGCCCATGTCCCGGATGCTCAGGAACAGCGAGACCATGATCGACTCGAAGGGGAACATCATCGAGGCGATCAGGACCACCCAGACCGCCCTGCGGCCCTTCCAGCCGGGCTTGGAGAGCATGTAACCGGCGGTGGTGGAGAACACCAGCTGGCTGGTGACCGACAGGGCGACCACGATCAGGCTGTTCTTGATGTACGTGCCGACCGGCACCTGGTCGAAGACGGTCCGGTAGGCCCGCAGGGTCGGGTGGTGGGGCAGCAGGGAGGCGTTGGAGCCGAAGACGTCCTCGCCGGTGCCCTTCAGGGAGGCCAGAAGCTGCCAGAGGAGCGGGCCCACGGTGAGGCCGAGGACCAGGAACAACAGCAGATAGCGGACGATCAGCTCGCGGGGGCGCCCGTAGTCCCGCCAACGCGGCGTCAGGCGGCGGCGCTCGGGGGCGACAGCGGTCGTCGTCATGCCTCGTCCTCCTTCGTCAGGCGCTGCGCCAGCAGGGTCAGCCCCAGCGTCAGCAGGAACAGGGCCACGCTGACGGCCGAGCCGTAGCCGGCGTTGCCGGTGAGGGGGTCCAGGCCGACGTCCCGGATGTAGAAGGGCAGGGTGCGGTCGGCGCCACCGGGGCCGCCGGTGGAACTGCCGAGCATGTAGATCTCGGTGAACACCCGGAGCGAGCCGATGCCGGTGAGGGTGCCGACGAGCATCATGGCCTGCCGTACGCCGGGCACGGTGATGTGCCAGAAGCGGCGGGCCGCGCCGGCGCCGTCCATGGCGGCCGCCTCGTGGAGTTCCTTGGGGACGTTCCCGAGGGCGGCCAGGTAGAACACCATGTACCAGCCGAGGCCCTTCCACAGCGTCAGGCCCATCGCGGACAGCAGGATCAGCCAGGAGTCGGAGAGGAAGGGGATGGCGGACCTGATCAAGTGGGCCCTCTGCAGCCAGGTGTTGACCAGGCCGTCGTCGGCCAGCAGCCACTGCCAGCTCAGACCCACGACCACGCTGGAGGCCAGCACCGGGGTGTAGAAGGCGGACCGGAAGAAGCCGATGCCCGGCAGGTTCTTCTCCACCAGCACGGCGAGGAGGAGGGGCAGCAGCACCATCAGCGGTACGACGATCAGGGCGTACAGGATGCTGTTGCGGGTCGCGAGCCAGAAGTCCGAGTCGTCCAGCATCCGCGTGTAGTTGTCGAGCCCGACGAAGCTCGACGCGCCGCCCAGCGGCTTGGCGTCGGTGAAGGACAGCAGGACCGTGTTGAGGAACGGGAACACGCCGAAGATCACCGCGCAGGCGATCGCGGGCGCGGTCCACAGCCAGGGCAGCCACCAACGGCGGTACATGGCAGCCCCGTTGGCGCCGGGAGCGGGTCCCGGCAGGACGGCCCTGGCGAGGCGGCGGACGCGGGACGGGGCCGGGCCCGGTACGGAGACCTTCGCCTCCGCACCGGGCACGGACACCGGCTGCGTGGTGTGCGTCGCCGCCATCAGCTGCTCTGCTTCAGCAGCTCGTTCGCCTTCTCCTGGGCGTCCTTGACCGCGTCCGCCGCGCTCTTCTTGCCCTGCATGGCGAGCTGCACCTGGCCCACGATGGCGTTCTGCACGGCCGAGGAGATGTTGGTCTGGTACGCGGTCGCCGTCTTCAGCTGCTCGGCGACCAGCTTGCGGGCCTGGGCGAAGGGGTCGTCGCCGGTGACCTTCTGGAAGAACGGGTCGTCCAGCGAGGCCGAGGTGGTCGGGAAGATCACCACGTTCGGGTCCTTGCACCAGGCCGTCTGGTTCCGGGCGTCGGTGAGGAACTTCGCGAACGCCAGGGCCGTGGGGGCGTTCTTGCTGGTCGCCGCGGTCGCGATGTACTGCGGGGCGCCGGTGGTGTGGCCGAGCGCGTCGAAGGGCTGCTGGCCGACGGCGGTCCTGTCGTACACCGACGGGCTGTTCTGCTTCACGAACCGCACGAAGCTCGGGTTGGTCGAGCCGTAGGCGACCTTGCCCTGGCTGTAGAGGGTGGAGGGGTCGTTGCTGGAGGACAGCGAGTCCTTCGGCATCGCGCCCTCCTTGTACAGCTTGGTCATCCACTGGACCCACTGGACCGTGCGCGGGTCGTCGGCGAAGACGGCGGACTTGCCGTCGGCGGAGAGCGTCCTGATGTTCATCTGGTCCCAGTCGGCCGGGATCCGCCACACCGGGTTGGCCATCGTCGCGTAGAACTTGCCCTTGCCCGCCTCGGCGACCTTCTCGTAGTCGGCGAACAGCCCGAAGATCGTGGTCGGCGGCTTGGCCGGGTCGACGCCCGCCTGCTTCAGCAGATCGGTGTTGTACGTCAGCAGGATGCCGCCCGTGTACCAGGGCAGCACCGTGTGCACCGAGGTGCCGGAGGCATCCTTCATCACGCTGGACTTCCAGAAGGCCGGCACGAACGGCTTCGAGGCGTCGGGGTCCTTGACGCCGAGGTCGAGCAGGTAGCCGGCCCTGGTGAGCGAGGTCGCGGTCGGGGAGTCGGTGTTGAGGACGTCCGGGAGGGTGCAGGCCTGCGCGTCGGCGACCGTGCGCTGGCTGAACGTGGCGTCCCCGGGGTCGTCGATCCACTTGACCTCGGTGCCGGGGTGGGCCTTCTCGAAGTCCTTGATCACGCCGTTGAAGAAGGTGCCGAAGTCTTTCTTCAGGTTGGTCGTCTGGAAGGTGATGCTGCCCTTGACCTCGCCGGTGAGCTTGCCCGACCCGACGTTTCCCTTGTCGACCTTGCAGCCGCCGGCGGTGGCGGCACCACTGTCGGATCCGCCGCCGAGGCCGCAGCCGGTGGCCGCGAGTGACAGAACGGCGATACAGGTCAGGGTGCGGGTCAGTCTCTTCGCGCTCATGTGATGCCCCTCCACGGCTGGTTCAATGAACCAACTCCGACTCCGATTGATGAAAATGTGGACCAGAATTCATCGGAGGTCAATGGTTCCCGTGTTGCGTTTAGGTTCCGTACGAGATCAGTGCCGGTGTTCGTGGTCCGGGTGCGAGGGATCGCCGGGGTGTTCGTGCCCATGGGAGTACACGACGGTGCTCCTCGCCCGGTCCAGCCAGCCGAAGAAGGCGCGTCGGCCCGCCGCCCTTCGCAGCTCGCGTGCGATGCCGTCGCGGGCGGTGTCGTACGGCAGGAGGTCTTCCGGCCCCGTCGTCTCTCCGAAGGGGTCCACGCCCTGCCTGAGGGCCTCCGGGGTGAGGAAGCGGTCCCGGTTGAGGTCGTAGTAGTCCCGTACGGCCGTCTCCGGGACCGTCTGTTCGGCTTCCAGGGCGGCGAGGAGGGTGCGGGCGGCGGGGGAGTGGGCGAGGGCCGCGGCGACGATGCTGCCGAGGTCTGCCACGTCCGTCTCGGCGACGGCCAGGACGGAGAGGGGTGACGCCTCTTCCGGCACCTTCAGGCCCCGGTCGGCGCAGGCCCTTCGGGCGAGTTCGTCGGTGACGATCACTTGGGTGGCCCAGCGGCGGCGTTGTCTCGCGAGAGAGGGTGCCTCTGGTTGCCGTCGGGCGGGTGCGTGTTCGTGGTGGCCGGCCGGCGCTTCCAGGAAGGCGTTCACCCGTGCTGTCGGCAGTGGCTCGCCGTCTATCAGTGCCGCGTGTTCCGGCGTCACGGAGTCACCTCCAGGACTATGGCCTTCGTGTACGCCACCTGGCCGTTCCACGCCGCCTTCGCCATGAGCCAGTACGCGCCCGGTGGGATCGACGAACCGTCCACCTCGATCACGAACTCCCGCTCCTCCCCGCCCGGCACCGTGAAGCCCTGGAGCCCCGGCCCCACCCCCTGCCACGTGCCCCAGGGCGACACCGCCCACAGCTGACCGCCGACCGGGCCCCGGGTGGTGTTGCGCAGGCTCACCGGAACCTGAGCCCGCTCACCCCCGCGCACGGTGACCCGGTCGGCGGCCAGGTCGCACACCAGGCCCCGCCCCGGGGGCGGTCCGCCTGGTACGTCGAGGCCCACGGCGTCCTCGTACGTCTGGCCGCCGTACGGCAGCCGGGCCGTGAGCCAGTGCCGGCCGGGCTCGGCGCCCGGCGGCGGAGTCACCGTCACCTCGGCCAGCGAGAAGCCGCCGGGCCCGAGCGCGTACGGCAGTTCGGGGGGCTCGGCGGACCAGCCGGGCGGCACGTCGAAGACCACCGTGCCGTTCGCCGACGTGTCCGTGAGCTCGGAGCTGATCCGGACCGTGGCGGTGACAGGGCCGCTCGCGGTGAGCGCGGTGGGGGAGAGGTGGACGGACACCGGCATGTTGCCGCGGGGTGCGGGGCCGGAGTTGTGCAGCCAGTAGCGGGTGTGGACGGGCTGGGCGGGCTCGTGGGCGGCGACGCCGGGGTCGGTCCTCGGCTCGGGTGCCAGCGGGGGTGCGGCCAGGACGGTGGCCACCTCGAAGCCGGTGAGCCCGGCCTCCAGCGCCCCCTCGCCGTCCGGCAGCAGGGACTCCCCGGGCCTTTCCAGTACGTCCGCCCGGGCGCCCTCGGTCCAGGCGACCGGCCCGCGCACCCGCGCCCGCACCGGCCGCCCGTTCACCTCGTGCACGCGGACCACGATCCCGCGCCCCGGATCCGCGGGCGCCGCGCTGCCCCTGGCCAGCGGGGAACCGAGCGGCTTGAAGGCGTCGAGGAGCACCTCGCGGGCCGGCTCCACCGCCAGCAGGGAGATCTGCCGGGGCAGGAGCGCGGACTCGCTCCCGCCGCGCAGCCGAGCCGTGAGCGGATGGTTGAACTCATGCCCACGCGCGGGGAGTTGCAGGTCCCGCCAGTCGCCCTCGCCCGCGACGACCGCGTACTCGAAGGTGTGCGACCAGCGCTGGAGCTGGAAGCCCGAGCCGTCGGGGGCCGTGCGGCTGGGCGGGTCGATCCAGACGCCGGACGGCCAGCCGGTGCAGGAGCGCATCAAGGACATGTAGAGGTCGCCGGAGGTGGTGACCACACAGCCGGGCGTGCCCCGGTTCAGTACGGCGAACCCGCGTCCGTCCCAGGCGTCACCGGGCGGAAGTGCCTCGCCGCCGCCCGCCGCCGTGGCCGTGACGGTGAAGTCCTCCAGGTCCGCGATCAGCGCGTCGACGGCCTTCGCGTCCCCCGTACGGTCGGCGCCGGCGATCACCAGCAGCGGCAGCCGCTCCAGGTCACGCAGGTCGGCGCCGGGCACCCACTCCTCGCGCAGGGAGGCGCGCGGCGCGACCCACACCGCCGCCACGCCCCGTTCGGCGACCTGGCGGCGCAGCTCGCGGCCGGCGGCCGGGTCCATGGCGAGCGCCTCGGCGACCAGGGAGTTGCGCTCGGGGCCGCCGACTGCGATCCGGAGGTCGGGAAGGTTGGAGTCGACCTCCAGGTCGCCGTAGCGGGGCCCGCCCGCGACGGTCGAGGTCGCGGTGACGCCCGCGCGGACCAGGGCCGCCGCGAGCGGGGTGCCCAGGTCACCCGCCTCGTCCCAGTCGGCGTACACCAACTCGGCCACGCCGATGGACCGTTGACCCAGCAGGGCGCCGGAGTCGTCCCGCAGGGCCACCCGTGCCGTGGACCCCAGGGCGAACCAGGTGTTGGCCGGGTTGTCCAGCGTCCACGGGAACCGCTCGCTGTCCACCTCCACGAACCCGAACCCCCGTCCGATCACCGCGTCGGCGACCTCGTGCACGGGCAGCCCGCCGCGCACGTCGGAGGGCCAGCGGACCCGGATGAGGCGGTCGGCACCGTCGTAGCCGTCGATGGTCGTGGTGATGTCGAGACGGTCGACGCCCGTCCAGAGAGTGAGCGTCTGCGTGTACGTGAACAGGCCGAGGTCGGCGCGGACGGTGATCCGGGAGCCGGCCGGGGAGTGCTCGACCTCGACGTCGGCGCTCACGTCACGGCTGCGCGCGGCGGTCGTGCCGGTCGGGGTCAGGTGCCAGGGGCCCTCGCCGAAGCGCGGGTGCCTCGGGAACTCCTCCTGGACGACCAGCTCGTTGCCGAGGTCACCGGCGGGCAGCAGTTCCCGGCCGCCCTCGGCCAGGGAGCGCAGGCTGCTCACGGTGCCGCCGCGCGCGGGGTCGACCGTCACCTCGTAGAACTCGTTGCGGATGCTCATGCCCCCGCCGGAGGTCCACTCGGGGAGTGAACCGGCGGCCAGGGGAAGGGACTTGAGGCCCATGCCGGGCACCTGCGGGACGACGACCCGCAGGGTGCCGTCCTTCTCGCGTACGGCGGGCAGCGGCTGGAAGTCGTCGCCGACCGGTACCAGGCCCGGGTCGTCGACGGTCAGCACGTCCTGTCGTTCCCAGGTGGCGGAGTTGAAGACCACCAGATCGGGGCCGGTGCCCGGCTCGACCCGGTCGGCCAGTGCCTTTGTCGCGTCGGCGTGCACGGTCTCGGCGAGGTCGGCCAACTCCCGCCAGCCGGTGAGGAGATCGATGTACACCTGGTCCGACTCGGAGCCGGTGACGGCGTCGTGGTGGGCGCCGTAGACGAGTTGCCGCCACGCCTTGTCGAGGGCCGCGTCCGGATAGGGGTGCCCGGTGACGAGGGAGGCGAGGGTCGCCCAGGCCTCCGCGTCGGCGAGGAGTGTCTCGCCGTACCGCTGGGCCTGCTTGGTGTCGATGTAGGAGACGTCCTTGCCGGTGTAGATCGGGTTCATGTCCCGGGTCTGCGGCGAGGCCTTGCGGCCCTCTGCTTCCAGTTCGGCGCGTACGGCGGCGAAGAAGTCCCGGGGGATGCCGGAGACGAACCGGGGCCACACGTACCGGGCGTTCCAGTCCCGGTGGATGTCCATCACCCAGCGGCACGGCGGCGCGTAGTCCCCGCCGACCGGCAGCAGCACGTTCCGGGTGAGCGCGACCTTCTTGAGCCCTTTGAACAGCTTGAGGGCGGCGGCCTCCGCTGCGGGCAGGTCCGGCGCGCTGTCGATCGCCCAGCCGGCGGCGTAGTGGTTGACCATGTAGGCGGTCAGCAGCCCGCGTCCCGAGGGGGCGATCCACTCGAACTCGGCCGGGAACTGCATCCGCCCGGGATCGCGCGGCTCCTCCCCGAACACCGACATCGTCGGCCCCCACTGGTGGTGCGGCCCGCGCGCCCACGAACTGGAGGTCACCCCCGCGTCCGCCATCAGCCCCGGGAACTGCGGATCGTGCCCGAACGCGTCCAACTGCCAGGCCGTCTGTGGGGACGCCCCCATGATCCCGCGCTGGAACCCGTCGCCGTACAGCGCGTTGCGTACGGTCGCCTCGGCGCCGGTGAGGTTGGTGTTGGGCTCGTTGTAGGTGCCGCCCATGACCTCGACGCGCCCGGTGCGGATCAGTTCGCGCAGGAAGGCGCGCTCCTCCGGGAAGGCGTCCCAGTAGGGCTTGAGGTAGTCGACCTCGGCGAGCACGAAGGTGTACGCCGGGTCGCGCCGGGCCAGCTCGCTGTGGGCCCGCACCAGGCTCATCCCGGAGTCGCCGCGGTAGCCGAAGGGGCGGGCGGGCAGGCCGGTGGCGGCGGGGTCGTCGACCACGTCCCAGGTCTCGGTGTAGGCGGCCTGGGTGTTCCACCAGACGGGGTCGTAGTGGAAGTGGCTGACCATGAACATGGTCCAGCCGGGCTCGGCGACCGTGAACTCCCCAGTGCCGCTCGCGCTCTCGTCCCCGTCGGTCGCGGTGACCGTGATCGGTCCGCCGGCGCCGGTCACGGGTATCTCGGCGCGTACGGTGCCGTCCTCGCCGACGGTGACGACGGTCTCCCCGGTGCCGCGTCCCTCGACACGCACGTGGACCGAGCGGCCCGGGAGGTGCTCGATCCCGGCCGACACCACCTGGAGCGGTTCTTCGGGGGTACCGACGAACAACTCGGTCGACTCAACAGAGGTGACGCGCATGGGGCTCCTACGAGATGACTCGGGGGAGCCCCATCCTGGCACCGAGAGGATGATTCAAACAACCATCATTGTGTTATCTCGGTGGTTCATCCATGCATGATCGTCCACAGTCAACGCGTGCGGCGGCCCTTTACCGCGTGCTGCGGGGTGATGTGGTCGGTCAGGGCGAGGGAGGCGCTGGCCCGTTGGTAGGCGACCTGGCCGACCCGGACGTAGAGGCAGTCGATGATCATCAGGACGGAGTGCCGGCCGCCGATGCTGCCGGTGCGGAAGCTGGTCTCCGAGGTCGATGAGATGAGCCGGATGTCGGCGGCCCTGGCCAGCGGGGAGCGCGGGTCGGTGGTGATGGCGATGGTGGTCGCGCCGCGCTCCTTGGCCATCTCGAGAGGTTCGAGGGTCTCGCGGGTGGCGCCCGAGTGGGAGATGCCGATGGCCACGTCGGCCGGGGTGAGCAGGGCCGCGGAGGTGGCCGCGCCGTGCACCTCGGTCCAGCCGCGGACCTGGCAGCCGATACGGAACAGCCGGGTCTCGGTCTCCTGGGCGACCGCGCCGCTGCCGCCGACGCCGTACACATCGATGCGGCGGGCCTTGGCCACCGCCTGGGCGGCGCGCTCCAGGGAGTCGAGGTCGATGCGCTCGATCGTCTGCTGGATCGCGCGCAGATCCGCGCTGCCGACCACCTGGACCACCCGCTCCAGAGTGTCGTCCGGGGAGATGTCGGGACCGATCTCGGCCGAACCCCAGTCGGAGACCTCGCCCCGGCCGCGCTCCTGCGCCAGCTCGATCAGCAGATGCTGGTAGGAGTCGAGTCCGACGGCGCGGCAGAACCGGGTCACCGTGGCCTGCGAGGTCCCGGTGCGGCGGCCCAGCTCGGCGGCGGAGCAGTGGGTGACGGCGGCCGGATCCTCCAGGATCAGCTCGCCCACTTTCCGCAGGGATCCGGGCAGCCGGGGCAGCTCGGTACGGATCAGTGTGGTGACGTCGGTCGGAGGCATGGAAAGAAGGTAACAGCCACCCTTGGAGCCATTGATTGAATACCAGGACCGTCCGGCTGCGGTTTGTTCATTCAATGATGGATAATTGTATGGTGGTTCAATCCATCAGTGGGGAGTGTCGCGTGTCCGTCGAGTCAGTCAGCGCCCAGGGCTTCGCCGAACAGAGCCTGGAGGTCCTCCGTCGCGTCACCGAGGCCGCCCGCGAGGACGTGCGCCGCGCCGCCGGGCTGATCGTCGACTGCATCCGCGCCGACGGTGTGATCCAGGCCTTCGGCACCGGCCACTCCCAGGCGATGGTCCTGGAGGTCGCCGGCCGAGCGGGCGGCCTGGTACCCACGAACCGGATCCAGATGTCCGACCTGGTCCTCTACGGCGGTGCCGCGCCGGGCGTGCTCGACGACCCGCTGCTGGAGCGCGAGCCGGGGGTGGCCGAGCGCCTTTACGAGCTCGCCGCTCCCCGGCCCCGGGATCTCTTCGTGATCATCTCCAACTCCGGTGTCAACAGCGTCATCGTGGAGATGGCGCTGCACGCGAAGTCGCGGGGGCACAAGATCCTCGCCATCACGTCCCTCACGCACACGGGGGCGGTGCCCGCGGGGCATGCGAGCGGCAAGAAGCTGGTGGACCTGGCGGACGTGGTGCTGGACAACGCGGCACCGGTCGGGGACGCGCTGCTGGCGCTGCCCGGAGGTGGGGCGGTGGGGGCGCTGTCCACACTGACCGGCGTGATGCTCGTGCAGATGGCTGTCACGGAGGCTTCGGGACTGCTGCTCGCCGCGGGTGAGCGGCCGCCGGTGTATGTCTCGGCCAACGTGCCCGGTGGGTTCGAGGGCAACGTGGAGTTGGAGAAGCGGTACGCGGGGCGGGTTCGGCGTACGGCGACTTGACGGACCGGCAGACGGCGATCGTCCGCTGCATCACCGAGGCGGTCCTGCGGCAGGGCTGCCCGCCGTCGATGCGGGAGATCGGCCAGGCTGTGGAGCTCGCCAGTACATCCTCGGTCGCCTACAACTGACCGGCGGGCTGGGGCGGGCCCGGCTGAACCAGACGCAACTCGCCGCCCGGGCGGAGCTGGGGCGCACCACCGTGTCGGAGGCGCTCTCATCCAAGAAGCCCGTGCCGTCGAGAGAGACGGTGGCGGCACTGGCCGGCGCGCTGAAGCTGCCGGTGCAGCAATTGCTGGTGTTGCAGCGGACGGCGGCCGAGGAGCCGGGCACGGTCACCACGGGCGGGCCGGGGCGTGCGATCGGGGAGTGGGAGCCGCATGATCTGGAGGTTCTATCCCCCTTTCAATCCCAAAGGCGTTTTCGAGACGGCCGTCCAGTCGGCTGACGCATCCGCCCTGCTCCCCGCCGAATCGGCGGGTATGAGGACAGCCACGGCGGGTACACACGACGGAGCTTTGTAGAGGTCCGCGTCCAGTTCGCGGCGCAGCCCCGGGAGACGACACATGAAGGCCCGCCGATCAGCCTTCCCCACGGCACTTCGCACGCCCGCCGAAGTGGTAGCCGATCGGTACCGGTTGGGAGGCAAGCTCGGCTCCGGTGGCGCCGCCGACGTGTACCAGGGGTTCGATCTCCGCCTCAGGCGTCCGGTGGCCGTCAAGATCTTCCGAGCCGACGCCGACCCGGCGCTGGAGGGGCGTTTCGCGGACGAGGCCGTCCTGCTGGCGAGTCTGCGGCACCCCGGGCTGGTCACTCTCCACGACGCGGGGCGGTATGAGGACCGCCCGTATCTCGTCATGGAGTTGGTCAAGGGCCCCACGCTGGCCCAGCGCATCTCGTCAGGAGCCATGGAACCCGCACGTGTGGCCCGGCTCGGCACCGCCCTCGCAGGTGCTCTCGCCCATGTGCACGCGGCCGGCATCGTGCACCGTGACGTCAAACCGTCGAACGTCCTGCTGGACACCGCGGACTCTCCGCGCCTGGCCGACTTCGGCATCTCACGGATGATGGACGCCACCCGGCACACGGCATCCGGTGCGCTCCTCGGCACCGCCGCCTACCTGGCACCGGAGCAGGTGCTGGGTAAGGCCGTGGGACCAGCCGCCGACATCTACGCGCTCGGCCTGGTCCTGCTGGAGTGCTTGAAGAGTGAACTCGAATACGGCGGCACTCCCCTTGAAGCCGCTGTGGCTCGTCTGCACCGCCCTCCCGTGGTTCCGGGCTCGGTGCCTCCGCGGCTGGCCGAGCTCCTGCTTTCCATGACAGCTCTTGAGGACACGGCACGGCCTGACGCCCGGCAGTGCGCCGAGGCACTCTCCGCCCTGTCCGCCGAGGGCCTCATGCCAACCGCGGCGAACACTGTCGGCCCCGACGACGCCGACAGCGACAGGGACGCGCACGCCAGGGCAGGCACGCCCACCGAGGAAGGTCCCGCACCCACCGCGGCCGGGCCGAGCATCCGGCACCGGCTCTCGAGGCCGCTCCGCACCCGTCGCCCCCTCCTGGTCACCGGTGCGGCCGTGCTCACGGCGCTCCTCGGCACCACCCTGGCCGTCTCGCTGGACGGTGCGGAAAACAGCGCCGACCGGTCCGCGCCGGGCTCGGTCGAATCCACTCCGCTGCAGCGGTCCTCCCCCACGACCTCTGCGGAGAGCCCACAGAAAGCAACCAGGCAGTCGGCCGCATCCACGGCCGCGCCCCCATCGGAGGCTCCTCGTGCCTCGACGTCGGCAGCTTCCAACCCGCAGAGCCGTACGCTGTCGAGCGATCCGGCGAGCGGCTCGGACCCGGGGACGTCAGCGGATGGCAATGACGCGCTGAGCGGCCGGCCCCGCACGGGCGCCGCTCCAGCCAATGACAAGAACCCGTCCAAGAAGTCGACAAAGTCGAAAGGCCGGCCCGCGGGGAAGAAACACCGCTGATGGTTCCCGGCACTCCGAAGCCCACCTGAACCGGGCACTCATCACCATGATGACCCGGCGACTCACCCGCAAGAACCCCCGAATGCTCCGCAGGTGACAGCCGGCCGGTTCTCCCACGGCTGCCGGGACCTCGTCGAGGGCGAGAGTGTTCTGGACAGCAATGCACCGGGTTGAAAGACACCTACTCAGGCGTTTTGGTGCCGCCGGGTGTTCACAGCGCCTTTCGGTGGACCAGGGCCGACATGCACAGCACCCCCGGCAGCAGCGGCAGCCACACCGTCAGGACGCGGTAGCCGATGAGCGTCGCCGTGCCGACGCTCACCGGGACGCCGTAGACGGCCAGGGTGAAGACCATGGCCGCGTCCACCGGGCCGATGCCTCCGGGCGCGGGCACGGACCCGACCGCGCTGCTCGCGGCGAGGTACGCGAACGCGACCTGCGCCCAGGACAGCGTCACCCCGAGCGAGGCGCCGACCGCGTGGATCACGCTCGCCTGGAGCAGCGGTGCGGCGGCCGCGCCGCCCCACAGGGCGAGGACCCGGCTGGGCATGGTGTGCAGCCGGCGGGCGTCGGTCAGGGCGGTGCGCACGAACGTGACCGCCGGGCGGCGCAGCGGGCGGACGAGGGTCAACAGCAGCAGTGTCGCGCCGAGTCCGAGTCCCGCGGCCACCAGGGGCAGCAACAGCATCCGCCGGTCCGGGACCAGATCACCGAGCCGCAGCAGGCCGGGCAGGGCGACCATGAAGCCGATCAGGACGAGCGTCTTGGCGATCGGCCTGACCAGCGTGTACAGGGCGAGCGAGGCGGTGGCGCGAGCCAGCGGAACGCCCTGCGCCCGAAGGAAGCGCAGGGTCACGGCGTGGGCGCCGAGGCTCGCCGGCAGGACGTGGTTGGCGGCGCCGGCGGCGAACTGCGAGGCCACCAGGAGCCCCGACGGCAGCCGCTCGGGCAGCGCGCCCTGCCGTACGACGGAGGCGGAGATCCAGCCCAGGCAGGTGTAGCAGAACCCGACGAGCAGCCAGCCGGGGTCCGCCGAGGCCAGCCGCGCGGTGCCGTCGTACAGGGCACGCCAGTCCAGCGCCGCCCAGACGCCGATGAGCAGGAGGGGGAGCACGGTGAACAGACGGCGGCTGAGGCGGCTCAGGGAGCGGCGGGAGGCGGCGGGAGCGGGAGCCGGGGCGCTGATCGGAAGCGGGGCCGGGGCGGGCGCGGGGAGCGCCCCCGGGGGACCTTCGAGCGGAAGCAGGGACACGGCGCACGTCGTCCTTTCGCGTCATGTCCCGTGCGGGACACGGGGCATGACGGAGGCAAGGCGATGCAGAGGGGACGAGGGAAACGTGCCCACTCGGCGTGACGTTCAAATGTCCGGCAGCCGAAGGACCGCGGGCGGGGTGGGCGACACGGGGTGCGGCGGACCCGGCGGTCGGGTGCGGCGGGCCCGGCGGCCGGAAGCAGAGAGTCCGTTGCGAGAAATATCGGAGAGCCCTCATACGAGCGCCCCCGGCCGGCCGTCCCTCAGCTGAGGACCATTTCTGCCCACTGTCGAAATCCAGCCAACCGGCATTCGGAGGGGAAGCCCGGAGTCCGGCCGTCCACACCGGTGCGAGGCCCTGGTCAAGGGGCGCGGCACGGCGACCGACTGGCCCGATCCGGCCAGAGCCGCCCCGATCCCGTCGTCCGCGGACACCGCCCGTCGATATCGTCGAACCCGCATCCGTGGGGCGGGCGGTACGGCGATCGGGGAACGATGCTCCAGGTACGTCTTCTCGGTCCCGTTGAGGTCTGGGAGGGGAACCGGCGGGCCCCGCTCGGCGGGGTCAGACCCCTGGCGGTCCTGTCCGCACTCGTGGTCCACCTGGGCGAGGTGCTCTCCACCGAACGGCTCGTGGACTGTGTCTGGGACGAGCAGGCGCCCGCCACCGCCAGCGCCCTCGTCGCCACCCATGTCTCCGCGGTACGCCGTGCCCTGGCCCGCGTCGGCGAGGCGGAGGTGATCCGCACCCGGCCGCCGGGATACGTCGCCGACCTCGACGCCGGCCAGGTCGACGCCCGCCGCTTCGAGGAACTGCTCACGTCGGCCCGGGCGGAGGCCGCCGGGGGCCGCGCGGGCGAGGCCGCCGAGCTGCTGTCCGAGGCGCTGGGGCTGTGGCGGGGACAGGAGGCTCTCGAAGGACTGGGCCAGTCGTTCGCCCGGATCGAGGCGGCCCGGCTCGCCGAACTGCGGCTGGTCGCCCAGGAGGAGTCCTTCGGCCTCCAGCTGGAACTCGGCCGCGCGGACCGCACGATCGCGCCCCTGCTCGCGCACGTCGCCGCCCACCCCCTGCGGGAACGGCCGCGCGGCCAGCTGATGACCGCCCTGTTCCGCACCGGACGGGTCTCCGACGCCCTGCGCACCTACCAGGAGGGCCGCGAGGTGCTGCGCGAGGAGCTGGGGATCGACGCCGGGCCGGAATTGCGGGCGCTGCACAGGTCCGTCCTCACCAACGACCCCGCACTGCTCGGCCCCGGTCCCGAACCCCACGGCGCCTCCTCGCGGCAGGGCACCGGTACCCGGCCGCCCCACGCCGCCTCCTCGCCGCACGACACCGGCTCCCGGCCGTCGGCCCAGGACGCGGACGGGCTCTCGCGGGCCCGGCAGCGGGCCACGGACCCGGCAGCGGCCGCCGGCGGCACCGGCCCCGGCACCACGCATGCGCGGCCCGCGCCCTCCCATCTCCCCCCGGACATCGCCGACTTCGTCGGCCGGGCGGACCAGATCGACTGGGCCGTCTCGCTGCTGGGCCGCGTCGACGACCCCGGCCGTACCGCCCCGCCGATCGGGGTGATCTCCGGGCGCTCCGGAACCGGCAAGACCGCCCTCGCCGTCCACGTCGGCCACCGCACCGCCGAACTCTTCCCGGACGGCCGCCTGTTCGTGGACCTGCGGGCCGCCGACACCGCCCCGCTGCAGCCCGCCGACGCCCTCGCCCGGCTGCTGCGCGCCATGGGCGCCGGACCGGAGACCCTGCCGAGCTCCGTCGAGGAACTGACGGGGCTGTACCGCACGTACACCGGACACCGCCGCATCCTGCTGATCCTCGACAACGCCGCCGGTGAGGCGCACGTACGGCCGCTGCTGCCGCCCGGTCCCGGCTCCGCGGTGCTCGTCACGAGCCGGCGCCGGCTGGTGGCGCTGGAGGGCGCCGCCCACCTCGATCTGACCGTGCCGGACGAGGAGGAGGCCCTCGAACTCCTCGGACGGGTCGCCGGAGCGGACCGGATGCGCGCGGAGCCGGAACAGACCGCCGAGATCGTCTCCCTGTGCGGGCGGCTGCCGCTCGCCGTGCGCATCGCCGGGGCACGGCTCGCCGCCCGGCCGCACTGGGTGCCGGGCAGGCTCGCCGCCCGCCTGCGGGACGAGCGGCTGCGGCTCAACGAACTGCGCGCCGGGGACCTGGAGTTGCGCACCAGCCTGGAACTGGGTTACGCCGACCTCGATCCGCAGCAGCGGCGCGCGCTGCGCCGGCTGGCCCTGCTCGACCTGCCCGACTTCGCGGCCTGGATCGCCGCGCCCCTGCTGGACATCGGCACGGAGGAGGCCGAGGAGGCCGTCGAGCGGCTGGTGGACTGCCACTTCATCGATGTGATCGGCGTGGACGCCACGGGCCGCGGCCGCTACCGCATCCACGACCTGGCCCGCGAACACGCCCGCGAGCGCTGTCTGTCGGAGGAGAGCGCCGAGGAGCGGGCGGCGGCCGTACGGCGTCTCGTGGAGTGCTGGCTGGGACTGGCCGGGAAGGCCGCCGCGCGGGGCCCCGGCGGCACGGCACGGTACTTCCCCGAACCGGCCGCCGTACGGCCCCTCGACCCGCTCGACCCGCGGGCCGAGGAGGAGCTGCTCGAACGGCCCGCGGCCTGGTTCGCCGCCGAACAGGCCGGTCTGCTGGCGGCGGTGGAGTACTGCGCCGACCACGGGATGGACCGGGCCGCCCGGGACCTCGCCGGGGCGCTGATCGCGAGCTCGGTCGCGCTGTACAACCAGTTCGACGCCTGGTCCCGCTCGCACACCGCGGCCATGGCGGCGGTGCGGCGCAGCGGGGACGGCGAGGGCGAGGCGTGGCTGCTGACCGGTCTCGGCCAACTCCGTTACGAACAGGACGAGTTCGAGGAGTCGTACGCCTACTTCCGGGACGCCCTGCGGCTGTTCGAGGCCCATGGTGACGCGCAGGGTGTGGCCCAGGCCCTGCTCGGCATGGCCACGGCCCGGCGTGAACAGGCCTGCTACCCCGAGGCGTTGGAGCTGCTCGACCAGGCGCTGGAAAAGTACGGGCGGCTCGACGACCGCGGTGACCTGGCCCGGGTGCTCTACGGCCTCGGCTACGTGTACCGGGAGCAGGGTGACGACGCCGCCGCCCGCGAGGCCTTCGCGCAGGCCCTGGAGCTGTACCGGGCGGAGGACGACCGGCACGGCGAGGCACTGGTCCTGCGCGCGGTCGCCCTGTGCCACCGGGTGCAGGGGCAGTACCGGGACGCCGAGCGATTGCTGCGGGAGGTGCTGCGGGTCTTCGCCGGCCTCCACGACACGTTCGGCGTGATGTACACGGAGCAGTCGCTGGCCAAGGTGGAGCTGCGGCTGGGCCTCCTGGACGCGTCGCGCGAACGGCTCGGGCGATGTCTGGAGCTGTCCCGGGAGCGGCAGGACCGGTTCGGCGAGGCGCTGGTGCTGCGGACACTGGGGGAGTGGCAGCTGGCCGCCGGTGACACCGGGAGCGCGCGGGACCCGCTGGAGCGGGCACTGTCGCTGTGGGAGGCGTTGCGGCTTCCGCTGTGGCGGGCGCGGACGCTGTGGGATCTGGCGCGGGTGTGGGAGGCCGCCGGAGAGGCGGACGCGGCCGCGGGGGCCCGTGCCGAGGCGCTGCGCGTGTTCCGGGAGTCGGGGGCGCGGGAGGCACGGGAGCGGGAGACACCGGAGCGGGCGTAGGGGGACCTGGGTGAGGGGGCGGTGAGGGTGGCGAAAACGCGGGGGTGGTCGCGGAGTGGAGGGGATGTCGCGGCGGTCGTCTCCTGCAAGGCGAATCCGCCCTCGCCGCCACTATCGCCCGCGACCTCCAGCACAACCGCGAAACCGCCCGCGAAGCCCTACGCGACCATGTCGCGCGTCGCTGCAGACCCTCCCTCCGGAGCCTGCAGGGGATCTGCAGAGCATTTGCAGAGGACTCCGGGACGCTCCTCCCGTGACAGACATCATCACGCTCGCGGACCCCAGGGTCGCCGCGGTGACGCACGACGAGTGCGGGGAACCGCTCGTCGATCTGCGGGAGGAGGGGCAGTTGCTCCTCGATCCCCGGCAGGCCGACGACGAGGGCAGCTACGCCCATCTGAGGGCCGGCGCGCTGCGGCGGCTCGTGCGGGCGCAGCGGCTGCTGCCCACGGGGATCCGGCTGCTGGTGGTGGAGGGGTACCGGCCGCCCGACCTCCAGCGCCGGTACTTCGAGCAGTACGCGGCGACCATGCGGCGGGCCCACCCGGACGCGGCTCCCGAGCGGATCCGTGAACTGGCGAGCGCGTACATCTCGCCGCCGGAGGTCGCCCCGCACGTCAGTGGCGGCGCGGTCGACCTGACCCTGTGCGACCACGCGGGCCGCGAACTGCCGCTCGGCACGGAGGTCAACGCCACCCCGGAGGAGAGCGCGGGCGCCTGCCGCACCGACGCGCCCGGCATCGGCGCCCAGGCACGGGAGTACCGGGCCCTGCTGGGGCGGGTGCTCTTCGCGACCGGGTTCGTCAACTACCCGACCGAGTGGTGGCACTGGTCCTACGGCGACCGGTACTGGGCCCTGCTGCGCCGCGTACCCACCGCCCGCTACGGCCCCGCCGACCCGCCCCGCCCTCCGGCCTGACCACCGGAAGCGGGACACCGCAGGAATCACCGCAAGGGGGAAAGAAATGCACCACAGCCACGCCACCTGTCCGCCTCCACCGCGCGAGGAGGCCGGATGAGCCCGGGAGACTTCGACGCGTCCTTCACGGCCGACATGCCACGCCTGCGACGGCGGCTGCTGGCGCTGACGGGCAATCCGCACGACGCCGACGACCTGCTCCAGGAGACCTATCTGCGGCTCTCCCGGCGGGCCCGCTCCCAGAACCTGACCCAGCAGCAGCACCCGTACGCCTACACCTGCGCCGTCGCCCTCAACCTGCTGCGCGACTCCTGGCAGCACCCCTCCCGCCGCGAACGCACCACGGACCGGCTGCCGGAGGCCGGCTGGGACGGCGGACTCGACTCCTACGAGGCCTCCGCCACGGCGCTCGCGCTGCTCGGCATGCTCTCCGAGAAGGAGGCCGCCGCGGTGATCCTCGTGGACCTGGAGGGACTCACCCACGACACGGCCGGGGAGCGGCTCGGTGCCCACCGGGGCACGGTCCAGCGCAACCGCCTGCGCGGCCTCGCCAAGATGCGCGCCGCCCTCCGCAACTAGCCCGGGTGGCACACCCTCACGGGGGTGGGGTGTGCCACCCGTGTCTCCGCCTCGTCACCTCGCCACCGCGTCACCTCGACGTCTCGACCTAAGGAAGAGTCCTTGAAGACCATCAGCACGCGCCGTCGGACCAGCGGCGCGATCCTGGGCGCCTCGGCACTGGCGCTCACCGCCTTCTTCTCCGCCCCGGCCCACGCCGCCCAGGACGCCACCTGCGGTGTCCTCGCGCCCGGCGCCTCGGCCACCGCACAGGCCGCCGTCGACGCGGCCTGTTCGCAGATCGGCGTCTGGTACAGCTGGGGCGGCGGCCACGCGGCCACGCCCGGCGCCAGCTACGGCTTCTACGACGGCTCCGACCCGGACAGCCTCCACGACGGCGAGCGCAAGGGCTTCGACTGCTCGGGCCTGATGCGGTACGCCTACTACCGGGCGACCGGCAGGGACCTGCTCAACGGCACGACCGACGACCAGTTCCACAGCTCGCAGGCCACCGCCCGGTTCTCCGCCGGGCAGGGCACCGCCCCGCTGCTGCCGGGCGACCTGATGTTCTGGGGCAACGGCCACATCCACCATGTCGCCATGTACCTGGGCGGCGGCCAGATGGTCGAGGCGTACGAGTCGGGCACCCACATCCGGGTCACGTCCGTGCGCACCGGCGGCGACTACGCGGGCGCGATCCGGATCAACGGCTCCGGCACCCCCGTCCCGCCGCCCGCGAACGGCGGCACCGTCTTCGAGACCTGGGGCACCGGCGTGCGCACGCACCGGTCGCCGAGCGTGGGCTCCGAGGTCGTCGACACCTTCCCCGGACCGACCCAGGTGTCCGTCCAGTGCCAGCAGCACGCGGAGACCGTGACCGCCGAGGGCTACACCAACGACGCCTGGTCGAAGCTCGCGGACGGCTCGTGGGTGACCAACATCTACATCAAGGGCCCGGCCTGGCTGCCCGGCATCCCGGACTGCGGCGGCAGCAGCACCCCGCCGCCGTCGGGTGGCAGCAAGGCGTTCCAGACCTGGGGCACCGGGGTGCGCACCCACAGCGAGCCCAACGTCAACGCCGGCGTGGTCGACTACTTCGCCCAGCCGACCACGGTCAACGTGGTCTGCCAGAAGCACGCCCAGGAGGTCACGGCCGACGGCTACACCAACGACGCCTGGTCGAAGCTGACCGACGGCTCGTGGCTGACCAACATCTACATCAAGGGCCCGGCCTGGCTGGACGGCGTGGCCACCTGCTGACCGAGCCGCCGCCGGCGTGACGGCTCACCACCCCGTGAGCAGCAGATGGTTCAGGAGCAGTGCGAGCACCGCCTGCCCGACGAGCCAGCCCCGCACCCCCGTCAGAAACGCACACGCCGGCAACAGCCACACCGCGAACGGCAACCAGATCCGCTCGGTCTCCGCCTTGCTCATCCCGGACAGATCCGCGATGAGCAGGGCCAGAGCGGCGGCGAGCACCAACACCGCCAAGGGGTGCGGGGAACTGCGCGACCAGCCCCCACCCGGCCGCAGCCGAACGGCGGCCCGCCGCACCCCCGCCACCGTCGCCGGCCCCACGATCAGCACCGTGCACGCGAGGTTCGCCCACACCCAGTACCCGTACGGCCGCACCCCGCCCGCCCCCTGGTAGTAGCGGGTCACGAGGATCCGGTACCCCTCCCACCACTCGAACCCCAGCGCGGTGAAGACGACCGGCACGACCACGAAGCCGGCCAGGGCGAACCACACGGGCCGACGGGAGGACCCCAGCCACACCACCGCCCCAGCGACGACGACCATCAGCGTCAGGCCGTACGACAGATACACGGTCAACCCGAACAACAACCCCGAGCACAAGCCGTTCAGCCCCGGCCGAACCCCCCGCACCGCGAGGGCGAGCAGGGCCACCGCCCACGCGGCCACCGCCGCGAAGTACCCGTCGGCCGACGTGCCGACCCAGACCGCGGCCGGGGCCAGGACCAGGAAAGGGGCGGCGCGGCGGGCGAGCGACTCGTCGGCGAGGGCGCGTACGGCGACCAGGACCGCGACCGCCGCGGTCGTGCCGACGGTGATGCACCAGGTCCCCGCCCAGCCCCCGCCGCCCAGCCCGACCCGGTCCAGCAGGACGAAGGTGAGGGTGGCGCCCGGCGGATGCCCGGCGACATGGGCGCCCCAGTTGTCCGGCGAGCCGATCAGGATGTGCCGGGTGAAGTCCCGCAGGGCCACCGGGATGTCGTGGAAGCGACCGACGGCCCGGAGGTACTCGTTCTTGGTGGTGAGCTGCTCGGCGACCCCCCGCTGCCAGCCGTCCACGAGGGCCAGGGACCACGTCCAGGCCATGCCCGCACCCCAGACGGCGAGCAGCAGCGGGCGCCAGGGGAGCCGGGCGGCGA
The DNA here is from genome assembly GCF_043199815.1 of Streptomyces sp. NPDC048523. Lineage (NCBI taxonomy): Bacteria > Bacillati > Actinomycetota > Actinomycetes > Kitasatosporales > Streptomycetaceae > Streptomyces > Streptomyces sp. NPDC048523. The sequence goes on along the minus strand of NZ_JBICWQ010000007.1, from coordinate 96,084 downwards.
GCGAGGGGCCGTACGCCACCACGGCGGCCGCGACGACCACTGCGGCAGGCGTGCCCGGGCCGACGTGCGGGTCCCAACTCGCCAGCAGGGGCGGCCAGCCGACGCGCAACGAGCCGTTCCGGTGCTGGATCGCCGTGCCGACCAGTACGGCGGTCAGCACGAGGAGCGCGGCGCACACGGCCGCGTACAGATCACGAACAAGGTCCCGGTTCACGCGGACGACGCTAGGCCGCACGCTCACCCGTGTGGGGCTGACATGCGGCGACGTCAGAGTTTCGTCATGGTTCGCGGACCCGTTCCCGGGGTGGCGCGGGCCTACCGTCGGGGCATGGCACGGTCTCCCTTCACCCCCTCCTTCTGGCGCAGCCCGCTGCGCGGCCCCTGGCTCACCTCCGTCCTCGGGGTGGTGCTGCTCGGCGGCATCACGCTGCTGTTCGTGACGGGACTGCTGTCGTACGCCGCCTACAACCCCGATCTGTCGCCGGTGAACGACAAGACCCCGGACAAGGGGATCCTCGGCTTCTACCTCTTCTCCTGGCCCACCGACCCGCACTGGCTGTACCGGCTGACCCAGGGTGTCCACGTCACCCTCGGCCTCACCCTGATCCCCGTCCTGCTGGCCAAGCTGTGGTCGGTGGCGCCGAAGCTGTTCACGCTGCCGCCCGCGCGCTCGCTCGCGCACGCGCTGGAACGGCTCTCGCTGCTGCTCCTGGTCGGCGGTGCGCTCTTCGAGTTCGTGACCGGGGTGCTCAACGTCCAGCTGGACTACGTCTTCCCGGGCTCCTTCTACCCGCTGCACTTCTACGGGGCGTGGGTGTTCTTCACCGCGTTCGTCGCCCACGCCGTGCTGAAGATGCCGCTCGCCCTGCGCAACCTGCGTCACCTCAAGGAAGAACGCACCGAGCTGGTGTCACCGAACCCCGCCGAGCCGACCGTGTCGCGGCGCGGGGCGCTCTGGTTCGTCGGAGGCGGTTCGCTGCTGCTGTTCCTCACCACGGCCGGGCGCAGCTTCGACGGCGCCCTGCGCGAGACCGCCCTCCTCACCCCGCATGGCGGCGCCGAGCCGGCCTCCGGGCCCGGCGGCTTCCAGATCAACAAGACCGCCGCGTACGCGGGGATCGACCCGGCGGAGACCGGTGAGGAGGCCTGGCGGCTGGTCGTCACGGGACGCGACGGCCGCACTGTTCGCCTCAGCCGTGCCGAACTCCTCCAACTTCCCTCGCACAGCGCTTCGTTGCCCATCGCCTGTGTGGAGGGTTGGTCGACCTCCGACCAGGAGTGGCGCGGGGTGCGGCTGCGGGACCTCGCGGCGCTCGTCGGGTACGGGGACGCCGCGCCGGACGTCTTCGTGGAGTCCCTGCAACGGCACGGCGCCTTCCGGCGGGCGGCCCTGCGCGCCAACCAGGTCGCCGACCCGCGGTCCCTGCTCGCCCTGTTCGTCAACGGCGAGGAGCTGACCCCCGATCACGGCCACCCGGCCCGGATCATCGTGCCCGCGGCGCCCGGTGTGCTGAACACCAAGTGGGTGGCGCGGCTGACCTTCGGAGACCTGTGATGCGGATCCCTCTCGGCAGCCCCCTCCAACTCCTCCTGCTCATCTGCTCGTTCGCCCTCGCGGGGTACGCGGGGGTGCGGCTGCTGGCAGGGGACCTCTTCGGGATCGCGCTGTGGTTCGTCGGGGCGGCCGTCCTGCACGACCTGGTGCTGCTGCCGCTGTACGCGGCGGCGGACCGGGCGCTGGTGAGGGCGGCGGGGCGGCACGTCCTGTACGTGCGGGTCCCCGCCGCCTTCTCCCTGCTGCTCCTGCTCGTGTGGTTCCCGCTGATCAGCGGGCAGGTCGCGGACCGTTACGCGTCGGCGAGCGGCTTGTCCCCGGACGGCTTCGCGGCCCGCTGGCTGCTGATCACGGCGGTGCTCTTCGGCGGTTCGGCGGCAGTCCTGGTCGTACGGCAGGGCAGGGCGAGGGTCCTTCGGCGGCGCAGGGCGACGAAGGAACGGCCGCCCGCCGTCCACTGATCCACCGGCGCCCAGCCGGTGCGGGCCGCGTGCCGCAGCAGGGCGGGGGTGCCGAGCCGGGCCCACGGGAACGGGTTGCCGACGGCACCGCGGGCGTCGGTGACATGCACCTGGACGCGCTCGTCGAGGTCCGGGCCGGTGACCGTCTCGGCGATCAACAGGCCGCCCGGCGTGAGCAGTTGGGCGGTTCGTTCGAGCAGGGCCCGCGGGTCGCCGCCGATGCCGACGTTGCCGTCGATCAGCAGCGCGGTGCCCCAGCGGCCCTCGCCGGGCAGGGACTCGAAGACGGACCGCCGCAGGGCCTGTCCGCCGAGCGCGACGGTCCGCGCGACCGCCGCCTCGCTCACGTCGATGCCGAGCACCCGCCGGCCACGGGCCCCGAGTGCGGCGACGAGCCGCCCCGGACCGCACCCGACGTCCAGCACCGCACCCTCGCAGCGCCGCAGCACCTCCAGGTCCGCGGCGTCCGCGGCGGCGCACCAGCGCTCCAGTTCGAGCGGGAGCAGCCAGCCGTCGGAGCGACGCAGGAAGAGGGGCCCGCGGCCGGTGCGCAGGGCCCGGGCATAGGGGTCGGCGGACCAGGTGCCGTCGTCATGGGTGCCGTCCGTCGCGAGCGGCCCCGGGTCACCGGCGCCGGGTCCACCCGGCCCTGCACCCCGCTCGCCGTCCCGCGGCCCCGCGAGTGCCGTGTCCGCGGTGGGCCGTGTCGCGACGCCGACCCGCGGCCCCCTCACCGCGACACCCCCGCGAGCCGGGCGAGCTCCGCCGCGAACCGTCCGTCCGGGGCCGCTCGCGCGACCAGTTCCGCGTCGTACGCCGTGTCCACGTCCCGCAGCGGCGGCAGCTCCCGTACCCGCAGTCCGGTCAGCCGGGCGCGCTGGGCCGCGCCGGTGTGCGGTGTCGACATCGGGACCCCACGCAGCCGGGCCGGGTCCGGTTCCGCCAGACCCAGCGCCCAGAAACCGCCGTCCTCGGCCGGCCCGAAGTAGGCCTCGCAGCCGGTGAAGTCCACCGTGAGCAGCTCCGGGGTCACCTGGGGCGTGTCCATGCCGATGAGCAGGGCCGGTCCCTCGCAGCCCGCGAAGGCCGCGGCCAGCCGTTCGTCGAGGCCGCCCGCGCACTGCCGTACGACCTCGAAACCCGGCGGCAGCCAGGGGCCCGGCGTGCCCTCCAGGACCAGGACCCGGCGCCGGGCCGGGGTGCGGGCCACGACGTCGAGGGTGTCCGCGAGGGACGCCTCGGCCAGCGCGGCCGCCTCCTCGGGCGTGAACGGCGGGGTGAGCCGGGTCTTGACCCGCCCCGGCCGCGGCTCCTTGGCGATGACGAGCAGCGTGGTCACGCGTGCACCCCCTGCTCCGACTCGGACAGGACCTGGCTCATGTCCCGCACCGCCTGCCACGTTCCCCGCCAGGTGCCCGTCACCTTGGAGGTGCCGGTGCGCGGCCGGTACGGCACGTCGTGCTCGGCGATCCGCCAGCCCGCGTCGGCCGCCCGCACCACCATCTGCAGGGGGTAGCCGCTGCGCCGGTCCGTCAGGCCGAGGGCGATCAGCGGCTCGCGCCGGGCGGCGCGCAGCGGCCCGAGGTCGTGCAGCCGCAGACCGGTGCGGCGGCGCAGCAGCCGGGCGAGCGCGAGGTTGCCCGCCCGGGCGTGCGGCGGCCAGGCACCGCGGGCCTGCGGGCGGCGCCGGCCGAGTACCAGGTCCGCCTCGCCGGCCAGCACCTCGGCCACGAACGGCACCAGGTCCGAAGGGTCGAGGGAAGCGTCGCAGTCGCAGAAGCACACGATGTCGGCCGTGGCCGCGGTCAGCCCCGCATGGCAGGCGGCGCCGAAACCGCGCCGCTCCTCGCGGACCACGGTCGCGCCGAGAGCGTGGGCGATGCGGGCCGAGCCGTCCGTGGAGCCGTTGTCCACGACGAGCGCGCGCCAGCCGGGCGGGATGCGTTCCAGCACCCACGGCAGGGCCCCAGCCTCGTCCAGACAGGGCAGCACGACGTCCACGGACGCCGCCGGTTCGTTCACTGAAGGGGTCGTCACGCCTCTCACCCTACGAACGCGAAACGGGCGAATCGGACTCCGGCTCCTTACGAAACAAGGACGTCGGCGGCCGTCCGCGGCGCATTCGCGCGCGCGGTGCGAGGCTGGCGGCATGGAGCAGCAGCAGTACGCACAGACCCGGCCCCGGGTCCTCGTCGTCGACGACGACCCCACCGTCGCCGAGGTGGTCGCCGGCTACCTGGACCGGGCCGGCTACCTCGTGGACCGGGCCGCCGACGGCCCGGACGCCCTCGCCCGCGCCGCCGCGCACCGCCCGGACCTCGTCGTCCTCGACCTGATGCTGCCCGGCATGGACGGCCTGGAGGTGTGCCGCCGGATGCGGGGGAGCGGGCCCGTCCCGGTCATCATGCTCACCGCCCGCGGCGACGAGGACGACCGCATCCTGGGCCTGGAGGTCGGCGCCGACGACTACGTCACCAAGCCCTTCAGCCCCCGCGAACTCGTCCTGCGCGTCGAGTCCGTGCTGCGCCGCTCGCGGCCCGCCCGGCAGACCGGCCACCTGGGCGCCGCCGGACTCTCGATGGACCCCGCGGCCCGCCGCGCCCTCAAGGACGGCACCGAACTCGCCCTCACCATCCGGGAGTTCGACCTCCTCGCGTTCTTCCTTCGACACCCCGGCCGGGTCTTCAGCCGCGAGGACCTGATGCGCGAGGTGTGGGGCTGGGACTTCGGCGACCTGTCGACCGTCACCGTCCATGTGCGCCGGCTCAGGGGAAAGGTCGAGGACGACCCGGCCAGACCCCGCCTGATCCAGACCGTGTGGGGCGTCGGCTACCGCTTCGACGGCTCACCCGCGGAGGTGTGACCCGTGAACGACATGCTCCTCATCGCCCTCTACGCCTTCCTCGGCGCCGTCGCCGCCGGACTCCTCGGCGCCTGGGTGCTCGTGCTGGTCCGGCGCCGTTCGCTCTCCCTGCACCTCGCCGTGGTCGCCGCGGTCGGTGTCACCGCGATGCTCGCCGGGACCCTCGCGGTCGCCCAGGCCATGTTCCTGTCCGGGCACGACCTGCGGGTCGTCACGACCGTCGTCCTGATGGCCGCCGTGGTCTCGCTGGCCACCGCCCTGCTGCTCGGCCGCTGGGTCACCGGCCGCAGCCGGGCCCTCGCGCTCGCCGCCCGCTCCTTCGGCGACGGCGGCGACTTCACCTCGCCCGGCGGCCCCACGACCGCCGAACTCACCGAGCTCAGCCGGGAGCTGGAGGCCACCAGCGCCAAACTCGCCGAGTCCCGGGAGCGGGAACGCGCCCTGGAGTCCTCCCGGCGCGAACTCGTCGCCTGGATCTCCCACGACCTGCGCACCCCGCTCGCCGGGCTGCGCGCGATGTCCGAGGCCCTGGAGGACGGCGTCGCCGCCGACCCGGCCCGCTACCTGCGGCAGATCCGCACCGAGGTCGAACGTCTCAACGACATGGTCGGCGACCTCTTCGAACTCTCCCGCATCCACGCGGGGGCATTGGCGCTGACCCCGAGCCGGATCTCCCTGTACGACCTCGTCTCGGACGCCCTCGCGGGCGCCGACCCCCTGGCGCGCGAACACGGCGTACGGCTGGTCGGTGACCGGGTGGCGGCCGTGCCGGTCGAGGTGGACGGCAAGGAGATGAGCCGCGTGCTGGGCAACCTCCTCGTCAACGCCATCCGCCGCACGCCCGCCGACGGGACGGTCGCGGTGGCCGCCGAGCACCGCGCCGAGGGTGTCGTCGTGTCCGTCACGGACGGCTGCGGCGGCATCCCCGAGGAGGACCTGCCCCGCGTCTTCGACACCGGCTGGCGCGGCACCCACGCCCGAACTCCGCCTGCCGGGGCGGGACTCGGCCTCGCGATCGTCCGGGGCATCGTGGAGGCCCACGCGGGCCGGGCCACCGTACGCAACGTGCCGGGCGGCTGCCGCTTCGAAGTGCTGCTGCCGTCGGCCGCCACCTGAAAAGAGGTGGTGCCGCCCGTGGCCGCTTTCTTTCACGGGCGGCACCACCGGTCCACCGCGGGCTACGCGCCCCGCATCCCGGCGCCCGCGAACTCCCGCATTCCCTCGGCGAATCCGACCTCCGCCTTCCACCCCAGCTCGGCCCGCAGCCGCGCCGAGTCCGCCGTGATGTGCCGTACGTCCCCGAGGCGGTACTCGCCGGTGACCACGGGCTCGGGACCGCCGTACGCCTCGGCCAGCGCGCGGGCCATCTCGCCCACCGTGTGCGGCTCGCCGCTTCCGGTGTTGTACGACGTGAGCGCGCCGCCCCTCGAACTCGCCTCCAGCGCCGCCACGTTGGCCGCGGCCACATCCCGTACGTGGACGAAGTCCCGGCGCTGGCCGCCGTCCTCGAAGACGCGTGGGGCCTCCCCGCGGGCGAGCGCGGAGCGGAAGAAGGAGGCGACGCCGGCGTACGGGGTGTCGCGGGGCATGCCAGGGCCGTACACGTTGTGGTAGCGCAGCGCCACCGCCGAACCGCCCGTGGCCCGCGCCCAGGACGCGGCCAGATGCTCCTGGGTGAGCTTGGTCGTCGCGTACACGTTCCGCGGATCGACCGGGGCGTCCTCGCCGACCAGACCGGGGGAGAGGTCCGCGCCGCACCGCGGGCACGGCGGCTCGAAGCGCCCCGCGTCCAGGTCGGCGACGGCGCGCGGGCCCGGCCGTACGGTCCCGTGCCGGGCGCAGGTGTAGCGGCCCTCGCCGTACACGACCATCGACCCGGCCAGCACCAGCCGCCGTACCCCCGCTTCGGCCATCGCGGCGAGCAGGACCGCCGTGCCGAGGTCGTTGTGGGAGACGTACTCGGGGGCGTCGGCGAAGTCCACGCCGAGGCCGACCATGGCCGCCTGGTGGCACACCGCGTCCACTCCGCCCAGGGCGTCGCGGACGGCATCGGGGTCCCGTACGTCGGACGCCGGATCGGCCCGGACGTCGTACAGGAGGGGCTCGTGGCCGTGTGCCGCGAGCGCTTCGACGATGTGGGATCCGATGAAACCGGCACCGCCGGTGACCAGTACGCGCATGCCCTCAACCTAGGGCCGTGAGCTGCCCGGACCGCCGGACCCGGGCCGCCACGTCACGGCTTCGTAAGACTCACGACCGGGTGAGGCTCAGCGGCAGCGACACCGTGAACACCGTCGAGCCGGGCTCGCTGCTCAGCTCGATCGTGCCGCCGTGCGCACGGACCAGGGAGTTCGCCACCGCGAGGCCGAGGCCGCTGCCGCCCCGGTCCCGGCTGCGGGCCTTGTCGACGCGGTAGAAACGGTCGAAGACCCGCTCCTGGTCGGCGGCCGGAATGCCCGGCCCGGCGTCCGCGATCCGCACCTGGGCGTGCCCGTCGCGCACCCGCACCCCGACCGACACCTTTGTGCCCGCCGGGGTGTGCACGGCCGCGTTGGTGAGGAGGTTGTCGAGGACCTGGCGCACGCGCTGCGGGTCGAGCCGCAGCTTCAGGGCCTGGGGGCCCGGCGTCACCGTCAGCGGATGGTCCGGGTGGCTCGCGCGCAGGGCGTCGGCCGCGTGCTCCACCAGCTCCACCAGATCCGTCTCGACGGGCCGGAGCGGGGTCTCCACCTCCGCCGCGTCCAGACGGGCGAGCAGCAGCAGGTCGTCCAGGAGGAAGCCCATGCGGGCGGCCTCGGCACGCAGCCGGGCCAGGTGCCTGTCACGCTCCTCGGGGGCGTTGGCGGCGGCGTACTGGAAGAGGTCCGCATAGCCCCGTACGGACATCAACGGCGTGCGCAGCTCGTGCGAGGCGTCCGCGACGAACCGGCGCAGCCGCTGCTCGGCCTCCGCACGGACCGCGAGGGAGTCGTCGATGTGCTCCAGCATCGTGTTGAACGCCGTCCGCAGCTCCTCGACCTCCGGACCGCCGCCCCGCTTGTCGGCACGCAGCGGTAGCCGGGCCGCCGACTCGGTCAGGTCGTGCAGGGCGATGCCGTGCGCGGTGTGCGCCATGTCGCTCAGCGGTTTCAGGCCCCGGCGCAGCAGCTTGCGGCCGACCACCACGAGAGCCAGCAGCGCGAGACCGAAGGCGACGACCTGGACCGTGATCAGCCGCCGTACCGTGGCGTCGATGTCGTCCATGGGAGCCGCGCTGACCAGGACCACACCGGGCTCGACCTCGCAGGCGCGCAGCCGGTACTCGCCCTGACCCTTCAGGTGCTCGGTGGCCAGGACCTCGGTGTGCGCGACGGTCTGCGTCTTCGCGACGGCGGTGAACTCCTCGACGTCCTCCGGCAGGTCGGAGGGGTCCTCGGGTGTGCGCAGCCGCGGGGTGCCGTCCTTGACGTCGTACACCGCGTAGTACCAGCTCCAGTACTTCTTGCCCGTGAGCGTGCCGGACTCCGCGATGCTCTTCGACTGGGCGACCTGGGCGAGCGACAGCTGCTCGTTGAGCTGGGCCGACAGATAGTCCCGCATGTACGTGGTCAGCGCGGTGCCCACCACGGCGAACACCACCAGGGCCACCGCTCCGAGCCCCAGCGCGAGGCGGGTGCCGAGCCGCATCCTCCGGTACGCCGACCGCAGCCGGCCGAGGAAGGACCTCACTCGGCGGCCTGCCGGATGACGTACCCGAAGCCCCGCACGGTGTGGATCAGCGGCACCCTGCCGTCGTCGGGCTCGTCCAGCTTGCGGCGCAGTCGGCTGACGACCAGCTCGACGACGTTGGAGCGGCCGCCGAAGCCGTACTCCCACACGTGGTCGAGGATCTGCGCCTTGGTGAGCACGGTCGGCGACTTGCGCATCAGGTACCTGAGGACCTCGTACTCGGTCGGCGTGAGCGTGAGCAGCTTGTCGCCCCGGCGCACCTCGCGGGTGTCCTCGTCCATGGTGAGGTCCGCGACCGCGAGCACCGAGCGCTGGAAGCCGGGCCCGGAGCTGCGCCGCAGCACGGTCCGCAGCCGGGCCATCAGCTCCTCCACCGCGAACGGCTTGACCAGGTAGTCGTCCCCGCCCCGGGTCAGCCCGGCCACCCGGTCGGCGACCGTGTCGCGCGCCGTGAGGAACACCACGGGCACCATCGTCCCCGAGCGCCGTAGCCGGTCCAGGACGCCGAAGCCGTCGATGTCGGGCAGCATGAGGTCGAGCACCACGATGTCGGGACGGAACTCCGCGGCGCGGCTGAGCGCCTCCTCGCCGGAGTTCGCGGTGACCGCCTCCCAGCCCTCGTAGCGGGCGACCGTCGCCACGAGATCGGCGATCGGCGGGTCGTCGTCCACGACGAGGAGTCGTACTTTTTCCACCCGCTCATAGTGCTTCACGGCGACCGGAAAGCCAGAGCCGGAGGGGGCCCGTAAGCAGATCGATAACCTCTTGAAAGTTGTACGACAGCTGATCGACAGCTCCCACCGGAGAAGCTCGATAATCCAGAGGCCCCGATCAAGGAGCTACGACCCGTGACCACCGTCCAATCGCCCCCCGCGCCCCCCACGGCGATCAAACGCCCCAGGGTGGTGGCCCGCACCGGGCTCTACGCCGTGCTGGCCGCCAACGCGGCGGTGGTCGCCTGGTTCTTCGCCCAGGCCGGCTTCGCCTCCAACGCGCTCATCGTGCTCGGCCGCCTCACCGGCCTGTACGCCGCGCTCATCATGGCCTTCCAGCTGGTCCTGGTGGCCCGGCTGCCCTGGCTCGACCGCCGCATCGGCATGGACCGGCTGACCTCCTGGCACCGCTGGACCGGCTTCGGCATCCTGTGGACCCTCCTCGCGCACGTCACCTTCATCAGCTTCGGCTACGCGGAGGGCACCGACGTGGGCCCGATCGGCGAGATCGTCGACCTCGCCGAGACCACCGAGGGCGTCCTGCGCGCGATCGTCGCGTTCTGCCTGATCATCCTGGTCGGCGCGGTCTCCGCCCGGTACGCCCGGCGCCGTCTCGCCTACGAGACCTGGCACTTCATCCACCTGTACACGTACGTCGCCGTGGTGCTGGCCTTCACCCACCAGGTCGCCGTCGGCACCACCTTCACCTCCTCGTCCGTCGCCACCGGGTACTGGTACGGCGTCTGGGGCGTCGCGCTCGGCTCGGTCGTCCTGGGCCGCGCGGTGCTCCCGCTGTGGCGCAACTGGCGCCACCAGTTCCGGGTGACGGCCGTCGTGCCCGAGAGCGACAACGTCGTCTCGATCTACATCAGCGGCAAGGACCTCGACCAACTCCCCGCCCGCGCCGGACAGTTCTTCCTGTGGCGCTTCCTGACCGCCGACCGCTGGTGGCAGGCCAACCCCTTCTCCCTCTCCGCCGCCCCCGACGGCAGGACACTGCGCCTGACCGCCAAGGCGGCCGGCGAGGGCAGCGCCGCCCTCAGGCACCTCAAGGTCGGCACCCGCGTCTTCGCCGAGGGCCCCTACGGCGCCTTCACCGCCTTGCACCGCACCCGCCCCGAGTCCGTGCTCATCGCCGGCGGCGTCGGCGTCACCCCGATCCGGGCCCTCCTGGAGGAGGTGCAGGGCCACGCCGTCGTCATCTACCGCGTCGGCTCCGACCGGGACGCCGTCCTCTACGACGAGCTGCGCGACCTCGCGCTCGCCAAGGGCGCCGAACTCCACCTGGTCACCGGCCCGCCGGTGCCCGACAAGCTCGCGGCCGGTGAGCTGGCGCGGCTCGTGCCCGACATCGCCGAGCGGGACGTCTTCCTGTGCGGACCGCCCCCGATGATGACCGCGGTCCTGGGCAGCCTGCGCGAGCTGGACGTGCCCAAACCGCAGATCCACTTCGAGCGCTTCAGCCTGGCGGGATGAGGAACAGACCGTGAAACGAGCCATACCTGTCGTCGTCCTGAGCATCGCCGGCCTGGTCCCCGTCTGGCTGTACCAGCCGTCGTCCGGCACCTCCACCGCCCAGGCCACCACGCCCGCGCCCTCGACGTCCTCCTCCGGGACATCCGGAACCTCCGGCACGAACGTGGTCACGACCACCACGATCGACACGGAGAAGGGGCCCGTACAGCTCCAGGTGACCTTCGACGGTACGAAGATCACCGCGGTGAAGATGCTCCAGCAGCCCGACCACCCGCAGACCACGGCCGCCGTGCCGAAGCTGGTCGCGGAGACGCTCCAGGCGCAGAGCGCGGACATCGACACCGTCTCCGGCGCGACGATCACCAGCGACGCCTACAAGGAGTCCCTCCAGGCCGCGATCGACGACAACGCGAAGGCGGCGTCGGCCTCTCCCCCGGCGTCCGCTTCCGAGGCGTCCTCCCGGACCGTCGACGGTTCGGCCCTCAGCACGGAGAAGGGCCCCGTGCAGGTCCAGGTGACCTTCGACGGTACGAAGATCACCGCGGTGAAGCTGCTCCAGCAGCCGAACCACCCGCAGACGACGGCCGCCGTGCCGGTGCTGGTGGCGGAGACTCTCGAGGCGCAGAGCGCGGACATCGACACGGTGTCCGGCGCGACCATCACCAGCGAGGCCTACAAGGAGTCCCTGCAGGCCGCGATCGACGCGAGGGGCTGAGGCACCGACCATGCTGCACCGCGTCGAACACGTCATGGGCTTCCCGGTCTCCCTCCGGGTCGACGACGAGCACGTCCCCGAGTCCGCCGCCGACGCGGTCTTCGCGTGGCTGCGCGAGGTCGACGCCCGGTTCAGCCCGTTCAAGGAGGACAGCGAGGTCTCGCGGTACGACCGCGGCGAACTGTCCGAGGACGCGCTGAGCGCGGAGCTGCGCGAGATCCTCGACCTGTGCGAGCACTACCGGGTCGCCACCGGCGGCGCCTTCGACGTACGGCTGCCCGGTCGCCGGCTCGACCCCTGCGCGGTGGTCAAGGGCTGGTCGGTGCAGCGGGCGGCGGAGCTGCTGACAGCGGCCGGCGCGACGCGGTTCGTCCTCAACGCCGGCGGTGACGTGGTCACCGCCGGCGGCCCCTGGCGGGTGGGCGTACGGCACCCCGAACACGCCGACAAGCTGTGCACGGTCCTGGAGCTCACCGACGGCGCGGTGGCCACCTCCGCCCGCTACGAACGCGGCGACCACATCCTCGACGCCCGCACCGGCCGCCCGGCGACGGGCCTGCTCAGCCTGACGGTCGTGGCCCCGACGCTCACGGAGGCCGACTCGGTCGCCACGGCGGCCTTCGCCCTGGGCCCGGGGGGCGTCGACTGGGCTGCCTCCCTGGACGGCTGCGAGGTGTTCGCGGTGGACGCGGAGCGACGGGTGCTGCGTACGCCCGGTTTCCCGGCCGTTCCCTGACAGCACCCGCCCTCCGTGTGACCGTGTAGCGCGTGCTCGTCAGCCGAGGCGGTACAGGCCGCTGTAGGCGGAGACCGCCGTGCCGTTCTTCTTGACCCAGGTGGAGATCTCGGAGTTCGAGGAGCCCTGGCCGCTGCTGCTGATGACGATGTAGTGCAGCTTGCCGGACTTCACGAGGCTCTTGAGCTTGGCGAGGGTCATGGCGTTGTCGGATCCGGACCAGCCGCCCATGGAGATCACCGGCTCACCGGACTCCAGAATGATCGAGGAGGCGGTCTGGTCGGTGGCGACCGCGACCAGCCAAGTGGCGCCGTCCTGGTTCTTCTTCAGGTACGAGATCATCGCGGAGGAGACCTGGGCGTCACCGCCCATCCCTCCGGCCGTACGGCCGGACGCGGACTGGCTGTTGGAGCTGGAGCTGGAGCTGGAGCTGGAGCTGGAGCCGCCGGAGCCGCTCGGCGCGCTGCCGCTGCCGCTGGTGCCGGTGCCCGGGCCGCCGGTGCCGCTGGGACGCTGGCCGCCGCCCATGCCGCCACCCCCGCCCATGCCGCCCGTGCTCGGACCGGCCGTCGGGTTGGTGCCGTTGGTGCTGGAGGTGGCCGCCGACGCCGAGTACGCGGCGGGACCGGCGAGCAGGGCGACGACCGCCGCGAGGGCCGCGATGCCCGTCAGCCGCTGCCTCCCCGTGAACCGGCCGAGCAGCAGCCCGATCACGGCGACCGCACCGGCGACCCCGGCCACGACCTCGGCGACCGTGTACAGCGTCCCGGAGCCGGAGACCCGCTGGAGCAGAAGGACCGCCCACACCGTGCTGATGGCGATCGCCGCAGGCAGCACCCACGCCCACTTCACGGCCGCACCCTCGCGGAAGGCCCGGTACAGCATCACGCCGCCGATACCGGCCAGAGCCGCGATGCCGGGTGCCATGGCGGTGACGTAGTACGGGTGGAAGGTGCCCTCGGCGAGGGCGAAGGTCAGGTAGTGCAGGACGAACCAGCCGCCCCACAGCAGCACCGCCGCCCGCTTGGCGTCCGTGCGCGGGGCCCGGCCACGCAGCACCAGACCGCCGATCAGCGCGACGAGGGCGAAGGGGATCAGCCAGGAGATCTGGCCGCCCATGATGCTGTTGAACAGCCGGTACAGACCCGCCTCGCCGCCGAAACTGGCGCCGTTGCCCTGCGAGCCCACCGACGAACTCGCCCCGAAGATCCGGCCGAAGCCGTTGTAGCCGATGACCAGGTCCCACACCGTGTTGTCGGTGGAGCCGCCGATGTACGGCCGGGAGGACGCGGGGATGAGGTCGACGACCACCATCCACCAGGCGCTGGAGACGAGCAGCGCGACCGTGCCGACGGCGAGGTTGCGGATGCGGCGGCCGAGCGAGCCCTTCGCCGCCCACAGATAGACCAGGAAGAAGGCCGGCAGGACGACGTACGCCTGCATCATCTTCGTGTTGAACGCGAAGCCGATCGCGACCCCGGACCACACCAGCGGCACGAGCCGTCCGGTGCGCACGGCCTTCATGAGCGCGGCCGCGCCCAGCAGCATCAGGAAGACGAGGATCGGGTCGGGGTTGGTGTCCCGGTCGATGGCGACGGTGATGGGCGTGAGGGTGAGCGCGAGCGCCGCGATCGTGCCCGCGACGGCACCGAAGTCCCGCTTGACCATGCGGTACAGCAGGGCCACCGAGCCGGTGCCGACGGCGACCATCGGCAGCATCAGCTGCCAGGTGCCGTACCCGAAGACCCGTGCGGAGAGCCCCATCACCCACAGCGCGAACGGCGGTTTGTCGACCGTGATGAAGCTGCCGGAGTCCAGGGCGCCGAAGAAGAACGCCTTCCAGCTCTTGGTGCCGGAGTACACGGCCGCGTCGTAGAAGGTGTTGCCGGTGAGGGACGACAGGTTCCAGGCGTACAGCGCCGTGGCGAGCACCAGGATCGCCCACAGCGCCGGGCGGGCCCAGCGGGGGTCCTCGGGGGCACCGGTGAACATCCTGCGCAGCCGGCTGCTCGCGGCGGACGGCACGGCCCGGTGCCGGCCGTCCTGGGTGGTCGGCGGGGGCGGTGGGGCGAGGGTAGTCATGGCACGTACTCCAGGTTCCAGGTCTCCGAGCGGTGGTGATGACGACCCTCGGGCCCGGTGCTGGGCGAACCCTGTGGCTTCGCTGAACGATGGATGAGAATCAGGGAACTCACAGGTCGCGCACAGTGGGGGATCGGCGCCACTGTTCGAATGTCTGCAACACAAGCGGTCTAGACTCAGCCGGACGGCCTGCTGGACCGGCCGAACGCGGACAACTTCTGGCAGACCCGAAGGGTATGCGGCGCTTTGATACGGATAGATTCAGTCACCAAGCGGTACCCGGACGGCACGGTGGCGGTCGACCGCCTCTCCCTGGAGATTCCCGACAGTTCGATCACCGTCCTCGTAGGTCCCTCGGGCTGCGGCAAGACGACGACCCTGCGCATGATCAACCGGATGGTCGAACCCAGCGAGGGGACCATCCTGATCGACGGCAAGGACAGCCGGCAGCAGCACGTCAACACGCTGCGCCGGTCCATGGGATACGTCATCCAGAACGCCGGTCTCTTCCAGCACCGCACGATCGTCGACAACATCGCCACCGTGCCCCGGATGCTGGGCTGGGGCAAGGAGAAGGCACGGGCCCGGGCCCGGGAGCTGATGGAGCGGGTCGGCCTCGACGGCTCCCTCGCCAAGCGGTACCCCTACCAGTTGTCCGGCGGCCAGCAGCAGCGCGTCGGGGTGGCGCGGGCGCTCGCGGCCGATCCTCCGGTCCTGCTGATGGACGAGCCGTTCTCGGCCGTCGACCCCGTCGTCCGCAAAGGGCTCCAGGACGAACTCCTGCGCATCCAGGACGAGTTGGGCAAGACCATCGTCTTCGTCACCCATGACATCGACGAGGCCGTCAAGATCGGCACGATGGTCGCCGTGATGCGCACCGGCGGCAAGCTCGCCCAGTACGCGCCGCCCGCCGAACTGCTCTCCAACCCCGCCGACGCGTTCGTCGAGGACTTCCTCGGTACCGACCGCGGCATCCGGCGGCTCTCCTTCTTCCCCTCCTCCGGACTCCGGCTGCTCACCGGACCGGTCGTCGCCCTCGACGCCACCGCCGAGCAGATCGCCGCCCGCGACACGGCCGACGCCCCCTACCTCCTCGTCACTGACGTGGACGGCAAGCCCCTCGGCTGGAGCGAGCCGCGGGACCTCACCGCGGGCAGTGTCGACACGGCCCGGCTCCTGTCGTACGGGCGCCCGTTCGTGGCCGGCACCGACTCGCTGCGGGCCGCGCTGGACTGTGCCGTGCTCTCGCCCACCGGGTGGGCCGTCGGCGTCGACGCCGAGGGGCGGGTGGCCGGAGTGGTCTCCCAGCAGGCCATCGGCGAGGCGATCCGCGGAGCGCACGCGGAGGGCCGTACGGACGCCAAGGCCGCCCGGTGAACGGCTTCTTCGACATCCCGAGCGACCTCCAGCACAGCTGGCTCGGGCTGATCGGCCTGCACCTCAGGGAAGCTCTGCTGCCGGTCCTCGCCGGGCTGCTGGTCGCCCTGCCGCTGTCCCAGCTGTGCGTGCGCTTCCGGTTTCTGTACCCGCCCGTGCTGTGGGTGACGACCGTGCTGTACGCGATCCCGTCACTGGCCTTCTTCGTGGTCCTGATCGACTACACCGGCCAGACCGAACTCACCGTGATGATCCCGCTCACCGTCTACACCCTCGTCATCCTGGTCCCGGCGATCGTCGACGGCGTCCGTTCGGTGCCGCAGGAGACCCTCGCGGCGGCGACGGCGATGGGCTTCGGACCGATACGCCGTTACATCCAGGTCCAGTTGCCGATCGCCGTGCCCGCCATCATCGCGGGGCTGCGGGTGGCGACCGTGTCGAGCATCTCCCTCGTCAGTGTCGGCGCCCTCATCGGCAACCAGGGCGCGCTCGGCAACCTCATCAACGACGCCAACATCTACAACCGGCCCGAACTCGCCGTGAACGCCGTGCTGACCATGGCGGTCCTCGCGATCCTCGCCGACGGGCTGCTGGTCGTCGTACGCCTGCTCCTGACGCCGTGGATGCCGAGCAGCGCGCGTGCGCGGCGCGCGGAGCGGCCCGAACCGGAGGTCGCCGCCCGGTGAACGTCCTCAACTTCATCAACGCCTTCTTCAGCGACAGCGCGCACTGGCAGGGCTACGACGGGATTCCCACCCGGCTCGGCGAGCACGTCCAGTACACCCTGGAGGCCCTCGCCATCGCCGCGGCGATCGGACTGCCGGTGGGACTCGTCACGGGGCACTACGGGCGGGGCGGCAACGCGCTGGCCTTCATCGCCGTCGCCGGGCGGGCCGTGCCCACCTTCGGTCTGCTGGTCCTGATGACCCTGTCGCTCGGCTTCGGACTGATCAACGTGATGATCCCGCTGGTCGTGCTCGCCGTGCCGCCGATCCTGGTCACCACCTACGAGGCGATGCGGTCGGTGGATCCCGCCCCGGTGGACGCGGCCCGGGGGATGGGCATGCACCAGATCGAGGTGCTCTTCCGGGTCGAACTCCCGGTCGCCCTCCCGCTCATCCTCGGCGGACTGCGCTCGGCGGCCATCCAGATCGTGTCGACGGCCACCATCGCCGCGTACGTCTCCCTGGGCGGCCTCGGCCGGTACATCGTCGACGGCCTGTACCAGCGCAACTACGAGAAGGTCGTGGGCGGCGCCACACTGGTCGCCCTGATGGCGCTGGCGACGCTGGCGCTGTTCTGGGGGATCACCCGGCTCACGGTCTCGCGCGGGGTGCTCAGGAGCAACTAGGACTTACCCGCCCGACATGTATCCGTTCGTGTCCTGTGGGATGTCGTGATCGTTGCAGGACCGGAGCCGAGAACAGACGGCGTTCGGTCGAGGGGTGCGCAGCGATGTGGAGGGTGCGGTGGTGAGCTCGCTCGACCCGGTGCTGCGGGTGCGAGGGGTGTGGAAGGGCTACCGGCGGCGTCCTGTCCTGCGCGGGGTGTCCCTCGACCTTCTTGCCGGTCAACTGGTGGGCATCGTCGGTGAGAACGGCGCCGGCAAGAGCACGCTGCTGCGCATCCTGGCCGGAGATCTCGTCGCGGACAGCGGTGTGGTGGAGCGGGCGGGCCGACTGGGCAACTGCCCCCAGGACACCGTGCTCCACCAGGCATTCACCGTCGAGCAGCACTTGCAGTTCTTTCGGACCGCCTACGGCATCAGCAGCCTGACCAGGGCCTTCGAGCTGTTGGAGCGGTTGAACTTCAGCGACTACCGGCACGATCGGGTGGCGGCGCTCAGCGGCGGCACGCGCCAGAAACTCAATCTGGTTCTCGCCCTGATGCACGACCCTCAGGTGCTGCTTCTGGACGAGCCGTATCAGGGCTTCGACTGGGACACCTACCTGCGGTTCTGGGATGTGGCAGCCGACCTGCGGGACCGGGGCTGCGCGGTACTGGTGGTCTCCCACCTCGCCCACGACGCCTCCCGCCTGGACACCCTGTACCGCCTCGATGCCGGCTTACTGCAGGAGACGGAACAGACCGAAGCGGGGACGGCGGCGGCGGTATGACGCGGTGGTGGTCCTGCTTCCGTACGGCCGTGCGGTTCGCGCTGATCGAGCAGGCGCGCAACCGGCTGGCGCTGCTCATCGTGGTCCTGTTCGTACCGTTGTGGACCACGCTGGCGTTCACGGTGGTGGCGTCCGCCCCCTTGCGGTTCCGGATCCGTCCGGTCGGCCACACGGTGGTCATGGACGGCAACATCCTGCTCCAGATCAACGGTGCGCTGCAGGCCCTGTCGCTGGTCATCGCGTTCATGATGTTCGTCGCCACGGTGCGTTCCGCGCCGTTCGACCAGCGTGTGGTGCGGGCCGGCTTTCCGCGGTCGGGTCTCGCGCTCGCCAAGTGCAGTGCGCTCCTTCTGGTCGCGGCCGTGGTCGCCGCCTACACCACCGCGTGGATGCACTTGTTCTGGCGGCCCGAGCAGCCCCTGGTGCTCGCCGCGGGCATGTTCACCGGCGCCGTGGTCTACGGCGGAATCGGGATGGTGCTGGCGGCCGTGGTGCGCAGCGAGCTGGCCGGCATGTTCCTCGCCATCATGATCAGTTCCATTGATCTGGTGCTGCAGAACCCGCTGATCAACCCGGACGCGGACAGTCTCGTGGTGCGTCTGCTGCCGGCCTACGCGGCGGTGCAGACCTCGGTGGCGGCTGCCGGTCTGCAGGTGGTGCCGGCCGGTTGCCTCCTGCTGGGGGGAGGCTGGGCGGTCGGCATGGCCGCGCTGGGCATCGCCGCCTTCGCCGCCCGGACCCGCACCCGCGTCCCGCGTACGGGGGCCAAGGCACCGGCGGGCGTCGAGCAGGCTGCGCCGGTGTCGTGACCGGCCCGGTGTGCGTGTCGTTCGGACGATGAACGCCGTGGACGGCGACCGCGTGACCATGTGAGAGACGGGAGAGCCCGGCGGTGCAGGAGGCGGTGCCTCGAACGGAAGCGCGCTGGGCGTGGCTGCTCAGCGACGGCGGCGAGCCTCGGAACTGGATGCTGCTCCTGGCCCCCTTGCTGGGCCGGCACACGGACGGCTGGGCCGGCCTCGGCTGGGGCGTGGTCGCGGCGGTGTTCACCGCGGTGCTGCCCACGGCGATCCTGCGGTTCGGCGAGCACCGCCGGTACTGGGGAGACCGGCATGTGCGCCGCCGGCAGGACCGCATCGTGGCGGCCCCCGGAGTGATGGCCTCGGTCATCACCGGCACCGTACTGCTGTATGAGCTGGATGCTCCCGTCGAGGTGACGGCCCTGGTGACGGCGATGCTCGCCGTTCTCCTCGCCCTCCTGGTGATCACCTTCTTCTGGAAGGTGTCGGTGCACTCCGCCGTCGCCTCCGGTGCCCTGACCATCCTCGCGACGGTCTTCGGTCCCTGGTCGCTCGTACTGGCTCCCGTGGTGGTGCTGATCGGCTGCTCCCGCATCCGGCTGCGCTGCCACACCGCCGGCCAGGTCGGCGTCGGGTTCCTCATCGGCGCGGCCGTCGGCTCATCCGTCTTCGACCTCGTGAGGTGCTGGGCATGAACCCGTTCCCGGCTCCCGGTCCCGCCGATCTCGTCCTGGTCAAGGCCGAACAGCTTGCGGAGCATCCGGACGCCCACGCGAGGATCGGGGCAGTACTGCACCTGACCGGCGCCGTGCCCGATCTCGCCGGCCTGCGCGAGCACGTCACCGCCCATCTGGACGACCTGCCCTGTCTGACGCATGTCCTGACCGGCGACGGACCGACCGCACAGTGGGCGCCGGCCGACCCGGACATGGCCTGGCACCTGCGCACCCAGCACCTCGACGGCGAACCGCAGGCTCTCGAGGCAGCAGTGCGTCTCGCGCTGAGAGAGCCGTGGCCGGAGGAAGCCCCGGCCTGGCGCATGATCCTTCTGCACGGTCATGTGCCCGACGGGTCCGCTCTGCTCTATCTCACGCACCACGCCGTTCAGGACGGCGCCAACATCGGCACAGTGCTGGACACGCTGTTCGGCCCGCGTCCGCTGCCTCGATTCCCCGCGCCCGCCCCGGCCGGCCTGCGCCGAACCGCCCGCAGTGCCGTGAGCCTGCTGCGGCACGCGCGCCGGCACGGCCTGTGGCAATCCGCCTCGCATCCGCTGTCGAGCCGCCGCCACCTGCTGTGGGCCCAGGCACCCTCCGCCGGTCTGCGTGCCGCGGCCCGCGCCGGCGGGACCAGCGTCAACGACGTCTACCTCGCCACTGTGGTCCACGCGATCACCCAGTGGGCCGAGGACGCCTGGCCCCACGCCACCGGCACGGCGATCCCTGTGATGGTCCCCGTCAACGTGCGCACGCCCGACGAAGTCGCGGCCCCCGGCAACCGGCTGTTCCTGACCCGGATCGATCTGCCCGGCGGGACCATGCCGGTGGACCGGCGCCTGGCACGCACGGCGGCCGTCACCTCTGTACTCAAGTCCGCCGGACACAAGGCGGTGCTGAGAGCGGCCCTCACCCGGCTTCCCCGGCGGCTGCTCCAGCTCCTCGTGGACGCGAGCACGGTCCCTGGCAGGCTCACCGTCTGCGCCTCCTACCTCGTGGTACGCCGTCCTCTGCACTATGGCGGGGCTGCCGTGCACCGCATCGACCCCATCATGTGCTGCCCGCCCGGCGTTCCCCTGGCCGTCGCGGCGACGACGTACGAAGACACCACCAGCGTCTCCTTCCGCATCGACACCGCCCTTCCCGGCGCCGACAGCCTTCCCGAACGCTGGCGCCAGGCCGTCACGGAGCTGACGCGCTCGGCCCCGCCACCGAGCACCTTGTAGGTGCGGCCGGTCACCTGGTGCGGTTGACGCTCCACAGCGGCAGCTGCTCGAAGAAGGTGACCGCCTCCTCCCGCCACCGGGACCGCCAGTCGGCGGCCACCGTGGACGCCTGCTCGGCCTGGCGGTGCATGTCGGTTCTCAGTCGGTCCGCCACACCGCGGCGTTCACCGATCTCCCTGACGGCGGCGACGGTCTCCGGTGTGCAGGACGCATCGCCGAACGCGGCTTCCACCACGCGACGCTCCGGGCCGTCAACGGCGGCAAGCAGGGCGTGGAGGGCGTAACTGTGCTTGCCGGAACGGAGATCGGCGCCGGTGGGCTTGCCCAGGACGGCAGGGTCTCCGAACAGATCCAGGTAGTCGTCGCGCATCGTTTCGCTGATGCCGACCAGCCGGGCGTAGTCACGCAGCTCCTTCTCGAAGAGGGAGGGCTGTTCCCCTGCGGCCAGCAGTCCCAGCTGCATGGGTGCGAGAAGCGAGTAGCGTGCGGTCTTGTAGTCGGACACGCAGTGCAGGATCTCTTCGTCCGGGGCGGCCATGAAGTCCCGCTCGACGTCGATGATCTGGCCCATGAACGTGTCCGCCGCAGCCCGGGTCTGGACCTCGACCATGGCCTGTCGCACCCCCACGGGCGCCTTCGTCTCCAGCAACACCTGCAACGACAGGGCGAGGGCGAGGTCCCCCGCGAGCACGGTCAGACCGATCGCCGAGTGCGGATGATCAGGGAACCTCTCCCGGTAGACGTAGTAGGTGGACGGGCCTCCCCGGCGGACAGGACTGTCATCGATCACGTCGTCATGCACCAGGCCGGACGTGTGGAGCAGCTCGATGCTCAGCGCCGCGGCGTCCAGACCTTCGACCGGTTCGTCGGTCACCAGGCGGGCTCCCTCGTGCACTGCCACGGCCCTGAACCGTTTTCCGCCGCGCAAGGAGAAATCTCGCAGCAAGTCAATGCACTCCGGGGTGAAACGGCTGAACGGGGGCACGTCCAGCCGGTCGCTCAACGTGTCGAAGTACTCCTGGAAGCGCGTGTTGAACCAGCGCTCATATCCGGCGACACGATCGAGAACCTGCTCGGTCATCACGAGTTCTTCCTGCTCGGGGGTTCCGGTGACGCTGCTGTGGTCGCGGCACGGGTCAGGAGGTGTACCGGGTGGCCCTGACCGCCAGGCGACGCAGAGCACGATCCGCGGACTGCGGGAACCCGGCCCCGTCCAGGACGCGCAGGACATGTTCGTAGCGGGAAGCGATCATCTCCTCGGTCTCCTGTCGTGCCCCCGTCGCGAGCAGGACGGCCCGGATCTCCGCCGCTTCCCGCTCCTGAAGGCCGGCCCGGCCCACCAGCCGGCCAAGCCGCTTCCGCTGGACCGGGTCGGCGTTCCGCAGGGCCAGGGCCAGCAGCACGGTCCGCTTGCCCTCCCGCAGGTCGCTCAGGCCCGGAGCGCATGCGCCGTCCGCGCTGCCGAACACGTCCAGCAGGTCGTCCCGCAGCTGGAACGCCTCCCCCAGCGGCCGGCCCAGCCGGGTGAACACCTCCATCGTGGCCTCGTCGGCGCCGGCGACGGCAGCCCCCAGTTGCAGGGGCCGCTCGATCGTCGCGGTGGCGGTCTTGTAGCGGACGATCCGCAAGGCCGCCTCGACGTCATCGGCGTCACGGCCGGTACCCATGACGTCCAGGTACTGCCCGTACATCACCTCTTCCAGCATCGCGTCGTACAGCCCATGGACCAGCCGCCGCCGGCCGGACTCCATCGGGGTGGTGTGCAGCAGTTCCTGCGCCCACATCAGAGCCAGGTTGCCCACCAGCAACGCACCGCCCGCACCCAGCCGCTCGGTCCGCTCGCCGGCTCCCAGTCGGGCACGCATCACGCGGTGCACAGCGGGTCGGCCGCGGCGGCTGGCCGAGTCGTCCATGATGTCGTCGTGGATGAGCGCGAAGGCCACGAACAACTCCAACGACGCCGCCACCCGCACCGCCGACGCCACGTCACCATGGCCACCGGCGGCGTACCAGCCCACGACGCACAAAAGCGCCCGGATCCGCTTCCCGCCCGCTGTCAGGAAGTCCCGTACGGTCTGCACCACCTCCGGCGGAAGCCCCCGGCCGGCCCCCGCACGAGCCTTCTCGGCCAGGAAGTCCTCGAGCACGCCGTCTACTTGGCGCTGCACCGCAGGCAGATCGAGCCGCGTCGTCGATTTGGTCTGCATGATCCGTTCAACGACCCACACCGCTGAACAGCACGCGCGGCATTGTCGGCCTGTACGCCCCTGTCGTAGGCGAGCGTCATGCCTCCGTGCGCGCCAGCGCCTGTTCCAGTACGACCAGCAGCGCGTCCCGTACCGAACCGCGCTCCCTCGCGTCGAACACGATCACCGGGACGCGGTCGTTGACGTCGAGGGCCCAGCGGACCTCGTCCAGGGTGTGCTCGACCCTGCCGTCGAAGGCGTTGACGGCGACCGCGAACGGAATCTGCTTGTGCTCGAAGTAGTCGACCGCGGCGTAGCAGTCGTCCAGGCGGCGGGTGTCGACGATGACCAGGCCGCCGAGCGCGCCCTCGACGAGGTCGTCCCACATGAAGCCGAAGCGTTCCTGGCCCGGCGTGCCGAACAGGTACAGCTTCAGGGTCGGGTCGACGGTGATGCAGCCGAAGTCCATCGCGACCGTCGTCGTGGTCTTGCGCGGAGTGTGGCTGAGGTCGTCCACGCCCGCGGCGACCTCGGTGATGGCGGCCTCGGTGGTCAGCGGCTCGATCTCGGAGATGGAGCCGACCGCGGTGGTCTTGCCCACCCCGAAGCCGCCCGCGATCACCATCTTGACCGGCAGCGGCGGTCGTACGGCGGCGGAGGACGCGGCCGAGGGCCGGGTGGCCGGATCAGTCGGTGTCACGGAGTACCCCTCGGGAGTCGGGGATGGCACGCAGGCCGTCGATGAGCCTGCGCAGGACGGAGGCGTCGTGGGTGACGTCGGTGTCGGGCACGTGCACCGTCAGCTGCCCCGCCGTACGCAGGTCCTCGGCGAGGATCCGCACCACGTTCAGGTGCAGCCGCAGCCGGGCCGCGATCTCCGCGATGGACTGCGGGATCCGGCACGCGGCGACGATGTCGTGCTGTTCGAAGGCGAGCCGGTCGAGCACGGCGAGTCCCTCGGCGGTGGCCACCACCTGGGTCTCGACGGGCATCGTCCGGCCGGACGGATCGGGTGCCACCCGGCCGGCGGTGACGAGGAACGGCCGTACGGCGGGCACGGGACCGCCCGGCTCCGGACTCGGAGGCGTGCTGCCGTCCGCCATGACTGCGCTTCCTCCTCGGTCAGCGCTTCGACACGGTGCCGACGCTGTTCTTCAGTTCGAGCACGAGCTGGGGGCTGAGCGCGCTGCCGGCGCGGTTCGCGAACAGCGTCATCTCGTACGCGATGTTGCCGAGCTTGGCCTCCTTGTCGGTGACGACGCCGAGCACGGCGCCGCTGCCGATCGCGGAGACCAGGACATGGCCGCCCTCCAGGTCGATGATGACCTTGTTGAGACCACCGAGGCCGTAGTTGCCGGAGGCTCCGGCGGCCAGGCTCGTGATGCCGGAGACGATCGCGGCGAGGCGCTCGGAGTCCGCGTGCTCACGCAGCTCCGACACGGCGATGAGCAGCCCGTCCGAGGAGACGGCGATGGCGTCGACGACGCCCGCGGTCTCCGTCGCGAAACGGTTCAGCAGCCAGGTGAAGTCGGCTGCGGCGGCCTGCAGGTCGGCGGGCGTGGTGCCTTCCGTAGGCGTGTCACCTGTGGACGTGCTCACTGCTCCGCTCCTTCCGGGGAGTGGTTCTGTTCGTGCGGGGGGTTGGATGCGGTCTGACGGGTTTCCACGTCGTCCCTGGGTACGGGTCTGGGGTGGCTGCCGGTCTCACTGTCCCGGTGGGCGCGCTCCACGGCCGCCTCGAACTCGTCGAGCGCGTCGCGTACGGCCTCCGCGTCGGCGGGCCGGACGGGCGCCGTCTTCTGTACGGCCTCGGCGCCGACGGTGGTGCGCAGAGTGGCACCACGGACCCGGCGGCGAAGGGGGCGGGCGCCGTCGCCGCCGTCGACGTTCCCGGGTACCTCACCGGTGCGGGCCTGCGGGATGAACGGGATTGCGGGGGAGGGGAGTTGAGCAGACGCTGCCGTGTCGCGGTGCGGGACCCGGCGGGGGAGGGGCGCGTGATCGCCGTCGGCGGAGGCGGCCACCGTGACGCCGGGCTCGGGGGCCGCCGTACCCCGGGCCGTCCCGCTCGCGGCCGGCTCCTGAACCGGCTCGGGCCGTACGGCCGTAGGGGCTGCCGTCCGGACCGGATCCGGGGCCGTCTGCGAGCCGGTGTCCGAGGCCCAGGCCGGTGCCGGGCGCGTACCCGTGGCCGTGCCCGGACCGACGCCCGCCACCGAAGCCGTACGGGACTCCGCCGGCGTACTCGACACGGGGCTCATCGTCAGCAGGAGGGAGGTGGGGATCGTCACCTCGGCCGTCACGCCGCCTCCCGGTGTGCGGGACAGGACCACGCTGACGTCCCAGCGGCGGGCCAGTGTGCCCACCACGAACAGGCCGAGGACCTTCGTGGGGACGAGGTCGAGGCGCTCGCGGCGGATGAGGCGGGCGTTCTCCTCCTCCAGGCGCTCGGCGCTCATGCCGAGACCGTGGTCGGAGATCACGACCAGCGCGCCCTCGTGGCTGTCCTTGACGATCACCTCGACGGGACTGCCGGCGGGCGAGAAGGACACGGCGTTCTCGACGAGTTCGGCCACCATCAGGGTGAGGTCGCCGATGATGTCGGGCTCGACCATGGCCTCCGTGCCGGCCTGCAGGGAGACCCGCCGGAAGCCCTCGATCTGGCCGAGTGCGGCGCGCACCACGTTGGTGAGGGCGAGCGGCCCGGAGTCGAGGACCGTCTCGCGGATGCCGGCGAGCAGCATCAGGCTGTCGGCGTTGCGGCGCAGGCGGACCGCGATGTGGTCGATGCTGTAGAGGCGTTCCAGGAGCGCCGGGTCGGTCTCGCCGCGCTCGACCGCGTCGATCAGGGCGAGTTGCCGGGTGGTGAGGTTGCTGACGCGGCGGCCCACGTTGCCGAACATCTCGGCGACGTTGCGGCGGCTGAGCACCTGGCGTTCGAGGAGCGCGACCGCGGTGGTCTGCACCTGGTTGAACACCTCGGCGAGATCACCGATCTCGTCCTTCGCGGTGACCGGCATCTCCTGGAGCCGCGGCGTTCCGGTGTCCTCGGTGTCGTCGTCGGCCACGCGGGCGAGCTCCCGGCCCGCCACCTCGGCGACCTGCCTCGCGGCACCGGTCAGTGCCTGCACCGGGCGCACCACCGAGCGTCGTACGGCGACCGAGAAGGCGAGCCAGAGCACGAAGCCCAGCAGGGCCGATCCGAGCAGCCAGGCCGCGTTGGAGCGCGCGTCGCGGGAGGCGGCGTCGGCGCGGTCGGCGATCTGGCCGATGAGGGAAGTGGTGGTGTTCAGCCGGGTGCGGGCCTGGGCGCGGTAGTCCGGGTAGGAGTCGAGCGCCGTCTGGAAGGCGTCCTTGATCTCGGACGGGGTCCCCGCCTGCAGCGAGCCGGGGTCGATCTGCAACTCGGCGTACTGCCGGGCGATCGCCGCCTGGGCCGTGTTGTGCTCGATGTCGCCGAGTTCCTCGGCCTGCTGGGCTGTGGCGAACCGGCCGAAGCGCTCGACCTGGTGGGTGTACTCGTCGTAGGAGCCGATCGCGCCGATCAGCTCGATGAGGGCGTTGGAGTCGCCCGTCGTCGCGGAGAAGACACCGGTCTCGAAGGAACCGTGCGCGGCGTCGGCGCGCAGCAGCGAGTCGAGCAGGTTGCCGGTGAAGGTGGCGGCGAGGGCCGGGTTGCGGTCGAGCCCGAGGCCGTCGATCAGGCCCTTGGCGGCGTCGCTGTAGGCCGGGTCGATGTTGTCGGCGGGCAGGTAGGCCTTCTCGATGGTGTTGCGCAGGTCCTCCAGGCCGTTGACCTCGCGAAGGGCCTGGGCCTCCTCCTGCGGCAGCCGGCCGCCGAAGACCTCGCGGACCTTCTCGACCTGGTTGTCCACCCGGATCTGCGCCTCGCGGTAGGCGGCCTGCGAGGGGGCGCGGCCGTCCCAGCTGGACTGGTGGCGCACGGAGAGCAGGACGGCCTGCTGGTGCTCGGCCTCCAACTGCCCGACGAGCTTGGCCACTTCGGCGCTGTCCCGCACGAGCTGGGCCGCGTCCGACGCGTCCCGGGACTGGCCGACCTGGTCGGCGAAGAGATAGGCCAGCAGCACGGCGACGACCGCGAGGGGCACGCCCACCAGGATGTTCAGCTTGCGCCGGAACGGCCAGCGCTCGGCGAAGTCCCGCAGTCCCCGGTCGCCGCGTGCGCCGTCCCGGTTCGGCGGCGGTGCCGATCGGGTGGACACGTCCACCTCGTTCGTGGACACCAGCCCTCCTTCGTGGGTGTCTCGGACGGCGCGCGAGCGCGCACCTGACCGATTCTGATCGCTACGGGACGGTACGTAGGGACACCTGAGTGGCTCCTGCACGCCTGTGTGACCGGCGCCAACTGCGGCGAGACTACAGCCTCTTCGGACAGCGCTTGTTGCCGCCCTGAGTCAAGAATCCGTTACAACCCGAGTCGTACCCCGCGTGCCGGTTTCGCGTTTCCTTCACAACCGATCACGGACCGATGCCAATTGTGACCAGGTCGCTCTTGACTGAGGGAGAACAGGCTGGATTGGATCAGTGCAAGGGCTTCCCTTCTCGGACGCCCCGAACACCTTGCATCCCCCTGAGTTCCGGAACGGGAATCGTGACTTCTACCGCCGCACACCGCAGGTCCCTCAGGAAGAACCCCGGCGTGGCCGCCGTCGCGCTCGCCGCCGCCACGGTCCTGCTGGCGGGATGCGGGTCCTCCGACGACAGCTCCGACCCGCTGAGCGAGGACACGGGAGGCGCCGCCTCCGGCGACACCGTGGTCGTCGGCTCGAACAACTTCGCCGAGAGCATCCTGCTCGCCGACATCTACGGCGAGGCCCTGAAGGCCAAGGGCGTCAAGGTCACCTACAAGCCCAACATCGGCAGCCGCGAGACCACCTACGGCCTGCTGAAGAACGGCTCGATCACTGTCCTGCCCGAGTACAACGGCTCGCTGCTGGCCTACCTCGACAAGGACGCCAAGCAGGAGTCCGCGCAGGCCGTGAACGCCGGGGTCAAGGCCAAGCTCGACTCCAAGCTGACGCTGCTGGAGTCGGCGCCCGCGGAGGACAAGGACTCGGTCTCGGTCAACGCGGAGACCGCGAAGAAGTACAGCCTGACCGCCGAGTCCACCCTCGCCGACCTCAAGGACATCGCCCCGAAGCTGGTCATCGGCGGTTCGCCGGAGTTCCAGACCCGGCAGCAGGGTCTGCTCGGCCTGGAGTCGCAGTACGGCCTGAAGTTCGAGTCCTTCAAGGCCCTCGACGCGGGCGGTCCGCTGACCCAGGCGGCGCTCAAGAAGAACACCGTGCAGGCCGCGGACATCTTCACGACCGACCCGACCATCACCAAGGAGAAGTTCGTCGTCCTCCAGGACCCGAAGAACCTCTTCGGCTTCGCGAACGTGACCCCGCTGGTCTACAAGTCCGGTCTCTCCCAGGAGGGCGTGGCCGCCCTGAACGCGGTCTCGGCCAAGCTGGACACCAAGGCCCTGCTCGACATGGACTCCCAGGTCCAGCTGGACAACAAGGACCCGCTGGACGTGGCGAAGGCCTGGCTGAAGACGAACGGCCTCGGCTGATCCTGACCGGCGACCGGCGCGGGGGGTCTCCGCTGTAGCGGGGTCCCCCACAACGGAGACCCGCGCCGGTCCGACGGGGTCGTGCCCGGCCTGGACGCGAGCGACGTGCTTGGCCTGGACGCGAGCGACGCCGGGGCTCGGCTCCCACTTCGCCCAGGTCCGGTTCTCGCGGGTCAGATTCCGAGTTCCGCCCGTACCCGGGCCGCCGCACCCACCGTCACCGCGTCCTTGCCGAGCAGCGAGGGCAGCACTCGTACCGGGTGCCCGCTGACCGGCGGTTCGGTGGTCAGGGTTTGCAGGATCGACGGTTCGAGGAGTGGCCAGGCGCGGCTGACGCCCCCGCCGATCACGACGGTGGTGACGTCCAGGAGCCCCGCCGTGACGAGGAGCGCGCGAGCGACCGCGGCACCCGCGTCCTCGTACACGGCGAGCGCGTCCGGGTCGCAGGACTCCGCCACTTCGCGCGCGCTCAGCTGCCGCCCGGTCCGTTCCCCGTACCGCGCCGCGATCGACCGCCCCGAAGCCAGCGTCTCCAGATGGCCGCGCCCGCCACACGTGCACGGCAGGTCGCCGAAGCCCGGCACGTGCCCGATCTCGCCCGCCGCGCCGTGCGGCCCGTCGTACAGCGACCCGCCCAGCCACAACGCCCCGCCGACCCCGGTCCCGAGGGTCATCCCCAGCACATGCGGTTCGCCCGCGACCGCGCCGGCCGTCGCCTCGCCGCGCAGGAACGCGTTGACGTCGTTGTCCAGGAACGCCGGCACCCCGAGCGCCTCCTCGAACGCGGACGTCACCGCGAACCCGGCCCAGTCGCGGAAGGAGTCGCTGGCCACCAGGATCCGCCCCGCGCGCGCGTCCACCACACCCGCCGCCCCGACCCCGACACCCAGCAGCCGTGCCGGCGTACGGTCGAGCAGCAGGCGTACGGCAGCCAGCGCGGCGCCGGTCATCGCGCCCCCGCCCGCGGACGCCGGGGTGGGCACCTCCATTCGGTCGACGACGGTCAGATCCGTTGTACACAGCGCCACTTGGGTGCTCGTGCCGCCGATGTCGACACCGGCGACCACCTTCACGCGGTGACCTCCGTCTGCCGTCGGGCACGCCGCTCGCGTTGCACCACCGGATCCGGCACGGGTACGGCCGCGATGAGCCGCCGGGTGTAGTCGGTCTCCGGGCGCAGCAGCGTGGCCATGGTCGGGCCCTGTTCCTCGACCCGCCCGTCCCGCATGACGACGACCCGCTGGGCGAACTCCTGGACCACGGCCAGGTCATGGGAGACGAAGAGACAGGCGAACCCCAGCTCCCGCTGCAACTCTGCGATCACCTCCAACACGGTCCGCTGCACGCTCACATCGAGCGCGCTCGTCGGCTCGTCCGCCACCAGCAGCCGGGGTTCGAGGACCAGCGCCCGCGCGAGACTCACCCGCTGCCGCTGACCACCGGACAGCTCACGAGGGCCCCGGCCGGCCAACTCCCGTGGCAGCCGCACGAGTTCGAGCACCTCGGCGACCCGGTCCCGCCGCTCGGGCCCCGACATGCCCCTGCGGTGCACCCGCAGCGGCTCGGCCACGCACTCGGCCACACTCATCCGCGCGTCCAGCGAGGCCACCGGGTCCTGGAGCACCACACCCACACCGGAGAGCAGGGCCCGCCGCCGTCGGCCCCTGACCCGGCCCAGGTCGGTCCCGAACAGCGACACCGAGCCGGAGGCGGGCGCGACGAGCCCGAGCGCGACCCTGGCCGCCGTCGACTTGCCCGACCCGGACTCGCCCACGAGGCCGACGGTTTCACCGGGACGGACGTCGAGAGAGACCCCGTCCAGGGCCCGGACACGCCCGAACCGCACCGACACGTCACGCAGTCGCACCACCGGGGGCTCATCGGCCGGAGGAGCGTCCTCGCCGCTGAGCCTCAGCCGAGGCACCGCCGCCAGCAGTCCCCGCGTGTACGCGTGCGTGGGCCGCAGCAGCACCTCCTCCACCGGCCCCGTCTCCACGACCTCGCCCCGCAGCATCACGGCGACCCGGTCCGCGAAGTCGGCGACCACACCCATGTTGTGCGTGACCAGCAGGACGCCGGTGCCCGAGTCGGCCGCCAGCCGCCGCAGCAGATCCAGGATCTCGGCCTGCACGGTGACGTCCAGCGCGGTGGTCGGCTCGTCCGCGATCAGCAGGCTCGGTGAGTTGGCGATCGCCATGGCGATGACGACCCGCTGCCGCTGTCCGCCCGACAACTGGAAGGGGAACGCCGAGGCCCGCCGTTCCGGCTCGGGAATCCCGACGCGACGCAGGAGCTCGACCGCCTCCCGGGCGGCCTCGGACCGGGACACGTCCCGGTGGTTCCGTACGACCTCGGCGATCTGGGCACCGACCCGGGTGAGCGGGTCGAGAGCGGTGGCCGGTTCCTGGAACACCATGGAGGCGGTCCGCCCCCGCAGCCGGACGAGCGAGGCCTCCGGTGCCCCGACGATGTCCGTGCCGTCGACCGCGATCCGCCCCGAGGCGCGCGCGGTGCCCGGCAGCAGCCCCATCGCGGCGAGCGCGACCGTCGACTTGCCGGACCCCGACTCGCCGACCAGCGCCAGCGTCTCCCCGGGCCGCACGTGCAGCGAGACCCCGCGTACGGCGGGCACGTCGCCCGTCTCGGTGGAGAAGGTCACCCCGAGATCCTCGATGGTCAGGATGTTCATGCCCGTCCCCTCACGTCGAAGGCGTCCCGCAGCCCGTCGCCGATCGCGTTGAACGCGCACACGACGAGGATGATCGCGAGACCCGGCGGCACGATCAGCCACCAGCGCCCCGAGTACGCGGCCGTCAGGCCGGCCGACAGCATGCCGCCCCAGTCGGTCCTCGGCGGCTGGACACCGAGGCCCAGATACGACACGTAGGCGATGAGCAGGATCGCGTCGGCGATCTGGAAGGTGGCCGCGACGACGATCGTGGAGACCGCGTTCGGCAGGATGTGCCGTCGGATCGCCCGCCCGTGTGTGCCGCCGGTGGCGCGCAGGGTCAGCACGTAGTCCCGGTTCTTCAACGTGAGCGTCTCGGCCCGCACGAGCCGGGACGGCACCAGCCAGGACACCAGCCCGAGCACCACGATCAACCCGGACGGGCCGGGACTGGTGATGGCGGAGACGACCAGCAGGATGAACAGCGCGGGAATGGCGATGCCCGCGTCGACGACCCGCATCATCACGGCATCGACCCACCCGCCCGCATACCCCGCGACGGCACCCCACAGCGTCCCGATCACGGTGGCCAGCAGCCCGGCCGCCAGCCCGACGAGCAACGACACCTGTCCGCCGTACATGAGCCGCCCGAGCTGGTCGTGCCCGACGGCGTCGGTACCGAGCCAATGGGAGCCGCTGGGGGCGAGATTGACCTGGGTGAGGTCGGTGTGGGTCTGATCGGTGGCGTACACCAGCGGCCCGATGAAACAGAACAGCAGGAAGAGAACGACGACAGCGACCCCGGCCACCGCAAGCCGATTGCGCGCGAAGCGCGCTCTGAGGGGCGCGGGGCTGCGCCCCTTTGCGGCTCCGCCGCGGGGCGCGATCAACCCCCACCGGCCCGCGCTTTGAACACTCACGCCCGCCCCTCCTTCACCCGAGGATCCACAACCCGCTGCACCACATCCGCGAGCAAGGTCCCCACAACAGTCGCCACCGAGATCACCAGCACACACCCGAGCAGCACCGGATAGTCCGACGACTGAGCCGCGGACCAGAACAACAGCCCCATTCCCGGGTAGTTGAACAACTGCTCCACCACCAGCGCGCCTCCGAACAGCACCGGCACGTAGTACCCGAGCATCGCCACCACCGGCGTCAGCGAGTTGCGGAAAACGTGCCGGAAGAGCACCGCGTACTGCCCCGCACCCCCCGCCCGAGCGGTCCGCACGTAGTCCTCGGAGAGGTTCTCCAACGTCGCGCCCCGCATATAGCGGCTGAACACGGCCACCATGGACGCGGCCCCCGTGACCACGGGCAGCACCAGCCCCGCGGGATCCGCGAGCACCTGCCCCAGCGTGTCCCCTTGGGGCGCCTGAGAGGGGAACCACCGGAGCGTCTGCGTGAACAGCAGGATCAGCAGCAGCCCCAGAAAGTACACCGGCGTCGAATACGCGACGAAGCTCAGCGTGGTGATGACATAGTCGGTCGGCTTGTTCCGCCGCACCGCCTGCCACATGCCCAACGGCACGGCCAGTACCAGCCCGACCATCGCGGACAGCACGGTCAGCACCAGGGTCTTCGGCAACCGTTGCTCGATCAGCCGGGAGACCGCTTCGTTCAGCGTGTACGACGTGCCGAGATCCCCCTGCACCAACTCGCGCAGATACAGGACGTACTGCACGGGCAGGGACCGGTCGAGCCCCTGCTCGTGGTTGAACGCGGCGATCTGCCCGGCCGTCGCCTGCGGCCCGAGGATTCCGCGTGCGGGGCCCCCGGGAAGCGCGTGCAGCAGGCAGAAGACCACGATCGTGACGATCAGGATCACGGCGAGGGCCTGAAGAAACCGGCGGACGAGGTAGACGGCCGTGTCCACTAGTCCGTCCACTTCCACTGGGCCGGGTGGAAGTTGGCGAGGGAGTCCTGGGAGAAGCCGCCGAGCCCGTTCCTGACGACGGAGATCTGGTAGTCCGGCTCGGGCAGCCAGATCACCGGCAGGTCCTTCGCGAGGGCCGCGCTGTAGTCCTGGATCGCCTGGTTCGAACTCGACGTCGTGGTGGCGGAGATGAGCTTGTCGACGGCCGGGTCGGAGTATTTGCCGAAGTTGGAGCCGCCGCCACTCTGGAACAGCGAGTCACCGGTCGGGAAGGCGTTGAAGTACCAGCTGCCCGCCGTGCCGAAGAAGCTCAGCTGCCACTTGCAGATGGACTGTCCCGAGGTGCACTGCGGGGTCTGCGAGAGCACCGAGTTGACCGGAGCCGTCTTGATGGAGAACGTGATGCCGGTCTTCGCGAGCGAGGACTGGATCGCGCTCATCATGTTGTCGGTGACCGCGGAGCCGGACTGCGAGAGCACCTGCATCTCGAACTTCGTGCCCTTGGCGACACCCGCACCGCATTTCGCGGGCTCGGCACACGTCATCACCCCGCCCTGCTCGGTCCAACCGTGGCCGGTGAGGAGGGACTTGGCGGTGGCGTTCGAGAAGGGGTACGGGTTGGCCTTCTGCGTGGGCGACAGGAAGTCCGAGGCCTGTCCCTGCGGGACGGGACCGTATCCGGGTGTCGCCGTCCCGTTGAAGACGACCTTCGACAGGGCCGTCTGGTCGATGCTGTGCTGGATGGCCTGACGGGCGTAGAGCTGCTTGAACACCGCGCCCACCGCCGGGTTGTTGAAGTTGTACGGCATGTAGGTGATCGCCCAGCCCGACCACGGCTGCACCTTGTAGCCCTGTGCGGTGAAGCTGTCCTTCTGGTCGAGGTCGGTGGCCTCGATGTAGCCGTAGTCGACACTGCCGGAACGCAGGGCGTTCTTCTCGGCGTCCGCGGTCGTGAAGGGGAGCAGGTTCACCGTGGGGATGTTCGCCTTCTCGCCGCCGTCGTACTTCTTGTTGGCGGTGAGGACCACCTTCCCGGCGGTGGAGAAGGACTTGACGGCGTAGGGGCCGCTGATGGTCTTCCACAGTGGATTCGAGGCGTACCCGGAGATGTTCTTCGCCGCGTCGTTGAGGTACGTCCATGCCTGCTTGGCGTCCCGGCCCCCGGCCCAGACGTGCTGCGGCAGCGGGGTGATGGAGTTGAGCTCGTTGGCCAGCATCCACTGCGGGTTGTAGGCCCGGTCGAAGGTGATCGTGAAGTGGCGGTCGTCGACCGTCTTGAAGGACGTCCAGTTGTCCGGCGCCTTGCCGGGGTTGTAGCCCGCCCAGGCCGCCTTGTTCGCCTTGATGAGGTCGAACCAGAACTTCACGTCCGCCGAGGTGATCGGCTTCCCGTCGCTCCAGTGCCGGTCGCCGAGAGTGATCGTCACGCTCTTGTTGCCGGCGGCGAAGTCGGCGGCCGTGGCGACCGAACCGGCCTTGTTCCAGCCGATCTTGCCGGTGGAGCCGTCGTAGGCGATGAGCGGCTCCCACAGCGTGTTCGCGATGGAGATGTTGTTGGTGTTGAGGTGCGCCGCGGTGCCGATCGGCAGGATCCAGTTCGGGGTGAAGTTCGCCGGCAGCGCGTAGTCGATCGTGTCGTGCGAAGAGGACGACGACGAGCCGCTCGACCCCGAACAGGCGGTGAGCAGCAGGGTGCCCGCGCTGAGGGCGGCGGCACCGGCGATAAGTCTCGTGCGGGCAGGGGACATGGTTGCTCCAGGGGCACAGGGAGGCGGAAGCGGGGGTGGAGCCAGTGAACGCCTCGTCTGTTGGAAGAAATAGGCGTGCCGCTGTAAAAAGTCTGTTTCTGCTGTTCTGGAAAAAGCACAGAGAGGGTTTTCGGGCCTACGCTCAACGCCTGGGCCGTCGAATTCGGGAGTAACTTCGACCATGCTTGAAAAAAGTCCGCCACCGCACCGGCAACCGCCCCGACGGCACGGCACCGGCTTCTCCTCGCTGGCCGAGGGCGTCCTCGAACTCCTTGCCTCCGGGCAGGCGTCGACCCGTACGGAACTCGCCGCGCTGCTGGGTGCCGCGCCCTCGACCGTGTCGTTCGCGGTCGGCCAGTTGCTGGACCACGGCCTGGTCGCCGAGGAAGGCACCCGGTCCTCCACCGGCGGGCGGCCGCGCAAGGTGCTGCGGCTCGGCGGCAGCGACGGGTTCGCGGTCGCGGCCGACATCGGCGGAAAGCACGCGCACGTGGGGGTCGTCCACCCCGGGGGCGGCCTCACCGACGTGTCGACCGTCCCGTTCGCCACGGCGGACGGCCCCGAGGCCGCGCTGCCCGGCCTGGCGGACACGCTGCAGACCCTGATCGACCGGCACGGCCCAGGTCGGTTGCGGGGCGTCGGCCTGTGCCTGCCGGGCCCGGTCGACGTGGAGCCGGGCCTGGTGACCCTGCCCGCGCGCATGCCCGGCTGGAACCGTTTCCCCGTGCGCGACTGGTTCGAGGAACGCCTCGCCGTGCCGGTGGCCGTCGAGAACGACGCCAACTGCATGGCCGTCGGCGAGCACAGCGTCCGGCCCGCCGAGCACCGGCAGTCGATCATGGTGAAGGTGGGTTCCGGAATCGGCGCGGGCATCATCGCCGACGGACGGCTGTACCGGGGCGCGACCGGCGGGGCGGGGGAGATCACCCACGTCCGCGTCGAGGCCGCCCAGGACACCCCCTGCTCCTGCGGCAACACCGGCTGCCTGGAGACGGTCGCCTCGGGTGCGGCACTGGTCCGGATCCTGCGGGAGCGGGGCCTGCGGGTGGGGACCACCGAGGACGTCGTACGGCTGGCCACGGATGCCGATCCCGAAGCCACCCGCGCGGTCCGCCAGGCCGGCCGCTACCTGGGCCAGGTCCTCGCCGCCAACGTCAACTTCTTCAACCCGGACGCGGTGTATCTGGGCGGCATCCTCTCCACCCTGGAGCCGTTCGTCGCCGCTGTACGGAGCCAGTTGTACGAGGGCTGCCACCCCCTGGTGACCCAGCACCTGGTGATCGAGCGCACGTCGTTGGGCGCGGACGCGGGGCTGGCGGGGGCGGGGCAGTTCGCCTTGCAGCGGGCGCTGGCGCAGGCGATGCGGACGGTCACCGGAGGCCTCTAGGAGCACGACCGGCCACGACGAACTCGCAGACATCAACGGACCTGGAGCAACCGTGCCTTCATCCCGCCCCGTCATCGCCGTCGCAGGCCTCGGCATCGAGTCCTCGACCTTCTCCCCGGCCCGCACCGAGGCCTCCGCCTTCCACCCCCTGCGAGGCGACGACGTCCTCACCCGCTACCCCTTCCTCGCCCCGGGTCGGCCACTGCGTCACGCCGCCACCTGGCGGGGCGCCCTCGTCGGCAAGTCGCTGCCCGGCGGCACGGTGACGGCCCGCGCCTACGCCGACCTCTCCGCCGAACTCCTGGACCGGCTGAAGGAGATCGGCCCCGTCGACGGCCTCTGGTACGACATCCACGGCGCGATGACCGTGGAGGGCCTGGACGACGCCGAGGCCGAACTCCTGCTCCGCATCAGGGAGATCACCGGCCCGGACACGATCATCTCCGCCTCCATGGACCTGCACGGCAACGTCTCGCGCGAACTCGTCCACCGCACCGACCTGATCACCTGTTACCGCATGGCCCCGCACGAGGACGAGACGGAGACCAAGGAGCGGGCCGCCCGCAACCTCGTGGACCACCTCACGAGCGGCGCGCCCCGCCCGGTCAAGGCATGGATCCCGGTGCCCGTGCTGCTGGCCGGCGAGCAGACCTCCACCCGGATCGAGCCGGCGAAGAGCGTCTACGCGGCCGTGGCGGATGTCGAGGCGACCGACGGAGTGACCGACGCGGCGATCTGGGTCGGCTACGCGTGGGCGGACGAGCCCCGCAACCGGGCCGCCGTCGTCGTCACGGGTGCGTCCGTGGACGCGGTGACGACCGGTGCCGAACGGCTCGCCCGCGGCTTCTGGAAGGCCCGTCACGACTTCGGCTTCGTCGCCCCGACCGGCACGCTGGAGGAGTGCCTGGACGCGGCTCTGGCTTCCCCGAAGCGTCCGTACTTCATCAGCGACACCGGGGACAACCCGACGGCGGGCGGCGCAGGTGACGTCACATGGGGGCTGCGACAGGTGTTGGCCCGCCCGGAGTTCCAGGATCCCTCGGGCCCTGTGGCCGTCTACGCCTCGCTGCCGGGCCCCTGTGCCGTCGATACGGCCGTACAGGCCGGCGTCGGTGCCACGGTCACCGTCACCGCGGGTGCCGAGGTGGACGACCGGCACGCGGGCCCGCTCACCCTGACCGGGGTGGTGCACGCGATCCGGCACGGTGACGCGCACGCGGTGACCGAGGCGGTGCTGCGGGTGGGGAGCGTGTACGTGATCCTGACGCGGCTGAGAAAGCCGTACCACCACGAACACGACTTCACCGACCTGGAGTTGGCGCCGCGCGAGGCGGACGTCGTCCTTGTCAAGATCGGGTACCTGGAGCCCGAGCTGTTCGCGATGGCCGCCGACTGGAAGATGGCCCTCACCCCGGGCGGCGTCGACCAGGACCTGCCGCGTCTGGGACACCACCGCATCCGCCGCCCGATGTTCCCCTTCGACCGCGAGATGCCCGACCCGGACCTCGGCGCCCGGCTGATCCCCTCCTCCGACGCGGAGCTGACCGGGCCGGACGAGTGAGGCGCCGCTATTCGACGGCCGCGGCGATCAGCAGGTCCATGAGGGCGATCAGCACGTCCCGGGACGACTCGCGGCGCCGAGCGTCGCACAGCACCACCGGAACGTCCTCCGGGAGGGCGAGGGACTCCCTGATGTCCTCGGCCGGATAGGGGTGCCGGCCCTCGAAGCCGTTCACGGCGACGACGAAGGGGATGCGCCGGCGTTCGAAGAAGTCCACCGCGGCGAAGCTCGACTCCGGGCGGCGGACGTCGATGAGGACGACCGCGCCCAGGGCGCCGACCGCGAGGTCGTTCCACATGAACCAGAACCGCTGCTGGCCCGGGGTGCCGAAGAGGTAGAGCACGAGTTCGTCGCTGATGGTGATCCGGCCGAAGTCCATGGCCACGGTGGTGGCCCGTTTCTCCTCGATCCCCGCGAGGTCGTCGATGCCCAGGCCGGCGACGGTGAGGGGTTCCTCCGTGCGCAGCGGGGTGATCTCGCTGACCGACCCGACCATGGTGGTCTTGCCGACGCCGAAGCCCCCGGCGATGAGGATCTTGACGGTGTCGGGTGCCGCGGGAGTACCGGCTGCCCCGGTCGCGAGCGTGTCAGAGCCGGCCAAGGCCTTCCCTCACTTTCTGCAGCAGGTCCAGGTCCGGGGAGCGGGGCGAGACCGGGCGCGGCGGGCGCGCGGTGATCAGGCCCGCTTCCAGCAGATCGCACAGCATGATCACGACCACGCTGACCGGAAGGTCGAGCAGCGCGGCCAGCTCCGCCACGGCCACCGGGCGGGCGCACCGGCGCAGGATGCGGGTCTGCTCGGCCTGCGGCCGCGGGGCCCCTTCCGGCGGCGGATCGACCGCGGTCACCGTCGTGATGAGGGTGAAGTCGGCGCGGCTGGGCCGGGTCCGTCCGCCGGTCAGGGCGAACGGTCGCACCAACCGGCCGGACGCGTCACTGTCGGTCACCTCACCCGCCGGTGGGGCCGATGCCGGCCCGTGGTGCCGCGCTCAGGTGCTCGCCGATCTTCTTCACCAGCATGTTCATCTGGTACGCGACGACCCCGACATCGGCGTTCGGCCCCGTGAGGACGACGAGGTGGGCGCCGGGCCCCGCGGAGGTGAGGACGAGGAAACTGTTGGCCATCTCGATGAGCGCCTGGCGCACCGGGCCGCCCCGGAAGTCCATGCTGACGCCCTTGCTCAGGCTCATCAGACCGGACGCGGTCGCCGCCAGCCGCTCGGCGTCGTCGCGCAGGAACCCGGTGGACTTGCTGACGACCAGCCCGTCCTCCGAGAGCACGACCGCCTGCGTCACGTCGGCGACCCGCTCCACGAGTCCGGTGAGCAGCTGGTCCAGCTGGGTGTGCGTGGCGGGGGTGGGGCGTGTCATGGCATGTCCTTCATGAGCGATCGGTGTGGGGAGTACGGGCGGCGACGGGCGGACCGTTCGTGTCGGCGGTGCACACTTCCTCGGGGGTGTCGAGCGGGTCGTCCTCGTCCCGGGCACGCAGCGTGCCGCGCTGGAACCCGGCCAGCGAGGAGGCCGCGTGGTCCGCGGTGAACTCGTCGGCGTCCTCCTCCTCGCGAACGGCCGAGGCCTCCTCACGCAGCTCGACGGCGAGACTGGTCTGCGGCACCCGCCGGGGGAGCGGGGTGAGGCCGCCGGGACGGAGGGTGCCGGTCTC
This sequence comes from Streptomyces sp. NPDC048523, assembly GCF_043199815.1. NCBI lineage: Bacteria > Bacillati > Actinomycetota > Actinomycetes > Kitasatosporales > Streptomycetaceae > Streptomyces > Streptomyces sp. NPDC048523. The sequence goes on along the minus strand of NZ_JBICWQ010000007.1, from coordinate 56,869 downwards.
AGGCGCCACGGGGTCCGGCCGGGGCCCCGTCCGCCCGGACCCGGCCCCGGCCGCCGACTCCGCGTCCGGCACACCCACCGACTCCGCCGAGTCCGTCGTACGTTCCGTACCGGTCGGGGGAGCCGTAGCCGCGTCCGTCTCCCCGGCCGTCACCCCCGCGCTGGCCGCTCCCGTCACCTCGCCCCGGCCCTCCGGCTCCGGTTGGTCCTCCTCCCGTACGACGATCTCGTGCGGGATCAGGACGATCGCCGTCGTTCCGCCGTACGGCGAGGAGCGCAGGGTCACCTGGATGCCGTGGCGGTTGGCGAGGCGGGCGACGACGAACATGCCGAGGCGAAGGTCGTCGGCGAGGGCGACCACGTCGAACTTGGGGGCCTGGGCCAAGTGGGCGTTGAAGGCGGCGTACTCGTCCTCCGACATGCCGAGGCCCCGGTCCTCGACCTCGACGGCCAGCCCCTTGGCGACCAGCCCGGCCCGTACCCCGACCGGACTCGGCGCGGGGGAGTACAGCGTGGCGTTCTCTATCAGCTCGGCCAGCAGATGGATCACGTCCGCGACCGCGGGCGGGGCCAGGCAGACCTCCTCCTCGGTGTGCACCTCCACCCGCTGGTACTCGGCGACCTCACCCACCGCACTGCGCAGGATGTCGATCAGCGCGACCGGCTCGGTCCAGCTGCGCCGCGGCTGCCCGCCGCTGATGATGACCAGGTTCTCCTCGTACCGCCGCAACTGGCTGGCCGTGGAGTCGAGTTCGTACAGCCCCGACAGCACGTCCGGGTCCTGGTGCTCGCGTTCCAGCGTGTCCAGGCGGCTGAGCTGCAGGTTGACCAGGTTCTGGCTCTGCCGGGCGATCCCGAGGATCACCTTCTGGAAACCCCGCCGGGTGTCGGCGAGTTCGACGGCGGTCACCACGGCCGTGCGCTGTGCCGCGTTGAACGCCTTGGCCACCTGGCCCAGTTCGTCCGAGCCGTAGTCCAACTCCGGTGCGGCCCGGTCCACATCGACCTTCTCACCCCGCTCCAGCCGCGCGACCACGTCCGGCAGCCGGTCCTGGGCGAGGCCCAGTGTGGCCTCCCGCAGGCCCCGCAGCCGCCGGGACAGCGAGCGGGTGATCCGCCAGGACATGACGAGGCAGATCAGCAGCGCGATCAGACCGCCCGCGCTCAGCGACGCCGCCGTCAGCAGCTGCTCGTGCGCCTTGTCCGCGCTCCGGGTCAGCAGAGCGGAGGTCTGCTGCCGGATCAGGCCGGTGTAGCGGACGGAGACCTTCTCCATCGCGGCCGTCCACCGCTTGCCCGCGTCCGGCAGGGCCACCCGCCCGGTGCCGGCGGCCGGCCGCGCGGCGAGGACCTGGTCCTCGACCGCCGTCAGGGTCCGCCAGTCCGCGCTCGCCAGGATCCGCTCGGTCTGCGTCTTCGCACTGCCGTTCAGCGCGGGCACGATCTGGTCCTGGACCAGCCACCGGCGCGTGTTCACCAGCTGGACGAAGTTCTCCCAGGCCTTCTCGTCGAGATGCCCGGACGGCCAGGCCAGGGTGAGCGCCACGTCCTCCTGCGAGGTCAGCTCCGCCGCGTGCTCGAGGGCGACGAGCGGCCCGGCCTGCGAGGTGAGGTCACCGTCGTCGACCTGCGAGAGCTGCTGGAAGGCGTGTATCTGGGCGTCGATGATCGACGTGTACTGGTCCAGGGCCTGCTCGGCGGTGATGTCGGTGGGGTGGTCCACCTGGTCGCGGTAGTACTCCAGGCTGCCCACCGAGCCGAGGACGGAGTACAGCTGGTCGGCGATGCGCGCCGGCGCCCGCTGGATCTCCTCGGACCGCCCCACCAGCTTGGCGACCGCCGCGTCCGTGGCCGCCCGCTTCTCGTCCAGGGCGGCCCGGGAACCGGGCACCCTGGCCAGCCGGGCGGCGGACATCGCGCGTTCCCCCTGCAGCGCGAGGGTGGCCTCGGTGCCCATCGCACCGGTCGACCTGCTCAGGTCGGTCTGCGAGCGCAGCCGTAGGCCCTCGGAGAACAACTGCGTGGTCGTCACACCCCACATCGCCGCAAGCGTGACGCTCGGCACCAGCGCCAGCATGATGAGGGAGAGACGTATGGAGCCGAGGCGGCGCCGGGCGCCTTTCCGGTCGGGCATGGTCGTCCTTGGGCGGTGGGGTGTTCCGGGGAGGGGGAGCGGTTGTCGGGACGGGGAGGTCAGGGAGGTCACCGGGTGCCGGCGGCGGCGAACCTCGCGACCGCGGCGACGTTCGTGCGGGTGACGAACGCGGGCCCGGTGAGCACGGGAGCCACACCGCCCCCGCTGACGTTGCCGTTGGTCTTGTACAGCCACAGCGAGTCCACGGCGAGGTAGCCCTGCAGGTAGGGCTGTTGGTCCACCGCGAACTGCACGCTGCCGGCGCGGATCGCCCTGGTCAGGTCGCTGTTGAGGTCGAAGGTGGCGACCTGGGCCTTGCTGCCGGCGGCCTTCACCGAGTCCACGGCGTCCAGCGCGAACTGCGCGCCGAGCGTGACGACCTCGTCGATGCCGGGGTCCTGCCGCAGCCTGGCGGTGAGCACGGTGTCCACGGCCTCGGGGTCGGTGCCCTCCACGTACAGGTTCTCGGTCTCGCCGCCGAACGTCTTCTTCACACCGGCGCAGCGCGCCTCCAGGGCGACGTTGCCCCGCTCGTGGATGACGCACAGCGCGTGCTTGACCTTCAGGCCGTTCAGCTTGCCGCCGACGGCCGCGCCGGCCTCGATCTCGTCCTGGCCGAAGTACTCCAGCAGCCCCTGCGACTTCCAGGCGTCGATACCGGAGTTGAGGCCGACCACCGGGATGCCGGCCGCCCGCGCCGCGGCCACCGGGGCCTTCATCGCGGCCGGCTTGGCCAGCGTCACCGCGATGCCGTCGACCCGGTCACCGATCGCGTCGCGCACCAGCCGGGCCTGCCCCGCCGGATCGGAGTCGTTGGCGTACGTCAGCTCGATGCCGTCCTTCGCGGCGGCGGCCTCGGCCCCCTTCTGCACGAGCTCCCAGAAGGCGTCTCCTTCGCCGCCGTGGGTGATCAGGGCGACCCGCAGCCCCGCGGAGTCCGCCCCTTTCGCGGCGCTCGTACCCGTGTCGAGCCGCGAGTCGCCGCCGGAGCAGCCGACGAGCAGCAGGAGGGCGACGGAGGTGAGGGCGGCCAAGCGCAGGGATCTCACGGAAGTCCGAGGTGGGGGAGGAGTGTTCATGGGGTGCGGCACCTCGCTGTGCGGCCTCGCAGGCGGAACGCGAAAGTGCGGCCGGACGCGGGCGCGTCGGCCGGTTGAACTTTCACTGGCCAGGAGCCAACCGCGTGTGACCGCCGGTAGTCAAGTGATCAGCCCCTTGTAATGACTTCTCGGTTCCGCATCGTAATGATCTTCACGTCGACGTGAATGCTCGGGGAACGCGTCGGACCGCGCAGGCTGCCCGGTGCGTGAGGGCGTGCCTGCGCGGTCGCGGCTGTGGAAAAGGAAGGGGGCTCCGCGTCCGGGGCTACTGCGCGGTCCTCGGTGTGACGACCACCGTTCCCGACTGAGCCGTGTGGGGGTCGGTGCCGGCCGGGCCCGTCTCGGTCGGACCGTCCTGTGTCGCCTGCTGGGCAGGACCGCGGCGGTCGCGGCGGCTCACCCGCGCGTCCTGGTCGGGCAGCCAGCCGAAGGTCAGGACGCTGCCCACGACCCCCAGCAGGAGGCCGACCATGAAGCCGCCCATGTTCGAGGTCACCCAGGTGCCCATGGAGACCAGCACGCCGGTGATCGAGTAGAAGAGGCGCTGGTCGGGGCTGAAGAGGATCAGGAGCCCCAGCAGCACCATCAGCGTCGGCAGGAGGTAGCCCGCCGCCCCCTGCATCCCGACGTGCAGGACGACCTTCACCGAGGCCTTCATGGTGAGCAGGATCCATGCCCCGCCCAGGGTGAGCCACAGCCCGCCGAAGAAGGGCCGTCCGTACACCCAGCGGGTGAACGCGTCCTGGCCGGCCGCGGGCTGCTGCTGAACGCCCTCCGGCTCCTGCCCCTCCATCAGCAGGCCTTGCTGCTGAAGCTCAGCTTGAGGCCCGGCAGCTTGAAGACACCCGCCGTGGTGGCGTAGTTGGTCTGCCGCAGGGTGTCGATGTACACGTGGTCGGCCTGCTGGCTGAAGACACCGAGGGGACCCTTCACGCCCGCCTTGGTGAGGGTGCTGGCGTCGTTGCCGATCTCGATGTTGTCGAATTTGGCGTTACCGGACATCTCGGTCGAGTCCGTGGTCAGGTCGGTCGCCTGGACCTTGTCCTTCCCGTTGCCCGCCTCGATCTTCAGGTTGGTGCCGCCCAGGTCGACGCTCTGGCACAGCTTGGAGAGGGTCGCGCTCTTGATGGCGGAGGTCACGACCAGCACCTGGCCACCGGTGTCACCGGCGTTCGGGCTGTTGTCCGCCATGTTGTCGAGGCCGCCGAACTGCTCGAACCCGGTGCCGTCGAGGCTCTCCGCGGTGACCGTGAAGGGCATGCCGGAGATGGCGAACTGGACGCCCAGCGCGCCCTGGGCGGTCATGATCGCGAGACCCGCGGTGATCGCGACGGCCGGCACGGCCATGATCGCGGCCCGACGTCCGCGGACCCGCCCGCGTCTCGCGGGGCTGTCGGGGGCTTGGGGTGCGGAACCGCTTTCGGGGGTCTCGGAGGTGGTGCCGACGGACGAGGCCATGTGCTGCTCCCAGGGACATAGTCAACGCAAGTGGGGCTCACGTGCGGATGTGCGGCTTCAGGGCTTGCTGTCCTGGCGCGGACGGTGGCTGCGGTGCACGTCTCCTCCCGGCCCCCGGCGGCTGCAAGGGCTTTCCCGTACTCCGCAGTAACGCCACGGAAGTTACCGGCGGTTACGCCCGTGGGTCAAGCAAGTTGTGAGTAAAGGGTGTTGATTATGTGCCAGCCGTGATCAACAAGGCCCCTGACGACGGCAAAACCCGTCGATCGAAGATCAACTCCCGTGCCACACCTTGACGTTGACGGATGATCAGGTCTACAACTCTCCCTGGCTTCCCCGGATCCGTGGCGCCGGATCCAAGCCGTCGGGCGGCACCTGACCGCATTCCCGGACCAGCTGTCCCTCACGGGCTCTTCACTGCCCGAGTCCGACCCTCCACGGCACCCGCACCGGCCGTTTCCCCCTGGGCCGTACCGGGATCGCCCTTTCTCGCCCGGCCCGGCCGGAGCCCTCCCCCATAGGGCCACCGGCCGGTCGCCGGCCCGATGCCGTTGCCGGTCCGTCACGTACGGAGAAGGCGTGACGGTCGGCAACGGCGGACGCCGACGCGCGTCCGCGCCCCCCACACACCCACCCTCACCTCATGAAAGAGGCAATCCCCCATGCGTATGCGTTCTCTGCTCTCCCTCACCGCCGCTGCCGCCGCCTTCGCGCTTCCCGTGGCCGTGGCCGCGTCCGCCCCCGCCGCCGCGGACGACGTCGCGGTCCTCACCACCGGCTCGGTCGGCGGCCCCGGCGTCGCCGAGGGTACGACCATCAGCGCGTCCCTGGCCGCCGGCACCAACGCGACCCTCTACTCCAGCTCGACGGGCACCAGCGGCATCAGCTGCACGGCCTCCACCTTCACCGCCACGGTCGGCAGCAACCCTGCCGCGCCTGGCACCGCCGTCGAGTCCCTGACCGGGCAGACCTTCAGCAACTGCACCTCGAACGTGGTCGGTGTCCTCGGCGTCACCAGCATCACGGTGAACAACCTGCCGTACACCACCGACGTGTCCTCCGACGGCACCGTCTCCGTCACCCCCGCGAGCGGTTCCGCCATCCAGACCACCGTCGTGCTGCGCACCCTGCTGGGCAGCGTCAGCTGTGTCTACCAGGCGGCGTCCGGCCTGGCCGGCACGGCAGACAACACCGACAACAGCATCAAGTTCGCCAACCAGCAGTTCACCCGGACGTCCGGTTCCTCGCTGTGCCCCGCCAACGGTTTCTGGACCGCGAAGTACAGCCCGGTGACCGCGGGCGGCGAGCCGGTCTACGTCAACTGAACTCCGTAACCGCGTAGTTCAGCGTCGGCGCAGACGAAGCGCCAGGGCGGCGCCCCCGGTGAGCACCAGCACCGCGGCGGCGCCGCCCGCCATCATGGGCGCGGACGGTCCGGAGCCGGGATCGGCGTCGGCGGCCACCGGAGTGGAGTCGGGGACGGCGGCACCGCCCGCCGAACGGACCACCGAAGGACTCGGCGTCGGCGCCGGGGCCGACGTGGACGGCACCGGACTCTTCTCGGGCTCCTTCGCCTTCTCCTTCTGCACCGCCTTCGACGGCGAGGGCGACGCGGCGGCGCCCGCCCCGGCCCCGCCCTTGTCGGCCGCCGCCGGGAACACCACGTCCGAGCACGAGTAGTACGTGTCCGCCGTACTGCTGTTCTGCCAGATCGTGTACAGCACCTGCCGGCCCGTCCGGTTCTTCGGCAAGGTCATCCTGATCCGGTACGCGCCGTCCGTCAGCGCCGGGTCCTTCACCTGGGCGAACGGCTGCTCCGGAAGATCGGACCATGTCAGCGGCTTCGACGGGTCGTAGCCGGGCTCGGTGAGGTACATGCGGAACGTGCCGGTGTGCGGGATCGTCGAGACGTACTTCATGGTCAGCGTCGCGCCGGGGGACAGGCGGGTGGCCGGCCAGTCGGAGCGGGCCAGGTCGAGACCTTTGTAGGCGGGCAGGCCGCCGCTGCACAGCTTGCCGTCGGGGATCGTCCGACGGTCACGGCCGTTCACGTTCGCGACCCTCAGGTTGTCCCACGCCGTGAAGGGCGAGCCGTTCGCCGCCACGGCGGCCCGGCACGCGGCCGTGCCCGAGGAGGCGCCGTCGGGGGAGCAGGCGAAGACCCGGCTGACCGGATCCGTGGGAGCGCCGTGGGCCTGCGCGGGCGCCGCCGCGAACACGGCCAGCAGGAACGGGGACAGGGCGGCGAACGCCGCACTCGTACGGCGGGCGGTTGTCCAGGGCATCCGGGCCATCCGGAACGCCTCCTCGGGCGGCGCGGGAACTACGGGCTTCCGTGCAGTACGGAACGCGACCCTCACGCGTTCACCGGCGCACCGGACTGTCCGCCCTCCAGCTGACGTGATGCAGACCCGGCAAAGCGGCCATCCATGGTCAACCGGCCACCGCGCAGGGTGAGTTTCCGGCCGGGTCAAGGGTTTCCCCTGTATCCGCATGACCTGCTCTTTGCCTATCGTTCGACCACAGCTGACCCACAGGTAACCCCGAACGGGTCATGCGCCTCCAGCTGGCCGGCCGCCGCGCTCCTGGCTTCACCCTGCCGCTTCACCCCCCGCCGCTTCACCGACGAAGCGATTCGACCGCCGCTCCGCGCTGCCCGGAGCACGGCCCCGAAAGGCAAGCCCTTGCGTACCTCCCCCTCCCTCCGGCGGAAGCTGATATCCGCCGCCGCCGTGTCCGCCGCCCTGGTCTCGGTCGGTACGGCCTCCGTCGCCGTCGCCCAGGACACCCGCGTCCAGGAGGCCACCGTCCCGGCCGCGCTCACCGAAGCCGCCCCCGGCATCCAGGCCGAGCGCCTCATCGTCGGCTACAAGTCCGGCGCCGCCGAGGCCACCTCGAACAAGGCGGCCGAGGCCGACGCCGCCGCCAAGGACGCCGACTTTCAGCGCAGACTCGGCACCGGCGCCGCCCTGGTCGACCTGGGCGCGGACCCGAGCAAGGCCGAAGTGGCCGACGCCGTCGCCGAGTTCAAGGCCGACCCGCAGGTCGCCTACGTCGTACCGGACCGCCTCAACAAGCCGCAGGCCGACCCGAACGACACCGAGTACGCCAAGCAGTGGGACCTGTTCGAGTCCACGGCCGGCATGAACGTGCCTGGTGCCTGGCCGACGTCGACCGGCAGCGGCGTCACCGTCGCCGTCATCGACACGGGCTACGTCACCCACTCCGACCTCGCCGCGAACATCGTCGGCGGCTACGACTTCATCTCGGACACCGCGGTCTCCGTCGACGGCGACGGCCGCGACAGCAACCCGGCCGACCCGGGCGACTACTACGCGGCCAACGCGTGCGGCGCGGGCATCCCGGCCTCCAGCTCCTCCTGGCACGGTACGCACGTCGCCGGCACCATCGCCGCGGTCACGAACAACGGCAAGGGCGTCGCGGGCATCGCGTACGGCGCGAAGATCTCCCCGGTGCGCGTCCTCGGCAAGTGCGGCGGCTACGACTCCGACATCATCGACGCCATCACCTGGGCGTCCGGCGGCACCGTCTCCGGCGTGCCCGCCAACACCAATGTCGCCAAGGTCATCAACATGAGCCTCGGCGGCGACGGCGCCTGCACCTCGGCGACCCAGACCGCCATCAACAACGCCGTCGGCCGCGGTACGACCGTCGTCGTGGCCGCCGGCAACGACAACGAGAACGTCTCCGGCCACTCGCCCGGCAACTGCAACAACATCATCTCGGTCGCCGCCACCAACCGCGCCGGCGCCAAGGCCTCCTACTCCAACTACGGCTCCCTGGTGGACATCTCGGCGCCCGGCGGCCAGACCAGCACCGGCACCGCCAACGGCATCCTCTCCACGCTCAACTCGGGTGCCTCGACGCCCTCTTCGGAGTCGTACGCCTACTACCAGGGCACCAGCATGGCCACCCCGCACATCGCGGGCCTGGTCGCCCTCGTGAAGTCGGCGAACCCCTCTCTGACCCCGGCGCAGATCGAGACCGCCATCAAGAACAACGCCCGTCCGCTGCCGGGCGCCTGCTCGGGCGGTTGCGGCGCGGGCCTGGCCGACGCGGCGAAGACGGTCGCGGCCGTCAGCGGCGGCGGTACGACGACGGGGACGACCTTCTCCAGCACCACCGCCGTCGCCGTCCCGGACAACGGCTCCGCGATCGAGTCCCCCCTCACCGTCAGCGGCCGCAGCGGCAACGCGCCCTCGACCCTCCAGGTCGGCGTCGACATCACCCACACCTACCGCGGTGACCTGGTGATCGGCCTGGTCGCCCCGGACGGCACGGTGTACAGCCTGAAGGCGGCGAGTTCCTCGGACTCCGCGGACAACGTCAACACCACCTACACCGTGAACGCCTCCTCCGAGACAGCCAACGGCACCTGGAAGCTCCGCGTCCAGGACACGGCGGCGCAGGACACGGGCACGCTCAACGGCTGGAAGCTGACGTTCTGAGCGAACTCCCCCGAACGAGCGGGCCGGCCGGTGCGGATGGGGCACCGGCCGGCCCCTCTCGCGTTGCGCCCGCGCCCGATCACACCTCCGCGCCCACCAGTTCACCCTTCGCGAGGGACGCCAGCACCCGTGCCCCGCGGTCGGGCCGGCTGTCGATGCCGACCAGCAGCCCCGGCACCGCGATGCTCGGCAGCAGATGGGCCCACATCACGGAGATCCGGTGCCCGAGATCATCCCGCCCGCTCAGCGCCCGTGACATCAACTGCACCCCGGCGAACGCCCCCACCAGCAGATCCGCCGTGTCCCGCGGCTCCACCGTCGGCAGCAACTCGCCCTGCTCCCGGGCCGCTTGCAGCACCGCCACCAGATGCTCGCTCCACTGCCGGAACGGCCCCGTGTGATCGACACCGGGCGGCGCGCACTGGTCCACGGTCAGCCGCACGCTCCCCTTCAGAAGGGAGTTGGTCCGCAGCCGCTGCCCGAAGACGAACGTCATGTCGACGATCTCCTGCACCTTGCACGGACGCGGCGGAACGGCGCCCAGCGACAACTGCTCGTCAAGCACCGCCTGGGCCAGGGACTCCTTGGAGGGGAAGTGAAAATACAGGGCACCTTTGGTGACGTCGGCCCGCTCCAGGACCATCGCGATGGTGCTCGCGGCGTACCCGTGTTCGTCGAAGACGGCGCCTGCGGCCTCCACGATCGTCCTGCGTGTCCTGATGGCGCGCTCCTGTTTCGCCATAAGAACCCCTCCCATGCGCCGAGTTCGGATCTCGTCCGGTCTTGAGGTCACATTGAAAACAGACCGGAATCCCTCGTACTCTATCGCTCACCGTGCGGACACCTCACCGTCCGTCATCACATCGGAGGAACGAGGGGAACATGCCAGAGTTACGGCAGTTCGCGCAGGCCCCGGCCGGGCCCTGGTCCGGCCGGCTCGCCGTCACCGCCAGGCGGCCGTGCGCCCGCCAGTTACACGTGTCCCCAGATCGCTCGGCGCATGAGTTCCTGTTGGTTGCCGATGCAGTCCGCCGGTGCGGGGCGCTACTCGCCCACGAGGCGCCCCGCTACAGCATTGTCGTACGCCTCGGCGGTGAACGGGGTGTCCTGTGACTGCCCGGCCGCTGTGGATCAATACCGCATACCCTGTTTTCTTCGACACCTCTCTGAACCGCACCCCCGGCATGCTCCTCCTGAAGGCAGCCCGCCAGGCCGTACGGGCAGACGGAGGGGGGAGCGTCGCGTGCCGGGGGCGTTCCATTCCGCGTTCCACCAGTACGCGGAGCTCGACAAGCCGGTCTGGACACAAGTGAGCGACGAGGCCGGCAACGACGTACAAGTCATCGCGCCGCAAGGGGAGTCGGTGGTCTTCGAGTGCAGGGTGGGTGCCGTCAAAGGGTGAGATATCGTCTACAAGGAGTAAGAAGCAAACGGCATGGCCCGTTCTTTTCCGTACCAGGAGGGTGCAGTCGATGGTGAGGCAGTTACGCGCTGAACAGACTCGAGCGGCGATCATCACCGCTGCCGCCGATCTGTTCGACCGTCGCGGCTATGAATCGACCAGTCTCAGCGACATCGTCGCGCACGCCCACGTCACCAAAGGCGCGCTGTACTTCCACTTCGCGGCGAAGGACGATCTCGCGCACGCGATCATGGAGATCCAGTCGCGGGCGTCACGGCAGTTGGCGGGGGACGTGGACGCCCGGGGGTACACCTCGCTGGAGGCGCTGGTCCGGATCACCTTCGGGATAGCCCGATTGTCGGTGGAGGGGCCGTTGCTCCGGGCCGGACTTCGACTGGCCACCGGGGGAGTCGAGGTGCGGCCGCCACTGCGGCATCCGTTCACGGAGTGGCTGGACCTGGCGACGGGCAAGCTGCTGGGGGCGGTCAAGGAGTCCGACCTCCACCCCGACATCGATGTGGACGCGGTCGCGCACTCGCTCGTGTGCTCCTTCGTCGGCACCCGGGTGGTGGGGCGGCACCTGGAGCCGGTGGGACGGCAGCCGCGGCGGCTCGCGCAGATGTGGCACGTGATGATCCGGGGGCTGGTGCCGGTTCCACGGCGGGCGCGGTACCTGGCTCTGGTCAGTCAGCTGGAGCAGGAGAGCAGGGGCGGCTGAGCCGCACTTCGACGCGGCCCCGCCCGATCGAGGTGGCTACAGTCACCCGCATGTCTCCTTCCGCGGCCGTCATCCTCAGCAACGAACCCGGCTCCTTTCCGCACGGCGTGCTGGCCGAGCGGCATCCCGCGATCATCGGGCAGGTGCGGGAGGCGTTTCCCTACGGGCCCGAGCAGCACCGAGCGCTGGACGCGCTGCTCGACAACTGCACCAAAGGCGTGATCGAACCGCTCCCCGCCGGGGCGTGGGCCGAGTGGGGAATCGACGACCACGTCGGCAAGTCCTGGTTCGACGTGCCGTGGCTCTGGTCCGAGAGCTACTTCTACCGGCGACTTCTCGATGCCGTCGGGTACTTCGGGGGCGGGCCCTGGCACGGCATCGATCCCTTCCGGCCCTCCAAGCTCGCCGAGCTCGGCTCCCGCGAGACCGACGAGGAGCTGGCGGCACTGGACGAACTCGCCGCCCTGCCCGTCGAGGAGCGGGGGGCGGCCCTGTTGCACGGGTCGCTGTGGGGGAACCGGGCCGACCTCGGGTTCCGGCTCTCCGACGGGGAGGCCGAGGGACGGGACGCCGTGCCCGATCTGGTCGCCGACGACAGCGACCGGCTCCGGTCGCTGCTCGACGGTGCCGGCACCCTCTGCCTGATCGCCGACAACGCCGGACGAGAGCTGATCCCCGACCTCCTGTTCGTGGCGCACCTCCTCGAACACGGCCGTATCGAACGGGCCGTACTGCACGTGAAGCCGTACCCCTACTACGTCTCCGACGCGACCACCGCCGACGTGGTCGACGCGCTGCGCCGGCTCGTACGGGCGCCGGGGGAGGCCGCGGTGTACGGGCGGCGGCTGTGGAACGCCATGGCCGACGGGCGGCTCGAAGTCCGCGCGCACCCGTACTCCTGTGCTCCGCTGCCCTACGCGGAGATGCCCGACGACCTGCGTGCGGAGATCGCCGGGGCCGCGCTCACCATCCTCAAGGGAGACCTCAACTACCGGCGCCTGGTGGGCGACCGGTGGTGGGCGCCGACCACACCGTTCGCCGACGTGACCGCGTACTTCCCGGGACCGGTCGCCGCCCTGCGCACGCTGAAGTCCGATGTGATCACCGGGCTCGACGGGCGCACGGAGAGCGCGCTGGTCGAGGCGGAGGGGCGGCGCTGGCGGACGAGCGGCACCCATGCGCTCATCCAGGTCCGTCCCTGAGGAGCGTTATGCTGCCGACCTGTACCGGTGGGCTGCCTCACGTCCCGCCGACGGGCAGCGAAAGAGGACGTCATTGACCCCGCGGTACCTGAGCAATCCTGGGGAGCCCGTCTACGACGTGGACGCGCGGCGCTATCTCGACGTCACGGACGCCCCCGACGAGGCCGACCTGCACGACGTGTTCACGGACATCTACCGCACCAACCGCTGGGGCTCCGACGAGACCCGCTCGGGACCGGGCTCCGAGCTGCAGCGCATGAAGCGGGTGATCGCCCGACTCGGCGCCCTCATCAAGGACTTGGGTGTCCGTTCGGTGCTGGACGCGCCGTGCGGGGACCTGAACTGGATGCGGCACGTCGAACTGCACGGCGCCTCCTACCTCGGCGGGGACGTCGTCGCGGAACTCGTCGCGGCCAACCGTGCCGAACACCCCGGCCAGGAGCGGGAGTTCCAGCTGCTCGACTTCACCGCCCAGCCCGTGCCGCGCGTCGATCTCATCGTGTGCCGGGACGCCCTCGTGCACTTCTCCTACCAGCATGTGGTGGAGGCGCTGACCCGGTTCCGGGAGAGCGGCTCGCGCTATCTGCTCACCACGACCTTCTCCCGGACGGCCGCCAACACCGACATCGTCACGGGCTGGTGGCGGCCGATCAACCTCCGGCTCGCCCCCTTCCGGCTGCCCGAACCGCTCCAGGTCATCGGCGACGACGAGTCCGACGACTTCTACGACGACAAGACCCTCTCCCTGTGGGACCTGGCGCAGATCCCGGCACGCTTCCCGGGTTACGAGCCGGTGGCCGCCGAGTCGGGATCCCTGGGCGCCTGATCCTCGGACCGCAGTCGGGCGAGGGCCTCCTGAGCGGCCAGTGTCCGTGGATGCCGTAACCCCAGGACCTCCTGGCAGGCATCCCGCACCTCCGTGAACTCCGCCTCCGCAGCAGTGAGTTCCCCCTTGAGGCAGAGCAGTCCTGCGAGGTTGTGCCGCACCGACAGGGTGCCCGGGTGCCGGGGCCCCAGCGTCTCCACGCAGTCCGCGAGCACCGTCCGGTACTCCGCCTCCGCCTGCTCGACATGCCCGCGCAGATGCAGGACGTGCGCGGCGCCGTGCCGCACGGACAGGGTGAGCAGATGCTGTTCGCCCAGGACGGTCCGCCGGGCCTCGTAGACCTCCCTGAACTCCTGTTCCGCCGCGGCGAGCCGGCCCTGGTCCTTGAGCAGGTCGGCGAGGTTGTGGCGGACCGCGAGCGTGCCCGGGTGGCGGGGGCCCAGGGTCTGCACGCAGTCCGCGAGCACCGTGCGGTACTCGGTCTCGGCCCGGTCGGTACGGCCCCGCAGGTGCAGGACGTGTGCGGCACCGTGCCGTACCGACAGGGTGAGCAGGTGGTGTTCGCCGAGCACCTCCCGGCGTGCCGCGTACACCTCCCTGAACTCCGCCTCGGCCGCCTCCAGTTGGCCCCGCTCCATCAGCAGGTCGGCCAGGTTGTGCCGGACCACCAGGGTGTGCGGGTGCATGTCGCCGAGCAGTCTGCGCCGGACCTCGAAGACCTCCCGGAACTCGGTCTCCGCGTCACCGGGCCAGCCCCGGTCGCGCAGCACCGTGGCCAGGCCGTGCCGGGCGGCCACGGTCTCGGGATGGTCCTCGCCGTAGGTGTCGGCGCGCAGCCCGAGCACGGTACGGAACTCGTGCTCGGCCTCGGCCAGCAGACCGCGGTCCCGCAGCACGTCGGCGAGGTCGTGGCGGACGGCGAGAGTGCCCGGGTGGCGCTCGCCCAGTACGTCCGCGCACACCTGGAGCGTCTCCCGCAGCTCCTGCTCGGCCTGGCGGAACATGCCCCGCTCATGCAGCACTTGGGCGGTGTCGTGCCGGGCGGACAGCGTGTCGGGGTGGCGGTCGCCGAGCGCGTCGCGGTAGGCGTCGAGCAGCAGGCGGTGCTCCTCCTCGGCCTCCGCGAGCAGCCCGCGCTGCTGCGACATGCGGGCCACGCCCTTGCGGGCGGCCAGGGTCTGCGGGTCACGGTCGCCGAGCAGGGTGCGACGCGTCGCGTACACCGAGCGGTACTCGACCTCGGCCTCCGCCGGCCGGCCCCGGTCGCAGAGCAGCTCCGCGAGGGCGTACCGGGCGTCGGCGGTCTCACCGGAGCCGTCGCCGAACAGGGCACGCGTGTCCTCCAGGACCGAACGCACCAGTGTCTCGGCGGCGGCGAGCCGGCCCCGCAACTGGAGCAAGTGGGCGGCCGCCGACCTTACTTCGAGCGCGTCGGGATCCCGCGGACCGCACGCGAGCACCACCGGCTCGCACGCCCCCAGCACCTCCTCGGCCCGGTCCAGCCAGCCCCGCCGGATCAGATGCCGGGCCCCGGCCGCCGCCGCCCGCAGGGCCTTGGAGACCAGGTCGTCCTCCGCCTCGTAGGGGTCACCGATGAGGGCCAGCGGGGCGTCGCAGTGCGGGAGCAGCAGCCGCCAGCGCGGCCAGTCGCGCGGGTCGTCCTCGCTGAGCTCGGCGGTGGCGCAGACGACCAGGTCGGCGACAACGTCCGCGTACTCCCTCATGTGCTCGGCGAGGTCCCGCTGGAGCCGGCCGGCGTCCCGGACGAGGGGGTGCATCAGCAGGGTCCGCGTGTGGTCGTCGCCGCCCCGCGGGGTGTGCAGCTCGACCAGACCGAAGTCGGCGAGCGA
This sequence comes from Streptomyces sp. NPDC048523, assembly GCF_043199815.1. NCBI lineage: Bacteria > Bacillati > Actinomycetota > Actinomycetes > Kitasatosporales > Streptomycetaceae > Streptomyces > Streptomyces sp. NPDC048523. The sequence continues at coordinate 41,711 of NZ_JBICWQ010000007.1, read as the reverse complement.
GGTGAGCGCGGTGAACAGCTCCTGGGGTGTGACACCGGGCAGCAGCGTGGAGTCCGCCAGCCGATCGGGGCGCAACAGACCGACCAGCGGCACCGGCGCCTCGCCCAGACAGCACAACAGCCGCATCAGGGGCCGGGCCTGGACGATGCCCCGCCGCTCCAGCAGGTCCAGCGACAGCTCCCAGGTACCGGTCACGGGGACGGAGTAGTTGCTGCCCTGCCGGCCGGGCGGACGCTCGTCGAGGAGTTCGGCGAAGCGCTCGTCGAGGGCCACGCGGTAGTCGGCGTACGTCCGCACGGTCGTGGTGCCCGGCCAGGCGGGGAACGCCGAGGCCGCGGCGAGATGCGAGCCCGCGATGCGCAGCGCCAGCGGCAGCCCGCCGAGCCGCCGGGTCAGCAGCCGGGCGTCCTCACGTGAACCGGCCCGCTCCCCGGCGAGGTCCCAGAGCACCTCGGTGGCGTCGGCCTCCTCCAGGGCGTCGACCGAGTGCAGCGTGGCCCAGGGTCCCCAGGTCGTCGGGCTGCTGTCCCGGCTGGTGATCAGCACCAGGCCGGGCAGTTCCGCGGCGGGCCGGATCCAGCCTCTGCCCTCGGCCAACCGGCCGTAGGGCGCCAGGTGTTCGGGCTCGTCGGCGTTGTCCACCACCAGCAGCCAGGGGTTCGGGGTGTCGCACAGCCGCCGCCACAGCAGGTCGGTCGCGCTGGAACGCCCCGACCAGGCACGGTCGATGAGATCCGCCGGGGTGCCGAGCGCGGCCACCACTTCGCGCATCCCGGCGCTCAGCGTGGCGGGGTTCTTCGCCGTCACCCACCACACGTCGACGTTCAGCGCGGCGGCGTAGGCGGCGATCTCCAGGGCGACCGTCGTCTTCCCGCTCCCGCCCATGCCGTGCAGCACCCGCACACCCGAAGTCGGCTTGCCCACCAGCTGTTTGAGGGTGTCCAGCAGTGGCTCACGGCCGCGCACCCGGCGGTCGAGCCGGCCCAGCGGAGGCGCGACGGTCAGCGCCCCCGGGGCCCGGACGGGCTCCAGCGAGGGCTGCGCCTGCTGGAACTGGATGAAGACCGGGCGCGCGAAACCGGAGAACTCCTGGACGAACTCGGCCAGCCGACGGGACAGCGCGGGATCCCGGGCCAGCAGATCGCGCAGGGTGGTGTCCCACTCCTGCCGCTGCTCGCGCAGCATGATCTCCTGCCGGTCCGGCGGCGCCGCGTCGAGTGCCGCTCGCGCCCGGTCCAGCCGCTCGACGTCCTCCCGCCGCAGGAACCGCGCCATCCGCTGCCGGGCCGCATGCCAGGCGTCCGTGGTCATCAGTCCGACCATCGTGCCCGCGGCGGCTGCAGCGGTCTGGGTGAACAACTCTCCGCCGAACATCGAGGACCCCCCTGTCGGCACACACCTCGACGGTTACGTCCGAACCCCTCTCCCGTCTTCAGGTTCTCATGTCACGTGCCTCCGAGGGGACTTGATCCCGCCGATGAAGTGCGAAAAACGAGCCGTCCGGGTGTCTGGCCGGCCGTCTCGGTGGCCGTTTCTGTGGCGCGGCGAGGGATGAGCGGCGGCCGTCGCCTTGTTGGCCCAGGAGCACCACCCCCTGTCACCCCACCCCAAGGGAGTCGCACCGCATGCGTCTGGGAGTCGCACCGCACCGTCTGTGGCCCGCTCACGAGGACGAGCTCGACGGCGTTCTCGAAACCGCCCGAACCGCCGAGGAGTTGGGCTTCGACCACCTCATCGCGAGCAGCCATCTGCTGGCGGGCGCGGTGGGCGTGACCCCGGACCCGGTGGTCCTGCTGTCCGCCGTGGCCGGGGCGACCACCCGGATCGGGCTGGTGACCAGCGTCCTGATCCTTCCCCTGTACAACCCGGTCGTCGTCGCCCACCAGTCCGCCACGCTCGACCGGCTGTCCGGCGGCCGCTTCACGCTCGGAGTCGGCACCGGCTGGGACGCCGCTGAGTTCGACGCCGCCGGGGTCCCCTTCGCCGGGCGGGGCCGCCGCGCCGACGAACAGCTGGACACCGTACGTAAGTTGTGGCGCGAGGAGACCGAGGTACGGCTCGGGGTGCGGCCGCGCACACCCGGTGGGCCGCCGGTGTGGGTCGGCGGCCACAGCGACGCGGCCCTGCGCAGGGCCCTGCGGTACGGCGACGCGTGGCACGGTTCCGGGATCGACGCGTCCGGACTCGCCGAGGTACGGGGCCGGTTGGCCGAACTCGGGCAGGAGGCGGGGCGGGATCCGGCCACGCCGTTGGAGCTGACGGCGGGCCAGATCCTCGTACCCCCGGGCTTCGAGGCGGCCGTACGACCGCCGGGTCGGCGCCCGTTGGGCGGGGCGGATCCGTCCGCCGAGCGGGTGCGCGAGGAACTCCGGCAGCTGGCCGACGCCGGGCTCACCGCCTGCTCGCTGTGGCTGCCGGTCGCCGGCGAGGCACTGCCGGACGCGCTCGGCTGGGTCGCCGAGGAGGTCCTTTCGCACGTCGCCGAGGAGTGACGACGCGGCGTCGTCCTCAACCGGAGCGTTCAGGAGAGCGGCCAGGGAGTTCAGGGCACCTGAACGTCTCGCCGACCGTCCGAACGCCACACGTTCCGCCGAGAACTCCCGAGTTCCGCCCGGATTCACGCAATGGTGTGATCATGTGTGCCGCGACGGATGCCCGCGAAGAGCCATGGGTAGGGCCCGGCCCATGACGCAGCAGCCCTTCGAACTCCCGCACTTCTACATGCCGTATCCCGCGCGGTTGAACCCGCACCTCGACGAGGCCCGCGCCCATTCGACCGTGTGGGCGCGCGAGATGGGCATGCTGGAGGGGTCCGGGATCTGGGAGCAGTCCGACCTCGACGCGCACGACTACGGCCTGCTCTGCGCCTACACACACCCCGACTGCGACGGCCCCGCCCTCTCGCTCATCACCGACTGGTACGTGTGGGTGTTCTTCTTCGACGACCACTTCCTGGAGACCTTCAAGCGCACCCAGGACCGCGCCGGCGGCAAGGCCTACCTCGACCGGTTGCCGCTGTTCATGCCGATGGACCTGTCGACCCCGATGCCCGAGCCCGAGAACCCGGTCGAGGCCGGCCTCGCCGACCTGTGGACGCGGACCGTGCCGTCGATGTCCGCCGGCTGGCGCCGCCGCTTCGCCGTAGCCACCGAGCACCTGCTCAACGAGTCGCTGTGGGAGCTGTCCAACATCAACGAGGGGCGGATCGCCAACCCCGTCGAGTACATCGAGATGCGCCGCAAGGTCGGCGGCGCCCCCTGGTCGGCCGGTCTCGTGGAGTACGCGACGGCCGAGGTGCCGGCGTCCGTCGCCGGAACACGACCCCTGCGGGTGCTGATGGAGACCTTCTCCGACGGCGTCCACCTGCGCAACGACCTGTTCTCCTACCAGCGCGAGGTCGAGGACGAGGGCGAGCTCAGCAACGGCGTGCTCGTCCTGGAGACCTTCTTCGGCTGCACCACCCAGGAGGCCGCCGACACCGTCAACGACGTCCTCACCTCCCGCCTCCACCAGTTCGAGCACACCGCCCTCACCGAGGTCCCCGCGGTCGCCCTGGAGAACGGTCTGTCGCCGGGCGAGGTGACCGCGGTCGCCCGGTACACGCAGGGCCTCCAGGACTGGCAGTCCGGCGGCCACGAATGGCACATGCGCTCCAGCCGCTACATGAACGCCCGTGCCGACACCGCCTCGCCCTGGCAGGCCCTGACCGGCCCCGGCACCTCGGCCGCCGACGTCGGCGCCCTGCTCGCCGCGGCCGGCGCCGAGCGGCTGCGCGCCCACCGGCACGTGCCGTTCCAGAAGGTCGGCCCGTCCCTGCTGCCCGACTTCTACATGCCGTTCCCGACCGAACTCAGCCCCCACCTGCCCGGCGCCCGCCCCCGCCTCGCCGAGTGGGCGCACCGCATGGGCATGCTCCAGGAGGGCGTCTGGGACGAGGACAAGCTCGCCGCGGCCGACCTCCCGCTGTGCTCCGCGGGCATCGACCCGGACGCGAGCCCGGAGGCCCTCGACCTCAGCTCGGACTGGCTGGCCTGGGGAACCTACGGCGACGACTACTACCCGCTCGTCTACGGCGGCCGCCGCGACCTCGCCGCCGCCCGCCTGACCACCCAGCGGCTGTCGGACTGCATGCCCCTCGACGGCGAGCAGGTCCTCGTCCCCGCCAACGCCATGGAGCGCGGCCTGATCGACCTGTGGGCCCGCACCACGGCCGAGATGACCCCCGACCAGCGGCGCTCCCTCAAGGACTCCGTGAACGTGATGACCGAGAGCTGGGTCTGGGAGCTGGCCAACCAGATCCAGCACCGCGTCCCCGACCCGGTCGACTATCTGGAGATGCGGCGCGCCACCTTCGGCGCCGACCTCACCATGAGCCTGTGCCGCATGGGCCACGGTCCCGCCGTCCCGCCGGAGATCTACCGCAGCGGCCCCGTGCGCTCCCTGGAGAACGCCGCCGTCGACTACGCGTGCCTGGTCAACGACGTCTTCTCCTACCAGAAGGAGATCGAGTACGAGGGCGAGGTCCACAACTCGATCCTCGTCGTGCAGAACTTCTTCGGCATCGACTACCCGACCGCGCTGCGCGTCGTCCACGACCTGATGACCCAGCGCATGCAGCAGTTCGAACATGTCGCCGCGCACGAACTGCCTGTCGTCTACGACGACTTCGGGCTCTCGGCGGAGGCACGCGAGGTCATGCGGGGCTATGTGACCGACCTCCAGCACTGGATGGCCGGCATCCTGAACTGGCACCGCACGGTCGACCGCTACAAGCCGGAACACCTGGCCGCCCGCACCCACGGCTTCCTCCCGGACCGGCCCCCGGCCCTCCCTTTGGCAGGCTGACAAGCGGGGCCCCGACCCCTGGGACGTCCCACCACCTGGGACGTCCTGCCCGCTGGGGCTCTTCGCCCGCCCGCGTGCCCACAGTCCGGCGGCCGCCCGTCCGAATCGGCCGCCAGCGCTCCCTTGGCGGGCCGGCACCCGGGGCTGCTCGACCGCGTAGGCCGTCCCTGCGCTGGGGCTCTTCGCCCGCCCGCGTGCCCGCAGTCCGGCGCCCGCCCGTCCGAATCGGCCGCCAGCGCTCCCTTGGCGGGCCGGCACCCGGGGCTGCTCGACCGCGTAGGCCGTCCCTGCGCTGGGGCTCTCCGACCGCCCGCGTACCCGCCGTCCGGCGGCTGCCCCTCTGTCCGTCCGCCCGGCGAGACGATGGCAGGGGGCCTGACCGCCGCCGGACACGGCCTGGTCCTGCTGCTCGGGTCGGCGGCCACAGGTGTACGTGGGTGCGCCGAGCGGGGCGGCAGCAGTCCTTGTCGACCTGCAGGTTCCGGCGGCTTCCCGTTCCTGACCACCCGTCAGTCTCACTCTTTCGTGGCTCGTCGCGGGCCCGTACGCCGGGTAGACACCAGCCGGTGGTGATCCAGCCGGAGGCGATCCATGGAACAGACTGCGTTGCGCCCCAAGCCGATGCCCGGTCGGGAGCCCGGCGGGGGCGGGAAGCCCGAGCCCGCCCGGCGCCCGCACGCTGCGCGCCGGCGCGGACGCCGGCTCACGACCCTGCTGTTCGGCGTGTTCGTCGCGGTCGTCCTGGTGTTGTCGGGGGTGGGACTCGGGACGGTCGCAGCCACGGTGATCGGTATGAGCAGACTGGCCGAACTCCAACGGCAGACAGCGCCTCACCAGGGCGGCCCGCCCGCCTGGGCGCACCCGGGCCCCTCCGCGTCGTCCGCGGCTCAGTCGACCGCCCCCTCGCCCGCACCCGCCGTGGCGACCCTCGGCGTGGAGGCCGTGGACGCCGAGAAGGCGGGCGCGCTGGTGGTCGGCGTCCACGTCCCCGGCCCGGGCTACGCGGCCGGCCTGGTCCGCGGCGACGTCCTCCTCGCCTTCGGCCGGACCCGCATCGACACGGCCGACGACCTCGCGCGCGCCGTCGCGGACGCCCGAGCCGGCCGCGAGATCGTACTGACGATCCGCCACCGCGGCGGCGCCTACCAGCAACTGACGGCCGTACCGGGAGTCGTCACGTGAACGGCCGTCCCACGCCCCGGCGCCAGGCGCGGCGCGGACGCCCGTGACCTGTCGTCCCCCGCTCCCGGCGTCACGTCACCACCCGGAAGTGCGTTGTCAGTCGTCCCTCGTCGTCCAGTACATGGAAGGCCAGACCCACCGGCGCGTCCCGGTCCGCGATCTGTTCGCCCTCCCAGGGCAGCCGTAGCGTCCAGGTCACCCCCGGCCCGACGACCAGCGGCCGCCCGGCGAACACCGTCGCCGCGGGCGTGTGCGCGTGACCGGTGATCAGGCCGGCGATCTCGGGCCGCCGCTCCAGCAGCGCGGCCAGTCGGCCGGGCCCGGTCAGCTGGTAGGAGTCGGGCAGCGGGTGGTGCAGGGCCACCGGCGGATGATGGAAGGCCAGCAGTGCCGGAAGACTCCCGTCCAGTGCGTCGAGCGTCGCCTCGATCCAGTCGTACGTCTCCTCGTCCAGGGCCCCTTCGTCGCTCCCCGGGATGCTGGAATCGCACATCAGTACCGCACCGCCGGTGAAGACCCGCACGCTGTTCACCGGCCCGTCGGCCACGGGCTCCCGCAGGAGGGCCTTGCGGTACGGGGCGCGGCTGTCGTGGTTGCCGGGACAGGTGAGCACCGGGAACGGCGCGTCACCCTCGTGCAGTCCCAGGATCCGCGCGGCCTCCTCGTACTCCGCCTCGGCGCCGTGATCCGCGATGTCACCGGTCACCAGCAGGGCGTCCACCTGCCCCGGCAGCTGCCACAGCCGGTCGCGCACCCGCTCGGCGCGCTCCGTCGCCCGTGCGGTCCCGTCGAGATGCAGATCGCTGATGTGTGCGAGCACGAGCACGACGTACCCCCTCTAATGGTTGGGATTGATACAAACATTAGAAGCGATGCCTGATCAAGTCTCTCGAGTCCCTTCCGTCAGCCGGGACGGAAATCCACTGGTCCGGATCCGGTCGCCGACGTCACGATGGGCCCATGCCGACCACGCTCCTCGCCTTCCTGGGGGCCTGCACCCTCATCGCCGCGTCACCCGGCCCGAGCACCGTGCTGATCATCAAGCAGTCGCTGCACAGCCGACGCGCCGGCTTCCTGACCGTCCTCGGCAACGAGACCGGGGTGTTCATCTGGGGCGTCGTCGCCGCCCTCGGCCTGACCGCGCTGCTGACGGCCTCCGAGATCGCCTACGACGTGATGCGGATCGTCGGTGCCGTCACGCTCGTCGCCTTCGGCGTCCAGGCGCTGCGGCAGGCGCGCCGCGCCAAGGGGGCGGCCGACGCCGGCGGCTGGGAGAGCACCGGCAGGACCGGCTGGGCCGCCTACCGCGCGGGACTGCTCCTCAACCTCGCCAACCCCAAGGCGGCCGTCTTCGCGATGTCCTTCCTGCCGCAGTTCGTGCCCGAGGGCGCCCCGCACCTGCCCACCATGGTCGGGCTCGCCGCGCTCTGGGCGGTCTACGAGATCGGCTACTACGGCCTCTACGTGTGGTTCGTCGGCCGGTTGCGGGCCGTGCTGTCCCGCGCGGGCGTGCGCCGGCGACTGGAACAGGTCTCCGGAGGCGTCCTGCTGCTCCTCGGCGTCCGCATGGCCCTGGAGAGCTGACGTAAGCCCGGCGCCCGTCCGGTCCGACCGAAGACACGGCGACCGAAAGACGTGCCGACCGGCTCGCGCGCCCCTCGCCGTCCGGGCAGGATGCTGCCCAACGACCCTCACCCGCCCCAGGAGGCCCGGATGACCGGCACCGCAGCGCCCTTCGCCGCCGACGACTACAGGGCCCGTATGGAGCGCGCGGCACGGTCGGCCGCCGAGGCCGGGCTCGCCGGACTCCTCGTGGCCCCGGGACCGGACATGGTGTGGCTCACCGGCTACGCGCCCCCCGCCGTCACCGAGCGGCTCACCCTGCTGGTCCTCGCCCCCGGACAGGACCCCTTCCTCGTCGTGCCGACCCTGGAGGCACCGGACGCCGCCAAGGCCGTCGGCGCGAGCGCCCTGACCCTGCGGGACTGGACCGACGGCAAGGACCCCTACGCCGCCACCGCCGCCCTCCTGGACGCCGGTGGCCGGTTCGGCATCAGTGACAACGCCTGGGCCATGCACCTGCTGGGTCTGCAGAAGGCCCTGCCCGGCACGTCGTACGCCTCCCTCACCGAGGCCCTGCCGATGCTCCGCGCCGTCAAGGACGCGGCGGAACTGGAGCTGCTGGCTGCCGCGGGCGCGGCCGCCGACGCGACGTTCGAGGAGATCCGGAAGGTTCCCTTCGGTGGCCGCAGGGAGTCGGAGGTGGCCGCCGACCTCGCCGATCTGCTGCGCCGCTTCGGTCACTCCCAGGTCGACTTCACCATCGTCGCCTCGGGGCCGAACGGCGCCAACCCGCACCACGAGGTGGGGGACCGGGTCATCGAACGCGGCGACATGGTCGTCCTCGACTTCGGCGGCCTCAAGGACGGCTACGGCTCCGACACCTCCCGCACGGTCCACGTCGGCGAACCGACCGACGAGGAGCGCCGGGTGCACGACCTCGTGCGCGCGGCACAGGAGGCGGGCTTCCGGGCGGTACGGCCCGGCGTGCCCTGTCAGGAGGTCGACCGGGCCGCCCGCGCGGTCATCGCCGACGCCGGGTACGGCGAGTACTTCATCCACCGCACCGGGCACGGCATCGGCGTCACCACGCACGAACCGCCGTACATGATCGAGGGCGAGGAGCAGCCCCTCGTGGCGGGCATGTGCTTCTCCGTGGAGCCCGGCGTCTATCTGCCGGGCCGTTTCGGGGTACGCATCGAGGACATCGTCACGGTCACCGAGGACGGCGGCCGCAGGCTCAACGACACCACCCGCGAGATGGTCATAGTGGACTGACCGAGCCCCCCCCAGGAGCCCCTCCACCCCTCGAGCGACTACGGCGCGACCATGACCCAGGCACCGACACCCACCGCGGACACGGTCCGCCGGCTGGTCCGTTCCCTGCTCAAGGACAGCACGCCCGACACGGGCGGACCCGAGATCCGGCCGGTCGCCGAGGGCGGGCCGTCCACCTGGTGGGTCGGCACCCGGCATGTCCTGCGTCTCGCCGGCGACCGCGAGGCCTCCACCCGCAGCCGCCGTGAACTGCGGCTGCGCGACCTGGTCCGCCCGCACGTGCCGGTCGCGGTGCCGACCAGCGTGGCGCAGGGCGAGTGGGCGCCCGGGCTGGCCTACACGCTCGACACCAAGGTGCCCGGCGGTTCGGCGGAGGAGCACGACGTGTCCGCCGTCGGCGAGGCCGACCTGGCCGGCCTGCTCACCGGGCTGCGCGAGGTGCCGGTACGACAGGCCGAGGCGCTCGGCGTCCCGCGCGGCGCCCCGCGCTCCCTGGAGGCGCTGCGCCGGGAGGCCGGCCGGGCCGCCGAACGCCTCCGCGCGGCCGACGAGTTCGATCCGGCCCGGCTCCAGCAGCTCACCTCGCCGGCCGCGGTCCAGCTCGCCGCGCAGCCGGGCAGTGCGGTCATCGTGCATCACGCGCTGACCGGCGAACACCTCGTGATCAGCGCCGAAGGCCGGGTGCGCGGCGTCCTGGACTGGACCGGTACGGTCGTCGGCGACCCCGCGGAGGACATCGCGGGTCTCGCCCTCGCCGTCGGCTCGCCCGCCGCCGTCCGCGCCGCCACCCTCGCCGGATACGGTGCCCGACCCTGCCTGCGCGGTCTGTGGCTCGCCCGCTGCGACACCGTGATCCGCCTCGCCGCCGGCCTGGACGGGCGCACCACCGAGCCCCTGCCCCTGCTGCGCACCCGGCTGCGGCGGGCCTGGGAGGCGATCCTGCTGGAACGCGTCACCGAGCTACGGGACGAGGAGACGGACGACGCGGAGTTGTAGCGGCTCCACCTGGTCTTTTCCACCCTCGTTCCACCCACGGGGCGCTTCTCCTGGTGGTCTTCCGGCAGGTGCGCGAGGAGAGGCCGACGCTGCGCACGATCCTGCTGCCCCTGGCGCTGATCGGCGCCTTCACCGGGACCGGGCTTCGGTCTGGCCGGAGGCCTGATCACCCGGGTCCGGCACGCGGACGGGCAGATACGGGTCAGGGTCATTCATGGTCTTCGGCGAGCTCGTCGCCCGTCTCGCGGTCATCGTCGTCCGCGGCCGCACCCTCCGGACCCGCGTCGGCCTGCAGGCGCGACACGCCCTGCCGGTCGCCTCATGAACCGAAGGAGCCCCATGAGGTCACGCCTGCAGCAGCACCACGCACGATTCACCGGGCACGTGCAGCACCCCGTCCGCACCCGGAGCGTCCACCGGCTCCCAGGCGGCCAGGACGCGGGCCTCGCGGGGACCCAGGGGGATGGCCGCCGGGGACTTCGCGAGGTTCACGGCCACCCGGACGTCCCCGCGGCGGAAGGCGAGCCAGCGCTGGTCCGTTTCGTAGGCGACCTTGGTGTCGGCGAGGTCGGGGTCGGTGAGGTCCGGCTGCTCGTGCCGCAGGGCGAGGAGCCGGCGGTACCAGGCGAGCACGCGCGCGTGGGGCTCGCGGTCGAGCTCGGACCAGTCGAGGCAGGAGCGGTCGCGGGTCGCCGGGTCCTGCGGGTCGGGTACGTCCTCCTCGGCCCAGCCGTGCTCCGCGAACTCCCGCCTCCTGCCCCGCCGTACCGCCTCGGCGAGCTCGGGATCGGTGTGGTCGGTGAAGAACTGCCAGGGCGTGCTCGCCGCCCATTCCTCACCCATGAACAGCATGGGCGTGAAGGGCGCGGTCAGCACGAGCGCCGCCGCACAGGCCACCAGACCGGGGGAGAGGGACGCCGCCAGCCGGTCGCCCTGGGCGCGGTTGCCGACCTGGTCGTGGGTCTGGGAGTAGCCGAGCAGCCGGTGCGCCGCCGCGCGGGTACGGTCCAGCGGACGCCCGTGGCTGCGGCCGCGGAAGCTGGAGTAGGTGCCGTCATGGAAGTAGCCGCCGGTGAGGGTCTTGGCGAGCGAGGCCAGGGGCGCGCGGGCGAAGTCGGCGTAGTAGCCCTGGGACTCGCCCGTCAGCGCGGTGTGCAGGGCGTGATGGAAGTCGTCGTTCCACTGCGCGTGCAGCCCGAGACCGCCCTGGGCGCGGGGTGTGATGAGCCGCGGGTCGTTGAGGTCGGACTCGGCGACGAGGAACAGTGGCCGTCCCAGTTCGGCACCCAGGTTGTCGACAGCCGTCGACAGTTCCTCCAGGAAGTGGCACGCGCGCGTGTCGGCGAGCGCGTGCACCGCGTCCAGGCGCAGTCCGTCGATCCGGTAGTCCCGCAGCCAGGACAGCGCGCTGCCCAGCAGATAGGCGCGCACCTCGTCGGAGCCCGGGGCGTCCAGGTTGACCGCGGAGCCCCAGGGTGTGTGGTGCGTGTCCGTGAAGTACGGTCCGAAGGCGGGCAGATAGTTGCCCGACGGGCCCAGGTGGTTGTGCACCACGTCCAGGACGACCCCGAGGCCCACCTCGTGCGCCCGGTCGACGAAACGCTTCAGGGCCTCGGGCCCGCCGTAGGGTTCGTGCACCGCCCACAGGGAGACGCCCTCGTAGCCCCAGCCGTGCCGTCCCGGGAAAGGACACAGCGGCATCAGCTCGACGTGCGTGACGCCGAGTTCGACGAGATGGCCGAGCCGGGCGGCGGCCGCGTCCAGGGTGCCCTCGGGCGTGTAGGTGCCCACGTGCAGCTCGTAGAGGACCGCTCCCGGCAGGGGACGGCCCGCCCACCGGGTACGCCAGGCGTACCGCTCGTGCTCGACGACCGCACTGAGTCCGTCCGGCCCGTCCGGCTGACGGCGCGAGCGCGGGTCGGGCAGCACCGGGCCGTCGTCCAGCGCGAAGCCGTACCGGCTGCCGTCCCCGGCGTCCGCCTCGCCCCACCACCATCCCGAGCGCTCCGGATCGCGCTCCAACGCGCGCGTGGCGCCCTCGCAATGGAGCGTCACACGGTCGGCCTGCGGTGCCCACACCTCGAACTGCACGGACGGTCCCCTTCGTCTGCTCCCCGTGATGTAGCCCGTCCATGGTGCTTCAAACGCGATCAATCCGCCGTGAAATCTTCCCCCTTGCGGCGGGTGTCGTCAGGTACGCACCGGTGGCGGCCGTCGTCTCGTTTTCTGGACACCCGGGGTTCGCTGCCCGACAATCACCAACGTGACGTCGTCCTTCGAGTTCAACACGTACCCCGCGCGCCTGTCCGACGCGGAGCGCGACAAGGTGCTGAAGGTGCTCCGTGACGGCGTCGCCATGGGCCGCCTGTCGCACGACACGTTCGTGCGCCGCATGGAACTGGCCCTCATCGCGCGCCGGTCCGACGAGCTCGCGGTGCTCACCGCGGACCTGCCCCAGGAGAGCCGCGTCTCCCGGCTGGTGTTCGGCACCGTCGAGGCCGTCTCCGGCTTCACCGTGCGGCTGCGCAGGGCGTGGCAGGCCGAGCGCCTGCCCAAGCTGCTGCTGCCCCACCCCGGCAGCGGCCACGCGCTGCGCATAGGCCGCGACCCGGCCAACGGACTGCGGCTGACCCACGAGACGGTCTCCCGCGTCCACGCCGAACTCAGCCGTCAGGGCGGCATGTGGGTCCTGCGCGACCTCGGCTCCACGAACGGCACCACGGTCAACGGCCGACGGGTCATCGGCGCCGCCGTCGTCCGCGAGGGCGATCAGGTCGGGTTCGGCCGGATGGCCTTCCGGCTCGCGATCAACTGAGCCCAACCTCACCTCTGGCCTGGACTTTACCTGCGGTCGCGGCCCAATGCCCTTTCCGCCGCACGGTGTTGACGTACCCCTCAAGTCGTGACTGACTGTGCGTACACCGTGCACACCAGGTGAACCGACGGCACCACATTGTGGAGGTGTGCCCTGCCGCCCCTCCTCCGCTACCCGACCGTCGACGATCTCGGCGCACGGGCAGCAGCGTTCGTCGCCCGTCATCCCGCAGACGCCCGGCTGCGCCGCGCCGGCACCTCCCGCGCGGGCAACCCCCTGTGGCTGCTCTCCGTCGGCCACGGCAGCCGCCATGCCCTCGTCGTCGCCGGCCCGCACGCCAACGAGCCCGTGGGCGGCGGCACCGTCCTCAGACTGGCCGAGCGCGTGCTGGCCGACCCCCGGCTCACCGTCGGGGCCGACGCCACCTGGAACCTGCTGCTCTGCCTCGACCCCGACGGCCTGCGCCGCAACGAGGGCTGGCTGCGCGGCCCGTACTCGCTCGGCCGCTACTTCCGCAACTTCTTCCGGCCCGGCTTCGGCGAACAGCCGGAGTGGCTGCCCGACGGCGCGGACGCCGCCGCACTGCCGGAGACCCGCACTCTCCTCGCCCTCCAGGACGAACTGCGACCCTTCCTGCAGTGCTCCCTGCACGGCGTCGACGTCGGCGGCGGCTTCGTCGAACTCACCCGCGACCTGCCCGGCCTCGCCCGGCGCGTCGCCCACACCGCGGCCCGGCTGCGCATCCCGCGCGAGCTGGGACCGTACGACACCCTCTACTGGCCGTGTCTGGGACCCGCCGTCTACCGCATCCCGCCGCCCCGCCGCGGCGACCTGGCCGCCGCCATCACCGAGGCCGCCGTCGAGTCGACGTGGTACCACCCGCACCGGCACGGCACCGTGACCGCCGTCGTCGAGGCGCCCATGTGGGGCGTGGCCGCCGTCGAGGACGGCAGCACACCCGCCGACGCGGCCGCCGTACTGCGCACCGTCAGCCACACGCTGCGCCGCGACGCACGGCTCCTGGAGGGCGTCCTCGCGCGGATCCGCCCTCATGTCTCGGCCGCCCCGGACGCGGCCCGGCTGCTCGCCCCGGTCGAGGACTATTTACTGGTCGGCCCCGGACTCGCCGACGCCTGGGACCCCGACGTCACCGACGGCGGCCGCCCGCTGCCCCCGCTCAGCACCGGTCATCTGGCCGCGCTGCGCATCGCCGGACGGCGCCTCGCCCTGCGCACGGCCGGGCTCCTGCACCAGCTCGTGACCCGCGCGGGCGCCGACCCGGCCGGCGCGCTGCCGGAACTGGACGGGCTCATCGACCTGTGGTGCGCCGACTACCGCGACGGCTGCGGCGCCCGCTGGATCCCGGTCCCGCGCCAGATCGAGTACCAGTCCCGGGTCGTGCTCGCCGCCTTCGACCTCGCCGTACGGCACGCGCCCGCGTGTTCCCGTTCGGGTGAGCCGGGCTGGGGATCCGAGGCCGTCGTGCCGATGCATCGGGAATGACGAACACGAGCACACCGACAGCGGTACGGCGAGCGGCACACCTGGGCCTGACGGCAGCCGCCCTGCTCCTGGCCGCCGCGGCCCCCGCGACGGCAGGAACCTCCGCCGGCGGCGACCATCTCTACCTCATGGTGACCACGGGCGACGGCCGCTCCAGCGACACCCGCGGCACCCTCCTGCTGTGCGACCCGCCCCAGGGCCACGGCCGCGCCGCCGAGGCCTGCGCTCAACTGGACTCCGTCGGCGGTGACATCGCCGCCCTTCCGCCCGCGGACGTCTACTGCCCGATGCTCTATGCGCCGGTCACCGTCCAGGCCCGCGGACAGTGGAGCGGCCGACCGGTCGAGTACCGCCAGACCTTCTCGAACGGTTGTGTGATGAGAGCCCGGACCGGGGCGGTCTTCGCGCTGGAGAGCTGACGCCCACGCGTGCGGTGCGGGGCGGGCTCAGTCCGCCCGCACGCGCGCGTGCAGTGCCACCGTCACGACCGTGCGGGCCTGATGCTCCACCTGGTGTTCCAACGGCACCCAGCGGGCCCCGAAGCGTGCCGCGAAGGAATCGCTCCACGCCTTGACGAGCCGTTCCAGACGCGGGGCCGCGCGGTCGTCGGCCTCCCGCAGGACCCGTAGCAGCATGGCCGCGGCCCGCAGGGGCAGCCGGCGGGAGAACGCGTCCACACTGCCGATGTACGCCTTCGAGTCGTCCGCGGGCCGGGTGTGGACCCAGTCCGCGGCCAGCCCCGGCACCAGCTCCAGACCCCAGGCGGCGGCCCGCAGCAGCGGCCCGTCGACGCCCTCCAGACGCGGCAGCGCCTCCGCCAGCACATGGTCCACCGCCCGCGACTCACACAGCAGCCGGCCCGCCAGCCGCCGCATCGCCGCCGCCGGCGCCGGATGCGGGGCCGGATCGTCCACCTGGTCGCTCGCCCACATCGGTACCTCGACCACCGCGGTCAGACCGCCGTATCGGTGCGCGTGGTGCCAGGTGCTGCGCCGCGCGTCGTCCGGCATGCTCGGGTACGCCGCCCCGGCGCCCGGCGCCGGCATCACATGCACCCCGGGCCCGGACGCCGGCCAGCCCGCCGCGTCCGAGGCGCCGGTCTCCACCGGGATGTGCAGCTCCGCCGCGGACTTCGCGAACGGCTCGGCGACACCCGGGACGTCCTTCGTCAACTGCACCCAGCTGCCGCCCAGGTCGGTGCCGTGCAGCGTCACCTGGACGTAGGGCCGCAGTTCGTCGATCACCCCGGTCAGTGCGCGGGTCTCCGGCGGCAGCCGGTCCGGCGGCAGCATCGCCGGGGCCCACTCCGGCTGCTCCGGCCCGGCCGGCCGGAAGAAGCCGAGATGGTAGTCGAAGAGGCTGCGCGGTGCCGGGGTGGCGTGGAGGCTCGCCCCGTCGGGATCCGCGCACAGCAGGAAGTGCCAGGACGTGTCCGACCTCAACTCCTCCTCGGCCAGAACGCGCCGGGCCACGGCCAGAGCCGCGGGGCCGCCGGCCGGTTCGTTGGAGTGGGCGCCCGCGACCACCAGGACGGCCCTGCGGGCCCGGCCGATCGACAGCACATGCAGGGGCCTGCCCGCGCGCGAGACACCCACCTGCCTCAGCCGGCAGACGCCGGGCCACTGTGCGGCCAACGCCCGCGCGGTCCGGACCAGTTCCGTCACCGTGGGGTAGCGCAGCTCCGGCAGCAGACTCACCCCCGACACGTCCGACCGGCCTCGCAATCCGCAGTACCCCACGGTCTGGTTGCGCTGTCAAGCACGCCGCGGGGAGCCTCCCGGGGGCGCCCGGAAGCACGTACCGGCAACCGGCACGGCCCATGGGCGCCAGCGGCCTTGCCCGCGCTCCACCACCGGGCTCCCGCACAGGACGCGGCCTCACTCACCCGCGCTCCGTCAATCCGTGGCGACCCGTTCCAGCAGCGCCACCGGCGACTCGCCCAGCAGCTCCGCCACGTGCGCGTGGCCGGAGAACTCCCGCTCCGGCACCAGCACGTCACGCCAGACGCCCGGCGGCAGCGGCAGCACCGTCTCCCGCCAGCCGCCCGCCTCCGCCAGCCGCAGCGACAGCCGGGTCACCGCGGTGATCACCTCCCCGGAGCGCGCGAACGCCACGCAGTGCGCCGCGGCGGGCCCCTCCGCGGCCAGCGGCGTGTACGTCGCCGCGTCGCCGAAGACGTCCGGCCGGCGTCGGCGCAGCCGCAGCGCGGCGGCCGTGAGCGCGCCCTTGTCACCGGCCTCCTGCGGCGGGAACCCCACGGCCCGCCGGTTGTCCGGGTCCACCAGCGCCAGGTACCTGCCCTCCGTGCCCTGGTACACATCCGGCACCCCGGGCATCGTCAGCTGCACCAGGGCCGTGCCCAGCTCGTTCGCCCGGATGTGCGGTTCGAGTCGGCTGCGCAGCGCGGTCACCTGCTCGCCCTGGGGCCCGCCCGGCCCGGCCGCGACGAAGTCCGCCACCGCCTCCTCGTACGCCGGTTCCTGTTCCGTCCAGCTCGTGTACAGGCCCGCCTCGCGCACATGCTTCAGCAGCGCCTCCCGCACCCGTTCCGGGTCCGCGGGGCCGAGCCCGAACACCGTCTGCCAGGCCGCCCACGCCAGCTGTGCGTCCGGACCGCCGTCACCGGCACGGGTCACCTCGGCCAGCGTGTCCGCCCACCACTCGGGACACTCGGTGAGCACGGCCAGGGCCGCGCGCACATCGGCACTGCGCTTGGTGTCGTGCGTCGACACCACGGTTCCCGTCAGCGGCCAGTCACGCTGCACGCGCGCGCAGTAGGCGTGGAACTCCTCGGGCGCGACGGCCGGGCTTCCGGGGTTGCCGCCCACCTCGGTCGCCGACAGCAGCGGCACATACCGATAGAACGCCGTGTCCTCCACGGACTTGGCCCGCAGCGCCGACGCCGTCTGCGCGAAGCGGGTGCGGAACTCCACCTGGTCCGGCCCGTCACCGGCCCGCCCCAGCACCAGATCCCGTACGACGTCGACGGCGCCCGCCTCCTCCGGGACCACGAAGGCGAGCCGGGCCTCGGCCGCGGCCTCCTCCGTGACGACGGACGCGGCGTCCGAGGAGCCGTAGGGCCGGTAGACCTCCATCCGCACCAGCAGTTCCTGGAGCGCGGTGCGCAGCGCCCAGGGCGCGCGGTCGCGCAGCACGGGCTCCGAGGACGTGGCACACACGCGTGCCGCCACCCGGGTCAGCCGGTCGGTCTCCGCGGCCAGCTCGTGCGTGATCACCTTGTACGCCGCCCGCCGAGCCGTCGCGGCCCAGTCGCCGCCGCGGTCGGTCTGCGGGGCCGCGAACCTCCGGTACTGCCCGAGGAGTTCCCCGAACCCCGCCGGGTCCGTGAACAGCCCGTCGATGTGCCGCAGCGCGTCGTACCCCGTCGTGCCCGCCACGGGCCAGGACGCCGGGAGCCGTTCCCCGTCCGCCAGGATCTTCTCCACGACCGTCCAGCGCCCGCCGGTCGCCTCGTGCAGCCGCCGGAGGTAGGCGCCGGGGTCGGCGAGGCCGTCGGGGTGGTCGACCCGCAGCCCGTCCACCACGCCCTCGTGCAGCAGCTGGAGGATCTTGGCGTGGGTGGCCTCGAACACCTCGGGGTCCTCGACCCGCACCCCGATCAGCTCCGAGATGCTGAAGAAGCGCCGGTAGTTGAGCTCCGTACGCGCAAGCCGCCACCACACCGGGCGGTACCACTGCGCGTCCAGGAGCTGCGGCAACGGGAGGTCCCCGGTGCCCTCGCGGAGCGGGAACACATGGTCGTAGTAGCGCAGGACGTCGCCGTCCACCGTGAGGTTGCCGAGCTCCGCGCCGACCGGCTGCCCCAGCACCGGCAGCAGCACCTGCCCGCCCTGTGCCTCCCAGTCGATGTCGAACCAGCGCGCGTACGGCGACTTCGGGCCCTCCCGCAGCACCTCCCACAAGGCGCGGTTGTGGCGCGGGTCCATCGCCATGTGGTTCGGCACGATGTCCATCACCAGGCCCAGCCCGTGCTCCCGCGCGGTGCGCGACAGTGCGCGCAGCCCGTCCTCGCCGCCCAGTTCCTCACGCACGCGCGCGTGGTCCACGACGTCATAGCCGTGCGTCGAACCCGGGACGGACTCCAGGACGGGGGACAGGTGCAGGTGCGAGACGCCCAGCGAGGCCAGATACGGCACGGCCGCCGCCGCGGCCGCGAACGGGAACTCGGGCTGCAGCTGCAGCCGGTACGTGGCCGTCGGCACCGACGGGTCGGGTCGCTCAGATGTCATGCAGACCTACGTACCCGCCCTGCCGCCTTTCGTGTCATCGCGTGCTCCATGTGTACGGAACATCGACATCGGGACCCCGACGTCGGGACGGTCCCGTCCCGTCCCGACGTCAACGTGCTAGACAGGCCGTTGCAACACCACCATGCTCCGATCCACCAGCGTCAGCTTGTCCCCTGCCTGCACCTTGGGTCCCGTGCCCGGCGGCACCCCGTCCGGACGGGCGGTGTCGACCACCACCTCCCACTGCCGGCCGTGGTTGACCGGCACCACGAAGTCCAGCGATTTCGGCGAGGCGTTGAACATCAGCAGGAACGAGTCGTCCACGATCCGTTCCCCGCGGGCACCGGGCTCGGAGATCGCGTTGCCGTTGAGGAAGACCGTCAGCGCCGAAGCCTGCGCCCGGTCCCAGTCATGCTGGGTCATCTCCTTGCCCTCGGGAGTGAACCAGGCGATGTCCGACAGCTCGCCGTGGGTCCCCTCCACGGGTCGCCCGTGGAAGAAGCGGCGGCGCCGCAGGACCGGATGGTCCTTGCGCAGCCACACCATCGCGCGTGTGAAGGCCAGCAGCTCGGCGCCGAGCCCCGCCGCCCCGTCCCCGGCCTCCTCCGGCCACTGGACCCAGGCCAGCTCGCTGTCCTGGCAGTAGGCGTTGTTGTTGCCGCGCTGGGTGCGCGCGACCTCGTCGCCGTGACTGATCATCGGCACGCCCTGGGACAGCATCAGCGTGGCGATGAAGTTGCGCATCTGACGGGCGCGGAGCTCCCGCACCGCCGGATCGTTGGTCTCGCCCTCCGCACCGCAGTTCCAGGACCGGTTGTGGCTCTCGCCGTCGCGGTTGCCCTCCCCGTTGGCGTCGTTGTGCTTGTCGTTGTACGAGACCAGGTCGTGCAGGGTGAACCCGTCGTGGCAGGTGACGAAGTTGATCGAGGCCAGCGGACGCCGGCCGTCGTCCTGGTAGAGGTCCGAGGAACCGGTCAGCCGGGACGCGAACTCCGCCAGCGCGCGCGGCTCGCCCCGCCACAGGTCCCGCACGGTGTCGCGGTACTTGCCGTTCCACTCCGTCCACAGCGGCGGGAAGTTGCCCACCTGGTAGCCGCCCTCGCCGACGTCCCAGGGCTCCGCGATCAGCTTCACCTGGGAGACCACCGGGTCCTGCTGCACCAGGTCGAAGAACGACGACAGCCGGTCCACCTCGTGGAACTGCCGGGCCAAAGTGGCCGCCAGGTCGAAGCGGAAACCGTCGACATGCATCTCGGTGACCCAGTACCGCAGCGAGTCCATGATCAGCTGAAGGACGTGCGGGGACCGCATCAGCAGGGAGTTCCCGGTGCCGGTGGTGTCCATGTAGTACTGGGGATCCTCGGTGAGGCGGTAGTACGACGGGTTGTCGAGCCCCTTGAAGGACAGCGTCGGGCCCAGGTGGTTGCCCTCGGCGGTGTGGTTGTAGACGACATCCAGGATGACCTCGATGCCGGCCTCGTGCAGCGCCCTGACCGCCGACTTGAACTCCAGGACCTGCTGGCCGCGGTCTCCCCAGGAGGCGTACGCGTTGTGCGGGGCGAAGAAACCGATCGTGTTGTAGCCCCAGTAATTGTTCAGGCCCATGTCGACCAGGCGGTGGTCGTTCACGAACTGGTGGACCGGCATCAGCTCCAGGGTGGTGACGCCGAGCTCCACCAGGTGCTCGATGATCGCCGGGTGCGCGAGCGCGGCGTAGGTGCCGCGCAGCTCCTCGGGCAGCCCCGGGTGCTGCATGGTGAGGCCCTTGACGTGCGCCTCGTAGATCACCGTCTCGTGGTACCCGATCCGCGGCCGCCGGTCGTCGCCCCAGTCGAAGTAGGGGTTGACCACGACCGACGTCATGGTGTGCGGCGCCGAGTCGAGGTCGTTGCGCTTGTCGGGCGAGTCGAAGTGGTAGCCGTACACCTCCTCGCCCCAGCGGATCGAACCGCTGATCGCGCGCGCGTACGGGTCGAGCAGCAGCTTCGACGAGTTGCAGCGCAGGCCGCGCTCAGGTGCGTACGGTCCGTGCGCGCGGAAGCCGTAGCGCTGCCCGGGCATCACGCCCGGCAGATACGCGTGCCGGACGAACGCGTCGCTCTCGCGCAGTTCCACCGCCGTTTCCGAGCCGTCGTCGTGCAACAGACACAGCTCTACTCGGTTCGCGGCCTCCGTGAAGACCGCGAAGTTGGTACCGGCGCCGTCGTACGTGGCACCGAGTGGATACGCCTCTCCAGGCCAGACCTGCATGAACCGACTCTTTCAGCTGTCCCGCGCCGCATGGGGCCCCTTGGCCCCGAGTGTCCACGAAAGTGATGGAACCACCTATGACTTACATCCCTCTTACCGATCGACCAGTGCACAGGACGATCACAGGATCGTCCTGTGCCGAACCAGTGGGGCAGACACATACTCCCGGAGCTTGCCCGGGGAGTAGGGGGAAGATGTGCGCAAGATAGTGCACCGCCACCTCGGGAAGGTGGTGGCAGGTGCGGCGATCGCGGTGGCCGGGACCGCCGTGATGGTCGGGATCACCCTTCCGGGCACCGCGGGGGCGGACGACACGGGGGGCGGCAAGGCGGCCTCGGGACAGTCCGCGGCGCAGGCGGGACAGGGTGCGGACGGAGCCGTCGCGCCCGGGGTGGTCGAAAAGGCGCCGGCCGCCGAGGGCGCGAAGGGCAAGGGCCGCGACCCGCTCACCGACGACGAGATCCAGCGGGTCGAGCAGATCGCCGTGAACCCGCAGCTGCTCAACGCCAGTGAGGACGTCGAGGGCGACCGCGGCCCCGAGCGGCTCACCGTGGACCTCGCCGACCCCAAGGTCGGCGAACTGGACGACCCGAACGCGCCCCGACGCGCGGACGTGACGTTCTACGACTACCGGGACGACACCCTCGTCACCAGGACCGTCGACCTCGACAGCGGCAAGGTCGTCGCGACCGGCACCCAGCACGGCGTCCAGCCGCCGCTGAGCAGTGCCGAGTACGCGGAGGCCGCGAGCCTTCTGATCGCCGACCCGCTCGGCGCGGACCTGAAGTCCGACTACAAGGACGCCACCGACAAGGAACTCACCGACCCGAATCAGCTGCTGCTGACCGGCGCCGTGTACCGGGCCGTCCCGGGCGGGCAGCCGGCCGTGCTCGACAAGTGCGGCGAGCACCGCTGTGTGCGGCTGTTCCCGAAGGTGAAGAACGGTCCCTGGATCGACGCCAGGTCCTTCGTGATCGATCTGAGCGCCCGCAAGGTCGCCAAGCTCGACAGCTGATCTGCCCTCTTCGTCCGCTTTTCCCACCTTGTCCTTCCGCAAGGGAGTCATCTCTTCATGCGTGTCAACAGAATCAGCCGCGTGCGCAGGAACGCGGCCCTCGGCGTGTCCGTGGCCGCGCTGGCCGCCGGCGTCACCACTGGTGCGGGACCGGCCGCAGCCCAGCCGAAGGCCGCCGCCGCGGCCGCGGCGGAGTGCAGCACCGCCTACAAGATCGAGCAGAAGCTCTCCAGCGGCACGACCTGGCGGATGTGCTGGCGCTACGACAGCAAGGCCGGCCTCGTCCTGGAGAACATCTCCTACCAGCCCAAGGGCGAGGCCGCGCCGATCAAGGTCCTCAACAGCGCCCGGCTCGGCCAGATCCACGTCCCCTACGACGACGGCAGCGTCGAGTACGACGACCTGACGGGCTTCGGCTTCGCCCAGGGCCTGATGAACCTGGACCCGGGCGAGTGCCCCGGCGGCACCATCAAGAGCGTCAAGGTCCCCGACTCCTGGGACCCGGACAACTCCGACGTCAACGGCCTGTGCACCACGACCCGCTCGCGCGGCCACGCCTACCGCATGCAGGGCGACAGCGCCAACAAGGTCTACCAGGCCCAGGGCAAGGACCTGCTCGTCTACTCGGTCAACCAGGTCGGCTGGTACGAGTACATGACCGAGTGGCGCTTCCAGGACGACGGCACCATCACCATGAACCTCGGCGCGACCGGCAGCCTCTCCTTCGAGGACTACGACGCCGGGGACGGCCGCGGCTGGCCCATCGGCAAGGGCCCCCGCGCCCAGGCCACCAGCCACAGCCACAACGCCTTCTGGCGCCTGGACTTCGCCCTCGACGGCTCCTCCAAGAACCGGGTCGAGCAGTACGACTCGACGGTCACCGCGGCCGCCCAGGGCCAGCAGGCCGCGACCGTCAAGACCACCCGCACCCCGGTCACCAAGGAACTCGCCGGAGACTCCAAGAGCTACCGCTGGTGGCGCATGGTCAGCGCGGCCGGCAAGAACAAGGACTGGCACCAGCGGTCGTACGAGATCGTCCCCGGCCCGACCACCAGGTACCCGGGCCGCAGTTTCACCAAGCACGACGTGTACTTCACCGAGTACAACCCGTGCGAGCAGTTCGCCAGCAACAACACCGCCGACTGCGGTGCCGGAGCGGGCAAGTCCGTCGACAAGTGGGTCAACGGACAGGCGCTCACCCACCCGGTGGTCTGGATGAACGTGGGCTTCCACCACATCGCCCGGGACGAGGACCAGCAGCCCATGCCGGTCCACTGGCAGGGATTCTCCATCGCTCCCAGGGACGTCACGGCTATGAATCCGCTCACTCCGGCCGAGCTCGCCGGGCAGAACGGGCACTGGGAATTCGGTAGTTGAGAAAGACCCTGTCCATCCGGCTGCACCGCCGACCGCTACCGGAGTACCCTTCCTTGATCGTTGGCAAGGGGAGTGCTCGGGGGAGCGGAAGGCGGTGCGCGGGTGGGCTCGGGAGGGCTGGAGTTGCCCCCTGGTGACGAGGGTCACGAGGGGAACTCCGCAGACGCCCCGCCCGGCACGGTGTCCCTGGCACGGCCGATGGACGCGGGAGCGACGATCGGGCCGGAGCTGGACTGGGACGCCGACGCCTGGCGCGAGGTACGTACGCGCGCACAGCGGGCCGGCCGGGCCTACATCTGGCTGAACCTCGTCGAACAGCGGCTGCGGGCCGTCGTGGCCGCTGTTCTGCGTCCCATCTACCAACCCGTCCACGGCCACGACGATTGGGTGGTCGCGGCCGCCGGACCCGCCGGACAGGAGTGGGTCCAGCGCGCGGTCGCGGTCCGCGAAGTCAGCCGCCGCAAGGGTTACTTGCTCGACCCCGCCGACGACAACGTCCTCAGCTTCCTCACCCTGCCCCAGCTGCGCGAGCTGATGGTGCAGCACTGGCCGTGCTTCGAGCCTTACTTCGACGACCGCCGGGACGTCGAACTGGCCCTGGACGAGCTGGAGGTGACCCGAAACGTCGTCTCCCGCAACCGGGCCCTGTCCGAGGCGGTCCTCGGCCAGGCCGAGCGCGCCGCCGCCAAGCTGCTGGAGATACTCGGCACCGGCGGTGACGTGCCGTCCGCCCGCCGGCTGCCCGTCGACGCGGTCGAGGACCTGGTCGGCGACCGGTACGCCGACGTGGTCGCCGTACACCCCGACCGGGTGCGGCTGCTGCGCCAGTTCCCCGCCGAGGACATCTTCGGCGGCGCCCGTCGTCTCGACGCCGTCGGTATCGGCCTCAACCTCCTCGTGCAGAACTTCTCCGGGCGCCGTCTGGTGCGCCTGGCCGAGGCCGGCTGCCGGGTGCGGCTGCTGTTCCTGAACCCGGCCTCCAGCGCGGTCAAGCGGCGCGAGCGGGAACTGGGCATGAAGCGCAGTGAGTTGAGCCGGGCCGTCGAGATGAACATCCTGCACATGCGCCGGGTCCGGTCGAAGTTGCGCGACCCGGGCGCCTTCCAGATCCAGGTCTACGACGACACCCCGCGCTTCTCCGCCTACCTCGTGGACGGCGACGGCTCGGACGGCATCGCGGTCGTGCAGTCCTATCTGCGCCGGTCGCGGGGCATGGAGGCACCGGTTCTCGTGCTGCGCAGCGGCAACCGGGTGGTCAAGGCGGGCGACGTGGACGACAGCGGCCTCTTCCCGACCTACCGCGAGGAGTTCGAGACGAACTGGGCGGATTCGCGGCCGGTGTCCTGAACGTCCCGTAGGGCAGGGCGCCAAGGGGAACGTGGTCCTCCGATTGTCAGTGGCACATGGGAAGGTGGGGACCACTGGGGGAAAGCACCACCAAGAAGGGGGACCGCCCATGGGCTGGCACCGAGAGCTGCTGATCGGCTTCGACCTGGAAACCACCGGCACCGATCCGCGCGAGGCGCGCATCGTCACGGCAGCCGTGATCGAGGTCAGGGACGGGCAGCCCATGGGGCGCCGGGAGTGGCTGGCGGACCCGGGCATGGAGATCCCGGCGGAAGCGGTGGCGGTGCACGGCATCAGCAACGAACGGGCGAGTGCCGAGGGCCGCCCCGCGGACCAGGTCGCCGACGCCATCGCGGACGTCCTCGCGACCTACTGGAAGACGGGCGTCCCGGTCGTCGCCTACAACGCCGCCTTCGACCTGAGCCTCCTCTCCGCCGAACTGCGCCGCTACGGCCTGCCGTCCCTGCGTGAGCGCCTGGGCGGCCTCGACCCCGCACCGGTGATCGACCCGTACACCATCGACCGCTCGGTGGACCGCTACCGCCGCGGCAAGCGCAACCTCGAAGCGGTCTGCACGGAGTACGGCATCGCACTCGACACCGCCCACGACGCCGGCGCCGACGCCCTCGCCGCGGCCCGGCTGGCCTGCGCGATAGCCGCGCGCCACCCCAAGGTCGCGGCCCTCGGCCCGGCGGACCTGCACCGCCGTCAGATCGAGTGGTACGCGGAATGGGCGGCGGACTTCCAGAACTTCCTGCGCCGCAAGGGCGACGAGACAGCGGTGATCGACGGCACGTGGCCATTGCGTGAGCCGGCGGACGAGACGGTGTGACGGGAGTGTTGGCGGGCGGCGGTCTCCGGCCGGCGGCATCACTCCGGCGCCGGACCCGCGATGGGCTCCACCCGCGGGTTCGCCAACCGTTCGTAGTCGGGCCCCGACAGGCACAGCGACCTGTCGAGTCGGGCGGCGTTGAAGTAGAGCCGGGGCTGCTTGACGACGTCCGGGTCGGCGACGAGCTCCAGTTCGGGGTCGAAACTGAACGGCAGGACCGTGCCGGGGATCGCCCGGGCCAGCCGTTCGGCGGTCTCCGCGTCGCTGAACCCGACATAGCGCGCGGCGAACAGTGTCCGGATCGCGTCCAGGTCCACGCGCCGGTCCCCCGGGACGACCGCGAGGACATGCCGGGTCGTCCGGCGGTCCACCTTGACCCGCAGCACGATGCACTTCGCCGCCTCCGAGGCAGGGTGCCCGCGCAGCGCGCACACGGCGTCCGTGGTGCCCTCGGGTACGTGGTCGATCAACCGGTAGTCGACGGAGGAGGTGTCGAGCAGGGTGATCAGACGGTCGTAGGTGTCGTACGGCTCGTGGGCGTCGTCGGCGGGCATCGGGTGTCCTCTTCGGTGGGCGTGGGCTGAACTGCGGTGCGGTGCAAGGCGGTTGCGCGGTGGGCGCGTTCCACGGACTGCCCCCAGTAGGTGCCGGTGATCATCATGACCGCCCCGAGCCCGGTCAGCGCGGTGAAGTGCTCGCCGCCCAGGGCGACCCCCGCCGCCGCGGCCCAGATCGGCTCCGTGCCCAGCAGCAGACTGGCCCGGCTGGCCGAGGTGCGCTGCACCGCCCAGGTCTGGGCGAGGAAGGCGAACACACTGCAGAACAGGGCGAGATAGAGCAGCTGCGTCCAGGTCGCCGAGTCCGCGTGGACCAGGGTCGGAAGGTCGCGCGCGGCCAGGGGGAGGAACAGGACCGTGCCGACGACGGTCTGCACGGTCGTGAGGTGCAGCGGCCGTATCGCCCGGCCCGCGGTGAGCCGGCCGACGAGTGCGACATGACCGGCCCGTACGACCGCGGCACCCAGCATCAGCAGGTCGCCGAGGCGGGGCGCGTGGAAGCCGTTGCCCGCCATGAGGATCCCGACGGCCAGCACGCAGACACCGGCGGCGGCGTAGAACACGGGCGGCAGGCCGCCCCGGTGTCCGGTGCGGTCGAGGAGGGGGGTGAGGACGATGGTCAGGCTGATGATCAGCCCCGCGTTGGCGGCGCTGGTGTGGGCGACGCCGTAGGTCTCGACGACCAGGACCGCGGCCTGAGTGAGACCCAGGGGCAGCCCCGCCCGCAGTTCCGCGCGGGTCCACCGGCGCGGGCCTCGCCCGCGGGAGACGACGACTCCCAGGCAGGCGAGCGCGGACAGGGCGTAGCGGGCGAAGAGCACCAGCAGGACGGGGAGAGCGGACGTCGCGGTCTGGGCGGAGAGATAACTCGAACCCCAGACGATCGCGACCAGCAGAAGTACCAGGTCGGTACGGCGGGCGTCGGACACCTGCCCACCCTGCACCGAGCCGTCCCTGAAGCCCAGAGCCAGTTCCTTAAACGATCTTTTAGTTCTCCTACACTGTCGAGATGGATGAACGACAGCTGCGGATCCTGCGGGAACTCGGCGAACTGGGCAGCGTCACCGCCGTCGCCGACGCGCTGCTGGTGACCCCGTCGGCGATCTCGCAGCAGCTGAGGCTGTTGCAGCGTTCGGTCAAGGTGCCGCTGACCGAGCGCGAGGGCAGACGGCTGGTGCTCACGGACGCCGGGCAGGCCCTGGCGGGCGCCGCGATCGAGGTGGAGACGGCGCTGGCCCGCGCCCGGCACACGGTCCAGGAGTTCGTGGACCGGCCCGACGGCGAGGTCTCGGTGGCCGCCTTCCACAGCGCGGGGGCGGCCTTCTTCCCCCTGCTGCTGCGCGCCCTCGCCGACCCCGGCACGCCCGTCCCGAGGCTCGCCGACGAGGACGTACCGCAGGAGGACTTCCCGCGCCTGACCCGCGCGTACGACATCGTCCTGGCCCACCGCCTCGACCACGCCCCCGCCTGGCCGCCCACGGTGACGGCCACCACGCTCCTGCGGGAACCACTGGACGTGGCCATGCCCGCCGACCACCCGCTGGCGGCCGGACGCCGGGTGACCCCGGCGGACGTGGCGGGCGAGCCCTGGATCACCGCCCACGACGGTTTCCCGATCGTGGCCACCATCGAGGCGATCGCGGCGGCCGCGGGCCGGCGCCTGCACCTGGCCCACCGCATCAACGAGTTCTCGGTGGCGGCCGAGGCGGTGGCGGCGGGCGGGGGCCTGGCGTTGATGCCCCGCTGGACAATGCGCCGGCATCCGGCCCTGGCCCTCAGACCCTTGAGCGGCGTCCAGGCGAGACGTCACATCGACGCCCTCTACCGCCCGGAGAGGACGGCGAGGAGAGCGGTGCGCACGGTCCTTGCGGAGCTGAGAGGAGCGGCACGAACAATCCAGGGCGGAGATGACCCACCCAGGGGCGCGGGGAACGGCGCGACCAGCCACTACGGACCCGCGGCCGCCCCTTGATCAGAACGCGTACCAGCGCACTTCCTCATCGCCGTCCCGCAACGAGGCAACCCTGCGCTCGAACTCGGCCAACGCCTTGGGATTCGACGGCGCATGCTGCGCCACCCACGCACAACTGGCCGTCTCCCGAGCCCCCCGAAGCACCGAGCAGCCCTCCCACTCCCGCACATCCCACCCGTACGCGGCGGTGAAGGAGTCGTACGCCGCCGCAGGCAACCCGTACCGGTCCCGGGACAGCACCATGACCACCAGATCGTGCTCCCGCAGATCCGAGGAGAAGGTCTCCAGGTCGACAAGGACGGGCCCGGACGGACCGACGTGCACATTGCGGGGAAGCGCGTCCCCATGGATCGGCCCCGGCTCCAGCCGAGGCGTGACCGCGGCCGCCGCCCCCGCGAAGCCGTCCCGGCGCTGTCGCAGATACTCGGCGTCGGCGGAGGAAATCGCATCCCCCGCAAGCCGCAGCCACCGCTCGACACCCCCGAGCAACTCACGGGGAGGCAACTCGAAGGGCGGGGCCGGCAGCGCGTGCACCACCCGCAGCAGTTCGGCCAAATCCCGCGCCTCGGCGGGCCGTACGGCGTCCGGAAGCCGGTGCCACAACGTCACCGGATGTCCCTCGACCAATCGTGCCTTCGGCTCGGCCGCCCGCACCGCCGGCACCTCCGCCTCCGCCAGCCACACGGCGATGTCCAGTTCCCGGCGTGCCCGGTCGAGGAGCTCGGCGTCGCGCCCCACCTTGACGACCAGGTCACCGGCGGCGAACACGGCGTTCTCGCCCAGGGCGAGCAGCTGCGCCGACCCCGCAGGCAACCCCGCCGCGGCCAGTACGTCCCGTGCCCGTGCCTCGTCCATCGTCCGGCCTCCCGGTCCTGACATGCCCCGCATGCCTGTGCAGTGCCACCGCGAACGGCGCCGAGTTCGCGCCATCGCCCCGGTCAGTCTCGCATTCCCACAGGTGGGCCGCTGTGCGCGCTGTCTTGACGGCGCATACCCCCTTCACGACCATGACGGAGGCCCGGGCCAGGAGGGCCGGATCGTCACGAGCCGTGCGAAGGAGCCGATGACGTGACCTTGGTGACCGCGAAGGAGCGGTCGGCGCAGGGCGCACCGCGCGCCGAGGGGGACCGTCGCCCGACCGACCGCGCGGCCTGGTTCCTGGTGCTGCCCGCGCTGATCCCGATCCTGGTGCTGAGCGTGGGGCCGCTGCTGTACGGGATCCTGCTGGCCTTCACCGACGCCCAGTCCGGCCGGACCCGGGCCACCCAGTGGATCGGCGGCCTCAACTTCCAGGACCTGCTGCACGACACGCTGTTCTGGGAGTCGTTCCGGATCGGCCTTGTCTGGGCGGTCGGGGTGACCGTCCCGCAGTTCCTGCTGGCGCTCGGTCTCGCCCTGCTGCTCGACCAGGACCTCAAGCTGCGCTGGCTCGCCCGCGCCCTCGCGATCATCCCCTGGGCCATGCCCGAGGTCGTCGTCGGTGTCATGTGGCGCCTGGTCTACAACCCGGACGCCGGTGTCCTCAACGAGACCCTGCGCACCCTCGGTCTCGGCGACGGCCGGGACTGGCTCAGCGGCCTGTCCACCGCCCTGCCCGCCGTGATCGTCGTCGGCGTCTGGGCCGGGATGCCGCAGACGACGGTCACTCTGCTCGCCGGCCTCCAGAACACTCCGCGCGAACTCCACGAGGCGGCCGCGATGGACGGCGCGGGTGCCTGGCGACGCTTCCGCACGGTCACCTGGCCCGCCCTCAGACCGGTCGCGCTCGCGATCACCGCGCTCAACTTCATCTGGAACTTCAACTCGTTCGCCCTGGTGTACGTGCTGACCAGCGGCGGACCCGGCGGACGCACCCGCCTGCCCATGCTCTTCGCCTACGAAGAGGCCTTCCGCTACGGCCAGTTCGGCTACGCGGCCGCGATGGGGCTCGTGATGGTGGCCGTCATCTCCGTCCTGCTCGCCCTGTTCCTCATGGGCCGACTCAAGGGAGGTGACGACGCGTGAGGACCAGCACCTCAGGCCGCGTCGGCCAGTACGCCGCCCTCCTCGCCTATCTCGTCTTCCTCGCCTTCCCCTTCCTCTGGCTGGTCTCCACCGCCTTCAAGTCCCCCCGGGAACTGGGCAGTCTGCACCCCACCTGGATCCCCCGGGACCCCACCCTCGACAACTTCCGGCAGGCCTTCGACGAACAGCCCCTGCTGCGCGCCGCCGGAAACTCCCTGCTCGCCGCGCTCGCCGCCGCGGTGATCGCCGTACTGATCGCGACGCCGCTCGCCTATGTCATGGCCCGCCACCGCACCAGGCTGGCGAAGGCCGCCACGGGCTGGGTGGTGGTCAGTCAGGCGTTCCCGCTCGTGCTGGTGATCATCCCGCTGTTCCTGGTGCTGAAGAACCTGCGGCTGATCAACTCCCTGGTGGGGCTGGTGCTGGTGTACGTCGTGTGGGCGCTGCCGTTCGCGCTGTGGATGCTCGTCGGATACGTCCGTGCCGTGCCGACCGAGCTGGAGGAGGCGGCGGCCGTCGACGGGGCCGGGCGCCTGCGGACCCTGGTGTCGGTGACGGCGCCGCTGCTCGCGCCGGGGATCGTGGCGACGGCACTGTTCGCGTTCATCACCGCGTGGAACGAGTTCTTCTTCGCGTTGGTGCTCCTGAAGACCGCGGACAAACAGACCCTGCCGGTCGTCCTCACCCACTTCATCGGAGCGGAGGGAGTCGCCGACCTCGGCCCGCTGGCGGCGGCCGCGTTCCTCGCCACCCTTCCCTCGCTGATCATCTTCGCGATCATCCAACGCCGTATCACGGGAGGCATGTTGGCCGGGGCGGTGAAGAGCTGATGCGCGCACGATGGATCGTGGGAGTCCTCGTCCTGCTCCTGGCTGGATGCACGGGTACGAGCATGCCCGAGGACGAGGAGGGCCGTATCACCCTCCGCTTCCAGTCCCTCGCCTGGCAGGAGGAGTCCGTCGAGGCCAACAAGGCTCTCGTGAAGGAGTGGAACGCGACCCATCCCGGCGTCAAGGTCGAGTACGTGCAGGGGAGTTGGGACAGCGTCCACGATCAGTTGCTCACCTCGTTCGAGGGCCGCGAGGCGCCCGACATCATCCACGACGCCTCCGACGACCTCGCGGACTTCGCCTATGGCGGCTACCTCGCCGATCTCAAGGGATTGCTGCCCGAGCGGCTGAAGTCGGACATCCCGCGACGGAGTTGGCAGACCGCCACCTTCGGCGACGGCGTCTACGGCGTGCCCTTCCTCCAGGAGCCCCGCGTCCTCGTCGCCAACGCCGAGTGGCTGAAGGAGTCCGGCGTCCGGATCCCCACACCCGAACACCCCTGGACCTGGCCGGAGTTCCGGCGGATCACCGGGCAGCTCAGCGGTGCCGGCAAGTACGGCGTGGCCTGGCCGCTCAAGGAGCCCGTCTCCGCGACCCTCAACCTGTCGCTGTCGGCGGGCGGACAGCTCTTCCACCGGGGCGGTGACGGAAAGGTCACCGTCCGCTTCGAGAAGGCCGACGAGACCGTGCCCCGCACCATCCACGACCAGGCGAACACCGACCACAGCGCCTCGCCCACCACGCTCGGCAGCGGCGGCTCCGACACCCTGCCCGGCTTCTTCGGCGGCAAGTACGCGATGGTCCCGCTCGGATTCTCCTACCGTCAGCAGATCGCGCAGCAGGCGCCGAAGGGCTTCCGGTGGCAGGTGCTGCCCGCCCCGGCCGGCGCCGACGGGCTCACCCAGGGCGTCAGCCCGCAGACCCTGTCCGTCGCCGAGGACAGCCCGCACAAGAAGGAGGCCGCCGAATTCATCGCCTTCCTGCTCCGGCCGAAGAACATGGTCCGGCTGGCGCTGGGGGACTGGATGCTGCCCACGGGGACGCGGGCGCTCGCCGATCCGGCCCTGCACGCCACGAAGGACGGCTGGGCCACCGGCACGGCCCTCGCCTCCCACCTCACCACGGCTCCCGCGCAGTCCGTCCGCGGCTACCCGGAGTGGAAGGACAAGGTCGCCACACCGGCCTTCCAGGAGTACTACAGCGGTGCCATCGGCCTCGATGAGCTGCGAAAACGTTTGGAGGACGACGGCAACCTGGTGTTGGCCCGCTACCAGCGCTGAGGCATCGCGCTCGCCGACCAGGCGGACACCGTGCAGCTCGGTAATCACTTTGCACGATACGTATCGTCTCGCTTAGCCTCGCTCCCATGACCCCTCGCTCGCACATCGCCATGTTCTCCATCGCCGTCCACGGCCACGTGAACCCCAGCCTGGAAGTGATCCGCGAGCTCGTGGCCCGCGGGCACCGGGTCACGTACGCCATTCCGCCCCTCTTCGCCGAGAAGGCCGCCGAGACCGGGGCCGAGGTGAAGCCGTGGAACTCGACCCTGCCCGGTCCGGACGACGACCCGTCGGCCTGGGGCACCGAACTCCTCGACCACGTGGAACTCTTCCTCGCCGACGCGATGCAGGCCCTGCCGCAGCTCGCCCAGGCGTACGACGGCGACGCACCGGACCTCGTCCTGCACGACATCACCGCCTACCCGGCCCGCGTCCTCGCCCACCGCTGGGGCGTGCCCGCGATCTCCCTCTCGCCGAACCTCGTCGCCTGGGAGGGCTACGAGGAGGAGGTCGCCGAGCCGATGTGGGCCGGGCCGAAGAGCACCGAACGAGGGCAGGCCTACTACGCCCGGTTCCAGAACTGGCTGCGGGACAACGGGATCGACCTGCACCCCGACCCCTTCGCAGGCCGCCCCGACCGCTCCCTCGTCCTGATCCCCAGGGCGCTCCAGCCGAACGCCGACCGGGTCGACGAGAGCGTGTACACCTTCGTCGGCGCCTGTCAGGGGGACCGCGGCTCCCAGGGGGAGTGGCAGCGGCCGGCCGGGGCCGAGAAGGTCGCACTGGTCTCCCTCGGCTCCTCCTTCACCAAGCGGCCCGACTTCTACAAGGAATGCGTCCGCGCCTTCGGCGACCTCCCCGGCTGGCACCTCGTGCTCCAGATCGGCAGGCACGTGGACCCGGCCGAGCTGGGCGCCGTACCGGACAACGTCGAAGTGCGTTCGTGGGTACCGCAGTTGGCGGTCCTCAGGCAGGCCGACCTGTTCGTCACGCACGCCGGCGCGGGCGGCAGCCAGGAGGGACTGGCGACCGGCACGCCGATGATCGCCGTACCGCAGGCCGTGGACCAGTTCGGCAACGCCGACATGCTCCAGGGCCTCGGGGTCGCCCGCCGGATCGACACGCAGGAGGCGACCGCCGAGGCTCTGCGGGAGGCCGCCCTCGCGCTCGTCGACGACCCGGAGGTGGCCCGCAGGCTCAAGGAGATCCAGGCGGAGATGGCCCAGGAGGGCGGCACGCGCAGGGCCGCCGATCTCATCGAGGCGGAAC
This sequence comes from Streptomyces sp. NPDC048523, assembly GCF_043199815.1. NCBI lineage: Bacteria > Bacillati > Actinomycetota > Actinomycetes > Kitasatosporales > Streptomycetaceae > Streptomyces > Streptomyces sp. NPDC048523. Next base: position 8,549 of record NZ_JBICWQ010000007.1, on the reverse strand, counting down.
TGCGCGCATGAGTGAGGGTCCGTTGGCACCCCGGTTGCCAACGGACCCTCGGTACAGGGGGATTCAGCCCCGTCCCGCAGGGGTCAGACCCTCAGCGGCTCACCCTCGTCGTCCCGCGCCGCGGGCACCGCCACGGCGTCCGCGGCCTCGTCGTGGGTGAGGTCGGGCAGCCGGTGCAGCCACTTCGGCAGGTACCAGTTGCGCTCGCCGAGCAGTGCCATGACCGCCGGGAGCAGCACGCCCCGGATGATCGTCGCGTCGATGAGCACCGCGGCCGCGAGACCCACGCCCATCTGCTTCATGGACTGCATGGACAGCGTCCCGAAGATCGCGAAGACGGCGACCATGATGACGGCGGCGCTGGTGACGACGCCGGCCGTGGTGACCACGCCGTGCTGGATCGCGTCCTTCGTGCTGCGGCCCCGCAGGCGCGCCTCGCGGATCCGCGAGACCACGAACACGTGGTAGTCCATCGACAGGCCGAACAGGATCACGAAGAGGAACAGCGGCAGCCAGGTGATGATGGCGCCGACGCCCTCCGCGCCCACCAGCGAGGCGCCCCAGCCGTGCTGGAAGACCGCGACGAGAATGCCGTAGGCGGCGCCCACCGACAGCAGGTTGAGCACGATGGAGGTGATCGCGACCGTCAGCGAGCGGAACGACAGCAGCATCAGCACGAAGGCGAAGACCACCACGAACGCGAAGACCGGGACGACCGCTCCGGTCAGCTGGTCGTTGAAGTCCTTGGATCCCGCCACCTGTCCGGTGATCGGTGCCTGGACACCGTCGACCTTGCCGAGCGTGGCCGGACGTACCTCGTCGCGCAGCTTGTCCAGGCTCCGACCGGCCTTGTCGAAGTCGGAGCCGCCCACCAGCGGGACGTACACGAAGGCGAGGTTCTGCGCGTCGTGCAGCTTGATCTCGACCGGGCCGCGCGAGGCGCCCGAGGAGATCGCCCGCTCCTTGAAGTCGGCCAGCGCGCCGGTGACTTCGGGGGAGTTGATGTCGGCGGCCTTCACGACCACCTCGGCCGGGTCGGAACCACCGGGGAAGGCGTCGTTGACCCGGTTGTACGTCTGCACGATCGGCAGCGAGTCGCCGAACTCCTGGTCCAGGGTGAGGTTCTGGGTCTTCATGCCGAGCGCGGGTGCCGCGATCGCGAGCAGCGCGCCGGCAGCGACCACGACCGAGATGCCGGGCTTCGCGAGCACGCCCTTCAGTACGGCGGTCCAGAACCGGCTCTCCGGGTTCACGCCCCGCTTGCGGCGCAGCCGGCTCTCCGGGTGCAGGAAGGGGATCTTGCCCTTCTCGACCCGCCCGCCCAGCAGCGAGAGCAGCGCGGGCAGCACGGTCACGGAACCGACCATGGCGACCGCCACGACCATCAGCGAGGCCAGCCCCATCGCCTCGAACTCGGCGAGCCCGGTGAACAGCATGCCCGCCATCGCCACGCACACCGTGACACCCGAGACGATGATCGCGCGGCCACTGGTGGCGGCGGCGATCCGCAGCGCCGTCTGCGCGTCCCGCCCGGCCTGCCGCTCCTCGCGCTCACGGCGCAGATAGAACAGGCAGTAGTCGACGCCGACGGCCAGACCGACCAGCAGCATCACGGAGTTGGCGGTGTCGCTCATGGGCATCACATGGCTGACGATGCCCATCAGACCCATGGTCGCCATGATGGCGCTGACGGCCAGAAGCACCGGCAGCAGGGCCGCGACCAGGGCGCCGAAGGCGATGAGCAGGATGCCGAGGGCCACCGGCACCGCGGAGAGCTCGGCCTTCTCGAAGTCGTCGCCGAACGCGTCGGAGAACGTCTTCATCATGCTGGCGCCGCCGATCTCCTCGATCCGCAGCGACCCGTGCTCCTTCTGCACCCCCTCGACGGCCTTCAGCACCGGCTCGACCCGGTCGCCCGCGGTGTCCGCCTCGCCGCGCATGTCGAACTGCACGAGCGCGCTGCGGCCGTCCTTCGAGATCGTTTTCGTGTCGTACGGCGAGGTCACGTCCGTGGCCTCGCCGGTGCCCTCGACCGTCTTCATGACCGCGTCGACGGCGGCCCTGAAGTCGGCGTCGGTCGCCTTGCCACCGGCGCTCTTGGCCTGGATCAGCACCGTCTCACTGGCCGGCTCGTCGATCCCGGCGTCCTCGATGATCTTCGCGGCGGTGTGGGTCTCCCCCTTGAGCTGATCGCTCTCCTTGACGTCGACCCGGCCCGCTGCCGAGCCGAGCCCCATCGCCAGAACGACGAACAGCACCCAGATCCCGACGGCAGCCCATCGGTGCCGTGCACTCCAGCCGCCGGCCCGGGCGGCCAGGCCACGCACCCTTGTGTCTCCGTTCCCCATGACGGGCTTGCCCCCTTGTGAGCGGTGGCAGCCCCCTGCCGCCACCTTTCACTTAGAAGGTATGAGCCGGATAAACCCGTCTCGTCGTGCTGTCCGGTGAAGTGCGGGGGCCGCAGGCTCCTCCCAAGGGACCGCGCGCCCTCGGTACTGGGGAGGACCGTGACCCTTACATCTAAAGAACCGTGTGCGGGGCGGTGATCAGGGTCCGCGCGAGGGCCGTCCTAGGGTGGGCGCATGACGACCACGTACGCGGCGCTGCTGCGCGGAATCAACGTCGGCGGCAGCAGGAAGGTCCCCATGGCCGACCTGCGCACGCTGATGGAAGACCTCGGACACGGCGGGGTACGCAGCTACCTCCAGAGCGGGCAGGCCGTGTTCACCGCCGACCACGGCGACGAGGACACCCTGGCCGCCGAACTCACGGACGCGATCGAGAAACGGTTCGGCTTCACGGTCGACGTGATCGTCCGCGACCACACCTACCTGAAGGCGATCGCCGACAACTGCCCTTTCCCGGCCGCCGAACTGGAGGGCAGACAGCTCCACGTCACCTACTTCTCCGCCCCCGTCGACGCGGCCCGCTTCGCGGAGATCGACCAGGCCGCCCACCTCCCCGAGGAATTCCGCCTCGGCGACCGCGCCCTGTACCTCTACGCCCCGAACGGCCTCGGCCGCTCCAAGCTCGCCGAGCAGCTGTCCAGGCCGAGGCTGAACAAGGGCGTGATCGCCACCAGCCGCAACTGGAACACGGTCGTCAAGCTGGTGGAGATGACGGGTGCCTGACCGCGATCCCGCCGTGGAGGCCGCGGTCCAGGGCGAGTTGCGGCTCCTCGACCCCGAGGTGCGTGCCTCGCCCGAGCTCGTGGGCGCGCTGCTGCACCCCGAGTTCCACGAGTTCGGCGCCTCAGGGCGGCACTGGGACCGAGCGTCGATCATCGCCGCCCTGGCCGGGGCCTCGGATCAGGAGGCCGGACCGATCGCGGCGTTCGGGATGAAGGGGGTCCGGCTCGCGCCCGACATCGTTCACCTCACCTTCGAAACGGAGCACAACGGCAGCCGGGCGCACCGCAGTTCACTGTGGCGGCGCACGCCGAGCGGGTGGCTGCTGTACTTCCACCAGGCCACGCCGTTCGCAGAATGACCGGCTGGACGCACAGCGGCCGACACCCCTGTGCGAGGCTCCTCCCATGCGCTACATCATCATCGGGGCAGGGGCGGTCGGCGGGGCCGTCGGTGGGCGGCTCGCAGGGGCCGGGCACGAGGTCGTGCTGGTCGCGCGGGGCGCGCACCTCGCGGCACTCAGGGACGGCGGACTGCGGCTGAGAGTGCCGGACGGCGAGTTCACCCACCGGCTCCCGGTCGTGGACGGACCGGCCCCGCTGGGTGTCCTGCGCGCCGACGACGTACTCGTCCTCGCCGTGAAGACCCAGGACACGCAAAGCGCCCTGGACGTGTGGGGCCCGGCCCCGGTCGAGGGCGGTGGCACGGCGGCCGAGCGGCTGCCGCTGCTGTGCGCGCAGAACGGCGTGGAAGGGCAGCGCATGGCCCTGCGCCGCTTCCGGCACGTCTACGGCGTCTGTGTCTGGCTGCCGGCTACCTTCGTGGAACCCGGTGTCGTCAGCGCCGCCTGCGCCCCGCTCACCGGGATGCTGCACCTCGGCCGTTACCCGCACGGCACCGACGAGATCCTGCACCGGATCGCCGCCGACCTGGAGAAGTCCAGGTTCGAGGCGCCGGTCGTGGCGGACGTGACGCGTTGGCAGTACGCCAAGCTGCTGACCAACCTCGGCAACGCCCTGATGGCCCTGAGCGGCCCGGACGACGGCGGAGCGGACAGCAGGTCCCTGCGCCATCGGGTCCGTGCCGAGGGCGAGGCGGTGCTCGACGCGGCCGGGATCCCGTACGCGAGCGTCGAGGAACAGCGGACGACCCGCGGCGACAAGGTCACCGCCGTCCCGCTCGACGGCGTCCCGGTCGGCGGCTCCTCCTGGCAGTCCCTCGCCCGCGCCACCGGCACCATCGAGGCCGACTACCTCAACGGTGAGATCGTCCTCCTGGGCCGCCTGCACGGCGTCCCGACGCCGCTGAACGAACTTCTCCAGGGCCTGGCCAACACCTTCGCCCGCGAGCGCAGGGCAGCCGGGTCGCTGCCGGTGGGGGAGTTGGCACGGCTGGCCGACGAGGCGGTGGCGGCTGCCGAGGAGTAACGCCTACGCGCTCACCGTCAGCCGCAGCAGCCCCTGCGCCGCCGCCGCGTCGTACCGCCGCAACAGCACCCGCGCCACCTCCGGCGCGGGCCCCAGCACCCCGGCCAGGATGTCCGCCTGTGCCGCGCCGCGCGCGATGCGGTCGGGCAGGAACCCGGGGGCGAGGACGTACGGCGCCACGGCCACCGTCGCGCAGCCGAGAGCCCGCAGTTCGCGTACCGCGTCCTCGGTGCGGGGCAGGGCCGCGGAGGCGAACGCAGGCCGCACGGCGCACCAACCGGTGTGCCGCCACTCCCGCGCGATGTCAGCGATCACTGCGATCGCCTCCGGGTCGGTGGACCCCGCCGAGGCCAGTACGACCCCGGTCGAGGACTTGTCGGCGGGCGTCAACCCCGCCTCGTAGAGCCGCCGTTCGAGCGCCGACAGGAGCAGCGGGGACGGACCCAGCACCTCCGCCTGCCGGATGCGGAGCTGCGGCGGCGCGTCCCTGAGGACCGCGGGGATGTCCGCCTTCGCGTGGAACGCCCGCGTCAACAGCAGCGGCAGCGCTACGACATCACGGACGCCCTCCGCCGCCAGGGACTCCAACACCCCCTGCACGGAAGGGATGTTGAAGTCGAGGAAGCCCGTCTCCACCCGTACGTCCGGGCGCAGCGAGCGCACCCGGCGTACGAGAGCGTGCACCGTCGCGGCATGCCGCGGGTCGCGGCTGCCGTGGGCGATGACCAGGAGAACGGGCTTCATGGACTCAGCTCTTCACCAGCAGACCGCGGCTGCGCAGCACCCACCGCTCCAGCGGGCTGAAGATCAGCAGGTCGATCGCGATGCCGACGAACAGGATGAGCAGGATCGCCTCGAACACCATGGCCATGTCGCTGTTGGTGCGGCCGTTCTCGAGCAACTGGCCCAGGCCCACGCCCAGATCGGGGAACTGGGCGATGATCTCCGCGGCCATCAGCGAGCGCCAGGAGAACGCCCAGCCCTGCTTGAGACCCGCCACATAGCCGGGCAGTGCGGCCGGCAGCGTGACGTGCCAGATGCCCTTGACGCCCGTCGCCCCCATCGTGCGGCCGGCCCGCAGGAACAGCGGCGGCACCTGGTCGACGCCGGACACCAGGCCGTTGGCGATGGAGGGGACCGCGCCGAGCAGGATCACGGCGTACATCATGGAGTTGTTCAGGCCCAGCCAGATCACGGCCGGCGGCACCCACGCCACCGAGGGCAGCGACTGCAGACCCGACAGGATCGGGCCGATGGCCGCGCGGATGAACTTCACCCGGGCCACGATCAGGCCCAGCGGGGTGCCGATGAGCAGGGCGAAGAAGAAGCCCAGCAGACCGCGCGAGACGCTGGTCCAGATGTAGCCGAGCAGATCGCCCTGGAGCCAGGCCTCCTTGAACGTGGCGCCCACGGCCGCCGGCGACGGCAGCTTGGACGGGTCGTCGACGACCGGGTAGAGGAGCGTCCAGATCACGAGGACCACCGCGAGCGCGATGACCGGCGGCAGGATCTTGTTGACGAGGGTCTGGCGCAGGGTCGGGCGGCCGGTGGCCTGGGTCTCCAGCGCGTCGAGGCCCGCCTCTACGCTCCCGGCGTCCTGGGCCGGTGTCGTGTCAGTGCTGGCCATGACGGCGGATCTCCCCACGCAGTTCTTCGGTGATCTCACGGGCCAGTTCGGCCACGGGCGCGTCCTCGATGCGGCGCGGCTGCGGGATGTCGACCGTCCACTCACGCGCGATCCGGCCCGGGCGGGAGGACAGCAGGATCACGCGCTGCGCGAGCCGCACCGCCTCGCGCACGTTGTGCGTGACGAACAGGACGGAGATCCCGGTCTCCGTCCAGATCCGGGTGATCTCGTCGTGCAGCACGTCCCGCGTGATGGCGTCGAGGGCCGCGAACGGCTCGTCCATCAGCAGCAGATTGCTCTCCTGCCCCAGCGCGCGGGCCAGTGCCACGCGCTGGCGCATACCGCCCGACAGTTCGTGGACGCGCTTGCCGTACGCGCCCTTCAGCCGGACCAGTTCGAGCAGCTCCTCGGCCTTGTCGCGCCGTTCGGGCTTGGGAACTCCCCTGAGTTTCAGAGCGAGTTCGATGTTCTTGCCCGCGGTCAGCCACGGGAAGAGGGCGTGCTCCTGGAACATCAGGGCGGGGCGGCCGTCGGTCGTGATGGACCCGGCGGTCGGGCCGTCGAGCCCGGCCACCAGGTTCAGCAGCGTGGACTTGCCGCAGCCCGAGGCCCCCAGGAGGGTGACGAACTCGCCCGGCGCGACATCGATGCTGACGTCGTCCAGGACGAGCTGCTGTCCACCCGGTCCCGCGAAGGACTTCGAGACGTGCTCAAGGCGTGCGGCGTACTCGACGGACTCGTCGGCCTTGGCGAGCGTCGTGGTCGTGGCCATGGTCGTCACCTCCTGGGAACTCTTCGGGGACCGGACTCAGCTGGTGCCGAGACCGGCGGCGTCGACCGTGGACTCGCCGTCGGCCTTGAGGACCTTGTTGAGGATGGTGAGGTCGTAGATCCCGTTCAGGTCGGGCTTCTTGAGCAGACCGGCCTTGACCGCGTGCTCCGCCTCGGTGTTGAGCGTGGCGGCCAGCGGGTCGTTGGTGAACTGGATCGACTTCCAGGCCGGGTCCAGGACCGCGGGCTTGAGCGCCTTGCCGGAGTCCGCCTTCAGCTGCTCGTTCGCCGCCGCCTTCGCCGCGTCAGGATTGGCGTTGATCCACTTGTTGGCTTCCACCGACGCCTTCAGGACGGCCTCGACCGCCTTCGGGTGCTCCTTGAGGAAGTCCTGGCGCACGATGATGTTCGTGATCACGAACTTCTTGTCCGGCCACAGCGACGCCTCGTCGAGCAGGACCTTGCCGCCCTCGGCGACCAGCTTCGACGCGGTCGGCTCCGGCACCCAGGCGCCGTCGATGGAACCGGACTTGTAGGCGTCCGGCGTGATCTTGTTGTCGGTGCGGACGACGGTGACGTCACCCTTGCCGCTCTGAGCGTCGACCTTCCAGCCCTGGTCGGCGATCCAGTTGAGGAACGCCACGTCCTGCGTGTTGCCGAGCTGCGGGGTGGCGATCTTCTTGCCCTTGACGTCCTTGAGGGACTTGATCTTGTCCGGGTTGACGACCAGCTTCACACCGCCGGAGGCCGAACCGCCGATGATCTTCAGGCTCTTGCCGCCCGACTTGACGTAACCGTTGATCGACGGGGAGGGGCCGATCCAGCCGATGTCGATCGACTTGGAGTTGAGCGCCTCGATCTCGGACGGGCCGGCGTTGAAGGTCGCGTACGAGGCCTTGGTGGCCCCGAGCTCCTTCTGGAAGAAGCCCTTGTTCACCCCGACGAGCGCGGTGCCGTGGGTCAGGTTGCCGAAGTAGCCGATCTTGACGGAGCCGAGGCCGTCGATCTTCTTCGCCCCGGCGGCGACCTTGGCGGTGTCGGTGTCCTTGGAGTCCGAGCCGTAGCCGCAAGCGGCGAGGGTGAGCAGCGGGAGCGCGGCGATGACCGCGAGGGAGCGGCGAAGAGCGGTTGTAGCAGGCACGGGAGGTGTTCCTCTCGGAGGCCCGGCGGTCACGGTCTCTCAGGTCGTGGCCGGGAGGTTGGCAGGTTGCGTCTACGGCTGTGGGGGGACGGGGCGCGCAAGCGGTGCGCGTACGTCAGCGCACACATCGCGCCACTCCGCCCTGCCCGCTGCCGAGCGCGCCGCTGCCTACGCGGCCGCCCTCCTTCGCGAACGTGGAGTAGTAGTCGGTGGAGTTCATGTCAGAAGTCCCACCCGTCGTCCTCGGACTCGTCCTTGACGGGCTCGGGGGACGCGAACGACTCGCCGACCATGCCCGCGGTGAGGGTGGTGCCGTCGTTCGGGTCGATGAGGATGAACGAACCGGTGCGCCGCGAGTCCGAGTAGGAGTCGACGGGCAGCGGCTCGGCGGTACGGATCTTCACCCGGCCGATGTCGTTGGCGACGAGCTGTCCCGGGTGCGGGTGCAGGGACAG